>NZ_JAEBDZ010000003.1:0-597167 GCF_046548675.1 Amycolatopsis sp. cmx-8-4
GCGCCCGGTGGACGATGCGGTGGAAGCCAGTGATCAACGCGTTCGCCATCACGTTCGGTGACCGCTGGCCGGGAGCCGAGACCTACTGATCAACAACGCCGGAAACACCGATCACGGGATAGACCCCACCGCCACAGCGGCCTGCGAGGGCGCAGTAACGGGTCGTCTTGTGAATGAGGTGTATGACCATGACATCGGGTGATGGAGTGTTCAAGCGATGTGGGTGCCGGTGTCCGGTGACGGGGAGGCAGCTGGGTGCGCGTTGCCACCGGTTGGGTGAGCCGAGGCATGGGTCGTGGTGGTTTGTGGTCGAAGGGTTGCGTGCTCCGGACGGGTCTCGTTCGCGGGCGCGTCGCGGTGGCTACGCCTCGGAGGAGGCCGCGAGAGCCGCCCGGCAACAAGTCGCGGCGACGGCCAAGGGCATCGGGCTGACGACCGGTCACTGGCTGGAGCACTGGATCCGCACCGTCCGGCTGCGTCCCAGGACGCGCCGGTCCTACCGGCAGCATGTCCTTACATACCTGATTCCACAGCTGGGCGAGCTGCCGTTGGTGACACTCGGCGTGAGCGACGTGCAGAAGGCGTTCACTGCGATCGCGGCCGGGAGCGGGTCCCCGTATGGACAGCTGGCGCCGTCGACGGTGACGCGCGTCCGGGCGACGTTGAGTTCTGCCCTGACCACCGCGGTCGGTCTCGGGCTGCTGGCGCACAACCCGGCACGAGGTCGGGAGATCGAGCTCCCGGAAGCGGCGCCGCCACGGCCGTATGTGTGGACCGAGGAACGAGTGGCACGCTGGCGGTCAACCGGATGGCGTCCAGGACCAGTGTCCGTGTGGACGCGAGAACAGACGATCGAGTTCCTCAACGCCATAACCGGACACAAGCGCTACCTGTACTACCACCTCGTGGCCGTCACCGGCCTGCGCCGCGGCGAAGCCGCCGCCTTGCGCGAGGTCGACGTGGACCTGCGACACAACGAGCTGTTCGTCATCACCGGGCCGGACCCCGAGGAGCAGGAGGACGATGACGGAAAATTGAAGAGCCGCCGCAGCACACGGACCATCGCTCTTGACCATGTCACCGCCGGCTTGGTGCGGCGCTGCCGGACTCCCTGCAGGACCAAGCGGAGAGCGGTACCTGTTCACCACACCCAGCGGGATGCCCTGCCGGCGCGATCTGTTCACCCATGAGTTCGAGGACCTGCTGGTCGAGCGCACGAACCTGCCGCCGATCCGGCTACACGACCTCCGTCACGGCGCGGCCTCACTGTCCCTAGCCGCCGGCAACGACCTCAAGAGCATCCAGGAGATGCTCGGACACGCCTCGATGTCCTTCACCGCCGACTACTACGTCTCCCTCTATCCCAGCACGCGCCACCAGGCCGCCGAGAAGATCGGAACGTCCCTGTTCGCGGCACCGTCCGGCCGTCTGCACCGGGCCCGGCTCCCGCTCCACTGCCGACGCGTAGCGGGCAGTGCCACCGAGTGTCGGAACGTGCCGCCCAGTGCCAGCTAGTGCGGGAAACCTGACCCTCGGACGGTAAGTCCGCACGTTCACCCCTTCAACAAGCACCAAAACATCGACCCTGAGCTGGGGAAACGCGGTCACACGGTGGTGGCGGCCCAGCACCAGGGGGCTCCGACGCGTCTCCGTTACGCGCGCCGTGCCGAACCGCTCCGGCACCGCCGGGCCTCACCCACGGACACACCACGCCCGACGAACACAGACGCGGAAACCACGCCCAGAGGGCGCCGACCGCCCATCGCCGCAACGACGATTTCCCCGCAGCAGCAACATAAAACGACCGCTACCGCCAGATCGAACATCCGGGTGCCGACATGTGCGCGCAGGCCAATCTGATCACCGGAACCCGTGACCTCGGCCACACAGCGGGCCACACAGATCCACCCGACCTGCGAAAAGATCGTCAAATCGAACGTTTCCGCAGTTCAGACGCATGATCAACAGTGGGCCGCCTGGGGCTCGAACCCAGAACCTACGGATTAAAAGTCCGCAGCTCTACCAATTGAGCTAACGGCCCGCGCTACCAGCTTAGCCGGGACCTGCGCGGCGGCCCTCCGCGGGTGGATCAGGCCGCCGGGAAGGTCAAGACCGGTCTTGGCCGGCGGCGGTGCCCATGATGGCGTCCATGCCTGACGACGCCGGTTCGCTGCTGATCCTCACCGGGCCGCCCGGGGCCGGGAAGTCCACCGTGGCCCAGTTGGTCGCCGCGGGGGCGGCGCGGCCGACCGTCCACCTGCACACCGACAGCTTCTACGTCTGGATCCGGACCGGGTTCGTGCCGCCGTACCTGCCCGGCGCCGCGCGGCAGAACGAGGTCGTGCTCGGCGTGCTCGCCGACGCCGCCTGTGGCTACGCCCGTGGGGGTTATGACGTCGTCCTCGACGGCGTCGTCGGGCCGTGGGCTCTTCAGCCGTTCCGCGACGCCGTCGAGCGGGACGGTCTGGACCTGTTCTACGTCGTGCTGCGACCGAGTCTGGAAGTGACCCTCGCGCGCGGGACCGCCCGTGAAGGCCGGGAGCTCACCGAGGCCGAGCCCATCAAGGGGATGCACGGCGCGTTCGCCGCGCTGGGTGAGCTCGAGCGGTTCGTGCTGGACACCTCTGAGCACAGCGTCGAGGAGACCGCGTCCGCCGTGCGGCACCGGGGCCGCACGGCGGACTTCGCGCTCTGACGCTCCCTTATGGACGGATCAGCACGTCACGTACAGACCCGTGTACGCCGTGCACTTCTTCGACGCCGTGTCGTTGGCCGTGTTCGGGTCGGCCGGGGTGCTCGCCGCGCGCTGGGCCGTGGCCGTGAACGCGCCCCAGGCGAGGATGCCGCCCTCGGACGTGAACTTGGCCGTCGCCGAGGCGCCCGGGGCCAGGGTGCCGATCGCGCAGCTGAGCGTCGCGCCGGTCTTGGTGCAGCCGGTCGTCGAGATGACCGCGCGGTTCGCACCCGGGTTGACCGTCACGCGGACGCCGGTCGCCGAGGCCGGGCCGGTGTTCGAGGCCGTCACCACGTAGTCGACGCGAGCGAACACGCCGATGCGCGGGGTGGCCGTCAGCGCGACCTTGACGTCGGCCTTCGGCGCCGCCGTGATCGTGACGGCCGGGCCGTCCTCGACGCCGAACGCGTAGTTGTCGCCCGCGAACTGGTGCTGCAGCGTGAACTGGCCGCCGATGGCGTCGTCCTTGACCTTGAAGGTGAACGTCACCGACCCGCTCTCACCCGGGCCCAGGTCACCGACACCGCCGCGGAAGCTGCTGAAGTACGGCCCGCACGGCGCGATCGAACCGGTGCACGACACCAGGTCCACCAGGTCGACGATCGGCGTTTCCTTGGTGTAGACCGCCGCTTTCGCCCCGGTGACCGTGAAGTCGGTCGGGTTGTAGATCTGCTCCGTGACCGTGAACGTGTCGCCGGCGTGGAGATTCGTGTCGCTGACGTCGATCGCGCTGGCGGGCGGGGCCGCGGACGCGACCGCGGGTGCCGCCAGCAGGACCGCCGCGGCCAGCGCGGCCAGAACGGCGGCTCTTCGACCGGTTCGCTCCATAGTTTGTTCTCCTGTTTCCGAACCGAAGGGTGCCGCTCCGACCGGTGGGGACTGGTACCGCGCAGCAGGTGACGAAGATCAGATCGCCGCTCCCGAAGATTCGTTACCGGGTCCGCGAAACCGTGTCTGAACTGGGCTTATCGGCCGTTGCCCGGTCACCGGCCGCCGCCGCGAAGCGAAATTGTCGTACCCCTCTGGCACGCTCCGCACATGACCGAACACATCGTCTACGGCCCGCGGCTCACCGGCGAGCGAGCGGAGCTGACCCAGGTCGCGGGCGAGCTGCAGGCCCTGACCGAGACCGTCGACTACTACCGGCGCACGTTCGAGCTGAAGTGCGCCGGCCTGGCTCCAGCGCAGTTGTCGGAGCGCTCGGTATCGCCGTCGACGCTGTCCCTGCACGGGCTGCTGCGGCACCTCACCGCCGTCGAACGGTGGTGGTTCCGGATCCAGTTCGCGGGCGAGGACGTCCCGAACCTCTACACCTCCGACGACGACCCGGACTTCGAGTTCACCGTGCTGGATGGCGGCGTCGAAGAGGCGTTTGCTTTGTGGCACGCCGAATGCGAGCGGTCACGGGCGATCGTCGCGGCGAGCACAGTGGACTCGACCGGCACCCGGATCAGCACCGGCACGCCGTTCACCTTGCGCTGGCTGATGTTGCGGATGGTCGGCGAGTACGCGCGCCACTGTGGACAAGCCGACTTGATCCGCGAACGGGTCGACGGCGTGACGGGCGAGTGATCAGGCTTTGCGGGACCGAAGGAGGAGACCGGAGACGAGCGGAACGACGATCCAGCAGGCGTAGGCCCACTGCGTGAAGAAAGCGACCGGGATCGACACGGCGAAGGCGGCGATCATCACGCCGGACCCGCGGTAAGTCCTGCCGAAGAGCTCCGGCGGGGTGTCCGTGCGGTACAGGTGGTGACGCTGGATCTGCCAGACCATCAGGAGGAACGCGGTCATCGCGATGACCTGCACGACGGCGTAGAAGACGAAGCGGAATTCGAACGCGCCGTCTTCGCCGATCACCTTCGTGGCGAAGGGCATGATCACCTGCATCAGCAGCCAGCTGAAGCTGATCCTGATCAGGCCGGCGTTCACCGTGGTGACGTGCTCGAACAGGCGATGGTGGGCACGCCAGTGGCCGCCGATGACGGCGAAACTGATCAGGAAGGAGACGTATTCGGACTTGTGATCGCCGAGTGAGCGCAGCAACTCGGTGCCGGTGATGCCCTCCGGCAGCGGCAGCTCGAGCGCGAGCAGGGTGATGGCGATGGCCACGACGGCGTCGGAGAAGAAGACGAGCCGCTCGGCGGCGAACAACCGTTCCTCGGATGCGGCGGCGGTGTCTTCGCCGGATGTGGCGTCACTCATGGACGGAGAGCGTGCCAGACGCGACCGGGTGACAGCGGCGGAGGTCGGCCGACGCGCTCGGCGAGCCACCGTTGCGCTTCCGGATGCCTGTCTGGTGAGGCATGCCTGCGTTCTTCGACTGACTCGCCTCGGTGAGCCCGCTCGCGGCCTCGGCTGACCGGGCCCAGCGAGACGAGGCACGGTCGCGCCGTCGGGTGACTGCTCGGCCGGGCGGGAGGCCGGATGCGTGCGATGCTGGCACTATGACCGTCGACCCCGATTCCGGGCTGCTGTCTCCGGTGCGGGCCGGGACTCCGGCCGAGACGTCGACCGGTGATGAAGCCTGGCTGCGCGCCATGCTCGACGCCGAAGCGGCGCTGGCGAGAGCGCAGGCCCGGCTCGGCACCGTGCCCCCGGCGGCCGCGCATGCGATCACCGAGGCGGCGGGCAGCGCGCGGATCGACGCCGTCGAGCTGGCGCGGGGGTCGCGGGCGACCGCGAACCCGGTCGTCGGGCTGGTCAAGGCGCTGACGTCGGCCGTCGGCGCGAGCGCGCCCGACGCCGCCGAGTACGTGCACCGGGGCTCGACCAGCCAGGACATCTTCGACACCGCGATGATGCTGGTCGCCGACCGGACGCTGCGACCGCTCGCCGACGACCTCGACGCCACGGCGGAAGCGCTGGCCGACCTGGCCCGCGCGCACCGGGACACGGTCATGGCCGGCCGGACGCTGACCGCGCACGCCGTGCCGACGACGTTCGGGCTCAAGGCCGCGGGCTGGCGCCGGCTGGTGCTGGACGCGGCGGCCCGAGTCCGGCGCGTACTGGACGGCGGGCTGCCGGTCTCCCTGGGTGGCGCGGCCGGGACGCTGGCGGCGTACGTCGAGTACTCGCGTCTCGCCGACGCCGAGCGGGCTGGCGCCGGGCGGTCCGACCGCGGGCACGCCGACGCTGTGCGTGCTGACGCGGAGTTGCCGGGCACTGTGCCTGCGGAGGGCGGGTCTGCTGGCGCCGGTGCTGCGGGCACCAAGCCTGCGGGCGTCAGCGCGGCCGACGGTGGGTATGCGGAGCGGCTGACTGCGGCCTTCGCCGAGGAGACCGGGTTGGCCGCACCCGTGCTGCCCTGGCACTCGCTGCGGACGCCCGTCGTGGACCTCGCCGGTGCGCTGGCCTTCACGGCCGGTGCGCTGGGGAAGCTGGCGGTCGACGTCGAGACGCTTACTCGGACCGAGCTGGGCGAAGTCGCTGAGCCGGCCGCAGCTGGGCGGGGTGGGTCTTCCGCGATGCCGCACAAGCGCAACCCCGTGCTGGCGACGTTGATCCGCTCCGCCGCGCTGCAGGTGCCCGTGCTGGCCGCGGGGGTCACGCAGTCGATGCTGGCCGAGGATGAGCGTTCGGCCGGGGTTTGGCATGCCGAGTGGCAGCTCGTCCGGGAGTGTCTGCGGCTGACCGGGGGTGCTGCGTACACGGCCGTCGAACTGGCGCGTGGGTTGACCGTGCAGCCGGATCGGATGCGGGTCAATCTGGCCTCGACGCATGGGCTGATCGTCTCCGAACGACTGTCGGCCGTGCTTGCGCCGCTGCTCGGGAAGGCGACGGCCAAGGAGTTGCTCGGCGAGGCGTCCCAGCGCGCGGTTCGTGAGGACCGGCCGTTGCGCGACGTGCTGGACGAGCTGCCCGCGATCACCGGTGTGCTCACCCCGGCGGCGCTCGACGGCCTCCTCGACCCGGCCGGTTACACCGGCGCGGCGGCCACGCTGGTCGACCGGGCCCTGGGTGACGCGGCCGGCGAAGCAGCGGCCACAACGGCGGGCACCGCGACGGGCGAAGCAGCTGGCCACGCGGCAGACAAGGCCGCGGCCACAACGGCAGACACAGCCGCGGGCCGCGACGCGTAGTAGAGGACCGCACTCGGCCGCGCGGGCGGGCTCATGGTCCCGACCTGCGTCGGAAGGTTCGCGAAAATACTTTGAACCGCCTCCGCGGAGTGTCCGTGTAGTGGGTATCAGGCAGCCGCACCGAGCGGCGGACAATCCCAACGGACACAAGGAGAACTTCCATGCTTCGCACGCGCATCGCCGTCTCCGTCGCCGCTGCGGCAGCCGGGCTGGCAGTGCTCACCGCTTGCTCGGGCGCCGAAACCGCACAGCCCGTCATCGCTCCGGCGGCGGCTGGTGGCACCGGCGGCGGCCAGCTGGGCAACGCGGCCCCGGCGTCGAACGAGTCGAAACTCGTCGTCGCCGATGTCGCCGCTGTGGGACAGGTACTGACCGACCAGAACGGCATGACCCTCTACCGGTTCGACAAGGACACGGCCAAGCCGCCGAAGTCCAATTGCGACGGTGACTGCGCCAAGGCCTGGCCGCCGATGCTGGCCACCGGGGACGTGCAGGTCCAAGGCGTCGACAAGAGCCTCGTCGGGAAGGTGACCCGGACCGACGGGACCGAGCAGATCACCGTCGGCGGGTGGGCGCTCTACCGCTACGCCAAGGACGCCAAGGCCGGTGACGCGACCGGCCAGGGTGTCGGTGGCGCCTGGTACGCCTCGAACGCCAAGGGTGGCAAGGCCGGCCAGCAGGCCGCGACCGGAACCGGGACCGAAGCCGGCGTCGTGAAGCTCAGCGCCACCAAGATCGACGGCCTCGGCGACGCGATCACCGACCAGAACGGCATGACGCTCTACCTGTTCACCAAGGACACCAAGAAGGCCAAGACGTCCGCCTGCAACGGCGACTGCCAGAAGACCTGGCCGCCGGTGCTCTCCAACGGCAAGGTCGAACTGCAGGGCATCGACTCGAAGCTGCTCGGCAGCATCAAGCGCGCGGACGGCACCGAGCAGGTCACCATCGGCGGCTGGCCCGTCTACACCTTCTCGAAGGACCTGAAGCCGGGCGACGCGAACGGCATGGGCGTCAACGGCACCTGGTTCGTCATCGAGCCCGCCGGCTGCAAGCTCGGCACCAACCCCGCGACCGCCGCCACCAGCCAGGCTCCGGCCAGCAGCGGCGGTACGGGGAGCAGCAGCTCCAGCGACTCGGGTGGCTACAGCTACTGACCACCCGAACCCACTGATCTAGTGCGCGAGGCCCGGCGGACGCTCTTCACGAGCGACTTCCGGGCCTTGCTCGTTGCGGTCACGACGCAGGAACGGCCGACGACGACGGGGCGCCTCGGTGTCCGCGACGGCGACGCGGTCGCGGTCGGCGGCGGAACCCTCGACAACCGGGACGCGTTCGGTCACCCGGTCGTTGTCGACGACACGGTCGGTGCGCTGCTCGACGACGGTCGGCTCGTCGACCACCTCGTCTTCCTCGGGCACGAGAATGGTGCGGCGGGCCGGCAGGACGGCGATCAGCAGACCGAGCGCGGCGACACCGAGGTGCAGCCAGGTGTCGGCGGGGCCGAGGTCCATCGGGTTGCCGGCGTTGGCGAAGGGGTTGTTCGAGATGAGGCCGTCGATCATCAGGCCCCACACGAACAGGGCGCCGTAACCGATGAACAGCAGCCAGCCGAACGTCCGGGCGCGGCCCGAACCGAACGCGAGCAGCAGGCCGACCACGCCGGTGACGACGCGGACGAGGCTGGTCAGGGGATTGCCGGAGAACCGCCACAACCCGGCGTCGTGGTGACCGGCGAAGTTCCCGACGCCCGTCCTGGTGAATCCGATGATGCCGACGATGATGAACGCGATCCCGGCCAGTCCGGCCAGTACCTGCGCCGGCTGCAGGCCGCGAACCCGGATGCGTGCGCCTTTCGCGTGAGCCATGACTCCAGTCCTTCCCAGCATGTGGTGACGACTGTCACCGCACCCAGGTACCCCGCGACCACTGTGCGCGAAACGAGGCGAAAACCCCCAGACGTCCGATCACTGGCACCACACCGATGACAACGATGTCGGAAATCGCCGGACCGTCCTCAATGGACGATGAACGGCTACTGGTCGGTGTCGGCGAGCGCGCCGTGCGCGCCCGAACGCGGCAGCGGCCAGGGCTGCACGCCGCCGGTGGTCTCGACCTGTCGGCCGACCGGGCCGGGAGCCGTGCTGTGCGCGCCGATCCACGCGAGGACGTCGGGGATCTGGGACTTGAAGGTGTTCATGTTGTGCCCGGCATCCGGGATCCGCCACGACGAAAACCGCAGTGGCGGCCGGGCCGCGTTACGGATCTGGTCGATCGCAAAGCTTTCGTAGCTCTCCTTGTCGCCCGCGATGGCCAGGATGTCCACCGGCGACGGGTGCAGGCGCACGTTCAGCCGGACGTTGTTGGCGTCGTTGATGTCCTGCCGGCCGTGGAAGAGGTCCTCGGTCTCGGAGTCGACCTGCGCCTTGTCGTACCCGCTGACACTGACCGCCTGTCCGTACCACTGCGGGTGCCGGGTCACGAGGTTCATCGCGCAGTACCCGCCGGACGACCAGCCCGCGATCGTCCAGGCCCGGCGGTCCGGCGCCGCGCCGAGCTTCTGCAGCGCCCAGTCCCGCAGGTCCGCGGTCAGGTACGTGTCGTTCGCGGTGCCGTTGACCTCGTCGACGCATTCGGTGTCGTGGCCGACCTTCGGGACGCCGGTCGGGTCCGGCACGATCACCACGGTCGGGGGCAGCACGCGCTTGCCGATCGCCGCGTCCAGCTGCTCCGGCAGGTGGTAGCCGGCGGTGACGACCTCGGGGCCGGACGGGTAGTTCGGGATCCACTCGACCACCGGGAACTTGAGCTCCTTGAAGCCCGCGTCGAAGTACTGCGGCGGCAGGTAGACGGTGACGTCGCGGGTGATCTTGGTCCGGCGCCCGGTCACCTTCATGTGGACGACCGTGCCCTTGCCCTCACGGGCGTGCGCCACCGCGGTGTCCCGCAGCTTCTCGAGGTCCTCGCCGTTCTGCGCCGCCTCGGCGTCGGTGCCCGGCGCGGAGTAGACGCCGGTGCCGAGCAGCGAGCCGACCGTCGGGAAGAACCCGCCGATCATGTTGCCCGCCATGCCGGTGGAGACGACCAGGAGGACGACCGCGAGCAGGATCGTCGCGCTGCGCCACAGCCGCTTGCGCTTCCAGCGGTCCCAGAACCACGGCACCGCGATGATCGCGAGCAGCGTCAGCACGACCACGATGATCATGTTGACCGGCGAGTCCAGCCGGATGCTGCTCAGGTGCATGGGACGGGTCCTTCCAGGCGGGCAAATCGCGCGCCCGGATTACGGGACTCGCGTATATAGCACGTTTGACCCACCACCTGCGTTGCGGCCCTGTGAGTTCCGTCATAGGGCCGCAACGCGTTGGCCACTCAGCGCTCTCTCAGGAATTCACTTCGCGAAAGCCCGCGACAGCACGGAGATCGCCTGCGTGATCGCGCCTTCGGCGGCGTGCGTCTCGCGCATCGAGTTCACCATCACGAAGTCGTGGATGATCCCCTGGTACCGCACGGCCGTGACGGGCACGCCGGCCTGACGCAGCTTCGCCGCGTACGCCTCGCCTTCGTCGCGAAGGACGTCCGCCTCGCCGGTGATCACGAGGGCCGGCGGCAGCCCGGCGAGCTCCTCGAGGGACGCGCGCAGCGGGGACGCGGTGATCTCCGCGCGCTGGGCCGGGTCCGTCGTGTACTGGTCCCAGAACCACTTCATGCCCTCGCGGGCGAGGAAGTAGCCCTCGGCGAACTCCGTGTACGACCCGGTGTCGAAGTTCGCGTCGGTGACCGGGTAGAACAGCACCTGCTGCAAGAAGGTGACGTCGCCGCGCTGCTTGGCGAGGATGGTGAGCGCCGCGGTCATGTTCCCGCCGACCGAGTCGCCGGCGACGGCGATGCGCGTGGTGTCGAGCCCCTTCTCGGCCCCGTGCTCGGCGACCCACTTCGCCACGGCGTAGCTCTGCTCGATGGCGACCGGGTAGCGCGCCTCCGGCGAGCGGTCGTACTCCGGGAAGACGACGGCCGCGCCGGTCCCGGCGGCCAGCTCGCGCACCAGGCGCTGGTGGGTGTGGAAGTCACCGAAGACCCAGCCCGCGCCGTGAACGTAGACGATCACCGGCAGCGGACCCTCGACACCCGCGGGGCGGACGATCCGGGTCTCGACCTCGCCGGTCGGCCCGCCGGGCACGGTCAGCACCTCGATCTCGGCGTCGGCCATGGCGATCTCGCCGTCCTGCACGCCGTCGACGGCCTTGCGCCCCTCCTCCGGCGGCAGCTGGAACAGGTACGGCGGCTGGTCGGTGGCCTCGGCGAACGCCTGTGCGGCCGGTTCCAGAGCGATGTGGTGCGGATTGGCGGTCATCTCTGCCTCCTCGGGGCGGGTGGAGCAAGCTGATGCCATAAAGGTAGCTCCCAACTGAGTTGTGCACAACTTAATATTGCTCAATGAGATCAGGGGCACTTAAGTTGCCACTCACCACCCGATCGGGGACCATGGAGAGTTACGAGAGAGGAGGCCGCCATGACGGAGAACGGCTCACTGCGGCTGGACGACCAGCTCTGCTTCGGCCTGTACTCGGCGTCCCGCGCGGTGACGTCGCTGTACCGGGTCGTCCTCGCGGAGCTCGACCTGACCTACCCCCAGTACCTCGTGATGCTGGCGCTCTGGGAGCAGGACGACCGCCTGGTCAAGGAGCTCGGCGCCGAGCTGAACCTCGACTCCGGCACGCTGTCGCCGCTACTCAAGCGGCTGCACGCGGCCGGTCTCGTGCTGCGCAACCGGCAGACCGACGACGAGCGCGCGGTCATGGTCAGCCTCAGCGACGCCGGGAAGGCGCTGCGCGACAAGGCCGTCGGCGTCCCGGACGTGATCGGCGACGCGATGGGCCTCGACGAAGCCGGACTCGCCCGGATGCGCGGCGAACTCGACCGTTTGACGGCGTCCGTGAACGCCTATCGGGAGGCGTTGTCCCCGGCGTGATCAACGCGTCCGCTTCGGTGGTTAGCATGGGCCACGAAGCAGGCAGGGGACGCGAATGATCAACCACGACGACGCGCTCAAAGCCGTCGAGAGCAGTCTCGACCGGCCCTCCGCCGCCCGGATCTACGACTACTTCATCGGCGGGAGCACGAACTACGCGATCGACCGCGCGTTCGCCGAGAAGGTCCGCGCCCGGCTGCCGCTGATGGGCGATTACTGCCTGACCAGCCGCCAGTTCCTCGGCCGCGCCGTGCGCGAGTGCGTGCGCGCCGGCATCCGCCAGTTCGTCGACATCGGCTCCGGGCTGCCGACGGCGGGCAACGTGCACGAAGTCGCCGACGAGACGCGCGACGAGCTCGACACCCGCGTGCTCTACATCGACAACGAGCCCATCGCGCTCGCGCACTCGACGCTGCTGCTCGCCGACACCGCCGACCCGGAACGCCACCACGCGATCGCGGCGGACTTCCTGCAGCCCGAAGACCTCTGGGAGCGGGTGGCCGCCTCGGCCATCATCGACGTGCGGCAGCCGATCGCGCTGGTGATCAACGCCGTCATGCACTTCATCAAGGACGACCGGAACCCCGACCGGCTGCTCGCCTTCTACCGCCGGAAGCTCGCCCCCGGGTCGCTGCTGGTGCTGTCGCAGATGACCAACGAGAACCCGGTCAACGACGACGAGCGGCAGGCCCTGATCGACCTGCTCGAGTACTACGAGACCACGACCAACCCGGGGTTCCTGCGGCCGATGGCCGAGTTCGAGCGCTTCTTCGGCGGCTGGCCGATGCTGGCGCCCGGGCTCGTCTACGCGCCGGCGTGGCACCCGGACGACCAGACCGTGTTCGCCGGTTCGCCGTCCGAGTCGCGGGTGATCGGCGGCATCGCCCGCAAGCCCTGATCCACCCGGCTTCCACCCCCGGGTTGACGCTCCGGGGCGCCGGCGCGAGCACCGTGGTGTCCACGCACCGCGGAAGGGACGCTCGTGAACAGCTCGGTCAACATCCTCATCGGACTCGTCGTCGTGGCCTGGATCCTGTGGCGCCAGACGCAGAAGCGCCCGGTCCGGGAGGATCGCAAGCCGACCGTGCTGCTGATCCTGCTGGTGCTCGGGATGCTCCAGCTGAGCGCGTTCTTCAAGTCCGCGTCGTCGTCGCGCCTGGTGATCGGGCTGCTCGTGGGAAGCCTCTTGCTGGCCGCGGGGTTCGGCGTGGTCCGCGGGTACACCGTGCGGCTCTGGCGCCAGGACGGGCAGCTGTTCCGCCAGGGCACCTGGCTCACGATCGTGCTGTGGCTGGCCGGGATCGGTGTCCACATCGGACTCGACGCGCTGATCGACAGCAGCGCGAAGGGCCTGGGCAGCGCGTCGATCCTGCTCTACCTGGCCGTTTCGCTGGGCACGCAGCGGCTGGTCGTCCAGTCCCGCGCCAATCACGCCGTACGCGTCTAGGACGCTTCGCGCAGGCCCTCCAGGACGTCGAGGACCGCGCTCTGGCCCAGGTCGACGGCCTTGCGCAGCACCTCGGGATCGCGTTCCAGCACCGCCACGTCCGGTGCGCCCATCGGCGGCCGGACGCTGAGGATGCGCGGGTCGGTCGCGAGGATCTCCTCGTCCTCGACGTCGCGGCGGTAGGTGTCGTGCCAGGCGGTGATCGTGCCCGGCGCTTGGCGGCGCAGGAACCGCGGCACGACGACGTCCTGCACCCGCGGCGGCCGGACCGGCAGCTCGTCCATGCGACGGGTGCGCAGCACCAGCACATCCGTGGCGTCCTGGGCGAGTGCGGTGCGGAACGGGATCGGCTCGGCCACCCCGGCGTCGACGAACCGGCGCCCGGCCATCGGGATCGGCGGCCCGGCCAGCACCGGCATGCAGGACGACGCCGCGAGCGCGACCTTGATCGCGTCGACGTCGTCGATGAACGGGTGCAGGTCGGTGGACTCGCCGGTGTCGGCGTCGGTGGCCAGCGGGTGGAACGTCACCGGGTTGGCCAGGATCGCCGGGAAGTCCATCGGCTCCAGCACCGAATAGACCTGGTGGACGAGGTATTCGAGGTCGATCACCGCGCGGCCGCGCAGGGTGTGCAGCGGGTTGATGATCCGCCGCATGACGACCGGGTTCCACCAGGTCCGCACGCCGGTCGAGGAGCGGCCGCAGAGCAGCCAGGCGCCGTTCAGCGCGCCGGCCGACGAGCCGTAGACGGCGTCGAACGCGGGCGTGACGCCCAGTTCGTCCAGCGCCAGGACCATGCCGCTCGAGTAGGTGCCGCGGCTGCTTCCGCCCTCGATGGCCAGCGCGAGGCGCCGGCCGTCGGTGCGTTCGCCCGGGACACTGCCGGTCGCCAGCCGTTCGGAGATCAGTTCGAGTACCGGGTGCACTCCTCCCATCCTGGTCTTTTACGCAGATTCGTCGACCCGTTTTGTGAACAACGCTGCGCCTCACCCGGGTGAGTGAAGTGACGGGCACCTCGTTGCACTGCAACTCGTTGCATAGCACCCTCGGGGGATGGCACTGGAGCACGCGATCCTCGTTTCGCTGTCCGAGCGCGCCGGCTCGGGCTACGAGCTGACGCGCCGGTTCGAGAAGTCGATCGGGCTCTTCTGGAGCGCCACCCACCAGCAGATCTACCGCGTGCTGAAGCGGATGGAAGAGGCCGGCTGGGTGGCTGTCGACGTCGTCGCGCAGTCCGGGCGGCCGGACAAGAAGGTCTACACGGTCGGCGAAGGCGGACGCGCCGAACTCGTCCGCTGGCTGGGCGAACCGGACCCGTCGGCCGGGCCCGTCGAACTCGCGGTGAAGATCCGCGGCGCGAGCTTCGGGGATCCCGGCGCCGTCGCCGCGGAGATCGTCCGGCACCGTGCCGCGCACGCCGAACGCCTCGACGTCTACCGCCAGATCGAGAAGCGCGACTTCCCCGCTCCGGCCGGTCTCGAAGGCAGGCACCTGCACCAGTACCTGGTCCTGCGCGGCGGCATCCGCGTCGAGGAGGGCCAGGTCGAGTGGTTCGACGAAGTTCTCGCTGCTCTCCACCACGAGAAGGACGCGTGATGACCGACTACCCGAACTTGCTGGCTCCGCTGGACCTCGGCTTCACGACGTTGCGCAACCGCGTGATCATGGGGTCGATGCACACCGGCCTGGAAGACAAGGCCGCGCACTTCCCCGAGCTGGCCGAGTACTACGCCGAGCGCGCCCGCGGTGGGGTCGGGCTGATCGTCACCGGCGGGTTCGCGCCGAACCGCACCGGCTGGCTGCTGCCGCTCGCCTCGAAGCTGACGACGGCCGCCGAGGCGCGCGAGCACCGGCAGCTCACCGCGCCGGTGCACGAGGCCGGCGGCAAGATCGCGCTGCAGATCCTGCACGCGGGCCGCTACGCCTACCACCCGCTGAGCGTCTCCGCGTCGAGCCGCAAGGCGCCGATCAACCCGTTCCGGCCACGCGCGCTGACCGGCTACGGCGTACGTCAGCAGATCCGCGCCTTCGCCGACTGCGCCGCTCTCGCGCGCGAAGCGGGCTACGACGGCGTCGAGATCATGGGCTCCGAGGGCTACCTGATCAACCAGTTCCTGGCCGAGCGCACCAACAAGCGCACCGACGCCTGGGGCGGCACGGCCGAGAAGCGCCGCCGGTTCGCCGTCGAGATCGTGCGCCGGACGCGCGAGAAGGTCGGCGACGACTTCGTCATCATCTACCGGCTTTCGATGCTGGACCTGGTGCCCGGCGGCCAGCCCTGGGAGGACGTCGTCGCGCTCGCGAAGGACGTCGAAGCCGCCGGGGCGACGATCATCAACACCGGCATCGGCTGGCACGAGGCCCGCGTGCCGACGATCGTCACGTCGGTGCCGCGCGCCGCGTTCACCTGGGTCACCGGGAAGCTCAAGCCGCACGTCGGGATCCCGGTGGTGACGTCGAACCGGATCAACATGCCGCAGGTCGCCGAGGAGGCCCTGGCCCGTGGCGACGCCGATCTGGTGTCGATGGCCCGGCCGTTCCTCGCCGACCCGGAGTGGATCCGGAAGGCCGAGAGCGGCCGCGAGGACGAGATCAACACCTGCATCGCCTGCAACCAGGCCTGCCTCGACCACGCCTTCAAGCGCAAGCTCGTGTCCTGCATGGTGAACCCGCGCGCGGGCCACGAGACGACGTTGACGCTCGCCCCGACGCGGCGCGTCAAGCACATCGCCGTCGTCGGCGCCGGGCCCGCCGGGCTGTCGTCCGCCACCGCGCTCGCCGAGCGCGGCCACCGCGTCGAACTGTTCGAGGCGGACGACGAGATCGGCGGCCAGTTCGGCATCGCGCGGAAGATCCCCGGCAAGGAGGAGTTCGCCGAGACGATCCGCTACTACCAGCGGCGGCTCGAGGTGACCGGCGTGAAGCTGCACCTCGGCACGCGGGTCACCGCGGCGGACCTGAGTGACTTCGACGAGGTCGTGGTGGCCACCGGTGTCGCGCCGCGGGTGCCGTCGCTGCCCGGCATCGATCACCCGAAGGTGCTGTCCTACGTCGATGTCGTCCGGCACGGGAAGCCGGTCGGCGACCGGGTCGCGGTGATCGGCGCGGGCGGAATCGGCGTCGACGTCAGCGAGTTCCTCACGCACCTCGGCTCCCCCGCGCTCGACCTCGACGCGTGGATGACCGAATGGGGCGTCACCGATCCCGAGCACGCGCCCGGCGGGCTCGCCGAGCCGAAGCCCGAGCCGTCGCCGCGGCAGGTCTACCTGCTGCAGCGCAAGAAGTCCGGGATCGGTTCCGGGCTCGGCAAGACGTCCGGCTGGGTGCACCGCGCCGCGCTGAAGGCGAAGGGTGTCGAACGGATCCCCGGCGTCACCTACGACCGCATCGACGAGGCCGGTCTGCACATCACCGTGGCCGGCGAAGCGCGGCTGCTGGAAGTCGACACGGTCGTCGTCTGCGCCGGTCAGGAGCCCGTGCGCGCACTGGCTGACGAGCTGCGGGACCACGGGCGGCCGGTGCACCTGATCGGCGGCGCCGACGTCGCCGCCGAACTCGACGCGAAACGCGCGATCGACCAGGGCACGCGGCTCGCGGCCGCGCTGTAGCCCGGGAGGCGTCCGGCACTGGCAGGATGAACCCCGTGCGAGACGTATGCGTGATCGGGCTCGGGCTGATCGGCGGTTCGCTGCTGCGCGCGGCGGCCGCGAGCGGCCGCACGGCGTGGGGAGCGGCGGTTTCCGAAGTGGACGCCGACGCGGCGAGCAGAGCGGGGTTCGACGTCACCACCGACGTCGAGGCCGCGCTGCACCGGGCCGCCGCCGACGACGCGCTGGTCGTGCTGGCCGTGCCGCTGCCGGCCGTCGAAGACCTGCTGCGCCTGGTCGCCCAGCACGCGTCGCACTGCCTGCTCACCGACGTCACCAGCGTCAAGGCGCCGGTGCTCGACGCCGTCCGCCGCCGGGTGCCGTACACGCGCTACGTCGGCGGGCACCCGATGGCCGGGACGTCCCACTCGGGCTGGCTCGCCAGCGACGCCGCGCTGTTCCGGGGCGCCGCGTGGGTGGTCGGCGTCGAAGACGACACGGACCTCGAAGCCTGGGCCGAGGTGGCGCAGCTGGTGCTCGACCTCGGCGCGCACGTCGTGCCGCTGCCCGCGGAGTCGCACGACGAAGCCGTCGCGCGGATCTCCCACCTGCCGCACCTGCTCGCCGCGATCCTCGCCACCATCGGCGCCGAAGGCGGTCCGCTGGCGATGTCGCTCGCGGCCGGCTCCTACCGCGACGGGACGCGCGTCGCCGGGTCGAACCCGCACCTCGTGCGCGCGATGACCGAGGGCAACCGGGACGCGCTGCTCCCGATCGTCGACGAAGCCCTCGGCCGGCTCGGCGCCGCGCGCGGTTCGCTGGCCTCGACCGGCGGCCTGGCGGCGACGATCAACGCCGGGCACGAAGGCGCGCAAGCGCTTGCGGCCGGCTTGGACGCCGAGCGGGCCGGCGTGCGGATCAGCCTGGCCGCCCCGGACGCGCGGGACGGCCTGATCGCGCTCGGCGAGCGCGGCGGCCGGATCACCGGCCTCGCGGACGGCGTCGCGACCGGCGAAGTCCAGTAAAAGCCGTGAAGGACTCCTTACCGGCCTTAAGAGCCGGGAAGGAGTCCTTCACGGCTTTCAGGACTACGGCTGGGTCGGCGGGGCGGGCGGCGGGTTGTCCGGGGTGTTGTCGAACTTGTTGAGGAAGTCCTTCGCCTTCTCGACGCCGCCGTCGATCTGCGAGTCGTGGCCGGCGAACTTCGACTTCGCGAAGTCGGCCGCCTTGTCGAGGCCCTGCTCGATCTTGTCGTTGTGCTCCCGCAAGGCGTCTTCGGCCTTGCCCTTCAACGCGTCGAAGTCGATTCCCATGAGTGCATTGAACAGCACTCGTGTCACGTACGCCTGTGGTAGGGCAAAAACCGCCTGACCAGCCGCAACGGCGTGTGTTCGACCAGGTCCGGCCCGCGCACCGCGTCGAACGCCGACTCCAGCTGATCGACCACGCCGGCCAGCTGCTCGCTGTCGGGCAGCGGCACCGATGCCGGCGCCCGCTGCTCGCGGATCGACGCCGCCAGCTCCTCGATCGCGGTGGTGATCAGCTCGACGTCGGCCGGGGCCGGGGGTGGCACGCCCCGCCCGATCGTGACGCCGACCTCGGTGACGGCGTCCGCGACGCGTTCCTGCGCGGCGATCACCGGCCACCACGCCACCGCCTGGCGGCCGTTGGCGGACGGCTCGACGACGACCTGCTGGAACGCCGTCCGCAGGTCGGCCAGGGCCCGGTACGCGCCGCGCCGGGCCCGGGACCGCGCCAGCCGCGCGTCACCTGACGACGCCTCGACCAGCGCGCACTCGACGTACTTCGCGACGGCGTCCAGCCCGTCGGCCAGCCGGCCGCCGACCTGGGGGCGACGGCTGCCCGGCCACAGCAGGTACCCGAAGACGAGCACGATCACGCAGCCCAGCACCGTGTCGACCAGCCGGGCCACGACGACGTTCCAGCTCGCGGTGTTCGCCAAATCCATCTGCAGGATGATCAACGGCGTGACGAACGCGCTGAGGATGCCGTAGTTGCGCACCTTCCCGACCGCGACACCGCCGGCGAAGATCGCGATCAGCGCCACCAGGATCCAGCCGCGCCCGCCCGCGGCCAGCACGGCGGCGCCGATCCCGACGCCGACGACCGTGCCGATCCCGCGCAGCACCGCACGGCCGAACACCGAGCCGAAGTCCGGCTTCAGCACGATGCCGACGGTCAGGGTGAGCCAGTACGACCGCTCCAGCGGCACGAGCAGGCCGACGACCTCGGCGATCGCGACGCACAGCGTCAGCCGCAGGGCGGCGATCCAGGTCAGCGGGCCGGACGCGAGCGAGCCCGCCCACGTGCGCAGGCGCCGGTACCAGGGGACCTGCTCCCGGCGCTTCCGGTCGTCGCCCTTGCCGATCCGGACCAGCCCGGCGTACAGCGCCGCCAGCAGCGGGTCGGCGTCGTCGTCGGGCTCCGGCGGCGCCTCCGGCAGCGGCTGGCTCGCCAGCACCGCGGCCGACAGCGCGACGAAGTGGTCGATGACGTCGCCGGACACCCGGCGGCCGGCGTTGACCAGCGCCACCGACGCCTCGACCGCGGGGGTCGTCGCCGAGAGCAGGTTGAGCAGCTGCCGGTAGGCGGCGTCGCGGCCGGACAGCCACGAGCGCGCGGTGAGCAGCTGGTCGTAGGCGGTGTTCATGGTCGTGGTCAGCCGGTGGCGGGCCACCCGCGAGACGGCTTCGTCGGTCGCCGAGAGCATCGCGGCCAGCTCGACGTAGACGTGCGCGACGGCGCCGCGTTCGGCGCTGGTCGCGCGGACCGTCCAGGTGACGAGCGCGACCAGCAGGCTCCACGCGGCGCCGACGCAGAAGTAGCCGAGCAGGACCTCGACGCGCACACCGGTCGCGTGCTGGCCGGTGCCGAGCACGCAGAACACGAACATCTGCAGCCCGGCGACCGAGGCGTTGCTGCCGGCCGCGCTGATCAGCGCGGACACCGCGGCGACCAGGATCACCGCGGGCACGGACAGCGCCGGCGTGCCGCCGGTCAGCAGGCCGACGACGTACCCGGCGGTCGCGGCGAGCGTCGCGCCGCCCAGGCGGCGCGCGCGGTAGCGGTACGGGCCGGCGGACTCGGACAGCACGGCGGGCAGGGCGCCGGTCGAGATCAGGGCGCCGACGGCGATGTCGCCCGCCGCGAAGCCCACGGCCAGCGGGACGGCGAGGGCGAGCACGGCCCGGGCGACCATGTTCCAGGGCACCGGGACCGGCTTGCTCCGCAGCAGCTGGACGAGCCAGTGCGGCGCGGCGATGTCGGGACGCGGCGTGCTCACGCCCCCATCTTGACCTACGCTGCCGGGAACGCTTAATTATCAACCTGTCAACAACGTGGGAGGTTCCGGTGGGCCGCAAGTACTCCTTCGAGGTCAACCGCACGAGCACGGCGCCGCCGTCGGCGCTGTTCGCGCGCGAAGCCGACGGCCCGCGCTGGGCGGAGTGGGGAAAACCACTGATCATCCAGGCGAGCTGGGCCCGGCCGGGCACCGATGAGCCGAACGGCGTGGGCGCCGTCCGCGCGGTCGGCCTGTGGCCGGTGCTGATCAAGGAGGAGACCGTCGAGTACGAGCAGGACCGCCGGCACGTCTACACGTTCTTCGGGAACAACCCGATCAAGGACTACCGAGCCGAGGTGTTCTTCACCCCGACCGTCGACGGCGGCACGCACCTGCGCTGGACCGGCTCGTTCACCGAGCCCGTGCGCGGCAGCGGCCCGATCCTGGCCGCCGGGCTCAAGAACGTCATCCGGCTGTTCTCGGCGAAGCTGGTCAAGGCGGCCGAAACCGGGCACTGACCTGGGTGCGTCAGGCCACACAAGATCGTTTGACGCAACTTCGCGCCCCACCTAAACGTCACCCTTTCGGGTAGTCCTCGACTACCGTGTGAAAGGGGGACGTGGGGATGTTCAGCAAAAAGCGACACGGACGAGTGACAGCAGTGGTGGCCGCGGCGGTGTTGGCGCTCACGGCGTGTTCGAGCGCCCAGCCGGCACCGCCCGAGCCCAGCCAGCCGAACCCGGCGCCCGGCGGCGGCCCCGGCTCGACGCCGTCCGGGCCCTACGCGTTCGGCACCGTGCAGCAGAAGGCGCCCGCCGCGGCGAACGGCGAAGTCCAGGTCGTCCGCAAGATCACCACCGACAAGCCGTACGTCTTCCTCACGATGGACGACGGCGCGGTCAAGGACCCGGACGCGCTCAAGCTGATGCAGCAGTCCGGCACGCACCCGGTGCTGTTCCTGAACCAGAAGTACGTGAAGGGCCACGAGGCCTACTTCAAGCAGATCCTCGACGCGACCGGCGCGACGCTCGGCGACCACACGGTCGACCACCCGAACCTCAAGGGCAAGCCGTTCGAGTTCCAGCGCAAGGAGATCTGCGACGACGCCGACGACTTCCAGAAGGGCCTCGGCGTCCGGCCGGTGCTGTTCCGGCCGCCGTTCGGCAACTACGACCACACCACGCTGCGCGCGGCGGCCGCGTGCGGGATGCGCGTCGCGGTCCTGTGGACGGCCGCGGTCAACGATGGGCACGTCCAGTTCCAGGCCGGCGACAAGCTCAAGCCGGGCGACATCGTGCTGATGCACTTCCGGAAGACGTTCAAAGAGGACTACACGGCGTTCGTCGAGCAGGCGAAGAAGGACGGGCTCACGCCCGTCCCCCTCGCCGATTTCCTCGGTTAAAGCACCACGGTCGGCGTGACGACGGTCCGGCGGCACGTCACGTCACCCAGGTGCACCAGGATCTGCGTGGTCCCGCGCGGCACGTTGTCGAGCACGAACCGGCCACCTTCGTCGGCGGTCGTGGACGTCGTCCCGTGCTCGGCGACCCGCACCTCGACGCCGTACTGGCCGGCGGGCACCAGCCAGCCGTCGATGCGGTGCTGCTTGCCGATCTTGGTCAGGTTGATCATCACGGTGAGGTCGCTGACGGTGAAGGTGATCGTGCCGGTGCCGCTGCCGCGCACGCCGGCGAGCGTGTCGAGCCGCTCCCAGCGGGCGACCTCGACGTCGAGGTCCTCCAGCGCGAGCGCGAACTGGACCCGTTGCACGAGGTCGTCCGGAGGCGGGTCCAGTTCGTCGAGGAAGCGGCCGATGTCGGCCAGCAGCACGTCGTCGGAAAAGGCCTCGCCCGGCGTCCCGAGGTCGTTCATCGGCTTCCCCCTTCACTGGCGAGGAGATCGCGCATCTGGTCGAGGCAGCGCCCTCTGGTCGGTCCGACGCTGCCGCGCGGCATCCGCAACGCTTCGGCGACGAGCTGGTACTCCGCGCGGCCCGCGAGGACGGTCAGCCGGAGCAACTCCTGACAGCGGTGGGGCAGCCGGACGAAGGCGCGCCAGACCCGGCGGTCGCGGTCGGCGCGGACGGCTTCGTCTTCGGGAGCCGGTTGGGTGCTGGGCATGGCTTCGGCCACCTCGTCGCTCAGCGGGACGGGCTGGATGCGGCGGCCGTGGGGGTGGGTCGCTTCGCGCCGGGTCGTGGTGATCAACCAGGCGGCGAGCGCCTTGGGATCACGCAGCTTCCCGAGCTGGCTGAAGAGGGCGAGCCACACGGTCTGGACCACGTCCTCGGCGACCGAGCGGTCGAGCCCGTTGGCCCGGGCCACGTGCCAGACGAGCGGGGTGAGCTCGTCGACCAGGCGGGCCATCGCCTGGCGGTCGCCATCTCTCGCCGCGTGCATGCAGGCGGCATGCAGCTCGGCGCCGGTCAGGCCCTCCCAAGGAGGATCAACCTCTGCGGTTTGCACGTCGGTCACCGTATCTGCCCCTCTTCGGAAACGTCTTCGAGTCGGCTTCGGCAGTATCGCGGGTCCTTCGGGGGGAAGGAGCGTGCAGGTGGATCTCGGATACATCAAGTCTCTTAGTTCGTCGGTCACGCTCGCGGTCAACGGCTGCGGGGAGGTACCGGCCGACGCAGGCGTGTGGACTCGCGCCGACCGGTACTCCCCTCCCTCACGGGCCCGCTCCCCAACGGGCCCCGCCGGATGACCCCTCCCCCGAAGGGCACCCGGCCGACGGCGTCCGGGGGCCCCCTCGGCTCCCGGCCACCGCGTTTTCCTCCGAACCCGGCACCCCCTGCCCGATCCGATCTCCGTGCTTGGCTGCTCCACAGGACGCAGTGGCGGGACCGCCAGATACACGAATGCCCGAGAATTTCCGAAGATCGACGGAATGCGGCTACTTGATCACCGAGAGTGCGCCGGCAAGCGTTTGCGCCCACCTCGCGTAGCCCGCCGGGCCCGGGTGGAAGCGATCCGACGCGAAGGCCGCCGGGTCGAGCAGGCCGGGCGCCATCGGCACGTGCGTGACGCCGGGAACGCGGGCCACGGCGGCGGCCGCGGCGTCGAGCGCGGTCGACCGGGCGGCGAGGACGTCCCGAAGCGGCCGCGGCAGCGACGGGAACCGCGCCATCGGCGGCACGCCGGCGAGGACGATGGCGGCCGGCCCGAGACGGCGGCGCAGATCGACGACGAGGGCCAGCAGGTCACGGCGGTAGCCGGCGGCGGTCCGCAGCTCGATCGTGTCGTTGACGCCGAGGGCGATCACCACGAGATCGGCGGGGCGAACGAGCGGCGCAGCTCGGCGCGGACGGTCCGGGCGTTGGCCCCGGTCCGCCCGGCGGCCTGCCAGCGCACGGCCCGGCCGCCGTTCGCGAGCTCACGGGCGAGGCAGCCGGTCAGCGCCTCTTCGTGGGTGGCCGCGCCGACGCCGTCCACTGTGGACTCCCCGAGCACGGCCAGCCGGAACGGCTCCCCCGCGCCCTCGACGACGCCGTCGGTGGGCCCGGCGGCCCCGGGCAGCCGCGGTGTCGTCCGCTTGACGTAGACCGCTTGGGCGGCGAGGAGGAGGAGCACACCTCGACGTTAGCCGTCAGCAATCGAAACGTTCGCTCTGATCAGCGTGGGTCCGCCACGGCGGCGAACAGGACGGCGACGACGTCGGATTGTGAAACGTGGGGACGTTCCTGCCGAGAGAGCTCACGACCTTGCTCGTGCGCGGCTCATCGAGCAGCATCGGCAGGCGGACCCAGCAGCGGCTTGACGAGCGTGCGAGTGAAGACACCCGTCGCCTTGAGCGTGCAGGCCGCTGGCGACTGACCGGCGCCGCACGCCGGTCGCGCGGGCTGCCTTGGCCGCCGCTGGCGCAGACCATGGTCGGCTTGCGCTCGCCTGCGCCAAGGGGTCCGGCGTCCCGGCCCTCGACGGCGGCCGCCAAGGTTGCTCTGACTCATGAGAGCGACGAGGTTCTTCAAGAATCTGGATCGGACCAATCAATTTGGTTTCGAACCTGAAAGCATCAAGGAAGCCAACCGTCGGACGAGAACTGTCCAGCGAAGAGTGAAGAGTACCCAAACCGCCGGAGGCGATCCTCGATACGTTGGGCCCCCATGCGACGCTGTTCCTCCAGGTCGCGTAGCGAGATCGCATATTGCTCCCCCCATGAACGATACAAATCGATCAAGTTCTGCCGGCTGGCCGCAACCAATCTGCGGAGACGTGCATGCAAATCGTCACCAATCAAGTGGAGCGCGTCCCGAATGTCGCGAGAGTTACCACCTTCTTTATCGGAACCGATTCGATCAATTCTCTTCAGGTTTTCATGATTCCCTTCCCACCAGTCGGCAAATACGCCGTTAAGCTGTACCTCATCGAGAATTCGTAGATCATAAAGACCTTCGCATAACGATTCCTTTATTTCGTCTCGCGCAGCTAAGAGAGATCCATTTTCGGAAATATCTTGCAACCTCCAAGCCGTACGGTCGCACCATTCTCGGGATCGATCATCAAAGCGCTCCTCCGCAGGAGAGGAAAGGGTTGGAATTTGCCTGATAGTCGCCTCAAACCCCGCCCTCGGAAACCGCAAGTATCGACCCTCGTAGGAGGACTCAAACAAGTCCAATACATCTATCCCAAAATTACGAAAACTAGCTTCATGCTTCCGCACGACTCCTTCCGGAACTCCGCCCTGAATTATCGCCCTCGGATCCGGATCCGATTGAAGGCGCACCTCCAAGTCAACATATCGACGTATATTCAGGTTAAAGTCATTCTCCGCTATCTCAGCAAGTGAAACCTTGCGGGAAAAACCAGGAATGACGCGTCCCCCAAGAAAGCTATCAACGATCTTCTCCATATGACGCGGCTCCAGGTAGTTCTGGGAACGCCCAGTACTGATTTCATGCTCCGCATTAATAAAGAGAATTTCGGGTTCTTCATTTCGCATTTGATCACTCACGCCCCGTAATACAAGGATGCACGCAGGAATTCCCGTACCCTGAAACACGTTGGGCCCAATGCCTATAATTCCGGAAATCCGCCCATCCAATACTACTTTGCGTCGAATTTCAGCCTCAGCGCCACCCCTAAAGAGTACTCCATGAGGAGAAACTACCGCCCCGATTCCCTCTGAATTCAGAGACGAGAGGACGTGCTGAACATTCATCCAATCAGCCTTTTTTCCACTCTCCGAAGTCCAACCGTAACGCATCCTGTCTGGATATTGCATCCTATTAATTTGATAAGCCGTCGAGAAAGGTGGGTTCGTTATAATGCGATCGAAACGCATCCAAGTGCCCTCCGGGCGATGCATCGGCTCAGCCAGCGAGTCACCTTGCAACAGGGAAGCATCAGATATTCCATGCAGCAAGAGGTTGATTCGCGCAATCGCATAAGTTGTAGAATTCAATTCTTGGCCAAAAAGTGCAAGCCTTGAGCCCCTCCCGAGCATTTCTTTGGCATACCGTTGCGCCTGAATCAGAAATCCACCTGATCCAGCAAAGGGATCGTAGATTGATTGATTTCCCTTTAGCTGAATGAGACGAACCATCAGACTTACCACAGATCGAGGAGTGCGAAATTCGGCACCCTTTTTCCCTGATTCGAAAGCAAATTTCTCCATGACGCCGTCATAGAGATCACCCACGGCATCCTTAGACTCCAGGACGTCGTCTCCTAAGGAGATGCCATCCATATGGGCAACAAGTGCATGAAGCTGCGAATTATTCAATCCTTTGCTGAAGTCAAAGAGTTCAAGACTATCACCTAAAATGCGATAATTTGTAATTGAAATCTCTCTAAGGGCCTTATTCAAAGATTGCCCTAGAGTCTCGTCGATATTCGCGGTAATATAACGCCAGGAAGCGTGAATCGGGACCGTCAGACGACCTGGATTGTCCGACGCCCACTTGAGCACGAGCATTGCAGAGATAACCTTGAGATACTCTGAAGTATCCAAATTACCTCGGAGCAAATCGGCCATCTTCCAGACTTCTTGCAAAAGAGACCGTGTGCTCACCTTTCCCATTAAACTACACTCCCTCGAGTAAGTCTCGAAAAACGGCAGGCTTCAACAGTTCAAAACGTTTGATAATTTCCTCATGTATGCGAATTTGCGAATCAATGTCAGAAACAAGATCGGAAATCTTCCGCTGTTGATCTAACTGCGGCAGCGAGATCCAAAGGTTGCCCACGGCCTCTGAGTTTATTGACTGAACCGTCCCCGGTAAAGCCTTACTAAGCAACGCCTCAAACGTAGGTGGATACGACAGGAAAGCGATCAAATATTCAGGTATGAGATAATCTCGGCGAACCCGAATACGCAAGCAGGACGAGTTATATAGCAACACGTCATGGCCCGACTCGACTAGAGCAAACCTACCAAGCGAACCTTGTCGGACAACAAGCACGTCGCCCTCACCAAGGGAAAATCGTGATAGTTTCCGCATATCACCGTTCGGTACTCTGCGCAGTTTTCTCACGTCAATTTTATGATGATTAGTAATATCTGCCGGCGAGACCACGGGGATGCCGTCTGGACCCTCATCAAGACGCTCGAGGAGAGAACCGGACGGTCCGGCCGTGATCTCGGCAACTTCCCCCAAATGTCGTCCGAAAATGCCGCTCATAAGGGCGTTGCCTCCGGAATTCGTAAGATACTTGTCCCAGTAACTAAACCAGCCAAAAGCCAGGGTTGCGGCAGCGACCGCAACCCCGGCTCCATCAGGAGTCTTGCGGGCGCAGCCTGAGCACCGCCTTCCAACCCTCAGCCACGGCCGTCGTCAACAAGGCCAGTCCAGCAGCGAGCAGTGCATCCGACCCATACCCGAACGTGAAGGCGATGAGCAAGATCACCACGACGACTACTCCGCTCATCGCCACTCGCCTCCTGGCCGCCGGCGACAGGTACCATCCACAATCGAAGGTGTTCACTGTGACTCCTTCCTTGCTTCGCAACGCGAAGCTGTAGAGCCGCATCACTCTGTTCGGCGTTCATCCACGCAGGGTGATGCGGCTTCTTATACGTCGAGCGCCTCGAAGGAGGCGTCGGCCTCAGCATCGCCGTCGTCTCACTAGCAGCGCGACACTCGATCCTGACAGTGAGAACGGTACACCTCCGATGCTTGCGAAGCTAGCTTCGCAAGCATCGGAGGTGTACCGAGTCGCCTTGGAGTTCAGATTGACACATAAGGTCACGCAAAGTGACGTTCAGTAGTCAAACGACCGTTATTGCTACTCAAAGTATGCAGGCACTACCCTTAGTGTCAGGCGCGACATCGCTGGCCCTTTGCATGTACCGGGATGGTCAGCTCCCAGACCCGACACACTGCGTGCGCAGGGCTTCGCCGAAGTTCATCCGGCTGGCGGACGCCCTGCTTGCCAGGCTCTAGCCGTTCTTCTCTTCGCGCAGCTTGTGCCAGCGCTCATACATCCCGTTGAGCTCTTCGAGCATGAACGACAGGAAGTCCCGCATCTCGGCGAGCCGTTCGCCGGCGGGTGACCCCTCACCCAGCGCCTCGATGCCGTTCTCGGCCGCGTCGCGCCACATGATGATCATGCGGTCGCGCTTGAGGAACGTGGCGTACCAGAGGTCGTCGAAGAGGCGGTAGTGGTCGCGGCGCTCACCGGGCTCGCGTTCCTTGGCGACCAGGCCGACCTGTTCCAGGAACCGCACGGCGCCGGAGACGGCGGCCGGGCTGACCGACAGCTGCGAGGCCAGGTCGGCCGCGGTCAGGCGGCCCGCGTCGGTGGTCATCAGGGCCGCGAACACCCGCGCGGACATGCGCTGCATCCCGATCTGCGAGAGCACCAGGGCCAGGCTCTCGACGTACCGGCGGACGGCGTCTTCATCTCGCTTCGTGTCGGGCGTCGTCATCCGGCCATCCTCTCGCACCACCCAGTCAAGATCACTAAATCTAGACATTTTCTTAACTTCACAACTTCGTGAAATCAGTGTAGCTTCCAAAGCATGGAAAATGCCATCGCGATCTCCGGCTTGCACAAGTCGTTCGGCCGGACGAAGGCCCTGGACGGCCTCGATCTGCAGGTACCTACTGGGGAAGTACACGGATTCCTCGGCCCGAACGGCGCCGGGAAGTCGACCACCGTCCGGGTCCTGCTCGGCCTGCTCCACGCGGATTCGGGGGACGTCCGGCTGCTCGGCGGCGACCCCTGGAAGGACGCGGCGAGCCTGCACCGCCGGCTGGCCTACGTGCCCGGCGACGTCAACCTCTGGCCCAATCTCTCCGGCGGCGAGGTGATCGACCTGCTCGGCCGCCTGCGCGGCGGCCTCGACGAGAAGCGGCGCGCCGACCTGCTCGAACGGTTCGACCTCGACCCGAAGAAGAAGGGTCGGACGTACTCGAAGGGCAACCGGCAGAAGGTCGCCATCGTCGCGGCGCTCGCGTCCCGGGTGGACCTGCTGATCCTCGACGAGCCGACGTCCGGGCTCGACCCGCTGATGGAGGCGACGTTCCAGTACGCCATCCAGGAGGAGCGCGAACAGGGCCGCACGGTGCTGCTCTCCAGCCACATCCTCGCCGAGGTCGAGGCGCTCTGCGACAAGGTCAGCATCATCCGCAACGGCCGCACGGTGGAGTCGGGCACGCTCGCCGAGCTGCGCCACCTGACGCGGACGTCGATCACCGCCGAGCTCGCCGGACCGCCCAACGGCCTGGCGACGCTGGCGAACGTCCACGACCTCAAGGTCGACGGCAACCGCGTCCGGTTCGACGTCGAGACGCGCTCGCTCGACGAGGCGCTGCGTCAGCTGACCCAGGTCGGCGTGCGGAGCCTGGTCAGCCAGCCGCCGACGCTGGAAGAGCTGTTCCTGCGGCACTACACGACCGAGGCGAGCGCGAAATGACCGCGACCCTCTCCCGCGAAACCGAACCCGCGCCGGCGCACGAACTGGCCGGCACCTGGCACCTGACGCGGCTCGCGCTGCGCCGCGACCGCGTGACCCTGCCAATCTGGATCGTGCTGCTCAGCGTCATCCCGGCGAGCACCGTCAAGACGTTCGCGCAGTTCTACCCGACCGACGCCGACCGCCTCGCCCTGCAGGCGGGCGCGACCGCGAACCCGTCGTACGCGCTGCTCTACGGGCCGCCGTTCGACCTGACCAGCGCGGGCGGGTTCATCGCCTGGCGCATGTGCGGGTTCCTGGCGCTGCTGATCGGGCTGATGGCCGTCTTCACCGTCACCCGGCACACGCGTGCCGAGGAGGACACCGGGCGCGCCGAGCTGCTCGCGTCCGCGGTCGTCGGCCGGTACGCGGCGCTGACCGCCGGGGTGCTGGTGGCCGGCGCGGCGAGCGTGCTGGTCGGGCTGATCCAGGTCGGCTCGATGATCGGCGCGGGCCTGCCCGCGGCCGGCTCGCTCGCCTTCGGCGCGTCGATCGCCTTGGCCGGGCTGGTGTTCACCGCCGTCGCCGCGGTCGCCGTCCAGCTCGCCGAGTACTCCCGCACGGCCAACGGGATCGGCACGGCCGTGGTCGGCGCCGCGTTCCTGCTGCGCGGCGCCGGAGACTCCACTGTGGACGCTCGCTGGCTGTCGTGGCTGTCGCCGATCGGCTGGGTGCAGCAGATCCGCGCGTTCGCCGGCGAACGCTGGTGGGTGCTGCTGCTGCCGGTGGCGTTGGCTTCGGCGGTCGGCGCCGCCGCGTACTGGCTGCTCCCCCGCCGCGACGTCGGCGTCGGCTTCCTGCCGCCGCGGCCGGGCCCGGCGCGGGCGGCCGCGAGCCTGCGGTCCCCGCTCGCGCTGGCCTGGCGGCTGCACCGCGGCCCGCTGCTCAGCTGGACGATCGGGATGGCCGTCGTCGGCGCGGTGTTCGGCTCGATCGCCAGCGGCATCGGCAGTCTCGTCGGCTCGAGCCCGCAGGCGCAGCAGATCATGGAACGGCTCGGCGGCGCGCACGGCCTCACGCAGGCGTTCCTCGCCACGATGGCCGGCATGTTCGCGATGGTCGCGTCGCTGTACGGCATCCAGGCCGTGCTGCGGATGCGCGGCGAGGAGACGGCGATCCGGCTCGAACCGGTGCTGGCGACCAGCGTCGGCAGGCTGCGCTGGGCGGGCGGGCACCTGGTGTTCGCGTTCCTCGGCACGGCGTTGCTGCTGCTGGCCGGCGGCCTGTTCCTGGGGCTGGCCAACGGGTTGCGCACGCACGACGTCGGCGGTTCGGTCGGTGACCTGCTGAGCGGGATGCTGGTCCAGCTGCCCGCGACGTGGGTGGTGATCGCGCTGTCGGTGACGCTCTTCGGCCTGCTGCCGGCCTACTCGGCCGCGGCCTGGGGCGTCGGCGCCCTGGCGCTGCTGATCAGCCTGCTCGGCCCGATCGTCAACGCGCCGCAGGGCGTGCTGGACGTCTCGCCGTTCCAGCACCCGCCGAAGCTCCCGGGCCAGGAGTTCGTGGCGACGCCGCTGGTCTGGCTCCTGGTGGTCACGGTGGTGGCGCTGGGCGCGGGGCTGATCGGCTGGCGCCGCCGCGACGTCGGTTAGCGCTCAGTCCTGGCTCGTGGTGGCCACCAGCGAGGTCGACGTCGGCGTCGGAGTGGTCGTCGACGGAGTCGGCGAGACCGTCACCTGCACGAGGGTGGTCGAGGTGACCGGCGGCGAGGTTTCGACGGCCGTGACCGTGGACGCGGGCGGGGCGGGGGCCGTGACCGTGACGGGCTGGATCGGCGCGGACGACGTCGGCGCCGGCTGGGTGGACTCGACGGGAGGCGGGGTCGGACGGCCCGCGACGAGCAGTGCGGCCACCAGCAATCCGGTGGCGAAGCCCGCCAGCCCGATCACCACGGCGGAGCCCCAGCTGGGTCGGGTGGACATCCGGGCACCCCCTCGCCACGCGCAGCGCAGATACGAGGAAACTCGCGTCGATCTTAACTCTCGTTACGCACCTCCGGCGGCTGCCGAACCGGTGACCCGGCCCGGCAACTGCCGGTCACGGCGTCTTGAGCCCGTCGACGACCACGCGGACCAGGTGCCGGCTGCCGGGCGCGTACCGCTCGACGGCCAGGCAACCGACCATGAGCGCCCGCAGGTCGTCGCCGTCGATGTCGGTGCGGACGGCGCCGACGGCCTGCGCGCGTTCGAGCAGCACGCTGAAGGCGCCGCGGAAGTCGTCACCCGCGTCGGCCTTGAAGCCGATGCCGCCGGCCTCGGTGAGGGCGTCGCAGATGGCGCGGTTGAGCGAAGCCTGCTTGATGACGCGGACGAAGTAGTCGAAGAAGACTTCGCCGGGCTCGGCCGCGTCGGCGAGACCGCGGGCCTCTTCGGTGAACTGGGTGATGCGCTCGAGGACGACGGCCTGGAACAGCGCTTCCTTGCTGGGGAAGTGCCGGTAGACGGTGCCGGCCCCGACGCCGGCCAGCCGCGCGATGTCGTCGAGCGGCACGGCCAGCCCGTCGGCGGCGAACGCCTCTTCTGCGGCAGCCAGGACCTTCGCCCGGTTGCGCCGCGCGTCCGCCCGCAGGCCGGTCTTCGCCATCAAGATCCTCCTCGTTGACAACCGGAACGATGGCTCCGTATTGTCGTAAGCGGGTGCACCGTTCCGATTCAACGCACATCTTCTCAGGAGAATTCCGATGCCACGCACCGTGTCCGAGATAGCCGACCTCGTCCGCGCCGGGATGACCGCGCTGGACGCCTCCGTGTTCGCTTCGCTGTTCGCCGCCGACGCGGTCTACGAGAAGCCGTTCCTGGGGCAGCGCACCGAAGGCCGCTCCGCCATCATCGCCGAACTCACCGCCGCCGGCGCACGAGGCCGCGCGCTCGGCGTGGCGAAGACCGAGGTCGAGGTGACCTTGACGGAGACGGGCTTCGTGCTCGAACTGGTCGCCGTCGGCGAGACGTTCGCGTTCCCGTCGTCGGTGGGGATCGTGACGGTCACCGACGGGTCGATCACCTCGTACCGCGACCACCCGAACGTCTCGGGCGCGTCCGCTGCCGCGCGGGCCGTGTTCGACCGGTTCCTGGCGGCGTCGGTGGCGAACCACTGGGATGACCTCGCCGACCTGTACGCCGAGGACGCGGTGATCGAGATGCCCTTCACCCCGGCAGGCGTGCCCCGGCTGACGAAGGGCCGCGAGGAGCTCCGTCGCCGCTTCCGCGCCGCGGGCGGCGTTCGGCGGCTGGTCAAGGCGGAGAACGTCCTCGTGCACGAGACGGCGGACCCGGGGGTGCTGGTGGCGGAGTTCGACCTGCACGGCGAGATGGCGGGCGAGACGTTCGCCTCGACGTACGTGATGGTCATGACGATCATCGACGGCCGGATCACGCACTCCCGCGACTACAGCGACACCGCCGCGGCGGCGGACCGGATCCGCCGGTTCACGGCGTCGTCGCCTGCTGGCTCGCCGGCGGGATGAACAGGCGCTGGAACGTGCTCACCGAGTAGTCCCAGACCCCCGGCACCAGCAGGACCGCCAGCACCGCGAACACCGGGAAGATGAGCCGCTTCTCCACCTTCTTGCCGGTGCGGAAGCGCAACGCCCGCGGTGGCCGGATCTCGTACCAGGTCTCGCCCGCGATGGGCACCGGGAACAGGAACGGGCAGCCGGCTTCGGTCAGCGCGTCACCGAGACAGTGCGTCAAGCAGCCCGCCGCGACCGCGACGCCGAGCCAGCCCGTGATCGAGGCCAGCTCGCCCGCGCGGTCCGGTGGGGCGGTGAAGAACCACCACGCGACCGCCGCGCCGCTCACCGGCAGCAGCCAGTCGCCCAGCGCGCCTTCCGCCAGCATCAACCCGAAGACCACCACGCCGACCACGGCCCACGGACCGCCCGTTTCGGTGCCCCAGGACGTCAGCGCGCCCAGGCCGGCCGCGAACAGGACCGTGTGGGAGAGGTGGCGGTGCTTGCCCGTGACGTTTTCGTCGCGGGGGCCCTTCGTCAGGGCGTAGATGCCCGCCGAGACGCGGCGCAGCAGCCAGGAGAGGGTGCCGGTCAGCCAGCCGAGGAGACGGGACGCGCTCGCGCCGGGGTGGTCCAGGTCGGGCAGCAGGGCGAAGCCCGCTGTCGTCGCGGCGAAGACCACCGCTTGGTGCACCGAGCCCGCGCCGACCGCGGGCGCGATGGCCAAGCCCGCGCACCACCCGGTCAGGGCATGCGTGCGCCCCATCATCGTGCCGCCCCCAGGATCCGCGAACCGGAATCAGTCCGCAGGACCGTAGCGGGGGATCAGGCTTGCGGGTCCTCCGACACGCTCAGGTGTTCGGCCACGCCGGTGAGCTCGATCACCCGGCTGACGGCCGGGCTCGGGACGACCGCGAGCTGGACGTCCTGCTCGCCGGCCTGGCGTTGGGCGCGCAGCACCACGTTCAGCGCGGAAGAGTCGAAGAAGGTCACCCCGGTCAGATCGGCGACGACCCGCTGCGCGCGCTTGTCCGCGATCAGGCCGGCCAAGGCCTCCTGCAGCTGCGGGCTGGTGAGCAGATCGAGCTCACCCGTGACCACCACCCGGGGCTCCGTCGCTTCGGTGTCCAGCGTGATGCCGAACCCGGGCGGGGTGGCGTTCTGGTCGGCTGCGGGCATGCAGTTTCTCCTCGTCAGGCGCTGCTCCTGCGCCGGGTACGCGCCTGTTGTTTCAAGCGGCAACCGTGTCACCGTGCCTTTCACAGCCCGGGCAGGACCCCGCGCCGGACACGGTCAAGGCAACTCCGGGACCAACCCTAACCCAGCGTGCGACCGAGCCCGCCACGGCCGCCGCCCTTTCGCGTGGAGTGGTCACATGCGATCGGATCCTGCCTGCTCACGGTCCTGTTCAGTGCGCACTGACGGCCTTGCGCTCGGCCCGGCGCTGCCGGAGGAACAGCTGCCGCCGTTCGATCTCGCCGAGGCCGCCCCAGATGCCGTAGGGCTCCTGCACGGTCAGCGCGTGCGCGCGGCACTGGGCCAGCACCGGGCAGGCCTGGCAGATGGCCTTCGCCCGCGTCTCGCGCCGCTCGCGCGCCGAACCCCGCTCGTTGTCGGTGTGGAAGAAGAGACTGCTGTCCGCGCCCCGGCACGAGCCGCGCAGTTGCCATTCCCACTCTTCAGCAACCACAGTGGGCAGCCGGCTCACGTCAGCCATGTCGTTCCTGCCTTTCCCCGGATCAGCACGTCGACCGCTATGTGCCCGCCGGTGGAGCGGATCAAACGCGGGTTTGGTTTGCTCACCCCACGGGCATCTCGCTGACCGGGCGTCGAGGGACACCGCAAGTCACCCAGCGCGAGTGCGGAGAAAGGAACAAACGTGGAGGACAACGCCCCGCTCGTGCCGGGAGGCGCGCAGGTCATCGAGGTACGGACGGCCGCGATCCCGCACGTGGTGCCGACGTTGCGCACCATCGTGGCCGACATCGCGATGCGCCAGGACTTCGACCTCGACGCCGTCGAGGACCTCCGGATGGCGGTGGACGAGGCGTGCTCGCTGCTGCTGCCCGCCGCCTCGGACGGCAAGCTCACCTGTGTCTTCTCCTGGAGCGGACCGCGCATCGAGGTTTCGGTGTCCGTTCTGTCGGACTCGCCCGACCACGGGGACGACACCGGCCTTTCCTGGCAGCTGCTGACCGCGCTCGCGACGTCGGCCGAGCGGACCGTGACCCCCGAGGACGGGCGCTACCTGTCCCGGGTCGACCTCGTCCGGGAGAGCCAGGCGGCCGGCTCGTGACCGACCCCGCCGGGAGCAGCGGGTCCGGCCTCGACGTCGGCGCGCTGTTCACCCACCTCGCCGCGCTGCCGGCGGACTCCCCGGAACGAGAGCGCATCCGCGACACCCTGGTCCGCAACCACCTCGAACTGGCGCGCAACCTGGCGCGGAAGTTCCGCAACCGCGACGAGGCGATGGAGGACCTGGTCCAGATCGCCACGGTCGGGCTGATCCACGCCGTCGACCGGTTCGACCCGACGCAGGGCACGGACTTCCTGGCGTTCGCGGTGCCCACCATCTCCGGCGAGCTGCGCCACCACTTCCGCGACAACAGCTGGTCGGTGCGGGTGCCGCGGCGGCTGAAAGAGCTGAACGCGAACATCTCCGGCGCCCGCGAAGAGCTCACCGTGCAGCTCTCGCGCGCACCGCGCCCGAGTGAGATCGCCGCCCGGCTCGGCGTGCCCATCGAAGACGTCTACGAAGGCCTTCGCGCCGGTCAGGGCCGCTACGGCGCGTCGCTCGACCACCTGCTGGAGAACGCCGCACACACGCGGTTCGGGGCGCCGGACGCCGAGCTGGGCCAAGCCGAGCTGCGGGAGGCGCTGCGCCCGATGCTGGACAGCCTGCCGGAGCGCGAACGCAAGATCGTGGCGCTGCGGTTCGGCTCCGGGATGAGCCAGTCGGACATCGCGCGCCGCGTCGGGGTCTCCCAGATGCAGGTGTCGCGGTTGCTGGCCGCGACGTTGAAGAAACTGCGTTCGGGCCTGGACGAATCCGAGCTGGCCGACGGCACCTGATTAGCTGCGCAAAGCCGTGGGTACTTCGCGGACAGTACCGAAAAGCACAGGCCGGGGGACCCCCATGACGACGTCGAAGATGCCGCAGCGCATGGCCGCGGCCGCACCGTTGACGGTGCTTCTCCCGTCGGACGTCACCGCCCCGGCGCTGGCCCGCCGCGAGGTTCGCGCGGCCACGTCGGCCTTCGGCCTGGACGAGGCGCAGCTGGAGGACGTCCTGCTGGCGACCTCGGAGCTGGTCACGAACGCCTTCGAGCACGGCGAACGCCCGCAGCGCTTCGAGGTGGAGTACACCGGCGGCCGGCTCACGCTGCGGGTGTACGACACCGGCCGGATGCCGCCCGAGCTGCGGGCGCCGTCCCCGGCCGAGGCGCGCAGCCGCGGGCTCGCGCTGGTCCAGGCGCTGTCCGAGGACTGGGGTTTCGAGCGCTGTCCCGGCGGCAAGTACGTCTGGGCGATCTTCCGCGTCTCGGACGCGGCCTAGTCACAGCAGTTCGCGGGCGGCTGCCGTTTCCCCGATCCGCTCGCGGAACGGCTTCCGGTCCAGCGCCTCGACGATCGCGTCCAGCAGGGCGCGCAGCGAGTGCGGCAGCTCGGCCTCCAGCGCGTCCCACGCCTCGTTCGTCGCCGTCCACTCGGCCTCCACCAGGGGCAGCACGTCGCGCGCCTGGTCCGTGAGCGAGATGATCCGCTGCCGCGCGTCGGCGCCGGGTTCGAGCGTCACCAGGCCGGCCCGGCTCATCTGGGCGACCGTCTGGCTGGCGGCCGAGTGCGTCACGCGCATTTCCGCGGCCAGGTCCCGGATGGCCAGCGGCCCCTTCGCCAGCAGCGCGCGCACGACCGGCGAATACCGCGGCCGGTAGCCGTCGAGGCCGATGTCGCCGAGGAACTTCGCGACGTCGCCGTCGAGCAGTTCGAGGACGTGCCGCAGCCGGGTCCCCAGCCCGTCCGGACCCGAAGTCATGGCCATGACGGCCGATCATAGGTGTGCTTGGATCGCGGCATGGAGAACCGGAAGATCACCCGCCTCGGCCGCGAGGTCTCGGTCGTCGGGCTCGGCTGCTGGCAGCTCGGCGCGGACTGGGGCGAGGTCGACGAGAACGACGCCCTCGCCGTGCTGCACGCGGCGGCCGAAGCGGGCGTCACCTTCTTCGACACCGCGGACGTCTACGGCGACGGCCGCAGCGAGCGGCTGGTCGGCCGGTTCCGCGCCGACCACCCGGACGTGTTCGTGGCGACCAAGATGGGCCGCCGGGTCGACCAGGTGCCGGAGAACTACGTCGCCGCGCACTTCCGCGAGTGGAACGACCGGTCGCGTCGTTACCTCGGGATGGACACCCTCGACCTGGTCCAGCTGCACTGCCCGCCGACGCCGGTGTACTCCACGGACGCGGTGTACGACGCCCTGGACGCGATGGTCGACGAAGGCCGGATCAAGGCGTACGGCGTGAGCGTCGAGACCTGCGACGAGGCGCTGGCGGCGCTGGCGCGGCCGAACGTCGCGTCGGTGCAGATCATCCTCAACTGCCTGCGGCTCAAGCCGCTGGAGCGCGTGCTGCCGGCGGCGTCGGACGCGGGCGCCGGGATCATCGCGCGGGTGCCGCTGGCGTCGGGCCTGCTGTCCGGGCGCTACACGGCGAGCACCACCTTCGCCGCCGACGACCACCGGAACTTCAACCGGGGCGGCGACGCGTTCGACGTCGGCGAGACGTTCTCCGGCGTGCCGTACGACGTCGGCCTGGAGGCCGTCGAGCGGCTGCGCGGGCTCGTTCCCGAGGGGCAGGCCCTCGCGCAGTTCGCCCTGCGCTGGATCCTCGACCAGCCGGGCCTGAGCACGGTGATCCCGGGCGCCCGCAACGCTTCGCAGGTGGCGGCGAACACCGCGGCGGCCGCGCTCCCGCCGTTGCCGGAGGAGGCGGCGGCCGGCGTCCGCGCGACGTACGAGGAGCTGATCCGCCCGCTGGTGCACGATCGCTGGTAGGCCCGGCATGATGGGCCGATGATGACGCCCGAAGAGCTCCTGACGACCACCAGGACGGTCCGCAAGCGGCTGGACTTCGACCGGCCGGTGCCGATCGACCTGGTGAAGCACTGCATCCAGGTGGCGCTGCAGGCGCCGAGCGGTTCGAACACCCAGCGCTGGCAGTGGCTGGTCGTCACCGACGACGCCCAGCGCGCGGCGCTGGGCGCGATCTACGGCCGGGCGTGCCACGAGTACCTGGAGTCGGGCAACGCGGCGGGCAAGCTGTTCGCGGACGACCCGACGCGGGCGCCGGTGCAGCAGCGGATCGGGTCGAGCGTCGAGTTCCTGGCCGACCGGATGGGTGACGTCCCGGTCCTGGTGATCCCGTGCCTGGAGACGCCGTCGGACGAGCTCCCGGCGGGCAACCAGGCGGGCCTGTGGGCCTCGCTGCTGCCGGCGGTGTGGAGCTTCATGCTGGCGGCCCGCTCGGTGACCCTGGGCACGGCGTGGACGACGCTGCACCTGAAGTACGAGCAGGAAGCGGCGGAGGTCTTGGGGCTGCCGAAGAACGTTCACCAGGCGGCCATGATCCCGACGGCGTTCTACACGGGAGAGACGTTCAAGCCGGCGTCACGCCAGCCCCTGGACGACGTGCTGCACATCGACCGCTGGTAACCATGAAGGCCTCCTTGCCGGGGCGAAGGGGGGACGTCGGCAAGGAGGCTTCACGGCCTTTCGGCGGCCAGGTGGCTCTAGCGCACGGTCAGCGTCAGCCGCTGGATGCCCCACGCGTCGGCCTGGGAGCCCGGTAGCCAGACGTCGACGATGTCGTCCTTGATCCAGCTGCCGATGTCCGCCGCGTAGCACTCGCCGTAGCCCGGGACCGAGAACCTGGTGCCCCACGGAATGTTCCGGGCGTCGACCGCGCAGAAGCCCGGGCCGGCGCTGTAGCCCAGCGCCGTCTGGGCGACGTCGTTGTACGACGTGACGCGGTAGCTCAGCGTCGTGCCGGCCGGGATGCGGTACGCCGCGAGGTGGTTGCCCGTGTCGAGGCGGTACGCCGTGGAGATCTGGCCGAGCGAGCCGGGCGAGTTGTCCTCCGCCGTCATCGCGTAGAGCTGGTAGTTCGCGTTCTGGCACGGGCTCGCGTCGGTCACCGTGAGCGTCGGCTGGCCCCAGTCGGAAATCCACTGCAGCGCCTGGCCGTTGCGGAACGCGCGGTACGCCTTCGCGCCGCTGACGCGGGCGAACGTGAACGTCACCTTGCCGTCCGCACCGAGGCCGCCGCTGACGGAACCCGGTGCGGGCAAGCGGTTCGACACGTTCACGGCGCCGACGAGCGTGCCGGGGCCGTGGCCGCCGGTGACCGGGCGGTCCGGGATCGTACCGGTGTAGAAGTGCTGGCACGCGGGCAAAGCCGCGGCGGACGCCGGGGCGGCGGGAGCCACGAGGAGGCTGCCGGCGGCGAAGGCCGTCAAGGCGATGATCCTGGCGAAGCGCATGACGGGGGAACCTCCATGGCGGGGACCGGAGCGGAGGTGAAACAGGTGGGAGGTGCGGGTTCGCCGCGCACCAGACGTTAAGTGGCCTGGACCACACAGTCAATAGGTCTAGACCTTTAAGTAACCAAAGCGACTAGAGGTAGCTCACCAGCTGCTCGGCGATGGCGGCCGGGTGGCTCAGCGGCGCGCAGTGCGGGCCGTCGACTTCGTCCGGTTCGACACCCAGCCGCGAGCGGGCCACCCGGCGCTGGAAGTCCGGCGTGAAGAACCGGTCGTCGCGGAAGAGCAGCGCCCGGGTCGGGACGTCCGGGTGGGCCGGCAGCGGCCACGGCTCGTCCCACTCCTTGCTCACCTGATCGCGCCCGTGCGCCTGGCACGCTTCGGCCAGCTCGGGCGCGACGCCGTTGAAGTACGTCTCGGCTTCGCTCAGCCCGGTCGGCGCCGCGAACCCCGTGTTGCCCCACCACTGCCCGGGCTGCTCCCCCGGCGCCGGGATCATCCCGGCCAGGTACACCAGCACCCGCGCGCGGACCTTCGCCGCGACCAGCGGCGCGGTGAAGCCGCCGTACGAATGCCCGACGACGGCGACGTCCGTGCGATCGCCCAGCGCGGCAAGCACCGTCTCGGTGAACTCCGTCAGCCCGGCCGCCGGGTCGGTGATCGGCAGGTCCGGGGTGACCGCGTCGTGGCCGCGGGCCGCGAGCTCGGGCACCAGCCGGTGGAAGTCCCAGCCGCTGCCACCGCCGCCGTGGATCAACGCGAACGTCGTCATGGCGATCAGCTCAGCAGCGGCGCAGCATGTCCGTCAAGGCGGTCTTCTCACCCTCGGTCACGGTCAGCCCGTAGAAGTGCTTCACGACGATCCAGTCGGTCGCGTAGGTGCACCAGAACGCCACGAGCGGCGGCTTCCACTGGTCGGGCGCCTTGTCGCTCTTCTGCTGGTTGAGGTTGTCGGTGACGGCGAACAGCTGCGGCCGCGTCAGGTCGTTGGCGAACTGGCCGCGCTTCTCGGTCGTCCACGCCTTCGCGCCGCTCGCCCAGGCCTGGCCGAGCGGGACCATGTGGTCGATGTCGAGGTCGGTCGGCTTCGTCCACGTCTCGCTGTCGTAGACGCTCGTCCAGGTACCGGACGTCGCCCGGCACTCCTTGTCGGTCTTGACGTCCTTGCCGTCGCGCTTCAGCACGACTTCCCGCGTGTCACAGCTCGACCCCTGGCTCGCCCAGTGCGGGAACTTCTCACGGGAGTAGCCGTCCATGGACGTCCGCGCCGCGACGGTCAGCTCGCCGAGCTGCTTCTGCGCGTCGGCGGCGTTGACCGGGACGGGCCCGGAGGGGGCAGCGGAAGATGTCGACGGAGCGGCCGGGGTCGCGCCCGCGCCTCTCGTCGCCCAGTAGCCGAAGAGGGCGATCGCGAGGATCGCGACTACCAGCAGGGTTCGCTGCGTCACGCTGAGCCGAAAGCCGCGGGCCGCCAAGATTTTCTCCTCTCACCCAGGGGTGCGCGCGGCGTAGTCTTCCTGCTGTCGACGTGGGAAAACCGCGTCGACACGACCGCCTGGCGCGAATGTGATCTCGCCCACCCCTAGCTGAGATGTCACATCGGGCCCATGAACTGCGACTACCGGAGCAAGGACCAGCCGGAGGGAGCAGGCCGATGCCCGGTCGGCTAAAGAAGTGGAACTCGAGCTTCGACGACTACGTGCAGCGCAAGGCCGCCGAAGGCGGCAACGTCGTCGCCATGGCCCGGATGGGTGCGGCGATGCGCGAGCGCGGGGAGCTCATCGAGGCCGAGTCGTGGTACCGCAGGGCCGCCATGGGCGGTGACCGGACGTCGATGACGGCGCTGGCGCACCTGCTCAACGAGCGCGGCCTCCTGGAGGAGGCCGAGCGCTGGTGGCACGAGGCGGCGCTGGCCGGCGACCCGCACGGGATGCTGAACCTCGCCCGCTCCTACGAACGGCGGGGCAAGCGCGACGACGCCCAGCACTGGTTCGGCGCGGCCGCGCGCACCGGCGACCTGTCCTCGATGGCCGCGCTGGGGCACCTGCTGCGCGAACAGGGGAAGACCGAAGAGGCCGAGTCGTGGCTGCGGCAGGCCTCCGACGCGGGCTACACCGGCGCGATGATCGACCTGGGCATCCTGCTGCGCGACCGCGGCCAGGCGGCGGAGGCCGCCCGGTGGTGGCGCGCGGCCGTGCTGGCCGGCGACCTCGGGGGCGCGTGCCAGCTGGGCAGGCAGGCCGAGCGGCTGGGCCGGCCCAGCGACGCCGAGACCTGGTACCGGCAGGGCGCGACCGGCGGCAACGTCGAGGCGATCGTCCGGCTCGGGCTGCTGCTGCACCGCCGCGGCGACCTCGAAGAGGCCGAGAACTGGTACCTCGACGCCGCCGAGCGCGGCGACCCGGCCGCGATGACCAACCTCGGCGTCCTGGCCCGCAACCGCGGCGACGAGGGCGAGGCCGCCGCTTGGTACCGCAAGGCCGCCGAGCACGGCAGCGTCCCGGCCCTGACCAACCTCGGGCACCTCGCCGAGCACCGCGAAGACCTCTCGGAAGCCGAGCAGTGGTTCCGCCGCGCGGCCGAAACGGGAGACGTCCAGGGCATGCTCAGCCTGGCCCGGATGCTCCGGTCACGAGGGGCCGCCCATGAGGCCGAACTCTGGCTGGCCCGGGCGGAGCACGCCCAGGGCGACCACGAGCACCAACACTGATGCCGGACTACTCCTCAGCCCACGCGACGCCCGCCGGACGCGCACCACCCGAGGCAAGGAAAGCGAACGCCGCGCTCCGGACGTCCTTGTCCGGCAGCTCGGCGTCATCGGGGAACTCGAACTCGCCGGTGGCGAGGTAGTAAATGACCTCGCCCCACTCCGGCAGCGAAAATTCCCCACCCGAGCTGCAAAACGCCTGATCGGCATCCGCGTAGCGGAGGATCCCGCGGTCACCGTGGAGTCCCACCATCAGGTTGGGCTTCGTCTTGTCACCGTCCACCCACAGCTGGACGATCTGCGGCCCCTCCAGCGCCGCGACCGCATCCAGCGCCGCGGCCAGTTCGGCAGCGGTCGCCACCACGGCCGGGCGGTCCGTGTGCCCGGCGTAGTACGCCTCGAGTATCACCTGGATCTCCCCGTATAACGCTTGAAGAATCTCTCACCGTCCCCCGATTCGCCGTAGACGCTCAGGCTGAACCCATTCGGCAAGATGTTCTCCAGCTCCTCGTCACAGCCGCCCTTACCGGGGCACGGAACGTGATTCAGGGTAACCGTGACATCACGAACCCCGGTCTTCGCCATCCGGACCGCGAGCTTGGCCTCGACGTGTGATGCGATCGCGTACGGCGGCAAGCCGATCTTGCGAAAATATGCCTGCACCTCGGCGAAACTTGTCCCCTTTGCCGACCCGCACGGGCGGCGGCAACTCGGCGCGGGACGCCGTGACCGTCGCCGGCTCGACGGGCGGTTTCGCCGGAATGGGTGCGACGACCGGCGGCCCGGTCAGATCCACACGATATGCGGCCAAATTTCGCGAAACCGCGCCGAGCCGAGCGGACAGGGCGGTAATGCCTCCACGGGCTTCGACAGCGAATGCCTGGGCTTGTTTCGCCGACGGCGCCCTCGCTCCCTGCGTCGCCTTCGCGAGATCCGTCGCCGCCTCGTCAAGGCGGGCACCGGCCTTCGCCATCGCCGCGACCGCGCGTCCGATCCGTTCCACGGCCACGTCGAGTTCGGCTGCGAATTTCTCGACGTCGGACACCCCGGCCTCCCCGCCTCGGTCCCTCGAGATTGGCACGCATACCTGCTGGCAGGGGAGGGCATGCACCCGGGCGGAGCAGGCTCGAAACGACCACGAGCACCAGCACGGACCACGAATCACCCGAGTAGATCTATTGTGTGATCCAACTCACACCTCTAGCCTGGGGAAGCTCCCACCACCGAGCAGCTCCCGAGGAAGTGCCGCGATGCCGTGGTCACCGAATCACCCCGACTCCGTCGACGCGCTGTTCGCGCGCCGCGAGGCGCCGGTCCTCGCGCTGGCCGACGACGCGCGGAAGGTCGCGCTGGCGTGCCACGGCATGGCCCGGCGCTTCCACCGCGGCGGCAAGCTCGTCGTCTTCGGGAACGGCGGCCCGAGCACGGACGCCCAGCACGTGGCCGTGGAGTTCGTGCACCCGGTGATCGTCGGCAAGCGCGCGCTGCCGGCCGTCTCGCTGACCGCCGACGTCGCGACGGTCACCGGCGTCGCCAGCCGCGCCGGGCTCGACGACGTCTTCGCCCACCAGCTGCGGATCCTCGGCGAACCGGCCGACATCGCGCTGGGCATCTCCACCGACGGCGAGTGCGGCAACGTCAAACGCGCCCTCGAGACGGCCCGTGACCTCGGCATGCTCACCGTCGCCCTGACCGGTGGTAACGGCGGCGCGATTACCGCGACTACTGGGCTGGACCACGTCTTCATCGCTCACTCGGACGACCCGCGCGTAGTCAAGGAGGTACACGTGACGACCTACCACGTCCTGTGGGAGCTCGTGCACGTCTTCTTCGAACAACCGGGCGTGCTCACCCCGGAGGTGGCGTCATGAGCGCTAGTGACGCCGACAGAGCGGCTACCCCCGTCTGCCACGACGGGGTGTGCATCACCTGCTCGGACACCGCGGTCGAAGTGACCGTAGTCGAACTCCTGGACCTCGGGTTCGCAGTCGTGGAAACCGGCTCCGGCCGGGAAGAGGTGAGCGTGGCACTGGTTTCGGCCGGCGTCGGCGACCGAATCCTGGTGCACGCCGGGGAAGCCATCGCTCGCCTGGAGAATTCCTAGCCGAGGAGTTGACGCGCCATGTCGCGGGAACACACCCCCGTGGGCGCGGACGGTCTCGAAGCGCTGTACCCGTTCCTCTACGCGGGTGCCGGTGATGTCGACGCCGTCCTCGATCAGGTCGAAAAGTCCACTGTGGACAAGGTGCACGAGATCGTCGCGCTGCGCGCCCAGGTGCTGGCGGCCGATCGCGAGCGCCTGTTCGCCTGCGTGCAGGACGTCGCGCGCGCGTTCGCCGGCGGCGGCCGGCTGCTCGCGTTCGGCAACGGTGGCAGCTCGACCGACGCGCAGGACCTCGCCAGCCTGTTCCTGAGCCCGGCGGGTGCGGCGAAACCGTTGCCCGCGTTCGGGTTGACGAACGACATCGCGGTGGTGACCGCCCTTTCCAACGACATCGGGTTCGACGTCGTGTTCGCCCGGCAGCTGGCCGCGTTCGGCCGGGCCGGCGACATCGCGGTGGGCCTGTCCACCAGCGGGAACTCCGCGAACCTGTTGCGCGCCTTCGACGAGGCCGCCCGGCGCGGCATGGTGACGGTCGGCATCGCCGGCTACGACGGCGGGAAGATGGCCGAGCTGGACAGCATCGACCACCTCTTCGTCGTCCCGTCGCCATCCGTGCACCGCATCCAGGAAGCCCAGACGACCCTTTACCACGCGCTGTGGGAACTGACCCTCGGCGCGCTCGACGACTTCGGGGTTGATCAGCCGTGACGCATGCCCAGCAAGAAGAGCAGCCCATCCACATCCTCTGGATCAACGCCGGCCTGTCGTGCGACGGCGACTCCGTCGCGCTGACCGCCGCGACGCAACCGAGCATCGAGGAGATCGTCCTCGGCGCGTTGCCCGGCCTGCCGAAGATCGCGGTCCACTGGCCGTTGATCGACTTCGAGTGCGGCCCCGACAAGGGGGCCGACACGTTCATCGAGTGGTTCTACAAAGCGGACCGCGGTGAGCTCGAGCCGTTCGTGCTGGTCATCGAGGGGTCGATCCCGAACGAGGCGATCAAGGAAGAGGGCTACTGGTGCGGCTTCGGGAACAACCCCGAGACCGGCCAGCCGATGACGACCAGCGAGTGGCTGGATCGCCTGGCCCCCAAGGCGCTGGCGGTAATGGCCGTCGGTACCTGCGCCACCTACGGCGGCATCCACGCGATGGAGGGCAACCCGACCGGCGCCATGGGCGTGCCCGACTACCTGGGCTGGGACTGGCGCTCCGGCGCCGGCATCCCGATCGTCTGCGTGCCCGGCTGCCCGACCCACCCGGACAACCTGTCCGAGACGATCGTCTACCTGCTGTACCAGGCGGCCGGCCAGGCGCCGATGATCCCGCTCGACGACCACCTGCGGCCGCAGTGGCTCTTCGGCGCGACCGTGCACGAGGGCTGCGACCGCGGCGGCTACTACGAGCAGGGCGAGTTCGCCGACGAGTACGGCTCCCCGAAGTGCCTGGTCAAGCTGGGTTGCTGGGGCCCGGTCGTGAAGTGCAACGTGCCCAAGCGCGGCTGGATCAACGGCGTCGGCGGCTGCCCGAACGTCGGTGGCATCTGCATCGGCTGCACCATGCCCGGCTTCCCGGACAAGTTCATGCCGTTCATGGACGAGCCCCCGGGCGCGCACGTGTCGTCGCTGGCCAGCGGCGCGTACGGCTCGGTGATCCGGCGGCTGCGGAAGATCACCGAACGCAAGATCGACAACGAGCCCAAGTGGCGGCACAAGGGAAAGAAGCTCGACACCGGCTACAAGTCGTCTTGGCGCTGAAAGGGCTGTAACACTTCAAGGGAGTGGACATGACAGACAAGGGCGTCAGCACCAAGGGCCGGACCGACCTCGTCGAGATGGCGTGGGACCCGATCACCCGGATCGTCGGCAGCCTCGGGATCTACACGAAGATCGACTGGGCGGCCAAGCGCGTCGTCGAGTGCCACAGCACGTCGTCGGTCTTCCGCGGCTACAGCATCTTCATGAAGGGCAAGGACCCGCGCGACGCGCACTTCATCACCAGCCGGATCTGCGGGATCTGCGGCGACAACCACGCGACGTGCTCGGTCTACGCGCAGAACATGGCCTACGGCGTCCGCCCGCCGCACCTGGGCGAGTGGATCCTCAACCTCGGCGAGGCCGCCGAGTACATGTTCGACCACAACATCTTCCAGGAGAACCTGGTCGGGGTCGACTACTGCGAGAAGATGGTCGCCGAGACGAACCCCGGCGTCCTGGAGCAGGCCAACCGCACCGAAGCGCCGCACGCGCGTGACCACGGCTTCAAGACCATCGGCGACATCATGCGCTCGCTGAACCCGCTGGAGGGCGAGTTCTACCGGGAGGCCCTGCAGGTCTCCCGAAGCACGCGCGAGATGTTCTGCCTGATGGAGGGCCGGCACGTCCACCCGTCGACGCTGTACCCGGGCGGCGTCGGCACGGTCGCCACCGTGCAGCTGTTCACCGACTACCTGACCCGGCTGATGCGCTACGTCGAGTTCATGAAGCGCTGCCTGCCGATGCACGACGACCTGTTCGACTTCTTCTACGAAGCCATCCCCGGCTACGAAGAGGTCGGCCGACGCCGGGTCCTGCTCGGCTGCTGGGGCAGCCTGAACAACCCGGAGTACTGCGACTTCAGCTACGAGAACATGGAGTCCTGGGGCCGGAAGATGTACGTGACGCCGGGGATCGTCGTCGACGGCAAGCTCGTCACCACCAGCCTGCTCGACATCAACCTCGGCATCCGGATCCTGCTCGGCAGCTCGTTCTACGAGGACTGGGCCGACCAGCCGATGTTCGTCACGCAGGACCCGCTCGGCAACCCCGTCGACCAGCGCCACCCGTGGAACCAGCACACCATCCCGCGCCCGGCCAAGCGCGACTTCGACAGCAAGTACTCCTGGACGATGTCGCCGCGCTGGTTCGACGGCAAGGACCACCTGGCCCTCGACACCGGCGGCGGCCCGATCGCGCGCCTGTGGGTGACGGCGCTCGCCGGGCTCGTCGACACGCCGTACGTCAAGTCGACCGGGCACAGCGTGACGATCAACCTGCCGCGCACGGCGACCAAGCCGGAGGTCAGCTTCGAGTGGAAGATCCCGCAGTGGAGCAACGCGCTCGAGCGCAACCGCGCGCGGACGTACTTCCAGGCCTACTCGGCCGCGATGGCGCTGCACTTCGCCGAGCAGGCGCTGGGTGAGGTCCGCAAGGGCAACACGAAGACGTGGGAGCCGTTCAAGGTCCCGGACGAGGGCGTGAGCTGCGGCTTCACCGAGGCGGTGCGCGGCGTGCTGTCGCACCACATGGTGATCAAGGGCGGCAAGATCGCGAACTACCACCCGTACCCGCCGACGCCGTGGAACGGCAGCGTCCGCGACAGCTTCGGCACGCCGGGGCCGTACGAGGACGCCGTGCAGAACACGCCGATCTTCGAGGAGAACACGCAGGAGAACTTCAAGGGCATCGACATCATGCGCGCGGTCCGCAGCTTCGACCCGTGCCTGCCCTGCGGCGTCCACATGTACACCGGCAAGGGCAAGGTCGTCGAACGGCTGCACACCCCGCACGCGTTCGGCGGGGAGATCGCCTGATGACCGACGTCGGCCAGGTCGGGGAACGGATCGAGCGGCTGCTGGGCGAGTTCTCCGGCCCGGACGCCGAAGTCGCCGAGGACCTCGTCCACACACTGCTCGAGTTCTACGGCGCGGGGCTGGAACGGATCGTGGAGATCGTCGACCGTCCCCTGCTGGACCGGCTGGCCGAGGACGACCACGTCCGGGGCCTGCTCGTCCTGCACGACCTGCACCCGAAGACCACGCACGAGCGCGTCGCCGAGGCGCTCGACAAGGTCCGGCCCTACCTGGGCTCGCACGCCGGCGACGTCGAGCTGATCGGGATCGACGCCGACGGCGTGCTCAGCCTGCAGCTGCAGGGCACCTGCGACGGCTGCCCGTCGTCGACCGTCACCGCGAAGTACGCCATCGAGAAGGTGGTGCGGGAGGCGGCGCCGGAGATCTCCGACGTCCACGTCGCCGGCGTGGTGCCCGAGCAGACCGGCCCGGGCGGACGTCCCCTGCTGCCGCTGGAAGCGCTCGAGTGCCCGGTCCCCGCGGAGCCGGTATGACGGGCGGACTGCGCAGGTTCCGCAACCCCGTCCAGCGGACGGCGCCCGGCGAGCGGTGCGAGCTGTGCGCCGAGCCGATCGGCGCGGAGCACGGGCACGTCATCGACCTGGAGTCCCGGGCGATCATGTGCGCTTGCCGGGGCTGCTACCTGCTCTTCACCCACCGCGGCGCGGGCGGGAAGCGGCACCGCGCGGTGCCGCAGCGGTTCCGGCACGCGCCGCGGTTCGCCCCCGGCGCCGCGTTGTGGGAGACGGCGGGGATCCCGGTGAAGACGGCGTTCCTGTTCCGCAACTCGGTGCAGGACCGGACGGTCGCGTTCTACCCGAGCCCGGCGGGGGCGACCGAGTCGCTCCTGCCGCTCGGCACCTGGGACGAGCTGCTGGCCGACACCCCGGCGTTCGCCGACGTCGCCGAGGACGTCGAAGCGTTGCTGCTGAACCAGCTCGACCTGGGTTTCGAGTGCTTCCTGGTGCCGATCGACGTCTGTTACGAGCTGGTCGGCATCGTGCGGACGACGTGGCGCGGCTTCGACGGCGGCACCGAGGCGCACGAGGCCATCGACGGTTTCTTCGCGAGTCTGCGGGAACGCAGTGAGGTCGTGGCGGATGGCTGAGCTGACCTTCGACTGCGTCGACGTCCAGCCGCTGAAGTACGCGGCGTCGCCGACACTGGCGTTCAAGCTGCGGATCAGCGAACTGTCCGGGCAGCCGATCCACGCGATGGTGCTGCGCGTCCAGATCCGCATCGAGCCGCAGCGGCGCCGCTACGCCGACGACGAGTCGGAGCTGCTCACCCACCTCTTCGGCGACCGCTCCCGGTGGGGCGAAACGCTGAAGCCGTTCCAGTTCACGACGGTGTCGGTGGCGGTGCCCGGCTTCACCGGCGCCACCGAGATCGACGCCGAGGTCCCGTGCACCTACGACCTGGAAGTGGCGGCCGGCAAGTACTTCCACGCACTGACCGAGGGTGTCGTGCCGATGGTGCTGCTGTTCAGCGGCACGGTCTTCGGCAAGGGCGGCCCCGGGTTCTGGGTGGAGCAGGTGCCGTGGCACGCCCAGGCCGAGTACCGGATGCCGGTGAAGGTGTGGGACGAGCTGGTCGAGCGCTACTTCCCGAACGTCGCGTGGATCAAGCTGCCCAAGGAGACGGTGGACGCGCTGCTCAAGTACAAGGCGCGGCACGCCATCCCGACCTGGGAAGCGGCGATGGAACGACTGCTGCCTGGTGAGCCGTGAACGTCCTCGAACAGGCCCGCGCGGTCGGTGACGCCGTCCTCTACGAGGGCTACCTGCTCTACCCGTACCGCGCGTCGGCCGGGAAGAACAAGGTGCGCTGGCAGTGGGGCGTGCTGATGCCGCCGTCGTACGCCTCGGCCGACATCGGCGAGCACGCGTCGGCGCGCGTCGAGTGCCTGCTGGAACCGCCGGCGCACACGATCCTGCACGTCAAGCTGCGGTTTCTGCAGGCGCGGACGCGGGTCACCCCCGACAGCACGTGGGACGAAGCCGTCGAGCACGAGATCGACTTCGAGCTGCCGCTTTCGGAGCTCCCGGTCGAGACGCCGTTCCAGGTGCCCGGTGACGTGCCGGGCTCGAACGAGCTGTCCGGCACCCTCACCGCCCGGGCCGACCCGCTCGACGGGCCGTTCGGCGGCACCCGGCTGCACGTCGAGCTGCGCAACACGACGTCGTGGCCCTCCGACGGCGTCCGCGAGCACGCTCTCCGGCACGCGCTGCTCGCCGCCCACCTCGTGCTCAGCGTCGACACCGGGCACTTCCTGTCGATGCTGGACCCGCCGGAGTGGGCGAAACCCGCCGTCGAAGCCTGCCGGCAGGAACGGCTCTGGCCGGTGCTGATCGGCGACACGTCGCGCAGCACGGTGGTGCTCGCGTCGCCGATCATCCTCTACGACGACCCGGCGATCGCGCCGGAAAGCCCGGGTGACCTGTTCGACGGCACCGAGATCGACGAGATCCTCACGCTGCGCACGATGACGCTGACCGAAGAGGAGAAACGCGAGGCCCGGGCCACCGACCCGCGCGCGGCGGCGATCGTCGACCGGGTCGACGCGATGCCGCCGGAGCTGCTCGAACGGCTGCACGGCGCCGTCCGGTCCGTGCGGCCGGCCACCAGGGAGCCCGAGCCCGAGACGGTGACCGTCGCGGGCGTCGACGTCACCGCCGGGTCGAAGGTGCGGCTGCGGCCGAACCTGCGCGGGACCGACGCCCAGGACATGTTCCTCGCCGGGCTGACCGCCACGGTCCGGAACGTGCTGTCCGATGTGGACGGTGTCCGGTACGTCGCCGTCACCCTCGACGACGACCCGGCCGCCGACCTGCAGACCACGCACGGCCGGTTCCGGTACTTCTCCCCCGACGAGATCGAGCCATTGGAGGTCGCGGAATGAGGCCACGAGTGCTGGTGGCGGGCATCGGCAACATCTTCCTGAGCGACGACGGCTTCGGCGTCGAGGTGATCAAGGAGCTGGAAGGCACCGAACTGCCGGAGTGGGTGCAGATCGCCGACTACGGCATCGCGGGCATGCACCTGGCCTACGACCTGCTGGGCGGCTACGACACGACCATCCTGCTCGACGCCACCCCGCACGGAAAGCCGCCCGGCACGCTCTCGCTCATCGAAGCCGACGTCGACGACCTGGCGGCATCGGCCTCGATCGACGCCCACGGCATGCAGCCCGAGGCGGTGTTCCGGCTGCTGCGGCTGCTCGGCGGCGACGCCGGGCGGGTGCTGATCGTCGGCTGCGAACCCGCGTGCCTCGAGGAAGGCATCGGGCTGTCGCCGGAGGTCGAGGCGGCGGTGCCGGCCGCGGTCCGCGCCGTCACGGAACTCGCCTGGGGCACCAGTCCAACCCTGCCCGCCAAGGAGACCACGGAGGTCTGACGCATGAAACGTCTGTTGTTGCTGCTCGTGCTGATCGGCGGGGCGGCCTTCGTCGTCAAGCTGGTCGAGCCCGACGTCCGGCGGTACCTCGAGATGAGCCGGATGTAGCGCCGTGTGCCTCGGGATTCCGGGCGAAATCATCGAGATCAGCGAGGATCGACCGGACCTCGCGAAAGTCTCGGTCAGCGGCGTCAAGCGGCTCATCAACATCGGCCTGCTCGACGACGACCCGCCGCAGCCGGGCGACTGGATCCTCATCCACGTCGGCTTCGCACTGTCCAAAATAGACGAAGCGGAGGCCGCGGCCGCGCTGGACTTCCTCGAAAGCATCGGCAAGGCGTACGAGGACGAAATGGCCGCGCTGCTCGAATCCCAGATCGAATAGGAGTCGTCATGCGTTTCGTCGACGAGTTCCGCGACGCGGAGAAGGCGCGGGCGCTGTCCGCGAGGATCACGTCGCTGTGCGAGCCGGGCCGCCAGTACAAGTTCATGGAGGTCTGCGGCGGGCACACGCACACCATCTACAAGCACGGCCTGGAGGACTACCTGCCCGAGAGCGTCACGCTGGTGCACGGGCCCGGCTGTCCGGTGTGCGTGATCCCGATGGGGCGCGTCGACGACGCCATCCACATCGCGCGGCAGCCCGGCGTGCTCATGACGTCGTTCGGCGACATGATGCGCGTGCCCGGCTCCGGCGGGAACTTCTTCGACTCGAACGCCGAGGACACGTTCATCCGGATGGTGTACTCGCCGCTGGACTCGCTGAAGATCGCCCGGCAGAACCCGGACCTGCGGGTCGTGTTCATGGCCATCGGCTTCGAGACGACCACGCCGTCCACCGCGATGACGCTGCTGCGCGCGGCCGCCGAGGGCATCGAGAACTTCTCGGTCTTCGCCAACCACGTCACGATCATCCCGGCGATCAAGGCCATCCTCGACTCCCCCGACCTGCGGCTCGACGGCTTCATCGGCCCGGGTCACGTCTCGACGGTGATCGGCTGCCGGCCGTACGAGTTCATCGCGCGCGACTACGGCAAGCCCGTGGTCGTCGCCGGCTTCGAGCCGCTGGACATCCTGCAGTCGATCTACATGCTGATGGTGCAGCTGTCGGAGAAGCGGTCCGAGGTCGAGAACCAGTACTCGCGCGTGGTGCCGTGGAACGGGAACATGGTCGCGCTGAAGGCGATCAACGAGGTCATGGAGCTGCGGCCGTACTTCGAGTGGCGCGGCCTCGGGTTCATCTCGCACTCGGCGATGGCTGTCCGCGAGAAGTACGCGTCCTTCGACGCCGAGCGGATCTTCGAGATCCCCGGCCTGCGCGTCGCCGACCCGAAGGCGTGCCAGTGCGGCGAGGTGCTCAAGGGTGTGCTGAAACCGTGGGAGTGCAAGGTGTTCGGCACCGCGTGTACCCCGGAGACGCCGATCGGGACGTGCATGGTCTCGCCCGAAGGCGCCTGCGCGGCATACTACAACTTCGGGCGGTTCAGCCGCACGCGCGTCCGGGAGGCGAGCCGGCATGAGCACGTCTGAGCGGCGCTCGACGATCCCGGTGCCGATGACGACGTCCGACCGCGAGCAGCAGGTGCTCGACCGGATCGACCGCGCCCGCCGCCGGCGCGCGAAGGTCCGCGAAGAGCGCATCACGCTGTCGCACGGCGCGGGCGGCAAGGCGACGCAGACGCTGATCGAGGCCGTCTTCCTCGACGCGTTCCGCAACCCGCTGCTGGAGCCCCTGGAAGACGCGGCGACGCTGACCATCGGCGACGCCCGTTTGGCCCTGACCACGGACTCCTACGTCGTCTCGCCGCTGTTCTTCCCCGGCGGCAACATCGGTGACCTGGCGATCAACGGCACGGTGAACGACCTGGCCGTGTCCGGCGCGCGGCCGCTGTACCTGACCGCGGGGTTCATCCTCGAAGAAGGTTTCCCGGTCGAGGACCTGCTGAAGATCGTCGAGTCGATGAAGGCGGCGGCCGCCGCGGCGGGCGTCCAGATCGTCACCGGTGACACGAAGGTCGTCCAGCGCGGGAAGGCCGACGGCGTGTACATCAACACAGCGGGGGTCGGGGTGCTCACGCGCACCGGCCTCGGGGTGGCCACCGTGAGGCCCGGAGACGCCGTCCTCGTCTCCGGGCCGATCGGCGACCACGGCGTCACGATCATGCTGGCCCGCGGCGAGCTCGACATCGACGCCGACCTGGAGTCCGACACCGCGCCGGTGCACGACCTCGTCGCCGGCCTGCTGGCCGCGGTGCCGGGCGTGCGTGCGATGCGGGACGCGACCCGCGGCGGCGTCGCGACGATCCTCAACGAGATCGCCAAGGCGGCCGACGTCGCGGTGGTCGTCGACGAGAAGGCCGTCCCGGTCCGCACCGAGGTGCGCGGCGCGTCCGAGCTGCTCGGCATCGACCCGCTGTACGTCGCGTGCGAAGGCCGGATCGTGGTCGTCGTCGACGGCGCGCAGGCGTCGGACGCGCTGGCGGCGTTGCGCGCCCACCCGCTGGGCGCGGACGCGGCGATCATCGGCCGCGTCGCCGACGACCCGCCGGGCCTGGTGCTGCTGAACACCGCGTTCGGCGGCACCCGGATCGTGGACCTGCTGGTCGGGGACCCGCTGCCGAGGATCTGCTGAATGCACGAAATGTCGATCACGCAGTCGGTCGTCGACGCGATCGTCGCCAAGCTGGGCGACGCGACGGTGACCGGCGTGCGGCTGGAGATCGGGCGGCTGTCCGGCGTGGTGCCGGACAGCGTCCGCTTCTGCTTCGACGTCCTGTGCAGCGGGACGTCGCTCGACGGCGCCCGGCTGGACATCGACGAGCCGTCCGGGCGGGCGCGCTGCCGCGACTGCGGCGCCGAGTTCACCCTGGACGACTTCATCCTGCTCTGCCCGTGCACCAGCGCGAACGTCGAAGTGCTGGCCGGGCGCGAACTGCGCATCACATCGGTAGAGGTGGTCTGATCATCATGTGCGACACCTGCGGCTGTTCCGACACCACTGACGTCCGCATCACCGACCAGAGCCACACGGTGGTGCTGGAGCAGGACATCCTGGCGAAGAACGACGACCTCGCGGCCCACAACCGCACGCACCTGCAGGCGTCGGACGTCTTCGCGATCAACCTGATGAGTTCGCCGGGCGCCGGGAAGACGACGCTGCTGGAGCGCACCATCTCCGTTCTGGACACGCCGTGCGCGGTGGTCGAAGGCGATCAGGAGACGTTGCTCGACGCCGAGCGCATCAAGGCCACGGGCGCGCCGGTCGTCCAGATCAACACCGGCGCCGGCTGCCACCTGGACGCATCGATGCTGCACCGGGCGCTGCACTCGCTGTCGCCCGCGCGGGGCTCGATGCTGTTCATCGAGAACGTCGGCAACCTGGTCTGCCCGGCGTTGTTCGACCTCGGCGAGGCGGCGCGCGTGGTGATCCTCTCGGTGACCGAGGGGCCGGGCAAGCCGCTGAAGTACCCGCACATGTTCGCCGCGACGGACCTGGTGCTGCTGAACAAGGTCGACCTGCTGCCGTACGTCGACTTCGACGTCGACGAGTTCATCGAGGACACCCGCCGCGTGAACCCCACGGCCGCTGTCCTCCAGGTCAGCGCCACCCGCGGCGACGGCCTCACCGAGTGGTACGACTGGCTACGGCGACCTGGCCGAGGCTGATCCCGCCGTCGTTGGCCGGCACGCGCCGGTGGGTCAGCACGCGAAAGCCCTTCTGTTCCAGCTGTTCCACGGTCCGATCGAGCAGCAGGACGTTCTGGAACACACCACCGGACAACGCGACCGTGGTGCTGTGCTCGCGGAAGCGGTCGCAGGTCCGGGCGATGACGTCGGCGACGCCGTTGTGGAACCGCGCGGCCCTCGCCGCCTTGGAGCCGGAGTCGTCCAGCAGGGCGGCGATGAGGTCTTCACCGTGGACGACGTCGTCGATGCGCGCCCGGTAGGCGGTCGTTTCGGTCGGATCGGCCAGCTGTTCCAGCTCGATGGCGGCTTGGCCTTCGTAGTTGACCTGGTCCCGGACGCCGAGCAGCGCGGCGGCGGCGTCGAAGAGGCGTCCGGCACTGGACGTCAGCGGTGAGTTGACGCCGCTGCGGATGAGCTGCACGACGTCGTCCCGCGCCGGCCGCCCGAGCGCGTCCACATAGGACGCGGCCATCCGCCAGGGCTGCCGGATGGCTTGTGCGCCACCGGGCATCCGCACCGATCGGAGGTGCGTCAGGCGCTGGTAGCTGCTCAGATCGGCGAGGAGGAACTCGCCGCCCCAGATGGTGCCGTCGGGCCCGAACCCGGTCCCGTCGAAGGCGACGCCGAGCACCGGCCCGTCTTCGCCGTTGTCGGCCAGGCAGGAGGCGATGTGGGCGTGGTGGTGCTGGACGCCCAGCAGCTCGACGTCCTGTTCGAGCGCGTACTTCGTGGACAGGTACTCGGGGTGCAGATCGTGCGCGACGAGCACGGGATCGACGGCGAAGAGCCGTTCGAAGTGGGTGATGCCCTCGGTGAAGGACTTGAGCGTCTCGTAGTTCTCGAGGTCGCCGATGTGGTGCGAGAGAAACGCGTGCCGCCCCTTGGCGAGGCAGAAGGTGTTCTTGAGTTCGGCGCCACAGCCGAGGAGGTGCTGCTTCGCGGGCCGTTTGAGGGTGACCGGCTCCGGCGCGTAACCGCGCGAACGCCGTTGCAGCTGTTCCCGGTTCCGCACTATCCGCACCACGGAGTCGTCGGTGCGGATGTGAATGGGCCGGTCGTGGAGGAGAAAGGCATCGGCGATTTTATCGAGCCGCTTGAGTTCTTCATCCCGGTAGACGATGGGCTCGTCGGAGACGTTGGCGCTGGTCAGCACGATCGGCCCGGTCCGCTCCAGGAGCAGGTGGTGCAGCGGGGTGTAGGGCAGCATGACCCCGATCCGCCGGTTCCCCGGCGCGACGGCGTCCGCCAGACCGCCCTTGGTCGGCAGCAGCACGACAGGCCGTCGCCTACTGATCAGGGCCGTTTCCGCGGCCGCCCCCACCTCGGCGAGTTCCCTGGCCTGGTCGAGGTCGGCAACCATGACGGCAAAGGGCTTGTCCTCCCGATGTTTCCTCGCACGCAGGTGCCCGGCCGCCGCTTCATGCCGAGCCCCGACGGCGAGGTGATAGCCCCCAAGCCCCTTCACGGCCAGAACGGCACCTTGCGCCAGCGCCTCGGCGGCGCTTCGGATGGGTTCCCCACCGCCAGGCTCGAACCGCAGGGTGGGCCCGCAGGCGGGACAGCACACGGGCTGGGCGTGAAACCGCCGGTCGCCGGGGTCTTCGTATTCCTGTTTGCACTCGGCGCACATCGCGAACCCGGCCATGGTGGTGCGCGGCCGGTCGTAGGGCACCCCCTGGACGATGGTGAACCGCGGCCCGCAGTTGGTGCAGTTGACGAAGGGGTACCGGTACCGCCGGTCGGCCGGATCCCGCATCTCGCGCAGGCAGTCGGCACAGGTAGCGGAGTCCGCGGAGATCAACGTGTCGGCGCCGCCGCCGTCCGGGCTGGCGACGATCGCGAAACCCGTTCCCTCGATCGAGTGAATCTCGCGCACCTGGACGTCGTCGACGACGGCCAGCGGCGGTGCTTGGCTCCGCAGCGCGGCCACGAACGCCTCGACGTCCCGCTGCTCCCCTTCGGCCTCGGCGAACACGCCGTGGACGTCGTTCCCGACGAAGCCGTCGAGCCCGAATCGCCGCGCGACCTGGTGAACGAAGGGCCGGAACCCGACGCCCTGCACCACGCCTTCGACCCTGACGGCCACCCGCACGCGCCGGCCCATCCACCGAGTGTCCGCTCGGCGACAGGCGTCGTCCAGCGGCCGGTGTCCGGATCTGGACGATTGACGTAAGCGTGTCACTTCTGTCGGGGTGGTCGGGCACAATCAGGCGGCAATCGGGCGCACTAGATACACCGGAGGGACCAGTGCAGGGGCGGGGAGTTGCTGTGGGCAGGGCGACCGAGATGTGGGAGCGGCTCTTCGGAGCGCGCGAGCAGTGGGGCTGGGAGTTCACGCCACCGGCGCCGATCACCGTGAGCCCGGAGGCGGCCAACCCGCCGGCGGCCGAGCAGGTGTACGCGCCCCACGACTACCAGTTCCGGGAGAGGCGCAGCAAGCGCGCGTGGCTGGGGCTGCTGGGCTGGCTCGCGCTGACCGTCGTGCTGGTCGTGCTGGTCGGGGCAATGGCGGAGACCGTCTCCGCGAAGATCCCGAAGGTCTCCGAGGTGAGCACCACGGTCGTGCTGGCCCTCGGCGTCCTGCTCGCTGTCATCCACTTCTTCCGGACACGGCGGCGGTTCAGCGTCATGAAGCGGGCGTACAAGTCGCACTACGACCGGGCGCTGGAGACGTACACGCAGGCGCACTTCGCCTGGGAACAGCGGGTCAAGGCGCACAACGAGCGCGAACGCGACCGCGTCGACTCCGCGATGCTCTGGCAGCCGGTGAAACTGGCGTCGCGACCGAGCCGGATCGACGTCTTCGGCGGGACCGAGGACAGCTGGGCGAGCCTCCTCACCACCGCGGGCGCCGCGCAGCTCGCCGGCGGCGCGTCGATCCTGCTGCTGGACTTCACCAGCATGGCCATCGGTGACGACCTGACACTCGCCGCGGCCGGCAAGGGCTACGACGTCTCGGTCCGGGTGCTCCCCGAGGAGCTCGGCGAGTTCGCCCTGCTCGCCGACCTCGACCCGCACGAGCTGGCCGAGGTGCTCGCCGGCGCGATGCACAGCCTGAACCGGACCGCGATGGCCGCCGACCTGCGCGGCCTGCACGCGGACCTGATCTCCACCGTCGCCGAACGGCTCACGGGGCCGGTCACCTTCCGCAAGCTCTCCGCGGGTCTGCAGGTGCTCCGCCGGGTCTACGACGCGGGCTCCGACGACACGCTCACCGCCGAGGAGCTGCGGAAGCTCAACTCCTACGTCGACACCGTCGGCAACACCGACCAGGTGCGCAACGAGCTCATCGCCCTCGAAGGCGAACTGCGCGGGCTGGCCAAGTCGGAAGGCGCGCAGGCCGCGGGCGAGCCGGCCGGGTTCGGCACGAGCTGGCCGGCGCGCGGGCTGTCCGTCATCGCAACCCGGACGAAGATCGAACGGCACAAGCGGTTCCTCGACCAGCTCGTCTTCCACCGCGCCCTGCAGGAACTGCAGTCCCGCGAGACGACCGGCCGCGAGGTGATCGTCGTCGCCGGAGCCGACCAGATCGCCCTCGAAGCCCTCGAAACCATGGCGCGGCAGGCGCGGCGGGCCCGGATCCAGCTGGTCTTCATCGTCGGCCACCTGCGTGACGACATGCAGAAGCTGCTCGGCAGCTCGGGCAGCGTCAGCCTGCTGATGCGGATGGGCAACGGCGACGAGGCCACGACCGCGGCGGAGTACATCGGCCGCGGCTTCAAGTTCGTGCTCTCGCAGCTCACCGAGGAGATGGGCAAGACGTTCACGGACGGCCGGTCGGGCACCGAAGGCGTCTCCGTCAGCAACTCGAGCTCCCGCGGTTACAGCTTCGGCGGCACCAGCAGCCACTCCTTCAGCGGCGACGGCCACGGGTCGTCGTCGTCCGGCTCGTCGTGGAGCCGGAACTCCAGCACGTCGACGTCGCGCGAACTGAACTGGTCCGAGACCAGGAGCGAATCGGAAGCGATGTCACGCAGCGAGGGCCAGACCATGGCCCGCGTGTACGAGTTCCAGGTCGAGCCGACCACCCTGCAGTCGCTCGCGCCGACGGCGTACGTGCTGGTCGAGGCCGCACCGGGCGGACGCCGGGTGGTTATGGGCGACTGCAACCCCGGGATCGTCCTGCTCGACCGGGTCGCCCGAGACGCGCTCCCGCGTTGAGCCCCGTAGCCGGTTTCGAGCTCCACCGCCTCCTCGCCGTCCCCCGTGGCGACGACCAGGCGGCCGGCGCCGACCGCCCGGACGAGACCGGCGGCCGGGCCCCGGCCCAGCTGTTCGCCGCGCTGACGGCCGCCCACGCGGGCCTCGGCGCCGGGGCGTTCGCCGTCGCCTGGGAACGCACCGGCGGGCAGCGGACCCTGCGCGTGCTGGTCGGCGGGCGGCCGTATTCCCCGGTGGCGCGCTCGGCGCCCGTGCCGGGTGAGCCGGTACCGATCCTCTACCCGCCGGGCAGCCTGGGCGTCCCGGAGCCCACGGCCGACGTCACGGAGCGCTGGGGCCGGCTGCCCGCGTGGATCCGCTGCGCGGGCGGCTCGGATCCACTGTGGACACCCGAGACCGGTGGGAACGCGCCCGGCCGGGGCGGATTCGACGACTACGTCGCCCACTTGCCGGAGGAGTTCGTCTGGCTCGTGGTGGCGGAGCCGCTGAGCGCCGATGCCGTCGAGCGGGAGCTGCTCGGCCTCGAAACGACGATCCCGCGGCTGCGGCAACGGGAGAACTCCGAGCCGGACCGGATCGCGCTGCTGCGGGCGGAAGGCCGGTACCGGGAGCTGTCGCGGGCCCAGTCCGCGGGGCTCTGGACGGTGCACGTCCTGGTCGGCGGCCAGGACGAGGCGCGCACCCGCGCCGCGGCGGCGTTGCTCTGCAGCGCCAGCGACCTCGACGCGTTGCCGTACGTGCTGACGCCCGGCACCGGGTGCACCGGCTTCGCCGACGTCTGGCAGCAGCCGGGGCCGGCCGGCGCGCTGAAGTCCCCGTTCGCGGCGACCGGCGAGTTCGTCGCCGCGATCGCCCGCCCACCGCGGCGCGAGCTGCCAGGGATCCGGATGACCGAACCGCCGCTGTTCGACGTCACCCCGGAGAACACCGGCGAGATCCCGCTCGGCACCGTCCTCGACGACGCCGACCAGCCGGTCGGCGAGTTCCGGGTCGCGCTGGACACGCTCAACCGGCACACGTTCGTCGCGGGCGCGACGGGGTCGGGCAAGTCGCAGACGGTCCGGCACCTGCTGGAGGGCCTGCACCGCGCCGGCGTGCCGTGGCTGGTCATCGAGCCGGCCAAGGCGGAGTACGCGGCGATGGCCGGGCGCCTCGGCGAGACCGGGCTGGTCACGGTGATCCGGCCGGGCGATCCCCAGGCGTACCCCGCCGGGCTGAACCCGCTTGAGCCCGCGAAGGGGTTCCCGCTCCAGACGCACATGGACCTCACGCGCGCACTGTTCATGGCGGCGTTCGACGCCGACGAACCGTTCCCCCAGGTGCTCGCCCAGGCGTTGCACAAGTGCTACACCGACCAGGGCTGGGACCCGGTGACGGGCGAGGTCCGCGGCCGCGTCGGCCCGGTGAAGTACCCGAGCCTCGGTGACCTGCAGACGACCGCGATCGAGGTGGTCAAGGGCATCGGCTACGGCAAGGAGGTGGCGGACAACGTCCGCGGCTTCGTCGACGTCCGCATCGGTTCGCTGCGCCTGGGCACCCCCGGCCGCTTCTTCGAAGGCGGCCACCCGCTCGACGTCGCGGCGCTGCTGCGCGGAAACGTCGTGCTGGAGATCGAAGACATCGGTTCGGACATGGACAAGGCGTTCTTCATCGGCGCCGTGCTGATCCGCCTGTTCGAGCACCTGCGCGTCAACCACGTCGCCGGCTCGTCCGGCCTGAAGCACGTGCTGGTGCTGGAGGAAGCGCACCGGCTGCTCAAGCGCACCGAGCCGGGCAGCCCGACCGAGCACGCGGTGGAGCTGTTCACGTCGCTGCTGGCGGAGATCCGGGCGTACGGCGAAGGCATCGTCGTCGCCGAGCAGATCCCGGGCAAGATCGTCCCGGACGTCGTGAAGAACACGGCGTGCAAGATCCTCCACCGCCTCCCGGCCGAAGACGACCGCCAGGCGGTCGGCGCGACGATGAACCTGAGCGAGGCCCAGTCCCGCCACGTGGTGACGCTGCCCCCCGGCCGCGCGGCGGTGTTCACCGACGGCATGGACCGCCCCCTGCGTCTGCTGATGCCCCTGGGTGCGTCGGCCGAGGACGCGTCGCAGGTCTCCCGGACCCCGGCACTGGCGGCGCGCCGGAGTGTCGCTTGTGGACAGTTGTGTGCTTCCCGGCCGTGCAGTCTGAAGGAACTCGGCACCGCGGTGTACCGCGCGGACGAAGACCCGCGCCTGGTGCTGTGGCTGGAACTCCTGACGGTCGCCCACATCACGGGCCGCCACGCCCCCGAACCGGACCCGGCGTGGATCGCCTCAGTGACGGCGGGGTACGACGAGCGCACGCTGGAATGCGCGGTGGCGCACCGGATCCAGACGGCGGTGGACGCGCGCTACGTGGGCATCACGGCGTACAACGCAGCGGGCGAGTTCATCTCGCACCTGGCTTCGAGCGCACGCCGCACGCTGGCGGGCGAGCCGCACGGCTGCGACGGCACGGAAGTCCGCTGGCAGGCGGGCCGGTACCGCTGGCTGGACGTCCTCCGGGCGTTGAAAGCGGACGGCCCCGAGGGCCCCCACCCGTCGACCGCGGCCTGGGCGGACCGCGGCCTCGTGCTGGACGGCGCGACCCGAGCGGACCAGCTGGCCACCCTGCGCCTGCGCCCGGAGCAGTGGCAAGACGACGACCCGGCCGTCCTCGGCACGGCCGAGCCGAGCGCGATCGTCAGTGCGACCCGGCGGCTCAGCAACGCGAAAACCCAGGTCAAGCAGTTCGAAGCGGCGACGAAGTTCCTGAACCTCCGGTTCCGGGCCGACCAGATCCTCCGCTTGACCACCGAAAGCCGATGACGGGGGCCGAACGATGAACGAAGCCGGCGACGGAGGTTCGGAAGCACCGGAGCCACCCCCGGAACCCGCGGACACGGGCGCGGGCGAGGACCGCCCGGACGGCCCGGTGGAGGACGACGAGCCACCTTCGTCAGCCGACTCCCCCACCGACTCCCCGGACGACGACCCGCCGGACGAGGTGCCGGACGCCGCGGACTCGACCCCGGATGAGCCTGAGGACCCGCCGGACGACACCCCCGAGGAACCGGCCCGGGAGGAGGACGTCCCGGACGACCCACCGGACGACGAGCCCGCCCCGGAGACCGAGGACCGGGCGGAGACACCCGAGCCGGCTGACGACCCACCGGACGAGCCGGACCGTCCCGACCCCGCGGCCGAGCCGAACGCCGCCGAGCACCCCGAGCCCGAGCAACCCGAGGACGACCAGGCAGACGCAACCGACCCGGCCGACGACCACACCGACGAACCTCGGCAAGCCGACCGCCCCGAGGAAGACGGCGCAGACACGGCCCATCCCGCCGACGACACCGAGCAACCCAACCGACCCGAGGACGACCGCGCAGACACCGTCGACGACCACACCAACGAGCCTGCGCAACCCGAGCCGGAACGTCCCGAGGACGACCAAGCCGACACCACCGACCCGGCCGAAGAGCGCCCGGACGAAGCTGACACCAATGCCGAGAACCCGGACGACTTCGAGCGGGAACGCGAACTGAAGCCCGACGACCCACGCTGGGACGGCAACTGGAACTCGGCCGGCGCCGAGGCGCCGGCCGAACAGCCCGCCCCTCAGCAGGAGTCCGCGACCGAGGCGGAACCCCAGCCGGCACGGGAGTCCGAGGCGAGCCGCGAGGTCACGGAGCGGCCGGAGCCTGCCGGTTCCCGAGACGTGGCGAGCCAGGACCCGGACAGCGACCCGCGCAACTACGAGGCGGTCACCGACCCCGAAACCGGCGAGCTGGAACTGCAACGGAAGAACCAGGACGAGCCCGCGCCGACCCCGCGCGAGCACGGCCCCGGCGACACCACCGGCGGCGCGTGGCAAGAGCACTTCTCCCCCGAGGGAGACAAGCCGACGCCCGAGCCGGACAACACCCCGGACGGCGACCAGTCTCGCGATGAGTCCGGCGAGGAACGCAAGACGGAACGGGCCGACGACATCGCGCCCGAGGAGACCGCCGCGAAGAAGTCCGCCGAGGACAACGAAGACCTCGCCGGTGGGTTGGAGAAGCTCTCCGAAGCAGGTGAGGCCGTCACCGAGAAGCACGACGAGACCCACACCGCGACTGGTCAGCAGCACGAGCGCGTCGACCCGGTGGTCCAGGACAACCCGGGCGTCCCGCACGACATGATCGCCTCGGTCGCCGCCGCGGGCGTGGCGATCACCGCGGCCATCAAACAGAAGCTGACGGAACGCTCCCTGTCACGAGCCGAAACGCCGGGGGATCGGCCGGGATCCGGTCAAGAGGAAGCCCGGACCGAGATCCCGGCACCGTCGGACGGCCAAGAGGTGCCGCAGTCCGAGAACCCGGACAACCAGCAGGGCACCCCCGACGGTTCCGAACCACCGGATTCCGCAGAGGCCGACGAAGCCGGTGAAAGCGAAAAGAAGAGCCTGCCGGCCGAAGTCCGTGACCAAATACTCGAGAAGGGCGGCGACATCGCGACCCTCATCGAGCCGGTGACCAAGGGCGTGGTCGGACAGGCGGTCGAAATCGCGGGTACGGGCTTCGACCTCGCGGCCCCGCTCGCGGCGGAAGCCTTCAACCACACCGAGCAGAAGGCCTTGTACGCGGAAGCCAAAGCACGCGAGGTCTGGAACCGGCTCACCGGCAAGGGAAGCGGTTCGGGCAACGACAGCGCCGACCCGGACGCGGACAACGAGAAATAACCCGCCGTTAAGACCTCCCCGCCCATTCGGCCAGGGCCGGGAGGTCCGGCTGCTGCCGCAACGCTTCCAGCACCACGTTCACCGCCGCCCGCAATGGCGACCCGCGGCGCACCACCGCCGCGATCGTGCGGTTCACCGGTGCGGTCAGCTCCCGCGTCGCCACCCGGTAGCGGCGGTCCACCGCCAGCCCCGGCAGGAGCGCGATCGACAGCCCGGCCTCCACGTGCTGCAGCGTCATCAGGTAGTTGGCGAAGCGGCACACCACCTTCGGCTCGAAACCCGACTCGCGGCACAGCCTCAGCGTCAGGTTCGCCATGTACGACTGCGGGACGTCCAGCGCCCACGGCTCGTCCGCGTACGCCGACAGCGAGACCGGGCCGCGGGGGCCGCCCGGGGGTGTCACCAGCACGATCGGGTCGGCGGCCAGGCGGACGATGTCCAGGTCCGGGCCCAGGGGCAGCTCGACGAAGTCCGTCGTCGTGATGATCACGTCGGCGTCGCCGCCGCGCAGGGCGGGGATGCTCTCGTGCGGTTCCAGCTCCAGGAGCTCGACGTCCAGGTGCGGGTACGTCGCCGCGAGCCGAGTCACCGCCGGGACCGCCATCGTGTGGATCGCGCTCTGGAACGCGCCCAGCCGCACCAGGCCGACCGGCTCGTCGCCGAGGCCACGCAACTCCGCCTCGACCGTGTCCATGTGGTCGAGGATCGCCCGCGCGCGCCGCGCCAGCATCAGGCCCGCGGGCGTCAGCCGGACCCGGCGGCCGGTGCGTTCCAGCAGCTGGGTGCGGGTTTCCGCTTCGAGCACGGCCAGCTGCTGCGAAACGCTCGACGCGCTGAGGTTCGCGTCCTGCGCGACCGCGCGGACCGTGCCCAGGGTGTCGAGCCGGCTCAGCAGCCGCAGGCGCCACGGGTTCAACATCAGCCCATTGTCGTTCGGCTGAGCCGAACAGGACAGCCGGAATTGTGAGATGGACGTGATGCTCGGACCGGACTTACCGTCGAGAGCATGGCTGCTCCGACTTACGAGACCACCTCCGCGGACGCCTTCTGGGCCGACGCCGACAAGCACCTGGTCCGCTACGGCGGCGCCTTCACCCACGAGATCATCGACCACGCCGAAGGCAGCTTCGTCTTCACCGAAGACGGCCGCCGGATCCTCGACTTCACGTCCGGCCAGATGAGCGCGATCCTCGGGCACTCGCACCCGGAGATCGTCGACACCGTCCGGCGGCAGGTCGGGAAGCTCGACCACCTGTTCAGCGGCATGCTGAGCCGCCCGGTCGTCGACCTGGCGCGCCGCCTCGCCGAGACGCTCCCGGCGCCGCTGGAGAAGGCCCTGCTGCTGACGACCGGGGCCGAGTCCAACGAGGCCGCGATCCGGATGGCCAAGCTCGTCACCGGCAAGCACGAGATCGTCTCGTTCGCCCGGTCGTGGCACGGCATGACGCAGGCCGCGGCGAGCGCCACTTACAGCGCCGGCCGCAAGGGGTACGGCCCGGCCGCGCCCGGCAACTTCGCCATCCCGGCGCCCAACCGCTACCGACCCGACTTCACCGACGCCGACGGCGCACTGGACTGGCGACGGCAGCTCGACTTCGGGTTCGAGATGATCGACGCGCAGTCGGTCGGCAGCCTGGCCGCGTGCCTCGTCGAACCGATCCTCAGCTCCGGCGGCATCATCGAGCCACCACCCGGCTACTTCGCCGCGCTGCAGGAAAAGTGCCGCGAGCGCGGCATGCTGCTGATCGTCGACGAGGCCCAGACCGGCCTCTGCCGCACCGGCGACTGGTACGCCTTCGAGCGCGACGGCGTCGTCCCCGACATCCTCACGCTGTCCAAGACGCTCGGCGCCGGCCTGCCGCTGGCCGCGGTGCTGACCAGCGCCGAGATCGAGCAGGAGGCGCACGACCGCGGGTTCCTGTTCTTCACCACGCACGTCGCGGACCCGTTACCGGCCGCCGTCGGCAACACCGTGCTCGACGTCCTGACCCGCGACCGCCTCGACGAGCGCGCGCTGCAGCTGGGCGGCCTGCTCCGGCACGGCCTCGAACGCATCGCGCACCGGCACGAGGTCGTCGGCGACATCCGCGGCCGCGGGCTGCTGGCCGGGCTGGAACTGGTCGTGGACCGCGAAACCAAGCGCAGCTCGGACGAACTGGGCGCGCGCGTCACCAGCCGCTGCCTCGAACTGGGGCTGCACATGAACATCGTGCAGCTGCCCGGCATGGGCGGGGTGTTCCGGATCGCCCCGCCGCTGACGGCGTCCGAAGAGGAGATTTCCCTCGGCCTGGCCATCCTCGACGAGGCGATCGGAGACGCCGTCAAGACGCTTTGACCGGCCTGAAGAGGTTGACCAGCGTGCCGTCCGGGTCGCGGAGGAGCAACGACCGGTTGCCCCAGGGCATCGTCGTGGGCTCGGTGACGAACTCGATCTCGCCCTGCTTGAGCCGGGCGTACTCGGCGTCGACGTCGTCGACGAGGAACTCGATGATCGCGCTGTGGTTGTCGGCCGGCCGGGCCGAGCCCGGGCTGAAGATCCCCACCGTGCGGGTGCTGCCGATGGCGAGGGTGAACGCCGGCGTCGCGACCTCGGCGAAGTCCGGCGTGGCCCAGGTCGCCGGCAGGCCGGTGACGTGCTCGTAGAAGCCGACGAGCCGGGCGACGTCGTCGGTGATGATGCGCAGCGAGGCGATCTGTGTGGTCATGCCGACGACGTTAGAACCGATACCGGACAGGATCCGCCCGGTATGAGACCGGTATGAGACGCGGTATGAGAAAGGCCTCCTTGCCGGCCCGGGGAGCCGGCAAGGAGGCCTTTTCTCAGGACAGCGTCAGAAACCCGCCGTCACCCTGGTGAAGTCCCAGTCGTTCTGCGCGATGCCACTGCACGCCGCCTGCACACCGCCGCCGGGGCAACCGCGGTCGCGGTTGACCGACCAGAACGCCAGGCGGCCGATCTTGTTCGTCTTGGCCCAGTTCGTGATCTGGGTCCACGTCGAAAGATCGGTCAGCTCCTGCTGGTCGGACAGGCCGTTCATGCCCGAGATGCCGAGGTGGTTGTACGCCGTGGCGTCGTTCCAGCCGAACGTCGACTTCAGCTTGTCCCGCAAGCCGTTCGCCGCGCCGGTCGTGCTGGCGTACATGTTGGCGCCGCCGCCGAAGTCGAACGGCATGATCGTGTAGATGTCGACCCCGGCGCCCAGCGCCTTCGACTGGTCGATGAGCCGGTTGCCGTAGTAGTTCGGGCCGGTCGTCGAGGTGCCGAAGGTCAGGATCGTCTGGATCCCGGGGTTGTTCTGCTTCACGATCTTCAGCGCGTTCAGGATGCGGTCCTGCACGGCCTCGTTCTCGAACTCGTCGGAGTTCTCGATGTCGATGTCGATCGCCTTGAGGCCGTACGCGTTGATGACCTGCTGGTAGGCGCCGGCCAGCGCGGCCGGCGTCGAGCAGTTCGGGCCGAGCTTGGTGCCACTCCAGCCACCGAACGACGGCACGACCTGGCCACCCGCCGCCTTGATCTGCGCGATCGCGCTCGCGTCCGCGCTGCCGCTCAGCGGACGACTGCTGTCCCACGCCGGGTTGCAGCCACCGGAGGCGTTGACGAACGCCATGGTGAACCACTTGACGCCGGTCGCGTTCATCACCGTCTGCGGGTTCGGCGGGCTGCCCCAGCCCATGTAGAGGTACGGCGCGCCGCGGCCACCCGGCTGGTTCGGGGGTGTGGTGGTCGGCGGCGGTGTCGTCGTGGGCGGGGTGGTGGGCGTGGTCGTCGGGGCGGTGCCCCCGGCCGTGCACGCGCCGCCGTTGAGCTTGCAGTTCGCCGGAGCGGAGTACGCGCCCGAGTACGTCACGTTGAACCCGAAGCTCGCGCTACCGCCGTTGCCGACGTTGCCGTTCCACGTGTTCTTGACCGTGACGTGCTGGCCGGCCGCCGTGTAGCTGCCGTCCCACAGCGACGCGATCTTCGCGCCGCCCGGCAGGTCGAACTCCACCGTCCAGGCCGGCAACGTCGAGCCCGAGCCGTTGGCGATCGTGTACTTGCCCTCGTAGCCGGTGCCCCAGTCGGAGCCCTTCGCGAAGGTCGCGGACACGCCGCCCGCCGCGTTCGCCGGAGCGATCACGAACACGGCACCGACCGTGGCGGCCGCGGCCGCCAGCCCGAGCGCGGACAACCAGCGGCTTCTCACGAGAGGCCGTTCTTCATGGCGGTGATCAGCTCACCGTTGCCGGTGTCGCCGGTCAGCTCCCAGAAGAAGGCACCGCCGAGGCCCTGCTGCTTGGCGTAGGACATCTTGCCGCCGATGGTCGCCGGGGTGTCGTAGCTCCACCAGTTGCTGCCGCACTTGGCGTACGCGGTGCCGGCGAACGTGCCGGTCGACGGGCAGGTGTTCTTCAGGACCTTGTAGTCCTCGATGCCCGCCTCGTACGTGCCGGGCGCGGCGCCGGTCGCGGTGCCGCCCGGGGTGCTCTGCGTGACGCCGGTCCAGCCGCGGCCGTAGAACCCGATGCCCAGCAACAGCTTGCTCGACGGGACGCCCTTGCTCTTCAGCTTCTGGATCGCGGCGTCGGAGTAGAAGCCCGGCGTCGGGATGCCCGTGAAGCTGGTGAGCGGCGAGTGCGGCGCCGTCGGACCCTGCGGCGCCCAGGCGCCGAAGTAGTCGTAGGTCATGACGTTGAACCAGTCGACGTACGGCGCGGCCGCGGCGTAGTCGGCGACGTCGAGCTTGCCGCCGTTGCTACCGTCCGCCGAGATGGCCGAGGTGACCAGGAACGACGAGCCGAACTTCGACCGCAGCGCGGACAGCACGTTCTTGTAGGCCGCGGCACCGCTGGTGTCACAGCTCAGGCCGCACGCGTTGGGGTACTCCCAGTCGATGTCGATGCCGTCCCAGATGTCGGCCCAGCGCGGGTCCTTCAGCAGGTTGTAGCAGGACTGCGCGAACGCGGCGGCGTTCTGCGCGGCCTGGCCGAAGCCACCGGAGTACGTCCAGCCGCCGAACGACCAGATCACCTTGAGCCCGGGGTGCAGCTTCTTCAGCTTGCGCAGCTGGTTGAAGTTGCCGGCCACCGGCTGGTCCCAGGTGTCGGCGACGCCGTCGACACTGCCCGCGGCGTCGTAGGTCTTCTGGTAGTCGGCGTACGGGTCGTCGTTGGCCGTGCATTGGCCGTTCTTGACGTTGCCGAACGAGTAGTTGATGTGGGTCAGCTTGCTCGCGGAACCCGACGTCTCGATGTTCTTGACGTGGTAGTTGCGCCCGTAGACGCCCCACTGCACGAAGTAGCCGACGTTCTTCAGGCCACCGGGCGGAGGCGGCGTGGTCGTCGTCGGCGGGGTCGTCGTCGGCGGAGTCGTCGTCGTCGGCGTGGTCGGGGTGGTCGGGGTGGTGGTCGGCTGCGTCGGGGTCGTCGGCGTGGTGGTCGGGGTGCCACCGCCGGCGTCACAGGAGCCGCCGTTCAGCTTGCAGTTCGCCGGCGCCGAGTAGGTGCCGGAGTAGCTGACGTTGAAGCCGAAGCTGACGCTCGCACCGTTGCCGACGTTGCCGTTCCAGGTGTTCTTGACGGTGACGTGCTGGCCGGCCGCGGTGTAGCTGCCATCCCAGAGCGACGCGATCTTCGCGCCGGACGGGAGGTCGAACTCGACCGTCCACGCGGCCAGCGTCGAGCCGGAGCCGTTGGCGATCGTGTACTTGCCTTCGTAGCCGGTGCTCCAGTCGGAGCCCTTGGTGAAGCTGGCGCCGACACCGCCGGCCGCGCTGGCCGGCACGGTGACCAGGCCGACCGCGATCGCGCCGACCGCGGTGAACAGACCGAGGAGGTGCCATCTCTTTCTGGACATTCGTCTCCCTTGACGCAGGTGCTTTGTGCGACGTTCCGGGCACGGCGTTCACGAACACCACCGACGGGGACCAGTTGGTGTTTTTGTGCCGTTTGCGAAGACGGTACGTGGTCCAGACCAATTAGGGAAGCACGAGTACGGAGAGTGCCGAAGGGCGACCGAACGGCTTAAACCTGTGATCGGCGTTGCCGGTTCACTGGTCCAGTCCAGTTACGCAAAGCAGCTTTCGCGCCATCGACATCCGCACGCACGGGCCATGCCACTCAGGATCGATTCCGAACCCGGGCACACCCTCGCGACACGACTTCCCCACCGCGGGACAAGAAAACCCGGTGCGCTGCGGCGGCGGGTGAACCATCGAGGTGCACGGACACACAAAAGAGCCCCCTCTTGCGAGGGGGCTCTAGTGCTGTCTCAACCAGACGTGCGCCCGAAGGGATTCGAACCCCTGACCTTCTGATCCGTAGTCAGATGCTCTATCCAGCTGAGCTACGGGCGCGTGTTCAGTTGTAACCTAGCACCCGGCGAACCGAGTACCAGCGGAGGCTCCGGGATTTGAACCCGGGAGGGGGGGTTACCCCCAACCGCATTAGCAGTGCGGCGCCATAGACCAGACTAGGCGAAGCCTCCTGGGCCCAACGACCACTGCTCAGGTAGGTTACACACCCCCCGAACCCCCTGTGTAACCACCCCCCGTCACGCCCGGCGCAACAGCCTGAGCAGGCGTGGAGATCGTCCGCCGAGGCCTTCCGCCTCGAACGTCGCGATGCCGACCCGGGGCAGTTCGCGGACTCCGGGGTAGACCAGATAGCGAGGGACCCAGCGCGGCTGGAACTTGGCGTTGAACTTGTAGAGCGTCTCGATCTGGATCCAGCGCGAGAAGAAGTGCAGCACCTTCGCCGCCGTCTTGGCGACCGGACCGGCGCCGATGCGCTGGCCCTGCTCCATCAACGCCCGGAACGCCGCGAAGTTCAGCGACACCTGGCCGACGCCGTGGCGGGCCGCCGACAGCAGCAGCTCCGAGATCATCAGCTCGTTGACGCCGTTGTCGGCCGTGCGGTCGCGGCGCATGACGTCCAGCGACAGGCCCGTCGGTCCCCACGGGACGAACTGGAGGACGCCGCGCACCCGGCCGCCCTGCTCGGCCGTCACCAGGACCGATCCCCGGTCGCCCATGCGACCGAGGGCCATCGAGAAGCCGCGCTCGGTGTCCGTGCCGCGCCAGTTGGCGGCCAGCACCTCCAGCTCGGCCAGCTCGCCCGGGCGCAGGTCTTCCGTGCGCCGCACCAGGACCTTGTAGCCCGCGCGCTTCGTGCGGGCCGCCGCCTGGCGGACGCCGCGCATGACGCGGCCGTCCAGGGTGAAGCCGTCGACGTCGACGACCGCCTCGTCGCCGATCTCCAGGACCTCCAGGCCGAAGCGGGCCCAGACCGTCGCGCCCAGCTCCGAGACGCCCATCGCCGCGGGCACCCAGCCGTTGCGGCGGCAGACCTCCAGGTACTCCTCGATCGCGCCCGGCCACGCCTCGTGGTCGCCCAGCGGGTCGGCCGAGCAGAGCGCGACGCCGGCGATCACGCGGTAGGTGACCGCCGCCTTGCCCGTGCGGGAGAACACCGCGAACTTGTCGCGGCGCAGCGCGAAGTAGCCCAGCGAGTCACGCTCGCCGTGCTCGTCGAGCAGCTTGCGCAGGCGGTCGACCTCGTCGTCGGTCAGCCGCGGCGCTGGCTCGGCCGAGCGCAGCAGGAAGTACGCCGACACCAGGACAGCCGCGATGCCGAACAGCAGGCCGACGGCCGCCGTCAGGTCCTCCAGCCACATGCCGTGGAACACGGCCGGGCCGCTGACGCCGACCAGGGCCAGCGCCGACTCCGCCAGCCGGTCCGGGAAGCTCATCGGCTCCAGGACCGCGCGCGAAGCGACCGACAGCAGGATCAGGTTGAGCACGAACCCGGCCAGCACCAGCTCGACGAAGCTCCGCACCGCGCGCCAGCGCCCGACCACCGGGTCCGGCTTCGCGACGAAGTACTTCCTGGTCGCGATCAGGCCGACCAGCAGCACCACCGACACCAGGCCGGCGCCGAAGACGTGCTTGAGCCCGATGTGCGACACCGTGAGCAGCACCGTCGCGCCGACCGCCAGCTGCCACGCGCGCCGCTTGCGCCGCCGCAGCCCGGCGGCGAGCAGCACCAGCAAGACCCCGGTGACCAGCGCGACGGTCGCCGCGGCGACGGTCGCCTCCTGCGGCAGCTCCAGCCACTCCGACAAGTGCCCGCGCAGATTCCGGCGCCCGGCCGGGACCAGGACCGCGACGAGCGTCATCAGTCCGGCCAACCGGGTCACCCAGGTGATCACCCCCACGGAAGTGGTCCCCGCCACCCGCCAGGTGGTCTGCGCGCGAGTCCCCGTCACCACCTGTACAACCCGTTGTGGACGATCATGCTTCCCCCATCTACCCCCCGGCGAGCTCCACGAACGGCGTCAGCGCCGCCGGGTTGGCCAGCGCGTCGCGGCTGACCGCCCGGTCAGGGGCCACACCGGCGAGGATCTTCTTGACCGGTACCTCACACTTCTTACCGTTCAAGGTACGAGGTATCTCGGAAACCACTACGAACCGATCGGGTACATGGCGCGGTGACAAGGCGCTACGGAGCTCTTTCCGCAGCGTGGGCTCGATGTCGCCGATCTTGACGCCGCTCGCGAGCACGACGAAGCAGAGCAGCTGCCCGTCCTCGTTCCCGGCCGCCGAGGTGTCCACGACCAGCGAGTCCGCGATCTCGTCGTAGCCCTCGACGACCCGGTAGAACTCCGCCGTGCCCATCCGGACGCCGCCGCGGTTGAGCGTCGAGTCGCTGCGGCCGTAGATGACGGCCGAGCCGCGGTTGGTGATCCTGATCCAGTCGCCGTGGCGCCACAGTCCCGGATACATCTCGAAGTACGCCTCGCGCAGCCGCGAGCCGTCCGGGTCGTTCCAGAAGAACACCGGCATCGACGGCATCGGCTTGGTGATGACCAGCTCGCCGACCTCTTCGACGACGGCGTTGCCGGCCTCGTCGAAGGCGTTGACCGCGGCCCCGAGCGCCGGGCAGGACAGCTCCCCCAGCCACACCGGGACGTCGGGCGCCGACGCGACGAACGCCGCGCACAGGTCGGTGCCGCCGGAGACCGAGCAGATCTGCACCCGCCCGCCGACCTCGTTCACGATCCACCGGAAGCCCTCGACGCTCAGCGGCGCGCCGGTGGAGCCGAGCGCGCGCAACGCCGTCAGGTCGTAGCGCTCGGCGGGCTTGACACCGGCCTTCAGGCAGCTCTGGATGAACGGCGCCGACGTGCCGAAGTAGGTGACGCGGTGCTGCTCGGCCAGGTGCCAGAGCGCGTTGAGGTCCGGGTAGCCGGGGTTGCCGTCGTAGAGCACGATCGTCGTGCCGACGAGCAGGCCGGAGACGAGGAAGTTCCACATCATCCAGCCGGTGGTGCTGAACCAGAAGAACCGGTCGCCGGGGCCGAGGTCCGTCTGCAGGGCAAGGGCCTTGAGGTGCTCCAGCGTGATGCCGCCGTGGCCGTGCACGATGCCCTTCGGCAGGCCGGTGGTGCCCGACGAGTAGAGCACCCACAGCGGGTGCGCGAACTCGACCGGCTCGAACACCAGCGGCGCGCCCTCGTGCTTCGCGAGCAGCTCGGCCCAGTCGTGCGTGCCTTCCATCCGGCCGTCACCGACGTACTCGACGAGCACGGTCGCGGCCAGCGAAGGCAGCTTCTCCCGCAGGTCGGCCACCGTAGTGCGGATGTCGAACTGGCGGCCGCCGTACGCGTAGGCGTTGACGGCGAAGAACAGCTTCGGCTCGATCTGCACGAACCGGTCCGCGACGGCGCGCACGCCGAAGTCGGGTGAGCACGACGACCAGATCGCGCCGATGCTCGCCGCGGCGAGGAACGCGACCAGCGTTTGCGGGCAGTTCGGCGCCAGCGCGACGACGCGGTCGCCCTTGCCGACACCCAGTTCGACGAACGCCGCCCGCGCCGCGGCGACCTGCGCGCGAAGGTCGCCGTAGGTGAGCTGATCCGCGAAGCCGTCTTCGCGGTGGAAGATCACCGCGGTCTCTTCGTCGCCCTTCGCGGCGCCGGCGACGCCGGGGGTGAGCGCGTGCTCGGCGTAGTTCAGCGTGCCGCCCTCGAACCAGACGGCGTCCGGCATCCCGCCGGAGAGCACCTCACCCGGCCGGTCGTGCCAGCGGACGCCGAGGAAGTCCGCGACCGCGGCCCAGAAGTCCGGTCCGCGCTCGACGGAGAACTCCCAGAGCGACTGGTAGTCGTCCACCTCGACACCGCGTTCGGCGCCCAGCCACCGGCGGAACGCCGCGATCTTGGTGTCGGCAACGTGGCCCGGCTCGGGGCGCCACAGGACTTCGGGAGCGTCGGCGGTGTGCGTCACGCCCCGAGCCTAATCCCTCTGATCAGGAAGTCACCGTGGTCGGAACCGACACGGGACGCGGGTTGCGGATGGTGCCGGCCCACACCTACCGCAGGTGGGCGTCGAACCAGTTGAGCGTGCGCTGCCAGGCCTCCGCGGCGGCGCCCGGGTCGGCGTCGAAGCGGTGGTTGGCGCCCGGGTAGTGGACGACGTTGGTGGCGACCTTCGCCGACGCGGCCGCGTCACGCAGGCGCTCGACCTCCGCACCGCCCGCCTCGTCGCCGGAGTCGCCGTACATGCCGAGCCACGGGCTGGTGAGCTTGCCGGCGATCTCGACCAGCGCGGGCAGCTCCACGGCCTGCTGGCCGCCGACGCTGACCGCGGCGCCCAGCCTCCGGTGCGAGGCGACGACGAGCGCCGCCGTGCCGCCGAGGTCGAAGCCCATCACGCCGAGGAGGTCGCCCTGGACGCCGCGTTCGACGAGCCAGGCGAGTGTGATGTCCGTCGCGTCGAGCAGGTCCTGCTGGGTGAGGGGCTGCCCGTCGAGGTGGGGCGTGACGGTCAGCCAGCCCTCCGTGGCGAGGCTGGCCAGCAGCAGCTTCACGCCGTCGGTGACGCCGTCCGCTTCGTGCAGCACGACCAGGCCGCCGCGTAGCGCGCCTTCGGGTTCCGCGAAGGTGAGGCGGCGGCTGGGGCCGTCGGTGCGCTGGTAGTCCACGGTGCTGGTCGACGTCATTGCGTAACTCAATCACCTCGGGGTGAACAGAAGGAACCCCGAGGTCCCGCCAGAAGAGAGTCGCGGGACGGCGGCCGGGAAAGATACGGTGGACGGGCTGTCCCGCCGATTCCCAGGAGCGCCGAAGATGTCGTCCGTGTCCCCGCGTGCCGATCTCGAATCGTTGCCGAAATACATCCCTGGCCGGACGATCCAAGGCGCGATCAAACTGGCGAGCAACGAGGTGCCCGGCGGCGCGCTGCCGAGCGTCGCGGCGGCGATCGCCGAGGCCGCGGCCGGCATCAACCGTTACCCGGACACCGGCTCGCAGCTGCTGCGCGAGCGGCTGGCGCGCGACCTGGGCGTGCCGATCGAGCGCGTCGCCATCGGCTGCGGCTCGGTTTCGCTGTGCCAGCAGACGATCCAGGCCCTCTGCGCGCCCGGCGACGAGGTCATCTTCCCCTGGCGCTCGTTCGAGGCGTACCCGATCGTCACGCAGGTCGCGAACGCCGTCTCGGTGAAGGTGCCGATCACCGAGGGCCAGGAGGTCGACCTCGACGCGATGCGCGCGGCGATCACCGACCGGACGCGAGTGGTCTTCGTCTGCAACCCGAACAACCCCACCGGGACGGCCATCCGCCGCGCCGAGCTGGAGCGGTTCATGGACGCCGTCCCCGAGCGCGTGCTGATCGTGCTGGACGAGGCGTACAAGGAGTTCGTCACCGACCCCGAGGTCCCGGACGGCGTCGAGTACACGCACGACCGCCCGAACGTCATGGTGCTTCGCACGTTCTCGAAGGCGTACGGCCTCGCCGGCCTCCGCGTCGGTTACGCCGTCGCGCCGGAGGCGATCGCGGACGCGCTGCGGCAGGTGTACGTGGCGTTCTCGGTGAACATGCTGGCCCAGGTAGCGGCGCTGGCGTCCCTCGACGCGGCGGACGAGCTGCTGGACCGGTGCAAGGACATCGTCGCCGAGCGCGGCCGGGTCCGGGACGCGCTGATCGCGGCCGGCTACCAGGTGCCCGAGACGCAGGCGAACTTCGTCTGGCTGCCGCTGGGTGCGCAGGCGGTGCCGTTCGCCGAGCACGCGCTGGACCGCAAGCTGATCGTGCGGCCGTTCGCGGGTGACGGCGTGCGCGTGACGATCGGGACGCCCGAGGAGAACGACCTGTTCCTGGCGGCGGCGCGCGAGTTCAGCCGCTGAGCTGCTTGACGACCAGCTGGATCACGGCCGCCGTGCCGACCACGACGATCACGCCGCGCAGCACCGCCGGCGGCAGCCTCCGGCCGATCTTCGCGCCGAGGAAGCCGCCGGCGGTGGAGCCGATCGCCAGCCAGAGCACGACGGGCCAGCTGATCGGCGCGACGAACGCGTAGATCAGCCCGGCGATGACGTTGACCACGGCGGCCAGGACGTTCTTCACGCCGTTGAGCTTCTGCAGCGGTTCCGACAGCAGCATCCCCATGACGGCCATCAGCATCACGCCCTGCGCGGCGGTGAAGTAACCGCCGTAGATGCCGATCAGGAAGATGAAGAACATCAGCAGCGGGCCGGGTTTGTGCTCGGCGCCGTTCTCTTCGCGGCGCTTCGCGACCCACTTCGAGACGCGCGGCTGCACGATCACGAGGACCACGGCCAGCCCGACGAGGATCGGGACGACGGCTTCGAAGGCGTCCTTCGGCAGCGACAGCAGCAGAATGGTGCCGCCGATCGCGCCGAGGAACGACGCGACGGCGAACTTCGCGGTCTGCCGCCAGTAGCCCTTGAGCTCGTGCCGGTAACCCCAGGCACCGCTGAGGGTGCCGGGGGCGAGCCCGATCGCGTTGGAGGTCGTCGCCGTCACCGGCGGGTACCCCAGCGCGACCAGCACCGGGAACGTCACGAGCGTCCCCGACCCGACGACGGCGTTGATGGTCCCGGCCCAGATCCCGGCGACCATGACGATCGCCGCGTGCCACCACGTCATGAAGCACTCACGTGCGGAGCCTAAGCAAGGTGGCCGGGTCGCGCGACGCGGATGTGTCTGGTCAGACACCCACTGCGCTTCAGGACGGCGCGAAGACGCAGAACTCGTTGCCCTCCGGGTCGGCCAGGATGTCCCACCGGATGTCGTCGTCCTCCTCCCTGACCAAGGTCGCGCCCAGGGCCAGCAGCTCCGCACGATCGCCGACGACGTCCAGGTGCATGCGGTTCTTGACCGTCTTCGGCTCGGTCACCGGGTTGAGCCAGATCAACGGCCCCTTGCCGGCGGGGTCGGCGATCGGGATCGGGTCGGTCGGTGGCCGCTCCGCCGCGGAGGCGTGGCGGACGTAGCCGATCGCCGAGCACCACCAGTCCGCCAGGGCCTGGTGGTCGTTCGCGTCGAGCGCGAGGTCCTTGAACCGTGCGGTCATGCCGCTTCCTCCTCTGGTACTTGCGCGGGGACGACCGAGGAGACCACGCGCCGGCCCAGCGCGCCGTACAGGCCGCGCCCGGCCTCGCCGGCCGGCAGCACGCTCGACCGCGCGCCCGCCGACGTCACGACGACCTCCCAGGCCCGGGCAGGCCGACGTCGACGCGGTGGCCGTCCGGTTCTTCGACCGGTGGCGGTGCCGACCGCGGCACCGCCCAGCCCCGCGCCCACGCTTCCCACGTCTCGATGACGGACATGTCCGCGATCATGGCAGCCACCCCCGACAATTCCCGGCGTGCGGCAGGATGGGCCCGTGGGCGAGGACACCGAGCAGGTCTGGAGCGCGACCGTCGACCACCTGCGGGCGATGATCGACTCCGGCGAGCTGGCGCCGGGGTCGCGGCTGCCCGCCGAGCGCGTGCTGTGCGAGGAGCTGGGCATCGGCCGCGGGTCGTTGCGGCAGGCGCTGCGCGTGCTCGACTCCATCGGGTACGTCCAGATCCGCGCGGGCTCCGGCACCTACGTCGCCGAGGCGCGGGACCAGCCGCTGAGCACCTGGTTCACCGAGCACGACCAGCTCGTCGAGAAGCTGTTCGACCTGCGCGCGACCGTCGAGCCGACGCTGGCCGACCGGCTCGCGCGCCACGCCACGGCGAAGGTCGTGAGCCGCCTCGAGGACAACGTCGCCGAGATGGCGAAGGCCGCCGAAGACGGCGACATGCTGCGCGTGATCGCCACCGACGCCGAGTTCCACCGGGTCATCGCGCAGAACGCGGGCAACGACGACGTCGCCGGCCTGCTGCGGTCGGTCCTGGCGCTGGTCGGCGAGGAGCGACGGGCGGCGCTGCGGCTGCCGGGGCAGATCCGCAAGGCCGTCGACGACCACCGCGCGATCCTCGACGCGATCCGCCGCGCGGACCCGGCCGAGGCCCGCGAACGCACCCTCAAGCACCTGGTCGACGCGAAAACCTACGCGCACGACTACGCCGCGCACCCCGAAGAGCGCTAGCCTTTTCACAATGTTGTGAAACTTCTGGGGGTCGTGATGGAGAAGGTCCACTTCACCGAAGAAAAGGCCACCATGCTGGCCACCCTCTACGGCCGCGCGCTCGACAGCCGCGAGGCCGACCCGGTGCTCGGCGACCACGCCGCCGACGAAGCCGTCCGCCAGATCGACTACGACTTCGCGAAGCTCGGCATGACCCGCGACGCCGCCGTGTCCGTCGTGCTGCGGGCGAAGCCGATCGACGAATGGGCCGCGGAGTACCTGGCCGCGCACCCGGACGCGATGGTGCTGCACCTCGGCTGCGGCATGGACACGCGCTTCCAGCGCCTGGCCCCGCCGGAGACCGTGCACTGGTACGACGTCGACTACCCCGAGGTCGTCGCCCTGCGCGAGAAGCTCTACGCGGCGGCACCGAACCACACGAACATCGGCACGTCGGTCGTCGACTTCGGCTGGCTCGACCAGGTGCCGTCGGACCGGCCGGCGCTGATCGTCGCCGAGGGCCTGACCATGTACCTGACGGCCGACGAGGGCACGGAGCTGGTCCGGCGCCTGGTCGCGAAGTTCCCGTCCGGCCAGCTGATCTGCGACCTGTTCAGCAAGCTGGGGATCAAGGCGCAGAAGCTCAACACGCCGGTCCGCAAGTCGGGCGCGACGCTGATCTGGGGCGTGGACAACCCGCGCGAGCTGGAGCGCTACGGCCTCACGCTGGTGTCCTCTTTGGACGCCGGACACTGGACGACGCCGGAGGTCATGGCGCGGGTGCGACCGGTCACGCGGCTGCAGCTGCGGATGCTGAAGCTCGTCCCGCCGCTGGCGAAGATGGCGCACATCGTGCGCTACCGTTTCTGACTCCCACCCGTGTTGGCCGCTCCGGGCGCCATGTTGGCCGACGAGCCTGCGCGGCGACGACCGGAACGGCCAACTCGGTGCCCGGAGTGGCCAACATGACGACCGGAATGGCCAACACGCGCGACCCAAGCGGCCGCCGAGGGGCGTGGCCACGCCTTTTCCCGCCGCACGCCATACGATCAACGCCGTGCGCGAGAACGCCGGGAGGTTTCGGGTCGTCCTGCGCACCAGCCTGGGCTTCGCCGGGCTGGGGCTCGGCTCCAGCGTCGCCGGCTCCGGCGTGGTCGCGCTGCTCCTGCTGCTGCAGGGCCTGCCCAACGACGTCGGCGACCGCGGCTGGATCCTCGGGATCGTCGCCGCCGGGATCGTCGCCGTCTCGTTGCTCGTCGGGACACTGTGGACGGCCTGGCTGCAGCGGCGCACGGCGATCTGGTTCGTGCTCGGCCGCCCGCCCGCCGAAAGCGAGGCCCGGCGGGCGCTGCGGCTGCCCGTCGACATGGCCGTGGTCAGCGGCACGCTCTGGCTGATCGGCACCACCGTCCTCGACGTGCTCGCCGGGGTGCTCGGCTCGGCGGCGGACGCGGCCGCGATGGCCACGACCATCGGGCTCGGTGGCCTCACCACCGTCGGGCTCACCTACCTGGCCGCCGAGTGGGTGGCGCGGCCGGTGATGACGATCGCGCTGCACGTCGTCCCGCCGCGCGGTTCGCTGCCGGTGACCGTGCTGACGCGGCTGATCGTCACGTGGGCGCTGACCTGCGGGGTGCCGCTCGTCGGCGTGCTGCTCGTCGCGACGCCGCCGGACTTCGGCTCGGGCGACCACACCGCCAGCCTGATCATGCTGTCGGTGATCGGCCTGGTCGTCGGCGCGCTCGGCACGGCGCTGCTGGCCCGGGCGGTCGCCGCGCCGCTGCACCGGCTGCGCGTGGCGCTCGACAAGATCGCCCGCGGCGACAACGAGGTCGTCGTCGACGTCGACGACTCCAGCGAGATCGGCCTGCTCCAGACGTCGGTGAACCAGCTCGCCTCCGGGCTGCGGGAGCAGGCGCGGATGCGGGACCTGTTCGGCAGGCACGTCGGCGCCGAGGTCGCCCGGCACGCGCTGGAGTACGGCGCCTCGCTCTCCGGGGACGTCCGCGAGGTGACGGCGTTGTTCGTCGACGTCGTCGACTCGACCGCGCTGGCCTACCGCACCCCGCCGGAGGAGCTGGTCGGGAAGCTGAACCGGCTGTTCGCCGCCGTCGTCACCGCGGTGAACGCCCGCGGCGGGCTGGTCAACAAGTTCCAGGGGGACGCCGCGCTGTGCGTCTTCGGTGCGCCGACGCGGCTCTCGGACGCGCCGACCGCCGCCTTGGCCGCGGCCCGGGCGATCCGGGACGCGGTGCGCGAGACGGGCGAGCTCGACCTCGGCATCGGCGTCTCCAGCGGCCCGGTGTTCGCCGGGCAGCTCGGCAGCAGCAGCCGGCTCGAGTACACCGTGATCGGCGACGCCGTGAACGAGGCCGCGCGGCTCACCGAGCTGGCCAAGGCGGTGCCGTCACGGATCCTCGCGAGCGACGCCGCCGTGTCCGGCGCGCTGCGGGGCGAGCGCGCGTTCTGGACCGAGCACGGCGCGCTGGAGCTGCGCGGCCGCCAGGAGCCGACGCCGACCTGGACAGCCGGCCCGGAACCTCAGGACGGCTGACCCAGCTCCGGCCAGCGCAGCACCGTCGAACCCCAGGTCAGGCCCGCGCCGAACGCGCTGAGCAGGACGCGGTTGCCGGGTGCGAGGGTGCCGTCGCGCCGGGCGTCGTCCAGCGCGAGCGGGATCGACGCGGCGCTGGTGTTGCCGACGCGGTCGATGTTGGCCACCACGGCGTCGGCCGGCATGCCGAGCTGCTTCGCCGTCGCCTGGAGGATCCGGATGTTGGCCTGGTGCCCGACGAAGCGGTCGACGTCGCCGACCATCCAGCCCGCGCGCTCCAGGACCGTCCGCGACGACTCGGCCATCCGCGCGCAGGCGTGCCGGAACACCGCGGTGCCCTGCATCGCGAGGAAGCGGTCGCCCGGGTCGTCCGACAGCCGGCGTCGCGAGCCGCCGGCCTCGACCCACAGCAGGTCGGCGTGCTCACCCTCGCTGTGCAGGTCGAACGGCCCGAACGCGCCGGGCTCGTCGGCGTCACCGGCGCGCAGGACCACCGCGCCGGCGCCGTCACCGAAGATCGGGACGGTGGTGCGGTCCTCCGGGTCGATGAGCGTGGTGAAGGTGTCGGCGCCGATCACGAGCACGCGCTCGGCGAGGCCGCCCGCGATGAACCCGGCCGCGGTGGCCAGCGCGTAGACGAAACCGCTGCACACGGCGTTGACGTCGAAGGCCGCGGCGGTGCCGAGCCCGAGCCGGGCGGCCACCTGCGGCGCGCTGGCCGGGCAGGGCTGGTCGGGCGTGGCGGTGGCGAGCACGACCATGTCGGCGCCGCCGTCGGTGGAGGCCAGCGCCTTGCGGCCCGCGCCGACGGCGATATCCACAGTGGACTCACCGGGCCCGGCGACGCGGCGCTCGCGGATCCCCGTGCGGGTGCGGATCCACTCGTCCGAGGTGTCGAGCCGAGCGGCGATCTCGTGGTTGGCCAGGACTTTCGTCGGCAGCCACGAGCCGAGTCCGGTCAACACGGCGGCAGGTGCGGGCACGGGAGAGCCTCCCCACGCCGGCGGGTTGGCGGAGAATCCGGCTGGTCTTCCACTTGTATGGGCTACCCCCTGGTAGACCGGTCAGTTGTGTTCGATGTCACTGAAAAAGTTGTTTCATCTTACCTGTGTACGGAGTAGTGAGCACGGTCACGAGCGAGTGAGGCGCCCGATAACTCCCGGCGGATCGTCGGTGCTCCCGGTTAGCCTGCTGGAGTGCAGACACCCGACCTCGACCAGCTGGACATCGCCATCCTCGCCTGCCTGCAGGCGGACGCCCGCACCATCGCCGAGACGATCGGCGCGAAGGTCGGCCTCTCGGCCGCGGCGGTGCAACGGCGGATCAAGCGGCTGCGCGAGGCGGGCGTCATCGAGCGCGAGGTGGCGGTGCTGTCGCCGCGGGCGCTCGGGCTGAGCATGACGTTCGTGGTCATGGTCGAGATGGAGCGGGAGAACCTCGCGGTCCTGGACGCCTTCCGCCGCCAGGTCCTCGGCGACGACTGCGTCCAGCAGTGCTACTACGTCACCGGCAACGCCGACTTCGTGCTGATCGTGACGTGCCCGGACATGGCGGGCTTCGAGGCGTTCACCCGGCGGATGTTCTTCGACAACCCGAACGTCCGGCACTTCACCACGAGCGTGGCGATGGACCGCGTGAAAGTGGGCCTCAACCTGCCGCTCGGCCCGTAAGCGGGCACCGAGGGCCGATATCCTGAAGCGCTGTCCACCTGGGGGAAGCATGCTTCGGAACCGTCGGATCTTCCTGGTCGCGACCCTGATCGACGCGCTCGGCAGCGGGCTCTGGGGTCCGTTCGCCCTGCTCTTCCTGGTGCACGCCCAGGGCCTCGGCCTGCTCGACGCGGGCGCGTCGCTCAGCACCGGCGCCCTGCTCGCGCTCGTCAGCGGGCCGGCCGCCGGCGCCGCCATGGACCGGTTCGGCCCACGCGCCCTGCTCATCACCGGCAATGTGGTGCGCATCGGCGCCTTCTGCGCCTACCCCCTGGTGCACAGCAGCTGGCAGGTGATCGTCGTGACGGTCGTCGCCGGGGTCGGCGACCGGCTCTTCTGGACGTGCAACGCGCCGATGACCGCCCGGCTCACCGAGGGCCGGGACACCGACCGCGTGCTCGCCACCCAGACCGCCGGGCGGTTCGCCGGCGCGGGGATCGGCGCCGGCGCGATCGCCGTGCTGCCCGCGATCACCAGCCCGTGGACCTTCCACCTGCTCGCCTACGTGAACGCGGCCAGCTTCGCCGTCGCGGCCGTGCTGATCCGGCTGTTGCCACGGGCCGAAGCGACTGCGGTCCGGCCGTCGGGCAGCTGGCGCGCGGTGCTCGGCGACCGGCCGTTCACCGGCTTCTGCGTCACCCACATGGCTTTCACGCTCGCCAGCGCGAGCAAGTTCGCGGTGCTGCCGCTCGTCGTCCACGACCTGCTGCACGGTCCACAGTGGATCGCCGGGACGGCCATCGCACTCGGCACCGTGGTCGTGGTGGCCGGGCAGCGCCCGATCGTCGCGCTGCTCGCCGGCCGCAGCCGGACGGCCGCCCTGATCGGCGCCGCGACGCTCTTCGCCGCCTGCTTCGGGTTGCTGATCCCCCTGGAGGCCGTCTCCCTGCCGGTCGCCACCGGCCTGATCCTCTTCACGAGCGTCGGCTTCTCGGTCGCGGAGGCGATGTTCGGCCCGACCGGCACCGCGGCGGCGGCCGCGGCCGCTCCCCCGGGCGCCGAAGGCCGCGCGAGCTCGATCTTCCAGCTGTCCTGGGGCCTGCCGGTGGCGCTCGCGCCGGGCCTGCTGGCCGCCCTGCTCAGCGTGGACAACGCGCTGACCTGGTCGGTACTGGCCCTGACCTGCGCGGCAGCCGTTCCGGCGCTGCTCGTGCTGCGGAAGAAGCTGCCGATCGCGCTGCGCGAACCGTCACCATCCGTTGCCGCCTGAGCGCAAGGGGTATGTGCCCGGCGTTACACCACAATGGACGGATGCAACCGATCAAGTGAACGTGAAGGTTTCTTCGTCATGACCGTCGGCCCTGGTCATCTCCTTGGCGAACAGTTCGCGCCGCGCGAACCGAAGCGAGACTCCAGGAGGGCCCGTGCACACCGAAGCCGTACACCAGAGCCAGTTCGTGGTGCTGAACGAGAGCACCACGCCCGTCCTGTCGCGCCTCTCCTACCACGCCGAGGAGCCGTTCGCGGTCACCGTGGCGTTCCGGACCGAGCGCGGCCGGTGGATCGAGTGGACGTTCGCCCGTGAGCTGCTCGTCGAAGGCCTGGACGAGCCGGCCGGCCTGGGCGACGTCCGCGTCCGCCCGGATCTGTCCGAAGACGAAGACTTCCTGACCCTCGAAATCGAGTCACCGGACGGCTATGCGTCGTTCGAGCTGGAGATCGAGGACGTCCGCACGTTCCTCGACGCGTCCTACGAGCTGGTGCCGCTCGGTGAAGAGGCCGCGTACTTCGACGTCGACGGGCTGATCGAGGAGATCAGCAACGTCTGACCCGTAAACCTCCCATTCCCGCGGCGAGGAACGGACGGGCGGGTTTCGGGCGCGCTGGAGGCGCCCGAAACCCGCCCGTTCGCCGTTACCGGGGGAAGATCAGCCGAGGCGGAGCGTGGTGCCGGTCGCCGAGAGCGCGGCACCGATGGGGAAGAAGTACGTCACGGTCGTGTTGCCGCCGGACAGGATGCCCTGCGCCGAGTTGCCGGCGATGAAGCCGCCGCCCGAGTCACCCGCGGCCGAGCGGACGTTGGTCGCGGTCATGCCGTTGACCGTGCCTTCGGCGTAGCGGACGCTCTGGTTCTTGGCGCCGACCGTGCCGCAGGTCCAGCCGGTGGTCGAGCCGGCCTTGCAGACCGAGGTGCCGGTCGCCGCGTTCGACGAGCCGGTGACCCGGGTGCCGTTGTTCATCTGGCCGACCGGGGTCCAGCTGCTGTTCGTCCGGACCGCGGCGTAGTCGCTGCCCGGGAACCGGTAGGTGCCCCACGAGCCGAGCGCGGCGCCGTTGGACCCGGTCAGGGCGCCGGCGCCGGTGAGCGCGGCGCAGTGCCCGGCGGTGAGGAAGCCGGTGGTCGTCGAGAACCCGACCGAGCAGCGCGACGAGCCGCCGATGTAGTAGGCGTCACCACCCCGGATGTTGGCGTACAGCGACGGCTTCGCGGCCGTCTGGAGGATCGTCACCGCCGCCTTGTCCACACCGGACCGCGTGAGGAACGCGTCGGCCGCGCTCGTGTGGCCCTGCAGCACGGTCAGCGTGACGCGGTTGGTGGTGGAGTCCACGCCCCAGCCGGTGATCGACGCGGGCGCCGCCTTGTCGGCCGCGTTCAGGGTGTCCACAGTGGAGTCGAGCTGCCGGGAGCTGAACTTCACGAGCTCGGCCTCGGCACCGGCTTCGCGGATCTTGCCGAGCAGCGCGGCGTTCGTCGTCTCGACGTGCGCCTTGCCCGTGGTGGCGTTGTAGGTGACGCCGCCGAGCGCGTCGCCGAGGGTCGCGGAAACGGCCGCGGAGACCTTGCTCGCGACGTCCTCGCTCTTCAGCCGGGCCACCGCCTGGTCGTGGGTCAGGCCGAGGTCGCGCTGCATCGCGGGCACGATGTCGGGGTTCAGCAGGTCCTGGCCGGACGCGGGGACGGCGATCGCGGCGAGCGCGCCCGTCGTCATCACGGCAACGGCAGCGGCACCGAAGAGTCTGGCGATCTTCATGCTTCTCCCTAGAGGTGGTTACGCGCGGCTCCCCACCGGCCACGCAGAGGAACTCCCCCGGCAGAGCGTCCCCGTTATGGGCGTTACGGTGCAATCCGGGCACCCGGCGAATGGGTATACGCATTCCCCTCGGCCGTATCCGCTGCTCCAAGCGGCCTCAAGTGCGGAGCGTCACCCGGTCGGACAGGTCCGTAAGTAGGGTTTCCGTGCACTACTTTCCGTAGCCGAGTCGATTCACTGAACGTGGTAAGCGCTGCCGGAACGGCTGAGACGCCGACGTTTCGCTCGCCCGGCGCCCGAGGAGCGGCGTTTCCCCCGGCAACCCGGTGACAGCCGGTAGGCGGACGTGCGTGTGCGGTGCCGGCCACCTATTCGGTGAAAGGTTTACGGACGGGTTAAGCGCTGCTTAGGCTCCCGCGCACAGCCCCCGGTGTGCGTCGAGGAGGTCAAATGTGGCTGACCGCGCCCCGCCCCACCTCCGTCTCCGTCCGGTCCGGACGGGCCCGGCTGACCGGCCGTGACACCGAGCTCGCCGCCATCGTCGACGTCCTCCGGCTGCGCCCGGCCGCCGTCTTGATCGAAGGCGAGCCCGGGATGGGCCGCACCCGGCTGCTCGCCGAGATCGCGCGGCGCCCCGAGTTCGACGGCGGCCGCGTGCTCACCGGGACCTGCCAGCCGCTGCGCGAACCCTTTCCCTACGGCCCGATCCTGGAGGCCCTGCGCTGCGCGGGCGACGCGCCGCTCGGCCCGCTCAGCCCGGTCGCCGGCGTGCTGCGGCCGTTGCTCCCCGAACTCGCGGAAGCGCTTCCTCCACAGCCCGAACCGCTGGCCGACCCGGTCGCCGAACGCCACCGCGTGTTCCGCGCGGTGCGGGAGCTGCTGACCGCGTGCGGGCCCGCGCTCGTGCTGCTCGACGACCTGCAGTGGGCCGACGAGGACACCCTCGACCTGCTGCGGTTCCTCGCCGGGTCGATGCCACCGGAGCTGGCCGTGGTCGCCGCGTCCCGCACCGGACCCGGCGCCCGCCCCGGCGCGCCGCTCCGCACCGGGACGGCGGTGCACTCCGCGCGCGTCGCGCTGGGCGCGCTCGACGTCCCCGCGGTGCGCGCGCTCGCCGTCGAAATCCTCGACCTCCCGCGCGTCACCGACGACTTCGCCGCGAAGCTGCACGAGTGCACGGCCGGGATCCCGTTCGTCGTCGAGGAAACCCTGCGGGCGCTGCGCGACGCGGCCGAACGGCTGCCGGTCGGCGAAGTCCTCTCCGACCGGTTGCTGGAGAACCTCGAAGTGCCGGTGCTGCTGCGGGAAGCCGTCACCGAACGGCTTTCCGGGCTGCCCGGGCCGGCGGTGCGGCTGGCCGGCGCGGCCGCGGTGCTCGGCGTCGGCGCCGAAGCCGGGGTGCTCGGCGAGCTGGCCGGGCTGGCCGGCGACGACCTGCGCGCGGCGTTGCTCGCCACGCTGTCCGCCGGGGTGCTCGGCGAGGTCGGCGACAGCAAGTACGGCTTCCGGCACCCCTTGGCGCGCAAGGCCGTCTACGACACGGTGAGCGGACCCGAGCGCGCGCTGCTGCACGCGCAGGCGATCCGCGTGCTCGCCGCGCAGCCGGCACCCCCGCTCACGTTGCTGGCGCGGCACTCCCGCGCGGCCGGCCGCGTCGACCAGTGGCGCCACTACGCCGAAGCCGCGGCCGACGAGGCGATCGCCCGCGGCGAGACGTCGCGCGCGATCGACCTCCTGCAGTCGGTGCTCGCCGAGCCCGGCCCGGCGCAGTCCGACGTCGGGCGGGTGGCGGGCAAGCTGAGCCAGGTCGCGCTGCGCGGGTTCCGCCCGGACGTCATCGGCACGCTGGAGCACGTCCTCGAAGAGGTGACGCTGCCGCCGTCGGTGCGCGGTTCGATCCGGCTGAGCCTCGGCATGCTGCTGGTCCGCACCATCGGGCAGCTCGGCCGCGGCCGGCTGGAAGTCGAGCGCGCGGTCGGCGAGCTCGTCGACCGGCCCGACCTGGCCGCACGCGGGATCACCCTGCTCGCCCAGCCGATCGACGGGCTGACGCCGTTGTCCTGGCACGAGGCTTGGCGGGCCCGCGCGGGCGAGGTCTACGACCGGCTCGACGACCCCGAGCTGCGGCTGGCGCTGACCGCCGACCGGATCGCGGCCGCGTCCCACGTCGGCGATCCGGCGTCGTGGGCGGAGTTCGAGGCGCTGTCGGACACCGTCGGCACGGTCGCCGAGCGCGTCCAGCTGGCCCGGCTGTGGTGCAACCTCGCCGACGGGCAGGCGTGGGCCGGCTACCTCGACCGCGCGCAGCGGCTGGTGACCGAAGGCGTCCGGCGCGCGACCGACGCGGGCGCGTTGTACGCGATCGGCCTGATCCAGGGCACCCGCGTCCGGCTGGACTGGGTGCGCGGGCAGTGGAGCGGGCTCGCCGAAACCGCCGAGCAGCTGCGCGACAGCTACCCGGAGCTGGGCCCGATCGTCATGGAGTCGTCCCTGGTGCTGGGCGGCCTCGCCGCCGTGCGCGGGGAGTTCGCGACCGCGGCGCGGCACCTGACCGCGGCGAGCGTGCACGCACCGGACCAGGGCCCGATCCCGGTGGTGCTGTCCGCCGCCGGCGTGCTGATCACCGTCCGGCTGGCGACCGACGACGTCGACGGCGCGTGCGCGGTGGCCGCCGTCGCCGTCGCCGCGGCCGGGCGCAAGGGCGTCTGGATCTGGGCGGCGGCGCTGGTCCCGGCGGCGGCCCAGGCGTACACGCGAGCCGGGCGCTGGCCCGAGGCCGACAGCGTGGTGGAAGCGTTTGCGCGCGGCATCGAGGGCCGGGACGCGCCGGTGGCGACGGCCGCGCTGGTGGCCGGCCGGGCCGTGCTGCTCGAAGCACGCGGCAAGCACCTGGCCGCGGCGACGCTGTTCGACGAAGCCGCGTCGGGCTACGGGGCGTTGCCGATGCCCTACCCGGCAACGGCCATGCGCGAGCGGGCCGCGCTGTGCCGGCTCGCCGCGGGCAACCGCGACGCCGTCGACGAGCTGTCCGCGGCGGCCGAGGCGTACGAGCACCTCGGCGCCACCCGCGACGCCGGACGCTGCCGCCACCAGCTGCGCGAGCACGGCGCGTGGGCGCCCTCGCAGCGTGGACGTCGTGGTTACGGCAGTGAGCTGTCGCCGCGGGAACGCGAGGTCGCGCGGATGCTCGCCGAAGGCCGGACGAACCGGGAGATCGCGGACGGGCTGTTCCTGTCGCCGCGGACGGTCGAGCAGCACGTCGCGAAGGTGCTGCGAAAACTCGGCGCGCGGTCCCGGACCGACGTCGCGAACAAGATGCCGGCCGACTCCCGCGACCGCACCTGCGGGGTGATCGCCGCGGACGTACCGTGACCCGGTGACAGAAGAGGCACTTCCCGCGTGGCGCCGCCGGACCGCCGGTGAGACGCGCTGGCCCGCGATGGGCGTCGTCGTGGCCACGCTCGTGCTGCAGGTCGCCCTGCCCGACGACATGGCGCTGCACCCGCAGTGGCTCCTGCCCGCCGTCTCCGCGCTGCTCGTCGTCGCGCTGCTGCTGGTCAACCCGGGCCGGATGACGGAGTTCAGCGCGGTCGAACGGGTCGTCTCGCTGCTGCTCGTCGCCGCCGTGACGGCGGTGAACGCCGGGTCCGCGATCACGCTCGTCTACAGCATCGCGACCGGCACCATCGGCGACCGCGCCAGTGCCGTGCTCGTCACCGGCGGGATCGTCTACTGGACGAACATCGTCGCCTTCTCCCTCTGGTACTGGGAGTTCGACCGCGGCGGCCCCGGCAAGCGGGCTGCAGGCCGGGCGCTGTACCCCGACCTGCAGTTCCCGCAGATGGCCGACCCGGACCTGGCGCACCAGGACTGGGAACCGTCCTACCTGGACTACCTCTACTTCTCGTTCACCAACGCGGCCGCCTTCAGCCCCACCGACGTCATGCCCCTGCGGATCTGGGCGAAGATGACGATGATGCTGCAGGCCGTCATCTCGCTCGTCCTCGCGGTGATGGTGGTCGCGTGGGCGATCAACAACCTGAAGTGACCGCTCGGTACCGGCTCAGTGGCGCGAGATGGTGAAGCTCTGGCCGTCCGAGCCGATGGCGCCCGGGGTCCAGGTGTTCGTGCCGCGGTCGTCGGCGCTCAGGCCGGACGGGCTGGTCGAGGCCAGGTTCGTCCCGTTGAACTTGACGCCGGTGAACTTGATGCCGCCGGAGATCGTCGGGTAGGAGTCGGTCGGCGACTCGATGATCGCCTCCGCCGACGCGTGCTTCGAGGTCAGGGACTTCGTGGTGGTCTTGGTCCAGCCCTTGGTGGAGTCGGTGAGGTCCAGCTTGTAGGTGTTGGTCGCGGTCCGCGTCACCGTCGCGGTGATCTTGTCGCCCGCGCCGACCGACACCGAGTAGTAGACCGGCGCGGCCGGGTACATCTCGTACCAGGCCGAGTACACCGCGCGGCCGCTGGAGCAGTCCGTCTCGACGCCGGTCTGTTCCACTGTGGACGATCCGTCGCCGTCGATGCCGACCCAGGGAGCGAACAGGTCGTTGCTGGAGCGGCAGGTCACGGTCGGTTCGGTCCAGCTCGCCGTGGCCGTGGTGAAGCTGCCGAAGCTGACGTAGCCGCCCCAGTTGCCCCCGGCGAACTGGTGCCCGTGGAAGTGAGACCCGTACTCGACCGCCGCGTGGGCCGGGCCGGCCATCGCCAGGCCGGCGGCCGCGGCGGCGGCGACCGTGAGCACGCGGACCGCACGAGAGGAAGCGATTCTGGTCATGACGGAGACTCCGTTCACAGGGTGGGGACCCGGGAAAACCGTGTGACCAGTGTTGAATCCGCGACAACCGGAAGGTAGCTACTTTCGAAGGGTCTTCACATTCCGGGAACGAATCACGATATTTGCCGTATTTGCTCCCGAATGGACGAAAAGACCCGTGAAGGCCTCCGCGGGGGAAGAGGCCTTCACGGGTCCCATGCGGCTCACCAACCGCCCGGTCAGGTGAGCGGGGCTACTGGACCGCCTGCGCGCGTGCCGCGTCGACGAACTTCGTCGTGTACGTCTTCGACAGGTCGATCTTGTCCTTCTTCGGCTTGACGTTGCTGGACGAATCACCCAGCACCTTCAGCACGTTCTGCGCGCCCGCCGGGTCCATCCGGCCGTCCTCGGTGAACATCGGCAGGCTGTCCTTGAGCGACTTGACGTAGAGCGCCTTGTCCCCGCCGGCGAACGACGGCGGCATGATCTCCGCCACCTCTTCCGGCGAGTGCTTCGAAAGCCAATTCAGCGACGCGACGTACGCGTTGGCGAGTTTCTGCACGACGTCGGGATAACGCTCGACAATGGTGCAGCTCATGTACAACGAGCTCGCCGGGTACAAACCGCCCAAAGCGGCTTTGGTGCCTTCGATCGTGCGCATGTCGTAGAGCACCTTGGCCTGGCCCGTGTTCGTGAGCTGCGCGATCGTCGGGTCGGTCGTCATCCCGGCGTCGATCGTGCCCTGGTTCAGCGCGGTGATGAACGTCTGCCCGGCGCCCGCCTTGTAAGGCGTGTAGTCCTTCGAGCTGACGCCGCCGCGCTGCGCGAGGGCCTTGGTCAGGAAGTCCGTCGACGAACCGAGCGACGTCACGCCGAGCGTGCGTCCCTTGAAGTCCTTGCCGGACTTGATCTCGCCCGCCTTGGCCGCGGCGACCATCTCCGCCTCGCCCGGCACGTTGGCGAACTGCACCACGCTCTGCATGCACTGCTCCTTGGCCTGCAGGTCGATCGTGTGGTCGTAGAACCCGACCACCCCCTGCACCTCGCCGGCCAGCAGCGACGTCTCCGCGTTGGCGCCCGACGGCTGGTCGAACAGCTCGACGTCGATGCCCTGCTTCTTGTACTCGCCCAGCTGCTGCGCGAGCTGGGCCGGCAGGTAGATCACCTTGGACAGGCCGCCGACCATGATCTTGATGTGCGGCTGCCCGCCGTCGCCGAAGTCGATCGAGCGCGAGTCGCGGCACGCCGTGACCCCGCCGACGGTGACGGCCAGCGCGGCCGTGATCGCGAGTGTCCTCTTGAGCCGCATGTCAGATCCCCTGCGCCGCGGAGCTGACGTTCGGCCGCCAGCGCAGCAGGCGGCCTTCCAGGGTGCCGATGCCCCATTCGGCCAGCAGCGCGACGACGGTGATGATCAGCATCCCGGCGTAGACCCCGGCGGTGTCGAACGTGCCCTGCGCGTTGCTGATCAGGAAGCCCATGCCGGCCTTGGCGCCGGTGTACTCGCCGACGACCGCGCCGATCAGCGCGAACCCGAAGGCGACGTGCAGCGAGGAGAGGATCCAGGACGTCGCGCTCGGCAGCACGATCGACTTCAGCACCTGACCGCGCGTCGCACCGAGGATGCGGGCGTTGTCGATCAGGTTGCGGTCCACTTCGCGGGCGCCGGTGAAGGCGTTGAAGAACACCGCGAAGAACACCAGCACGACGACGGTCGCGACCTTCGACGACAGCCCGAGGCCGAACCAGATCACGAACAGCGCCGCGAGCACGATGCGGGGCAGGGCGTTGGCGGCCTTGATGAACGGCGCGAGCACCTGCGCGAGATACTCACTGCGGCCCAGGACGACGCCGAGCACGACCCCAGCGATCGCACCGATCACGAAGCCCAGCAAGGCTTCTTCGACGGTGGTGAAGATGTTGTACCAGATGGACCCGAAGTCGGTGCCGGTGCTGAACCACTCGACCAGCCGCGCCCAGATGTTCGACGGCTTCGAGTAGAAGAACGGGTCGATCCAGTACGTCGCCGTCAGCTCCCAGCTGCCCAGCCAGACGACGACGATCGCCAGGCGCAGCAGCCAGATGTTGCGCTTGCGGCGCGCAGAAGCCTGCTTCGCGCGGGCCATGATGTCCTGCTCGGTCTCCAGAACCGGCAGTGCTGTCTCCGGCCCACCCGCCCCACCCGATGCGGCCTTGGCCGCCGGCGTCTCAAGCGACACTGGTCGCTCCCTTCTCGCGGGCCTTGTCGACCTCGCTGCGCAGCGATTCCCAGATGTCGGCGTAGAGCTTGCGAAACTCCTCGGTCAGCCGCAGGTCCTCGACCTTCCGCGGCCGCTCCAGGGGAATCTCGAAGACGTCCTTGACGGTGGCCGGCGACGACGTCAGCACGACGACCTTGTCCGACAGCGCGATCGCCTCGTCGAGGTCGTGCGTCACGAAGATCACCGCGGCACCGGAACCGGACCACAGCCGCAGCAGCTCGTCCTGCATGAGCGCGCGGGTCTGCACGTCCAGCGCCGAGAACGGCTCGTCCATCAGCAGGATCTTCGGCTTGGTCACGAGCGTCTGGGCCAGCGCGACGCGCTTGCGCATGCCGCCGGAGAGCTGGTGCGGGTAGTACTTCTCGAACCCGGCCAGCCCGACGCGGCCGATCCAGTCGACGGCCTGCGCGCGGGCCTCGGCCTTCGACACGCCCCGGAAGCGCGGCCCCGACGCGACGTTGTCCAGCACCGAGCGCCACGGCATCACGGCGTCGGTCTGGAACATGTAGCCGACACCGTCCGGAATGGACTTCACGTCGGTGCCGTTCACCCGCACCCGCCCGGCGGACGGCGGCTGGAGGCCGGAGACCAGCGAGAGCGTCGTCGACTTGCCGCAGCCGGTGGGGCCGACGACGGCGACGAACTCGCCGGGCTGGACGGTCATGGTCAGGTCGCGGACGGCCGTGTGCACGGAACCGGACCCGCTCGGGAACCGTTTGGTGGCTCCGGTGAGTTCGATCAGTGGGGGAACCATGGGGAGTGACTCCTTCGTCGCAGTGTCGGTGTGGGGGTGCAACCCCCACACCCCGGCCCGGGGGGCTTCGCCCCCGCGGACCCCCCAAACTGGGTGGTGCCTGTCACGTTGGAAGGCACGTTAAATACGCGTGGCGCCGAGGTGAAGCTTGTCGACGTTCTGCGTGCGAGCTGCGCGTTATGCATGTTTTGCTCGTTTAGCGCACCGCCGTGAGCTGGGGGTATGTTCCCAGCCATGCCAAAGTGGGCGCTCTTCCCGCGGATGCGGTTCAGCAGGCAGGTGCTGCTGCTGCAGATCGGCGTGGTCGTCCTCGTCGTCGGGCTGGGTGTCGCGCTGGTCAGCGTCCTGCTGAGCCGCACGCTCACCGACCAGTACGGCCGCCGCGCGCTGGCCATCGCGAAGTCCGTGGCCGCCGACCCGGTGGTGGTCGCGAACGCGGCCGCGAAGCTCCCCGGCGGCCCGCTCGAGGAGCGCGTCCTGGCGGTGACCGAGGTCAACGACGCGCTGTTCGTGGTGATCACCGACGACCAGGGCATCCGGCTCGCCCACCCGACGACGAGCCTGATCGGCCAGCGGGTGAGCACGTCCCCGGAGCTGGCGCTGGCCGGGCAGGACGAGATCAGCGCGGTGCAGAGCGGCACGCTCGGGCTGTCGGTGCGCAGCAAGACCCCGATCTGGCAGGGGCGACGCGTGGTCGGCGAGGTGAGCGTCGGCTTCGAGGTCGGCGACCCGACCGGCGACTTCAACCGGCTGCTCGTCATCACGCTGCTGTTCGCCGGCGGCGCGCTGCTGCTCGGCGCGGGCGCGTCCGCGCTGCTCAACCGGCGCCTGCGGCGTGTCACCCACGGCCTCGAACCGCACGAACTCACCGAGCTGCTCTACGAACGCGAAGCCGTGCTGCACGGGATCGGCGAAGGCGTGCTGGCCGTCGACGACGCGAACCGCGTCTCGGTCCGCAACGACGAAGCCGAGCGCCTGCTCGGCACCCAGCTCCCGATCGGCGCGGCATTGGCCGAGCTGGAGCTGTCGCCGCGGCTGCACAAGGCCGTCGGTGAGGGCCGGCCGGTGGACAACCTGCTGGCCGTGGCCGGGAACCGCGTGCTGGTGATCAACTCGCGCGCGGTGCGGCTGGACGACCGGCCGATCGGCACCGTGCTGACCTTCCGCGACCGCACCGACCTCGACACGCTCACCCGCGAGCTGGACGGCATCCGCGCCCTGTCCGACGGCCTGCGCGCGCAACGCCACGAGTTCGCGAACCGGCTGCACACGCTCTACGGGCTGCTCCAGCTCGGCCACCACACCGAAGCCGTCGAGTACCTGCAGACGCTCACGGACTCGCCGTCGGCACACCCGACCGAGCTGGGCGACGCCGTCGCCGACCCGTACCTCCAGGCGCTGCTGGTCGCGAAAACCGAGCAGGCGCAGGAAAAGGGCCTCACGCTCAAGCTCGCCGACGACACCTGGGTGCCGACGACGGTGACCGACCCGATCGCCGCGAACACCGTGATCGGCAACCTCGTGGACAACGCGCTGCACGCGGCGCGGATGGGACCGCGCCGGCCGGCGACCGTCGAGATCGGGCTGCTCAAGGACGGCGCGACGCTGCACGTGTCCGTTGTGGACAGTGGCCCCGGCGTGCCGGCCGACCTGCGCCGGACGTTGTTCGACGAAGGCGTCTCGACGAAGATCGCGCCCGGGCACGGACTCGGGCTGGCGCTGGCCCGCCAGGCCGCGCGGGCGCGCGGCGGCGACGTCTGGCTGGCCGACCCCGGCGAAGGCGAGACCGGCGCGCTGTTCGTCGCCAAACTGCCCGGAATGCTGACGGAGGACGGATGATCCGCACGCTGATCGTGGACGACGACTTCCGGGTCGCCGGCGTGCACGCCGGGTTCGTCGAGGAGGTCACGGGCTTCGCGGTGGTCGGCACCGCGCACACCGCGGCCGAGGCGCGGGCCCGGGTGCGCGAGCTGACGCCGGACCTGGTGCTGCTCGACGTCTACCTGCCCGACGAGTCCGGCCTCGCCGTACTGCCGGAGCTGCAGACGGACACGATCGTCCTGTCCGCGGCGACCGACAGCGCGTCGGTGGCCGCGGCGATCCGGGCCGGCGCGCTGAACTACCTGATCAAGCCGTTCACCACGCGGCAGCTGGCCGAGCGGCTGACGTCGTACGCGCGCTTCCGCGGCCTGCTCGCCGACGGGCGCACCCTGGCCCAGGACGACGTCGACCGCGCGTACCGCGTGCTGCACGACCAGGACCGGACGTCCGCGCCGAAGGGCCAGTCGACGGCGACGTCCCGGCTGGTCTCGGAGCAGCTGCGGCGCGCGGGACGTCCGTTGTCGGCGGCGGAAGTCGCCGGTGAGCTGGGCATGGCGCGCGCGACGGCGCAGCGGTACCTGACGGCGCTGGCGGAGTCGGGCACGGTCCAGATGCGGCTGCGTTACGGCGCCACCGGGCGCCCGGAGCACGAATACCGCTGGTCCGGCGCCTGACTCAGCGGCCGGAGCGGTACTGGTACTGCTGCATCATGCTTGCCGCCGCGTCGACCCACTCCTGGACCGCGTTCGTGCTCGGCGGCGGGGTCGTCGCCGACGGCAGGTCCACGCGCGGCACGTCGGTGTCGCCGGTCGACGGCTTCTTCGGCTGGGCCTTCGCCTGCACCTGAACCTGCTTCGACGCCGGCTTCGACGCGGGCACCGGGACGTAGACGGTCGTCGGCGCCGGGACGACGACCGGCGGCTGCGGTTGAGGCAACGGCTGGGGCTGGGGCAGCGGCGCCGGGGCGGCCGCGACGGCGGGCCGCGGGTCGACCTGGGCGACGTCGTCCGCCGGCGCCGGCGCGAACAGCCCGCCGCTCAGCAGGCCGCCGGCGACCCAGCCGGCCGCGACGAGCAGCACCGCGGCGCCGCTGCCGAGCCACGTGCGGGCGCGGCGGCGGATCACCACGGACTTCGGACGCAGGTCCTGGTCGCACACCGGCGGCCGGGTGTAGATCGGCTCGGTGAGCTCGGGCAGCTCGTCGTCGGTGCGGCGGCGCCGGGGCAGGCTGGCCGCGACGATGCCGGTGCGATCCAGCAGCTCCACCGCGGCGCGGTCGCTGGACGGACGGGTCGCAACGCTCGGTGCGGTGCGCGGCATCGGGGACCTCCGGTACGGGGCTCACGGACCCCACGCATTCTGGACCATTTCGGACGGCCTTGTCAGAAACGCAACTCCATTGAGTGAAGCGTTCCGGAGCGGAGCAGGCCGGGAAGAGTGATCCACAGTGGCGCAGGTCCGCCTTCCCGGACCAGAGCGTTCGCCCGAAAGGCGCAGTAGCGAAAAGAGTTTCAGCTTTTCAGCTGTTTCAGGCCGAGCCGTGCGAGGACGGCGAGCGGCCGCTGGTAAGCGGAGCCGAGGACACGCGGGATGGCGTCGATCACGTAGGCGTCCGGTCCAATGAGGATCCGCGCGGACTTCCGCTCGATCCCGCGCAGGATCGTCAGCGCGGCCTTCTCCGGCGTGGTCTGCGCGATCCGGTCGAAGCCCACCGCAGCCTTCTCCTGGTCGCCGTCGCCGCCTCGCGAGTTGCGCACGATGTTCGTTTTGATCCCACCGGGGTGCACGCAGCTGACCGCGACCGGGTGCCGCGCGATCAGCATTTCTTCGCGCAGCGCTTCGGTGAATCCGCGGACCGCGAACTTCGCGGCGTTGTACGCGCTCTGCGTCGGAACGCCGACGAAGCCGAACACGCTGGAAATGTTCACGACGTGCCCCTCGCCGGAGGCGATCAGGTGCGGCAGGAACGCCTTCGTGCCATTCACGACGCCGCCGAGGTTGACGCCCATCAGCCAGTCGTAGTCCTCGAACGCCATCTCCTCGACGGTGGCGCCGAGCGCGACACCGGCGTTGTTCACGACGACGTTCACGCGCCCGAAGTCGCTCACGACCTCGTCGGCGTGCGCGAGCACGGCAGCCCGGTCGGCGACGTCGAGCGGGTAGGCCCGCGCGTTCTCCCCGGCCAGCTTCGCCGTTTCCTCCGCGTTCACGGTGTCGACGTCGGAGAGGGCCACCCGCGCGCCCCGCCGCGCGAACTCCAGCGCCGTCGCCCGGCCGATCCCCGACCCCGCCCCGGTGATCACCACGACCTTGTCCGCGAACTGCTTCATCGGCCCTCCCGCCCGTTAGGTGTTACTCCCGAGTTACGGATACTAGCGGCTGTGAGCTTGCTGTGGGTGTGCTGAAAGTGTCGGTGTGACGTCCTAAGGTGATCTGGTCGTGCCGGGGGCGAGGACGAGGAGGCGATGCGCGTGCGGCGGCCCGCCGTTCTGCTGTCCCTCGCCGCTGTCCTGCTGCTCGGCGCGGCTTTTGTCGTGGCCGGCGTCGCCCGGCGGCCGCAGTCCGCGGACGCGACGACCCCGGCTCTCGACGCGACCCCGGCGTCGACGGCCGACCTGCCCGCCGTGTCCAGCCCGGCCGTCGGCGCGTTGTTCGTCGACGGCGCGCACTACTGCACCGCGAGCGTCATCCACAGCCAGCAGGGTGACGTGCTGCTGACCGCCGCCCACTGCATCCACGACGGCGAAGGCGGCGACTACGTCACCGGCGTCACCTTCGCGCCCGCCTACCACGACGGCCTCGCGCCGTTCGGCTACTGGACGGTGACCGACGAGCTCGTCGCCCCGGGCTGGACCGAGTCGTCGGACCCGGACCTCGACGTCGGCTTCGCCACCGCGCACCAACCGGGCACCACGAAGACCCTGGAGAGCCTGGTCGGCGCGAACGCCCTGGCCACCGGCAGCGCGTTCGAGCAGCCGATCACCCTGACTGGCTACCCGGACGACTCCGAGACCCCAGCCGTCTGCCGGAACACCACCAGCCGCCAGGACACCTTCCAGCTCAAGGTGGACTGCGCGGGCTTCCCGACCGGCACCAGCGGCGGGCCGTGGGTGGTCGGCGAGGACCCGAAAACCCGGCTGGGCACGGTCATCGGCGTCATCGGCGGTTTCGAATACGGCGGCGACGACCCGGACACGTCGTACTCGAGCTACTTCGACACGGACGTCCAAGGGCTCTACCGGCAGACGGCCGCCCGCGCCTGACCCGGCATGATGCGCGTATGAGCGACCCCGTCGACGTACCCATCACCGGCGAGCCGATCCGGCTCGGCCAGTTCCTCAAACTCGCCGGCCTCGCCGAGGACGGCTCCCACGCGAAGGACCTGATCGACGCCGAGGAGGTCACGGTCAACGGCGAAGTGGAGACCCGCCGCGGCCGCCAGCTGACGAACGGCGACGTCGTGGCCGTCGGCCCCGACCGCGGCAAGGTCATCCTGGTCCACTAGGCCGGGTCCAGTACGCCCCAATGTGGCGTTGGGTGCGTTGGACGCACCCAACGCCACATTGGGTGCGTCAGATGCACCCAACGCCACATTGGGGCGCTTCAGCCGGGCTCACCCGACGTTGGTCAGGGGCGGCAGCCCGAGGGACGCGGCCAAGCCGTCCAGCTCGCGCCGCACCGGGCCGGCCAGCGGGACGCCCAGCGCCCGGCACTGCTCGAGGTGCTGGGCCTCGCGCCAGCCGGGGTAGCGGATCGGGGCGCCGCCCTCCCACCCGAGCATGCTGCCGAACAGCGCGCTCGCCGCGCGGTAGAAGCCGTCGGCGCTGCGCAGCGTCGTCGGCGCGATGGCCATCACCAGCAGGCCGGTGTCGTGTTCGTGGTCGGCGACGCCGGAGAGCACCCCGGCGAGGACCTCGACGAGCAGCGTGAACCCGGCGGCGGCCTCCTGCCCGGGGTGGTCCATGTCGAAGACGAACTCGGGGTAGGCGCCACCCGGCGCGGCCATCCCCAGCGGGTTCATCGGCTGGCCGGGCTCACCGCCCGCCGCCAGCACCAGCCCGATCATCGCGTGCGGCAGCGCCCGCGCGGCGTGGTGCCCGGCCCGGCCGAACGGCCCGACCCCGCGCAGCGAGACGAGCCCGACGCCGAAGCGCCCGGCCCGCGTCACCGCGCGGTCCATCGCGTCACCGACGGCCCAGAGGCCGGACGCGCGCCGGTAGTCGAGCAGCGCGGCGGCCCCGCGGTCGGCGATCATCAACGGCTCGGCGCGCGGCACGACGTGGCCGTTCTTCAGCAACGGCAGGTGGGTCCGGGTCAGCTCGGCGACGCCGGTGGCCGGCGATCCGGTCAGATCGCCGTGGCAGAGCGCTTCGGCCGCGATGCGGGCCCGCGCCTCGGGAAAACCGTGGGCGGCGAAGACGTGTGCCACGAGGGTGACCAGCTCGTCGGCCCGCACGCGGGGCCAAGCCTGTTCCGGGATCGGGGTTTCGGGTCGTTCTTCGAGAATGCCGGGTTCGGGGCGGGTGGAACGGAAGGGACGCGGTCTGAGGGGCACTACCCCGACATTGCCCAAGCGCAGGCAGCAGCGTCAACGAGGTCGGCGACAGCCAACCCGACCGTGTGATCCGGACCTCCGCGGAGTCGTACCCTGGACGGCATGTGCCGAAACATCACCACCCTCCGGGGACTCCAGCCGTCCGCGACGGACGAGGAGATCGAGGCCGCGGCCCGCCAGTACGTCCGCAAGGTGACCGGCGTGCAGTCCTTGTCGGACGCCACGCGCGAGCCGTTCGAAGCGGCCGTCGCGGAGATCACCGGGATCACCACGAGGCTGCTGGAGCAGCTGCCCGAACGCCGTCAGCCGCCGGCGACCGTGCCGCCGCTGCGCCGCCCCGAGGTGCGGGCCCGGATCGCCGCGAAGCAGCTGCGCCAGCCCTGAGCCGTTCCCGGAATTGTCGGTGGGGGCCGTTAGGGTGCCCGCATGAGCGGACAGGCGTTGGTGCTGGGTGGTGGCGGGGTCGCCGGGATCGCGTGGACGACGGGGTTGCTGGCCGGGCTGGCGGATCACGGGCAGGACCTCACCGGCGCGGACCTGATCGTCGGCACGTCGGCGGGCGCGACGGTCGCCGCGCAGGTCACCAGCGGCGTCGCGCTGGCGGACCTGTTCGCGCGCCAGGCCGACCCGGCGCGGCAGACCCCGGAGATCCCGGCCGAGATCGACATGGAGAAGTTCGTCGCGGACTTCGGCGCCGCGTTCGAGGACGCCGGCTCGCCCGCCGAGGTGCGGCAGCGCGTCGGTGAGCTGGCACTGGGCGCCGAAACGGTGTCCGAAGCAGACCGCCGCGCGGTGATCGCCGCGCGCCTGCCGTCCCACGACTGGCCGGAGCAGCGCATCGTTCTCGTCGCGGTCGACGCGGAAACGGGCGAGCCACGGCTGTTCGACCGCACTTCGGGCGTCAGCCTGGTGGACGCGGTGGCGGCGAGCTGCGCCGTCCCGGGCATCTGGCCCCCGACCACGATCGACGGCCGCCGCTACATCGACGGCGGCGTCCGTTCCGGCGAGAACGCCGACTACGCGGCGGGCGCCACCCGCGTCACGGTGGTCGCGCCGCTGGGCCTGGAATCGCCGTTGCCCGGCGAGAAGGCCCTGCTCACCGTGCTGGAGGACCTGCGAAAGGCGGGCGCGGAGATCGCGGTGGTCAGCCCGGACGAAGCTTCGGTGGCGGCGATCGGCCAGAACCCCCTGGACCCGTCGACCCGCACCCCGGCCGCGGAGGCGGGCCACGCCCAGGGCGCGGCGCTGACGCTCACCTGGTCCTAGGCCGCGGGCGACGCCCAGGACCCATGACCCCGAGCACGTCCGGGACACGGCTGAGGTTGCCGCGAAAGCCGGTCGGCTACCCTCGTGACCAGAGGTAGCGTGTCCGAGCGGCCGAAGGAACATGTCTTGAAAACATGCGAGGGGGCAACCTCTCCGTGGGTTCGAATCCCACCGCTACCGCAAGCTGGGTGAGGTGTGTCCGCGGAACGCGCGGACCGGGGCTTGCGTCCGCCATTGCCCCTGGGGGCCGAGCCCCCAGACCCCCGCCGGGGGCGAGCCCCCGGACCCCCGTGGGGTCGGCTTCCGCTCTTCGCCGGGGCCTCCGCTCGCACCTTCCGTTTGTCAGCCCTCCACCTCGGACAGGTGGTCCAGCACCCGGCCGAACGCCGAGGCGATCGTTGCCTGCTCTGCCGGGCTCAGCAGGTCGATCAGGTGCTCGCGCACGCCCTCGACGTGTGTCGGGGCCGCGGACTCCAGCAGCCGCACGCCGTCCTCGGTCAGCTCCGTGATGACGCCGCGCTTGTCCTCCGGGTCGCGGACCCGGCGGACCACCCCCGCGTCCTCGAGGCGGCCGATCTGGTGGGACAACCTGCTCTTGGTCGAGCCCATCAGGGTCGCCAGCTCCGTCATCCGCATCCGCTGCCCGGGCTGGAACTCCAGGCAGACGAGCACCTCGTAGTCGGTCAGCGAGACGTCGTGCCGGTCGGCCAGCTCGCGGTGCAGCCGCTGCCGCAACCGCAACGTCGCGACGATGTAGGAGCGCCACGCATCAGACTCGGCTTCGTCCAACCACCGCACAGGCCGCTCCTCGGTCATAAGGCAGCGTAGAACGTTGATCAAGGGACCGCGCGGTCCGAGTCCGAGTTGTCTGCCGGTAAAAATACCGTTGCAACATCGCCCGAAGGTGGGGTTACGAAAAGGTTGAGACTCGGCCGAAAAAGGCGCATTCTGCTTGTCGGCGGATGGTTGGCCGAGGTATAGGCACGACGACGGCGACGTGCCGGCCCGGCTCCCCGCCAGAGAGGTCAGGTGGTTGCGTGACGGGTGATTCTCGCGGTTGACCGCCAGCTGCGTCCCCGCGACCGGAACGGACACCTACCGGGCCGGTCGTGACCGAGGCGAACCAGCCTCACTGCGAACAGCACCGTGCGGACTTCCCTGCGTTCACGCATTCGGCGTCGATCGGGCCTGTGTCAGGCCGCGATCTCAGCAATCGTGGCGACAGCGCCTGAACGCCGGTCCGTTCGCGGCCAACCGCTCTGTTAGAGACAAACCTCGGTACAAGTCCTGGGCGTGGCCGCGAAGGCCGCGCCCAGGACCATGTCCGGCTACGATCTGCCGCGTGAGATTCGACGACGACGCGGGCTTGGACGCTTCCGAGGTCCAGGACATGCGCGGTAGCGGTGGTGGCGGCGGCGGGATCGGTGGCCGCGTGGCGCTCGGCGGTGGTGGGCTCGGCGTGGTCGGGCTGATCATCTACTTCGTGATCTCGCAGCTCGGCGGGATCAGCCCGGGGGCGGTGAACCTGGGCAGCGGCGGCGGGCTCGGCAGCGTCGGCTCCGGGCAGCAGGTCGACAACTCCCAGCTCGCGAGCACCTGCAAGACCGGCGCGGACGCGAACAAGAACCACGACTGCGCCATCGTCGCGATCGTCAACTCCGTCCAGGACTACTGGGCCCAGCAGTTCGCGCGCTCCGGCTCGACCTACCGGAAGGCACCGACGAACTTCTTCAACGGCGGCGTCCGCACCGGGTGCGGCAGCGCCACCTCGGACACCGGGCCGTTCTACTGCCCGGCCGACTCCAAGGTCTACATCGACCTGAGCTTCTTCAACGAGCTGAAGACGCGCTTCGGCGCGCAGGGCGGCCAGTTCACCGAGGCGTACGTGCTCGCCCACGAGTACGGCCACCACGTGCAGAACCTGCTCGGCACGTCGAAGAAGGGCACCGGCACCGGCCCGACGTCGGGCTCGGTCCGGCTCGAGCTGCAGGCCGACTGCTACGCCGGCGTCTGGGGCAACCACGCGACGACGACGCCGACCGACACCGGCAAGCCGCTGATCCTCGACATCACGCAAGACGACATCGCGTCGGCGCTGGACACGGCGTCCCGGATCGGCGACGACTACATCCAGACCAAGCTCGGCGGCGGCCAGGTGGACAGCTCGCAGTTCACCCACGGCACGTCCGCGCAGCGCAAGAAGTGGTTCACCACCGGCTTCCAGACCGGTGACCCGGCCCGCTGCGACACCTTCGGCACCAGCAACCTGGGCTAGACGCACGGAAGGGGCCGTCCCGAGAGTTCGGGACGGCCCCTTCTGTCTGTTCTCAGGCGGTCAGCGCGTGCGGGTCACCGGCGACGGCGTGCGCGGAGAAGTTCCGCTGCCCGCTGCGTTCGGCGGCCTTCTGCTTGACGTTCTTCGCCTTGCCCGGCTTGACGCCGTTGATGCTCTCGGTGCTCGTCGCGTAGACGCCGAGGGACCAGGCGACGCCGTCCGCGTTGCGGTCCAGCGCGACGCGGTCGATGTTGCCCAGGTTGTCGCAGGCCTGGTGGTAGCACGGGTCGAACGCGATGCCCGCCGCGCCGCCCCACTTCGCCGCCTGCGCCGGGGTCTTCAGGACCTCGGCGCCGGTGTCCAGGCCACCGGCCGGGATGCCGACGGCGATGAACTCGCCGTAGTCCGAGCGGCCGGTGAAGTCGGTGCCCTCGAGGGACACGCCCCGCGCGGCCTGCAGGTAGTCGACGAAGGTCTTCTCGATCTGCGCCGAGCCGTACGGGCCGGGGCCCGCGCCGACGCCGTCGGAGTTGTCACCGTCGTAGGCGAAGTACCCGGCGTTCGGCGAGCCGATCATGTCGAAGTTCAGGTACAGCGCGATGTCGAGCTGCTGCTCGAAGCTCAGCGAGTCGACGTAGTAGGTCGAGCCGATCAGGCCGAACTCCTCCGCGCTCCAGAACCCGAAGCGGACGGCGTTGTTGACCTTCGGGCTGCTCCCCAGCTGCAGCGCCGTCTCGAGCAGGGTCGCCGAGCCGGAGCCGTTGTCGTTGATGCCGGGGCCGGCCGGGACGCTGTCGAGGTGCGACCCGAGCATCACGACGTTGTCCTTGCGCCCGGACTTGGTCTCGGCGATGACGTTGTAGCTGGTCCGCGCCTCCTGGAAGGCGCGAAGCTCCAGGGTCACGGGCTGGCCGGCCAGGGTGGCCAGCTGCGCGCCCGCGGCCGCCGTCACGCCGCCGGTCGGGATCTTCGCGCCGGCCGGGTCCCCGAGCGTCCCGTTCAGGTCGCCGTCGGTGTTGTTGTAGACGATGGCGCCGATCGCGCCCGCCGCCGCGGCGGTGGCCTGCTTCTGCGCGAACGAGCAGCCGCCGCGCTTGATCAGCGCGATCTTGCCGGCGACGTCGGCGGTGTAGTCGGTCGCCTCGCAGCCGCTGGTGTCGTCGACCGCGACGACCGAGAGGGGCGCGGTGATGCCGCCGACCGGCGTCGACGGGGTGTACTCCATCGCGATGACGGGCACGTTCGCGCCGCCGGCGGTGAGCTTCTCGGCCAGCGTTTGCGAGAACGTGAAGGGGAACTCCTGGCGGGTCACCTGGAAGCCGGCCGCCTCGAGCTTGGTGGCGATGTACTCGGCGGACTTCTTGTGGCCGTCGGTGCTCGCCGCCCGGTTCCCGCCGTTGGTGTCGGCGATGCGCTGCAGCGCGATCAGGTGCCGGTTGACGCCGTCGACGCCGACCTTCTTGACGAGCTGTTTGGCCAGGGCAGGGCCGTCGGGGACCGTGTTCGCGGCTGCGGCCGGGGTGAGGCCGAGCGCGAGTGTCGCGCAGGCGGCCAGAGCCACCGGCGGGACGAATCTCTTTCGGAAGAGTGACATGGTTGCTCACTTTTGTGCGATATGGGAGGTACGTCAATGCGTCATTCGGCGGGACTCTCACCCACCGGTATACGGTCGACGCATGTACGCGATCACCATCCGTGAACCAGGTGACCCGGACGTCCTCGAGTGGACGGAGATCGCGGATCCGCGGCCCGGACCCGGCGAAGTCCTCCTCGACGTCGCGGCCAGCGCGGTCAACCGGGCCGATCTGCTGCAGCGGCAGGGGCATTATCCCCCGCCACCCGGCGCCAGCGAGACGATCGGCCTGGAGTGCTCGGGCACGATCGCCGAACTCGGTGCAGACGTGAAAGACACCGCGGGGTGGGCAGTCGGCGACGAGGTCTGCGCACTGCTCGCCGGCGGCGGTTACGCGCAGAAGGTCGTCGTCCCGGCCGGGCAGCTGCTGCCGGTGCCGGGCGAGGTCGATCTGATCGCCGCGGCCGGGCTGCCCGAGGTGGCCTGCACGGTGTGGGCGAACGTCGTGATGCACGCGAAGCTCACCGAGGGCGAGGTGCTGCTGGTCCACGGCGGCGCCGGCGGCATCGGCACGCACGCGATCCAGGTCGGCAAGGCGCTCGGCGCGACCGTCGTGGTCACCGCGGGCTCGGCGGAGCGGCTGGAAAGCTGCCGCCAGCTCGGCGCCGACCTCACGATCAACTACAAGGAAGAGGACTTCGTCGAGGTGCTCCGCAAGGAGACCGGCGGCGCGGACGTCATCCTCGACAACATGGGCGCGTCCTACCTGGGCCGCAACGTCGACGCGCTGAAGTCCGACGGGCGGCTCGTGATCATCGGCATGCAGGGCGGGGTGAAGGGCGAGCTGAACGTCGGCGCCATGCTCGGGAAGCGCGCCGAGGTGTTCGCCGCGGGGCTGCGGTTCCGGCCGCTGGACCAGAAGGCGGCGATCGTCGCCGACGTCCGGGAACGCTTGTGGCCGCTGGTTTCCGAAGGCGCCGTCAAGCCGATCATCGGCCAGGTCATCCCGATGTCCGAAGCCGCGTCCGCACACCGCGCCATGGAAGAGGGCAGCGTGTTCGGGAAGATCCTGCTGACCGCGATGTCTTAACTACGTCAGCGTAATTCCTCGAGGACCCGCACGAGCTGGTTGATCTCGAAGACGTTGGAGTAGTGGGCGAGCCCGATCCGCACGGCGCCGCCCACTTCTCCAACGCCGAGTGACGCGAAGACGCCGGCCGCGCCGTCGTCGGCGAACGCGCACAACCCTTGCGAGGCCAGGTATTCGGCGACTTCCGGCGACTTCTTGCCGGCGACGGCGAAGGCGAGCGCGGGGATCCGGCGCATGGCGTTGCCGATGACCATGATGTGCCGCAGCGTCAGCAGCTCGGTGGACAGCTGCGCGAGCAGCCCGGCGTGGTACGACTTCGCCGAGCCGAGCGAGGTGACGAGGCGCTCGCGCCGCGAACCGGAGGCCGCGTCGTCGAGGCCCGCGAGGTAGTCGATGGACGCGATCAGCCCGGCCAGCAGCGGGTAGGCGTGCGGGCCCAGTTCGAGCCGGGCCGCCCCGCGCGCGCCCGGGTCGAGCGAGACGGACGGGATGCGTTCGATCAGTTCGGGGTCGCGGAACACCAGCGCGCCCACCGAAGGGCCACCCCAGGCCTGTGCGGACACGACCATGACGTCGGCGCCGAGGGCGTTGATGTCCAGTGGCAGGAACGGCGCGGCGTAGGTGGCGTCGACGACGACGAGCGCGCCGACGCGCTTGGCGAACTCGATGATCGTCGGGACGTCCGGGCGGGTGCCGACCGAGCCGGACGCGAGCGTGACCGCGACGGCCTTGGTGCGCGCCGAAACGAGCTGCTCGTACTGCCACGCGGGCAGCTCGCAGGTCTCGATGTCGATCTCGCCCCAGCGCACGACGGCGCCGACGCGCTTCGCGGCGCGCTGCCAGGGCGCGAGGTTGGCCTGTTCGTCGAGCCGGGAGACGACGACCTCGTCGCCGATCGTCCAGCGTTCGGCGAGCGCGTCGCAGAGGCGGCGCAGCATCACCGGCGAGCTGGGTCCGAGCACGACGGCGGCCGGGTCGGCACCGACCAGGTCGGCCACGGCCCTGCGGGCCGCGGTCACGATGCTTTCCGCGCGCTGTGAGGCCGGAAACGCTCCACCCGGCCCCGACACCGGGGCGCGCATCGCCGTCGAAACGGCCGAAGCGACCTGTTCCGGGACCAGCATTCCGGCGGCGCCGTCGAAGTGGATCCAGCCGTCACCCAGCGCGGGAAAGAGCCCACGGATACGAGCGACGTCGAACGCCATGGGGACACCGTACGGACGTGCGGTTTCGCCGTGCGTCCGGGGTTGGGTGGAGAGCCACCGGGAACGCCGATTGCGGCTACGCTCGGAGACGGACACCCCTCGGGTGTCGCAGAGCGTGTTGATGGCAAGCCAGGATGGAGCACATGACCGAGCCGAACTTCCGGGAATCGGGCACAGCGGGTGACGCCGGCCATGAATCTTCACCCCACGTGGTGGTAGTCGGACCGGACGGCTCGCCCCTCGAGGGTGCGGAGCACGCCGAGGCGGTGGGCGAGCTCATCGAAGAGCCGGCGAAGGTGATGCGGATCGGCACGATGATCAAGCAGCTCCTGGAGGAGGTCCGCGCCGCCCCGCTCGACGACGCGTCCCGCACGCGGGTGCGCGAGATCCACCAGACGTCGGTGAAGGAGCTGTCGAACTCGCTGGCGCCGGAGCTGCGCGACGAGCTGGAGCGCCTGGTCCACCCGTTCGCCGACGACTCGACGCCGTCGGACGCGGAGCTGCGGATCGCGCAGGCCCAGCTGGTCGGCTGGCTGGAGGGCTTGTTCAGCGGGATACAGACCGCGCTGTTCGCCCAGCAGATGGCGGCGCGGGTCCAGCTGGAGCAGATGCGCCGGGGCCTGCCGGCGGGTCCGTCGGCCACTGGCGGCGTCGGCGGTGTGCCGGGGCTCGAGGGGCACGGGCCCGGGATTTCGGGGACCGGGCAGTACCTCTAGTACTACAGGGCTAGATCTCTAACATCTGCAGGCGGAGACGGCGTCTGACGTGATGCCTTCGGGCGTCTGCCTGGTGTTCGCGACGCCAGGCAGACCAGCGAAGGCCGTGGTCGATGGCGTGATCGTCCTTGTCGGCGAGGTCGAACAAACGTCGGACCTCGGCGACGGTGAGCGCGATCAGGCGGCGGGTACGTGTGGTCAGGGTGTCCGTTCTGTCCACAGGCGGAGTTCTTCTTTTTTTGCTTTGTGTCTCATGACCGCAAGGAATGCCATGGCGAGCATCGAGAGGGTGATGTGCCGGTACCAGGCGTGGTAGAGGCGGACCTGGTAGTTGTCCAGCCCTGCTTCGTTTTTGGCCGCTTCGAAACATTCCTCGATCGGCCACCGGGCACCGATGACGCGGACCAGTTCCGTCAGCGGTTCCCCGTGCGGGTTGTAACAGTGAAAGTAGCCAAGTTCGCCGTCGGCGATGTTCCGCCGGAACACGTACTGGTGGCCGTCGCCGGCGTCGGCCAGTGCCCAGTCGTAGACCCGGAAACCTTTGGCGCCGATCCCGCAGGCACGGCGGGACCAATCGCGGGGTTTCAGCCGGGATGCGACATGTTTGACCAGCGTCTCTACAGTGGCCGCCGAGGAGATGGCGCCGGTGCTGGTGTCGGTGTTCTTCGGCACGGCCATCGCATAGGCGATTCCTTCGGTTTCCAGATACGTACGCAGCCCCGGGTTCTGCCCGAACTCCTCGTCCGCGGTGAACCAGGCGAACGGCACCCCGGCCGCCACCGCCCGTGCGATCATGTCCTGGACCTGCTTCGGGCGGGTAGCGAAGGTCACCTTCTCAGGCACGTGCGCCTCGGCTCGACGCCCGGGATCGGCGCACCATGACTCGTCGGGCAGATACAGTTCCCGATCAAGGAGTACCCGATCGCCAGCCGTGTTGACATACGCCAGGAACACACCGATCTGACAGTTGTCTATCCGACCCAACGTCCCCGAATACTGACGTTGAACACCCGCCGACTTGTCTCCCTTCTTCGCAAACCCAGTCGGATCCGCGATCAGCACGCCACGCTGGTCAGCGAAATGCTCCATCGCGTAAGCGCACACCAGATCCCGCGCCTCATCGGCATTCCATGGTGACAGGTTCAACAACCGCTGAAGCGCCTTCGGCTCCGGATTCCCGGAATACTCCGCGATCGTCCAACCGTTCTTCCGCTCCAGCGGCGCGATCAACCCACGCAGATAATGCCGAGCATGCGCACGTGAATCCGTCCGATAAAACAACCCGTCAAGCCGCGCGCAGACATCCCGGAACTCCTGATCCCACACAGCCAGATCTTCCCGAGTCACACCACCCGGAACCTCGGACAGTCCACCAGAAGGAATGGTCACCGACAAATAGTCGCACAACCGACGACCGGCATCACGTACCGACACGCGAAGATCTAGCCCTGTAGTACTAGGACTTGCACCGGGGTTGTCCACAGTCTCGTGACCCTGTGGACAACCCCTGTGGACAACTCAGCGCAAGCCGCGGAAGAACGCCCGGACGTCGCCGATCAGCGCGTCCGGCTCCTCCAGCCCGGGGAAGTGACCGCCCCGCGGGAACTCCGTCCAGCGGACGATGTTGTCCGTTCGCTCCGCCAGCGTCCGGATCGGCAGGCCGATGTCGTCCGGGAAGACGCCGAAGCCCGTCGGGACCGTGTTCGGCGGGGGCGGGGAGCCCCACGGCGCGGCCAAGGCCGCGTACAACCGCGCCGACGAGTTGGCCGTGCCGGTGAACCAGTAGATCGAGACGTCCGCCAGCAGGTCGTCGCGGTCGATGAGGTCTTCCGAGGTGTTCGAGAACGCGCGGAACTTCTCCGCGATCCACGCCAGCTGGCCCGCCGGCGAGTCGTGCAGGCCGTACGCCAGCGTTTGCGGCTTGGTCGACTGAATCATCGCGTAACCCGTGCCCAGGTACGAGAACTTCTGCCCCTTCTCCAGCGAACGACGGGCCGCTACGAGCTCGTCGCCGGTCAGGCCCTCGAGGGCGGCCTCGCTCCGGACCACCGCCGACGGCAACGTCGTCACGTGGATCCCCACGACCCGCTCGGGGAACTGCACCGCCAGTTCGCGCGAGATGGACGCGCCCCAATCACCGCCGTGGGCGCCGAACTTCTCGTAACCCAGGCGGGTCATCAGTTCCGCGAACGCCCGGGCGATCCGGTCCGGCCCCCAGTTCGCCTCCGGCGTCGGGCCGGAGAAGCCGTAACCCGGGATAGACGGCACCACCACGTGCAACGCGTCCGCGGGGTCGCCGCCGTACGCGCGAGGATCGGTGAGCGGCCCGATCACGTCGAGGAATTCGACGACCGAGCCCGGCCAGCCGTGCGTGAGCAACACCGGCGTCGCGCCCGGTTCCGGCGACTCCACGTGCAGGAAGTGCACGGTCGTCCCGTCGATGGCCGTCGTGAACTGCGGAAAGCCGTTGAGCCGCTCCTCCCGCGCGCGCCAGTCGAACTCCAGCCGCCAGTACTCCGCCAGCTCACGCACGTAGTCGACGGGCGCCCCGAGCCGCCACCCGGTGTCGGCGGGCTGGTCGGGCCAGCGGGTGTTCGCGAGCCGCGCACGAAGGTCGTCGATCTCGGCTTGCGGGATGTCGATGCGGAACGGGGTGATCGTCATGCGGAAAACGCTAGGGGCGATCGAGGACAGTTGCGGTCCTCGATCGCCCCTGGCTCGGAGATCAGTCGAACTCGACGCCCCACCGCTGGTTGGCGGCGTACTGGCAGTCCCAGAGGACGAGCCTGGTGCCGTCGTCACCGCCACCACCGATGGTGCTCAGGCAGCGGCCCGAGCCGGTGTTCTCGATCTGCCCGTCCGGCCGCTGGAACCACCGCTGGGAGTTGTTGTTGTAGCAATCCCAAAGCTGGATCGGGGTGTTCCCGGCGGTCGCGCCGTTGGTGACGTCCATGCACCGGCTCTTCATCCGGATCGTGCCGTCCGCCTGCAGCTGGACCTGCTGGGCTCCGCTCCCGCTGCAGGTGAACAGCTGGATCGCCGTGCCGTTCGCGTCGACGTTCTGGTTGACGTCCACGCACTTGCCGAGCACGCCAACCAGCCGGCCCTTGTGCGGGTACAGCCGCTGGACGGTCCACACCCGGTTCGGCGAACCCGTGCAGGGCTGGATCGCCACCGAGGTCGCGCCCTGGGTGGAGTCCAGGCACTTGCCCGACTTCGGGTTGACCAGGCTGCCGTCCGGCCGCAGCTGCCAGAACTGCGCGGGATCACCCGTGCACTGGTACGACCACACCGGCGTCCCGTCCGCGATGGTGCCGCCCTTGACGTCGAGGCAGCGGCCGAGCGCCCGGATGCTGCCGTCCTTCGCCAGCGTCCAGGTGTCGGAGAGGGAGATCACGCAGCCGACCGTCCCGACCGTCGCCTGGTCGGCCACGACACGGCCGGTGACGTTGAGGCAACTGCCGTTGCCGTCGGTCAGCTGGCCGAACGTCGCGTTGCGTTCGCTGGGCGTCCAGATCTGCTGAGCCTGGCCGTTGCAGTCCTGGAGCGTGACCGCGGCGCCGTTGGTCGAGCCGGCGGCCGAAGCGCACCGGCCCGCGCCCAGGTTGAAGATGCGGCCGTCGGCGAAGACCTGCCACTCCTGGGTCGCCGAGGCCACGCACGCGACCGCGACCACCGCGGTGCCGGCGGCGGTGCCGCTGTTCTGGGTGTCCGCGCACTGCCCGAGCACGTGCAGCGCAAGATCACCGGTGGTCCACTGCTGTCCCGGCCCCGACGTGCACGACGACATGTTGACGACCGTGTTGTTCGGTGTGCCGCCGTTGAGGTTCAGGCAGGCACCGCCGACGCCGGTGATCGGACCGCTGCCGGCGATCCGGTTCGACCGCACCCGCAGGTTCCGGAACTTGACCTGGTCACCCGTTCCCTGCCCGTCGAGGCTCACCATGGTGCGCCGGGCGAACCCGGCGGGCGCGGTGTACTCGTTGACCTTGGTGCCGTTGAGCAGCACCGTGATCTTGGGACCGGAGAGCGTGACCTCGAACGTGTTCCATTCGCCGATGGGCTTCGCGGCGGTCGCGGTCGGCGCCTTGAGGCCCTTGACGGCACCGGTGGCGTCCGTGCCCGTCGCCGCAGCCGGACCGATCACGATCTTCGCGGCGGCCGGGGCCCCCGCGATGCGCGACAACCCGACGTTGATCGCCGACTGCGAGTTCGCGCCGACGGCCTTCCAGTCCAGCCGGAGCGAGTAGTCGTTGTCGAAGAGGTCCGCGGGGTTCCACGGACCACCCGCGCCGGCGACCGTGCCGAACTCACAGCCGTCCTGAACGGCGGAGGTGGTGCCCCACCGCGCCAGCGACGTCTCGGCGCGGCCGTCCAGCAACGGGAGGAATCCCGGCTCGTCGGCGGGGGTGACGCAGTTGCCCGCAGCCGTGGCTGCCGCGCCGCCGACGAAGTAGCCGGCGACGTCGGCAGCCAGTTCGACCTTGCCGTTCTCGGTCGCCGCGGTGAGCTTGCCGCTCGAGCCCAACGGCACGAGCGCGCTCGCCGCCGCGGTCTGTCCCTGATCGGCTTGCAGGGCCGGGAACGTGGCCCAGCCGGTTTCGGGAGCGAACAACGAAACTCCCGTGGGCAGCACCTTGTCCGCGGCGGCCGCCGTGACGAGGACGCCCGTGGCGTTCGACGGCACCCCGGCGACTCCGCCGACCTGCGCGGTCACCGGCACACCACGATCGACGGGCGCGACGGCGACGCCGGTACCGGCGCGCGTGTCGAGGACCCGGGTCGCACCGGCGCTCGGCACGAACTTCGCCCCGGTGCCCGACGCGAACCAGCCCTGCAGGTCGACCGCCAGGTGGGTGAGGCCGGCCGAGTTCCGCACGCGGATCTTGCCGTCGTCACCGATCCGGACGATCGCCAGGTTGGACCGGCGCTGCCCGACGTTGAGGTACAGGCTGCTGGTGTCCGGGGTGTAGCTCTGCGGGTACGCCGCGATGCTCGCCGGCGCGGTCGCCGCCATCGCCGTCAGGTTGACGGCGACGGCTGTCGCGTTCGTCGGAACACCGGCGGTGCCCCGCACCTGGATTGCGTACTCCTCGGCGGCTCCGAGCGCGCGCGGGTGCGCGCTCGCCGAGTCGCGCGTGTCGAGGAGCCGCGCGCCGCCGCTCTTCGCGGTGTACAGACCCGGACCGTCCGAGCTGAAGTAACCGGCGAAGTCGACCGTCACCCCCGGCGTGCCGACGGTGTTGCGGATCCGGACCGCGCCGTCACCACCCAGCGGGACGACGACCGTCAGCGCCGCCTGCCTGCTCGTGTAGACGGGGAACCGGATCGGCTGCGCGGCACCGGGGTTCTCGGCGGTGAACTGCAGCTCGGTCGGGCCGTCGGTCAGCCCGGCGGTGACGGTGAGCACGACCGCTTTCGCCCCGGTGGGAGCGCCGGGAACGGTCAGGGCGAACGTCTCCCCCGCGGTGAAGCGGCGCTGGTGGCCGCCGACCGCGGTGTTCGTGTCCAGGATCCGGACGGGGTTCGTCAGTGGGTTGTAGCCGGTCTGAGTCGGCGCGGCCGCGGCGCCCGGCGAGCCGAGCGCGAGGATTCCGGCTCCCCAGTCGTTGGCCGCACCGCCCGGCACGGCCTTCGCGTTGGTCTTCAGAAGATATTCGAGCTGCGAGGCATCCAGCTGGAGGTTGGCGCCCTTGAACAGCGCCGCCGCCCCGGCGACGTGCGCCGCGGCCGCGGACGTCCCGCCGAACCCGGTCGGGCCGGAAGTGAACGTCGAAACCTGGTCGAACCCGGTGATGTCCGGCTTCACCCGGCCGTCGACGGTCGGGCCGTGACTGCTGTAGTCCTCGAGCACGCCGGAGTTCGGCTTGGTCGCGCCGACCGCGATCGCGTAGGGCGAGCTGGCCGGTTCGGCGATGCTGCCGGCGGGCGTCGGCCACTGCAGCGCGCCCCCGCCCAGCTTGGTCACGTAGAGGTCGAACGGCGTCGTGAACGGGGCGTTGTTGTTCTTGATCCAGATGTAGAAGGTGCCCGCGGAGCCGGTGTTGTTGGTGAACGACGTCTCCTCGACCGGTGCGGCCCCGCCGGTCGTGTCCCGCTGCGAAATCGTCGACCGGGCCAGGACGTGGGGATCGTTCACCCCGGTCGGGGCGATCGCCTGGTCGGTGACGTAGACGTCGAGGTCCTTCGTCGTGAGCGGCCAAGCGTCCCAGCGGAGGGTGACCGTCGCGGACTGTCCCGCGGGCAGTGCGAAGTTGTTGACCTCGGAAGCCCCGCTGAACTCGACCCAGCCGTTGCCGCCGCTGCGGTCGGCCGCCTGGCCGGCGAAGTGGAGCTTGCCGTAGTTGCCGGCCGCCGTCGACCAGAGGATCCCGGCCTGCCGAGACCGCTGGACGACCTGGGCCGGGCTGTTCACATCCGGTCCGGTGCCATCACCGCGACCGGCACCCGGCACGGTGATCGCGGCGCTGATGACCTGGACCCCCTGCTGCTGCAACCAGTCGGCCGCAGGCGCGAAGCCCATGTCGTCCTGCACGCAGGACAGGTAGAGCTGAGCGTCCGGGGCCATGTCGTGGACGACCTCGGCGACGTTGACGCCATGGGTGTCGTCGACGGTCGCGTCGAGGCAGTTCGAACCGTTGGTGACCAGCTGGGTCCCGGTCGGCAGCTCACCGGCGGCCTGAGCGTCGGCGAGCCCGCCGAAACCGACGTCGAGGATCCCGATCTTGGTCCCAGCACCCTTGTACCCGGGCTGGATCCAGGCGTCCGCACCGGACGGGCCGACGCCCTCGGAGGTGATGCTCGCGGGCAGGACGCGCGTCGGGCGTTTCACCTCGTGCACGCCGGGCTGATCGCCCAGCGCATCGATCTTGTCCTCGGGAACGGCGGCGCGAACCTGTCCTGTTTGGACAGCGGACACGGTCCCGCCGACGTTCTTGACGGCCTGGCGCAACGCGGTCTCGTTGTCGCCGCGGACGTAGAGGAGCACGTGGCCGGCCTTGTCCTTGGCCACCCGCTCCTTCGGTCTCGCCTTGGCCACCGACTCCGCAACGGGCGCATCCCCCGGAGCCGCCGCGTCGGCCGGCAACGTGAGACAGCTCACCGCCAGGGCTGTGGTGGCGGCAATGACTGCCGCACGTCGCAAGATTTTCATTTTTCCTTCCGATCACATTACCTGAAGAATCCATTTATTCAACACCGCAGACACCGCTTCGACAGAAGGTCATCGGCGACGACGAAACCGGTGGACTACAAACCCTGCGACCAGCCCGAAAATTATGCTGACCAATAGCCCCCACGGGTAAGGATCGATAGTCGCACCACCTCGACCGATCAGATGGGAAATTCCACCCAAAATCGGTCGATAGAGAACAAACACCGCCACAAAGGTCAACCACCCGATCCACGCCGGCGTTCGCACAAGCTTGTGGATCGCGCCACCTTTCAAGAGTGCCACTCCTATTGATTCACGCGTACGCACGGTGCCCTCCCTGTCGAAAGTTCAGCCTGGACACAGTCGGAGTAAACATCATTTTTCGACCAGCCAGCCCCAGACGATGCCAAGTCCGCCACCGATTCCGGCGCCGAACCCGGCGCCGTTGGCACCAGCAGCGACACATCCCCCCGGGCCGGCTATCAGACCACCGAAACAGCCTGTGACCGCGCCTATCGCTCCACCCGCCAAAGCGAAGATCCCGGCGTCACGGTTGACCTTGTCCCAGTTGGGATGAAAGACGCGGTACCAGTCGATTCGATCTTCCACCTTGCCTTTGCAGGTGTTCCCCTGACAGTTCGAGGTGTTCCCCCAGAAATCTGGGGGAACGGGAACCGGCAAGACGTTTGGCTTGACGTTCTCCATCCCGATGGCATGAGGATTGGCCCCGACGACGATCTCTGGGTCGTTCCACGTGGTCTCACTCGTCGAGATCGCATTCTCGCCGTGTGGCATTTGAATCGGTGGAGGTACTGCCCAGTCCGACGAATCGGCCGCACTGGTCACCTCGTTCGCCTCCTCGTAGTGGCGCTGGGCCGTGTCGGTCAGCCTGAAGTCCGGGTTGCTGCTCGCCGGCCGCGAGGACTCGATCGGACGCACCGTCTGACCGGGGCTCTGCGTCGGAGCGGGCTTCCACGCGTTCTGCTGCCACAGCGGCGGCGGTGGCGGGCCGTGCGATCCACCGTTGGTGTGTCCCGAACCGCCGCCGGACTGCGTTCCGGTGCCGGAACCGTGTCCTGATCCGTGGCCGGATCCGCGCCCACTGCCGTGCATCGTTGTGGTGCCGGATGGTGCGACCGGTGCCTTCGGCGGCGGATTCACTCCCTTCGGTGGCTTCGGCGATTCGGCGTCGTCGCCGTTGTTGCCGTAGACGTCGCCCTCGAACGGGTTCCAGATGCTGTGGCCGCTCGGGTCGCTGTTTCCGACCGCGTCGCCGTTGCCATACGTGTAGCGGTTCGTCGCCGCCGACGGGTTCGGCGATAGGTTCCAGTCGTCGCGGCTGACGAAGCCGCCCCGGTTCGGGTCGTACCAGCGGGCCGTCATGTTGACCAGGCCCGTGTCCGGCGTTGTCCAGTCCCCCTGGTAGCCCAGGTTCGACGTCTCACCCGACGACGACGTCACCGTGCCGAACGGGTCGTACGTGCGCTGGCCGTCGACCACCGCACCCAGGTAGCGGCCCTCCACGTCTCCGTGGCGGTCGGCGAACAGCGTTTTCCCGCCGGCCGCTCCCTTGTCTCCCAGCGCCGTGCCGTCCGGGAGGCGGGAGACCTTGCGCGTGCCGTCGGTCACCGTCTCGTTCGAGAGGCCGTCGTACGTCAGTGCCGTGCCGTTGCGGTTCACCACCCGGTCGTTGCTGTCGTACTGGTTCGTCGACGTGCCCTCGCGGACCAAGCGATCGAACGCGTCGAACCCGTTGGTCGTCGTCACGCTGCCGCGTGTGACCGACTGCAGCGTGCCGCGCTTCTGGTACGCGTACGTCGCGCCGCCGCCGGAGAGCAGCTGGTTGCGCTCGTTGTACGTGTACGCCGAGCCGTTGACCGACGTGCGGTTCCCGGCGTCGTCCCAGCCGTAGGTCGTGGTCTGGGACCCGGCCGTCCAGCTCTTCAGCCGGCCTGCTCCGTCGTAGCCGTAGCTGTTCGCCGTGGTGGCGCCCAGCGAGCGCGTCGACGTCTTGGTCGTGACCTTGTCGTCGTTGTCGTACCCGTAGGTGTCACCCAGCAAGACACGCGAGCCGACGTCGGTGAGCTGGGTCAGGCTGTCGGATGACAGCCGGCCCAGGTTGTCGTAGCCGCTGGTGCGCATGATCCGGCCCGCGACCGCGCGGTCCTGGGTGACGGACAACCGGCCCACGGCGTCGTACTTGTAGTCCGTCGTGCGGCCGGTGAGCGGGTCCGCGGCCGACGACAACCGGCCGGCGCCGTCGTAGGTGAACGCCGTGTTGCCGGCGGCATCCGACCGCATGGCCAGCGTGCCGTCGCCGTTGTAGGTGTAGACGGCAGTTCCGGACGCACCCTGGGACGTCCGCAGGTTGCCGCGGTCGTCGTAGCGGTAGTTCGTGTCACCGCCCGGGCTGCCGATCTTCGCCAGCCGTCCGGCCGAGTCGTAGCCGTAGGTCCGGTCGGCGGTGGCGTTCTCCGCGCCGGCCCCGTGTTCCGCGGCCAGCCGGTCCTGCTCGTCGTAGTCGCGGGTGCGGGTGACCCCGCCGGGCGCGGTGAGCTTCGCCGCGCGGCCGGCCGCGTCGTACGACGTCGTCCAGGTGCGGTCCGCCGGCGCGGTCGCCCCGGCGACCGACGGCTCGACCACCGAATCCGGCAGCCCCCACGGCGTGTAGGTGTAGTCGGTCGCGTGCCCGTTGCCGTCGATGAAGTGGCTCCGGTTGCCGAGCCGGTCGTAGCCCGTCCACGTCGTGATCGACTTGGCCGAGTCGACCTTTTCGACCTGCTTCACGAGCCGGTTGAGGAAGTCGTACCCGTAGTCGACGGTCCGTCCCTCGGGCGACTTCGTGTGCAGCACGTTGCCGTTGCCGTCGTAGTCGACGGTCGAGGCCCGCTGCTGCTGCCCGCCGAAGACCTGCGCCGACCCCGTCATCCGCCCGGCGAGGTCGTACGTGTTTGTGCTGGTCAGGCCGGTCGCGTCGGTCGTGCTCGCCTCGCGGCCGGCGTTGTCGTACCCGTACGTGACGGTCCGGTTCGTCGCGTCGGTCGAGCTGACCGGTTCGTCGGCGCCGTTGTACGCGGCGGTGCTGACGAAGTTCTGCGGCGACGTCGTGGACGTGACGTTCCCGGCGTCGTCGTAGCCGGTCTTGGTGGTGTAGTAGACCGGCTGACCGTCGTAGCGTTCGACCTGCGACGCGGTGATCTGCCTGCCGAAGTCGTCGTAGGTGAACTCCTGCCGCGCACCGGCCGGATCGGTCGTGCTCGTCAGTTCGCCGTTGCCGTCGTAGCTGTTCTTCGCCACCGACGGCGTGTCGCCGACCTGCGGCAACGTCGTGGTCAGCACGTTGCCGTACGGGTCGTAGGTGCTGGCCGTGACGTGGTTGAGCGGGTCGGTGACGGTCAGGGCGTTGCCCGCGTAGTCGTACTTGGTGCGGGTGGTGGGCACGATCGGCGTCGTGGTGCCCGGCGGCGTGTACGCCGGGAGCGTGCCCGACGTCGCCCGGCCCATGCTGTCGCGTTCGGTCGTGGTGACGTTGCCGGACGCGTCCTTCGACTGCGTCACCTCACCGAAGGTGTTGCGCCCCAGCACCGAGCTCGTCGTCACCCCGGTGGTCTGGACACCGTTGACCCAGACGTCCACCGCGGGGTTGATCACCGAGACCTGCTGCCCCGTGGCGTCGTAGGTGTACTGCGTCTCGACCTGGCGCCGGTCCGACGTCTTGATCGCGAGACCGCGTTCGTCGTAGGTGGTCGTCGACGAGAGGATCAGCCCGGACGCCGCGGTGGTGTCCTCCCGGCTGAACTGCCCGTCCGGGGCGTAGGTGTAGTCGGTCGTTTCCACCCGGGACGGGTCGGCCGCACCGGTCGCGGACATCCGGGTGACGTTCCCGGCGCCGTCCCGGACGAACGTCGCCTTCCGCTTCAACGCGTCCGGGTCCACTGTGGACTCGTTGACGTATCCCGCGGCGTCGTAGCTGCTGGCCGTTTTCCGGCCGCCCGCCGTGACGTCCAGGCTCACGTTGCCGGCCGGGTCGTACGTCCGCTCGTCGAGGACGACGTCCCGGGCCGGACCACTCGGCGGCCGGTAGTTCTCCAGCGTGGCCTTCCACAGCAGGCCGTCGCCGTAGTAGCTGTAGCGCGTGGAGCGGTCCATCGCGTCCTGGACGCGCTCGAGCCGGCCGGTCGGGTCGTAGCTGCGGTTCTCGACCCGCAGGATCCCGGGCTGCCCCGGCTTCGACGGGTCGGCGCCGATCCCGTCGGCGACGCGCGACAGGAGCCGGTGCTGGTCGTCGTACTGGTCGGTCCACTTGATCCCGAGCACGTCGGTGGTGACGAGCTTCAGCAGGTCGGCGGAGTACTCGTAGGTCACCACCCCGCCGTCGGGGTACGAGACGCCGACCTGGTGGTCGAACTTGTCGTAGCTGAACACCGACTTCCGCGCGACGTCACCGCCGGTCGCGTCGGTGACCTCGATCTGCAGGAGGTTGCCGTCGCCGTCGTAGGTGTTCGCCGTCACCGGCGTGTGCGTCACACCGGTGACCGGGTTGACGACGCCCGGCGCGGTCACCTTGGCGATCCGGGACTGCGGGGTGTACTCGAACGAAGTCGTGCCGTAGTTCGCACCGCCGGCGTTCCCGAGTCTCTGGGACGTCTTCCGGCCGATGCCGTCGTAGGCGAACGTCGTGACCAGGCCCTTGACGTCCGTGCCGGAGTAGAGGTCGCCGTTCGCGAGGTAGCTGTTGCGCGCGACCTGCCCGCGGCGATCGGTCACCTGGAGCAGCACCCCGGCCGGCACCTTGCCGTTGTCGTCCGCCGCGGCCTCGTTGCCCTGCGCGTAGACGCTGACCTCGGTCGGCGCGACCGTCTGCCCCGCCGGGATCGGGAACGTCGTGGTGGTCAGCCGGCCGGCCGTGTCGTAGGCGTAGGACGTCCGGTAGCGGGTGTCGGTCGCGCTCGACGACCGCGCGTCCGAGCTGGTCGCCGGTTTGTCCGCCCGTGGATCGAGCGGAAACGCCCCGGAGACGTAGGTGAAGTACGCGGTGTTGCAGCTGTCCACGGCCCGGCACGTCTTGCGGCTGAGCACGTTGCCGCGGTCGTCGGTCGTCTGCTCGACCCGGCTGCCGACCTCGTCCACGATGGCTTTGACGAAGCCCTTTTCGTTGTACTCCCAGGACTTCGAGAATCCGCTGTGGAGCGTCGAGGTGAGGCGGCCGCCCTGGTCCGCGTCGAACTTGTACGTCCAGTCGGGGTAGGGGCCGTGCAGCGTGACCGTCCGGTCCGCGTTGACGCGCACCGGCGCGTCGAGCGTCCAGTTGCGGCCGTCGTGGTCGGTCAGCGTCTTGACCCGGTCCGCGCGGTCGTCGTAGGTGAGCTTCGCGAAGCTGCGGTTGTCCTGCGGGAGGGTGATGCCGGTCAGCTCGTCGACCGCCTGTGCGGCGTCGAAGTGCTGCTTGACCGCGAACGGGCTCAACGTGTGCTGGTAGAGCGCGACCTCGTCGATCGCCCCGGAGAAGTAGAAGTCACCGCCGTTGGTGGACGGGTAGTTCTTGCCGACCCCGCCACCGACCGACAGCTTGCCGAGGGTTCCGTGGTCGACGATGCCCGCGATCGTGCCGACGGCAGCGCCGTCGAGGTACAGGGTCTGGGTGTTCACTTCGGACGTCAGGACGGCGTGGTGCCAAGTGTTGTCGTTGACCTTGGCCGCGCTGACGACCTGGCTCGGACCCGTCACGTTCCGCGCGGTGAAGCCCCCGTAGAGGGAACCGTCGACGCCGACGTACAGCACCGGCCGCGCCTTGGGGGAGGAGGTACCCGGGAAGGCCTCGTCGGCGTAACCGAGCAGCGTGCCGCTCGCGCTCGTCTTGAACCAGAGCTCCGCCGACGCGGACATGTTCTGCGACAGCAGGTCGTCCGGCAGCTTGAGGTAGCTGGCCATGCCGTCGAACACCGCGGCGGTGTCGCCGGTCCCGGCGAGCGCGCCGCCGGCACCGAAGCCCAGGCCGTTCTGGGGCGCCGCGTCCGCGCCCGGCGTCCGCGCCGCGACGTTCGCCGCGCTCGCACCGCTTTCCTCGTCGAGCCGCCAGTAGCCGCGCGGGCCGTCGTCGAGCACCGAGCTCCGGTAGTGCGAGCCGGTGGCCCGCCCGTAGTTCGTGCAGTTCGGCGCGGGTCCCGGGGCGCAGACGCTGGTCAGCGTGTCGCCGACGTAGGTGTAGGTCCAGCTCAGCGGCGCGTCCCCGGTCTTCGGCGCCGGCGTCTGCACCTGGGTCACGTGCGCCCCGGTCCAGGTGACGGTCAGCTTCCGGTGGGAGACGTCGTTGACGATCCCGTCGACCCGCCCGTTCGCGTCGTGCGTGAGGGTCTCGGTCAGGCCCGCCGGGTCGGTGATCGTGATCAGCTTGCCCGCGTTGTCGAACAGCCACCTGGTGCCGCTGACGTCGCGCAGGGTGTAGTAGCCCGTCCCGCTGTCGTAGACCAGGTCGACGTTCTGCCCCATCGGCGGTGCGAACGTGCCGTCCGGGTTGCGGCCGAAGCGGGCCTGCCTGCCGTTCGGATAGGTCAGCAGGACATCGGTGACGACGTTCTGCGCGGAGCGGTTCGGCACCAGGCGCGTGTCGAGCCGGGACGCCCAGCCGACGCCGAAAGCGGTGTCACGCCGCGGGTCGAGGCTGTTGTACGTCCGGGTGATGGTGAGGTCCGGTCCCACGGTGGCGACGCTCGCGTCGGTCACGGCCGTCGAGTAGTTCCCGATCTGCGGGTCGAGGCCGGGGCCGTTCACCGTGTCCGGGCTGCCCGCCAGGTGCGAGGTGATCTCCGGCTGCGGCACCCGCGTGGTCAGGGCGAGCTTGGCCGCCCAGTCCGGTGACGGGCTGACCGTGTCGTGCGTCTTGATGCCCCAGTAGTAGGTCTTGCTCCAGGCCAGCGTGCCCGGCGGCGGCGTCCAGCTTTCGGGGCCCCACCCCGACTCGGTGCAGTTCTGGGTCAGCGCGACGTCGGTGCAGATCCGGAAGAGGAACTTGAAGCCCTTGTTCGGGTAACCGTCGTCGTCGACGGCGCGCGCGAACAGCGTCGGGGTCAGCGACTCGACGATCCCGCCGTTGCCCGGCTGCTGGTAGTTGGACCCCGGCGGCACGTTTTCGACCTTCAGCTGTGCCTGGCCGTAGGGCACGCCGTACACCGCGTTGAAGTCCTGATTGGACGGTGTCCACATGGTCAGGTTCAGGTCGTAGACACCCGGGGTCAGCGCGGTCAACGGCACCGTGATCGTCGTCGTCGCGCCCGGGGGCACAGCGGCCGCGGGTGCGACGCCCTGCGACGTCTTGACCACCGTGCTGCCCTGCTTGACGACGTAGCCCAGGCGGTACCCACCCCCGGCCGGCCAGGTCGAGGACCCCATGTTCGTCACGCGGGCGGTGAAGGTGCCCTCGCGGTTGTTGGTGGGCAGCAGGACATCGGTCAGCTCGTACGTGGCGCCTTCGGGCGAGTAGCTGACGTCGATGTAGGGCTGGTTGACCGTGTCCGCCGAGGCGAAGCGCTTGAACGCCGCGCTGTCACCTTCGTTGGTCGCCCGCAGGGTGAATCCGTTGCCGAGCACCTGGCCGTGCGACCACTGCGCGGGCACCTCCGGCGGCAGCTGGAAGCCGGTCCAGGACTGCCCGGAGCAACTCGGGCCCGTCAACGCGGGGACCTGCGTGGTGGCCAGGGCCCGGCCCGCGGCCGCGCCGGGCCAGGTCGTTTCGCGCCCCCAACCCTGGGTGGCCTCGAACAGCGTCGCCGGCCTGGCCTGGCACGAGTAGGTGGCGAGCACGTTCACCGTCGCGCCGAGGACGTACTGGTTGCGCAGCCGGTTCAGTGCGTCGGTGAAGTGCAGGTAGGAGCGGGAAATCGTGGCGCCACCGTTCGGCGAGCCCACTTCCAGCAGGTCTTCCGTGGAGTGGTTCGCCGTGGTGCCGGAACGCACGTAGGTGTCGTCGGTGTCGCTGGAGAACTTGCCCAGGGTCGGGTCGACGACCACGGGGAAGACGCGCGCGGAATCGTGGAGCCAAGCCGGATCGACGTCGACCTGCAGGGTCCACGTCCGCGCGTCGACCTGGGAAAGCCCGTAGCTCACGCCGTCGCTGCGCACACCTTGGCCGGTGGCCGGGTCGATCTTCGCGTCGGTCATGAACCCGGCGGGAACGGTCGCGCGGATCGCGCCGGCGGCGTCGGTCAGTTCGACCGCCCGTCCCGCGAGCCGGGGCTGCAGGCCGCCGGTGTGCAGGGTGAACGAGTAGCGCGTCTGCGCCCGTGCCGAGTGCAGGACGAGCTCTTCCTCGAGGCCGCCCGCGGTGGCCGTCAGCCGGAGGTCGGTGTCCGGCCGGGCGGCCGGGTAGGTGACGGCGTCACCGTGCACCTGGCCTGCGGTCGGAGCCGCGTCTCGCAGGGCGTACCCGAGCGACAGTCCGTCGACCCCGAACATCGCCACCGGGTCGGCGGCGGCGGAGGTGGCGAAACTGACGTCCGCGGCACTCGTCTTCGACCGGAGCCGCCCATCCGGCCCGGCGACCAGGTTCAGGTCGGCCCGCTGCCAGCTGCCGTCCGGCCGCCGGACGTTCGACGGCCCGCTGTGGACCCGAAGGGTCCGGGTGCCGTCCGGGTTGTCGAACGTTTCGGTGTTTTCCGTGCGGTCCTGCGGTCTTTCGACCGCCTTCGGGTCGATCGAAGGCCGGTCGTTGCGCTGCACCACGGCCGGCTTGACGTGCTGCCGAGCGGCCACGGCGGCCGTCTGAGCGGGCGGAACGGCCCGTTCGTCCGCTACGGCACCAGGAGGCCGCGGGGTGTCCCTCGGTGACAGGGCCGGGTTGCCGTCGTCGCCGACGCCTGCTCCCATGCCTGCGCGCTGCGCGGGGGAATCGAGTGACGCCCCGGCCGGCAGCGGCGCACCGGGCTTGGCGTACTCCACCGCCGAGCCCGCGACGGGAAGCAGAATCACCAGGACAAGCGCGAAAATCGACCAAATCCGCGCAGAACTCAGCGCGCGTGAACGCACCACGAAGACGCCCCCTCGGACCACACCAAACGCAGCCGTCCCCCGACGCCAAGCGGAGACGCTATGCAAGAGTTGATCAGTAGGTCAATCTGCCTGACGCGGAGTTAACTCGAATGTTGTAACTCAGAGACAAGGCGACCTTACTCCGAGTGGTCTAGCGTCGGGGGCAGACCGCCAGCTCACCCGCAGGCAGGGCGCGATCGCAGTCGAACCGGCCGCGCAGCCGCGTCGCGACGTCCGGCGGGAGGCGGTCGACCGCCAGCCAAGAGGACTGGACCACCAGGTACTGGGCGGCGGTCCGCTCGATGCACGCCAGGTTCTCCCGGTAGCTCTCCAGGCCGCGCACCGCCGGGACGTAGGTGCCGCGCTGCACGAACACCGGCGCCGGGTACCGGCAGTCGGCCGGGTTGCCGAAGAAGTACGCCATATCGCCGAACGCCAGGTAGAGCACGGTGGCATCCGGGCCGATCCGCGCCCGGACCGGTTCGAACAGCCGCTCGTCGAGCCGCGCGGCCGCCACCCGTCCGGAATTCGTGTAGTCGGCGTGGATCGCGTCGAACGAGTAGGGCGCGCTCGGCCACACGGGCACGACGAGGACAGCGACCGCGCCGAGTACCGCCACCACCGGCCAAGTCCGCCGTCGATCCACGAGCCCGACCAGCGCCACGGCGACCACCGACGCGACCAGCGCCGCGTAGACGATCGTCCCGTGTTCGAGACGCCACTCCGTTGTCGCAGCCGAAACGATCGGCGCGCCGATCCCGAGCGCGACCGTCAGCAGCACGAGCGCGCGGGGCGGGCCGCCGTGCTCGGCGGACCAGCGCGCCACGGCGAGCCCCCACAGCGCCGCGGCGAACGGAACCAGCGCCGCGAGGTGGTACTGGAACCACTGCCCCTGGATCACCACGGCCGCCAGCACCACGCCCACGGCGACCGCCGGCAGGACGACCCACGCCAGGCGGGCACGACGTCCCGGCGCCAGCCGCGCCAGCACCACGACGCTCACCGGGAGAAGCGCCAGCATCGGGACGGTCAACGCCTCGTTCAGCACGGTCCCGGCCAGCGCTCGCGCGTCGCTCCACAGCAGGCCCCGGCTGAGCGGGCTCCCGCCGTTGAGGCTGGACAGCTCGCCGAACCACCGCCACTCCCGCGGCTCGACCAGCACGGTCAGGCCGAACAGTCCGAGACAGATCGGCAGGCCGAACGCGCCGGTCAGCAGCGCGCGACGCCGATCGAGGACGGCGAGCGCGCCGAGCGCCACCAGCGCGGTCGGCACCGTCGTGTACTTGACCAGCACAGTCAACGCCAGTAGCACGCCTCCGGCCGTGGCCGCGAGCAGCGGCCGGCGGATCAGGAGCGCAGCCCCGACGGCGCCGGCCGCGAACACCGCGGCCAGCCACTCCGGCTGCAGGAAGTCCCAGTTCGGGGCCAACGCGAGCGCGAGCCCCGTCATCGCGGCGACAGCCGTCGCCTCACCGGCCGGGCGGCACCGCGCCAGACCCGCACGCAACAGCACCGTCACCAGCAGCACGACGAGCAGGGCCAGCACCCGCACGACCGCTTCCCGCACGGGGATCGGCAGGGAACCGCCGACGTCCCCCAAGGCCAGCACCACCCGGTAGGCCATCGGCCGGTGCACGAAGACCTCGGCCGGCGAGAAGCCCGCGCGACCGGCTGTCTCGAGCGTGCCGAGGACGAACCGGACGTCGTGGTCGAGCCCGGTCCAGGCGACGGTCAGGGCGAGCGGGACCAGGAGCAACAGTCCCCACGGAAGCAGCGCCCTCCGGGATCCGGTGGGCGCCGCGACGTCGTTTCGGCTCAGTTGCTCACCTCGGGCCGCGCTGCGAGGGACTCCTCCAGCCGCGCCAGCCGCTCTTCGTACTTCGAGATCGCCGACAGCCGAGCCCGGATCCTGGCGTGCTCGGCGCGAACCTGGTCGGCTTCGTCCGGCGCGTATTCGAGCTTGTCCGCCGGCCGGGCGACCGAGCCCGGCCGCTCGACGGCCGCGACCCGCGCTTCGAGGGCCGCGAGGTGCGGCGCCAAGCGGCGCTGCTCGTCGTACAGCCACTTCACGTGACCGTCGAGTTCTTTGGTGCACTTCTCGACGTCCTGGCGCAGTGCCGCGATGTCCCCGTGGAGCGCGTCGAGCTCGGGCCGGATCCGGTCGAGGGCGATGTTCTCGATCCGCGGCCGCACCTTCGCGACCACCGGCCGGCCGACCGCCCGAGCGAGCTCTTTCGCCCGCGAGAGCGCCCCCTGCAAATCACTCACTGCACTATCTCGATTCTTCCGGAGTCACGCCAGGCACTCAGCAGCCGGGATTCCGCGTCGAGGCGGTGCTCGGCCGTCACGCCGACCTTGCCGCCCCAAGCGTGCTCGAAGTCGGTCTGGTCGGGTCGTTCGATGATCGACACGCCGGTGAGCCGCACCACCGCGTCGGGGAACAGCTGCTTGCACAGGTAGGTCACGAGGGTGCCGGTCGTGGCCCACACGTGCTGGTCCGTCGAGAGCCCGAGCAAGTGCGAGAGCGGCTGTACGAACCGCCGGTTGGAGATCGGCACGAACCCGAGGTCGGCGGGCCACCAGTCGGGCAGCGTCTCCGGCTCCCAGAAGAGCCGGCCCGGCTCCGCGAGCAAGTAGAGGCGCGAGGTGTAGTCGGCGAAGGTGTACGGCGAGACGATGACCCCGCGGTGGACCACCACGACGTCGGTGCGGGTGCCGTAGGCCGGCTCGGCGTCCGGCTCGTCCAGCGCGAACGTCGTCATCCGGAATACCAGGTCGCTGTCGTCGATCAGCGCGGCGCGCTCGGCGTCGGGTGCCATCGGCGCGTTCCCCACGACGGCGATGGTGCCGACCCGCTGACCTCGAGCGTAGGAAAGCAGCAGTTCCCGAAGCATGTGACCCGTATCACTCTCACCGAGCCGTCCGGACGTCTCATCTTTGAACTGAGTCCGATTCATTGCTTCCTCACCGACATGTCCGGAGCTGCCGACCCCGCCAGTAACCGGGCCGCCGTCAGGCGGCAGTTGAGCAGACGGACAATAGCCGACAGACCACCGTCGTCACCCGGAAGGGGTGCACTGTGACCGCGCTGGCCATCGTCCCGGCTAGGGGCGGCTCCGTCGGGCTACCGGGCAAGAACCTGGCGCTCTTCCAGGGCCGCCCGCTGGTCGCGCACACGGTGCACACCGCCGTCGCGGCCGGGATCACGGACGTCGTCGTCACGACCGACGACGCCGAGATCGCCGCCGCGGTCGCCGAAGGCGCCCGGACCGTTGAACGCCCGGCCCACCTCGCGGACTCGGCCAGCAGGACCCTCCCGGCGGTCCTCCACGCCCTCGACGCCCTCGACGTCCCGGACTCGACCCTGGTCCTGCTGCTCCAGCCCACGTCGCCGCTGCGGACGGCGGACGACATCGCCGAGTGTCTGGACATCCACGCCGACCGGCCCACCGGCTCCGTCGTGCAGATGTGCCGGACGGCCGAACACCACCCGCTGAAGGTGTGCCTGGAGACGCCGGACGGCGGCATCGCGCCGGTGCGGGACTGGTCCGACCTCGAGGCACCGCGGCAGACGCTGCCCGTCGTACTGCGCCCGACCGGCGGGATCTACCTGGTGCGAGCCGGGGACCTGCGTACGCACGAGCGGTTCTTCATCCCCGAGGTGCGACCGCAGTTCGTGCCGGTCGAGCGGGCGATCGACATCGACTCCGCGGCCGATCTCGTGCTAGCCGAGGAACGGGCGGCCGCCCGCCGCTGACTCAGCGGTCGACGAAGGCCTTGTACAGCGAAGGCCGCCAGATCTCGTCGCCTTCGAGCAGTTCGACGATGCGCCGGTGGGCACCCGGTTCGCCGAACGCGGTATCGGGCTCGCAGCGGCCCATCGCCCGGGCCTCGGCGATCCCGGCCGAGACGGCGTCCGCGGTCGGCTCGACCGTCAGCACGCTGGGCGCGACCGCGCGGTTGCGCTGCCGCGTACCGACGGTGACCGACGGGGTGCCCAGCACCGGCGCCTCCCGGACGCCGGCGCTCGAGTTCCCCAGCACGACCGCCGCGTTCTTCATCAGGGTGACGAAGTATTCGAAGCGCATCGACGGCAGCCGCACGAACCGCGGGCCGGCGAGGCGGTCGAGCTCGCTGCGGATTTCGCGGCAGCCCTCGTCGTTGTTCGGGTCGATGACGACCCAGTTGCCTTCGGCGAGGACCGCGTCGACCACGGCGGCCGCGTTCCGCCGGTTGAGGTCGCGTTCGGTGGTGACCGGGTGCAGCGCGAGCAACCCGTAGTCGGTGAACGGGATCTCGTAGTGCCGTCGCACCTCGTCGAGGTCGGGCAGCCGCGCCGACGTCAGGACGTCCACTTCGGGGCTGCCGACGACGAAGATCCGATCCTCTTCCTCGCCGAGTTGCAGCAGCCGCCGGCGGGCCTGCTCGTTGGCGACCAGGTGCACGTGGGCGTGCTTCGACAGCGAGTGCCGGATGACGTCGTCGATGGTGCCGCTGACCTCGCCACCTTCGATGTGCACGACCCGGACGTTGGCCAGGGACCCGACGATCGCGCCCGCAAGCGCCTCGACGCGGTCGCCGTGCACGACGATCGCGGCGGGCTGCTCCTCGTGCACCAGCCGGGCCAGCGCCTGGACGGTGTTCGCGAGCACGAGCGCCATCGGCTCGTCTTCGATCTGGTTCGGGATCAGGTGCAGCCGCTCCAGCCCGGCCAGCTCGATCTCGCGCACGGTGTAGCCGTAGCTGCGCAGCATGTGCATGCCCGTGACGACGATCCGGGCCGACAGCACCGAGCTCTTCTGCACGGCGAGCATGACGTCCCGGAGCTTCCCGAAGTCGGCGCGGGTCCCGGTGAGGAAAAGGACCTCACGCCGCCCGGGCTCAGCCAAGGTCCGCCCAGCTCACCTGCGTGTTCGCGGGGAGCGCCCGCGTCGCGACCCGGCCGAGCAGGCTCTCGAAGTCCTTGGCCTTGATCTCGCCGGTGCCGGGCCGCTTGACCCAGATGTTTTCGGTGCTGAGCGACTCGCCTTCGGCGACGTCCTTCGTGGTGACCACGCAGGCGTAGGCGAAGTCGATCGTCGGCTGCTCCTCGGCGAGGATCTGCTTCGAGCCACCGCGCGCCGCGTGGATCAGCCGCGAGCCCGCCACGAGCTCCTTGAACTCGGCCGGGGTCGAGGACACCGGGATGTCCGGACCCGGCCAGCTCATGTCGGACGTGAAGTGCCGCTCCAGCACGGAGGCGCCGAGCGCGACCGCGCCCAGGCAGGGGTAGATGGTGGTGGTGTGGTCGGAAAGCCCGAGTTCGGCGTCCGGGAACGCGGCGTGCAGCTCGGCGAGCGCGCCGAGGCGGACCTGCTCCGGCGGCGTCGGGTAGAGCGAAGTGCAGTGCAGCAGCGCGAACCCGACCCCGGCCGCGCGCAGGATCTCGACGGCGGGGGTGATGGACGCGACATCGTTCATCCCGGTCGACAGGATGACCGGCTTGCCGAACGAGGCGACGTGCCGGATCAGCGGGTAGTTGTTGCACTCCCCCGAGCCGATCTTGAAGCCGGCGACGTCCAGCTCGGCCAGCCTGTCCGCGGCCGCGCGCGAGAACGGCGTCGACAGGAAGACCAGCCCGCGCTCCTCGGCGTGCGCCTTGATCTCGCGCTCGTCCTCGGCGGTGAGCGCGACCCGGTTCATCATGTCCCAGATCGGCTCGTCGGCGTTGCCGGGCACGACGTCGTTCGGGATCATCTCGTCGTCGACCACGTGGGTCTGGATCTTGACGACCTGGACGCCGGCGTCCGCGGCGTCGTCGACCATCTTGTGGGCCTTCTTGGGGTCACCCTCGTGGTTTATGCCGATCTCGGCGATCACGAGAGGCGGGTGGTCGGCACCGACCGGGTGCTCGCCGAGCATGAACATGAAAACCTCCGGGTCGCTGCGTGGCTGCGGTCCGTCCACGACCTTAGCCCGTGCCGTACCGGACCCCGGCGGCCCGACCCGAGTGCCCTACCAATGGGGCCGCTCATCCCATCGGTACCCTCGTCCACGTGCATGCCACCAGCACGGTTCAGGCCGCGGACTCACCCGTAGCGACGTCGGCACCGCCGAGGTCGGACAGTAAGACGTTCGCGCGAGCCATAGCCGACATCAAGGCCGGTTTCTCCGCCCGCGAGCTGTGGGGTCACCTCGGCTGGCAGGACATCAAGCAGCGCTACCGCCGGTCGGTGATCGGGCCCTTCTGGATCACGATCAGCCAAGCGGTCATCGCGCTCGGGCTCGGGCTGTTGTACTCGCAGCTGTTCCACTCGCCCATCGAGGTGTTCCTGCCCTACCTGAGCACCGGCTTCATCCTCTGGGGCTTCATCAGCGGCTGCCTGGCCGAGGGCATGGAGACGTTCATCGCCAACGAGGGGATGATCAAGCAGCTTCCGGCGCCGCTGAGCGTCTACATGCTGCGCACCGTGTGGCGCCAGACGCTGCTGCTCGCGCACAACATGATCGTCTACGTCGTCATCCTCGTGATCTTCTTCGGCGCGCTGGACAACCCGTATTCGCTGGGCTCCGCGGACGGCCTCTGCCGCGCGGACCTGTACTGCCACCCGGGCCTGAGCTGGAACATCCTGCTCGCGATCCCCGGCTTCGTCCTGCTGGCGCTGAACGCGGGCTGGGTGACGCTGCTGCTGGGCATCATCTCGACCCGCTTCCGCGACATCCCGCAGGTCATCAACTCGCTGATCCAGCTGCTGTTCTACGGCACGCCGATCGTGTGGCCGGTCGACCAGCTGCTCGGCGGCGGGGCTCGCGCGAGCATCTCGTGGGTGCTGCCGATCATCCAGCTGAACCCGCTGTACCACTTCATGCAGGTGGTCCGCGCACCGCTGCTCGGCCAGTCGTTCACGGCGGGCAACTGGATCGTGGTCGGCTCCATCACCATCGTCGGCTGGGCGCTCGCGCTCGTCGCGATGCGCAATTACCGTGCCCGCGTCTCCTACTGGGTGTGACACATGGTCTCCATTGACGTACAGAACGCCTTCGTCGACTTCCCGATCTTCGACGCGAAGACCCGGTCGATGAAGAAACGCGTCCTCGGCAAGGTCGGCGGCAAGATCGGCACCGACACCAAGGTGCCGATCATCGAGGCCCTCCACGACGTGACCCTCAATCTCCGCGAGGGCGACCGGGTCGGCCTGGTCGGTCACAACGGCGCGGGCAAGTCCACGCTGCTGCGGCTGCTCGCCGGGATCTACGAGCCCACCCGCGGCTCGTCGCGGATCACCGGCAAGATCGCGCCGGTCTTCGACCTCGGCATCGGCATGGACCCGGAGATCTCCGGCGAGGAGAACATCATCATCCGCGGCCTCTTCCTCGGGATGACGGCCAAGGAGATGGAGAAGCGGGTCGACGACATCGCCGAGTTCACCGAGCTCGGCGACTACCTGCAGATGCCGCTGCGGACGTACTCCACGGGTATGCGCGTGCGGCTGGCGCTCGGCGTCGTCACCTCGATCGACCCGGAGATCCTGATCCTCGACGAGGGCATCGGCGCGGTCGACGCGGCGTTCCTCAACAAGGCGCGCGACCGCCTCAAGGACTTGGTGAAGCGCTCGGGCATCCTGGTGTTCGCCAGCCACTCGGACGAGTTCCTGTTCGAGCTGTGCGACTCGGCCCTCTGGATGGACGAGGGGCACCTCAAGCAACAGGGTTCGCTGCGGGACGTCCTCACCGGGTACAAGGGCCGCGACCCGTTCATGGACATGAGCCAGGAAACGCTGCAGCGCCTGGGCATCGAGCCGGTGGCGACGACGAACGGCGGGGAATGATGGCCAGCGAGACCCAGCAGCTGCCCGACGGCGCGGTCGTCGGCGTGGTCGTCACGCGGCACCGGCGCGAGCTGCTCGCGGACTCGCTGAAGGTCATCGCGGCCCAGACCCGCCCGGTCGACCACCTGGTCGTCGTCGACAACGGGCCGGACAACTCGGCTCGCGAGGTCGTCGAGAACTACCCGCTGCCCCACACGTACCTGCCGTCGCACCGGAACCTCGGTGGCGCCGGCGGGTTCGCGCTGGGCATGCTGCACGCCCTGTCGCTGGGCGCGGAGTGGGTCTGGCTGGCCGACGACGACGGCCGCCCGGCCGACGAGAACGTGCTGGCGATCCTGCTGGAGGAAGCGGAGAAGCGGGGCCTGGCCGAGATTTCCCCGGTGGTGTCGAACATCGACGCCCCGGAGAAGCTCGCGTTCCCGCTGCGCCGCGGCCTGACGTGGAAGCGGTCGCAGTCCGAGCTGGGCGTCGACTTCCTGCCGGGCATCGCGTCCCTGATGAACGGCGCCCTGTTCCGGGCGTCCACTTTGGACGTCGTCGGCGTGCCGGACCTGCGCCTGTTCTTCCGCGGCGACGAGGTCGAGCTGCACCGGCGGCTCGCCCGCTCGGGCCTGCCGTTCGGCACGTCGCTCAAGACGAAGTACCTGCACCCGGACGGCTCCGACGAGTTCAAGCCGATGCTGGGCGGCAAGTTCCACGCCCAGGACCCGGAGAACGAGGTCAAGCGGTACTACACGTACCGCAACCGCGGCTACCTGTTGTCCCAGCCGGGAATGCGCAAGATCGGTGCGCTGGAGGTGCTCCGCTTCGGCCTGTACTTCGTGGGCGTGAAGCGCGACCCGAAGGCGTTCCTGGCGTGGCTGAAGCTGGTCCGCCAGGGCCGGGCGGAGAAGTTCTACCGCTACTAGCTTTTCAGCCGCGGTATGCGCCTTCGATCGGCACGGGTTCGGCTTCGGTCCGGACGTCGGTGAGTTCGGCGGCCGGCACGGTCTGCCGCCAGACGCGGTAGTCCACCTCGACGAGCCCGAGGTCGCGGGCGAGCAGGTAGTCCTCGTCGACCAGGTGCAGGTCGGCGTTGTCCCGCCCGCGGCCGAGGACCTCGAAGGTGCCGCCGCGCCACCGGCACAGCGTCCGCACGAAGGTCAGGTCGTCCAGTTCGACCTGCTCGACGACCTTCATCCGGAAGCCGTAGGTCTCGGTGAAGTCGGCCGGCGCGGCCGCGCCCGGCAACGGGTGCAGCACGACCCGGCCCGCACCGGCGAACTCGGCGTCGAAGTCGCCTCCGCGGTACCGGGCGGTGTAGCCGCGGCGCACCAGCGGCGGTAGCGGTACGGGCGGTGGGAAGAACGCGGCTTCGCCGAAACCGTCCTTCTGGTCGGGGATCCAGCCGACCTTCCGGCTGTGGTACTGCGCCAGCCGCGCCTCGCCTTCGTCGCGGCGGACGACCAGTTCCGCACCGGCCGGGATCTCGACGAGCCGCAGGACGTACTCGGGCAACGGGTGGTCGACCCCGGGGAAGTACCCGGTCCCGAGGAACGGCGGCGGGTAGACCCGCGCCACCCCCAGCTCGGCCGCGATCTCCCGGTCCGACGAGCCGTAGGAGGTGCGGAACGGGAAGGTGTGGCCGGCCGCGAACTTGAGCAGGTGGAGAGCGTCGAGCGAGCCCCATCCGGGAATCTTGGCCAGCCCGTAGTTCCGGAGAGCGGCGGCCGCGTCGAGCTCGGCGACGTCCTCCGCGCGTCCGGCGAACCCCTGGACCCGGTGGGGTTCGAAGCGCCCGGGGACGATGACGTTCCCCAGGTAGAGCCCGACGAGCCCGGGCTTGACCGGCAGCTGGACGACAGTGCCGCCCGCGAGACCGGCGGGAGCGTCAGGACTCATCGGGTTCCTTCTGTCGTCGGATGGTCGGTGCGAACCTCATGGATGTCGGTCACCATGTGCTTCGGCACCAAGGCTTCATAAGTGAACCGGTCCATCTGCTGGAAATGCACCTCGGGGTGTTCTTCCGGCTTGGCCCAGGTATCGGCGAGCCAGTGACCATCGCCCTTTCCCACCACACCGATGAAGAACTCGCCGTCCTCTTCGTTGTAGACCTCGAACCGGTGATCGAGAAAGGTGCCGTACGTGCGCACCGTGTACCACTCGTCCAGGTCTGCGATCGCCACTTCCTGGTCAGGAACCCCTTCGCGTCGCAGCATCACCCGGTCCGGAGGCCGCTCCGACACCGAAAAGACCGAACCCCGGTACACCCCGGACACCCGGGGGGAGATCCTCCTCGACTCAGGCACCCGCCCCTCCTCGTCCACGTACGTCGAACCACCCTCGTCCGTCCAAGTACACCCCGGCCAAGGATTCCGTCCCGTCCGCGTGCACGAAGTACATCTCGGCACGGCCGCCGTAATCCGCCCGGGTGTGCAGCCATTCCGGTACGCCTCCGCCGGTGTAGCCCGTGCCGAGGAACGGTGGATCCCACGGGCGCGGCGCCGGCTGTCCGGACAGGACCTGCATGTCGTGTGCGGACCCGGTATCCGTGCCGCCGTAACTGATCTCCATCGCACCCGCGTCACGAGAAGCGGGGAACCTGAGCTGGTAGGCCTGGGGCGCATTGGCTTCGATCGGTGTCCACCCCGCCCCTTGGTCATCGAGCGCCAGCTTGGTCCGGAACTCCGCGGGCGTTCCGTACTGTGCGGTGTCGCTGCCCCGAGCGACCGAACCACCGACCTGCGTGGGGTCGAACACCTTGGTGTCGCCGGTGCTCAGCTCCACGTACCTGGTCTTGTTTTCCAACGTGGCTTCGCCCATTTCGGGCTTCACGACCTTCGTCATGATCTCGCCCGGGTTCGCGTGCAGCTCGTTGCGCACCGCGACGATCTCCGCGCGCTGGGCCGGGGTCAGGTTCGCCGTCGGCTGCAGGGTCATCGCCAGGTGGCGGTCCGGGTCGTAGCCCAACCGGCTTGCCGCGCCGCGGATCTGGTCGTCCGTGGACGTCGGGCGGGGCTGCATCGAGTCGCGGGTGTACTGGCCGCGCAGCTCGTCGTCGGTGGCGTGGTGGCCCTGGTTGTTGTGCATGCCGCCGGGGTCGTCCGGTGGGCGGGGCGGGTTCGCACCGGGCGGTGGGGTTCCGCCGCCACCCGAACCGCTCGCCGCGGTCTTCTCCGTGGGCGCGTCGACGCGCTTGCCGGCGGCGGTCATCGTGTCCGCCGCGTTCGCCTCGGTGGTCTGGTAGTGCTCGCGGACCGCCTTGGTGCGGGTGCCGGCGTCCTCGACCGCCTTGCCCGCGCGGGTGACGTGCTCCTTGGCCGCCGAGACGGTGGTGTTGAGCGTGCCGGTCATGGTGGAGCCGACCAGGCCCATCGACTGGGCGCCGAAGTTCGCGCCGGAGACGGTCCGGCCGACCGCGTGCACCTTGTCCTTCGTCCGGCCGAGGTGGCCTTCCATGGTGCCCAGGGACTCCGTGTGCAGGGCGTAGCCGCCGCCGTGGCCGCCACCACCCGTCGTCGGACGCGGCTCGGTGGGGTGCGGGCTCGACGTCTCGTGGTGCGCCGGCGAGACGTCCGGAGTGTGGTGCGGGGTGCTCGTGTGGTGCGGGGTGCTGGTGTGGTGGGTCGCCATCACGCCTCCGCCGGCTGCTGGGTCTCGTACGGCTTGGCGGCCTGGTACGCGCCCGTCGCGAGCCCGCCGACCGTGGAGAACCGGTCGAGGCCCGTGGTGAGCTTCTCCATGGCTTCGAGGAGCTTGGCCAGCCGCCCGCCTTGGCGCGCGAAGCCTTCGAGGAGCTTGCTGATCTTGCCGGCGATCTTCGACGCCGTCGCCGCGGCGCGGGCCGACGCGACCCCGCAGAACGCGGCGATCGAGCCGCCGAAGGTGCACACCGCCGAGGCCGCCGCGATCAGCGCGTCCCGGATCAGCTCGGCGATCACCGACGAGATCAGCCCGAAGACGATGCCGCGCAACGTCGTGACGAGCATGCCGGAGATGCCGGCCACCGCGGCCGTCCCGTCGAGCGTCTTGCCGAGCGACTCCAGCTCCTCGGCCATCTTCGTGAGGCTGTCGCGGTAGGCGTCGGCGGCCTGGCCGGTCCATTCGGCGACGCTGCGCAGGTCGTCCCGGTGTTCCTGGGCGAGCGTGTGCATCTCGGCCGCGGCGGACTTGAGCTGGTCGACGTTCGCGTTGATCTCGTCGGGGTTGCCGAGCAGGGCGTCCAACGGCTCGCGCAGGAAGCTGATGTGCTCCAGCAGCCAGCCGACGCCGGCGTTGAGGACGGCGCCGAGCGGGTCGATGGCGGCGCCGACGGTGTCGACGACCGCGCCGGCCGCGCTGATGGAGACGTCGAGGACGCGCTGGCCCTCGGACTCCGAGTCGGCGGTGACGGAGTCTACGAGCCCGGCGTAGGTGTCGAAGACACCGGCCCCGGAAGTGGCGGTGGTCATGTCCGAAGTCCCCTCAGTCGCGGCGCATGATCGCGGAGCCGCCGAAGTCGTCATCGTCGTCGCGCGGCGGGCGCGTCGGACGGCGTGGCGGTGGCGGTGGCGTTTCCGGCTCTTCGTGCTGCCAGAGCCGTCGCTCGCGGATCGGCTCGGGCGCCGGCGGCTCCTCGGGTTCCGCCGACGGGACGTAGCCGGTGACCATGTGCATGGCCTCGGAGTCCCCGCCCAGCGGCGCGAACGCGGCCGCGACGTTGACCGCGGCGTCGCGCTGCGCCCTGCGGGCGAGCTTGAGGATCTCCTCGGCGAGCTTGGCCCCGGACTTGCCGGCGACCGCGGCGTCGGTGAGCCGCAGGTCGGTCAGCGAACCGTTGGGCGCGACCCCGACGTGGATCGTCCCGTCGGGCGAAGCGACGGTCGTGCCGGCGGCCTCGAGCCCGACGCGGAACTCTTCGGCCTTCTCGCGGACGTCGGCGATCTTCGTCTCGAAGTTCGCCAGCCATTCCTCAGGTGTCATCCCGGCCTCCCCGCAGTCCGACGCGCGGGGAAGGTTACTGGTTCCGTGACCAGCGTGGACGCGAAACGCCCCACACCAGGTGCGGGGCGTTTCGCGTCGCTGTTATTCGCCGATGACCGGCGGGGCCGTGCGCATGTCGGTGCCGAAAACCTCGTCGGGGTCGCCCTCGACCAGGTACGTCGGGCGCGAGTGCTCCGTGTCCTCGTCGCCCTCGCCCTTCTGGCCGCGGCCCATGCCGCCCGCGCCCATCCCGCCGCGGCCCGCTGCGCCACTGCCCGAGCCGAGGCCGCCCATACCGCGCCCCGCGGCCGCTTCGGCCGCGCCGATGCCACCCGGCCGGGCCGCACCCGAGGCGGCGCCCGCGCCGGTCGCGCTGCCGGAGCCCGAGCCACCAGGGCCGAAGCCGGAACCGCCCCGGCCACCGCCGCCCGCTCCGCCGCCGAGCTTGGAGTTGTAGGCCTCGTCGCCGCCGAAGCCGCCACCCATGCCGCCGCCCATCGGCATCGGGCTCATCGGCATGCCGCCCATGGAGGTGTTCGGGTTCCCCGCCGACCCGGTCGGCACGGCCCCCGGCTGGAAGCCCGACGGCGTGGTGGTCCCGGCCGGCAGGATCCCGGCGCCCGTGGTCGAGCCGGGCCCGGAGATGTGCGGCGTGACGTTGGGGCCGGGGACGTTGCCGCCGGTGAAGTTGCTGCCGGTCGAGTTGTTGCCGGTGGAGTTGTTGCCGGTGGAGTTGTTGCCGTTGCTGCCGCCTGGCGTGTTCACCGAGCCGGAGCCCGGCATGGTGACGCCGGAGGGGTTGTTGATCCCTTCCTTGTCGCCACCGCCGGTCGGGTCACCGGTGCCGCCCCCGGTGCTGAAGCTGGGCGGCGGCGCGAAGGCGGGCTGCTTCGACGCGGCCTCGTAGAGGTTCTTGTCGTAGGTCGACATCACACTGGCGGCCTGGTCGTGCGCCGCCTGGCTGTCCTTCTGCTTCTGCAACGACTTGTCGACGTTGTCCGGCAGGCTGAAAGGGTTGGACGTCGCCCAGTTCTTCATCTCGTCGGTCCAGCTGAACGGGATGGGGGCGGGCATCGAGTTCTTGGCCGTGGAGGCGGCTTGGCCCTGGTCGTAGATGGTCTCCGAGGCGAGCTTCGCGTTCTGCGAGTTGGCGTCGGACCACTTGCCGAGGCTGGTGAAGTAGGACTGCGCGTTCTCCGCGGCAGGCCCTTCCCAGGTGCCTTTGGAGGAGTTGACGGCGGTGTTCATCGACGTGGCGAACTTGTCGAAAACCTGGTGGACCTGGTGGTACGCGGTCGAGACATCGGAGACCTGCTCGACGTTCAGGTTGCTCTGCAGGTACGCCTGGAGCTGAGCGTGGTCGCTGCCCTTGTAGTCCGCGTTCGGCGCGTTCAGGCCGGAGACGTAGTCGACGTCGCGGCCCTTGGTGGCCTCCGCGACGTTCTTGTCGCCCATCTCCTGGGACTGGTTCTTGGCCTGCTGCTGGGCGATCCACTGCTGGAGCGGCCCGAAGAGCCAGTTGCCGGGGTCGACGCCTTCGTCGGCCTTCTGCTGGAGGTAGGCATCCCGGTCGGCGGGCGCCATGTCCTGGACCTGCTGCGGCGTCTTGTCCGGCGTCTTGGGCGCCGGAGGCTGCTGTCGCGTGCTCATCTGGGTCCCCTATCCCTTCGGCAACCGCGGCTCGACGATCTTCGTGGCCACGTCCTCGGCGAGCTGGCAGGCCCTCTCGACGGTGTTGACCGACGTGACGTTCACGTCCACTCGCGCCTTGTCCCCGACGCCGAGAGCGACCGTGCAGCCGAGCGGCGCGGTGCTGGACGCCTCTTTGGCCTTGCGGCCGTTCACCTGGAGGTCCTTGATGCCACCACCGGTGTCGACGACCGCGTCGAGCGGGACGTCGTCGCGGATGGCGGCGGTGATGGTCATGCCTTCTTCGCTCGCCGTGGTGGTCTTGTTCTCATAACCGCAGATCCGCGCTCCGCCGAGCTTTTTCTCCTCGGCGTCGCCGAACGTGCTGTACGGGCTGACGTCGGCAGCCGTCAGCAAAGTGCACGGTTCAAGAGCGGTAGTCGTGGCGCTGCTGGGGTCCGCGGTGCTCGAACTGTCGGAGGTCGGCGCGGCCGACTCCGAATTCGCCGGCGTGGCCGTGCCGTTCTGGGCGCTGGTGCAGCCGGCCAGCAAGAAGACGCCCGCGACGACGGGCAACGCAGCGCGTGCGAGGAGTTTCATCATTCCCTACGGCTTGGACTTCAGGCTGTCGAGAGCGGTGTTCTCAGCCTCGGTGTACTGACCCGCGGCCCGGGCCAGCGCCTCGTCGGCCTGCTTGGCCACCTCGCGGAGCTGGGACAGCGCAACGCCGGCAGAGCCTTCCGCGTCCGCCGCACCCTTCTGGTCGTGACTCGCGACGGTGTGACCGTACGGGTGGTTCCCCAGTTGCGGCGTCTGGTTCAGGACCACGACGTCCTTGTCCAAGTGGCGCAGGTCGGTGACCAGGTCGTTCAGCGCGTCACGGATCGGCTTCACGCCTTCGGGGGTGATCTTGAAACCGCCGCCCTTGGCGGCGTCGACCAGCTTTTGGGTCTCCGCGGTGACGCCCTTGATCGCCTCGCTCATGCTGCCCGAGGAGAGCGGGTTGACTATGTCCGCGAACGAGCCGCCACCGCCGCCGTCGGCTATCAACATCGCTGTTCCACCCCGTATCGCTTCGCCCGTGCGTGTGCACCCGGGAGTCTACTAGCCGGGTACCCTGCGCAACTGCCGTTCACCGATCTTCACCTGTGACGCGCGGCCGCCGCCGAAGGTTCCGCAGGGGTCAGAACTGGCCTTCGAGCTGGGCGTACAGCTGCTGGGCCAGGCGGGCGTTGTCGGCGGGGGCGTAGGTGATCCAGCGCTGGCCGTCGTCGGATCGGCGGGACGACATCAGCCAGCGGCCCTGCTCCGTGTCGAACCAGGCCAGCGGGGGGAACGTGCCGCCGCGGGTCTGGGCCGTGAACTGGCCGATGCGCTTCTTCGGCTCCTGGAAGACACGCTCGATCATCCGGACCTGCGGACCGCCGGCGCCGCTGTGCGAGCGCGGGCCGCTGACGCCGGCGAAGGGGTCGTACGCGTCGTCGCGCCGCTGCTGGCGGGGCTGCTCGGCCGGGCGCGAGATGGTGACCGACTGGCCGGGCGCGGCCGGGGTCAGCGGCAGCAGGTCGACGATCGCCGGGACGATGCCCGTCGGGCGGACCTCTTCGAAGACGATGAGGTTCTCGTCCTGCTTCGCGAGCACGGCGAACTGACCGTCGGAGGCGACGCGGGCGAAGAGCTGCTTGCCGCCCAGCTCGGCGACCGCGCTGATGGTCAGGCTGCCGCGGACGAAGGTGGCCAGCGCCAGCTCGACGTCCGCGTCGAGGCGCCCGCGCTGCCACAGCCCGCGCCCGGTGAGGTCGCGGACGACGGCGTCGCGGATCATTCCCCGCTGCTCGACGGTCGTGCCGACGTGCGGGACCTCGAACGGCGTCGGCGCGCGGCCGAGACCGAGGCGTTCGATCAGGATGTCCACCGCCGCCAGCGACAGCGAGAACGTGTGTGGCATCGCTTGCATCTCCCCCGCGGGTTTCAGATCTCCGGGAAACGGTAGTCCACCGCACGCGAGGACCGCAGCCGGACGGCGAAGCCGCTGCGCCCTCAGCGAACTCGCTTGCCGCGCGAAGATCGCCGCTGGTCCGATGGGTGCATGGCTGACCAGAAACCCGCACTCGTGCTGCACCTCGCCACCGGCGGCGAGCCGCTGCTGTTCGCACTGACCGTCGAAGAATCCGGGAAGCTGGCGGGCAAGCTCCCCCAGCTGGTGAAGTCCGCCGCGGTGGACACGGTGACCACCAAGAACGACGCCGAGGTGACGATCAACTTCGCCCACGTCGCCGCCGCCTACATCGACGACCTCAACCGGAAGACCAACATCTTCGGCATGCACACCTGACGCACGAAGGCCGCCTCACGACGCATCGTGAGACGGCCTTCGGGACACCTGGATCAGAGCTTGTACAGACGCTTCCAGTTCTCACGCGAGGTGAGTTCCGGCATGGCGCGCTTGTACTGCTCCTGCACCGCCGCGCCTTCCTTGCGCAGCCGCTGGACGACCTTCGCGCCGCGCTTGGCCAGGTCGAACATCTTGACCTTGTCGTAGGAACGGACGCGGACGCCTTCCTGGTTCGCGTCGGTGACGACCGCCGTGTCGAACAGGGCGATGTGCCACCAGTTCGCCTCGTCGATCGGCACCGCGCCGAGCCCGAAGCGGCTGCGGCCGAGCACCCGGTCGAGCACGCGCTTGATCAGCACCAGGCGCTGCATGCTGGGCCGCGGCGCGCTGTTGATGATGCCGATGTCGTTCGACGCGATCCCCGGCACGTCGGTGGCCTTGTGGCGCTTGGTCTCCGGGTACTGGTCCCGGATCCGGCGGATCTCCTTCATCGCTTCCACGCCACCGTCGCGCAGGACTTCAGGGCCTTCGAGGAAGTCCTCCACGGCCTTGATCAGCGTCGCCGACAGGCCGTACTGCATCCCGAGCAGGTACCGCACCAGCTGGGCCAGCAGCACCCGGGAGAGCAGGTTCAGGTTGAACGGCGAGTGCAGCGCGGCGGTGATGATGGAGTTGCGCAGGTTGAAGTAGCGGTGCCACTCGTCCCAGTCCTTCATGTGGAAGTCCGCGTGCCACACCCCCGCCCCCGGCAGCGTCACCGTCGGGAAACCGTGGGCGCGGGCCCGGTAGGAGTACTCGGCGTCGTCCCACTGGAAGAAGAACGGCATCGGGTACCCGGTGGCCTGCACCACCTCGTACGGGATCAGGCAGGACCACCAGCCGTTGTACCCGGCGTCGAGACGGCGTTCCTGCCGGTTCGGCTTCAGCGTCTCCTCGTCCACCCCGAGCAGGTCCGCGGTGGTCAGCGAGTGCTCGACCGGCTGACCGGGCTCGAGGGTGTTGAGGCGGGCGTATTCGGCGCCGACGTGGAGCTGGTTGGGGTGGAACAGGTTCAGCATCTGCCCGCCGACGATGATCGGGTTGGCGGCGCGGTTGGAGAACGCCGTCATCCGGATCACCAGGTCCGGCTCCAGCAGCACGTCGTCGTCCATGAACAGGACGTTGGCGTGGGCGGTGGCGGTGTGCCCGGCGACCTCGTAGAGGCCGCGGGTGAACCCGCCGGCGCCACCGAGGTTCGGTTGCTTGATGTAGTGCAGTTTCTCCCCGAGGTCCTTGACGACCTGGTCGAACCCGTCGCGGGATTCGACGAGGTCGGTGCCCTGGTCGGCGACGTAGATCGCGTCGAGGGTGTCGAGGGAGGAGACGTCGGCGGCCAACGCTTGCAGGTTCTTGAGGCAGTCGTCGGCGCGGTTCATGGTGCAGATGGTGACCGCGGTCGGGCGGATCGTCTCGGGGGCTTCGACGGTCCAGCGGACCTGCTCCACGCGCAGGGTCTGGCCGCCTTCGGTTTCCAGGTCCAGCCAGAGGGCGCCGCCGTCGTAGAACTTGTCCAGCTTCCCGGTGAGGGCGATTTTGTGCTGGGTGACGTCGGTGACCTGCTCGGCCTCGATGACCCGCGGTTCCCCTTCGACGTCGGAGGCACCCATCGACAGCAGCCCGGTACCGGTGACGACGGCCTCGACCGAGACTTCGGTGACGGTGGTCCAGCGCTGCCAGTAGGACGCCGGGAACCGCCCGAAATACGTGTTGCCCGAGACCTTGGAGGCGGGCTCGAGGCTGATCGCCGCACGCTCCCGCACGGCCGAGCCCCACTCGAGCTCGGCGTAGAGGTCCTTGCTGACGATCGGCGCCGGGCCGGCGTAGAGCCCGCGCTGCGCCGTCAGGCGACCCTGCGGAGTGTGCTCGGTGAACCGCGTCTCGGCGGCCGCGCCGGCTTGGGTGGTCGGCGCCGGGGTAGCTGTTTTACCGGGCATGAAGTTCCTCAGTTCTCCTCAGTCGACGGCTCGCGGAAGACGACCCACTTGAGCATCACGAAATTGATCACGGTGGCGGTGGCCTGCGACACGGCCCAGCACAGGGTGTGCTGCCACGCGGACTCCGGAAGCACCTGCAGCATCAGCTGGTTCACCCCGACCGCGACGAAGAACGTCACGGTGTAGAGCAGGACGAACGAGCCGACCTGCGTCTTCCCGTCGCGCCGCCCGCCGGAGAAGGTGAACTTGCGGTTCAGGAAGAACGCCGTGGTCGTGCCCACGATGAAACTGATAGCGCGCGCGATGTCGACCCACGGTGAAGCGGCCATCCCGGCCACCTGGGTCAGCAGCGTGTACGTACCCAGGTCGATCAGGGCGCAGAAGCCACCGATCAGGGCGAAGCGAATCAGCTGCCCGAGCAGTCCGATTGAGGACGGCTGCGCAGCTTGTACCTCAGCTTGCGGATCGGTCGCCACCACTGCTTTACCTCGTTGCCTGAGTCATGGTCACCCGCGCGGGCGCTTGTGCCTTGATGCGCAAAGTGTAGAAGCGAGCACTTCAGGGTCACGTTCCGGGCGTCGTTCGGCGTGGCTACCCTGGTCGGGTGACCCCAGGACTCGACACACAGCGTCGCACGCTCACGGGCTGGGCGCGGACGGCACCGACCACCGCCGACGTGCTGAGCACCGCAGACGTCGAAGTCATCGCGCGGGCCGTTACCCAAGCCGGCGAGCGCGGTGTCATCGCCCGCGGCCTCGGCCGCTCCTACGGCGACCCGGCGCAGAACGCGGGCGGCCTCGTCATCGACATGACGGCCCTGAACCGGATCCACTCGATCGACCCGGACTCGGCGCTCGTCGACCTCGACGCCGGTGTGAGCCTGGACCAGCTGATGCGCGAGGCGCTGCCGTACGGCCTGTGGGTCCCGGTGCTGCCGGGCACGCGCCAGGTGACGATCGGCGGCGCGATCGCCAACGACATCCACGGCAAGAACCACCACAGCGCGGGCAGCTTCGGCAACCACGTCGTGTCGATGGACCTGGTGACCGCGGACGGCAAGGTCCGCACGCTGACGCCGGAAGGCCCGGACGCCGAGCTGTTCTGGGCGACCGTGGCGGGCATCGGCCTGACCGGCATCATCGTCCGGGCCAAGATCCGGATGACCAAGACGGAGACGGCGTACTTCCTCGCCGACAACGAGCGCACGAACAACCTCGACGAGACGCTGGAGCTGGTCAGCAACGGCTCCGACGACAAGTACACGTACTCCTCGGCGTGGTTCGACACGATCTCCACCGGCTCGAAGCTGGGCCGCGCCGCCTTCGGCCGCGGTTCGCTCGCCAAGCTCGACGAACTGCCGCCGAAGCTGCGCGCCAACCCGCTGAAGTTCGACGCTCCGCAGCTCGCGACGCTGCCGGACGTCTTCCCGAACGGCCTGGCGAACAAGCTGACCTTCGGCACGATCGGCGAGCTGTACTACCGGAAGACGCCGAAGGAAGCCCACGGCGTCATCCAGAACCTGACCGCCTTCTACCACCCGCTGGACATGTTCGGCGAGTGGAACCGGGCCTACGGCTCCAAGGGTTTCCTGCAGTACCAGTTCTCGACGCCGCTGGGCGCGGCCGAGCCGCTCGAGAAGATCGTCAAGAAGATCGCCGAGTCGGGGCACGTCTCCTTCCTCAACGTGTTCAAGCGGATGGGTGAGGGCAACGCGGCGCCGCTGTCGTTCCCGCACCCCGGCTGGATGGTCTGCGTCGACTTCCCGATCAAGGACGGGCTCAGCCGGTTCTGCCAGGAGCTCGACGACGACGTCCTCGAACTCGGCGGGCGGCTGTACACCGCGAAGGACTCGCGCACCTCGCCCGAGACGTTCGCGAAGATGTACCCGCGGCTCGAAGAGTGGCGCAAGGTTCGCGCCGCCGTGGACCCCGAAGGCGTTTTCGCCTCTGACATGAGCCGGAGGCTCGCACTGTGATCGACGCCGTTGGCAACCCCCAGTCCCTGCTGCTGCTCGGCGGCACCTCCGACATCGCCCTGGCGATCGCGGAGAAGTACCTGGCCGAGAAGCCGCTGCGGGTCGTGCTCGCGGCCCGGCCCTCGCCGCGGCTCGACGCGGCCGCGCAGCGCCTGAAGGACAAGGGCGCCGAGGTCGCGACCGTCGACTTCGACGCGAAGGACCTGGCGTCGCACCCTGGCGTGCTGGACAAGGCGTTCGAAGGCGGCGACATCGACGTCGCGGTCGTGGCGTTCGGCCTGCTCGGCGACGCCGAGGAGCTCTGGCAGGACCACGCGAAGGCCGTCGAGCTGGCGACCGTGAACTACTCGGCCGCGGTGTCGGTCGGCGTCGCGCTGTCGGAGAAGCTCAAGGTCCAGGGCCACGGCACGGTGATCGCGCTGTCGTCGGTGGCCGGTGAGCGCGTCCGGCGGTCCAACTTCGTCTACGGCTCGACCAAAGCCGGTTTCGACGGCTTCTACCTGGGCCTCGGCGAGGCGCTCGCGCCGCACGGCGCGAAGGTGACCGTCGTCCGCCCCGGGCACGTCAAGACGAAGATGACCGAGGGCATGAAGGACGCCCCGCTGGCGCAGACCGCCGAGCAGGTCGCCGAGATCGCCGTCTCGGCCGCGCGCTCGGGCAAGGACCTGGTCTGGGCGCCCGCGCCGTTCCGCCTGGTGATGTCGGCGCTGCGGCACGTCCCGCGGCCGATCTTCCGCAAGCTCCCCATCTGAGATCTCTCCTGGGGTCTCCACCCGCGGGTGGAGCCGGATTTCCATCCGCGCCCGACCCGTGAGCCGATGTGTCGTGACGGCCGTCGAAACAGACTGTCGTCATGACGAACACCTCGAGTGACCGCGCCAGGCTGACGATGCTCCTGCGCGACGTCGCGCTCCCGATGGCCCTGTTCTACGTCCTGCGCTCCTTCGACGTCGACGCGCTGTGGGCGCTGCTGGTCAGCGCGCTGCCGCCGGCGATCCGCTCCGGGTACGTCCTGGTGCGGCACCGCCGGATCGACCCGATCGGCGCGTTCGTGCTGGCCATGCTCGTGGTCAACGGCGCGGTGGCGCTGATCTCCGGCGACCCGCGGCTGCTGCTGGTCCGCAGCGCCTGGGTCGGGCTGCTGCTGGGCGGGCTGATGCTGGGGAGCCTGGTCGTCGGACGGCGGCCGTTCCTGTTCCGGGCGATCTGCACGCTCCAGCCGGCCCGCGCCGCCGAACTCAAGGCCGGCTGGGCCGCCGACGAGGGCTTCCGGCAGCTGTGGCGCACGGTGACCCTCTGGTGGGGCGTGGGCGGCGTGCTGCTCGGCTGCGCCGTCGTGGTGCTGGCGTTCACGCTGCCGGTCGACGTCGTGCCGTTCCTCGACACCGCCCTGACCGTCGGCTGCCTGCTGCTCGGCGTGAAGCTCACCCGGAAGCGGTTGATCGCCGGCATCAACCGGACGGTGGATGCGTAGGAGCCAGGTCGACGATGGCCCCGGCGCGACCCGGCCGCGAGGCTCGGGGCATGGGGAAATCGCTCGTCGCGCTGCTCTGCGACATCGCCGCGCCGGTCGGCGGGTACTACCTGCTGCGGGCGTTCGACGTCGCGCCGATCTGGGCGCTGGCGTTCAGCGGCCTCCCGCCGGCGCTGCGGATGCTGTACCTGGCGCTGCGGCACCGGCGGGTCGACGGCATGGGCTTGTTCGTGCTGTTCGTCGTCGCGATCGGGCTGGTGACGTCGCTGCTGACCGGCGACGCGCGGCTGCAGCTGGTCCGGAGCGCGTGGTTCAGCATCCTGTTCAGCGTCTGGATGCTGGCGAGCCTGTGGGTGGGCCGCCGCCCGACGACGTACCAGGCCGTGCTGGCGCTGGTGCCGCACCGCGCCGACGCGCTGGAGGCGCGCTGGGCGGACACGCCGTCCTTCCGCCGGGTCTGGCGCGTGCTGACGGTGATCTGGGGCGTCGGCGGGCTGGTGCACAGCGGGCTGAGCGTGGCGCTGGCGTACACGTTCCCGGTGGACAGCGTGCCCGGGCTCGATACGGTGCTGTCGATCGCGAGTTTCGTGGTGCTCCAGGTGGTCACCCAGGTGCTGCTCGCGCGGGAGGGCACGATGAACCGGATGTGGGCGCGCCGATGATCGAGATCCCGCCACCCGGCGAGTACCGGCTGGACCCGGCGCGGTGCCGGGTCGGCGTGTCCGGCACGCACCTGTTCGGCATGTCGACGGTGACCGGCGAGTTCCCGCTGGCCGGCGGCACGGTGCTCGTCGGCGATCCGGTCACGGCGTCGCTGGTGACGGCGGAGATCGACGCCACGGGCCTCGCGACCGGCGACCGGCTGCGCGACACCGAACTGCAGTCACGCCGCTTCCTGCACGGCCGCGAGCACCCGGTGATCACGTTCACCGAGGGCCACCCACGCCAGGACGGCGCGCGCTGGCTGCTGGACGGCGTCGTGACGGTCCGTGGGACGCCAGGCCGAGTCCAGTGCGAGATCGCCGCGGTCACGCTGACACCGGACGGCTTCACGGCCCGCGCGGCAACGGTCGTCGACCGCTTCGCGTTCGGCCTCACGTACGGCAAGCGCATGGGCGGCCGCGAGTTCACGCTCACCCTCGACGTCACCGCGCTGCGGAGCTGAGCTCACGGAGCGGGCCCCACCCCCGCCCTCCTCCAGGGGGGCGTGCCCAGTTCCAGTCTATCGGCGCCGGGCGGCGAAACCGGCTTCGAAGCCGCCGGCGGGCCGAGTTGTCCACATCTGCCGTCGCCTGGGGACAAAGCGCCGGCGGGTCAGCTCCCGGACGCCGGCGCGGGCATCAGGTAGAGGTTCTGCGGGCCCATCCACGGCGAGTCGATGCGCCAGCTCGCCAGCGCCGTCGACGGTGGCGCGTGGCGGGTCGTCGCCAGGACCAGCTGCGGGCTGATCGGGGCGACACTGTGGTCGAAGTTGTGGAAGTTGGCCTCGAGCAGCGCGCGGCCCAGCTCGCCGCTGCGGCGTTTCGTCTCGGCGATCGCCGGGTCGACCGCGCCGCGGTCGGAGAACTCGTCCACCAGCTCGCAGTCGCACGCGTACGCCAGCGCGCCGACCTCGCCCGCCGTCTCGACCGTGCGGCCGTGGGCGATCGCCGCCAGTTCCTGGCCGATCTCGCGGTACTCCGTCGTCGACGCGTGGTTGCTGGTGATCGGCGCGAACTGGCGCGGGACACCCGGCAGCACGTACACCGCGACGCTCGCGGCGAGCACCGCGCCGGCGCCGGTCCACGCGGCCTGCTTCGCCCGGTGCGGCGCCGCCGTGACGCAGGCGCCCAGGAAGATCGTCGCGCCGATGATGCTCGGCGCATAGTACCAGTGGTAAGGCGGCACGCCGAGTTGGCTGTAGGCGAGGTAGTGCAACGCGCCCGCGACGGCGAGCATCGCGAACGGCGTCAGGCGGCGGGCCGTCGCCGAGCCGCGGCGTAACTGGCCGAGCCAGAGCAGCCCGGTCAGGCCGCCGAGCAGCAGCGGCAGGAACGACAGCGTGGCCGCGGCCGGGAAGTTGCGCCAGTAGAGGAGCGGGCCGTTGGTGAAGCTGAACGGGCCCCACGACTGCTGGCTGATCTTGATGACCAGGGTGTCCGGCACGGCCGAGCCGAGCACCAGCCAGCTGAAGCCGAACCACGGGAGCGTCACGGCGAGGGCGCCGAAGACCGTCCGCCAGATGCCGTCCCAGAACTCGCGGCGGGCCAGGAACACCACGAGCGCGATGAGCAGCAGGTCGATCCGGACGAGCGCGAGCAGCCCGATCACGAGCCCCAGCCGGCCCGGCCGGCGCTCCCCCGCGTAGACGAGCGTCCAGACGACGCCGGTGGCGCCGAGCGCCACCTCCAGGCCGACCGACGACAGCAGCAGCGGGTTGACCAGCAGCAAGGCGAACGTCAGGGGCCCGAACGCCGGGGGCAGGCCGGCGCGCCCGGCCAGCCGGCGCAGCCCGAGCACGAGCCCCACCTGCGCGGCGACGAACACGATCCCGGCGGCCACCACGGCGTCGCGGACGACGAACGTGACCGCGGCGAGGGCCAGCACGTTCAGCGGGGACGTCGCGGTGTTCGCCGTGCCCTGCTCGATCAGGCCCCAGTGCGCGTGGAAGGCGAGGTTCTTGGCGTAGGACAGCGTGATGTACGTGTCATCGATCAGATGGCGGCTGACCAGGGCGAACACCACGGCGGACGCCACCGCGGCACCCGCCGGGAGGATCCACGGACGGGTGACGGGCCGAGCCACCGGCAGCGAACCGGTGGCCTCGTCGAGTTCTGCGGAGGCGCTTCGCATCACGAACACCGTACTCTGCTCGTGACGCGAACGTGATCTGACCGGTATCAAGTGACACCAGAGCCGCCACTTTCACGGCGAAAGTGACGGCTCTGGGGTGGGTCAGATACCGGCTCCGGAGCCGGTATTGCCGTCGGCGCTGCCGGAGTTGCCGCCGTTGGGGTTGCCGGGGTCGGGGTTGGTGTTGCCGGAGTTGCCGCCGCCGCGGTTGCCGAAGCCGCCGCGGCCGTCCATGCCCGGGCCGGCGCCCGGGCCGGAGTACTGGCGGTGGATGCCCGGACGGCCGTCGCGGGGGCCGCCGCCGTGGCTCGTGGCCGCCGCGATCCCGCCGACGATGCCGCCGCCGATCAGCAGGCCGAGCACCCCGACGGCGACGAGCTGGGTGGCGCGGTGCCCGACGAACCGGCGGAACCCGCCGGACTGCCGTGGCGCGGCCGCCGCGGGGGCGCCCCAGGCGCCGTAGCCCGGGCCGGGAGCCCCGTAGGCCTGCCCGGGGCCGGGCTGGGAGAGCTGCGGGGTGGGCGGGCCCTGCTGGCCGTGAGCGGCGGTCTGGTCGGCCGCCGGAGCAGTGCCAGGCTGGGCCGCGGCACCGGGCTGACCCGGGGCGGCCGCGGTCGGTTGCCCAGCGGAGGGCAGCGCCATTGTCGGCTGCCCGGATGACGGCTGCCCGGTGGCCGGTTGCGCGGCGGAGGGCTGCACGGGCATGGGCTGCTCGGCTCCCGCCTGTCCGGTCGCGGACGCGGCGGAGGGCTGCACGGCCGTCGGTTGCTCGGCCCCCGGCTGCCCGGCCGCGGCCGCGGCAGACGGCTGCGAGGCCGCGGACTGCTCGGGCTGAGCCGTGGCCGGTTGCTCAGCCGCACCGGCCTGGGCCGTGGGCTGTGCGGCGGCCGGTTGCTCCGCGCCCGCGTTCGGCGGGACCTGGTTCGGGTCGCGCGGCTGGTCGGTCATGGTCGCTCCTGTGGTCTACGGGGACGAGCGCGCTGCCCGCCCCCACCACCTCAGGGTGACCCCGTCAGCTGTGCTGAACCTGAAGCCAACCTGTCGATCGGCCATGAGACTTCACAGGTAGAACGACAGGAACAGCGTGGCCACCCACGTCGCGCCGAGCACCTGGAGCACGCGGTCCTTGAGCGCGATCTCCTCGGGCTCGCCCGCGATGCCGCCGTCGACGTCCACCGCGTAGCGCAGCACCGCCACCACGAACGGCACCATCGAGATGAGCGCCCACACCGAGTTGTGCTCGGTCTGGCGGATCTCGAACGCCCACAGGCAGTAGGACATGATCAGGATCGCCGCGGACGTCGCCCAGACGAACCGCAGGTAGCTGGCCGAGTACTTCTTCAGCGACGACCGGATCTTCGCCCCGGTGCGCTCGAACAGCATGATCTCCGCGTAGCGCTTGCCGGCCACCATGAACAGCGAGCCGAACGCCGTGACCAGCAGGAACCACTGCGAGAGCGCCAGGCCGCCCGCGACACCACCGGCGATCGAGCGCATCAGGAAGCCCGAGCCGACGATGGCCAGGTCGACCACCGGCTGGTGCTTGAGGCCGAAGCAGTAGCCGAGCTGGACGGCTTCGTAGACCGCCAGCACGACCGCCAGCTGCCAGCTGGCGAGGAACGAGACGCCGAGGCCGGCGAGGAAGAACACGACCGCGGACCCGTACGCGACGGGCACCGGCACGATCCCGGCCGCGATCGGCCGGTTCCGCTTGGTCGGGTGCGCCTTGTCGGCCTCGACGTCGACCGCGTCGTTGATGAGGTAGACCGAGCTCGCCACCAGCGAGAAGGCCACGAAGGCGACGATCGCGTCGAGCAGCAGGCCCGTGCGGTCGGTCGATTTCGAGAAGGCGAAGAACGGGGCCGCGAAGACCAGCACGTTCTTCACCCACTGGCGCGGACGTGCGGTCTTGATCACGCCGCCGACCAGGCCGAACGGGCCGCGTGCCGCGGTCCCCGCCGTCGTCTCCGCCGTCACCGGTGTCTCCGGTGCCTCAGGAGTCACGGCCGCTTCGTCGCTGTTGCGCTGCTCGGTCGTCTCGCTCATGGGTTCTTCTTCAGCTTCCGTCGTATCAGACCACCGACGAGCCCCCCGAGGGCCGCACCGGCCAGAACGTCTGTCGGATAGTGAACGCCGAGCACGAGCCGCGAGGCGAGCATCGGCGGTACCAGGGCGGGCACCAGGTTACGCCCGGTCAATCCGGAGTAGAGCACCGCCGCCGCCGTCGTGGACGTCGCGTGCGACGACGGGAAGCTCAGCTTGCTCGGCGTGCCGACCAGAACCTCCACGCTCGGGTGGTCCGGACGCGGCCGCCTGACCACGCGTTTCACCGCGATCGACGCCGCGTGGGCGCCGACGACGCCGGCCGACGCGATCAGCCAGTCCTTGCGCCGCTTCTTGTCGACGGCGGCGCCGATCAAGCCGATGCTGAACCAGCCGATGGCGTGCTCGCCGAAGTGCGACATGCCGCGCGCGGCTTTCACCGAAACGTCACTCTTCAGAAAGCCCTGCGCCTTCGAGAGGACCGCGACCTCGCCCGTCGGGGCGCCCTTCTCAAGCATCGAGGGACCCGTCGAGCGGCGCGCCGTCGGTCAGGTGCGGGGCGATCTTGTTGTCGAACGCCGAGAGCGCCGACCCGATGGCCATGTGCATGTCGAGGTACTTGTACGTGCCCAGCCGGCCGCCGAACAGCACGTTCTTCTCGCGCGCCTCGGTCTTCGCCAGCTCGCGGTAGGCCTCGAGCTTCTCGCGGTTGTCCGGGGTGTTGATCGGGTAGTACGGCTCGTCCTCTTCCTTCGCGAAGCGGGAGAACTCGCGGAAGATGACCGTCTTGTCCTTGGGGTAGTCCCGCTCCGGGTGGAAGTGCCGGAACTCGATGATCCGGGTGTAGGGCACTTCCTGGTCGTTGTAGTTGACGACCGGGGCGCCCTGGAAGTCACCGGTCTCGGCGACCTCGGACTCGAAGTCGACGGTGCGCCAGGTGAACCGGCCCGCGGAGTAGCCGAAGTAGCGGTCCAGCGGCCCGGTGTAGACGGTCGGGGTGCCCGCCGGGATGTGCTCGCGGACGTCGAAATAGTCGACGTTCAGCCGGATGTCGATGTTCTCGTGCTCGGCCATCTTCTCGAGCCACGCGGTGTACCCGTTGACGGGCAGGCCCTCGTAGGTGTCGTTGAAGTACCGGTTGTCGTAGGTGTAGCGGACCGGCAGGCGCGTGATGATGTTCGCGCCCAGGTTCTTGGGGTCGTTCTCCCACTGCTTCGCGGTGTACCCGCGGATGAACGCCTCGTAGAGGGGCCGGCCGACCAGCGAGATGGCCTTCTCCTCGAGGTTCTCCGCCGTGTCGGTCTCGAACTCGGACGACTGCTTGGCGATGAGCTCGCGGGCCTCGTCCGGGGTGTGCGCCTTGCCGAAGAACTGGTTGATCAGCGCCAGGTTCATCGGGAACGAGTAGACCTGGTCCTTGACCCGGGCGAAGACGCGGTGCTGGTAGCCGGTGAACTCGGTGAACCGGTTCACGTACTCCCACACGCGCTTGTTCGACGTGTGGAACAGGTGCGCACCGTACTTGTGCACCTCGATGCCGGTCTCGGGCTCGGCCTCCGAGTAGGCGTTGCCGCCGATGTGGCTGCGCCGCTCGAGGATGAGGACCTTCTTGCCCAGCTCGGCCGCGGCCCGTTCGGCGACGGTCAGGCCGAAGAATCCGGACCCGACGACGACGAGGTCGTAACCTGCGAAATCGGCTTCAGTAATCTTGGCGGGGTTCGTGTGCGCGCTCACGGGCGTCGAGGTTACGCAGTCCGGTCACCCTGTCCGCATCCGACCTATCACATTTCGACTTACGACACACCTGGAAAGCAGTGCCTGCACCCGAGGACTTCTGGAGCTACTTCGCCGCCGTGGCCACCTACGTGGCCGTGCTGGCGGTCCCCGGCGGCGTCGTCGGGTGGGCCGCCGGCCTGCGCGGCTGGGCCCTCGCGGGCCTCGCGCCGCTGCTCAGCTACGCCATCACCGGCCTGGCCGGTCCCTGGCTGGCGATCGCCCACGTGCCGTACGGCCCGCTCAGCGTCGCCGCGTGCACGCTGCTGCTCGCGGCCGTGCTGTACGGCCTGCGCCGGCTGGCCGTGGCCCGGGGGTGGATGACGCCGGGCGCCGAGGAGCCGCACCAGGCGTGGACCCGCCGGGCGCACCTCGCCGTCGCCTGCTGCGTCGGGATCGCGACGGCGGTGTCGATCGCCGTGGTGGTGTCCGGCCGCGGCGGCACGACCGCCGTCTTCCAGCGCTGGGACACCGTCTTCCACGCCAACGGCATCCGCTACATCGCCGACACCGGCGATGGCTCGCTGACCGGCATGGGCACCCTCAACTGGTACCCCGACGGCTCGTTCTACCCGAACGCCTATCACCTGGTCGGCGCGCTGGTCTACCAGCTGTCCGGGACGTCGATCCCGGTCACGCTGAACGCCGTCACGATGCCGATCGCCGGGCTGTTCGCGCTGGCCATGGTCGCGCTGGTGCGCCAGCTCGGCGGCCGCGCGGTGTTCGCGGGCTGCGCCGCGCTGGTCGCCGGCGGAGCTACCACCGGCGCGTACGAGTCGGTGTCGAGCGGGCTGCTGCCGTTCGCGCTGGGCATCGTCCTGACGCCGCTGGCCGCGGTCGCGCTGCAGCGGTTCGTCGTCCGGCCGGGCGTCGACACCGGCGCGGTGCTGGCCCTGAGCGCGGCGGGCCTGCTCGCCGCGCACTCGAGCGCGTTGTTCGGCGCGATCCTGTTCGCGTTGCCGCTGGTCGTGCAGCGCTGGTACCGGGCGCTGCGCGGCCGCCGCGTCGACGGCGTCCCCGACGGCAAGGCCGCTTGGCGCGTCGCGGGCGGCGACGTGCTGAAGATGATCCCGGTGATGGCGGGGGCCGGCCTGCTGGCCGCGCCGCACATCCTGGGCGCGATCACCTTCACGTCCGGGTCCTACCCGTACCACCCGTGGGGCTCGCACATGGCGGTGTGGAAGGCCCTGGCCATGCTGGCGACGTTCAAGCAGGTGCTGCCGGTGCCGCAGATCTGGCTCACGGTGTTCCTGGCGTTCGGCGCGCTCACGCTGGTGGCGCTGCGGCGGCTGCGCTGGGTGGTGCTCTCGGCGCTGGGCCTGTCGGCGCTGTTCGTCGTCGTCGCGTGCTTCGGCGGCGAAGACTGGGTGATCTCGCTCTCGCGGCCGTGGTGGAACGACCGGTTCCGGCTGATGGCGCTGGCGGCGATCCCGATGTGCCTGATCGCGGCGCACGGCATGAGCGAGGCCCAGCGGTGGCTGGCGAAGCTCGCCGGCGGACGCGCCTGGGTGCGCGCGCGGCCGTGGCTGACCGGCCGGGTCGGGCTGGCGACGGCGGTGCTGATCGTGGTCGCGATGGGCGTGCTGACCGGCGGGTTCTACCGCGCGGCCAACGCCAAGACGGTGTCGCTGCTCTACTACAACGGCCTGCCCGGCGAGGTGGTCCCGCCGGTCAGCCAGGACGAGATCGACGCGATGGACCGGCTGGGCACGCTGGGCATCCCCGGCGACCAGAAGGTGCTCAACGACCGCCTCGACGGCACGGCCTGGATGTACGCGCTGACCGGCGTGCACCCGGTGGCCGCGCACTACGACGCCGGCGCGGTGAACCCCGACGCCGTCTACCTGGCGGCGCACTTCCGCGACTACGACACCGACCCCCGGGTCCGCGCGGTGGCGCAGCAGCTGAACGTGCACTACGTGCTGGTCGGCAGCGGCACGATCCGCCGGGACACACCCATCTCGCCGGGCCTGCAGAAGCTGGACGGGCTGGACTTCGTGAGCGTCGTCTACCGGAACCCGGGCGCCGTCATCTACCGGATCACCAAATAGACAAAGCCCTCGTGGCCGCGGCGCCCCGTGCCGCGGCCACGAGGGCCTCCCGTCCCCCAACCACCCCCGGGGTGATCCTTGGCGTCTGCTCTGAAGGACGCCTGAGGGACGGCAATCGGTTTCCCGGCTACCCGGATGTCACCCGTTCGGCCCAGCGTGCAGCTCCGGCAGGACGTCGCTCGCCACCTGCTCCAGCACGGCTTCGTGGCCCTCGTACGGCGACGACGACCGCGGCCAGTGCGCGATGACGTCGGTGAAGCCCAGCTCGCCCGCGCGGCCGGCCGCGTCGCGGAACGCGTCCACGCTGCTCAGCGAGAACACCGGGCACGAGTCCAGGCTGAGGTGACGCTGGATGCCCGCCCGCTCGCGGCCGACGGCGTCGAGGCGCTCGTCGAAGACCTCGGTCAGTTCCTTGATCCCGCGCCACCAGGCGTCGACGGTCTCGCCGCCCTTGCCGGTGGTCACCCAGCCCGCGCCGAACCGGGCCGCGAGCGTCATCGTGCGCGGGCCGTTGGCCGCGACCACGAACGGCAGCCGCGGCCGCTGGACGGTGCCTGGCAGGTTTCGGGCGCCGCGGGCCTTGTAGTACTCGCCGTCGAAGTCGAACTTGTCGGTCATCAGCAGCCCGTCGAGCGACTCGACGAACTCCGTGAAGCGGTCGACGCGCTGCTTCGTCGTCAGCTCCGGCGCGTCGAGCACCTCGCCGTCGTAGTGCCGGTGGTCGACACCCGCGCCGACACCGAGGACGAACCGGCCGTCGGAGACGTCGTCGAGGGTGGTCAGCTCGCGCATGAACGGCACGGGGTGCCGCGCGACCGGCGACGCCACGAAGGTGCCGAGCCGGATGCGGGACGTCACCATCGCCGCCGCGGTCAGGGTCGGGATCGCGGAGAACCACGGGCCGTCGACCAGATTGCGCCAGCCCAGGTGGTCGTACGTCCACGCGTGGTCGAAGCCGTACTCCTCGGCGGCCCGCCACTTCGGCTCGGCGGCCCACCAACGATCTTCCGGGAGAATCACGATGCCTACTCGCACAGTGCGGGACGGTATAGGCAACAACCGACATTCTCACGGACGGGCGGGACCTCACCCGGACGTGTCAGGGACAATGACGGGGTGGAGAGACCCCTTCTGATCGCGTCCGACGTCGACGGCACCCTGCTCGGCCCGTCCGAAGCCCTCAGCGAGCGCACCATCGCGACCGTGCGCCGGGTGATCGAGGCCGGTGTGCCGTTCGTACTGGCCAGCGGCCGGCCGCCGCGCTGGATCGCGCCGATCGCGCGGCCGCTCGAGCTGACCGGGTACGCGGTGTGCGCGAACGGCGCCGTGCTCTACGACTGCGGCACCGAGGAGATCGTCGAGGTCCACGGCCTGCTCGAACCCTCGCTGCTGCACGACATCGCGAGCGCGCTGGATAAGGCGCTGCCCGGCTGCCGGCTGGCCTCGGAACGCGTCGCCATCGGCGCGGTGGACCACGACATGCGCAACTTCGTGATCGAGCCGGACTACCACAACCCGTGGGGCGACAACGAAGGCCGCACCGGGCCGCGCGCCGAGGTGCTCGGGCACCCGGCGATCAAGCTGCTGGTCAGCCACCGCGGCATGACCTCCGAAGAGATGGCCGAAGCCGTGAACTCGCTGTTCGGCCGCGAGGTCGACGCCACCTACTCGTCGTCCGGCGGGCTGGTCGAGATCGCCGCGCACGGCATCACCAAGGCGACCGGCCTCGCCGACGTCGCCGCGCGCTTCGAGGTCCCGGCCGACCGGGTGATCGCCTTCGGCGACATGCCCAACGACCTCGAGATGCTCAGCTGGGCCGGCCACGGCGTGGCCATGGAGAACGGCCACCCGGCGGTGCTCGGCGTGGCCGACGAGGTCACCGGCCCGGCCGGGGACGACGGCGTCGCGCAGGTCCTCGAGCGCTGGTTCTGAGGCGTCAGGAGCGGTTGTCGAGCTCGGCCGCTTCCTCCGGCGTGGGCGCGGTCCCGCCCAGGTGGGCGGGCAGCCACCAGCGTTCCTCGTCGGACGCGGGCCGGTCCGGGTAGTCGGCTTGGGCGCGGTCGACGAGCGCGCTCATCCGGTCGCGCAGCTCCTTCGTCACGACGTCCCAGTCGTCGCCCTTCGCCGGGTGCATCGGCTCGCCGATGAGGATCGAGACCGGCACGTGCCGCCGCGTCAGGTCCTTCGGCCGGCCCTTCGTCCAGAGCCGCTGGGTGCCCCACAGCGCCATCGGCACGACCGGGACGTTCGCCGCCGCGGCCATCCGGACGGCGCCCGACTTGATCTCCTTGACGGTGAACGACCGGCTGATGGTCGCCTCCGGGAAGACACCGACGACCTCGCCGTCCTTCAGCTTCTGGAGGGCCTCGCGGTAGGAGGCGATGCCCGCGGCGCGGTCGACGGGGATGTGGTGCATCCCGCGCATCAGCGGCCCGGCGATCTTGTTGTCGAAGATCTCCTGCTTCGCCATGAACCGCGTCAGCCGCTTGGCCTGCCGCCCGCCGAGGCCGCAGAAGATGAAGTCCAGGTAGCTCACGTGGTTGCACGCGATGACCGCGCCGCCGGTGCGCGGGATGTGCTCCGCGCCCTCGATCCGGATACGGTTGTCCAGTACCCGGAACATCGTCCGGGCCGCCGCGATCACGGGCGGGTACACGAAGTCAGCCATCCCGCCAGGTTACGGGACCGTAGGTTGGGGCCGTGCGTTCAGCGGGGAAGAACACAAACCGGGCGAACCTCACGCCGCCCGCACGCCGGCCCGCCGGCCGGGCGCGGCGAGCACCAGGGCCAGCAGCAGCGTGAACAGCGCGACGGACTGGTGCTTGATACCTTCGATGCCGTCGCCGAGCGCCGCCATGCCGAACTGCGTCACCGAGACGACCAGCAGGAACGCCAGCACGACGCCCAGCGCGGCCCGGCGCCGGCGCCACGCCCGGGCCGCCACCAGCAGCCACAGCGGCACCAGTGCGAACAGCCCGAGCGGCGCGATCAGCCCGGTCAGCCACGACACGACCGGCACCCGGTACTCCTGCGCGTGCGGCGCGAAGCCCGCGGACTGGTCGAAGCTGCCGAGGTAGTCCGGCCGCGCGGTGAGCTGGTCGGTCGCGGCGCGGTTCAGCACCCCGAGCGTCCGGCCGGGGTGGCTCGCGAAGTAGGCGATGACGTTCGCGCGGTCCATCCGGTCGCGGTAGGCCGGGTAGAGCGGGTCGATCCGCGCCGGGTGCGGGTGCCACCAGCCGTTGCCCGCGTACTGCGCGAACGACGGCGGCAGCCCGAGGTCCGCCAGGTCGGCCCGGGTGTCGTGCCGGCCGTCGACGATGTTCAGGAAGATCGTGTTGAACATGTTGATCTCGCGCGAGTCGTCGCCGGGCAGCTCTGCGAGCGTTCCCTCGGGGGTGACGGCGGGCTCGACGCTCAGCTGCGCGGCGAGCGTGCAGGCCCCGAGCGCGCCGATGACCAGCACCGCCGCCGCCCAGCGCCGGGCCCCGCGCAGCGTGCCCGGCCGGACCAGCAGGATCGCGACCACCAGGATCGGCAGGATGGTCAGCGTCTGGACCTTGGCGTTGACCGCCAGGACGCCACCGGCGAGCGTCACGGCCATGCCCGCGTAGCTCCACCGGCCGTCCCGCGCGGTGAGCAGCAGGCCGCCGGCGATCAGCAGCAGCCCGAGGAAGGCCGCGCCTTCACCGAGCACCGCCGCGAAGTACCCGAAGAACGCCGAATCGGCGACGACCAGCAGCAGACCGGCCGCCACGGCGAGCCGCGCCCGGCGGCCGTACGGCAGGCCGAGCACGATCGCGGCGACGGCCGCGGCGGCGATCAGGCTGCTCAGCAGGCCGAGGACGACCAGGCTCAGCGTCGCGGGGGAACCGAAGAGGCCGCCGAGCCGGACGGCCAGGTCGGCCAGCCAGCTCTGCGTCAGCAGGTAGGTGGGCCGGCACGGCGCCGCGCCGGGCGGGGCGCTGTAGGCGAGGTGGATGAACGGCTCGGGCCCGCCGTGCCAGGTGATGCCGGCGCCGCAGAGCACGCGCAGGCCATCGCCGTTGTTGGACATCGCGATCGGGCGCGGCACCAGGAACCGCAGCACGAACAGGGTCAACGACGCCGCGAAGACCCCGATCCCGAGCGCGGCCTCGGAGGTCAGCCGCTGCTTCGGGACGTCGAGTTTCACGAAGGACAGGGTACGTAGCGGAAGTCCGGATCCTTGTCGAGGTCGTCGACCACGGACTTCGCCTGCTCGGCCCGCGGGTAGACGGAGACCCAGTACGGCGTGCCGACCCGGCGGAACGTCGCGACCTCGTACTGGCCCGCGTAGACGGGGTCGATGGTGCAGTGCTGGCTGTCGGCGTAACCGCCGTCGGCGGGCACGGCGACGGTCGGACGGCGGCCGTTGACGACGTAGTCGTAGTCCGTGGCGTACCCGCCGTCGTGCGTCCCGTCACGCGCGATGTGGTCGTCGGTGCGGCCGAGGACATCGACGATGAGCAGCTGCCCGCCGCGGGCCGAGAGCGCGCCGGGCGCGGCGGCGCTGACCACCGACCCCGGCGGCAGGTACGTGCCCAGCCAGCCGCCGATCTCGGTGAGCTCGGTGCCGTAGGTATGCCAGTCGCGCACCCGGCCGAGCATCTCGGGGCTGAACACCGAGACGAGCACGGCGATCCCGGCCAGGCCGCAGGCGGTCACCGGGACCAGCCGGGTGCCGGCGGGCCAGGCGCGCGGCCGCGGTGACGGCTTGACCTCGACGTCCGCCGTCAGCACGCCGTAGGCCGCGACGGACCCGACCGCGAGCAGGGGCGGCACCGCGGCCAGCAGCCGCCACGACGGCCCGGCGTCGCCGCCCGACAGGACGGCCGCGGCGGCGAGGCCGGCCGTCATGGCGAACATCAGCCAGATCAGCGCCCGGGACTCCAGCGCGGCACCGGCCGCGCGACGCAGCAGCAGGGCGACCGCGGCGACCAGCGCGAGCAGCAGGAAACCCTGGTGCACCAAGGCGAACCCGGACAGGTACGGCCAGCCGCCCGCCACCTGCACGCCGAACGGGCCGCCGAGTTTCGCGGCCAGCGGCGCCGGGACGTAGTGCTGGTAGAACGTCAGCCGCCAGGCCAGCCGGGGGATCAGGAACACCAGCGCGCCCAGCGTGTAGCCCGCGGGCGCCCACCAGCTGTGCTGCTTCTTCACGGCGGCACCGGCCAGCCAGAGACCGCCGAGGACCGCGATCACCACGCCCTCCGGGCTCGTCATGACGGCGAACGCGACGAGCACCCCGGCCACGAGCGGGCGGCGCGCCGCGAGCGAGTAGCAGACGGCGAGGACGAGGAGCACGAACAGCGGCACCTCGGAGCCGGACGGCCCGTAGACGGCCAGCCCGCCGGCGGCCGCGGTGAGCACCGCGGCGGCGACCCCGATCGCCGGCCGCGGCTCGGTGCCCTCCGGCGTCGCGGCGGCGACCACCCGATTGACGAGGAAGTAGGAAAGCAACACACAACCGAGGGCCGAGAGAACTCCGAACACGACGGCGGTGGTTTGCACGTCGGCGCCGAATGCGGCGCGTGGAAGGGCGATCAGCACCAGCCAGAAGAAGTTCGTATATCCCTCGACGCGTTCACCGGGGTTGAAGACCGGGCCGTTGCCGTCGGCGATGTTCGTCGCGTACCGGAACGAAACGAGCGCGTCTTCCGTGACGGTCGCGAACAACAGCTGGTGCAGCAGCGAGAGACCGAGCGTGAGGGTGAGGACGACCCCGCGCAGGCCGCGGTCGGTGCCCAGCCGGCCCCAGGTCAGCACCACGATCGCGGCGAGCACCAGCCACGCCACCACGACCGCGTAGACCACCCGGCCCCCTCACCTCGTCGCCCTGCCGGCCCCGCCAGGTTATCGGGCATCGGGAGGCGAACCCCGGGCCAATATAACCCGATCGGGTGGCAATTCCGACGATTGCCGCGACGCCTTCGAAATTACGCGCAAAAGCCCTGATCAGGGCCTTCCCCCGGGCTGTCCGGCCGGCCGTTGTCGGCTTAGTCTCCAGCGTGCTCTCCGTCTGCGTTGCCATTGCCGTCATCGCCGTCCCGGGCCTCCTGACCGGGTACGCGGCGGGCGTGCGCGGCTGGGCCCTGGCCGGGCTGACGCCGTTGCTGAGCTACGCCGTCGGCGGGCTGACCGGACCGTGGACCGCGGCGGCGGGCCTGTCGTTCACCCCGCTGACCTACGCCGTGTCGACCGTCGTGTTCGTCGCGATCGCTTTCGGGGTCCGGAAACTGACCATGCGCCGCCGGCCGCCGGAGCCCGGGCCGGGGCTGTGGGCGCGGCGCGGGCACCTCGCGGTGGGGGCGTGCCTGCTGTTCGCGGCGGTGATCGGCGGTTACGCGACCCTGCTCGGCCTCGGGCACCTCGGCGCGCTGCCGCAGGGGTTCGACGCGGTGTACCACGGGAACGCCGTCCGCTACATCGCCGACACCGGCGACGGCGGGCTGTTCGGCACCGGCCACGTGAACTGGTACGGCGACGCGGCGCCGGTGTTCTACCCCAACGCCTACCACCTGCTCGCGGGCGTGACCTACCGGCTGAGCGGCGCGTCGATCCCGGCGGTGCTGGACGCGAACACCGTGCTGCTGCCGGGTTTGCTGGCGCTGTCGCTGGTGACGCTGGTGCGCGAGTTCCGCGGCCGCGCGGTGCTGGCCGGCGCGGTCGCGCTGACGGCGGTGGCGCCGGTGATGGGCGTCTACGAGTCGATGGACCGCGGCCCGCTGCTGCCGTTCGCGCTGGGGCTGACGCTGACGCCGTTGAGCGCGGTCGCGCTGCGCCGGTACCTGGAGCGGGTCGCGCCGGACACCGGGCTGGTGCTGCTGCTGGCCGCGGTCGGGCTGCTGTGCGTCCACTCGTCGACGTTGTTCGGCGGGATCCTGTTCGCCGGCCCGCTGCTGGTCCAGCGCTGGCTCGGCGGGTGGCGCCGGATCGGCCGCGACCTGCTGGCGCTGCTGCCGATCGCGGTGGTGGCGCTGCTGGTGGCGTGGCTGCAGCTGTTCGGGGCGCTGGGCCTGGCGAACAGCGCGGTGCCGTACTACGGCTGGCCGAGCGAGTGGCGCGCGTCGACGGCGCTGGGCGCGCTGCTCGGGTTCCAGCACCAGGAGCCGCACCCGCAGATCTGGCTGTCGGTGGCGTTGTTCCTGGGCATCGTGTTCTTCGCCCGCGCGGGGGCGCTGCGCTGGATCGGCCTGACGGCGGCGGTGACGGGCCTGGCGTACATGGCGGTGGCGTCGTCGAACGCCCCGCTGGTGATGGCGCTGTCGAGGCCGTGGTGGGACGACCCGTACCGGTTCTTCGCGATGGCGGCGGTCCCCCTGTGCGTCCTGGCGGCGCACGGCTTGGCGGAGACGCAGGCGTGGCTGTCTTCGCGGTTCTCGCGGATACCGGCGGTCGCCGTGGCGGTGGTGGTGCTGCTGGGGTTCGTCCTGCTGTCGAACGGCCTGTACTTCCGGTCCAACGGTGCCCGGGTGGCCGCGGGCTACCAGGCCGCGGACCCGGCGAAGCTGCGGGTGACGCCGGGCGAGGCGACGGCGATGGCGGAGCTCGGGAAGCTGGCCAAGCCGGGCGAGTGGGCGATGAACGACCGCTTCGACGGGACGGCGTGGACGTACGCGCTCTCGGGCGTCCGCACGGTGGCGGCGCACTACGACGAGACGCTCCCACCGTCGGACGCACTGCTGCTGGCGGACCGGTTCCGCGACTACGAGACGGACCCGGCGGTGCGGGCGGCGGTGCGGCGGTTGAACGTGCGCTGGGTGATCTTGGGGAAGCCGTCCACGGAGCCGGGGAAGCCGTACCAGCCGGGGCTGATCGGGCTGGCCGGGGAGCCCTTCCTGCAGGAGGTCTGGCGTGACTCGGACGCGGTGATTTATCGACTCCGGCCCTGAAGTTGTCCACAGGTGCACAAGCGCCTGTGGACAACTTGGGTACAGGCCTGTGGGTAGCTGCCCGATCGTGCGGAAATCGGGGTGGAATGCTGTGACAGCCCCGGAAAGCCCGCTTGCGTCACGGTGACGAAAGGCCCCGGTTCCGGCTCCGAAGAGGGCTCTGGCGGCCTAGTTGTCCACAGGCCAAGAGCGAATCGGCAGGTCAGGCGGCTGCGGGGGTCTTGCCGCGCAGCGAGCGGGCCGCGAGGGCCGCGCCGCCCGCCGTCAGCAGGTCCGCGACCGTGAACATCACCCGGGAAGCCACCGCGAACGCCGTGGCCTGGCCGACCGTCAGGCCGCTCGCCGTGAGGACCGCGACCTGGGCCACTTCGCGGACGCCGACGCCGCTGGGCAGGATGAACGCGAACGTGCCCACCGTCATCGCCACGGCCATCGCGCCGACGCAGAGGATGAAGCCGCTGATGCCGGGGGTGCCCACGGAGTTCGCCAGGAGCCACAGGTGGACGCCCTGCAGGCACCACGCCGCCGTGGAGGCGCCGAAGACCTTGCCGACGACCTTCCAGGTCAGCGGCTGTTGCAGCGGCGGGCGGCGCAGCACACGCAGCACCAGCGACGTGCCCCACGTCAGGATCTTCGGGTGCAGCATCGCCAGGCCGACCGGGATCAGCACGAACAGCCACAGCGCGCGCGGGCTGTTGCTGAACACCGCCGGGGCCGCCAGCAGCGACACGACCAGCGCCGACACGATGCCGACGCCGAGCTGGATCAGCGAACCGGTGAAGATGCGGGCGCGGGCCAGGCCCGCCTTGCGGCCCAGCTCCATCTGCAGCAGGTACGCCCAGACCGAGCCTGGCACGTACTTGCCGAGCGAGCCGACCAGGCAGATCTGGGCGCCGCGGGCGTAGCCGATCGGCTTGCCCAGGTCGTCGACCATCACCTGCCAGCCCCAGGTGGACACCATGATCGCCGCGACCAGGGCCACCAGGCTCAGCAGCGACGACTGCCAGGCCACGTCGTGCAGGGTGCGCCAGAACTCACCCCAGTTCGCCGCGAGCTGCTTGGCCGCGAAGCCGATGACCAGCAGGATCGCGACCCACCTGACGACGTCGAGGATCTTCGCCTTGGTGGACTTCGGCTGCTTTTTGGCAGCCGGCGTCTCCCACTCCGGCGACTCCAGTGTCGTCATTGACGCATCTCCTCAGGCCTGCACGGTGACCAGGCGGCTGAACTCGGCCAGCAGATCGTAACCGTCCCAGACCGCGGAGAACGTCAGGGCGGACCCGAACGGCACGATCCGGTCGACTCCGCGACCGGCCAGTTCGTACGCGAACGCCGTCAGCTCTTCCGTGGTAAAGCCGAACTGGCCGACCGTCTGGTCCTTGCGGAGGACGGTCGGGACCAAATCGGACAGAGACGCGACCCGCGCGTTGGCGAACGTGCCAGCGCCGAGCCACTCGCGCGGCATGGTCGCCGGGTCGGCCAGCTCCAGCGTGGCCAGCCCGTTGCCCGCGAAGGAGATGTCCTTGACCAGGCCGTCGACCGCCGCGCCGTACGCCGAGACGCGCTTCTGGACCGCCATCGCCGGCTCGGTGACGTGCTGCTTCGTCTCGAGCACCTGCGCCAGCAGCGTGCGGAACTCCTGCCCCGCGACGCGCGCGCCGTCTTCGTCGCCGACCCAGAACACCGCGCGCGGAGACGAGCAGGCGGCCTGGTCGAACCAGTACGAGTCGTTGTAGAAGCCCTCGGCGGCCGCGCGGCGTTCCGCTTCGGACGCTCGCTGCCAGCCCGCCACCGACGCGACGGCGAACGACGAGCGGTCCGGGAACGTCAGGTCACGCGCGTGCGGCGCGAGCGGGTACTTGCGCAGCGCCGCCACCGAACCGTCGCCGCCCCAGATGACGCGCAGGTCGGCGGCCAGCGACAGGGCGCCGCTCACCTCGTCGCTGCGGTCGTAGGTGACCATCCGCTGGGTGGCGGTGATCGCCGCAGCTGTAGCCGGGTCCACTTCGGACAGTGCGGCGTTCAGCGCCTCCAGCACCGCTTCGGCGGCACCGGCCGAGCGCGACGACACCCGCACGACGTTGTGGTTGCCCGCCAGCGCGGACAACGCCCACGAGTAGACGAAGATCGTGTCGACGTTCGCCGGCGGCACGTGGAACACGAGCCCGCGCGGGAACCGCAGCGCGCCGCCCTTGGTGTCCAGAGTGGACAGCGCCTTGGCGATCTCGCCCTTGCGCAGGAAGAACCCGAGCGACGCCAGCTCCGGGAACCGGCGCGCGGTGGCCGGGGCCAGCAGCTTGCGGGCGAACTTCGTGACGAACTCGACGACCCGCGGGTCACCGACGCGCAACCGGCCACCGGGCGGCTCGACGCGCAGCTCGTCGACCAGGTCGCTCACGGAAACCGCGTCGGACAACGGAAAACGCTGGGTAAGAGTGCTCACGCCGCCGCTCCCGAGAACGTGTCGGAGCAGCCGCGGGCCTCGGCCTTCGGCAGCCGCCCGAGGACGGAGAAGTGCTTGCCCGGCCAGTCGCCGTCGTCGATCCCGTTGTAGACGCCGAGGTCTTCGGTGAGCAGCACGTGCCCGGGGTACGAGCGCGGCAGCGTCGAGACGACCTCGATCACGCCCGGCTCCCCCATCGGCTGCTCTTCCCAGGTCTCCGGGTTGCGGATCACGACGTCGGCGAAGTCCGGGCAGTACAACGAGTTGCCGGACGGGCCCTCGAGGAACACGGTGCCGATCTGCTCGATCATCCCGTAGTAGTTGTGGATCCGGGTGAGCCCGGTGTCTTCCTTGAAGCGGCGCCGGAACTCGGTGTTGTCGACCGCGCGGTCGATCAGCTTCTTCCAGCCACCGGAGTGGACCAGGATGCCGTTGGACAGGTCGAGCTGGTTCTCCCGGGCGACCTCGTAGAGGTACTGCCAGACCATGAACGTGAAGCCGAAGATCAGGAACGGCTTGCCGCCGTACTCGGCCAGGAACTTCTTGACGGCCTCGACGTCCGGCCGGTCGTTCTCGTCGAGCACGTAGGTGTGCTTGCGGCCGAAGTTCGCCATGCCCAGCACCCCCGCGCCGCGCGCGGAGAACGAGCGGCGGTTCTTGATGATGCCGATGGTGTCGACCATCAGCATCGGCAGCCGCTCGCCGCCGAGGACCTCCTGCAGGGTCGCGCCCAGCTGCTTGGTCTGCGCGCCCGCGGCTTCCTTGTCGAGGTAGATCCGCGACGCGCCGGCGCCGGTGGTGCCGGACGACGTGAGGGTCTTGAACACCTCGCTGTCCGGAACGGACTTCAGGTCGTGCGTCTTGAACATCCGCACCGGCAGCCACGGAAGGTCGGCGATCGACGCAAACTGAGCGCTCGGCGCGATTCCCAGCGACGACAGGATTCGTTCGTAGCCTTCGGAATTCGCCCGGTGGTGTGCGGTCAGGGCGGCGAGCTCGGGCAGCAGCAAAGCCTCCCGGTCAGCCTGCGACCGAGTGAACACACTCATGCGCCGACCTCGCTGACGCTCAGCTCGGCCTGAGCGGCGAGCGCTGTGTTGAATGATTCACTCGCAGGCTCGCTCATACCTTCGCCTCCAACGACCGGTAGTCGATCTTGCCGCTGGCCAGCAGCGGCACGGTGTCGATCGGGCGCACGTCGAACCCGCTCGTGTGCAGGTGCAGCCGCTCGGACAGCGCCTTCGACGCGTCCTTGCAGATGTCCTTGCCGACGCCCTCGGCGAACAGCACGACCTTGTCGCCGGCGGGCACCGCCGCCACGACGTCGATCCCGACCGCCGCGGTGCGGACGGCCTGCTCGAGATCGTCGAGGCTGACGCGGTTGCCGAAGACCTTGCCGATGCGCTTGAGCCGGCCGGTGATGAACAGGAACCCGTCTTGGTCGAGGTACCCGAGGTCACCGGTGGCGAGCACGCCGCCGCATTCGTCACCCTTGGCCAGGCCGGACTCGTCGTCCGCGTAACCCAGCATCACATTGGGCCCACGGTAGACGACCTCACCGACAATTTTCGGGTGCGTGGTCTCCGACCCGTCGTCGCGACGGACGGCGAACCTGCCGCCCGGCAGCGCCGGCCCGGCGGAACCGAGCTTCTCGGCCAGCCGCTCGGCCGGCACCGTCGTCATCCGCGGGGCCGCCTCGGTCTGGCCGTACATCACGTACATCCGGCCGCCGACGGCGATCATCTTGTCGTTGAACTCGGCGATCAGGTCGTCGCGCAGCTTCCCGCCGGCCTGCGTCAGGGTGCGTAGCGTCGGGTACTTCGCGGGGTCGAACTTGAGCCGCCGCAGCATTTCGTAGTGGTACGGGACGCCCGAGAGGGACGTCACGCCGTGGGTGTTCACCGCGTCCCAGAAGCCGCGGCCGAGCACGCCGGACGGCTCGATCACGACGGTCGCGTCGCGCACCAGGTGCGAGTTCAGCACCGACAGGCCGTAGCTGTAGTGCAGCGGCAGGCAGGTGGGCGCGACCTCGTCGGCGTCGATGCGGAGCACCTGCGCGATGGCGTCGGCGTTCGACAGGATCGCCTGGCGCGAGAGCCGGACGAGCTTCGGGTTGCCGGTGGACCCGCTGGTCGGGAGCAGCACGGCGAGGTCGGGATGCGGCGGGACGCCCTCCGCGGAGTCGCGGATCCAGTCGTCGCCGCGGGTCGTGTACCCGGCAGGCGCGTCACCCGAAGCGGACAGCACGGCGGCCGGCCGGAAGCGTTCGACGAGCCCAGCGAGCACGTCCACGTCCAGCGCCGGGTCGATCAGCGCGATCGCGCGACCGGACTCGAACGCGCCCAAGTACGTCAGCACGCTCGGCAGGTCGACGGACATCCGCGCGAACACCACACCGACCGGCAGTTCCGCCAGGGCTTCCATCCGGCGGCCGACCTCGGCCGACAGTTCCGCGCCCGTCAGCGTGCGGCCCCCGGCCACGTCCACCAGCCGAGCTCCCGCACCCAACAGCGTCACAACACCAAGCCTCCGTCGACGCCCAGCACCTGGCCGGTGATGAAGGACGCATCATCACTCACCAGGAACCGGATCGCGTTCGCCACGTCTTCCGCCCGGCCGAGCCGCCCGAGCGGCGTCCGGCTCGTGTTTTCGGCCTTCGCGTCCTCGCTCAGGCCCGCCGTCAGGTCGGTTTCGATCACGCCGGGCGCGACCGCGTTGACCCGGATGCCGGACCGGCCGAGCTCCTTCGCCGCCGACCGCGCGATGTTCGCCACCGCCGCTTTCGACGCCGCGTACACCGTCTGGCCGGCGCTTCCGTGCTCGCCGACGATCGAGGCGAGCACCACGATCGAGCCGGTTTTCTTGCGCATCATCGCCCGCGCGGCGGCCTGGACCGTGTGCAGCGTGCCGGCGACGTTCGTGCTCAGCGTCGTGTCGACGAGCTCTTCGCGGATCATCCCGAGGAGCGCGTCCTCCATGATCCCGGCGTTGGCCACGACGATGTCGAGCCGGCCGTGCTCCTTCGCGACGCCCCTGACCAGCGAAGACACTGCCTTCGCGTCGGTGACGTCCAGCGCGAGCCCGGCCGCCGCGCCGGCCGCCGAGGCAGCCTCCTTGGCGCGGGCCTCGTCGCGGCCGGTGAGCACCACCGTCGCGCCCGCCTCGGCGAGCGCGCGGACGGTGGCCAGGCCGATCCCCCGCGTCCCGCCCGTGACGAGCGCGACGCGACCGGACAGGGACTCGTCAGTCATTCTTCGACTGGAGCTCGGTGACCATGTCCACGGCGACCTTGAAGCTCGACATGTCGATGACCTGGTCGGTGTCGAACTCGACGTCGAACTCGTCCTCGATGGCCGCGACCAGCGCCATGTGGCCGACGGAGTCCCACGCCTCGATCTCGCGGTACTTCAGGTTCTCGACGTCCACATCGCCGTCGAGGTCCAGCGCCTCGACGAAGACCTCGCGCAGCTTGGGGGCCACTTCAGACATGCTCACGACTCCTAGTGCTCTTCGCGCGGGCGGGCGTCCCACGCCTTTACCAAGGTAGAGAGGTCGCCGGGCAGGGTGGCGTCCGGGAGACCTTCCTTACCCTTCAGCCACGGCCCGAGCGCCTCGATGGTCGCCTCGTCGAGGCCGCGGCGCGACAGGCCCACCACGTTGACGCCGGTGACCCGGGCCGGGTTGCCGACGGCGATGGTGAACGCGCCGATCTCGCGGCGGACCGCCGAGCCCATCCCGACCATCGCGCCGGGGCCGATCACGACCTTCTGGTGCAGCACCGCGCCCATGCCGAGGTTCGCGCCGTCCCAGATGTGGCAGTGACCGCCGGTCACGACGTTGGACGCGATGGTCACGGCGTCGCCGACCAGGCAGTCGTGCGCGATGTGCGAGCCGCGCAGGTAGTAGCCGTCGCTGCCCAGCGTCGTCGTGCGCCAGGTGCCCTGGTGGACGCTCACGTACTCGCGGATCTTGTTGCGGCTGCCGATGACGACGCCGTGGCCGTCGTGATCCGGGTCACCGGTCGGTGCCTCGTCCCAGGCCGCGGGGTGGGGGCGGCCGCGGTCCTCGCCGGGCGTGCCGATCGTCACGTGCGGGCCGATCCAGTTGCCGTCCCCGATCCGCGCCGGCCCGGCGATCACCGTGAACGGGCCGATCACGTTGTCGTCCCCGAGTTCGACGCCTTCGCCGAGGACGGCGGTCGGGTGGATGCGGTTGGCCACGGGTCGGGTGTCCGTTCGTCGGCGGCTGGGTACTGGGCGTGCTACCGCGCCCGGTAACGTGTGGCCCGCGTTCATGCAGGGCGGCCGGGCGCAGAACCGGCGGCTCACTGTACCGGACGCGTCGAAATCGCCTGCCGAGAGAGACTGCCCATGATCCCCATCACCGTGGTCGACGTCCGCGACGCGGAGGACCTCGTCGTCGAGGTCCTGCGTTCCGGCGCCATCGCACAGGGACCGATGGTCAAGCGCTTCGAAGACGCCTTCGCGGCGGTCTCCGGGACGAAGCACGCGATCGCGGTCAACAACGGGACGACGGCACTGGTCGCCGCGCTCCAGGTCCTCGACCTGAAGCCGGGCGACGAGGTCGTCACGTCGCCGTTCACCTTCGTCGCGACGCTCAACGCGATCCTCGAGGCCGGCGCGACCGTCCGCTTCGCCGACATCCGGCGCGACGACTTCGCGATCGACCCCGACGCCGTCGTCAAGGCCGTCACCGACCGCACCAAGGTCCTCATGCCCGTGCACCTCTACGGCCAGACCGCGGACATGGGCAAGCTCGCCCCGCTCGCGGCCGAGCGCGGGCTGAAGGTGATCGAAGACTCCGCGCAGGCCGTCGGCGCGTCCTTCGAGGGCAAGCAGGCCGGCTCGTTCGGCATCGGCTGCTTCTCGCTGTACGCGACGAAGAACATCACCACCGCCGAGGGCGGCGTCATCACGACGGACGACGACGCGCTGGCCGACAAGCTGCGCGTGCTGCGCAACCAGGGCATGCGTGCCCGGTACCAGTACGAGGTCGCCGGCCACAACTACCGGATGACCGACCTGCACGCCGCCGTCGGCATCCCGCAGCTGGCCAAGCTCGACCAGCTGACCGCCGCCCGCCAGGCGAACGCGAAGCGGCTCTCGGAGGGCCTCGCGGGCACGCCGGGCCTCGACGTCCCGCAGGTGCTGCCGGGCCGCGAGCACGTGTGGCACCAGTACACCGTGCTGGTCGGGCCGCACGCGTTCCTCTCGCGCGACGAGCTGGCCGCGGCGCTCACCGAGCGCGGCATCGGCAACGGCATCTACTACCCCAAGATCGTCTTCGACTACGACTGCTACCGCGGCCACGACCTGATCCCGGGCGCGCGCGTCGAAGACTTCCCGGTCGCGAAGTCAGTCGCCGACCAGGCGCTGTCGCTGCCGGTGCACCCGCACCTGACCGAGTCCCAGCTGGACACCATCATCGAAACCGTTCGCGAGGTACTGGGCGCATGACGCATCGGATCGCTGTTGTCGGGACCGGGAACATGGGTTCCCTCCACTCGCGCGTGCTCGCCGCCAACGAGCGCGTGGAGCTGGTCCGCGTGATCGATCCGCGCGAAGAGGCCGGCAAGGCCGTCGCCGAGCGGTACGAGACGAAGTGGACGCCGGAGATCGGCTCACTGTCCGATGTGGACGCCGTCGTGCTCGCCTCGGCCACCGAGGTGCACCACGACCTGGCGCAGGAGATCCTCGGCCAGGGCAAGCCGATGCTGGTCGAAAAGCCGGTGTGCAACAGCTACGAGAAGTCGCAGGAAATCGTGGCGCTGTCGAAGAAGCAGGGTGTCGCGCTGATGTGCGGGCTGCTCGAGCGCTACAACCCGGCGGTGATGACCGCGCGAGCGCTGGTGCAGGAGCCGATCCACCTGATGGCCCGCCGCCACGGCCCGTACGCGCCGCGCATCAAGACCGGCGTCGCATGGGACCTGCTGGTGCACGACGTCGACCTGGCGATCCAGTTCTTCGGCGGCGCGACGCCGGCCCGCGTGACGTCCGGCGCGGGTTACTTCCACCCGCAGTCGGTCGAGGGCGCCGAGGACACCATCGAGACGGTGCTGTCGTTCCCGACCGGCCTGGCCACGGTGTCGGCGTCCCGCTTGGGGCAGAAGAAGGTCCGGTCGCTGGTGGTGTCCGAACTGGACCGGCTGATCGAGATCGACCTGCTGCGCCGCGACGTCACCATCTACCGCCACATCTCGCACGACTCGGTCACCCCGGACGGCCTCGGCTACCGCCAGCAGACGGTCATCGAGATCCCGGAGCTGATCACCGCGCGGGAACCGCTCGCCACCCAGCTGGACCGCTTCTGCGACCTGCTGGAAGGCAAGATCGACGCCGACACCGAGCGCGACCTGATCCTGCCCTCGCACCACGTCGTCGAGCAGGTCCTCACCCAGGCCGCCGCCTGACGCTCCTCGGGGCCGTGTTGGCCGTTCCGGTCAGTGTGTTGGCCGCTCCGGTCAGCGTGTTGGCCACTCCCGCCGCCGTGTTGGCCACTCCGGTCAGCACGGCGGTCGGCAGCTGAGTTGTCCACATCGGGTCGAGTTGTCCACAGATTCTCGGCGACGTCACTCATGGCCATCAGCTCGAGGCAGTCTGTGACGTGTGGAACCGAACTTTCCCGCGCGGCACGGTGCCGCAGGCCGCCCGCAGGTGCGCGACGTACTCGGCGACCGGGCCTTGCGTGCCGCCCTTCAGAACCGCGCGCTCGTCCAGCCGTGGCGGGGCGTGATCGTCCTGGGCAGCCGCGAGCTGGATCCGCTGACCCGCGCGTCCGCCGGTCTGCTCGCAGCCGGGCCCGACGCTGTCCTGTCGCACGACACGGCGGCCGTTCTCCACGGCTGCACCGCACTGGCGACCACCGATGTGCACGTGACCGTTCCGTATTCCCACTGGGCCAAGTCCCGTAAGGGATTGATCGTCCACCACGATCGTTTCGCTCGCGAAGACGTCGTCGAGCGGCACGGTCTTCCGGTGCTCGACCTCGAAACGGTCGTCGCCGAAGTTCTGTGTACCCGCAGGCCGTGGCGTGCCCTCGCCTGCTTGGACCAGGCATTGACGGGACTCGGCGACCGGGAGGCCCGTGCACTGATCGCGAAGATCGATCTCCGTCTCGTCGACCGCGACGACCGCCGAGGCACCCGAGTCGCCGAATCGTTGCTCTGCCTCGGATCCGGTCAGGCCGAGTCGCCGCAGGAAAGCCGGCTGAGACTGCTCGTCATCCAGGCCGGCTTCCCGGCGCCGGTGCCCCAGTACGAGGTTCTCGGCCTGGCCGGCACTCCCTTGTACCGTCTCGATCTCGCCTGGCCGGCGCTGCGGATCGCTCTCGAATACGACGGCTACGAAGCGCACGAAGACCGCGAGGCCGAAGACGACGAGCGTGACCGCCGGCTGACCGCCCGAGGATGGCTCGTCATCCGGGCCCGCAAGGACGTGTTCACTGCCCCGGACAGTTTCCTCCGGGAGATCGAAGACGCGTTTCGAAGACGGGCGTCGCTCAGTGCTTGACCGGAACGGCCAACACGGCGACCGGAACGGCCAACACGGCGACCAGAGTGGCCAACACGGCGACCGGAACGGCCAACACGGCGACCGGAACGGCCAACACGGTGAGGTGGGCTACTTGGTGAGCCGGCTTCCCTTGCTGTCGTAGGCGATCAGCGGCGTCAGCGAAGCGGAGTCCGGGACCGCGACCGGGTCGAACCAGAAGATGACCACGTTCGGGTCCTTGCTCCACTTCGCCACGTTCGCCTGGATCGTCTTGCCGTGCACCGTCGTGGTGATGCTCGCGGCCGCGCCGGCGAAGTAGCCGAACACCGGGATGGTCTGGTCCTGCAGGACCTCGCCGCCGTCGGTGGCGTGGAAGCCGAACGAGCGGTCGGAGCCGCGGAACTCGTTGGTGGCCAGGACCGGCTCCAGGTTCCCGCCCGAGCGGAAACCGGCGACCAGTCCGAAGTGGATGTCCGGCAGGATCTGCGGCTCGTCGACCGCTTTTGCGAAGATCACGATCTCCCCGGCCGCGGTGCGGATGCCGGTGCCCACGACCTCGCCCAGTGGCTCGGCCGGGGGCGGCCCGGTCGTCGTGGGTGGCGTGATCGACGTCGGCGCGGGCGGGGCCGGCGGCTGCGCGACCGGCGCGGGCGAGGGCTGCCGCAGCTGGACGGCGAACACGACCACCAGCACGACGACGGCCGCGGCGGCGAGCCCGCCGGTGGTCGTCAGCACGCGGCGGCGACGCCGGAGACGCGTGCCGTCGGCCATGATCCTGCTCAGGTCCGGCTCGGCGAAGGGCTCGGACGGCGGCCGCCGGAGGGCGGCGCGGAAGTCGTCGAGATCGTTCATCGCCCGCTCCCTCCGATCAGCGTGTCTTCGGTGCCCGCTTCGATCCGCAGCTTGGCCAGCGCCCGCGAATTCGTGCTCTTCACGGTACCCAGCGAAACGCCCAGTTCGCGCGCCACGTCGGCTTCGGGCAGGTCGAAGAAGTGCCGCAGCACGACGACGGCGCGCTCGCGGGCGGTCAGCGTCTTGAGCACCGACGTGAGCCATTCCCGCTGGGTGACGGCCTGGTCGACGTCGGCGCGGTCCGGCCGCTCGGGCATCTCCTCGGTGGCGTACTCGCGGATCGGGCGCCGCCAGCCGTCGATGACGTGGTTCATCAGGACGGTCCGGGCGTAGCCGTAGGCGTCCTTGTGGCGGACCCGCGACCACGCCGCGTACGTGCGGGTGAAGGCCGTCTGGGCGGCGTCTTCGGCCTGGTGCCGGTCGCCCGTGAGCAGGAACGCGGCGTGCGTGAGGCGAGCCGAGGACGCGCGCACGAAGTCCGCGAACTCGTCGTCACCGCGCGCCATGCGTCACCCCTTTCGCCCCCAGCGACGGCCGGGCCCCGGAAAGGTTGCGCGGGCGCGTCTCAACCTTTCCGAGCCTACGCCCGTAGTCACCGGCGGACGATCTTGCCGATCCGGGAGGAAACCCGTGAAGAACCGCCTCGTCATCGCCGGTACCGTGGTCGCCGCTTGCGGCGCGCTGGTGGTACCCGGCCTCCTGACCAGCGCGAACGCCGAGACGAAGCCGGCGCCGGTGGCCGCCGCCGCACCGGCCGCTCCGGTTTCGCCGCCGCCGACCCGGGACGCCGCGCCCGAGCACGAGGTGCTGGGCGACGTGATCGGCACGGGCCTCCGGAACAGCTCCGGCGAGCTGGTCTTCTACGGCGTCAAGCTGCAGGAGCCGCGGCTGCCGGACACGACGTTCGGCATCATGGGCGGCATCCGCGACGCGGCGGGCGGGTTGACGGACTTGATCGTCGCCAACGAGTTCGCGGGCCGCGACAAGGCCCCGGGCTTCCACGCGGTGACCGGCGGCGCGAACCTGGCCGGCCACGACGTGCCGAGCTTCGGCTACTACGCCGGCCCGGCCGCGAAGATCACCTCCGCCGGCAGCGTGGTCGCGCACCAGGCGACGTGGAGCGAGGACCCGAACGTGGTGGTGTTCTGGTTCGACTCCGCGGCCGATCCGGGCCGCCTGCGCGCGCACGACGCGGCGGGCAACAAGCTCCCGACGGGCCACACCGGCGTCGGCCACGGCTGAAACGTTGCGTAACCGATATCCTGCGCTCGGTGACCGAGCGCTAGATTGACCTCGGTGCGCACCTTGGGGGAAATCTTCGCCGCGGCATGCCTGCTGACCTGCGTCACAGCGTGTTCCGGCGGCTCCACGACGGCGGCGCCGGCGACCACGCCGGCACCGCCGTCATCCACTTCGGTGAGCAAACCGAAGACCACGGCTCCGACCTTCACGCCGGCCGCCTCACCGGCCAAGCTGAGCGCGGCGTGCCCGTTCCTCGGCTCGGACGAACTCATCAAGGCGATCGGCCACTCCGTCAGCGGCGGCGCGAAGGAAACCGAGCCGCTCCGGACGAAGGTCGGCACGGCGCTCGTGTGCGAATACGGCGGCGGCCAGACCGCCTCCTTGTTCGTCGGCCCGGACACCTCGGTGGCCCGGTTCGTCGCGGGGGTGAAGTCGGGGTGCAAGAACCCGGTGACGCTGCCGGGCACCGGTGAGGCCGCGCTGCACTGCGAGTCGACGGGTCAGGACGGCGGCACCGAGCTGGCGGTCGCGAAGCACAGCCAGGGTGAGCTGCGGACCGCCGAGCTGAACCTCTACGTCTCGGTCGGCGAGGACACCTACGCCACCCTCGGAAAGCTCCTGGCGGACCGGCTCTAGGACCTCGGCGCGTCGGGAGTCAACGCGTTCAGGTCGAACTCGAGCGGCGTGCCTTCGAACTCGAGTTCCGCGTGACCCGACTGCTCGCCGAAGTCCTCGTAGTCCTCTTCGATCAGCCGGTAGCGGACCAAGCTCACTGGCGGATCCAGGTCGACGATCCAGTAGTGGTCGATCCCCGCCTCGGCGTACTCGGAGAACTTCGTGACCCGGTCGGTGCGCCTGCTGCCCGGCGAGATCACCTCGATCGCCAACCGGACGTCGGCGGCGTCACAGTGCGCCGGGTTGGCGTGGACCACGGTGTTTTCGACCACGATCACGTCTGGCACCCGGACGGTGAGCGGCTTCTCGGCGACAACCACTTCCACCTCGCTCAACGCGCTGTAACCGACCGGCAGCCGCTCGTCGAGCCAATAGGTCAGCCGGTTGACGGCTCGCTGGTGGAGGAACAATGGACGCGGCGACACGACGAGAACCCCTTCGACCGCTTCGACCTGGTACTCCGGGGTTTCCGGCAGATCGATCCAGTCTTCAAGGGACAAGAGGTGGTGAGGCCACTCCATGACACTCATCGCCTTCTCCTCGCCGCAGTTACTGGACGTCATCTTCGCACGTCAGCCTGCCAGAAAGCTACTGCTCCGAGTAGTCGCCCGATGGGGCTCCCCAGCCCGAAGTGTTCTGCCCGTGTGACTCCGCGATCTCGCGGCGGCGGGCGTTGTCCGCGCGGACACGGTCCACTTCGGACTGGATGTATTCCTCGTCGTAGCGCTGGAACACCCGGGCCGGGTTGCCCGCGACCAACGTCCGCGGCGGGACGTCCTTGGCCACCACCGAGTTCGGCTGGACCGTGGCGAAGTCGCCGATCGTCACGCCCGCCATGATGACCACCAGACCGCCGATGAAACAGCCCTTGCCGATCTTCACCGGCTTGCGCTCGATCAGGTCGCTGCCCGAATGGTTCTGCAGCGTCATGTTCGCGAGCCAGCTGGAGTGCGTGAAGATCAGCGTGTTCAGCCCGATGCTGGTGTGCTCGCCGATCTCCAGGCCGCCGCTCGCGTCGAGCGCCGCGCCTTCGCCGACCCAGCAGTGATCGCCCATCTTGAGGTTCTCGGGGCTGATGATCTTGACGCGCTCGCGCACGCGGCACGTCGAGGGCAGCCCGTAGAACTGCGCCCGCTCGGCGTCGTTCATGTACTGCGAGACGAGCTCGGTCAGGATCTGCGGACGCAGCCGGTGGCTGCGCTCGTCATCGAAGAACATGGGCGTCCGACACCAGTTTCTCGAAGGTCCGCAGGTGCTCCTCGGCGACGACGTCGAGGCCGAAGTTCGACCGCACCATCTCGCTCGCCCGCTGCGCGATCTGCGCGCGCCGCTCGGGGTCGTCGAGCAGCTCGATCACCGTCGAGGCCACTGCTTCGGAGTCGTCCGGGCGCACCAGCAGCACGTTTTCGCCGTTGCGCAGCTCGATGCCCGGGTAGTTGTCCTCGGTGACCGACGCGATCGTCGCCGTGCCGGACAGCATCGCCTCCAGCGACGCCGTGCCGCAGCCGCCGTTGAGGTCGTGCGTCACGATGTCCGCCGCCGCGAAGTACGCCGGGACGTCCTCCTTCGGCACCGCGCCGGTGACGACCAGCGCCTCGGAGACGCCCAGTTCGGCGGCCCGCTTCAGGAACGCGTCGTGGTAGACGCGGCCGACGACGACCACCCGCACGCCGGGGTGTTTGTCCAAAATGGACGGCAGGGCCTCGATGAGCGGCAGCCGGTTGCGCAGCGGGATGACGTGCCCGAGCGAGACGATCAGCGGCGCGTCGCCGATTTCGTGCTCCGCGCGGACGTCCTTCGTCACCGGCTTCGCGAAGTGGCCGGTGTCGACCGCGATCGGGAAGTACTCGGAGTTCGCGTCGCTGGTGCCGTAGCGGTCGACGCAGTAGTCGACGCCGAGCTTGTCGAGGATGACGTACCGCGGCCGGATGTAGCGCAGGATCGGCCGCACGAGCACCGCGTCGAGCACCCGGAACACGCCGCCGTACAGCTTGTTGTCGCTGATCAGCAGGGTGTGGATGGTCAGCAGCACCGGGATGTGCCGCCGCCGCGCGTAGATCCCGGCCAGCCACGACAGGTCGAAGAACTGGCCGTGCAGGTGGATAGCGTCCGGCTTGAACTCGTCGAGCAGCTTCCACAGCCGCCGCCAGTTGCCCGGCCGCACCGACGCGAAGCTCATGTCGAAGTCGATCGACAGGCCGACCTGCGGCATCTTCGTCGATGGGAGGCGCACGACGCGGTAGCCGTCGCGCTCCTCCTCGGCCGGGGCGTCGGCGTAGGCGGCCGTGATCGCCAGGACCTCGTGGCCCTCCTCGACGAACTGCGCCGCGAGCGAGGCCGACATGTGCGCGCTCCCACCCACCCGGGGCGGGAAGAAGTTGTTGACCACCGCGATGCGCATCGCACGTCCTCGGGCAGGGCCCGCGGCGGCACTCACTCGGAGTCCTTGACCAGCTGTCGCATGCCTTCTTCGACAGTGATCCGCGGCTCCCAGCCGAGCACGTCGCGGGCGCGGGTGATGTCGGCGGCGCGCCGCGAAACCAGCACGTCACGCTCGTTGAACAGCGGCTCGACGTCGACGCCGACAGCCTCGATCAGGATCTTGGCCAGCGCCGCGATCGAGGTGTCGATGCCGGTGCCGATGTTGATCGGCAGGTTCGCCTGCTCGGACTCGAGCGCCGCGACGACGGCCCGCGCCAGGTCGGTGACGTGCACGAAGTCCATCGACTGGTCGCCGCGGCCGTCGATGATCGGCGGCTGGCCGGCGCGCAGGCGCTGGATGAAGTGGTTGATCACCGAGGTGTAGTACGCCTCGATCTTCTGGCCGGGGCCGTACACGTTGAAGAAGCGCAACGCGTTCCAGGACAGGCCCTTCTGGCGCTCGTAGAAGCCGAGCATGTCCTCGCCGGCGCGCTTCGAGATGCAGTACGGCGTGAGCGGCTTGAGCTCGTCGTCCTCGTGCATCGGCAGCCGCTTCGGCTCGCCGTAGACCGACGCCGTCGACGCGAACACCAGGCGCTCGACGCCTTCGTCGGCGGCCGCGGCGAACACGTTGTGGTTGCCGGTCATGTTGATGTCGAACGACTCGTGCGGGTCGGCGATCGACTTGTTGATCGAGACCGTGGCGAAGTGGATGACGTGGGTGCAGCCGCGCATGGCCTCGCGCACCGCGCCGCCGTAGCGGACGTCCTTCTCGACCAGCTCGACCTTGCCGGTGGCGACGAACTCGTTGACGCGGGCGCGGTCGCCGCGGGTCATGTTGTCGAAGATGCGGACGGTGTAGCCGCCCTCGATGAGCAGCGGGATGACGTGTGCGGCGATGAACCCACCGGCCCCCGTGAACAGGACCTTCTTGTCGGACACCAAATTCTCCTCGGTCGGTGGCTTCAGGACAGGGACTGCACGGCGGCGCGCACGACCTCGCCGACGCGCGCCACTTCGGCGTCCGTCAGGTTGGCGTGCATGGGGATGGCGAGCTGACGCGCGAACGCGTCGGCCGACACGGGCAGCGGGTTCTGGGGGCCGTAGATCGGCTGGAGGTGGGAAGCGTAGGTGCCGAAGTTGCACTGGACGCCCTGCTCGCGGATGCGCAGGGCCAGCTGGTCGCGGCTGACCTCCGGCGCGACCGTGAGCAGGTAGGCCTGCCACGGGTGCTCGCGGTCGGGCAGCTCGACGGGGACGGTCAGCGCGTCGACGTCGTCGAAAGCCTCGTGGTAGCGCTTCGCGACCGAGCGGCGGGCGGCGAGGAGGTCGGGCAGGCGGTCGAGCTGGACGTTCATGATCGCGGCCTGGACGTCCGACATGCGGAAGTTGTAGCCGAGCTCGTGGAACTCCGGGATCGGCAGCGTGGTGGAGCCTTCGCGGCTGATCGCCGGTTCGATGCCGTACGTGTGGAGCTTGCGGGCGTGCGCGATGAGGTCTTCGCGGTCCGAGACCAGCGCGCCGCCTTCGCCGGCCGTGATGCCCTTGCGGCCGTGGAAGGAGAACGCGGCCAGGTCGGCGAGGCTGCCCGCCGGGCGCGTCTTGTACGTCGCGCCGGCGGCGCACGCGGCGTCCTCGAAGAGCCAGAGGCCGTGCTCGTCGGCGATCGCGCGGTACTCGTCGAAGTCGCCCGGCTGGCCCGCGACGTCGACGGCGAGGATGCCGACCGTGCGCGGGGTGATCAGGGTTTCGATGTGCGCCGGGTCGGCGCTGAAGACGTCCGGGCGGATGTCGGCGAAGACCGGCTTCGCGCCGGCCTGGACGACGGCGTGGCCGGTCGCCGGGAAGGTGTAGTCGCCGACGATCACCTCGTCGCCCGGCTGGACGCCGAGCACCTTGAGACCGAGGAACAGCGCCGACCCGCAGTTCGCGGTGGTCAGCGCGTGCGCGGTGCCGGTGACCTGCGCGAACCGTTCCTCGAAACGGCGGCACGCGGGACCGGCCCCGGCCAGCCAGCCGGAGCGGAAGACTTCGGCGACGGCGGCGAGCTCTTCCTCGCCGACGGTCGGCTGACCTAGGGCAATGCTGTCGGGCGACATACCTCTCCCATTGCGTGGGGACCCGGCGAAGTGTATATACGTACGCTCAGCTGATTCACAGGCCCACGCCGAACCCCTCTTTCGAGTGACGCCCACCATGAGCCTGACCACGCCCTACGCTGGGCGCATGCGATTCGGGGTCCTGGGGGCCGTCACCGCGTGGCACCCGGACGGCACACCAGCGGCGGTGGGCGGCCCGCGCTCACGCACGCTGCTGGCCCTGCTCGCCCTCGACGCCGGCCGGTTCGTCCCGGCCGAGCGGCTGATCGACGGCATGTACGGCGAGGAGCCGCCGGACGGCGCGGCGAACGCCCTCCAGTCCCAGGTCTCGCGGCTGCGGACGGCGTTGAAGGACTTGGCGCCGGTCGAGTTCACCACCGCGGGCTACCGCCTGGTCGTCGAACCGGACGAAGTGGACGTCCACCGCTTCGAACGGCTCGCACGCGAAGGCCACGCACTGCTGAAGGCCGGCTCGCCCGCCGCGGACGTGCTGGGCGACGCGCTGGCGCTGTGGCGCGGGCCCGCGTTCAGCGACCTGGCGGACGCGCCGTTCGCCGCCGCCCAGGCCGCCCGGCTCGACGAGCTGCGGGCCGAGGCGGCCGACGACCACGTCGAGGCCCGGCTGGCCCTGGGCCAGGCCGAAGACGTCCTCGCCGGCCTGCGCGAGACCGTCGCCGCGCGGCCGCTGCGGGAACGGCCGCGCGCGCAGCTCGTCCGGGCGCTGCACGCGGCGGGCCGGTCCGCCGACGCGCTGGCCGCGTTCGAGGACGCCCGCCGCACCCTGGCCGAGGAGCTGGGCGCCGATCCCGGCGCGGAACTCGCCGAAGCGCACCTCGCGGTGCTTCGCGGCGAAACCGAGAAGCCGGCGATCTCGGCGCTGCCCGCGCAGCTGACCAGCTTCGTCGGCCGTGACGACGAGCTGCGGCAGGTCGCGGAGCTGCTGGCGCGCGCTCGGCTCGTGACGCTCACCGGGCCCGGCGGCACCGGCAAGACACGCCTGGCCGTCGAGGTCGCGGCGACCGAAACGGGCCCGGTCGCCTTCGCCGAGCTGGCGCCGCACGGGCCTGCGGACGTCGTCGGCGCGGTGCTGACCGCGCTGGGCCTGCGGGACACCCCGCTCCGGCAACGCGAAGCGCAGGACCCCGCCGATCGGCTGATCGCGGCACTCCGCGACCGCACGACGCTGCTGGTGCTCGACAACTGCGAGCACGTCGTCGACGTCGCGGCCCGGCTGGCCGGGCGGCTGCTCGGCGCGTGCCCCGGCCTGCGGGTGCTGGCCACCAGCCGCGAGCCGCTCGGCATCACCGGCGAGCAGCTGGCGCCGGTGCCGCGCCTGGCCGTGCCACCGCCCGGGACGTCCGCCGCGCGGGCGGGCGAGTTCGCGGCGATCCGGCTGTTCGCCGACCGCGCGGCCGCGAGCGATCCCGCGTTCGCCGTCGACGAGTCGACGATCGGCGACGTCCAGCACATCTGCGCGGCCCTCGACGGCCTGCCGCTGGCCCTGGAGCTGGCCGCGGCCCGCGTCCGGACCCTGGCCGTCGGCGAGATCGCGGCCCGGCTCGACGACCGGTTCCGGCTGCTCGCACGCGGCAGCCGCACGGCCGAACAGCGGCATCGGTCGCTGCGCGGCGTCGTCGAGTGGAGCTGGGACCTGCTCGACGACGAGGAGCGGGAGCTGGCGCGGCGGCTGACGGTGTTCCCCGGCGGCGCGACCGTCGCCGCGGCCGCCGAGGTGTGCGGCGCGGACGTCGACCTGCTGCCGGAGCTGGCCGACAAGTCGCTGGTCGAGGCCGTCGGCGGGCGGTTCCGGATGCTAGAGACGATCCGCGCGTTCTGCGCGGAGAAGCTCGGCGAAGCGGGCGAGACGGACGCCCTGCACCGCGCGCACGCCGAGTACTTCCTGCGGTTCGCCGAGGAAGCCGACCCGATGCTGCGGACGGCGGCACAGCTGGAGTGGCTGGCGCGCATCGACGCCGACTACGACAACATCCTCGCGGCTCTGCGCTGGGCGGCCGAGGCGGACATCGTGATCGCGTTGCGGCTGGTCACGCCGCTGGCGATGTACTGGTGGATGCGCGGCCGGCGGTTCGAGGGCGCGGGGGTGGCGCTGGAGGTCGTCAAGCGCTGCGGGCCGGAGGTGCGGGCGGAGTACCTCGAGGAGTTCCTGCTCTGCATGCTCACCGCGCTGGCCGGCATGCCGAACGAAGAGGCACTCGCGCCTTACGTGCCGATGGCGCGGCGGTACGCCCGGGACTCGATGTGGATGCCGCGGCACCCGATGCTGATCATGGTGCTGGCGGTGGTGGTCGGACCGCCGGCCGACGACGCGGAGCTGTACGGGCGCGGCGAGGCGATGCTGGCGCACGGCGACGCGTGGAGCTGGGCGCTGGTGCCGACGGGGCTCGGCCTGCGGTCGATGATGACCGGCGACCTCCGCCAGGCCGAGGAGGGCCTGCGCGAAGGCGCCGTGCAGTTCCGGGCGCTGGGCGAGCGGTGGGGCCTGTCGATGGCGCTGGACCACCTTTCGCAGCTGCTGAGCTGGCGGGGCGAGCACGCCGAGGCGCTAGTGAAGATGGACGAGTCGCTGGCCCTGATGCACGAACTGGGCGCGACGGACGACGTCGCGGACCTGATCACGCGCCGCGCCTGGACCCGGGTGCTGCAGGGCGACCACGACGGCGCGCGGGCGGACTACGAGCTGGCCGCGTCGACCGCCCGCCGCTCGGGCATGCCGGAGTCCCGGGCGGCGGCCTACGTCGGCCTGGCCGACCTGTCCCGGCTGGCCGGCGACCTGACCACGGCGCGCGCCTTCTGCGAACGCGCGCTGGCGGAGTGCGAAGGCGGGTCGTTCGCGGCCGAGACGGCCCACGCGCGCGCGTTGATCTCGCTGGGCTGGCTGGCGCTGACCGAAGGCCGGGTTTCCGACGCGGCCGAGTCGCACCGGAAGGCGCTGCTGCTGGGCCGGCACTGGCACGCGGGCGACGTCGTGGCGTTCGCGCTGGAGGGTCTGGCCGGCGCGGCGACCCACCCGGACCAGGCGGCGGTGCTGCTGGGCGCCGCGGCGGCGGTCCGCGGCACGGCGATCAGCGGCGACCCGGACGCCTCGGCCGTCCGGGCCCGGGTGCGGGAGTCGTTGGGAGCGGCGGGTTTCGAGCGGGCCTACGGCACCGGGCTGGGGATGAGCGCGCAGAAGGCGCTCACGACGGCCGGGCTGGCGGACTGACCAGCGGGACCGCGTACCGGTCCCCGGACTTCACCATCGCCAGCAACGGCTTCGTCAGCACGCTCAGGACTCGCGCGGCCCACCGGCGGCCGTTGCGCCGGGCGATGTCCGGGCCGAACCGGTCCATCAACGCCACCAGCCCCGGCAACGTCCGCACGAACAACGTCGCCTCTTCGATCAAGCCGGCGGAGTTCAGCCGCAGCAGCGCCGCTTCCTCGATCGGCTCGCCGCCGATGCGTGCGGTGTAGACGACCACGCGGGTCCGGTCGTCACCGACGTCCGTGTGGAAGCGGATCTCCGTCAGGTGCGAGTACGCCACCTCGATCAGCGCTCGCAGCTCCGCGTGCCCGGTGAAACGCACCCGCGAAGTCAGCGGTGAGTGCAGCACCGCGTCCGGGGCGAACGCCGTCATCGCCAAGTCGGCGTCGCCGGTTTCGGCCGCGAGCCGGTACGTCTCGGTGCTCATCGCTCCCCCTTGGTCAGCGTGGCCAGGCCGCGCCACAGCAGGTCCACCGTCAGCGCCACGACCTCGTCGCGCGGGACTTCCCGGTGGCGCCACCACCACGTCGCCACCGCGTTCAGCGCGCTCTTGCTCGCGTCCGCCAGGACCTCGTCGGCCAGCTCGCGCGGGATGCGGGCGGTCAGGTCGAGCTTCGGGATGCCGCGGAACAACGCCGTCAGGTTGGCCGTCGCCCGGTCCTGGCCCGCCCGGTGCGTCGCCGCGACCGCCGGGTCCGACGGCGGCTCCGCGAAGATCATCCGCCAGCCGCGCTCGTGGGTTTCGATCCACGCGAAGATCGCCGACACGCGGCTGCGCAGCAACACTTCCGGGTCATCCGAGAGCGGCAGCTCGGCCCAGCCCGCGAGCAGATCGTCCACTTCGGACTCCAGCAGGGCCGCGTACAACTGGGCCTTGGCCGGGAAGTGGTCGTAGAGCACCGGCGTGCTGATTCCGGCCGCTGCCGCGACTTCGCGCATGCCGGCCGCGGCGTAGCCCGCCGAGGCGAACACCTCGGCGGCCGCGGCGACGATCAGCTCGCGCCGCGCTTCCCGGGTCAACCGCTTACCTGACATCGGTCAGGTACGTTACCTGACGGACGTTAGGTAACGCCAGGGGGCGGCGCGCACCAGGGACTCGCGTAGCCTGGTCGATCGTGCGCAACGTGGTGGTCGTCGGGGGCGGGATCGTCGGTCTGGCTGTGGCCTGGGAGCTGACCAGGCGCGGGCTGGACGTCACCGTGCTGGAGAAGGAGCCGCGGTGGGCGGCGCACCAGACCGGGCACAACTCGAACGTCGTGCACGCCGGGCTCTACTACAAGCCCGGCTCCTTCAAGGCGCGGATGTCCGTCGCCGGCAACCGGTCCATCGTGGACTTCGCGCGGCAGTACGGCGTGCCGGTCGAGGTGTGCGGGAAGCTCGTCGTCGCCACCGACGAGAAGGAGATCCCCGCGCTCGACACGCTCGCCGAGCGGGCCGAGGCCAACGGTGTCCCGGCCAAGAAGATCTCGCCCGCCGAAGCGCGGGAGTACGAGCCCGAGGTGTCCTGCGTCGCCGCGCTGCGCGTCGAGTCGACTGGGATCATCGACTTCCCCGCCGTCTGCGCGGCGCTCGTGCGGCTGCTCGACGAAGCCGGCGTCGACCTGCGGCTGAACAGCCCCGCGATGGCCATCCGGGCCGGCGCGAACGGCGGCGTCGAGGTCGCGACCGGGTCCGACGTCATCGTCGCGGACGGGCTCGTCAACTGCGCCGGCCTGCACTCCGACCGCGTCGCGCGGCTGGCCGGGCTGACGCCGTCGGCGAAGATCGTGCCGTTCCGCGGTGAGTACTACGAGCTCAAGCCCGAACGCCGCGGCCTGGTCAAGGGCCTGATCTACCCGGTGCCGGACCCGACGCTGCCGTTCCTCGGCGTGCACCTGACCCGGATGCTCGACGGCAGCGTGCACGCCGGCCCCAACGCCGTGCTCGCGCTGCGCCGCGAGGGCTACCGCTGGGCCGACTTCTCCGCCAAGGACGTCGCCGAGGTCGCGGCCTTCCCCGGTGTCTGGCGGCTCGCGAAGAAGTACGCGTTCCCGACCGGGCTCGACGAGGTGCGGCGCTCGTTCTCGAAGAAGCGCTTCGCCGCCAGTCTCGCCCGGCTGGTCCCGGCCGTCACCGAGGACGACATCGTCCGCCACGGCTCGGGCGTGCGCGCGCAGGCGATGCGCCGTGACGGCTCGCTCGTCGACGACTTCCTCATCGAGACCGCGCGCGACCAGGTGCACGTCCTGAACGCGCCGTCGCCGGCCGCGACGAGCGCGCTGGAGATCGCGCGTCACATCGCGGACCAGGTCTCGGCCTGAGGTTCAGCCCGGCAGGTTCGCCGTCACCAGCGGCAGGCCCTGCTTGACGACGTCGCACGTCTTGGTGTCGTCGCCGATGAACCCGCTGACCACCTGCACCGACGACGTGTCCGTGATCGGCAGGGTCGCGCCGCAGGTCGCGCGCAGGCCGCCCATGTTCGGGAAGACGCCCCACTTCTTGCCGCCGACGTCGACGGTCTCGGTCGGCTGGACGTCCTGCGTGCCCGGCCACTCGGCCACCGGGGTGCTGGGGCCGACCCAGACCTCGAACGCCTTCTGGCCGTCGTCGCCGTCGGTGTCGTCCCACAGGCAGTAGGACGAGTTCGGCACCACGGTCGAGACGGTCTTCTCGCCGCTCGGCGAGATGTTCTTCAGCTGCGCCAGCTGTTCGGGCTTCATCAGCGTGCACGGGTCGACCGACAGCAGCGGTCCGCCCGGCTCGGGCTTCGCCGACGTCGACGGCGTGATCGAGGGCGCGTCCTGGCCGCCCGGCAGGTGCGAGGCGACCTGGGGGATCGCCGGTTTCGCCAGTGCGCAGGACTTGGCCAGGTCCGTGCCGGAGACGCTGACGTAGGCGAACGACTTCTCGCCCAGCACGGTGTAGAGCGAGCAGTCACCGGCCAGGATCGACGCGTACTGCGTCCAGCTGAAGCCGCCGATCCGCTCCGGCGAGGACTTCGGGACGGCGCCGGCGAGGTACTCGTCGATGCTGAAGTCCACCGCCATGCCGACGTTCAGCACCGACGACATCTCGGCGTCGTCCTTCGAGTTCCAGAGGCACATGGCCGCTTGCTTCCGCGTTTTGTCGCTCGGCACCGACCGGCCCGCCCCCTGGTAGCCGAGGGCGTCGACCTGCTCCGGGGTCAGCAGCGAACAAGCGTCGACGACCTTGGTCACCGGGCCCTGGCCCGGCACCGGCGACGCCGACCCGCCGACCGTCACCGTGCAGCCGGTCACCACGGTCGCGGCGGCCGCCAGCGCGACCACGGCCTGCCACTTCATGCGCATCCGAAGAATCCTCCCGTTCGGCCCGCACGATACTGGGCCGAACGGGTGCGCACCTGGCATAACCCCGAATCAGCGGGGCGTGAGGACTTCCTTGCCGCCGACGAACGGGCGCAGCGCCTCGGGAACGCGCACGGAGCCGTCCTCCTGCTGGTGGTTCTCGACGATCGCGACGATCCAGCGGGTGGTGGCCAGCGTGCCGTTGAGCGTCGCGGCGATCAGCGGCTTGCCGTTTTCGCCGCGGTAGCGGACCGAGAGGCGGCGGGCCTGGAACGTCGTGCAGTTGGACGTCGAGGTCAGCTCGCGGTAGGCCTCCTGGCTCGGGACCCACGCCTCGCAGTCGAACTTGCGGTGCGCGGACGTGCCGAGGTCGCCGGTGGCGGTGTCGATGACCCGGTAGGGCACCTCGATCTTCGCCAGCATCTGCTCTTCCCAGTCCAGCAGCCGCGCGTGCTCCGCCTCGGCGTCCGCCGGCTTGGTGTAGACGAACATCTCGACCTTGTCGAACTGGTGCACGCGGATGATGCCGCGGGTGTCCTTGCCGTACGAGCCGGCCTCGCGGCGGTAGCAGGACGACCAGCCCGCGTAGCGCTTCGCGTCGTCGTTCAGGTCGAGGATCTCGTCGGCGTGGAAGCCGGCGAGCGGCACCTCCGACGTGCCGACGAGGTACAGGTCGTCGTCCTGGAGGTGGTAGATCTCGCTCGAGTGCTGACCGAGGAAGCCGGTGCCGGCCATGATCTCCGGGCGCACCAGCGACGGCGTGATCATCGGCGTGAAGCCGTTTTCGAGCGCCTGCGCGATGGCCATGTTGAGCAGGCCGAGCTGCAGCTGCGCGCCGACGCCGGTGAGGAAGTAGAACCGCGAGCCCGACACCTTCGCGCCGCGCTCCATGTCGACGCCGCCGAGCGCTTCGAGCAGCTCGAGGTGATCGCGCGGGGTGAAGCCGAGCTTGGTCGGCTCGCCGACGTGCTTGACGACGGCGAAGTCGTCCTCGCCGCCGATCGGCGCGTCCGGATGCACCAGGTTCGGCACGGTGCGGAAGAGCTGGTCGAACTCCTCCGACGACGTGTTCTGCTCCGCCTCGGCGGCCTTGACCTGGGCGGCGAGCTCCTTGGCCGTGGCCAGCAGCTGCTGCTTCTCCTCGGGCGAGGCCTTCGGGATCTGCTTGCCCAGGATCTTCTGCTCGTTGCGCAGCTTGTCCGCGGCCGCGATCGAAGAGCGGCGCCGGGAGTCGAGGGAGAGCAGCTTGTCGACCACTCCTTCGTCCTCGCCACGGGCGCGCTGCGACGCGCGCACGGCTTCCGGGTCATCGCGCAGAGTCCTGGGGTCAATCACGAAGACAGAGGGTAGTCCGTACAGACTGTGCGCCCGTCATCGGTTGTCCCGACAGTCTGATCGTTGAAGCTCGGTTCGCGGGCTCCTCATACTCCAAGGAGACCCCGAGGAGGCGCCCCGATGACCGACGAGCTGCTCGCCCGCCACCGCGCTGTGATGCCGTCCTGGATGTCGCTGCTCTACGAGGAGCCGATCGAGATCGTGCACGCGCACGACCGGCGGATGACCGACTCGCAGGGCCGCACCTACCTCGACTTCTTCGCCGGCGTGCTGACGAACTCGATGGGCTACGACGTCGCCGAGATCGGCGACGCGGTCCGCAAGCAGCTCGACACCGGCATCCTGCACACCTCGACGCTGTACCTGATCCGCTCGCAGGTCGAGCTGGCCGAGCGGATCGCTTCGCTGTCCGGCATCCCGGACGCCAAGGTGTTCTTCACGAACTCCGGCAGCGAGGCGAACGACACCGCGCTGATGCTCGCGACGCAGTTCCGGCGCAGCAACCAGGTGCTGGCGATGCGGAACTCCTACCACGGCCGGTCCTTCGGGACGGTCGCGATCACCGGCAACCGCGGCTGGTCGGCGTCGGCGCTGAGCCCGGTCAAGGTCAACTACGTCCACGGCGGGTACCGCTACCGCAGCCCCTTCCGCGACCTGTCCGACGCGGCGTACATCGACGCCTGCGTCGCCGACCTGGTCGACGTCCTCGACACGGCGACGGCGGGCGACGTCGCCTGCCTGATCGCCGAGCCGATCCAGGGCGTCGGCGGCTTCAGCCTCCCGCCGGACGGCCTGTTCCGCGCCATGAAGGAAGTCCTCGACTCCTACGGCGTGCTGTTCATCTCGGACGAGGTCCAGACGGGCTGGGGCCGCACGGGCGAGCACTTCTGGGGCATCGACGCGCACGGCGTGACGCCGGACATGATGACCTTCGCGAAGGGCCTGGGAAATGGCCTCGCGGTCGGCGGCGTGGTCGCCCGCGGCGACGTGCTGGACTGTTTCCAGGCCCAGTCGTTCTCGACGTTCGGCGGCAACCCGGTCTCGATGGCCGGCGCGACGGCGGTGCTGGACTACATCAAGGACCACGACCTCCAGGCGAACTGCGCGGCGCGAGGCCGTCAGCTGCTCTCGGGGTTGCGGGCGGCTTCGTCGCCTCTGGTGGCGGAGGTCCGCGGCAAGGGCTTGATGATCGGCATCGAGCTGATCAAGCCGGGCACGACGGAGCCCTTCGTCGCCGCGGCGGCCCGGATGCTGGAGGAGACGAAGAAGCGCGGCCTGCTGATCGGCAAGGGCGGCCTGCACGGAAACGTCCTGAGGCTGGGCCCGCCGATGACGTTGACGGCGGAGGAAGCCCAGGAGGGCCTGGACATCCTGGTGGACGCACTGGCGGCCACCCAAGCGGCGCTCGCCTGAGCAGCCCCCGAATTCCAGCCTAGCGAGCACCCCCGACAACCCGGGGTCATGAAAAGCCGTGAAGGCCTCCTTACCGGCCATAAGAGCCGGTAAGGAGGCCTTCACGGCTTTCGGGCGAGCGGAACTGTCGGCCCGTCCCGGTAGCGTGGAAATCGGGGGCTGCTCAGCCCCGGATGAAGCGCACCACGTGCTCGGCCAGCTCCTCGCCCGCGTCTTCCTGCAGGAAATGGCCCGCCCCGGCGATGACCGGGTGCGTCAGCCCCTGCGCGCCCTTCAACGAGGCCTGCAGTACCGGGGCCAAGCCGCCCGTGATCGGGTCGCCGTCGGAGAAGGCCACCAGGAACGGCAGCTCCAGCTCGGTCAGGACCTGCCACGCGGCGCGGTTCGCCGCGGCTGCCGGGTTGTCCGGGCGGAACGGCACCAAGCCCGGCATCGCCCGCGGGGCGGCCTTGTACATCTCGTTCGGGAACGGCGCGTCGTACGCCGCGCGCACCTCGTTCGACAGGGGCGACTTGCAGCCCGACTGGACGAAGCGCGAGACGTCCAGCACCTGGGCCTTCTCGACGGCTTCGCGGAACGCGTGCCACACCGCCGGCATGTCGTGGTCGCCGGTCGGGAGGCCCGTGTTGGACGCCACGACGCGCGCGAACCGTGACGGGTGCTCCGCGACCAGGCGGAGGCCGATCAGGCCGCCCCAGTCCTGGCCGACGAGGGTGACGTCGTGCAGGTCGAGGGCGTCGAAAGCGAACCCGCGCATCCACTCGACGTGGCGGGCGTAGGTGTGGTCGACCATGTCGCCGGGCTTGTCGGACCGGCCGAAACCGACCAGGTCCGGCGCGATGGCGCGCAGCCCAGCGGCCGCCAGCACCGGCAGCATCTTGCGGTAGAGGTACGACCAGCTGGGCTCGCCGTGCAGCAGCAGCACCGGCGGGCCGTCCGCGGGGCCGGCCTCGACGTAACCCACTCTTATGACGCCGCCGCGCGGGTCGTCGAGCTCGACGTACCGCGGCTCGAAGGGGAAGTCGGGCAGGTCCGTGAACCGGTCGTCCGGTGTCCTCAGCAGGCGCACGAACTCCACGCTAGTGGGAACAAGAGAGCCGGGCCACGGACGTGGCCCGGCTCACCTGGATGCGGAGAAGTTCAGGAAATGCCGACCGCCACCACGAGGCCCAGCCCGATGTGCGCGGCCGCGACGACGATGCTGACCGGGGCGAACTTCTCGCTCTCGATGGTCGACGCGACGTCGATGCGGGTCGCCCACTCCAGCAGCCGGACGGCGATCACCTGGACGGCGATCCCGAGCAGGCCGTAGACCAGCGAGGTGATGAGGCCCTCGGTGAGGTCGCTCGCCGAGTTGAAGATCGCCACGACGACGATGAACGACATCGCGAGCAGCCCGGACGCGGTCACGATCACCGCGTTCGGCAGGCCCGCGTGCACCAGCTTCGACAGCTTGCCGGGCGTGGTCCAGTCGATGGCGTAGAAGCCGGCGAACATCAGCAGCAGGCCGATGACGCCGTAGAGCAGGATCGCGCCGATCCCCCGCACGAGGTCGGAGCCGAACGTGTCGGACAGCGCAAGGGTCGTGTTCACGAGTTGTCTCCCAGAGAAAAGAGCTGATCAGCAGCGGTGTTGTATCACGACTCGGGGATGCGATGTGGGACGAATGCGGCACCGTCGTCGGTGACCAGGCCGCCGGTCTCCCGGATGCCCAGCCCCGCGGAGCTGTCGCCGACGATCCACGCGCCGAGCGCCGGCCGGTAGCCGTCGAACTCGGGCAGCGGGTCGAACGCCTGGTAGACGAAGCCTTCGGCGCCGTAGACGCCGTCGGTCTGGGTCTCGTAGCCGGGGGCGACGATCTGGACGTTCGCGCCCTCACGGCCCAGTTTCGGCTTGCGCACGTACTCGGTGAGCAGGCCGGGGTCGTCGGCGAACGCGGGCAGCAGGTTCGGGTGGCCCGGGTAGTTCTCCCACAGGATCGCCAGCAGCGTCTTGTTGGAGAGGATCATCTTCCAGAGCGGCTCGACCCACAGCGTCCGCGGCAGCGACTCGACGGCGTTGCGGCCGAACTCCTCGTCGACCAGCCACTCCCACGGGTACAGCTTCAGCACGGTCGCCATCTGCTGCTCTTCGAGGTCGACGAACCGCTTGAGCACCGGGTCCCAGCCGACCTCCTCGATCGCCAGGCCCACGGTGTCCAGGCCGGCCTCGGCCGCCGTCTCCTGCAGGTACGCCGTAGTGACGTTGTCCTCACCGCTCGGGTCGGCCGCCGACCAGGTGAAGTGCAGCTCGTTCGACGGCAGCTTCTCCTGCAGCGACGACCACCGCTCGACGAGCTTCTCGTGGATCGAGTTCCACTGGTCGTCGTCCGGGAAGACGTCGGTCTTCCAGTGCCACTGCAGCAGCGACGCCTCCAGCAGCGTGGTCGGCGTGTCCGCGTTGTACTCGAGCAGCTTCGCGGGCGACCGGCCGTCGTAGCGCAGGTCGAACCGGCCGTAGACGTGCGGGTCCTGCCGCTTCCACGACTCGGCGATGTGCGGCCAGACCCACTCCGGGATGCCGAACCGCTGGTAGCCCTCGGTCGTCACGACGTTATCGACGGCTTCCAGGCACATCGAGTGCAGCAGTTCGACGTCGGCTTCGAGCGAGAGGACCTCGTCCATCTCGAAGACGTAGTGCACGGACTCGTCCCAGTACGGCCGCACGCGGCCGCTGCTGTCACGGGCCGGCGTGCCGTAGACGAGCCCCTGCTCCTCGACGATCCGCTGCCAGTCGCGCCGCGGCTCACGCCGGTCCCGGTACACCTAGGATCCCCCGCTCTTGCCGCTGCCGCCGGTGCTGCCGCTCTTGCCGCTGATGCCGAAGCCGCCGCGCTGGACGGACTTGCCCGACTTGGTGTTGACGTTGGTGCGCGACGACGGCGCGTCGAAGGAACCGCCGGACACGCGCTGCCCGATGGTGCCGGTGCCGCCGTAGTTGTACCGGTAGCTGTTGTAACCGCCCCCGCCGATCGGCAGGAACAGGAAGCCGCCACTGGAGTACCCGCCGTGGGTGGTGACGTAGTTCTCGTCGCAGTTGTCGTCGCCCTGGACGATGCCGTTCGAGTCGGTGCAGACGGCGGTGACGTCACCGGCCGGCTTCGCGACCGAGTAGAACGTCGCGACCAGGCCGACGAGCCCGACCGTGACGCCGCTGCCGATGAGGATCTTGCGCCGGGTGGCCGCCTTGGCGTCCGCCTGACGGGCCAGTTCCTCGTCGCGTTCTTCCTGGACGAGCGCCTGCTGGCGGGCTCGCTGTTCGGCGAGCGAAGGCTCGCGCCGTTGCGTACTGGAGTCCTGGAACCTCATGGAACCGCGCTTCGGCGGCTCCGGGGGCGGCTGGTCCCCAGTGTTGTTGTCCTGCGTCATATACGCTCCGTAATCACCGGCCACCACGAAACCGTGACCACCCTAACCACCCGGATCGCGCACGTCGCGCGCGACGCGGGCATCATGGACTGCGATGTCTCCCAGCGCCGATCGGTTCCCTACCGCCACGCAGACGCTGCGCACCCGCGTCGTGATGGGCGGGATCTTCGCGGGCGCGCTCATCGCGCTTGCCCTCAGTGTCGTCTTCTCTTGGAGCGACGGCATCGCAGGCGGGGCCGGCGGTGGGGCCGGCAAGCTGTCGGCCGCCGCCGAAGAGGCCTTCCACTCGCCCCCTGGCAGCTGCCTGACCTGGGACAACCCGGATGCGAGCGACGCGCGCAAGGTCGTCTGCACCCAGCCACATCTGTTCGAAGTGACCACGCTCGTCGACATCGGCGCCCAGTTCCCGGAGGGCGCGCCGACCCCGACGCTGGACCAGTGGCAGCAGATCGCGCAGCAGAAGTGCACCGCCGACGTGAAGCCGTACCTCGGGCACAACCTCGATCCGTACGGAAAGCTCACGACGAACCTGCTGCGCCCGACGGCGTCGCAGTGGGACGACGGCGACCGCCAGCTGCGCTGCGGCCTGCAGTGGGCCGGCCCCGGCGGCAAGCTGCTGCCGACCACCAGCCCGGCGAAGGAGCAGGACCAGTCGCTGGTCTTCGAGCCCGGCACCTGCCTCGGGCTGCTCGGCAAGGGCGTCGGCGACCCGGTCGAGTGCACGAAGCCGCACTCCTACGAGATCATCGCGACCCTCGACCTCAAGTCGAAGTTCAAGGACGGCTACCCGAAGCAGGACGACCAGAAGACCTGGCTCGACACCGAGTGCACCAAGTCGGCCGCGGACTACACCGGCGGTGCCGACCTCGACGCCAAGCACCTCATCCTGACCTGGGACCTGCGGGAGCAGGAGAGCTGGGACGCCGGGTCGAGCAAGGTCAACTGCAAGGTGGCGGCGAAGCTCCCCGACGGCAGCGGCCTGCAGGCCGTGACCGGCAGCATCAAGGCCGCCCCGGCGGGCACCGACGGCGGCCAGCCGGGTGACGGCCCGCCCGCCGACGGCCCGCCGTCCGACGGCGGTGGCGGCCCGCAGACGTCGAGCTCCGCGCCGCCGACCTCGAGCGCGCCGCCGACCTCGAAGCAGAACGGCTGATGCCCGTCGAGATGAGCCGGGAGCGGTTCGAGGAACTGGTCTCGGAGGCCCTGGACGAGGTACCCGCGGAGTTCGCGAAGGCGATGGACAACGTCGTCGTGCTCGTCGAGGAGTTCAACGACGAGGCGCCGGACATCCTCGGGCTCTACCACGGGATCGCGCTGACCGAGCGCACGTCCTCGTACGGCGGGGTGCTGCCCGACCGGATCTCGATCTACCGGCAGCCGATCCTGTCGATGTGCGAGGACGAGGACGAGGTCGTCGAGGAAGTCCTCATCACGGTCGTGCACGAGCTGGGCCACCACTTCGGCATCGACGACGCCCGCCTCCACGAGCTCGGCTGGGGCTGACCCGCACCGCTCGCCGGATGACGAATCGGCCTCAGCCGGGGCGCTTCCGCACCAGGATCCGTAAATGTGAGCTGGAATGTCTCATCACCCAGGTGGTGGGAGGCTGATATGCGCACCGTGGACCCCGGGACCGGCACCGACGCCGGTCCCGACTACGAAGAGATTTCGGCCGAGCCCGGCGAGGTCGCGGCCCCCGCGCCGCCGTCTCGCCGGTTGCTGGTGCTCTGTGCCGTGGCCGGGTTCGTGCTGGGCGGCGGCGTGCTCGGCCTGCTCTGGGGGCTGTCCGGGGTGCACGCCGGGGCGCTGGACGACGCCCTCGCGGCGTGCCAGGCGCTCGACCGCGTCGGCGACCTGCCCGACACGAGCCGCGACACGCAGCCGGCGCTGACACCCGGGCTTACGCCCGAACGGCTCCACCGGGTCACCGCCGCCCGCGAGCTCTCCGCGGCGGCCGCCCAGGTCAACGAGAACTACCAGCCGCTGGCCGACCACATCGACGGGGTCAGCCGGATGGTGCTGAGCCTGCACTTCAACGACATCTCCGGCCAGCGGCACCTGGTCCAGGCGCGGGAGATCTGCGCGCGAATCTGAACCGCCGGGCGAAGCCCGTCCGTTGAGGGCGGTGGCGGGGCGGGGCCTGGGTAAAGCCTCAGGACGGGTGGACCGTCTTCACCGCGAGCTGGTTGCCCGGGATCTTCGTGCTCGCGCAGCCGGTGCCCGGGGCCGGCACGAAGTTCGACGCCGTCTCCTGCGGCAGGTAGATCCGCAGGCCCTTGACCTCGGTCGGCTGGCAGGTGGCGGAGTCGAAGTTCCGCACGTTGACGAACTGGATGTCGGCGGCCGCGCTCTGGCCCGGGTTCAGCTTGACCGCGTTGCCCTTGGTGCCCTCGCGGAAGGCGTCCTTGCCGACCTGGTGCCCGTCGGTCCCGCCCACGTAGGAGACCCCGGGGAAGCCCTGGATCTCGCACGGCTTGCCGCTGGCGTTGGTGATGACCAGCGACCGGTACAGCGAGCCGGCGCCGGCGTCACCCTGGCCGAGCGCGAGCTTGACGTCCCCGGACTTGCAGAGGCCGTTGTCCACGGGCGCGGCGGTCGGCGACGTGGCCGGTGCCGGGGCGCTGGTGCTCGGCGTCGCCGTGGAGGCCGTCGAGGAGGTGGCGGACTCGGACGTCGAGGGTGTCGAGCTGCTCGCCGCCGGCGTCGTCCCGCCGCTGCCGCAAGCGGAAAGCGCGAGGACGCCCGCCGACGCCGCGACGACCGGGAACAACCGTGAAAGCCTCGTGCGAACCATGTCACTCGCCTCCCTGGTACTGGGTGCTACTAGTGGGTAGACGCACGGGCCCCCCACCAGGTTGTTTCCGCCCCGTGAATCACTCACGAACCCTATGCGGATCTTGTCCGAAGTACCCGGCGGTGACCTGCGCCAACCCGCCGAACTCACCCAGGCGTGTCAGGGCGGGATGTCAGAGTGGCGTGTCGACCCAGGTGAGGCAGAACCACTGCGCGTCCGGCCGCGCCTGCAGCTCGACGATGCCCGTGTTCGGGATCAGGGCCGCGTTGGCGACGTCGGCGTGGACGTTGGGTGCCAGCCACTCGGCGCCGAGGCGGATCGCGCCACCGTGGCTGACCAGGGCGACGACGCCGTCCGGGTCGGCCTGCTCGTGCTTGGCGCGCAGCCGGCCCACGGCGTCGAGCATCCGGGTGCGGACGCTCGTGCCGTTCTCGCCGCCCGGCAGCGCCGGTTCGAGCTCGCCGAGCGTCCACTTCTTCACGGTGTCCATGTAGGTCCGGATCGACGCGTGGTCGGTGGCGCCTTCCAGATCGCCGGCGACGACCTCGTGCACGCCGTCGACGACCTGCACGTCCAGCCCGAACTGCTTGGCCAGCGGCGCGGCGGTCTGCTGGGCGCGGGTCGCCCGCGACGCGTACACCGCGACCAGCGGTTCCGCCGCGAGCCGGCCCGCGAGCGCCGAGGCCTGCGACTGCCCCAGCTCGGTCAGCGGCGGCCCGGGCAGGGCGGTGTCCAGCGCGCCGCGGACGTTCCCGTCGGTCTGGCCGTGGCGGATGAGCAGCAGCCTCACGCCAGGTCCCCCTTGCGAACGGCGTCGGCCCACCCGGCCGCGTCGACGAAGTCGTCGTTGCCGAAGCCGGGCTCGAGCGTGGTCCGGGTCCCGTCGGCCCGTGGGTGCGAGCCGAGGAACCGCAGGTTGCGGCAGTGCCGGCGCAGCGCCGTGAGCGCGTCGAGGATCCGCGGCTCGGCCACGTGGCCCTCGAAGTCGATGAAGAAGCGGTACTCGCCGAAGTTGCTGCGCGTCGGCCGGGCGTCGAGGCGGGTCAGGTTGATCCCGCGGTCGGCCAGCGCGGTGAGCAGCTCGGCCAGCGTGCCGGTGCGGTTCACGGCCGCGGCCACCACCGACGTCCGGTCGGCGCCGGTCGGCTCGGGCAGGTCGCCCGGCGGGCGGACCAGCAGGAACCGGGTCGCCGCGTCGGTGACGTCGGCGACCTCGGTGGCCAGCACCTCGAGGTCGTAGTGCTCGACCGCGACGGGCGCGCAGACCGCGGCGTCGAAGTCGCCCTGGAGCACGCCGACCGCGGCCGCCGCCGTCGAGGACGCCGCCACCGGCTTCGCGTCCGGCAGGTTCGCCTCCAGCCAGTCGCGGACCTGGGCGAGCGCGTGCGGGTGGCTGGCGACGGTCCGGATCTCCCGGTCACCCGGCCGGGTGAGCACGCTGAAGTGGACCGGCAGGATCGCTTCGGCGACCGCGACCAGCGGCGTCGACTCGCTGAGCGCGTCGAGGGTCGTGGGCACCACGCCTTCGACGGAGTTCTCGATGGGGACGCACGCGGCGTCCGCCTCGCCCGTGCGGACGGCCGTCATCGCCAGCCGGACGGTCTCGACGGGAATCAGTTCCTCGCCGCCGGCGAGGACCCGCGCGGCCTGCTCGGTGAAGGTCCCCTGGGGGCCGAAGTATGCGATCCGTGACACAACACCCAGGTTACGGGGCCCGGGCGTGGCCACATTCACTCGGACAGCCGGTACGTGACCCGGTTACGCCGGGTGGCATTTTTTGCGATGCTGGACGGGTGACCGCCGACTCGGGCACGCACGCCGGCCACGAGGGCGCCCACCCGCCGGTTTCCCCTCGGTCCCCGGAGCTGGTGCTGTGCGCCGTCGATGAACCGCTCGCCACCGCCTGGACCACCGCCACCCGCTCGCTGGGCGGCCGGATCCGGGTGCACCGCGGGTCGGTGCTCGACGTCCTCGCCCAGGCCGTGGTCAGCCCGGCCAACTCCTACGGCCGGATGCGCGGCGGCATCGACGCCGTCTACGCGCGGGCGTTCCCCGGCGTGGAGCAGTCCGTCCGCAGCGCCGTGCTGGCGTTTCACGGCGGTGAGCTGCCGATCGGCGAGGCCGTGATCGTGCCGACGGGCGAGGCCGAGCCGGCCTGGTTGATCAGCGCGCCGACCATGCGGGAGCCCGGCGAGGTGCTGCCCGCCGACACCGTGCACCCCTACCTGGCGGCGCGCGCGGTGTTCCTCAAGTGGCGGGACGGCGTGCTCGACGACGGCCCGGTGCGCGAAGCCGTCGAGACGATCGCGATGCCCGGGCTCGGCACCGGCATCGGCGGTGTGGACCCCGCGACGTGCGCGCGTCAGGTCGCCGCCGCGTGGGACGACGTCTTCCGTCACTCCAGGTGAGCGCCACCCGGTGGGGTGGACATCACAGCGCGTTCGGCGGCCGCAAGCCCTACCGTTGATGGACGCAGGTGAACGTCCGCCAGTGCAGGCGACGGCCGGAGGAGTATGCGATGACCCGGGTCCGCGAACTCAGCCCCTATGTCGAGCTGCACCGGGAACAGTGGAAAGAACTGCGAAGTTCGACGCCGTTGCCGTTGACGGCGGAAGAGCTGCTGCGCCTGCGCGGCCTCGGTGAGCAGGTCGACCTGGCCGAGGTGGCCGACGTCTACCTCCCGCTGTCCCGCCTGATCAACCTGCAGGTCGCCGCGCGCCAGCGGCTCTACGAAGCGACCACGACGTTCCTCGGTGACGACTCCCGCGGCACGAAGGTCCCGTACGTCATCGGCATCGCCGGGAGCGTCGCGGTCGGCAAGTCGACCACCGCCCGCGTCCTGCGCACGCTGCTCGCCCGCTGGCCGGACCACCCCCGCGTCGACCTCGTCACCACCGACGGCTTCCTCTACCCGGGCGCCGAGCTGCAGCGCCGCGGGATCATGCACCGCAAGGGCTTCCCGGAGAGCTACGACCGCCGCGCGCTGCTGCGGTTCGTCACCGAGGTCAAGTCGGGCGCCGAGCGCGTCGCCGCGCCGGTGTACTCGCACCTCGCCTACGACATCCTGCCCGGCGAGGAACAGGTCGTGCGGCGGCCGGACATCCTCATCCTCGAAGGCCTGAACGTGCTGCAGCCCGGCCCGCGGCTCACGGTGTCGGACCTGTTCGACTTCTCGATCTACGTCGACGCGCACACCGACGACATCCAGCGCTGGTACGTCGAGCGGTTCCTGAAGCTGCGGCACACGGCGTTCGCGGACCCGGCGTCGCACTTCCACCACTTCGCCGACCTGCCCGACGACGAGGCCCGCGCCGAGGCGCGGCACCTGTGGCACTCCATCAACGAGCCCAACCTGATGGAGAACATCAAGCCGACCCGCCCCCGGGCGACGCTGGTGCTGCGCAAGGACGCCGACCACACCATCAACCGGGTGCGGCTCCGCAAACTCTGACACTGTTACCCCGGCCGTTCACCCACATGTCGTCTTTTCCACTGTGGGCGAACGGCCGAGCACGCGTGGTGGCTCTCAGCTCCCGTTTCCCGGCCGATCGGCCGAGGTGACCCGCGCAGCCGTAACCGGTTGGCCGATACCGGCAACCGGTTCCGAAAGCGACCCTGAAGGAGTCAGGAAAACGGCTCTGAGCTGGGGAGGAGGCCCGCGATGTTCACGATGATCCTCACGTGGGTCGGTGCGGTGCTCGGTCTGGCCCTGCTGATCGCGATGGCCGCCGGGGCGTTCGTCGTCGACTTCGACGACAAGCTCCAGGAGCGGCACCACCGCACCAAGCCCGTCGAACCGGCGGGCCCCCTCCCCTGATTCAGCCCAGCTCGGCCAGGGCCTCCAGGTAACCGTCGGCGTCGTACTCGAGCTCTTCCGATTCGAGCAGGGTGCCCGCCAGCGCGTCGATCAGCCGGTCGAAGATCTCGACGCGGTCGAGCTCGCCCTCCCGCAGGCGCTGCACGGCCTGCCAGGCTTCGACGGGCTCGTCCTCCCACAGCTGGTCGACGACGGTCGCGCGCAGTACCAGGCGCTCTTCTTCCTCGTCCTCGTCCGCCTCGGCGATGACGAGCGCCCGCCGCTGCTCGGGGTCGCCGGGGTCGAGGTCGACCTCCTCGTCGCCGATCTCCGCCGTCAGCGACGGCACGGCGAACATCCGGCGTTCCAGCGCGTCGGCCAGCTCGGACGGCGACAGGTCACCGACGTCGCCGAAGTAGCGCTCGAGCGGGGAGTCGTCCTCGTCGTTGTACTCGCCCAGGTACTCGGCGACGGCCTCTTCGAGCGCCGCCGTCGCGGTCTCGGTCAGGCCGTCCCGCCCGGCCGCCCACTGCGCCCAGGCCAGCACCACCGGCTCGACGGCTTCCTCGTGCTCGGCGTCGAGCTCGTACTCCTCGCCCAGCAGGCCCTCGAGGAACCGCGCGAGCTTCTCCGGGCCGACGCGCAGCGGGTTCGCCGGGTCGGTGCGCAGGCCGTGCTCCAGCAGCAGGCCGCCGATCGCGCGCGCCGAACCGGCCTCTTCGCCGCTCGCCACGACGAACTGCTCGACGACTGCGGCCCGCTCGGTGCCGGACCACTCGGCCACCTCGGGCACGAGCGACGGCTCCGGCAGCGCGCGGCACCAGGTGAGCGCGACGGCGTGGAAGCGCGCGTAGTCCTCGCTGACGTCGGCCTCGTCGAGGTGGTCGGTCGTGTCGAGGCCGTCGGCGATCATGCGGTGCGCGTCGGCGGGGTCGACCGCTTCCAGCACGACCAGCTCGGGGTCGGCCTCGGCCTGTTCCCGCATCTCCTTGAGGACCTCGCCGGGCTGGTCGATCACGACGAGGTCGCGCACCCGGCCGCCCTCGGTGAAGTCCAGCAGCGCGAGCAGGCCGTGCACCTGGTCGCCGTGGCCGAACACGATCAGCAGGGACGACTCGTCGCCGTAGACGTCGCCGGTGCGCCAGCACTCGCCCGCGGTGACGCGGCCCAGCCCGCCGGCCCACGGCGGGGCGGGGATGCCGCGGCCGAGGACGGTCTCCAGGCCGGCGTCGGCGGCCTTGCGCTCGACGTCGGTCTCCGCCACGACGGCCAGCGCGGCCAGCAGCGCGGCCGCGCCCGGCGTGATCTTGCGCTGCGCGAAGGCGATCAGCTCCAGGCCGAGCGGCTCCTCGCCGTCTTCGAGCGGGACGTCGTGGAACTGGCCGAGCACCTCGGAGGCGAGCAGTTCGACGTCCACCGGCGCCGGGTCGGCGCCCATCGCCGAAAAGTCGTTCAGGACGTCCTTGAACAGACCGGTCACGCTGTGCGTGACGGGTTGGGGGGCCTTCTTGCGGGCGCGACTCACCGGGCTCATGGACTCATGTTTTCATGCACGCTCGGCGAGCAGGTCGCGGTGGCCCTGGCGCGGGTCCCACCGGCCGCTCGACGGGGAGGCGCCGAGCCGGACAGCGGAACAGGGCCACCGCGACATCACTGGCCAGAAGCGGTGTGACCGCCTTGGCGGGCTCGATGCCGGCGATGCACGTGCAAACCGGTTCAGCCGGTCAACGAGCCGCGCGCGGCGAGGTTACGGCTTTCGGCAGGGCGATGCGCGCGGTGCGGATTTCCGTGATCAGCCGCGTTTTCCGCTTGTGGGTTTCCACCAGCGTGCCGAGGTAAGCGGTGAATTCGTCCGGGGTCCCGGCGCGTTTGTGCAAGGTGCGCAACAGCTTCAGCCGGCGCGCGGCCTCCTGGTAGGACTGCGGGTCCTTGCGCTCGATGAGCTCGTCGACCGCCGCGCGGAACACCGGGATCGTCTCGGCCGGGTGCTCGGCCGAGCGCAGCTCGGCCAGGTCGAGCCTGACCTGCGGCGATGCCTCGAACCGGACGCAGGCGCGCCAGGCCTCGTCGGCCCGGCCGTCCTCGAGCAGGACGCGCGCCAGCTCGTCGGCGCGCTCGACGCCGTCGGCGGCCAGCTCGCGCAGGCGGGCCAGCGCGGCCTGGCGCTGGACCGGCCACTTCCCCGCGTCGATCGCGGCTTCGCGCAGCGCGGCGTAGGTCTCGCGGCCGGGCCGCTCGTCGAACTCCTTGCGGCGCCGCGAAACGTCGTCGTCCTCTTCGGGCTCTCGGGGTGGCGGCGGCTGGAGGTGCTTGTGCGGCGTGAGCGCGCGAGCGGCGTGCGCGATGGCCTCGCTGTGCCGGCCCGCGGCCCGCAGCACGCGCACGATCTTGAGGCTGACGTCGACGCGCGGCGGCTTGGCCGACAGGATCGCGACCAGCCCGTCGACGTCGCCGAGCACCTCGGCCAGCTGCTCCCGCAGGCGCTCGGCGACGTCGCGCCGGTGGCCGGGTCCGCTCGCGGCCAGCACGTCGTCCACAGTGGACTTGATCCGGCGGAGGCCGGGCTCGCCCAGCGCCGTCGCGAACTCGGCGAGGTCGATCACCGGGCGGCCGGGGCCGTCGAACTCGACCTCGAGGATCCAGTCGGCCAGCTTCTCCGGGTCCGGCGGCCGGGCGGTGCACGCGCGGGCGTAGATCTCGACGGCCCGGTCCAGCCGGTCGCCGAGGTCGCCGGGGTGGTCGCCGGCCTGCTCGTACATCGCGCTGATGTCGTCGACCGTGCGGCGGGCCAGCGGCGCGAGGTCGGCGCGGCTGCCGGCGTCGAGCATCCGCCGCAGGGTGTCGAGGACCGCGCCGACTTTCGCGGTGTACTCGACGTTCCCGTCGGACACCGCGGTGTCCAGGAGCCGGTGCGCCTCGCTGACGTCACCGGATTGGGTCGCAGCGCGCAGTTCGAGTGAATGGCGTAGCTCAGGGTCACGCTCGGCTTGGGCGTGCAGGAGGTCCGCCAGCGTCTCCGCGTCCAAAGTGCGCAGGTAGGGGCGAAGATCCGAGGGGGGACTCACGCGCACCAGTCTGCCCCACGGTGACAAGGCGGCGTGTGGGCCAACCGCGTGCTCTTTTCGGAGTAGCCGATGACGTTCGGTGAGCGCCTCATCGGCGTCGCAGGTCTTCGAACACGGCTTTCATCGGCCACGGCTCGGGTTCCCGCGGCGCTCGTGACCGTGTGTGCCGGGGCCGCGGGATCGCCGTGTGGGCCGCCGGGTGGATCGTCGGCACCATGATCGGCACGACCGGCACCGGCACCCGCGCCACCAGCCGCCGGACGACGAGCAGCAAGAGCACGGCGCCGAGCAGGATCCCGGTGCTCGCCGCGAGCGCGCCGGCGAGGGTCCGGCGGCCGTCGTCGAGGGTCAGCTGCACGGCGTACTGGCTCTGCCGGGTGTAGAGCTGACCGAGCTGCAGCGAGACGGTGTAGGCGGCGCCGCGCCACGTGGATTCGGGGATGGGCAACGGTTCGGCGGCCGCGAGCGCGTCTTCGGCGGCGGCCAGCCTGCTCCAGTCGGCGCTGCGGGTGACGGCCTCGTAGGCCTCCCGGCCGGTCTCGGTGAGCTGCCCGGAGACCTGCGCCAGCTCGGCCCGGTAGGCGGCGACGGCCGAGACGAACGACCGCCGCGTCACGTTGTCGAGCCCCACCAGCGCGAGGGAATCGGCGCGGTACATGCCTTCCGCCACGGAGAGCAGCTGGATCGCGGTGGTCTGCTGGTACCCGGATTCCGCGTCCGGCGCGCGGCGCGCGTAGTCGCGGAGCCCGGCGATCGCGGTGTCGATCCGCTGGGTGAAAATCGCGTACGCCGAGGACCGGTGGTCGGGTGTCCCCATGGCGGCCGCCCGCTGGGCCTGCAAGGAGACCACGGCCCGAGCCGTCCGATCGGCCGCGGCGGCCGTGTCCATCGCCTGCTCGCGCGTCCGGACCGCTTGGTGGACCAGGAAACCCGCGATCACCAAAGCGACGACGACGAGAGCTGACCCGGGGATGAACGCGATGCCCAGCATGCGTCCACGCACGGATCGCAGGTACTTCAAGTACGTTCCCTTCCCAGCACCTGGCCCCGCAACCATCCCGACGGTGGTCAACCTATTGAGTGAGAGATTCACCGGTCAACGCCAGTCCGCCATACGGCCGTTAGCGGTCCGTGACCGCCCGAGGACAATCGCCCCGGTGACCTTCGACGACGTGACCCAGCGCCTCCGCGACTTCGCGGCCGCCCGCTCCTGGGAGCCGTTCCACACCCCGAAGAACCTGGCGATGGCCCTGTCGGGCGAGGTGGGCGAGCTGACCTCGCTGTTCCAGTGGCTGACGCCGGAGGAATCCGACGCGTGGCGCGCGGATCCCGCGCTGGAGAAGAACGTCCTGGACGAGATCGCCGACGTCACGCTGTACCTGCTCCAGCTGGCGGACCGCCTGGGCGTCGACCTCGCGGAGGCGGCGCACGCGAAGATCGACCGCAACGAGCTGCGCTTCCCCCCGCCCTCGCCGAGCTAACCCCAGAAGATCCCATCGGGATTGCGATCGATCTCGGCCAGCAACGGCGGCGGCGTACTGGCGACCGGCGCGTCCGGGTAGGTCAGCCACTTGCCGTTGCGATCGGCCCAGCGCACCGACCAGATCCCGTGCTCGTCGAGACGCAGCTGCGCGATCTTCTGTTCGGTCCACTCAGGCCCGGCTTCCGGCGACCAGGGCGCGCGGCACTCCAGGATCGTGACCGTCCGGCCCCGGGTCCGGCACTCGACCCGGACCTGGTCCAGGACCCGCTCGGGGACCCGCTGAGCGCACCACCGTTCGATCTGCCGCAGGGCCAGTTCCGGAATCGCCGCCATGGACACAGTGAACCCGATCCCGCCTCAGAGCACGGCGACGACCTCGTCGTAGGTCCGACCGGGAGCACACCCATCGGTCCGCACGACGACACAGCCGGGCCGCAACGGGAGGTAGGCCGCGAGCTGGTCGTGGATCCGCGCCACGACCGCGGTCCCACCCCGCCCCTGGACGACGTCGTCGACGCCACTGTTCGTCCCGCTCGCCACCCGCGCGGCGAACCGCTCCAGCACGACAGGCTTTTCGGCGGTCAGCAGGATTTCCCGGTACTCGCCGCCCGCCCGCAGCTCGGCGTACCGCTGCGCGATCGTCGACTTCCAGATCCCGGACGGCCCGTTCAACCGAACCAGTCTCGGCACCGGACCGAGGGCTACCGAGTCTCCGGCTCCGCGAGCCACCAGCCGCCGAGCAGCGCCCCGACGCCCAGCACAGCCAGCACGATCCCACCGGCCAACGCCTCGCCGCCGAACATCGCGATGACGACGATGAACATCAGCAGCAGCCCGACGCCCATCAGGACCCGCCCGCCGACCCGCTTTCCCTGGACCGCCACGATCGGACGCGCCACCGGCGGCGGCTCGAACCCGAGCGCGACCGGCGCTTCCCGGACGCCGAGCACGACGACGCCCAGTTCACCGGCTCGTCCCAGCCGGGGCTCGTTCGACGCGACGGTCGTGTCCGCCACCAGGTGCGTGACGCTCCCGGTCAGCTTCTTCGCCAGCTGGACGCCTTCCGCGAGCACGCGGGCCCGCAGCTGGTCGGCCGCGGCCGTCGTGCCGAGTACGAGCACCCGCGTCGGCTTCCCGGCCGCCGTGGGCCGCAGGTCGCGGACGGCTTCCGCGACCCCGAGCGCCGTCGCGACCTGACGCAGTTCGCGTGCCTCCGCCGCGGTCACCACGCCGTCCCCTTCCGCGACCGCCCGCAACGCCGTCACGAACCGCTCGTGCGTCGCGCGCACGCTCTCGCTGTCCCAGCCCGCTTCGTCCGCCAGCGCGGCCAAGGCCGACACCTCGGGCGGCGACAGGTGCTGGTCGGCGACGACGCCGGCGAGCAGGTCCAGGTACGCGTCCTCGCCGGTCCGAGCGGCGACGACCCGCTCGACGGCTTCGGCCATCCAGCCCGGCTCGGCCGCCGGGACGTCTTCCCGTGGCCGCAACGGGCCCGCGGCGAACGCCGGCAGCGTGGGCAGCACCGGCCGCGCCGCGAAGGTGAAGCCGTGCCGTCCGAACAGGCCGGTCGCCAGCTGCGCGACGGTCCGCGCGCCGCTCAACGCGGACGGCCCGGGCCGCGCCACCCCGAACGCGGGCGCCACCGTCGCGAGCCGGTAGTTGGGCAACCGGACGGCGGACCGCGCGGCCGTCAGCACGTCGACGCCCGGCAGCACCGGCACCCGGGAGCCGAGGCGCGCGGCCTCGCTGCCCAGGAACGCCGTGAGGAACGGCAGGTCGTGGGCCACGACGACGCTGCCGCGGCACAGATTGAGCAGTGACCCCAGCACGGCGCCGAACGACGGCGCGGCGTCCAGCTCTTCCCGCGTGATGCCGTGCAGGACGACCGGGCCGGGCGGCACGCCGGGCCCCGGGTTCACCAATGTCGTCAGCTCGCCGGCGAGCACGCCGTCGGCGCGGACCCGCACCGCGGCCAGCTCGACCACGCGCCCGGGGCGCAGGCCGGTCGTCCGGATCTCGAGGGCGGTGAAGTCGATGCCCTGCGCGGGGTAGCCGCCGGCCCCGAGCAGCGGGAGGGATTCGATCACGTCCCCCAGGTCGCTCGACCGCGCGCCGTCGTGACGGTTTTTCGCGACGAAAAGGGTGTTCGTGACGCGATCGTGACGGTTACATTCCGCCGGATAACGACTGGTGGTCGATCACGGTCCCCGGCGTAACAACGGCGGGAGATTTCCCGAGTACACCGTCGGCACGTCGCGTCGAAGAGCAAGGAAATCCGTCATGAAGCGCCTACCGAATTGGCTGAAGATCGTCCTGGCCGCTTTCGGCGTCCTGTTCGTGCTCGGCGCCGTCTTCGGGAAGGCGCCCGAGCCGAAGCTCACGGCCGCCGCACCGACGACCACGGCTCCCACCAGCACGACCAGCGCGACGCCGACCCCGACACCGGTCGCCGTGACGTACACGGTCGAGACCGTGACGGACGGCGCGAACGTCGTGGTGAACGGCAGCGACGGCACCCGGAGAACGGTGCGCGTGCTCGGCGTCGTCGCCCCCGCCACCACCGTCGGCTGTTACGCGGCGGAATCGCTGGCCTGGGCCGCCACGACCCTTTCCGGGAAAACCGTCCAGCTCGGCGCGGAAACCGCCGACGGCATCGCCGTGACGCTGGCCGGCGGGCAGGATTACGCGACACTGGCGCTCCAAAACGGCTATCTCAAGTACGCGACGAGTGCCGCGTCGCCGGCCCTGGCGGCGGCCGAAAACGCGGCGCACCAGGCCGTCAGCGGACTGTGGGCGGCGCCGTGCAACGGCACCATCGACGTCCCGGCGCCGACCCCCACACCGAGCCCGACGCCGATCCCGCAGCCGCCGGCCCCGGTGACCACCAAGGCGGCCCCGAAGCCGCCGCCCGCGCCGGTGACCACCGAGGACGCCCCGGCGCCGGAGCAGGATTCCGCCGCGTACTACAAGAACTGCACCGCCGCCAAGGCCGCCGGCGCCGCACCGCTGTACCGCGGTGAGCCCGGCTACCGGGCCGCACTCGACCGTGACGGCGACGGCGTGGCCTGCGAACGGTGATCTAGCCTGGGCCGATGACCACCGCCGACGGATTGCTCGGGCGGCTCGCGGGGCTCGACCGGGAGCGCCTGGCGACGGTGCTGGCCCACCGGCCGGACGTGCTCGGGGAGCCGTGGCCGCGGCGGCTGGACGTCGTCGCCGTTCGGCTCGGCACCGCCGCCTCCCTGAACGAGGCCCTGCTCGGGTTGCCGACGCCGCACGCGCAGGTCGTGCGCGCCCTGCAGCTCTGCCACGCGCTGGGCACCGGACCCGCGTCGATCGACGACGTCGCGCGGCTGCTCGGCACCGGGCCCGCCGTCGCCGAGTCCTTTGTGGACGAACTGGCGGACCGGGCGCTGGTCTGGCGCGAGCCCGGCGGCGTCACGCTGCCGGAGCTGCTGCACCGGACGAACTTCCAGGCGGACGGCCTCGGCGAACCGGCCGCGCACCTGCTCGGCGAGCTCGGCACGACGCGGCTCGCGCAGCTGTCGCGGGCCGTCGGACTGCCGGGCGACGTGCGGCGAACCGAGCTGCTGCGCGGTCTCGTCGGGTTCTTCCGGGACGCCGACGGCCTGCGCGAGCTGGCCGGCACCGCGCCCGAGCCCGTTCGGAAACTGTTGCGGGACATGGCCGACGGCGTTCCCGAGATCAACGCCGTGACGCCGCTGCCGGGCACGCCGGAGGCCTGGGCGTTCGAGCGCGGCTTTCTGTTCGGGACGTACTACGGCAGCGCCGCCATGCCCGTCGAGGTGTCGCTGGCCCTGCGCGGCCCGGACCACCCCCTGCCGTTCACGCCGGTGGAGCCCGAAGCCCCCGTCGTCCACATCGGAGCCGAGTCGGCCGAAGCCGCGTCGTCGGCGGCCGCGTTGCGGCTGCTCGACCGCGTCTCGGCGGTGCTCGAGCTCGCCGCCGCCGAGCCGTTTCCGCTGCTCAAGGACGGCACGATCGGGTCGCGGCTGGTCAAGAAGGTGGCCAAGGAGGTCCGCGCGACGCCCGCGGAGATCGAGCTGGCCATCGACCTCGCCGTGCAGACCGGGCTGCTGCTGGCCGAGGAGCCCAACCCGCCGCGCCGGGGCCAGAAGGCGCCGCCGCCCACGCTCGAACCGGATCCCGACGTCGTCCGCCCCGGCCCGGCGCTGCTCCACCGCCTGCTGCTGACGACCTGGTGGGAACCCGCGCCGCCGGCGGAAGGCCCGGGCCACGGCGCGCAGGTGCGACGGCTGGTCGTGCGGTTGCTGGCCCGGCTGGCACCCGGCACCGGGATCACCGACGTCGACGCGCTGACGCGGCTCGCCGAGTGGCACGCGCCGATGCTGGCGGCCGAGGACTTCGCCGGCCACGTGCGGGAGGCCCTCGCCGAGGGCGAGCTGCTCGGCGCCATCGCGCACGGTGCCGTCACCAAGGCCGGGCGCGCGCTGCTCGACCCGGGCCAGCTCGTGGCCGTCACCGAAGAACTGGTGGCCCACGCCCGCACGACGGCGTTGTTCGGCACCGACCTGACCGCGATCGTGCCCGGCTCCCCCGACGCCCGCCTCGCCGCGCAGCTGGACCGCGCCGCCGATCGCGAAACCCAGGGCACGGCGACGAGCTGGCGGTTCTCGCCGTCGACCGTCCGGCGGGCCTTCGACCAGGGCGCGACGGCGGCCGAGCTGCTCGGCGAGCTGGGGGCGATCGCCGGCGGCGAGCTGCCGCAACCGTTGGTGTACCTGGTCAACGACGTCGCGCGGCGCCACGGCGAGGCGCAGGTGTTCGACGTCGCGAGCGTCGTCACCGGCGAACCCGCGGTGCTCGCCGAGATCGCCGCGCACCGCAAGCTCGTGAAACTCGGCCTGCGCTCGGTGGCCCCGACGGTGTTGACGTCCACAATGGACGCCTCGCGCACGCTCGAGGCGTTGCGCGACACCGGTTACGCTCCGACGCACCACGCCGCCGACGGGAGCATCGTGCTGCCGGCGCGGGAGCAGGGCGAGCCGAAGGTCGCCATCCGCGATCCCGAGGCCGCCGACCGGAAACCCGACCCGCTGGACCACGCGGACCGGCTGCTGGCGGCCCCGCCGAGCGGCCCGGGCCTGCTGCGCGGGCAGCTCGCGCGGGCGATGAGCGACCGCTACGCGGGGCGGCTCACGCCGAAGCAGCAACAACTCTGCTGGCAGCTCGAAGCCGGCATCCCGGTGGACGTCGTCTACCGCGCGGACGGCGCCGAGCCCGCGCGGCTCGTCATCGCGTACCCGGAGCTGGACGACGACGTCCTCGACGTCTGGTCCCTCCACGATCGCGCCTACCGCCGGCTCGAGCTGGCGCGGATCGACCTGGCTTAAGCCTCGACGGCGGTGAGCTTCGCGAAGGCCACGACGTTGTCGAGGTAGTTCCCGCTCGACCGGTCGAACGCGCCGCCGCAGGTGATGAGCCGCAGCTCGGGCTCGGTCGTGTCGCCGTAGACCTCGTCCGTCGGGAAGCCGGCCTTGGCGTAGCTGTCGACGCGGTAGACGGTGAAAACCGCCGTCCGGCCGTCGGTGCGGCCCACCCGCACCAGCTCGCCGGAGCGCAGGTCCTTCAGCTTGCTGAACGCGCCGGGCACGTGCTTGTAGTCGACGTGCGCGGCCAGCACCGCCGGCCCGACCTCGCCGGGCGACGGCGCCCCGGTGAACCAGCCGACGGTCGTCGCGTCGGGCGGGACCTGCAGCTCACCGCCGGGCGTGAGCCCGAGATCGGCGATCGACCCGGCGCGCACCCCGATCGCCGGGATGCTCAGCGACGCCGGTTTCGCCGCCGGGAGCCCGCCGTGCGGTGGGGTGGTCGTGGTGCCGGCGCTCCCCGCGGCGCTCGTGTAGGGCGGCGACGGCGGCGGCGCGACCTCGTCCGTCGCCGGTGAGGAGAAGGCCAGGACGAGTGCCACGACCACGACCACGCCGAGCGCGGCGGCCACCGCCGCGATCGCCGGCCACAGCGGTGGGTGCGGCCGCCTCAACTCGCGCGCCGGCGCAGGTAGAGCACCATCCCGCCGGACGTCGCCGCGGCCAGCAGCGCACCGCTGAGCAGGAGGAACCCGGGGGTGCCTTCGTCGGGCTCGCCGCCGCCGGTGGCCACGCCGCCGACCGGCTTGACCTTGACCTGGCCGCCCGTCGTGGCCTTCTTGGTGGTCGTCGACTTCGGGGTGGTGTGGGTCTTCGTCGAGGTCGACGGCTGTGCCGAGGTGGGCACGGGCTTGGTGGTGTTCTGCACCGGGCGGTGCGGCAGGGACTCGCAGGCCTTGCCGTCGTTGTCGTCGCCGTCCAGGCCGTTGGGGTCCGACGGGTCCTGGTTGTAGACGGCCTGCGCGTCTTCCTGGTACTGGAAGTCCGAACAGTTCTTGTCGCCGACCGCGAGCGGTGTCGCGAGCTGCGCGGAGGCGAGGGAGACGGAGCCGAGGAGAGCGAGCCCGGCGACGGCTGCGGCCGTCGTCAGGGCCCGACGAAATAAGGACAACGGAAGTCCTTCCGGGGAAGAATCGGAGTCGACCACGGCTCTGGCGCCGTGATGTGTGGTTAATATCGCGGCCGCGTCGAGGCCGTTACGGACATTTCCGAAATTCGTGCGGTCGTCAGGAAACGCCAGCGCCCAACCAAAATCCGGGCGCCTCGTGATTCTTCGCCGGATTGATGATCGAATCGCGTTGACCAGCGTTTTCGTCCGCCCGGAAATTCGTTGTAATACGTACCGGTCGGAATGTCGGACGATCTCCGTCACCTCTTCGAGCGAATTGGCCGTCCACCCCGTAACCTGGGGGTATGCCGATCCAGGTACTGCTCGTCGACGACCACGAACTGGTCCGCCGCGGGCTCCGCGACCTCCTCGGCGACGAGCCCGACATCGAGGTCGTCGCCGAAGCGGGCAGCGTCGAAGAGGCGCTGGCGGTCGCGATGCACGTCGAGCCGGAGGTCGCGGTGGTCGACGTCCGCCTCGGCGACGGCGACGGCATCACGCTCTGCCGCGAGCTGCGGTCGAAACCGAACCCGCCGGCGTGCCTGATGCTCACGGCGTTCGACGACGAAGAGGCGATGGTCGGCGCGATCATGGCCGGCGCGGCGGGCTACCTGCTGAAACAGGTGCGCGGGCAGGACGTGGTGACCGCGGTCCGCGAGGTCGCGGCCGGCCGGTCGCTGCTGGACCCGGTGAGCACCGCGCGGGTGCTGGACAAGATGCGCCACCCGCCGACGGACGAGCTGGCCGCGCTGACCGAGCGCGAGCGGGACGTGCTCGAGCTGATCGGTCAGGGCCTGTCGAACCGGGAGATCGCGGAGCGGCTCTTCCTCGCCGAGAAGACGGTCAAGAACTACGTCACGTCGGTGCTGGCGAAGCTCGGCATGCAGCGCCGCACGCAGGCCGCCGCCTGGGTCGCACGCCGGGAGAAGTAACCCGCCGCGGCCGGACTGTCCGCAAGCCGCCGTTCGCTGCGTACTTTTCACGGTCGTGTCACCGTGCGCCACGTCAAGCGGGGTTTGTGGACTCCGGATTCACTCGAACGTGAGTCGAATATATGTTCGAGAATTCGATAAGATCCTTCCTGAGGACGTGGGAAGGAGGCTTGGATGACCCGAGAAGGGTGAGGCCGAGTCGGTTGTGCTCGTCAATCGAGTGGCAGGTCGAACGCGACCAGGGTGCCGAGGCTGGGCGAGGAGTTCAGGAAGAACTTCCCGCCCGCGGCGTCCGCGCGTTCGGCGAGGTGGCGCAGGCCACGGGTGGCGACACCTTGGGGGACGCCGGAACCGTTGTCCCGGACGCGGAGTTTCACTCCGTGCGAGTCCCGGGCCAGGGTGACGCGGGTTTCGCTCGCGCCGGAGTGTCTGACCACATTGGACAGTGCTTCACGCAGGGCGGCCCGGATGTGGTCGGCCCGTTCGGCGGGGACGTCGGCGAACTCACCGGACAGCTCCAGGGTCGGCGGGTAGCCGAGCAGCTCCCCCGCGATACGGACCTCGCCGCGCGCCGATTCGGCAAGATCGGCAGGCGTGCCGGTGTCGTGGCGAGGTTCTGCGGACCGCAGCGCGCGCACCGTCCCGCGGATCTCCTCGATGGTCTGGTCCAGCTGGTCGATCGCGTCGGACAGGCGAGCACCGTCGGCCTGGGCGAACCGCTTGCGCATGTTGCGCCGCACCCGGTCGAGCTGCATCCCGGCGCCGTAGAGCCGTTGGACGATGACGTCGTGGAGCTCGCGAGCGATCCGCTCCCGCTCCTCGTACAGCGCGACGCGATGGCGAGCATTGGCGCCCTCGGCGAGCGCGAGCACCACCCCGGCTTGCGCGGCGAAGGCGACGAGCATTTCGACGGTCCCCGCGGAGAAGGGCTCACGCCCCTGCTTCCGGTAGACGGTGAGCGCGCCGAGAACCCGCCCCCCGGACCCAAAGGGAGCGGCGGCAAAAGGCCCATAGCCGTGAAGCTCGGCCGGGACGTAGGGCGCGGTCCGCGGATCGACGGTGAAGTCATCGCTGGCGATGGGCTCGCCACCCCGGGCCACCCGCCCGGCCGCGGAGTCGGCGGAAAGCGAAAGCCCACGGAGCGACTCACCGACGACTGGAGCGGCGTCGCCACTGTCGCCGGCCGATGCCGGTTCGCTGCCGCGCGCGCCTGGCGCCGCGACGGTGTCGGAGGCCGAGGTTTCCGGCTTGCCCGCACCCTCAACCGGGGAATCACCCTCCGACTCGGTCCCGGAAGCGTCGGGGGCCGCAACGACATCGCTGGCTTCCGAACGCGTCGCCGCGGCGATCTCGCTCGGGTGCGGTGTGGCGTAGTGCGCGGCTTCGACGACGACGCGGCCGTCGTCGGCGCTGACCATGGCCAGGCCGAGGTCGGCGTCGGCGAGTTCGGCGGCGCGGGCGACGACCGTGTCCAGCACCGCGCCCGGGTCGTCGCCGGACAGGGCGGTGCTGGTGATCTCGGTGGCGGCGGACAGTGCCCGCGCGGCAAGCGTCGGATCCATGAGTTCCGTCATTATCGCGCGGCGTGGCGGCGGCGCGGCAAGGACACAGCGGGAATCGATCACGTCGCCCCGGCCACCGGCACTCGCGTGACGACCCGGCCGTCACGGACCTCGAGCACCACGTCCGCGTGTTCGGCCTCGTCGGCGCGGTGGGTCACGTGCACCACGGTCCGCCCCGCGAGCACCGCACGCAGCTGTTCCCGCACGGCGCGCGCGGTCGGCTCGTCGAGGTGCGCGGTGGGCTCGTCGAGCAGGACGAGCCCCGCCGAAGACGCCCCGAGCAAGGCCCGCGCCAGTGCGACGCGCTGCGCCTGCCCGCCGGAGAGCCCACTGCCACCACTGCCGAGCACGGTCTCCGGCGCGACATCGTCGAGCGCGGCCTGGTGCAAGGCTTCCCGCAGTTCGTCCTCGGTGGCGGTCGGCCGCGCCAGCCGGAGGTTCTCGCCCACGGTGGTGGCGGCCAGCATCGGCTCCTGCGGCGCCCAGGCGACGCCATCGGGCACGTTGACGACGCCTCGCGAAGGCGAGAGAAAGCCGAGAAGCGCGGCAACCAGCGTCGACTTGCCGGCCCCGCTGGGCCCGACGACGGCGGCATAGGTCCCGGGAGCAAGAGCCAGATCGACCCCGCGAAGCACGACGGGCCCATCCGGCCACCCGAGGTCGGCCCCGCACAGTTCGACGGACGGCCGCTCGCCACCCCCGAACTCGCCCTGGTGCAACCCAGCGACCCGAGACCGAGCGCCATCCCCAAAGTCGGCGGATCGCGGCTCGGCAACAGCCGCGAGAGATCCCGCCGACTCGGCCCAAGACCCAACGGCGCCTACGACATCAACCGGCCCCTGCTCGGCAGACCTGCGCAACCCAGCGACCGCCACTTCGGCCCGAGACCGAGCGGCATCCTCGATGTCGGCCGGGCGCTGTCCGGCCCGGTGCGGCTCCGCGGCCACCAACCCGACCCGCGGCCGAGCCAAGCCCGCTGGGCGCGACTTGGTCGGCGCCGAGTTGGTGTGACCGGCCGCGGCCGGGGTGTCGGCCAGGCGGTGGCGGGCCTGCTTCAGCGTGTCCCAGTGCTGGGCCACCGGTGGCAGCAGCGCCAGCACCTCCGCCAACGCCAACGGCACCAGCGCCAGCAACGGCGCGAGCACCGGGTCGAGACGACCGGCCGAGACCGCCTGGGACGCGAAGGCCGTGCTCACGATCGCCGCCGTGCCGCAGGCCAATGTCACCAAGGCTTCCGCCGCGCCGGCTCCGAATGCCTGGCGGCGAGCCTGGGTCACCAGCCGGGTGTCCGCCTCGGCCAAGGCACAGCGGCGATCGTGAGCACGGCCGAAGGCCAGCAGTTCGGCCGCTGCCTCGAACAGCGCCAAGACCCGGGCAGCGACGTCACGTCGGCCGGTCGCCAAGGCCGACGTTGCCCGACGTTCGGCTCGCAGGGCGACCAGTGGGGCGCACAGCCCGAGGGCGACCGCCGCCGCGAGGGTCCAGCCTGCCGCGGGGAGGACCCACGCCTGGACGGCGATCGCTCCGGCCGCGACCAGCGCGACCACCAGCGGCGGCGAGACCACCCGGGGCAGCAGGTCGCGCACCGTGTCGACGTCGGCGACCAGGCGCCGCTGGCCCTCGCCCGCGCGCAGGCTTCGCGCCGGGCCGAGGCGGACCAGGGACGTCCACAGCCGGACGCGGAGGCGGCCCGCGATGCGGAACGCGGCGTCGTGCGTGACCAGGCGTTCCACGTACCGGAGGCCGGCTCGGCCCAGGCCGAACGCGCGGACGCCGACCACCGCGACCGTCAGCGTCAGGATCGGCGGCTGCTGGGACGCCTTGGCGATCAGCCAGCCGGACGTCGCGGTCAGCGCGACGCCGGCCAGCAGGGCTACCGCTCCGAGGAATGCCCCGCCGAAGAGACGTCCGTCCAGGAGGGCGCGCCAGGGCAGCGGCGAAACCGAAGAGTCCACTGTGGATGTTTCAGGCGCGCCCGAAGACGAGGTCGACATATCGACCGCCGCCGTGCGCTCGTGGGCCGCGATGATCGCCGCGGCTCCGTGGTCGACGGCGCGCTGCACCGCGTCCAGCACCAGGCGCGCGCTGGCTTCGTCGAGATGGGCGGTCGGCTCGTCGAGCAGGAGGAGCCAGGCTTCGTCGCGCACTCGCAGCAATGCCCGCGCCACCGCGACGCGCTGTCTTTGGCCAAGGGAAAGCTTCGCCACCGGACGGTCCGCCAGCCCGGCCAGGCCGAGTTCGGCGAGGACGACGTCCGAGCCGACCTCTTCGCGGACCGTGCCGCCGGTGAACACCGGCGACTGCGGCACCCACGCGACCTGCTCCCGCCAGCGCGCGAGGTCGGCGTCGGCGAGGTTCGTCGTGCCGATGGTGATGCTTCCGTCGTGCGCGGGAACGAAGCCGAGAAGCGCCGAGAGCGTTGTCGACTTGCCGCCACCGCTGGGGGCGCGCAACCAGACCGTCTCGCCGGGGCGGATCGCGAACGTCTCGCCGTCCGGGGCGAAACCACCGCGCCGCGCCACCCGCAGAGCGGAAACCCGCAGGTCACGGCCGTCGACGAGCGCACTGCCAAGGGAAGGCGCGGGCACCGCCAGCAGGTCGGCGACCCGGCGGACCGCTTCGACGCCGTCCTCGCTGGAGTGGAACGCCGCGCCGACCGCGCGCAGCGGCTGGTAGCACTCCGGCGCGAGGATCAGCACACCCAGCCCGATGGCCAGCGGCAGGTGGCCGCCCGCGAGGCGGACACCGATCACCACCGCGACGAGCGCGACCGACAGCGTCGCGATCAGTTCGAGCACGAACGCCGAGGAGAAGGCGACCTTCAACGTCTTGAGCGTCGCGCGGCGGTGGCGTTCGGAGAGCTTCCGGACCGTCTCGGCCTGGGCGTCCGCGCGGCGGAACGCGGTCAGCACCGGCAGCACGCGCACCAGCTCGAGCAGCCGCTCGGACATCCGGTGCGTCGCGTCGGTGGCGCCGGCGACGCGGCCGGCGGTGTACTTGCCGACCAGGATCGCGAACATCGGCAGCAGCGGCACGGTCAGCGCGACGATCACGCCCGACGGCCAGTCGGCGAACAGGATCGCCGCGCCGGCGCCGAGCGGGACGACGGCCGCCGTCACCAGCGCGGGCAGGTACTCGCGGAAGTACGCGTCGAGCGCGTCGAGGCCGCGGGTCGTCAACGCCGTCAGCTCGCCGTGGCCGCGGCGGGCGATCCACTCCGGGCCGAGCCGCAACGCGTGGTCGACGGCTTTCGCGCGCAGTTCGCGCTGCGCCGTCGCGGCCGCGCGGGCGGCCACCGTGCGCACCGCCCAGCCGGTCAGCGCGCGCGTCGCGACGAGCGCGAGCAGCGCGGCCAGCTGGGCGGTGCGTCCGCCGGACCCTGCTCCGACGATCGCCGCGAGGACGTCGGCGAGCAGGAAGGCCTGGGCCACCAGCGCGGCGGCGTTGAGGAACGACAGGAACCCCACCAGGGCCAGCGCTCGGCGCACGGCCGGCACGAGGGCCGGCAGTGCGCCGAGCGGGCCCTTTCCCGGCCGCGCCGAGTCCACTGTGGACTCCGAGGCGAGAAGGGGAGCGCGCCCGGGAAGCTGCGTCATGGTGCGTGGACCGCCGGGATGTGCTGGGTGCCGATGCGCTTGCGGAACACCCAGTACGTCCAGCCCTGGTAGATCAGCACGGCGGGGGCGCCGAAGACGGCGACCCAGGTCATCACCGTCAGCGTGTACGGGCTCGACGCCGTGTCGGCGATGGTCAGCGTGGTGGCGGCGTCGAGCGTCGAGGGCAGGACGTTCGGGAACAGCGAGCCGAACATCGTGACGGCGGCGCCGGCGATGACGACGCCGAGCGCGGCGAACGCCTGGCCGTCGCGGTCGGCGCGCAACCGCAGCCAGGCGACGACGGCGGCGAGAGCACTGATCCCAAATGCGAGCAGTGTCCACAGCGTGCCTTCGCGCCACTGGACGACGGCCAGGAAGGCGACGACCGGCACCATCGCGAGCGGCACCATGCGCAGCGCCAGGGTCCGAGCGCGTTCCCGCAGGTCACCGGTGGTTTTGAGGGCGAGGAACGCGGCGCCGTGGGTGATCGAGAAGGCGGCGACGGCGACCGCGCCGAGCAGGGTGTCCCAGCGGAAGGCGGCGAACGCGGAGCCGACGCGGTTGCCTTCGGCGTCGAGGGGCAGGCCGAGGACGGTCGTCGCGAGGATCAGCCCGACGCCGAGCGGCGGAATCCACGAGCCGGCCACGATCACGCGGTCCCACGCGCGGCGCCAGCGGTCGGAGTCGACCTTGCCGCGGTATTCGAAGGCGACGCCACGGCCGATGAGGGCGAGCAGCAGGAGGAGAAGCGGCAGGTAGGCGGCGGAAAACAGGCTGGCGTACCACCCGGGGAAGGCGGCGAACATCGCCCCGCCGGCGACGATCACCCAGACTTCGTTGCCGTCCCAGACGGGCCCGATGGTGTTGACCATGACGCGGCGCTCGGTGTTGTCGCGCGCGAGCACGGGCAGCAGCATCCCGACGCCGAAGTCGAAGCCCTCGAGGAACAGGTAACCCGCCCAGAAGAAGGCGATGACGCAGAACCAGATCATCGGGAGGGTCATCGGACGCCTCCTAGCACGACACTCCGACGTTCGGCCGCGGCCGGGCCCCGATCGCCGTGAGTTATCCACAAGTGGTCGAGTTGTCCACAGATTTGCTGTGGGTAACCCGTGAGAGTGACCAAGCCGATACGCTGGGTTCGGGGCCGCCCCCCGGGACGGGTGGGGGCTGCCTGGGGGGTGGTTGGGCCCGAAGCAGGGGGTTTTGCCTGGTCAGCGGGCTTGGGGTGGGTCAGGGTGCTCATCGTCGCCGCCTCAGTAGGCGAACGCGAGCGTGTCGCCCGGTTCGTTGTCGTCGTCTTGCTTCTTCGGGGGCATCACCGCGTCGACGCCGCCGCGGATGTACTTGCGCATCAGGTACAGCTCCACCACGCCGAGCACGGCGTACACCGTGGTCAAGGCGATGAGGGACGTCCAGACCTCGCCCGTCGACAACCGCGAGACCGCTTGTGCGGTGAACATCCAGACGCCGTCGACGCCCGACGGGTTCGGGGCCACCACGAACGGCTGACGGCCCATCTCCGTGAAGATCCAGCCCGCGCTGTTGCCGAGGAACGGCGTCGCGACGCCGGCCAGGACCAGCCACGGGAACCAGCGGCTCGTCGGGATGCGGTCGCGGCGGGTCAGCCACAGGGCCAGCAGGCCGATGCCCGCCGACACCGCGCCGAAGCCGATCATCATGCGGAAGCCCCAGTACGTCACCGGGAGGTTCGGCACGTAGTCGATCGGCTTTCCCGCCAGCGAGCCCAGGTCCGGGTCGTCCGGGTAGTTCGTGCCGTACTTCGCCTGGTACTCCCCGATCAGGTCCTCGACGCCCTTGACCTCGGTCTTGAAGTCGTTGTGCGCCAGGAAACTCAGCAGCGCGGGCACGTTGAACGTCTTGACGTCCTCGCAGTTCGAGCCCGCGACGTCGCCGATCGCGATGATCGAGAAGCTCGCCGGCTGTTCCGTGTGGCACAACGCTTCCGCCGACGCCATCTTCATCGGCTGCTGCTCGAACATCAGCTTGCCCTGCGTGTCACCGGTGATCGCCAGGACGGCGAACGCGGCGATGCCGACCCAGCCGCCGAGGCGCAGCGACGTCCGCCAGACGTCCTGGTGGTCGCCGCGTCGCCACAGGTGCCAGCCGGCGATGCCGACCAGGAAGGCCGCCGCCACCGAGAACGCGCCGGCGAGCGTGTGCGGGATCGCGGCCAGCGCCGTGTTGTTCGTCAGCACCGCCCAGATCGAGTTCATCGTCGGCTTGCCGTTCTCGAACGTGACGCCGACCGGGTGCTGCATCCACGAGTTCGCGGCCAGGATGAAGTACGCCGAAGCCATCGTGGCCAGCGAAAACGCCCAGGCGCACGTCAGGTGCACCTTCTTCGGCAGCCGGTCCCAGCCGAAGATCCACAGGCCGAGGAACGTCGACTCGACGAAGAACGCGAGGAGCCCTTCCATGGCCAGTGGCGCGCCGAAGACGTCGCCGACGAAGCGGGAGTACGCGCTCCACGTCATCCCGAACTGGAACTCCTGCACGATGCCTGTCACCACGCCCATGGCGAAGTTGACCAGCAGCAGCTTGCCCCAGAACTTCGTCATCTTCAGGTGCCGCAGCTCGCCGGTGCGGACCCAGCGGGTCTGCATCGCCGCGACCAGGATCGACAGCCCGATGGTCAACGGGACCATCAGGAAGTGGTAGACGGTGGTGATGCCGAACTGCCACCGCGCTAGCTCAAGGACCTCCACGTAGCCCAGCGTGCTCCGGGCCCGGCGGCGCGACCAGTTCAACTGGTCCCGATGTGCCCAGGACCAACGTCCTGGGTGACTACATCCGGTCGAGTGCCGCCCGCGCTTCCTCGGCGACGGCCCGCCGCGGACCGGTGTCGCCGAGGTCGAGCACGTGCTTCAGCGCCAGCGCGTACGCCGTGTCGAACGCCTTGTCCGCCTCGACCGGGATGTCCGGGCGGACGCCGGTGCCTTCCCAGTTGTCGCCGGTCACCGGGTGGAAGCCGCGCGCGATCGAGACGGTCACGTCGAGGTGGGTGTCCACTTTGTACTGGTTGCGGGGGTGGGCGCCGCCCCGGGTCGCCGTGCCGACCGTCTTCGCGCGGCCCAGCCGCTGCAGCGAGAAGCTGACGTCCTCGCCGCCGGAGAACGTGTCCGGCCCGGTCAGCACCCACACCGGCTTGACCGAACCGAACAGCGTGCCCGGCACGTACGGCCAGGTCCACACCTCGCTGGTCTTGTTGCCTTCGCGCTCGTAGATGTTCAGGTAGTGCGTCGGCTCGTCGACGAGGTAGCTGATCAGCATCGCGACCGTGCGCGGGTCGCCGCCGCGGTTGCGACGGACGTCGAGCAGCAGCGCGTCGGTCCCGGAGAGCAGCGTCATCGCCCCCGCGACCGCGTCCCGCACGATCTCCGCCGGGTAGAACATCGTCGTGTCGAGGTAGCCGACGTTGCCCGCGAGCCGCCGCGCGGTCGCGAGGCCGTAACCCGAAAGTTCGGCTTCGAGCCGGTACGCCTCCATGTCGATGGCTTCGTCGTCGCCTTCGGCGTCCGGAACCGGGTCGACGTGGTGGCGCAGCCGCACGTGCTTGTCGCCGTTCACCGACTGCAGATCCACTGTGACGACCGTCGCGAACTCGACGTCGTCGAGGTCCGCGTACGCGCCTTCATCGAGACGCCGGCGAAGCACCTCCGCCAGCTTCGCCGCGACGTCCGGGAAGACGTAGTGCGCGTCCAGCCGGCGGATGACCTCGTTGACCTGCGCAGTACGCGCTTCCGTCCCCATGACCGCAACCTACCGCAGGCCACAACCGGAAATTCGGCGTGCCGAAGAAAATTGTGCGACCGACCGCGATGACAAATTCATGGGTACCGATTCGGCAATTTCGCAGAAGCCATCAGCTTGCGACCCGCTGAACCGCCCCTTTATCGTTGCAGCGAAAGGGGCGAGAAATACTCATGACTACCGCGATGGTGGCGTTGATCAGCGCGTTCGGCCTGGTCCTTGCCGTGGAACTGCCGGACAAGACGCTGGTCGCGACCTTGGTGCTGACCACCCGTTTCCGGGGCTGGCCGGTATTCGCCGGGGTGTGTGCCGCGTTCGCCGTGCAATGCGTCATCGCGGTCGCGTTCGGCAGTGTGTTGACGCTGTTGCCGGACGTCGTGCTTTCCCTGGTCGTCGCCGCGATGTTCGGTCTCGGCTCTTTCATGCTCCTTCGCGAGGGATTCAGTGACGCGGACGAAGCCGGCGAAGACGCTTCGCGCACGGGACCCTCGCCGGCGACCTTCTGGCGCTCCGCGCTGACGTCGTTCGGCGTGCTCTTCGCCGCCGAGTGGGGTGACGCCTCCCAGCTCGCGACGGCGAGCCTCGCCGCCCGGATCGGCAACCCGATCGCGGTCGGCGTCGGCTCCTTCGCCGCGCTCGTCGTGGTGGCCGGGCTCGCGGTGTTCATCGGCGGCAAGATCCGCGGCAAGATCCGGCCGAAGCTGATCCAGCGCGTCGCCGGGTTCGCGTTCGCCGGGTTCGCGGCGTTCGCCCTGCTCCAGCTGGCCTTCTGACCGGGACGTACGAGTTCTTCACAGGATCACGCGGTAACCTTTCGGGAACGAAAGGGTGAGGGCAAGGTGAACACCACCTTGCCCTTCTCCATGCCTCGACCAGCAGGAGACCGCAGGTGACCGCTCCGAAGCCGCAGACCGCCGTCTCGCCGGTGCACGGCAGGCTCGCGCTGGGCGGCATCGGCCTGGCCGTGGCCATCTCGATCGACCTGCACCTGCGCCTGTCCGGCCAGGTCAGCCCGATCTGGCAGACGCTGTCGGAGTACGTCTACGGCAAGCTCGGCGGCTCGTCGGCCGCGCCGCTGTTCAGCGCGATGTGCTTGGCGCTGGCCCTCGGCTCGGTCGCGCTGCTCACCGGCATCGCCAAGGCGCGCCGCCCGGGCACCACCGCCGTCTGCGTGCTGCTCGGCGTCTGGTCGGCCGGGCTGCTGGTGTGCGGGCTCGTGCCCGTCGACCCGGACGGCGAAGCGCGTTCGCTGTCCGGACAGGTGCACAACATCGCCGCGCTGACGGCGTTCGTCGCGCTGCCCGTGGCCGCGTTCGTGCTGACCCGCAGGGGCCGCGAGCGCTGCCCGTGGGAGCCGCGGCGCACCACGATCCGGCGCTTGGCCACGGCGAGCTTCGCCAGTGTCGGCGTCGTGCTCGGCGGCTTCGTCGTCACGCTGGTCATCGGCCCGGCGCACCAGGAGGTCACGCTCGGGCTGTTCGAGCGGCTCCTGTTCACCGTCGACGTCGCGCTGCTGCTGAGCATGGTCCGGCCGCTGGTGGCCGCGTCGCGGCGCTAGTTCGACTCCCCCGGCCCGACCAGGATCGGCTCGATGCCGTGCCCGGTCAGCCACCACGACTCGTACGCCGGATCCGGCCAGACGGACAGCTCGGCGCCGTCGTCGAACGTCAGCGCGAGACTGCCGGACCGCAGCCGGACGGCCGTCACCGTGCGGCCGAACAGGTCGAGCACGGGCGCCAGCGCGGCCCCGGTCGCCGGTCTGAGGTCGTGGCAGCGGCCTTCGGCGTCACGCAGCCGGAACGACGTCTCGACGACGAGTTCGGCGTCGACGCGCGGCTCGTCGTCCTCCGGCTCGTCGACGAGTTCGAGACGCACCTGGAAGTCGAACGCGGTCCGGCGGACCGCGCAGCCGACGAGCTCTTCGGGAATCTTCACCGCACCCCCGGCCGGGTCACGGCGGCTCCCCGCTGAGCCGCCTCTGACACCACGAGATCACATCCCGGCGTCGATGCGCCAACTACGCGTCCGTTCGGAGCACCTCGGTCAGCCGGGCGGCGGCCGCCACGACCTGTGGCCCGACCTCGGCGGCCTTGAGGGGTTCCAGGGAGACGACGCCGACGCTCGCCCGCAGCCCGGGCACCCCGCGCACCGGCGCGGCGACGCCGGACGCGCCCGCTTCCAGCTCACCAGCCGACGTCACCCAGCCGTCGCCACCGGGGCGCAGGGTCATCGCCTTGCCGGCCGCGCCCGAGTTCAGCGCGTGGCGGCTGCCGACGCGGTAGGCGACGTGGAAACTCGTCCAGGACGGCTCCACGACGGCCACCGCAAGCGCTTGCGCCCCCTGCTCGACCGAGAGGTGCGCGGTCGCGCCGACCTTCTCGGCCAGTTCACGCAGCACCGGGCCGGCCGCGTCCCGCAGCTGCGGGAGCACCTGGCCGGCCAGCCGGAGCAGGCCGACGCCGAGCCGGACCTTGGTGCCGTCGCGCCATACCAGCCCGCGCTCGGACAGCGGCACGAGCAGCCGGTAGACGGCCGCGCGGCTGGCCCCGATGGCCACGGCCAGCTCGGAGATGGTCGCCGCGTCGCCGCCGGCGTCGGCCACCGCTTGCAGCAGCGCCAAGCCGCGGTCGAGCGTCAGCGACCCCTCCCGGCCGGTCACAGCAAGCCGAGTTCGCCCATGTCGGCGACCGGCTCGTCGAACGAGGCCGCCGCGTACGACGCGAAGAGCTCTCGCACGGCCTTCGCGGCCGGCTCGGGCAGCGCGCGGGCCTCGTCGGCCAGCGCCTGGCCGTCGGTCTCCTCCAGGGCCGCCCGGACGTCCCCGCCGGACAGGCTGCGCGCGGACGCCACGAGCAGGTTGAGGAAGCCGTGGTGCACGAAGCCGGTGCCGGGGTCGGCGTGCCGGACCGCGCGGTGCAGGCTGTTCGTCGCCTTGAACGAGGCGCCGGCGGACCCGCTGACGACGGCCAGGAAGTCCGCCACCTCGTCGACGCTCGGGAAGTTCTCGCCCGCCTTGCCGCCGCAGCGGATCTTCGGCCAGCTGCCGTGCTCGATCACCTTGCGGACGCCCTCGAGCCAGCCGACGCCGCGCCGCGGCTCGACGACCCGGATGACGTCCTCGGGGACGAACTCCGAGACGCGTTCCAGCCACACCTCGTCGACGTCGGAGGGTGCCGGCATCTCGACCATCCGCAGCGCGAGCAGCTCACTGCGCGACTCGACGATGGAGATCGCCTTCGGCACGCCGCCGAGCCCGGTGTCGATGATCAAGGAAAGCGGCAGCGGCTGCTTCGGCTTGATCTTGATCAACTCGGTGATCAGCTCGGGCAGACGGGACGCCTGGCAGAGAAAAACCCCCAGTACACCCGCGTGTTCGGACTCCCGGCTCGCGAAGTGCGCGCGCAGGGCTTCGGGCATGGCCGCATCGCCCGGCGGGAACAGCGCCGAGTCGTCGACGAGCCTCGCGAACAGGGGAGGGATCCCACGGGGGCCGGGGGGCGTGAGTTCCACAGCGCTTGACACGAATGACACGCTAGTAGCGTACGACATGAGGACAAAATCGTTCGCACAACGGACACGTCAGGAGGGGACATCGATGCCTTACTACCGGCGAGTAGGCGAGATCCCGCACAAGCGGCACACGGCCTTCCGCAAGCCGGACGGCGGGCTCTACGCCGAGGAGCTGATGGGCGTCGAAGGCTTCTCCGCCGACTCCGCGCTGCTCTACCACCGCGGGCTGCCGACGGCGATCGTCGACGCCGTGGCCGTCGAGGAGGACCGCGGGTCGCTCACCCCGAACCACCCGCTCAAGCCGCGGGCCTACAAGACCGGCGAGCTCAAGTTCGGTGGTGACGCCGACGCGGTGACCGGCAGGCGGCGGCTGTTCGGCAACGCCGACGTCTCGATCGGGTTCGTCACGGCGACCGCGCCCAGCCCGCTGTACCGCAACGCGGCCGGCGACGAGCTGTTCTACGTCCAGGGCGGCTCCGCGACCGTCGAGACGATCTACGGCAGCCTCGAGATCGGCGACGGCGACTACCTCGTCATCCCGACGTCGTGCACCTACCGCGTCCTCCCCCACGGCGAGGTCGGCCTCTTCACGCTGGAGGCGCGCGGGCACATCGGGCCGCCGAAGCGCTACCTGTCCGCGAAGGGCCAGTTCCTGGAGCACTCGCCGTACTGCGAGCGCGACGTCCGCGGGCCCAGCGAGCCGCTGCTGGCCGACGGCGAGGACGTCGAGGTGCTCGTGCGCCACCGCGCCGGGCTGACCCGCTACACGTACGCGACGCACCCCTTCGACGTCGTCGGCTGGGACGGGTGCCTGTACCCGTGGGCGTTCAACATCGACGACTTCGAGCCCATCACCGGCCGCGTGCACCAGCCGCCGCCCGTGCACCAGACGTTCGAGGGCCCGAACTTCGTGGTCTGCTCCTTCTGCCCGCGGAAGGTCGACTACCACCAGGACTCGATCCCGGTGCCGTACAACCACGCGAACGTCGACTCCGACGAGCTGATGTTCTACGTGCGCGGCAACTACGAGGCCCGCAAGGGTTCGGGGATCGGCGTCGGCTCGCTGTCGCTGCACCCGTCCGGTTTCACGCACGGCCCGCAGCCGGGCGCGGCGGAGGCGTCGATCGGCGCGGAGTTCTTCGACGAGACCGCCGTCATGGTCGACACTTTCGCCCCGCTGGAACTGGGCGAAGCCGCCGACGCGTCCGAAGACCCCGGTTACGCGTGGACGTGGTCGCGCCGCGGCCCTAAGGGTTAGTCAAGTTTCGGCAACACGCCCCCGGTGCTCCCCCGCCGACCGGATAATGGACTTTCCGGTCGACGGAGGGGGCAATTTTCGATGATCAATTCCCAGCCAGCGCGAAGAAAGCGGAAAATTCTTCCCTTCATCGCCGCGATCGTGGTCGCCGCGGGGTTGATCATCGGGATCCGGGCCTGGACCAGTAGCTCGGACGACACGGCCGACGCGCCGAAGTGCACCGGCTCGGACGCGATCGCGTTGCACGTCGCGTCGTCGCCGGAAAAGGTCGGCATCGTCCAGGAAGCCGCGAAGGCCTACTCCGGGCGGTCGGTGGCCGGCCACTGTGTCGACGTCATCGTGCAGTCGAAATCGTCGGGCGTCGCGATGCAGGCGCTGGCCAACGGCTGGAACGAAGCCACCGACGGCCCGCGCCCCGACATTTGGACGCCGGCCGCAAGCGGCTGGGTCAACCTCCTGCGCGTCAACGCCAAGGGCGACAGCGCGTCGATCGTGCCGGACGGCGACACGCAGTCGGTCGCGAACTCGCCGCTGACCATCGCGATGCCGAAGCCGATGGCCGAGGCGCTCGGCTGGCCGGGCAAGCCGATCGGCTGGAAGGACCTGGCCGCGCTGGCCACGGACCCGGCGGGCTGGGCGAAGTTCGGGCACCCCGAGTGGGGCAAGTTCCGGCTGGGCAAGACGAACCCGAACATCTCCACGGCCGGCCTGAACGCCACGATCGGCGCGTACTACGCCGCGACCGGGACGTCGTCGGACCTCACCGCCGCCGCGCTCGAGAAGCCCCAGGCGAAGCAGTTCGTCACGAACATCGAGCAGGCGATCGTGCACTACGGCGACAACACGCTGACGTTCCTGTCGAACCTGCAGAAGGCCGACGACAAGGGCGCGGCGCTGTCGTACATCTCGGCGGTGACCGTCGAGGAGAGCTCGCTGATCGGCTACAACCAGGGCAACCCGACGAACGACCCGGCGAAGGTCGGCCAGCACGCGCCGCCGAAGGTGCCGATCGTCGCGATCTACCCGTCGGACGGCACGCTCAACTCCGACCACCCGTTCGTCACGCTGAACTGGACCGACCCGACGCGCAAGCAGATCGCCACGGACTTCCTCGGCTACCTGCGCGGGCCGGAGACGCAGCAGAAGTTCGCCGCGCTGGGGTTCCGCTCCTTCGACGGCAAGCCGGGCCCGCAGGTGACCACCGCCAACGGCGCGCAGCCGGACGCGAAGATCAGCTTCCTGCAGCCGCCGTCGCCGTCGGTGCTCTCGAAGCTGCTGACGACGTGGACCGAGCTGCGCAAGAAGGCGAACGTGCTGCTGGTCGTGGACGTTTCGGGCTCGATGGGTGACGAGGTCAAGGGCACCGGCAAGAGCAAGATCGACCTGGCCAAGCAGGCCGCGATCGACGCGCTCGGCCAGTTCGTGCCGCGCGACCAGGTCGGGCTCTGGCAGTTCTCGACGCAGCTCGACGGCGACCGGGACTACCAGGAGCTGCTCCCGGTGCAGGCGCTCGGGAACAGCGGCAAGGAAACGCTGGCGCAGCGGCTGAGCGGGCTGACGCCGCAGGCGGGCACGGGACTGTACGACTCGTCGCTGGCCGCCTACGAGTACATGAAGGCGCACCTCGACCCGGCCGCGATCAACGCCGTGGTCGTGCTCACCGACGGCCGCAACGAGGACTCCGGCGGCGTCGACCTCGACCACCTGCTGCCGCAGCTGCGGCCCGAGGGCAACGCGGAGACGGTCCGGCTGTTCACCATCGCCTACGGCGGCGACGCCGACCAGGACGTGCTCAAGCAGATCGCCGAGTCGACCGAGGGGTCGGAATACGATTCGTCCAAACCGGACTCGATCAACCAGGTCTTCACGTCCGTGATCTCGAACTTCTGATGAGATTCGTCCGCGAGCTGGCCGAACCGTGGGGGCTGCTGCTCGGCGCCACGTCGGCCGGCGTGGCGTGGGCCGTGCAGCTGCCGGTGGTCGCCGCGCTCGGCGTCGGCGTCGCGGTACTGGCCGCCCGGGCCGGCGTCGCGCTCGCAACCCGCGAGAAGGAGCCTCAGCCTCGCGAAGCGCGGGTCCTGGACGTCACGCCGGGGTCGGCGGAGGCCAACTGGCTGCAACGCGCCGAGCACGCCGCCGACGGGTTTGCTTCGCTGAGCGCCTCCCTCGGCGCGGGCCCGCTGGCCGACCGCGTCGCCGACATGGAACCGGTGGTCCGCGAGACGCTGTCGACGCTGGAACGCCTGGCCGGCCGAGCTTCGGCGACGGGAAAGGCGCTGTCACGCGTCGACCTCGACGCCGTCGCGCGGGAGAAGCGCCGGCTGCAAGGAGAGTTGAAGTCGGCCCACGAGGACGTCCGGGGTGACTTGGAGTCGGCGTTGAGCGCGGTCCAGGCCCAGGCGGACGTCCACGCGCGGCTGTCCGGAGCGCGGGACAAACTGCTGGCGCAGCTGCAGTCGGGCGCGCTGGGCCTGGACAGCCTGGTGGCACGGGTAGCGGAACTGACCGCGGCGACGACCGACTTCGCGGTGGACACGGGCGCGGTCCGCGAGCTGAGCGACCAGCTGGAGGGAATCCGCCAGGGAGTCCTGGAGACGGAACAGGCAACGCGACGATCGCTGGGCTGACCCGGATTTTGCCGGCCGCCCGGCCTACGAGGGTCCAGACATCCCCCACCACTCCCAGGGGGGCGACCCCGGGACCAGTCTATCGGCGCCGGCTGACCGGAAGGCCGGAAATCGTTCTGGCCCACGGAGTTGTCCACAACCTGCGCCGGGTGTGGACAACTGCGGCAGCCGGGTGAGACCGCGACCGAGCGCCCCGCGTGCTTGACCGGATCACCCGCTGGTGTGAACTTCCCTCCCATGAAGGCAGAGTCGCGAAGTCAGTGGGTCCTGGACGCGAAGGGCGTCGACGACGAGCCCGTGCCGCCGTCGGTGCTGGCCGAGTGGCGGCGCTACCAGCGGAACTCGTGGGCCGCGCGGCGCCGGCACTCGGTGGTCGAGATGTCGAGCCTGGTCGTCACCGCCACGATCCCCGTGCTGGCGGCCTTCGCCATCGACGCGCGGCTCATCGCCGCCGTCGGCTCGCTCGCGGTGCTGATCAACGGCGTCCGGGCGCTGGGCGGCTACAAGGAGAACTGGACCAGCCGGACGCGGGCGCGGTACGCGATCGAGAAGGAGATCGCGCTCTTCGCCGCCCACCACGGCAACTACGCCACCTCCGGTGCGGCCGCCGTCCTGGTGGAGACCGTCGAGGAGATCTGCGCCGGGGAACGCGACGGCTGGGTCGCGCTCCGGCTCTCCTACGGCAGCTCCCGGGCGGCGAAGACGACCTAGCCGGCCCAGCTCGGCCGCCAGGTCGTGGCGGCCCGGGCGCCCGGGCGCAGGTGCGCGCGCAGCCGGGCCAGCGCGGGGTGCGCGTTGTCGGCGCGCCAGATCAGCGAGTGCGGGTAGACCGGCGTCGGGTCTTCGAGCGGGACGCGGCGCAGGTCGAGGCCGGGCGGCCACGACAGCCGGATCTCCGCGCCGACCAGGGTGGCGACGTCGGGGGCGTCGGCGATGGTTTCGAGGAGGACCTCGGTGCCGAAGTTCGGGCCGAGCGCGTCGATCGAGAGGCCGAACGCGGTGGCCAGCTCGGCGTAGTAGGCGGTCCACTCGGCGCCGGGCACCAGGCCGGGCATCCAGATCCGGTGCCCGGCCAGCTGGTCGAGCCGCAGGACAGCGGCGTCCGCCAGCGGGTGTGCGGGGCCGGTGAGCAGCTGGAGCGGCTCGTCGAGGACCAGGGTCGCCTCGACGCCGTCGGGCAGCTCCCGGACGGCCACCGCGCGGAACGACGCGTCGATCGAGCCGTCCCGGACCGCCGCGACCGCCGCGTCGGCGTCGGACAACGTCGCGACTTCGAGGGCGACGTCCGGGTGCGCGCGGTGGAAGCCGCGCAGCAGCGTCGCCGTCCCCAGCCGCCGGCCGATGACGTCGACGCGCAGGGCGCGGCGGCCGGACCGCACGGAAGCCACCGCCCGCGCCTCGGCCAGCAGCAGCTCGCGGGCGTGCGGCAGGAGCGCCTCGCCGTCGCCGGTCAGCCGGGCGCCGCGCGCGGTGCGCGTGAACAGCCGCACACCAAGGGTTTTCTCCAGCGCGGCGATGCGCTTGGACACGGCCTGCTGCGTGACCGCGAGGTCGGTCGCGGCGTCCTGGAACCGGCCCGCGTCCGCGGCGGCGACGAACGTGCGCACGGCATCGAGGTCCACGACAGCCGACTCTAGGCGGTGTCCTGCGAGTCAAGCTCGCGGTCTTCGCGCCCAGGCGGCCCCTGACGGCACGGGCGGGATCACCCGAGTACGACCCGGTACGAGGGCGACCCGCCCGCACCGCCAGGAACCACCTGGATCACGAAGCCCATCGAGCAGACTCACAGGACACCGCCTAGAACCACAACGCCGCGTTGTGGCTCGCCGCCACGGCGGTTGTTTGCCCCGCGGACGTCTTCTTCGCTTTGCTCTCCGGGTGATGCGCAGGCGGTCGCTGGGGCCGCGGTTCAGATGGCTGTGGACGGCTTACGCCGTCAGCACGCTCGGCACGTGGCTCGGGTTCGGCGCCTTTCCCCTGCTGGCGATCCTCGTGCTCCACAGCGGGCCGACGGCGGTTTCGGTGCTGGCCGCCGTCGGGCCCGCGGTGGGGGCGCTCGTGGCGGTGCCGCTGGGGCCGTGGATCGAGTTCCGGCCGAAGCGGCCGGTCATGGTGCTGATGGACGTGGTCCGGTTCGCGGCCCTGATGACCGTGCCGGTGGCCTACGCGCTCGGCTGGCTCGGTTTCGCGCAGCTGCTCGTCGTGTCGGTCGTCGTCGCCTCCGCGGACATCGCCTTCACCGCGGCGAGCGGCGCTTTCCTGAAGGCGCTGGTGCCGCCGGAAGACCTGCTCGTCGCGAACGGCCGGTTCGAGTCGACGACCTGGACGGCCACCGCGCTCGGCCCGCCTCTCGGCGGCGCCGCGTTCGGGCTGCTCGGGCCGGTGACGACGGTGGTCGCCAACGCCGTCAGCTTCCTGCTTTCGGCGCTGGGGATCCGGGCGATCGGCGGGACGGAACCGCCACCCGCGCGCACGGCGTCGCGGCTGCGGGCGAGCGATCTGGCCGCGGGGTGGCACTTCCTGCTGACGCACCCGGGCCTGCGGCCGCTGTTGCTCAACACGCTGCTGTTCAACGGCCTGATCATGGGGACCGAGCCGCTGCTGGCCGTGCTCATGCTCGGGCAGCTCGGGTTCACGCCGTGGCAGTACGGGCTCGCGTTCGCGGTGCCGTGCCTCGGCGGGCTCGCCGGCTCGCGGCTGACCCCGCGGCTCGTCGCGCGGTTCGGGCGGCACAACGTGCTGTGGACGTCCGGGGTGCTGCGCGCGTTCTGGCTGCTCGGGCTGGCTTTCCTGCCCGCGGGCCCCGGCGGGCTCGCGTTCGTGATGGCCATCGAGTTCGGCCTGATCTTCTTCTGCAGCGTCTACAACCCGGTCCTGGCCACCTACCGGCTCGACCAGCTCCCCGCCGACCGCGTCGCGCGGACACTGTCGGCGTGGTCGGTCAGCACCCGGGCGAGCATCGCGGCGATGACCGCGCTCTGGGGTGTGCTCGCCGGCGTCACGGGCCCGCGCGTCGCGATCGGCGTCGCCGGTGTGCTGATCCTGGCGACGCCGTTCCTGCTGCCCCGCCGCGACCGCACGCCCGCTCAGCCGAGCCGGACCGTCCCCAGCACCGGGTAGCCGGGGACGCCGGCGGCGGCGCGGCCCGGGCGCGGGACGCCGGCGATCCACAGCCGGCCGGTCGCCGCGACGTTCGCGGCCATCGACGGGTCGGCGTCGTGGATCCGGAACGGGACGACCCGGCCGTCGGCCAGCATCGTCAGGCCACTCACCCGGGCGGATCCGTGCGGGCTCATCCGCACCGGACCGTCCGGCACCGCGCGCAGCTCGGTCCAGTGGTCCGCCGGCTGCGGTCCGAGGTAGGCCACCGATCGCGCCGCGACGGCGATCGCGGCCACCAGCGCGAGCGCCGCGATCCCGGTGAACACCAGGACGACGAACCCGCTCGCGCGGTCGTCCGCCGGGAAGTCGAGCCGCACCCAGAGCGAGAACCCGGCCAGGGCCAGCAGGAACGTGGCGGCTTCCCGCAGGTCGCGGGCGTGCCGACGGCGGTGCGCGGCCAGCACGGGGTCCAGGCGCGGCGAGCCGGACCAGGCCGTCGGCGCCACCGCGACGGCGCCGGCGGGCGGCGTGTCGTGGATCCGGGCGCGGCGGACCCGCACGACACCGGGGAAGCCGACGAACACCTTCGGGCCCGAGCCCAGCAGCCACACCCGCCGGTCACCGGCCAGCAGCAGCCGGAACGCCTCGTCGAGCCGGATCCGCAGCCACCGGCCGTCCGGCAACCGCACGCCGACGGTCCGGCCGGCGGCGACCAGCCCGTCCGCGGCGACGTCGACCCGCCGGAACCGCTCGCGCTTCAGCCGCTTCTCGGGCACCCAGACGCGCCCGCGGTGGAGCCAGAACACCTGGAAGAAGCCGAACAGCCCGACGAGGAACACCGGGATGGCGACGCCGTTCCCGGTGAAGAACTGGGAGACGCCGAGGAGCACGAACGGCCAGCCCGCGAGCCGCTGGTTCGTGAGGCTGCGGCCGATCCGGTCGAGGTACTCGCCGAAGATCGGCAGCGCGCCGGACGGCATGGCGGAGTCGAACTCGAACGCTCGCACGCGTTCGGGAACCGGGACGATCTGCACGCTGGGCCCCCACCGTGTCGGCACTGGTCACCGACCCTTTCGGCAAACCGGTCATCGGCGTTACCGGATGCTCCGTTCAGCGGAGCGGCTCGTGACCTCCGCCGCAAACGAGCGACTATCCAGACCGGCGGATTCAGGTTAGGCTCACCTAAGTAGGAGGTGAGCCGTGGCCGAAGCACCGACATCCATCCGCCGCCCGCCGGCCCCGAACCCCGCCGAGCGCGCGAAGACGATCGCGACCCGCAACGGCCCGGCGTCGCTGATGCCCACCTGCGAGCGCGCCGGACTGGAGTCCGAGCGCGTCGTCCCGGTCCTGCACCACGTGCACCACAGCGGCAGCGTGAGCGTGCTGCTGCCCGACGAGCACCCGATGGTCCGCGCGAGCAAGGAAACCCAGCGCGGCGAGCTGGCCGTGATGGTGGAGCTCGCCGACCAGGCGCCGGTCGACCTGCGCGAGCCGATCCGCGGCCTGCTCTGGATCACCGGCTGGCTGCGGCCGCTGTCGCCGGTCTCGGCCCGCGCGCGGGCGGTGGCGATCGCCGAAAGCCGGCCGGACGAGCGGCTCCTCGACGTCGGCCACGGCCTGACGCTGCTGCGGCTCACCCCGGCGTCACTCGTGCTCGCCGACGCCGAAGGCACGCACTCGCTGCGGCCGCACATGTTCAGCGCCGCGCCGCCCGACCCGTTCCACGACTACGAGGCCCAGTGGCTGCGACACCTGGAAAGCGACCACTCCGACGTCGTCGAGCAGCTGGCCAAGCACCTGCCCACGGACCTGCGCGGCGGCCGGATCCGCCCGCTCGGGCTGGACCGGTTCGGGCTGCGGCTGCGCGTCGAGTCCGACGCCGGCGACCACGACGTGCGGCTGGCGTTCTCGAAGTCCGTGGACAGCCCGCCGCAGCTCGCGACGGAGCTGCGGCGGCTCGTCGGCTGCCCGTTCCTGCGGGGCGCGTCAGGCTAGTTCGGCGGGGAAGCCGCCCTTCGCGAGCGGGCCCCAGCTCTCGATCGTCACGCGGATGATGCTCTTGCCCTGCTTGACCATGGCTTCGCGGTATTCGTCCCAGTCCGGGTGTTCGCCCGAAATGCTGCGGAAGTAGTCGACGAGCGGCTCGACCGAATCCGGGATGTCCAGCACCTCGGCGGTGCCGTTGAGCTGGACCCACCGGTCGTTCCACTCGTCGGACAGGATGCAGGCCGACACCTGCGGGTTCCGCTTGATGTTCACGATCTTCGCGCGCTTCGGGTAGGTCGAGATGACCAGCCGGCCCTCGGCGTCGACGCCGCAGGTGACGGGCGAGAGCTGCGCGCCGCCGTCGGCCTTCGTCGTCAGCAGGATCGCGCGGTGGCGGGTGGACAGGAACTCGACCAGCTCGGCGCGGTCGACGGTTTCGTTGGTGGCGATAGTGCGGGGCATGACCCGACGGTAGCGTGCGGCCATGACGTTCACCGCGCGATCGTGGCTGGCCCCGGCCCGCCCGGACTTCCCCGACGCGATCGAAGACCCGCGGGAACGCAAGGCGATCAAGATCGAGCTGCTGATCGTCTTCGGGATCACGCTGGGCCTGTCCGGGGTGCGCAGCCTGCTGTCCCTTGTGGACTCCCTGCTGCAGCCGGCCCCGCTGGCGCAGCAGCAGGTGCAGCTCAACGTGCCCCAGGCCGCGGCGAGCCTGATCGACCTGCTCAAGCAGCTGCTGTCGGCCGCGCAGCTGGTCGGCTGGGGCGCGCTCGGGCTGTACCTGCTGTGGCGCGCGGGCGTGAAGATCACCCAGGTGGGGCTGGACCGCCGCTCCCCCGGCCGCGACGCGCTGCTGACCGTCGCGCTCGCCGCCGTCATCGGGATTCCCGGGCTGGCGCTGTACTTCATCTCCTACCACCTCGGCTTCAGCCTGGCGGTGCAACCGTCCACTTTGAACGACACGTGGTGGCGGCCGATCTCGCTGACGCTCTCGGCGTTCGGCAACGCCTTCGCCGAAGAAGTGCTGGTGATCGGCTACCTGCTGACCCGGCTGCGCCAGCTCGGCGTCCGCGAGAACAACGCGCTGTTCGGCGCGGCCGTGCTGCGCGGGTCGTACCACCTCTACCAAGGCTTCGGCGGGTTCGTCGGCAACCTGATCATGGGCCTGGTGTTCGGGCGGCTGTGGCAGAAGACCAATCGCCTGTGGCCGCTCGTCGCCGCGCACACGCTGTTCGACTTTGTGTCGTTCGTCGGGTACGCCCTGCTGAAGGGTCACGTTTCCTGGTTGCCCTGACAAGCACTGTGGCGCGAAGCGTCTCGGTTGAGGGTGGTGGCGGGGGCATGGATGGATAGAGTCGGGGGGTGATCGACGAAACGACACCTCCCCGGGTGGACAGCGAAGTCGGACCTCTGCGCGCGGTGCTGCTGCACCGGCCCGGCAACGAGCTCAAAAGGCTGACGCCCCGCAACAACGACCAGCTCCTGTTCGACTCAATCCCCTGGGTCGACCGGGCCCAGGCGGAGCACGACGCGTTCGCCGACGTGCTGCGCGGCCGCGACGTCGAAGTCCTGCTGCTGGCCGACGCGCTCCGCACGGCCCTCGAGGACACCCGCGCGCACGCGTCGGGCGTCCACGCGGCGGTCGACGACCGGCGTCTCGGCGGCGACCTGGCCGACTCGCTGCGGTCGCACCTTTCGGGCGTCGACGCGGCCGGCCTCGCCGAGGTGCTGATGGCCGGGATGACGTTCGAGGAGCTGCCGTCGGCCGAAGGCGCGTCCCTGGTGCGGATGATGAACCACCCGCACGACTTCGCCGTCGACCCGCTGCCGAACCTGCTGTTCACGCGCGACTCGTCGGCGTGGATCGCCGACCGGGTGGCGATTTCGTCGCTGACCATGCCCGCGCGGCGTCGCGAAACTGCCGTGCTGGACCTGATCTACGCCTACCACCCGTACTTCCGGCACGCCGCCCGCGCGTACGGCGCGCATTCGGCGCCGATCGAGGGCGGCGACGTCATGCTGCTGGCGCCGGGCGTGCTCGCCATCGGCGTCGGCGAGCGCACGACCGCGGCCGGCGCCGAGTCGCTGGCCCGCTCGGTGTTCGCCGACGGCATCGCGCACACCGTGCTGGCCGTGCCGATCGAGCAGTCCCGCGCGACCATGCACCTGGACACGGTGTGCACGATGGTCGACGCCGACGCGGTGGTGATGTACCCGCTGGCCCGCGACTCGCTGACGGCGTTCACCATCCGCCCGACCGGCGACGGCGGCGTCAAGGTGGCCGGCCCGACGCCGTTCCTGGCGGCCGCGGCCGAGGCGATGGAGATCGACCGGCTGCGCGTCATCGACACCGGCCTGGACCCGGTCACGGCCGAGCGCGAGCAGTGGGACGACGGCAACAACACGCTGGCCCTGGCGCCGGGCGTGGTCGTCGGCTACGAGCGGAACGTCGAGACGAACGAACGTCTCGAGGCGGCCGGCATCGAGGTGCTGCCGATCGCCGGGTCCGAGCTGGGCTCCGGCCGGGGTGGCCCGCGCTGCATGTCGTGCCCGGTGCGCCGCGACCCTCTGTGAATGAAAATAAGCCTTCCCTAAACGGCGTCGACAATTTAGGGAAGGCTTACCAAAATTAGGTTCGTCTTTCTTTAGGAATGGTAGCCTAATAGGGGGTAGATCACCACTCTGAAGTGGCATTAAATCGCATTCTGACGTACCGTAAGCGGCATGGCCCTCATCAACAAGAAAGAACCGCGCTCCAAGTTCTACGAACTGCTGCAGGCGCAGATCCACAACGAGTTCAACGCGTCCCAGCAGTACATCGCGCTCGCGGTGTGGTTCGACGCCGAGGACCTGCCGCAGCTGGCGAAGCACTTCTACAAGCAGTCGGTCGAAGAGCGCAACCACGCGATGGCGCTCGTGCAGTTCATGCTCGACCGCGACCACCACGTCGACATCCCCGGCACCGGGGAGGTGCGCAACGACTTCTCCGGCGTCACCGAGCTCATCGAGCTCGCGCTCGAGCAGGAGAAGGAGGTCGCCACCGACATCTCCACGATGGCCAAGGCGGCGCGCGACGAAGAGGACTACATCAGCGAGCAGTTCACGCAGTGGTTCCTCAAGGAGCAGGTCGAAGAGATCTCGCAGATGAACACGCTGCTGACGATCGTCAAGCGCGCGAACGGCAACCTGTTCGAGGTCGAGGCGCACCTGCACCGCGAGTCCGTCGGCGACGCCGGCGCGGACGCGCAGATGCCGCCGGTGGCCGGCGGGGCGCTCTGACAGCGCTCACTGACTTCCCACCACGAAGAACGCGAAAACCCGGGCTCTCCCCCTGTGGACAGCCCGGGTTTTCCGTGTGCGGCGCCGGTCAGCCGGCGCAGTCCTGGTTGAGGCTCATCAGACTGGTCTGCACGACCCCGGTGTCGTCGAGCCGGAAGTGGTACTCCGACGTGCTGCGGGCCGGAGCGACGATGCCGCCCGGCTCCGGTTTGGCCTCGGGGTAGGTGGCGAGCACCTGCTCCTTCGTGGACCCGGCGCCGACGCCCTCGGCGGTGTGCGCCGCCTGTTCCGGCGTGACGACGGTGAGCCCGACGGCCTTCGAGATGACGACGGTCGCCGCAGCCGGCACTCCGCTGCCCTGTGCCGTGTACGTGGAACAGCTCGCGCCGGCCTGCTCGTCGCTGAACGTGACCCCCTGGGCCGTCAGCTCGGCCTCGGACATCCCCAGTTTGAGGGTGCCGAAGCCGTCCGAGGCGAGCAGTGGGCCGCTCAGGACGGCCGGGAGCTTCGACGGCGGCTGGGCCGACGGCGGCCGCACCGTCCGCGAGGGCGATGACCCCGCCGGCGGGGAGACGTCGATGTCCTGCGTGCTGGTCGGCGCGGGAGCCGGCGGCTGGGGCTGCCGGCCGGGCGTGAGGTTCTCCGGCGGTTTGACGCTGATCGGGGCGCCGTCGGCGGACATCACCGCGGTGCCTTCGTCCGTGTGGAGCCGCACCACGGTGAGCCCCCCGGCGACGAACACCACGGCGGCCGCGACGCCGACCGCGGTCAGCGCGCCTTGACGACGGTGACGACGACGGCGCGCACCGGCGACGATGACCGTGCCGGCGTCGGGTGGCGGGGGCAAGTCGAGCCGCTCATCGGCGAACAGGGCGCGCAGGCGCTGCTCCAGTTCGTCCTCGGAGATGTTCAACCCGCGTCACTCCCTTCGCCTTCGCCTTCGCCGTCGGCCGCCTTCAGTTTCATCCGCAGCGACGCGATCGCCTTGCTGGCCTGGCTCTTGACGGTGCCCTGCGTGACACCGAGCGCACCGGCGATCTCCGCTTCCGAGAGACCTTCGTAGTAACGCAGCACCATCACGGCGCGTTGCCGCGGCGGCAGCGTTCGTAACGCGCGCCACAGCGGCTCGTGCTCGAACGGGTCGTCCGGGACGTGCGGATCGGTGTCCGGCAGGTCGGCCACCAGGTTTTCGCGGCGCGTCCGGCGCCAGCGGCTGACGTGCGCGTTCGCCATCGAGCGGCGCACGTAGGCCAGCGGGTCGCCGGTCTTCTCGTGCACGTAGGTCCAGCGTGAACCCATCTTCTCGAGCACGGTCTGGACCAGGTCCGCCGCGTCGTGCGGGTTGCCGGTCAGCGCGTGGCCGTAGCGCAGCAACCCCGGCAGCACGGCCTGCACGAAGTCCCCGAAGTCGGCGAGCTCACCCGGCAACGTCGCGGCCCTCCCTCGGCCTGCGCTGGTCACCCAGGTATCTCCCCCGGTGAAGACGGGTGCCGCAGCGGTCACCGTATCGCCTCCCATCGGGGTCGGGTAGCCAGAAGCCGAGTCACCTTCCTCCCCAACACGCATCACAACCCCCTCAGGTTGCTCGCGTCCCCGCACGAATCCGGAGACGCTCTGACGTGCTCCGCGTCAGCGGAGCGCGAGCGACTCCGGCAGCCGGAAGCCGCCGTCCGCCACTTCGGTGAACTCGTGGACATCCACGACGGCGGCACGCGGGATCGGGCCGTACACGTGCGGGAACCAGACCCCGGCCGGATGCGGCGGCTCGCCGTCCTCCCAGCGGACCGGGACGCCCAGCTTCGCCGGGTCGATCTCGAGCAGCACCAGGTCGGTACGGCCCTGGTAGAGCGCGTTGGCCGGCAGGTGCGCCGTACCGAAGTCGGAGCAGTGGATGAACCCGACGTCATCCAGCGACGGCGCCCGGTATTCACCGCCTTCGACGGCCTCGGCCCAGTCGGCCGCCCCGCAGATGTGGAGTATCACGCCGAGAATGGTCCCACCAGCGCGATCCGGCGGCGGTGTCTCGTGCGCCACATAATGCCTGGTTGAACGCTCATCGAGCGCGTGGAAGAGCACCCGGTGACACCGGCAGTCCGGTGCCGGATGACGAAGGGCCGCCCCGTGTGGGACGGCCCTTCGTCGTTCAGCTGTCGTGGCTCGGTCAGCGCAGGGTGAGCTGACGGCCGATCAGGCCGTCACGCGCCCGCCGCTCGGCGGCGTTCAGCGGCTCGGCGTCGAGGGACTTGAGCGCCGTGTCGAGACGGGCACCCAGGGCGTCCTTCGCGTCCGCCCACTCGCGGGCGTGGGCCTCGGAGTCGAGGTCCCAGACCGGGACGAGCAGGCCGTGCGCCCGGAACGAGCCCGCGTAGCGCGAGCCCTCGCCGAGGCCCAGTTCGCCGGCCGCGGACAACCGCGCCAGGGCCTGGAGCAGCAGGTTCTCCGGCTCGGGCCGGACCCAGCGCAGGTGCGCCTTCTCGCCGGCGAGCACCCAGTAGGCGCCGAAGCCGAGCCGCTCGGTCGGCATGATCGCGGCGTTGGCGCGCTCGAGGGACACCGCGACGTCACCGGTGGCGTCCGCGTCCTCGGGCAGCCACCACGCGAAGTCGCTGTGCAGCGTGACGTCGAGCTCGGCGCCCGGGGTCAGCAGGTCCTGCAGCCGGGCGTGCTCGTCAGCCTCCGGTGGGGTGGTGGTGTCCGGCACGCCGAGGACGTCGCCCTCCTTGGCGTCCAGCAGCCACTTCAGCGAGCGGCCGAGGTCGCGGCTGATGTCGGAGGACCGGGTCTGCACCTGCAGGCCGAGGTAGCGCTCACCGTCGGAACGGACGAACGCGGCCGCGGCCATCGGCAGCACGGTGGCGATGGTGACGTCCCCGCCGTCGGCGAGGGTGAGCTTGGCCGTCGCGGACGGCACGAACTCACGCAGCGCGATCAGCTCGGGCTCCGCCGCCAGCCCTTCGAACGGCTGCCCGACGAAGACGTCGCGCACCTTCGGCTTGCGGTCCGACGCCTGCTTGGGACCCTTCTTGCGCGCGCCCTTGCCCACGGCTGCCTCCTCTGGCTCGGCCTGGAACGCTATCGAAGGGTTAGTCTCGCGACGTGTTCGACCCCCGCGATCCTGACTTCCTCGAAGACCCGTACCCCGCCTTCGCCGCCCTCCGCGCACAGGGCGACGTCCATTTCCACGAGGAGCTCGGCCTGGCGTTGACGGTGTCGCACGCCGCGTCGTCGGCCGTATTGCGCCACCGCGGGCTGGGCCGGATCTGGCAGGACGCCCAGCCACTCGAACGGTTTGCCTCGTTCAACCTGCTGCACCGCAACTCGCTGCTGGAGAACGAGCCGCCGGCCCACACCCGGCTGCGCCGCCTGATCGCGGGCGCGTTCGGCCGCGGCCACGTGCAGCGCCTGCGCCCGATGGTCTCGACGCTCGCCGCCAAGATGGTCGACGACCTGGCCGCGGCCATCGCCACCGACGGCAGCGCGGATCTGCTGGAGCACCTCGCCCAGCCGCTGCCGGTCGCGGTGATCGCCGAGCTGCTCGGCGTCCCGGGCACCGACGGACCGCGGATGGTGCAGCTGTCCAACGCGATCGTGAAGATGTACGAGTACGACCTGCCCGAAGAGGGCCGCGACGCCGCCGAGCAGGCCGCCGGCGAGTTCGTCTCGTACGTCCGCTCGGTCGCGGCTTCCCGGGCCGCCGCGCCCGGTGACGACATCATCAGTGACCTCCTGCGCAGTGAGCTGACGCCCGACGAGCTGGTCGCCACGGCGGTGCTGCTGCTGATGGCCGGTCACGAGGCGACGGTCAACGTGCTCGGCAACGGCATCACGGCCCTCCTCACGCATCGCGACCAGTGGGATCGGCTGTTGGAGACGCCATCGCTGCTCGATCCGTGCGTCGAGGAGCTGATCCGGTTCGACGCGCCCCTGCAGCTGTTCGAGCGGACGGCGAGCGAGGACGTCTCGATCTCCGGCTTCGTGGTGGAGCGCGGCCAGAAGATCGGCGCGCTGCTGGGCGCCGCGGCCCGCGATCCGAAGGTGTTCGAGGAGCCGGACCGCCTGGACATCGGCCGGACACCGAACGCGCACCTCGGCTTCGGCATGGGGATTCACTACTGCGTGGGCGCTCCTCTCGCTCGGGTGGAGATCGCGGCGGCGCTGACCGCGTTGACGGAGAAGTTGCCGGGGCTGCGGCTGGTGGAGACACCGCCGCGACGGCCGGAGTTCGTAATCCGCGGGTTGCGGGAGTTGCGGGTCACGGCCTGAGCTGCGGACGTGGGGCCGGCGCCGGGAGAGCCGCAGCTTGCGCGGGCCCGGGGGCCCGCGGTGGTGCTCGTGTTGCCGGTCCGGCCGATGGCTGGACTGCTGCGGTGGTCCCACGGTCGGGGCGTGAGCCGCGGTCTGTGTGGGCGGTCGTCGTCGCGGGCTGGGAGGACCGCGTGGCGAACGTAGTGGCTCGGCTGCAGGAACCTCCGGCCTGCGTGGACAGTCGCCGTGGTGGGGGTGGGTGCGCCACGGCAGGTGGGGCGTGGGTGGCGGGTCATGGGGTGAGTCCCGCGAACAGGTCTGTCTCCAGGTCGGGGCCCGGCGCTGGGTGGGCTCGGTGGTAGTCCTCGAAGGGCCAGGCCTCTCGCTCGATGTCGCGGGAGTGGCTGAAGAACGGGTGCGCCGGGTCCACCTGGGTGGTGTGGGCCAGGAGCGCACGGTCTCGGGTTGCGAAGTGCGTCTCGCAGCGGATTTGGGTGGTGATCGGCAGCTTGTCTTCGGGTGGTAGTTCGTCCAGGACCGGGCCCATGGCCGATGCGAGGCCGGCGGTGAGGGTGGCCTTGTGGATGGCCTCGAACCACGCTCGGCTCAGGGTTGCTTGGTAGTACAGCTTTTGCGGTCGCCACGGGTCACCGGTGCCGGGGTAGCGGGTGGGGTCGGCGGCCGCGGTGAATGCCTCGATCGTCACCTCGTGGGTGCGGATGTGGTCCGGGTGGGGGTAACCGCCCGTTTCGTCGTACGTGATCACCACGTGCGGGCGGAACTCCCGGATCAGTGCGACCAGCGGGGCGGCCGCCTCTTCGAGGGGGAGGGCAGCGAACGAGCCTTCGGGTGGTGACTCGCCTTCGGCCGGGAGGCCGGAGTCCGTGTGGCCCAGGAACTGCTGGCGGACGCCCAGGATCTCGGCCGCCACGGCCATTTCCCGGCGGCGGATGGCCGGGAGGTCGGCGCGGATTTCGGGGGTGTCGAGGGCCGGGTTGAGGACGTCGCCGCGTTCGCCGCCGGTGCACGTTGCCACCAGGACGTCGACGCCTTCGGTGGCGTAGCGGGCGAGAGTTGCCGCGCCTTTGCTGGACTCGTCGTCCGGGTGGGCGTGGACGCTCAGGAGGCGGAAGGTCATGCCAGGCTCCTCTTCGGACTCGGGGACTTCGGGAAGAACGCTGCGGGGATGAGGGTCAAGGCCGACAACGCCAAGGCCCACGTGAAGGTGGTGCCGAACGCCGTGGGGGCGGCGGTTCCGGCCAGTTCGTGGTGGAGGATCGCCGCCAGGAGCGCGGCGCCCAGGGAGCCACCGATGCGGTTGACCACGTTGAACGCGCTCGCCGCTCGGGGGATGCGGGATCGCTCCAGGGAACCGTAAAGCGTGGTCATGCCTGGAGTTGTCGCCGCGCCCAGGCCCGCACCGCGGATCAGGAGCGACACGGTCAGCAGGACGCCGCCGGGAGACGAACCCAGCTGCGTGAACGCGATCGTGCCCAGCAGGGACAACGTGATCCCGGCCAGCATCATCGTGCGGGGACCGAAGCGCGCGAGGAGCCGGCCACCCATGAGCAGCACCACTGCCGAACCCACCGCTTGGGGAGCCAGGAGCAGGCCCGCCTGCAACGCGCTCGCGCGCTCTACCTGCTGGTAGTACAGCGGGAGCAGCAACATCGAGCTGTACAGCGACGCGCCCAGCAGGAACGTGCTCGCGCTGGCGACCGCGAAACCCTTGTCCCGGAACAACTTCAGGTCCAGCACCGCCGATCGGGCACGGGCCGCGTGGACGCCGTACGCCAGCAGCAACGCCGCTCCGGCGACCGCGGCCACGATGACGCCTTCGGCCAGGCCGTACACGAACGCGCCCAGACCCGGGGACAGCAGCGCGATCCCCCGGACGTCGAGTGGTTCGCGCACGCCACCCGGTTCCGGCGCCGGGAGCAGGCGGCGGGCGCACACGAACGTCGCCACGCCCAGCGGGACGATGCCGAAGAACATCCAGCGCCAGCCGAAGCCGGCGACGAGGGCGCCGCCGACCATCGGGCCGAGCGCCGGGGCGACCGTGGCCGGCAGGGTGATCACGCCGATCATGCGACCCAGCGCCAGGCCCGCTTCCTGCGCGAACACCGCCTGGCCGACCGGCTGCATCAGGCCGCCGCCCAGGCCGTGGAGCACCCGAAATCCGATCAGCGCGGGTGCCGACCACGCGAAGCCGCACAGCAGCGTGCCCGCCGTGAAGAGCGCGACCGCGGTCAACCAGACCGCGCGGCCACCGAACCGGTCGGTCAGCCAGCCCGACAGCGGGATCGCCGCCGAAGCCGCCAGCAGGTACGCGCTGGCGACCCACTGCACGGTCGTCAGCGAGCTGCCGAGGTCACGGGCGATCGAGTCGATCCCGACGGTCACGATCGTGGCGTCGAGGATCGACAGCACCGCGCCCATGATCAGCACACCGCCGAGCCGCCAGAGCGCTTTGTCCGGCCGGACTGCCGTGGTCATGCCCACCCCCGTTCATTAGGTCCGACCTCAGATTAGGTCGAACCCACTCGATGGGTCAAGCACAAGTTTGGGTCCGACCCAGTAGAGTGACGGCATGAGCGAGGGACTCCGGGCCCAGAAGAAGCACGAGACCAGGAGGAACATCTCCGACGTCGCGACCGGCCTGTTCATCCGGAACGGCTTCGAGGACGTGACGATCGCGGAGATCGCCGCCGAGGCGCGGGTGGCCAAGATGACCGTGACGAACCACTTCCCGCGCAAGGAGGACCTGGTCTTCGACATCCGCGCGGACTTCGCGGCCTGGCCCACGTCACTGATCCACGACAGCGCCTTCCACGACACGCGCGAGGTCTACTTCGAGGCCCTGGGCGCCGAACACGCGCTCGTCGGCTTCTCGGGCCGGGGGTTCGCGCGGATGATCAAGGAGAGCCAGGTCCTGACGAACGCGCTGCACGAGATGCACCGCGAGCGCGAGGAGGCGCTCACGCACCTCCTGATCGGCCGGCACCCCGAGCGGGAGCTCGAGCCGGTGCTGGCCGCCGCGCACCTCGCGACCGTGCTGCGGGTGCTCTTCCAGGAGGTCTTCGACCGGACGCTCGAAGACGAGCCAGCGAAGCAGATCGCCGACGCCGTGTGGCCCCTCGCCGAACAGGCCTTCGACCAGCTGGAGCCGGTCTTCGGGACCTACTAGCGCGCCGCGCCGGCCGGGCGCTTGGTCCGCAGCTCGGGCTCGGGCGCGCCGTCGACCTTCAGCACGCGCAGCTCGCGCACGCCCATCGCGTCCGACGGCGCCAGCAACGCCGTGAACCGCCGCACGACCAGCGCCGTCACGACCGCGAGCGCGGCCGCCGCGAGGTCGGTCAGCGCGACCAGGACGACGCTGTCCGCCATCGACTGCACGTCGGTGCGGAAGCGCCAGACGATCGTCACGCCCAGCATGATCCAGTTCAGCAGCCAGGCACCCCACCAGACGAGCACCTGGCGGGACGGCTTCGGCCGGACGTCACGCGCGCGGCCCAGCACCGCGTGCTCCAGCTCGCCGACGATCGACAGCGCCATGGGCAGGTTCGCGATCGGCACCAGGATGCCGACCAGTACCTGCCACACCGGGCGCGGCGGGTCGTCGCCCGAGGCGTCCGCGGCCGCGTGCCGGGCGACCAGCAGCCACCAGACGGACAGCCCCGCCGGCAAGAGCGCGAGGATCGAGGCGAGCAGGCCCGCGGTGAGCACGAACCCGTCGGAGAACGCGACGACCGAGCGGGTCAGCGCGGAGTCGCGGCCCTGGACGAGCAGCACGTACCGCCAGACCTCGGCGCCGGCGGCGACCACCGTGAGCACGGCGAACGCGAAGAGGATGCCGACGAGGCTGCGGCTGAGCACGCGCACGCGGTCGATCGGGCGGACGGCGTCGGAGGCCGTGCCCGGGACCGACGTCGGCCGACGCCAGACCAGGTTCGGGAAGCCCCAGCGCGGCGGCACCGGGTAGGACGGCGGGCCGTAGTAGCGCTCGGGGGCCACCGCCCGCCGACGCGGCCAGGCGCCGGGCGGCGGGGTGGCCACCCAGCGCAGCTTCGGCCGGTGGACCGGACGGCGGTGGTACGGGTACGGCTCCGGGTGCGCGGCCAGCGCGCGGCCCTGCAGCTGCTGCGGGTTCGGCGGCGGCACGGCCGGGCGCGGCCAGTACCCGGGTGGGTACGGCTGTCCAGCCGGAGGCTGACCCGGGTGCAAGGCTAGATCACTTCGGGATCGATGCCGGGGTGCTCGCCGACCATCGGCCGCCCTTCGCGGTGCCACGCGCCCATGCCGCCGGCGACGTTCACCGCGTCCCAGCCGCTCTGGTTCAGCCACGCTGTCGCGCGGGCGGACCGGCCGCCGCTACGGCAGATCACGTGGATCGGCTGGTCGTCGGGCAGGTCGGTCAGCTCGCCGACGCGGGCCGGGAGCTCCCCCATCGGGATGTGCACGGCGCCGGGCGCGTGCCCGGCGGCCCACTCGTCGTCCTCGCGGACGTCAAGCAGCACAAGACCGTCTTGGGGCAGGTCGCGGACCTCGGCGGTCGGCAGTTCAGCGGGGCTCACCACGTTGACCATGCTGCCATGTCAGGGCGTTGCCCGCGTGTGAGGTGTGCGTACGAACGGTCCGTTCGCGACGGAAGAGGCGCGAACGGGCCGTTCGTGCCGGAAAGCGCGGCCGGATCCGGATGACGGAACCCGGATCTCGCGTGATTGGGAAGCCGACACGCGTGATTGGGGGGTCGACACGGCGAAGGGGGCCTTCCGCAGACACGCGCGGAAGGCCCCCTTCGTGACGTGGAGCTAGTGCGAGACGGCCTTTTCGGCGCCCGCGCCCGTCAAGGCCCGGACCTCCATCTCGGCGTACTTCTTCTTGTTGTGTTCCTTCGACAGGACCGTGCCCAGCCAGCCGAGGAAGAACGCGATCGGGATCGAGAACAGCCCCGGGTTGTCGAGCGGGAACCAGTGGAAGTCGACGCCCTGGATCATCGACGCGCTCTTGCCCGTCTTGGCGTCCACCGGCTTCCCGGAGACCGCCGGCGAGAACACGATCAGCACGATCGTCACCAGCAGGCCGCCGTAGATCGACCACAGCGCGCCCTGGGTGTTGAACCGCTTCCAGAACAGCGAGTAGAGGATCGTCGGCAGGTTCGCCGACGCCGCCACCGCGAACGCCAGCGCCACGAGGAACGCGACGTTCTGCGTCTTCGCCAGGATGCCACCGACGATCGCGACCGCGCCGATCACCAGCGCGGTGATCCGCGCGACGCGCACCTCCGACCCCGGCGACGGCTTGCCCCGCTTCACCACGCTGGCGTAGACGTCGTGCGCGAAGGACGCCGACGCCGTGATCGTCAGGCCCGCCACCACCGCGAGGATCGTGGCGAACGCGACGGCGGAGATGAACCCGAGCAGCACCGGGCCGCCCAGCTCCAGCGCCAGCAGCGGCGCCGCGGAGTTCGTCGTGCCCGGGGCCTTCGCGATCTTCTCCGGCCCGACGAGCGCGCCGGCGCCGTAGCCCAGCACCAGCGTGAACAGGTAGAAGATGCCGATCAGCACGATGGCCCAGACCACCGAGCGCCGCGCGTCCTTGGCCGTGGGGACCGTGTAGAAGCGCATCAAGACGTGCGGCAGGCCGGCGGTGCCCAGCACCAGCGCGACGCCGAGCGACAGGAAGTCCAGCTTGGTCGTGCCGGTCTTGCCGTACTGCTTGCCCGGGTCGAGCAGCGCAGCGCCGCCCTTGCCGCCCTTGTCGACGGCGGCCTGGAACAGGTCGGACAGGTTGAAGCCGTACTTCCCCAGCACCCACAGCGTCATCGCGAACGCGCCGACGATCAGCAGCGCGGCCTTGATGATCTGCACCCAGGTGGTGCCCTTCATGCCGCCGATCAAGACGTACAGGATCATGATCACGCCGACCACGGCGATCACCAGGTCCTGCCCGAGCTCGCTGTCGATGCCGAGCAGCAGGTTGACCAGACCACCCGCGCCCGCCATCTGCGCGAGCAGGTAGAAGAACGAAACCGCCAGCGTCGAGACGGCCGCAGCGGCGCGCACCGGACGTTGTTTCATCCGGAACGCGAGCACGTCGCCCATCGTGAACTTGCCGGTGTTGCGCAGCAGTTCCGCGACCAGCAGCAGCGCGACGAGCCAGGCGACCAGGAAGCCGATCGAATAGAGGAAGCCGTCGTAGCCGTTGACCGCGATCGCGCCCGCGATGCCGAGGAACGACGCCGCCGAAAGATAGTCACCGGAAATCGCGATGCCGTTCTGCGGGCCGGTGAACGCTCGCCCGGCGGCGTAGTAGTCGGACGCCGTCTTGGAGTTGCGGCTGGCCCGGAACACGATCACCAGCGTGATCGCGACGAAGACCAGGAAGATGATGATGTTGAGGGTGGAGTTGGAACCCTCCACGCCCGCGGCGAGGTTCATCGGCCGGGGTCTCCTTCGATGCTCGCGCGGATCTCGTCGGCCACCGGGTCGAGCTTCCGGTTGGCGTAGCGCACGTACAGCCCCGTGATGACGAACGTCGACACGAACTGCAGCAGGCCGAAGACCAGCCCGACGGTGATGTTGCCGAACAATCTGGTGCTCATGAACCCGTGCGCGTAGTCGGCGAGCAGGACGTAGAGCAGGTACCAGAGCAGGAACAACGCCGTCATCGGGAACACGAAGACGCGCAACCTCCGGCGCAGGCCGGTGAACTCGGGGCTTTCCTGGATCCTCTCCCACTCGGTCTGCGACTCCGCGCCACCGACGTCTTCCTCGGTGCTGCTCACAGAAGATCTCCACCTTTCCCGTTTTTCCGTACTGTCCGTACTGTTTGAAGCCAACGGACCGTAAAGAGTTAACGGCGTGGTTGGTAAGCCCCCAATCGGGCGCTTGACCTTGTGTAGAAAATCCGCTTGAGATTCGTGCGGGATGTCCGTTTAGCGCACGGGTGATCACTCGAACGGGTAATGCGTTCTCACGGCGAGTCAGCGAATTACTTGCGGTGCCGTCCCCGACCGGCGACCCGGGTCTTCTCCTCGGCTTGACCGAATCGGGCGACAGCGCGGTCGTGCATGAAGCCGAGCGGGTCCGGAGCGTGTAGGCGCAGCATGATGTCGTGCACGTGGTCCGGGCGGCCGTAGCCCGTGACGCGGCTGACGAGGTACGTCGTGACGAACGCGACCGGCACGGTGATCAGCGCCGGCTGGGTGGCGAACCACGGCGCCCAGCCCCCGGTGTAGCCGCTCACGATGTTGACGACCAGCGCGGCCAGCACCAGGCCGCCGCCGACGAACATCCCGGCCAGCGCGCCGGGCCAGGACAGCTTGCGCCACCAGATGCCCAGCACCAGCAACGGGCTGAACGTCGACGCCGCGAGCGCGAACGTCATCCCCACCGACAGCGAGATGTCCTCCGGCCGCAACGCGACGGCCAGCGCGACCGGGAACAGCGCGACCAGCACGGTCGCCACGCGGAAGTCGCGCACCCGGCCGGGCAGCAGGTCCGTCGACACCACGCCGGCCACGCTCACCAGCAGCCCGGACGTGCTGGACAGGAACGCCGCGAACGCGCCGGCCGCGGTGACCGCGCCGAGGATCTGGCCGCCGATACCCGGCAGCATCGCCGAGGGCAGCCGCAGGATCGCCGCGTCCGTCTTGCCGGTGACCAGCAGCTCCGGCACGTACATCCGGGACAGCGCGCCCAGCAGCGTCGGGAACAGGTAGAACAGGCCGAGCAGCAGCAGGACGTGCACGGTGGTCCGGCGCGCGGCCTTGCCGTCGGGGTTGGTGTAGAAGCGGACCAGCACGTGCGGCAGGCCCATGGTGCCGAGGAACGTCGCGAACATCAGCGAGTACGTCTGGAGCAGGTCGGTCAGGCTGCCCGACCCCGGGTGCAGCCAGTTCCCGTTGTCGGCGACGGCGTCGGTGACCACCGGCACCGGCGTGCCGGCCAGGAACTTCAGCTTGGTGCCTTCGGCGACCGTGTGCGGGGCCAGCGGGGTCCAGTGCGTCGGCCCGGCGGCCGGGCCGTTGTCCGCGAAGCCATACGCGTAGAGGAACGTGTCCGAGGTGACGTGCAGGGTGACGTCGGTCTGGACGTCCACTGTGGTGTCGGTGGTGAACACCGGCGGGGCGGCCGTGCCGAGCGGGCGGAAGCCGTCCGGGCCACCGCCGGAGAAGAACACCATGCACAGCACGAACGCGGGCACCGAGATCGCGAACAGCTTGAGCCAGTACTGGAACGCCTGGACGACGGTGATCGCGCGCATCCCGCCGGCGATCACGTTGAACGCCACCAGGACCATCACCACGACCGCGCCCGCCCAGGCCGGCACCGGCAGGATCGTCGCGAGCGTCAGCCCGGCGCCCTGCAGCTGCGGGACCATGTAGAGGATCCCGATGAACACGACGAACGCCGTGGAGAACCGGCGCAGGCCGATCGAGCCGAGCCGCATCTCGAGGAAGTCCGGCAGCGTGTACGCGCCGGAGCGCCGCAGCGGCGCGGCGACGAAGAGCATCAGCGCGAGGTAACCGGCGGTGAAGCCGATCGGGAACCACAGCGCGTCGGCGCCTTCCTTGAGCACGATGCCGGCGATGCCGAGGAACGACGCCGCGGACAGGTACTCACCGGAGATGGCGGCGGCGTTGCGCCGCGACCGCACGGTGCGCCGCGCGACCAGGAAGTCGTGCGTGCTCGTGGCGGACCGCGAAGAGCGGTGACCGAGGTAGAACGTCACCACGGCGACCAGCACGATGCCGGTCAACGCCCACGGGTTCAGCTGCACGGAGGAATCCTCGCACGGGGAGGCGCGAAACTAGTTTTCGATCATGTCCACGAAGGCGCGCTCGTTGCGTTCGGCCAGCCGGTTGTACCAGAGGCCGACGCCGAACAGGAACGGGAACGGCAGCACGCCGAGGATCAGCCACGCCACCGGGATACCGGCCAGGCTCAGCCGGGAGAACCCGGGGAGCAGGTAGAACAGCACCGGCAGCGAGCCGAACACCACGACGACCAGCAGGGACAGCAGCAACGCCGTCCGCAGCTGCACCTTCACCAGGTGGTCCCGGACGAGCAGCTTCCCCCAGCTGGTCTGTTCCTCCAGCTCGACGCGGGCCCGCAGGGTGCCGGCGCCGCGCTTCGGGTCGCTGAGGATCACGCGTTCGCGCTTGGGTTTCGCGTGCTGCTCGTGCTTCGCCGGCTCGTCCGGCGCGGGTGGCAACGGCTCGACGACGGCCTGCTCGGTCGGCTGCGGCAGCGGCCGCTGCGGGCGCCGGCCGAGCGTCGGATCGGGCTCGCGCACGCCGTTCGCGCGGCGGTCGTAGAAGTCTTCGGTCATGACCGGTCCCGGCTCAGCCGTTCCGGCCCGAACCGACCAGCCGGTCCTTCAGGGCGCGGGTGTGCCGCCGGCTGACCGGCAGCACCTTCTCCTCGTTGCCGATCACGACCTGGTAGCCGCCCTGGCCCATCCGCAGCTCGGTGATGAGCGGCAGCGCGACCAGGAACGACCGGTGGATCCGGACGAACCCGGCTTTCTCCCAGCGCTCCTCGAGCTGCGCCAGCGGGATGCGGACCAGGTGGCTGCCTTCGGTGGTGAACAACCGCGCGTAGTCGCCCTGGGCCTCGACCCAGCGGACCGAGGAGCGCGGGATGAGCTTGGTGGTGCCGGCCAGCTCGACCGGGATGACCTCGTCGTCGTTCTTCACACCGGGCTCGCCGCCGACGGCACCGGGAGCGGGCGCCGCGGCCGAGGCCAGCTTTTCGATGACGCGCGTGATCGCGCGGTCGAGGCGGTCCTGCTGGTACGGCTTGAGCACGTAGTCGAGGGCGCCGAGGTCGAAGGCGTTGACGGCCTCCTCGGCGTGCCCGGTGACGAACACCAGCGCGGGCGAGGGCCGGAGCGCGGCGAACACCCGCGACATCTCCATCCCGGACAACCCAGGCATGTCGATGTCCGCGAAGACGGCGTCGACGATCGGCAGGCCGCGCTCCTTGCGCTCGCGCAGCCTCGGGTCGTCGGTCGACAGCAGCCTCAGTGCCTCCGACGCGTCGATCGCCGGGAACACCTTCGCCACGTTCGGGCTGTTGCGCAGGCAATGGACGAGTTCGTCCAGACCTCGAGGCTCGTCGTCCACAGCCAGGACCACGAGCTTCCGGGTGTCATCGTGAGCACTCACAGTGAAACGCATCCTGCCCATTGCCGAGTGCAATGTCCAGCCCCCGTCCGCCTGAAGTGGGGGCCCGCGGACGGCAGCGCCGCCCGCGGGTCCCTCGTCTCAATGCACGAAGGTGAACCAGTTGAGGTTCACGAAGTCGGCGGGCTGGCCGCTCGTGAACGTCAGATACACGTTGTGCACGCCCGTCACGGCGCTGGTGTTCGCCGGCACCGTCCGCCAGGTCTGCCAGCCGCCCGTGCTACCGACAGCGAAGCTCCCGATCGGCGCGTTGGACAAGCTGTCCAGCCGGACTTCCACCAATCCGCTGACCCCGTTCGCGGCACCGGACGCCACACGCGCCTGGAAGTTCGTCGCCGCGCTGTTCCCGAAATCAACGCTCGGGTAGAGCGCCCAGTCGCCGTTGCCCGCCGGGCCGATGTTCTGGCCGCCGCCGGTGTCGGTGGTCGTCTGCTTGGCCAGGCCGTTCTGCTGGGTGTACGACTCGGCCTGGATGGTGCTGTACGCGCTGCCGCCACCGCCCGGTGGCGTCGTGGTCGTGGTCGGCGGTGTCGTCGGGGTGGTCGTGCCGCCCCCGCCGGAGCCGCGGGTGCTCACGGTGACGTAGTCGACGACCATCGGGTGCCCCGGCACGATCCCCGCGCCCGGCGTCGTGGTGCCGGAGTTGTTGTTGGGGAACGCGCCGCCGATCGCGACGTTCAGCAGCACGAAGTAGCCGGCGTGGCCGGTCATGTTGGCCCAGGTCGTGGCGTCGACCTGGTTCTGGCTGACCGAGTGGAACTGCTGCCCGTCGACGAACCAGCGGAACACCTGCGGGCTGACGCTGGCGTCCCATTCGAAGCGGTAGGTGTGGAACCCGGCCTGGCAGGTCGCGCCCGGACAGGCCCGGTTGTTGACGATGCCGGTGGTCTCGTTGCACGGGCCGCCGGGGTTGACGCCGCAGTGCATGACGCCCCAGACGGAGTTGATCCCGTTGACGTTCTCCATGATGTCGAACTCGCCGATGGCGGGCCAGTTCCACCAGTTGCCGCGGTAGGGCCCGCCGAGCGCCCAGAAGGCCGGCCAGTAGCCGAGCGCGGCGGCGCCGGTGACGTTCGGCATCTGGATGCGGCTCTCGATCCGCATCACCCCGCCCGCCGGCGGCTTGAAGTCGGTGCGCTGGGTTTCGATCCGCGCCGACGTCCAGTTGCCCGCGCCGTCGCGCAACGGCGTGATGCGGAGGTTGCCGGAGCCGTCGAGCGCGAGGTTGGACGTGCTCGACGTGTAGTTCTGGATCTCGCCGGTGCCCCAGTTGCCGGGGCCGCCGGGGCAGGCGTGGCCGGTGTCGATGATCCAGTTCGAGCCCGACGGCAAGGCGCCGGAGCCGCCGGTGAAGTCGTCGGCGAACACCGTCGTCCAGCCGGATTCCGGCGGCGGGATGGACGCCGACGCGGGCAATGTGAGCGGGATGGCGATGAGCGCGGCGCCGGCCAGGGCGCCGAGGGCCAACCGTGTCGAGGTGCGGGAGAGGTGGGGCATCGGGGACGACCTCCTCGTCGAACCGGATTTGTTGCGGGTCACAACAAAGCCCGTGACGAGGAGACCTCTCCGAGCGGAGTGATCGCTATACACGGTTACGAAGCAAGAGTGATACAGGTCACAAAGTCTGCCCCGAAGTACCCGAAACGGACAGTCCAAGCAAAGCCGACCCGATGGCGTGGACGGCGTCCTCGGCTCCCGGCAACGCGCGTAGGTGCGGCGTCCGGGCGACGTCGTTGACCACCGTAAGCGCAGCCTGGACGCGCACGCGTGCCAGGTCCGGGTGGACGTCGCGCAGCAGCCGGACCCAGGCCTCGACGTACTCGCGCTGGGTGCGGCGCAGCTCGTGCCGCTCGGGTTCCGGCAGCAGCCCGACCTCGGTGATCAGCAGGTCGACGACGTCGTGGTGGGCCAGCGAGTACCCGGCGTACGACCGCAGCAGGGCAGGCAACGGCGCCGTCCGCAGGCCCTGGCCGAGCGCGTCGGCGCCGGTGCGCAGGGCCGTCATCAGCAGCTCGGCCTTGCTCTCGAAGTGGTGGTACACGCTCGGCCCGGCGATCCCGGCCGCCGCGCCGACCTCCTCGATGGCCACGCTGTGGAAGCCGCGCTCGGCGAAGAGCCGGGCCGCGGTCGTCAGCAGCAGCTCACGCCGGGACGCAGGCTCGACGGCTGGTTCAGGTGCTCGTTCGCCCAGATCCGGGAGCCGGACGGCGGCTACCGCGCCGGCCAGCGACGTCATCAGCTCGTCGTAGGCCGGGCGCGGCAGCTCGACGCGCTGGAAGGAGACGCTGACCAGCACCGCGAGCGCCGCCCAGGCCAGCAGCCCGGCCTGGTCGGCGGTCAGCTCCGGGCGCCGGTCCCGCAGGTGCCCGGCGAGCTGCCGCGCTACCCGCCGCAGTGGTGCGCCGACGCGGTGGCGTTCGGCCGGGTCGAGGTGCCGGGACTCGCGTTGCCACAGGACCCCGACGTCGCGCCGGTCGAGCACACTGGTCGCCAGTCCGGCGAAATCGGTGGCGGCGAGCGCGGTCAGCGCGTCTTCGACCACCGCGGCGAGCAGCTCCTGCTTGCCGCGGAAGTGCCGGTACAGCGCGGACGGGCCGATCGCGACGGCGTCGGCGATGTCGCCCATCGCGACGTGCGGGTAGCCGCGGCGGACGAACAGCTCGGCGGCCGCGGCCACGATCAGCGCGCGGCGGTTGCGCGGCCGGGTGCCGCGGGCGGGTGCGGACAACTCAGTGGACCCCGCGGTCGCCGTCGGTCCAATGCCGCTTGCGCAGCTCGCGCTTGAGGATCTTGCCCGCGCCGGACATCGGCAGGGCGTCGGTGAACTCGAACGTGCGCGGCACCTTGTAGCCCGCGATCGCCTCGCGGCAGAAGTCGCGCAGCTCGTCGCCGGTCGCCTCCCGGCCGTCGAGCAGCACGACGACGGCATGCACCCGCTCGCCCCACCGCTCGTCCGGCACGCCGATCACCGCGCACGCGGCGACGGACGGGTGCTTCGCGAGCGCGTTCTCCACCTCGGCCGAGTACACGTTCTCGCCGCCGGACACGATCATGTCCTTGATCCGGTCGACGACGAAGACGTAGCCGCGCTCGTCCATGTAGCCGCCGTCGCCGGTGTGCATCCAGCCGCCGCGCAACGCGGTCGCCGTCTCCTCCGGCCGGTTCCAGTAGCCGAGCATCACGTGGTCGCCGCGGCAGACGATCTCGCCGACACCGCCGCGCGGCACCTCGACGTCGTCGACGTCGACGATCCGGACCTCGGCGTGCGGCGCGGCCCGGCCGGCGGCCCGGCGCAGCGCCGGGTCGTCGTGGTCCTCGGCGGACAGCAGCGTCGCGACCGGCGAAAGCTCCGTCATGCCGTACGCCTGCACGAAACCCGCGCCGGGGAAGGTTTTCCGGGCGCGGTCGAGCACGGCTTCGGAGATCGGCGAAGCGCCGTAGACGACGTGCTTCATCGACGTCAGGTCGTGCTTCGCGACGTCCGGGTGGTCGACGAGCAGCTGGATCATCGTCGGCACCAGCAGCGTGTCCGTGACGCCCCGGCCGCTGATCGCCTCGAGCACGCCGTCCGGGGTGAACATCGGGACGATCACGTGCGTGGCGCCGACGAGCTGCCCGGCCGCCCAGGCCGCGCCGTCGGCCAGGTGGAACATCGGCGCGGCGTGCAGCAGCTTGCCGCGGGCGGTGAGGAACCGGCCGGTGGCGAGGCTGCCCAGTGCCGACGTCAGCAGGTTGCGGTGGCTGAGCATGACGCCCTTGGGCGTGCCCGTGGTGCCGCCGGTGTAGTAGACGCCGAGCAGGTCGTCACCCCCGCGGCGCGCGTCGTCCACCGGATCGGCGCCGGCGACGAGGTCCTCGTACCCCAGCATCCCGTCCGGCGTCGGCGTCTCGCCGATGTGGACGACGGTGGTCACGCCGGCTTCGCGCAGCTTCGGCACCATCGGGACGAAGGCGTCGACGACGAGCAGCACGCGCGTGTCGGATTCGGCGAGCGAGTAGGCGATCTCCGCCGGGCTCCAGCGGATGTTGATCGGATTGAGCACGGCGTTCGCCCACGGCGTCGCCAGGAGGTACTCGTGGTAGCGGTCGGAGTTGAGGGCGAGGATCCCGACGCGGTCACCGGCGCCGACGCCGAGCTCCTTGAGCGCCCCGGCGAACCGGGCGACCCGCCCGGCGACCTCGCCGACGGTCCGGACCCGGTCGCCGAACTCGGTCATCGGCCGATCCGGCCCTTGCTGCACGGCCTGGTGAAGGGTCTGCGTGAGGTGCATCCGCCGCTCCTTTGCGGTCCGGTCCCCTAGCGCTGATTCACATAGCCTAGCGCCGATTCACTTAGGAGACCAGACCTCGACGGCCGGAGGACCGTCGAGGGAAGGGGTCAGAGACCGAAGCGGGACCAGGCGGCCTTCTGGGTCACGGCGTCGAGCACCGCGGATGCGGCGGCCGGGGCGCCGATGCCGAGGCGGGCCAGCAGGGGCCGCTTCGGTTCGGCGACCGAGATGTCGGCTTCCGGGTAGCGCTCGGTGATGATCTGGCGGAGGCTGCCGAGGCCGTCGATCAAGCCCAGCTCGACGGCCTTCGCGCCGAGCCAGACATCGCCGGTGAAGAGGTCTTCGGTGTCGGTCAGCCGGTCGCCGCGGCGGTCCTTCACCCAGCTGACGAACAGGTCGTGGAGCTGGGTGTGCATCTTCTTCAGCCACTCGACGTCTTCGGGCTTCTCCGGCGAGAACGGGTCGAGGCGCGACTTGTTCGCGCCCGCTGTGTGCAGCCGGCGCTCGATGCCGAAGCGCTCCAGCAGCCCGGTGAAGCCGAAGCCGCCGCTGATCACGCCGATCGAGCCGACCATCGACGTCCGGTGCGCGTAGATCTCGTCGGCCGCGCAGGCCAGCCAGTAGCCGCCGGAAGCGGCGACGTCCTCGCAGAACGCCAGGACCGGCACGCCCTTCTCGTCGGCCAGCTGCCGGATCCGCTCGGCGACCAGGCCGGACTGCGTCGGCGCGCCGCCCGGCGAGTTGATCAGCAGCGCGACGGCCTTGAGCCGCTCGTGGCCGAACGCCCGGGTCAGCGCGGACTCGACCGCGTTGAGGTTGATCGCGCCCCTGGCCAGCGGTGACGGCGACGGCGTGATCACCCCGTGCAGCTTCACCACGGCCACGACGTCCTTGCGCTCGACCCGGTCGGCCAGACCCGGGATCCGCGAAGCCAGCTTGTCCGTAACGCTCATAAGGCCAGGCTAGCCGGATTCAGCCCATGGGGAGGATGCCGGACCGGGTGCCGTTGACGCCGTTCGCCTCGGCGCCGTTGAGCTGCGCCGGAACGCCCTGCGACGGGACGTCGGCGCTGTCGTTGTCGGAGCTGTAGTCCGGCATGTTCGGGCGGACGCCGGGGACGAACTTCGGCACCCGCAGCGTCACCTTCATGCCGGCGCCGGGCGCCGTCTCGACCATCACCGCGTAGTCGCTGCCGAACACCTGCTGCATCCGCTGGCTGATGTTGCCGAGCCCGACGTGGGCGCCGGCGCTGTGCGCGTTCTTGACGTCCTTCAGCCGCCGCGGGTCCATGCCGATGCCGTCGTCCTCGACGCTGATCAGCGCCTCGGTGCCGTAGTCCTGCGCGATCACTGTGACGCAGCCGCCGCTGGGCTTGCTGGCCAGGCCGTGCTTGACCGCGTTCTCGACCAGCGGCTGGATGATCAGGAACGGCACGACCACGCTGAGCACCTCGGGCGCGATCTTCATCCGCACCTCGAGCCGGCCGCCGAAGCGGGCGTTCTCGATGGTCAGGTAGCGGTCGATGTTGCGCAGCTCCTCGGCGAGCGAGGTGAACATGCCCGACGAACGGAACGAGTAGCGCGTGAAGTCGGCGAAGTCCTGGAGCAGCTCTCGCGCCTCTTCGGGGTCCGTGCGGATCAGCGCGGAGATGGTGTTCAGCGCGTTGTAGACGAAGTGCGGCGAGATCTGCGCGCGCAGCGCCTTGATCTCGGCCTGCTGCAGCTGCTGCTTCGACTCGTCGAGCCGGGACAGCTCGAACTGCGTGCAGACGAACTGCGCGACGGCGTCGGCCATCTGCACCAGCCGCCCGCGGGTCCGGCCGACGACGATCAGCGCCGCCTCGGTCTCGCCCTCCACCAGCAGCGGCACGATCACGGCGGTCTTCATCCGGCAGGTGCCGCGGTGGTTGCAGGGCATCCGGTCGTGCGCGACGACCTCCCGGCGGTGCTTGCGGATGGCCGCGCTGATCGCGTCGACGAGGTCGACGTAGTGCTCGTTCGCCTCGCCGTCCCACGACAGCAGCGTGCCCTCGCTGTCGGTGATGCCGACGGCGACGCAGTCGAGCATCTGCAGCAGCTGGGTGGTGATCTTGTCGGCGGCGTCCTCGTCCAGGCCCGAGCGGAGGTTCGGCGCGGCTTTCGACATCCGGTGGACCGCCTGCAGCATGGCGTCTTCGACGACGCTGGCCGGCTTCCGCTGCTTGAACAGCAGCACGATCACCGCGATGCCGAGCAGCACCGCGAGGCCCCACGGAACGATCTGCGCAAGCGGAAACCCGGACACGGCGTCCATGCTCTGCGCTCGACCAACCGGGTGCAAGGCCTGATCCCACTTTCTGTTCAAACGTGACGACCGAGGGTGGGGACGACCCTACTAAGAGTCGGGCAACGGCCACCCCGGTCACCGTGCGCAACACGCGGACGCGGCGTCTTGTTCCACCACATCCGGGGATATGACCAGGAAGAACGCCTTTTCGGCGGGCACCGGCCGACGGGCCGCCGACGTCGCACGCGCGGTGGCGCAGCACGTGCGGCCGAACGGGGGAATCCGGACCGTGACGCCGTGACCACACGTGTCACGCGCCGCCGGCGCTACTTCAGCAGGCGGGACATCCGGCGGTCGGCCAGCGGCTTGCCGCCGGTCTGGCAGGTCGGGCAGTACTGGAACGACTTGTCGGCGAAGGAGATCTCGCGGATCGTGTCGCCGCAGACCGGGCACGGCAGCCCGGTGCGGGCGTGCACGCGCAGGCCCGACCGCTTCTCGCCCTTGAGCCGCGCCGCCTTCTGCCCGACCGAGCGCTCGACGGCGTCGGACTCGATCTCGCGGATCGCCTCGGCGAGGATCTCCAGCGCGCCTTCGTCGAGCTTGCCGATCGTGGCGTACGGCGAGAGCTTCGCGCGGTGCATGATCTCGTCGGAGTAGGCGTTGCCGATGCCGGCGAGCAGCGACTGGTCGGTCAGCGCCCACTTCAGCCGGGTGTTCCTCCCGGCGAACAGCTCCCGCAGCTGCGTGGCGTCCAGCGCCAGCGCGTCCGGGCCGAGGCGGGCGACGCTCGCGATCTCCTGCGGGTCCTTGACGATCCACACCGCGAGGCCCTTCTTCGTGCCGGCCTCGGTCAGGTCGAAACCCGGCCCGGTGGCGGACTCGAGGTGCACGCGCAGCGAGATCGGGCCCTTACCCGGCTTGAGCGGGGTCGCGGACAGCCCGTCCGACCAGCGCAGCCAGCCCGCGCGGGCCAGGTGGACGACCAGGTGCAGATCGCCGGCGACGACGTCGAGGTGCTTGCCGTGCCGGGTCGCGCCCGTGATCTCGCGGCCGTGCAGGTCGGTCCACGGCGGGGTGGCCGTCTTCAGCACGCTCAACGATGCGACATCGATCCGGAAGATCGTCCGGCCGACCGCGTTCTCCCGCAGGAAGTGGGCCAGCGCTTCGACCTCGGGTAGCTCGGGCATGCCCTCAGTCTCACCCTTTCGGCCGCAATCCGGTACCGGCTATTCGACCGGGTGCAGCGGCCCGTCGAAGTCCGGCAGCGAGTGCCGCTGGATGGTCTTGGAGATCTTCTTGACCTCGCCCTGCACGGTGAACATGCCGCGGATGGTGCCGACCCAGCGCTCGGACGGCCGGTCGCCGGTCATGTCGCCCTCGGTCTCCGCGACGACCGTCCACGGCCGGCGCAGGATCCACCGCAGGGGGAAGAACAGCATGATCAGCAGCAGTCCGAGCAGCACCCACGCCGGCACGCTGACCTGGTCAGGCGTCCAGACCACAAGGATCACGGCCAGCAGCGCGGTCACGACGATCATCGCGATACCGGGGCCGTAGCTGCCCGCGACGTCGTGCTCGAAGTCGTCGGCCGTGGCCGGGGCCCGCCATTCCATCTGGGCACGGACCACCCAGTCGCGGCCGTCTTCGCCGCGCACCAGCCGGTTCATTCAGTAGCCTCCCGGGCCGCCCGCAAGATGAGCAGCACAACGGTACCTTGCGCGGCCGCACCAGCGCGAGAGCGGAATCGGACATCCCGCCACGCGGAGTTGATCACCGCTGTTCAGAAGCCCGACGACGTGAACGCCATCGAATCCGGCGATTCGCCCGAATCGGTGACTTCGGTGCTGCGGCCCGGGCACGGCTTCCCGGACGTCGGCGTCACCGAGGTCGAGGGTTCCGCGGTCGCGGAGTCGTCGCCGGAGGGCTCCGGCTTGGTCGTCACGGTCGGCGAACCCGTCGGGCGGTCGGTCGGCGACAGCTCGGGCGCGTCGGCGCTCTCCGGCTCGTCGGGGTCACTCGACTCGGTGATGGTCAGGTCCGGGCCCGGCGTCTCCGTGTCGAGCCGCGGCGACGTCGAGGAGTGGTCGGGCGCGCTGAACGTCGAGGGGGCTTCCTCGTCGTCGCGCGGGGCGACGAGCCCGCCGGTCCCGTTGCCGGTGTCCCCGGAGGTGGTGCCGCCCGGGACGTCGCCGCCGCCCGGCACGCTCGGCACCTCGTTCGCGCCGAGCTGCCGGTGCCCGGTGCCGCGGGCCGCCCGGCCCGGGACGGTGATCCCGGTGCCGCGGCCGTTGAGCACGCCGATGCCGATCCGCGGGTCCTGCTGCGGCTGGGGTGGTGGCTGCTGGTGCGTCTCGCTCGGCGGCGCGACCACGAGCTCCGGCGCGCCGCCGGTCAGCCCGACGTCCTGCACCGGCGTCGAGCCGAACAGCACCGGCCCGGCGGCGACGCCGACGGCCCCCACGGCCGCGGTCGACGCCAGCGCGAGCCCGATCTTGACCTTCGAGCCGACCAGGACGCCCTTGACGGTGGCGCCGAGCCCGGCCAGCACGCCGCTGCCGCTGACCGCGGCGCCCGCGGCCGGCACCAGCAGCACCAGCACGCCGGCGTGCGCGCGCAGCGACGAGCAGACGTCGCGCAGCTCGTCCTGGGTGGCGCGGCACGACGGGCAGCCGTGCAGGTGCGCCTTGATCCGCTCGGCCTCGGCCCCGGTGACGCTGCCCGCGGTGAACCCGCCGAGCTTCTCGACGACCGCGCGGCACGAGTCCGGCCCGCGGTTCACCGAAAGGTGGGCCTGCAGGTAGGCCGCGCGCAGCCCCTGGCGGGCCCGGCGGGCCAGCGCCGCGGTGGCGTTGGCGCTCAGCCCGAAGTGGGTGGCGACCATGGCGGGCTGCTCGCCCTCGACCTCGGTCTGCCACAGCACGGTCCGCCAGCGCTCGGGCAGGCTGGTGAACGCCGTCGTGATCAGCGTGTGCTCGGCGGTGCGGGCGTGGGTGTCCGCCCCGGCGCCGGCGCGGAAGTTCAGCTCGTCGTCGGAGACCGGGACGTCGCGGCGGGCGCCGTGCCACTCCCACGACACCCGGCGGGCGACGGTGAGCAGGTAGGCGCGGACGTAGTCCCGGGGACCGGAGCCGCGGCGCAGGGCCTGCAGCACGCGGAAGAACGTCTCCGCGGTGATGTCCTCGGCCTCGGACCGGTCGGACGCCAGGCTCTGCGCGAGTCTCCGGACGGCGGCGGCGTGCAGCTCGAACAGCTCCCCGAACGCGGCGTCCTCGCCGTTTCGAAGTCGATGCAGCAGCGCTTGCTCGTCGGATTCCGAGGCCGCTGGTGGCGGCACAGTGCCCAGCTCGGTCATCCGGCCCGGCACCTCCTCCCCGAAGGTCTCCCCATTCGGTCGAATGGGGACACCATACGGAGGGAATCAGCCGTCGTCACCCCTTGTACGCCAGCTGTGACACCGAAGCACCGGGTCAGGGCACCGGGGGACCCGCTCATCGGAGCAATTCAGGCAGGGTATAGAGTTCATCTCACAGCAGCCGCAAGGACGCTGTACGCGGATGTAGCGCAGCTGGTAGCGCATCACCTTGCCAAGGTGAGGGTCGCGGGTTCGAATCCCGTCATCCGCTCGAGTGCGAGAGGGCTGTATCGGCAGAAAGCGCCGATGCAGCCCTCTCGCCGTTTCACCCGGGGGCCGAGCCCCCCGCCCCCCACGGTGCCTTTCTTGGGCTTCCGGGGCTGCCGCAGCTTCTCCGGGCTCGCCTAGCGCTGGTTCTCCCCGTGCTCGCCTGGTGCTGGTTCTCGGTGTTCCGGTGGGTGCTACTCCTTGCGTCTTTCGGTCCATTGTCTGGACCAATGGCACCAGTACCCGGCCCGCGAAGTTCGGCCGGACAGTGGTCTGAACCATTGCCGTGAATTCTTCACACTTCTGGGGTACCTGTTGTGAGAGGAGTCACATGGTCAAGAAGCTCGTCCTCGCCGTCGCAGCCGCTCTCGCCCTTCCGCTCCTGTTCACCGGTGTCGCCTGGGGCCACGGCTACACCACCACCCCGCCCAGCCGGGCGTACAAGTGCAGCACCGGCGCCGTCACCGGCTGCGGCGCCATCCAGTACGAACCGCAGAGCACCGAAGGCCCGAAGAACTTCCCCAGTGGTGGCCCCGCCGACGGGAAGCTCTGCTCCGCCGGTGTCTCGCGCTTCGCCGAACTCGACGACCAGCGCGGTGGCACCTGGCCGGCCACGAAGCTCACCAGCGGGGCGACCTACACGTTCAAGTGGACGCTGACCGCGTCCCACGCGACGACGTCGTTCCGGTACTTCGTCACCAAGAACGGCTGGAACCCCTCGGCGCCGCTCACCCGGGCGCAGCTGGACACCACCCCGTTCCTGACCGTGCCCTTCAACGGGCAGCGGCCCGGCAGCTCGGTGTCGCACAGCGGCAAGCTGCCGTCCGGCAAGAGCGGGCGGCACATGATCCTCGCCGTCTGGGACATCGCCGACACGGCCAACGCGTTCTACCAGTGTTCGGACGTTACTTTCTGACCTGATTCGTACCGGTTCGGCAGCGGTTTTCACTTCGTGTTCCGCTCGCGTTCCCGGTTGCCACCTTTTCGGGTGACACCCGGGAACGAAGGTGTCAGCCATGACCGAACTGACTCGTCGCCGTCTTCTCGGATCTGCTGCCGGGGTCGCCGCCACCGCGGCCGCGGCCACCCTGATGCCCCCGAACGTCCAGCGCGCGCTCGCCCAGGGCGCCCCGAAGCACGGCTCGCTGCGGGACATCGAGCACGTCGTGCTGCTGATGCAGGAGAACCGCTCGTTCGACCACTACTTCGGCACACTGTCGGGCGTCCGCGGGTTCGGCGACCCGCACGCCGCGCGGCTGCCGAACGGCAAGCCCGTCTTCTACCAGCCGGACGCGGAAAACCCGGCGGGCTACGCGCTGCCGTTCCACCTCGACACGCACGCGACCAACGCGCAGAAGATCCCGTCGACGTCGCACGCCTGGCAGGTCCAGCACGACGCCTGGAACGGCGGCAAGATGGACAGCTGGCTGCCGGCGCACCGCAAGGCCGACGGCAAGAACGGCCCGTACGTGATGGGCTACCACACCCGCGCGGACCTGCCGTTCCAGTTCGCGCTGGCCGAGGCGTTCACGATCTGCGACAGCTACCACTGCTCGGTGTTCGGCCCGACCTGGCCGAACCGGATGATGTGGATGACCGGCACGATCGACCCGGACGGCGAGCACGGCGGCCCGATCCTCGACAACAAGGCGCCGGCCGGCGGCTACACCTGGACGACGTACGCGGAGCGGCTGCAGGCGGCCGGCGTCAGCTGGAAGGTGTACGAGCAGAGCGACACCTACGGCTGCAACATGCTGGAGAACTTCGCGAACTTCAAGAACGCGCCCGCCGGCTCGCCGCTGGCGGTCAACGGCCTCACGCACCGGCCCGAAGGCCAGTTCGAGTACGACGCGCGCAACGACAAGCTGCCGACGGTCTCCTGGATCATCTGCACCTCGACGGCGTCGGAGCACCCGCAGTACACGCCGGCCGAGGGCGCGGCGTTCGTCGCGTCGAAGATCGACGCGATCGCGGCGAACCCGGAAGTCTGGGCCAAGACGGTCTTCATCCTCAACTACGACGAGAACGACGGCCTGTTCGACCACGTCGTCCCGCCGACGCCGCCCGCGGGCACGCCGGGCGAGTTCGTCACCAAGACGTCCCCCGGCGGCACCCCGGGCAACGGCCTCCCGGTCGGCGCGGGCTACCGCGTCCCGGCGATCGTCATCTCGCCCTGGACCGCGGGCGGCTGGGTGTGCAGCGAGAACTTCGACCACACGTCGACGCTGCAGTTCCTGGAAAAGGTGACGGGCGTGGCGGAGCCGAACATCTCGCAGTGGCGCCGTCGCACCTTCGGCGACATGACGTCCGCGTTCCGGTTCAACGACCACAAGGCCCAGCCGCCGGTGCTGCCGGACACGTCGGGCCCGCTGACGCTGTCGCGGTACGAGGCGGCGAACCTGCCGGCGCCGACGTTCCCGGGCACCGGCCAGAAGCCGCCGAAGCAGGAGCCGGGCGGCCGGCCGCGGGTGCCGCGCCACTGAGGTCTTGCGGACGGCCACCCTCTTCGCGAGGGTGGCCGCTCCCCGTTAAACGGTGGTTTTGTAGGGATCGTGCTCGGCGAGCAGCTTGTCGAGCCGCGCTTGGTCGACGCGGGGGTGACGCTGCGGACGAACCGGACTTGGTCATGTCGCCACGGGCCCGCGGGTGTCTTGAGCAGTACTACTCAGCCCGCATTGCGATGCGGCTACACAACCCCCGCGCGCGTAAGCAGCCCCCACCCGCCCTGGGGGGCGGCCCCGCTTCCAGCGTATCGGGGGCCGCCGACAAAGCCGGGGGACGAGACGGAATCCGGCGGACTTGTCCACATTCGGGCGGGCCTGTGGACAACGGCGCTGTGCAAGCGGATCCGGCGGCGGCGCTGGTGCCGGGGATGGCGGCTACAGCTCGTAGACGTCCAGGACCGTCGGGGCCACCGGCGTCAGGTGCGGGTCTTCGCGCTCCGTCACCTGGCCTCGGGCCATGCGGTAGACGCGGAAGTCGTTGTCGTGCTCGGTGTCCTGGTCGTCCCAGACGTGGAGCAGGCCGTACGAGCCCGCGGCCAGCTCGCCGACCCTGGTGAACATCTCCAGGAGGTCCGGGGCCAGCTCGCCGCCGTGTTTGTCGAAGCCGCCGAAGTGGAGCATCGGCATGCCCGCGCTCCAGCGGAGGTCGACCAGGTCGAAGTCGCCCGCGTCGCGGATCGCGCGGTGCACGCGGTCGACCAGGCGCTCCAGGAGCGCCGCGTCGTCATCGCCGCTCGCGGTCGCCTGGATGGTCACCCAGCCGTGGTATTCGAACACCTGCACAACGGTAGCAAGAGATCAACCAGCGCAGATGCCGGGCTCAGCGGGCCAGCGCGGACGGCTTCCCGTCGCGGCGCAGGACGTTGCCCAGCACGCCTTCGCCGAGGCGCTCGAACGCCGACACCAGGGGCTCGCCGAACACGCAGAGCGTGCGCTCCCACGGGTGGCCGAGGGTGCCGAAGGAGAAGTCCGGGGCCAGGAACAGGTGGTAGTCCGCGCGCGGGAACACCGGCACCGGCCAGCGCGCGCCCGGGGTCATCCGGTGCGGGCGGACGCGGTAGGACTGGTGCTGCCAGTGCAGTGCCCACAGCCAATCGTCCGGGCCGCAGACCTCGCGGAACGCGGCCAGCGCGATGCTCGCGACCTGGTGCTCGTCGACCGCGTACGGGCCGAGGCGGAACTCCGCCGACCCGCGGTCCAGGTCGCCGGGCGACAGGTCCCACGTGCGCGACGGCGCCGGCTCGCGGAACCCGGGCCAGGCGTGGGCGTAGGTGCTCGGCAAGAACGCCAGCTTGTCGTACACCCAGTACCAGGCGGGCTCGTCGGCGACGCGGGAGACGGCTTCCCAGGCTGCATTCACTTTTCGACCTCTGACTTGGCCGGGCACGAAAGAACACGCGAAAGCTTCGTGTTCGGCCTCCGGTTTGTCCAGTCCTCGTCCGCTCCTCGCGAACTGTGTCACTCGACCGGGTGGGTTCTGTCAGGTTGTCACCATGCGAGTCATCTTTGTGCACGGGGCCTTCGTCCGCGACGGCGAGTGGTGGTGGCGGCCGACCGCCGACGTCCTTGCGGGGCACGGTTTGCGCAGTTCGGCCGCGGTCCTGCCGAGTTGCGAAAGCGACCCGCGCGGTGATCTCCACGACGACGCGGCGGCCGTCCGGGCGCTGCTCGACGCGGCCGGGGAGCCCGTTCTGCTCGTCGGTCACTCGTACGGGGGCATGGTGATTTCCGAGGCCGCCGCCGGCCACCCCGCGGTGCGCCGGCTCGTCTACGTGACGTCGTTCCTGCCCGACGCCGGCGAGGCGCTCGCCGACTTCGGCCCCGGCGAACCGCCGCCCTGGCACCTCAGCCACGGCGACGGCACCGCGGGCGTCCGGGAGGAGTTCGTGCGGCCGCGGTTCGCGCAGGACTTCGACGACGCCACCTACGCCGGGGCCGCGGCCCGGCTCACCGCCCAGAACGAGGTGGTGTTCGGCCAGCGGACGACCGCGGCGGCCTGGCGGGAGATCCCGTCGACGTACTTGCTCTGCGCCGACGACCTCGCGACGCCGCCCGCGAAGCAGCGGGAGCACGCGGCGCGCGCGAGCGACGTCGTCGAGCTGTCCGTGCCGCACCACCCGTTCGTCACGCGGCCGGACCTCGTGGCGGACGTCCTGCTGGCTCAGACGACGACGTAGCCCAGCAGGAACTCCTTCTGCTTGCCTTCGCAGCCGGCGTCCAGCGAGTCGAAGTGGCTCGCGCCCGCGTTGCAGCGGTAGAGCGCCCGCGAACCGGACCACGCCGGCGGGTTGGCGTAGACGTAGCCGAGCAGGCCGAGCGCCTGCTGGCCCTCGCACTTGCCGCTCTGGTCGGGCGAGGTGAACCAGTCCTTCTTGTCCTTCACCTTGCAGGCGAACAGCTTCCGCGTGCCGGGCTCGGCCGACGCGACCAGCTCCCCGAAGAGGCCTTCCTTGGTGAAGCCGGCCGGCGCGCCGACCTTCTTCGTCCCGCTGAAGTGGCCGCCTTCCGGGTGGTGGAAGCGGACCAGCGGCACTTTCACCGGCTCCGGTTTCCCCGCGGTGGACGACGGCGCGGTGGAACTCGCGGACGGCGTGGGTTTCTTGCTGCTGCTGTGTTTCGTGGTCGTCGGCGTCGCGGACGACGTCGGCGTGGGGCCCGGCGCGCCCGCGGCCACCGGTGTCGTGCTGTCCGGCTTGAGCAGGAAGATCGCACCGAGCGCGGCGATCACCGCGACCGCCACCCCGGTCAGCACCAGCGGCAGCCGCCGCTTCCGGTCCACTGTGGCCGGTACCGCCTGGAAGGTGGTCGTCGGCAGGTCGACCGGCTCCACGGCTCGTGTCACCGTGCCGGTGCGCGCGGATTCCAGCAGGCGCCGCGTTCCGGCCGCGGTCGACCGGTCCGAAGTGGACTGCGTCAGCAGCCCGAGGACGGCGTCGGCGAGCGGGCTGCGGCAGCGTTCGAGCACCGGCCGGTCGTACATGATCGCGTGCAGCGTCGCGGCCGTTGTCGTGCGCTGGAACGGCGCCCGGCCTTCGGCGGCGTGGAACAGCGTCGCGCCGAGCGACCAGAGGTCGGACGCCGGTGACGGGCCGGCGCCGGCGAACAGCTCGGGCGGCATGTAGCCCGGCGAGCCCATGACGCCGCCGGTCTGGGTCAGGCCCGGGTCGTCCATCGCCCGCGCGATGCCGAAGTCGGCGAGCTTCACGCGGTCGCCGGGCAGCACCATGATGTTGCTGGGCTTGACGTCCCGGTGCACGATCCCGGCCGCGTGCGCGCTTTCCAGCGCGCTCAGCACCTGCAGGCCGAGCGCGGCGACGCGGTCGTTCGCCAGCGGCCCCTCGCGGCCGACGACGTCGGCCAGCGTCGGCGCGATCACCAGCTCCATCACGATGAACGTGGCGCCGTGTTCGCTGACGACGTCGTACACCGTGACGACGCCGGGGTGGTTCAGCCGCCCCGCCGTGCGGGCCTCGCGCAGGACGCGCTCGAGGTGCGTCGGCGACGCGCCCGGCGGCGTGGCCAGCTCCTTCAGCGCCACCGGCCGCCCGAGGAACTGGTCCTCGCCGCGCCAGACGACGCCCATTCCGCCCCGGCCCAGTTCGGCCGAAATCGCGTACCTGCCCGCGACAAGTCTCATTCGTCGCCCCCCTGAGCTCGGGGGCCGATGCTAGAAGACGACCGAGGAGGCGCAGGGAGAGGGCCCTGCGCCTCCTCGATCTCAGGCGACGTCCCAGAGCGTCAGGAACGCCGAGGCCTCACTGCGGGCCCAGGGCCGCAGCCGTTCGCGGTCGCGTGGCGTCAGCTGGAACTCCTTCGCCCGGCGGACGTCGATGACCAGCGCCTCGCCGCCCGGCAGGATGTCCGGCATCGCCTGCTCCAGCACCCACAGCGCGAGCTGGGCCGACGACTTGGTCAGCGTCTCCTCCTTGAAGTACAGCCAGGTCGCGTAGCGCCGGCCGTTGCTCTTGCGCAGCCCGATCTGCGGGCTGACGCCGATCTCGAGGTCGCCCAGCCGGCACCGGCCGCGGCCGACCTCGATGAGCCGGGGCGACTTGCGGCCGAGGTAGCGCAGCCAGCCCTCGGCGATCGCGCTGTAGTGCGGCTTCGTCCGTTCGTCCGCCGCGTTGACGAGCGCCCGGAGCGCCACCTCGTCCTGGTTCGCCGCGCGTCCCGAGCGCACGGCGTTGGCCGCCCGCCGGTAGTAGTTGAACGCGGCTCGCGCCGGGTCCTCGTACAACCGCCGCTGGCGCCGCACGAACGACGACCGCGACGGACCGGAACTGGCGCTGTAGCCCACGAATGTGGGCAGGGTGATGTAGGCCATGGCCCTGCCTTCCTCCATCACACCACCCGCGGTTGCGAGCGGCATCTCCCCTGTACAACGCCAATTTTAGAACATATGTACGACAGTTTCGGGGGCCTGACGGGTGACGCGGCCGGGTTGGCCTGCGGGACTCCCGAAATCCTGCGACTTGCGCTACGTTGCCGATCAACCTCAAACCGCAACCTCGCTGGTCGGCAGCCCGTGCCAGACTGATGCCCCGAATGGTGGATGGGGGTCCAAGGATGAGCTGGCAGGAAGAGCTTCGCCGCCTCGACGCGGAGCTTGCCGAAGGTCGGATCGAGCCCGCTGACCACCGCAAACAGCGGGACGAGCTGCTCGCACAGGCCTCCGGATCGACGGTGCCGTCACCGGTTCCGTCCCCGCTACGCCGTCCGGGTGAAGCCTGGCGGAGCACCAACCCCGCCGGCCACCCCGCACCGGCCCAGCAGGGCCCGCCGCCGCAGCGCATGGAGTCGCCGCGGCCGATGGTGCCGCACGCGCAAGCGCAGCGGCCGCACCCGCCGTGGCAGCGCACCGGGCTGCCGAAGGCGATGTCGACCAGCAGCGTGCCGGCCCTGCCGGACCACATGACCACCGCGCCGAGCCCGGCCGACATCACCCCGACCCGCTACCTGCGGGTCGACGGCCAGGTCGAGCAGCCCCCCGGCAGCCGGTTCCCGCCGATCACCCCGCCGGGCGGCGAGACCCGGCAGCAGGAAACCGAGCCGGACGACGACGGCCCCGGGAAGCACCGGTGGGGCGTCGACGACGTGGAGTCGTCCGGGCGGACCTGGACGACGTGGCCGTTCGTCGCCCTCGGCGTGCTGGTCGTGCTCGGCATGATCATCGGCGCGACGATGTGGCTCGGGCGGGACGACCCGGCGCCGAACGCGCTGACGACGTTCACGCCGAGCGTGACGCAGCCGCCGGCCGCCGCGGCCCAGCCGCAGCTGGAGGACCAGGTCCCGCCGCTGCCCGGCGTGCAGCACCCGGAGAGCTCGACGATGTCGCTGGCCAAGGGCCTCGACCTGAACCTCTACCCCAAGGAGACCGCGCAGGTCTTCTCGCAGCACGGCGTCACGCAGCTCGTCTACCGCGCGTCGAACTCCGGGGACACCGGCTTCCTCGCCTACGCGATCCCGACGGAGAACGAGGACGGCGCGAAGGCCGTCGTCGAGTACCTCCGCGCCGCCGCCGACGCCGGCGGGTTCAAGCCGCTCGACGCCGACGGGAAGATCGTCAGCGGCCGCAGCGGCGAGCAGCGGATGGACGGCACCTGGTACACCTCGGGCAAGGTCGCCGTCGTGCTCTGGGCGTCCCTGCCGTTCGACCAGGACAAGGCCGGGCTGAAGACCAGTTTGGACAACGCGCTCGCCGTGTTCCAGAAAGCGTTGCCGCCCAGCTGATCACGAACCGTCGAGCACGCCTTCCAAGGTGCGGCGGGCGACGTCCGCACCGAACAGGCGGTCCACCACGGTCTTGCCCTCTTCGGACAGCCGCTGCCACAGCTTGTCGTCGTCGAGCAGGGTGACGATCTCCTCAGCGAGCTCTTCGGCGGTGCTGCCGACGAGGACGTCCCGGCCGTGCGTCAGGTGCATGCCCTCGGCGGCGAGCGGGGTGGCGACCACCGGAACGCCGTACCCGAGGCTCTCCCCCAGCTTTCCCTTGACGCCGGCGCCGAAGCGCAGCGGCGCGACGACCGCCCGGGCCTCGCGGTAGACGCCGTCCAGGTGCTGCACCCAGCCGCGGACGACGACGCCGTCGCGCTCGAGGTCGAACATCTCCTGCGGCGGGTTGCTGCCGACGATCTGCGCGACCGCGTCCGGCCGGCGGCGCCGCACGAGCGGCATGATCTCGGTCGCCAGCCAGCGCGCCGCGTCCCGGTTGGGCAGGTGGTCGAAGCTGCCGACGAACAGCACGCCCGACCGTCCTTCCGGGACGGCCACCGAGCCGTCGGCGTGGTGCACGTTGGACAGCACCTCGACGCGCGCCGACGGCACGAGCTCGCCCAGCAGCGCACGCTCCACATCGGACACGACGAAGGTGACGTCGGTGGCGCGGGTCAGGCCCAGCTCGGACTCCCGCAGCACCTCGGCGCGGCGCCGCAGCGTCAGCTCCTCGCGGGTGTCGCCGAGCCGCGCGGCCAGGTCGGCCTGCCGGTTGAGCCGGACGAAGTGCAGGTCGACGGTGTCGTAGGCGATGAGGCAGTCCGGCGCGTGCTCGCGGACCTGCTCCAGCAGCTGCCACGCGACGTGCGGCCGGGAGAGGATCGTCAGCTTCAGGTCGGCGCCGGCCTCGCGCAGGAACTCCAGCTGTTCGCCGAGCCCGGTAACGACCGTGACGCCCGCGCGGTACAGCGCGCCGGCGTACGGCTCGGGGAGCGCGTTGTTGAGCGGCATGAACACGACGCGGTGGCCGAGCCCGACGAGCAGCTCGAGGATCCGGAACATCCGCACCGAGCCGGAGTCCTTGTCCGGCATGGGCACCTGGTGGTCGGCGACGAGCACGGTGCCGCCGCGGTGGCCGTCCTTCGTGCGCTGCCGCCCGGCCCAGACCGCGCGCGGGCTCGCCTCCGGGAAGTGGTCGCGCAGCTGGACGCTCCACTTGTCGACGAAGACGCCGCGGTTGAGCTCCTGGTGGCGCTTCACGCCGGAAGAGACGTCCGTGCCGTTGGTGATGCCTTCGTGGTGCACGACGACCGACGCGGGCTGGACCATCGTCCGGTACCCGGCCGCCCGCACGGCGAACGCGAGGTCGGTGTCCTCGTAGTAGGCGGGCGAGAAGCGCGTGTCGAAGCCGCCGACGCGCTCGAACAGGTCGCGGCGGACCAGCAGGGCCGCGCCGGAACAGTAGTCGACGTCGCGCAGGGCCTGGTACCAAGGCGCGTCCGGCGACTGCAGCCGGCCGTAGTTCCAGCCGGTGCCGTCGGCCCAGATGATGCCGCCGCACTCCTGCAGCCTGCCGTCCGGGTAGACGAGCTTCGAGCCGACGAGCCCGACTTCCGGGCGCGTCTCGACGACGCCGACGAGCTCGTCGAGCCAGCCCGCCGTGACCTCGGTGTCGTTGTTCAGGAAGAAGATGAAGTCGCCGCGGGCATTTTCGGCGCCGAGGTTGCAGGCGCCGACGAACCCGAGGTTCTTCGGCGCGCGGACCAGCCGGATCCCGGCGCAGCCGGCGACGCGGTCGGCGGAGTCGTCGCGCGAGGCGTCGTCGACGACGATGACCTCGAACGGCGTCGAGGGCAGGTGCCGCTGGATCGAGTCGAGGCAGCCGCGGGTGAACGGCCAGTTGCCGTAGACCGGGATGACGACGCTGACGATCGGCTGGTCGCTGGTGGTCACCGCGACCGGGCCGGGCACCGCGGGGGCCTGGCCGGGCAGCACGCCGGCCGGGCGCCCGAGCGCCGTCTCGTAGAGGTCGCGACGGCGGGTGCCGCGGGGCGCGACCTTCTCGATCGAGCCGCGGTACTTGCCGATCGCGCGCTGCACCAGCGCGGACGTCTCGGCGCGCAGCTTCTCGTTCTCCGCGGCGAGCCTGCCGATGGTCTCGGAGAGGCCGGAGTTGTTGCTCGCCAGCCACTCCAGCCGTTCGCTGTCGTAACCGGCCTTGCGCTGCAGGCGGTTCAGCTCGCCGGCCGCACGCTGCCGGTCTTCGCGGGCGCGCTCGGCCTGGCGCAGCGCCTCGTCGCGTTCCGTCGCGGTCTGCCGCTCGGCGGCGGTGACCTCGGCCAGCTCGGCGGTCAGCTGGGCGACGGACGCGCTCGCCTGCGCGCGCTCGGCCTCGGTGCGGCCCAGCTCTTCGCGCAGCCGGCCGGCCTCGGCGGCGGCGCGCGCGACGAGCGTCAGCTTCGGGTCGACCATCGCGGACGTCGAGGGCACGTCGATCGGCTTCGCGGAGGCGACCGAAACGAAGTAGGTGTGCGGCGCGCCGGTTTCGACGACCCAGCCGTCGGCGTCGTCCTGCTCCACCGTGAGGACCTCGGCGCCGGAGCCGGCCCCGCCGTCGTGGATCAGCGAGCCGACGGCGACGTTCTGGCGCAGCACCACGACGTGCTCGAAGCTGCCGGCGAGCAGCGAGCGGAACGCCGACTCGGTCAGCTCGTGCACGTGGTACGGGTTCTCGTTGCCGTGGTCGTGCGTGTAGACCTCGATGTCCGGCGTGCTGCAGAGGAAGACCCCGCCCGGCGCGAGCCGGTTGCGAACCAGCTCCATGAGCTTGTCTTGGGCGTCGACGTGCTCGATCGCCTCGAAGCAGGTGATGACGTCGAACGTCTCGCCGTCGAGGGCCTTCGGGTCGGTGATCGAGCCGACCTCGAAGCGCGAATCCGGGTAGCGGGTCCGGGCGTGCTCGACGGTCCGCGGGTCGATCTCGAGGCCGACGACCTCGGCGGCCGTGCGCGCCAGCAGCGCGCCGCCGTAGCCCTCGCCGCTGGCCAGGTCGAGGACGCGCTTGCCGGCGACGAACCGGGCCGCGAACGCGTAGCGGTGGTAGTGCTCGTAGATCACCTGGAGGTCTTCGGTCCACGGCACGCACCGCTCGCCGGTCCAGTCGATCAGCCGCTCGGCGTTCGTCCCCTTGCCCATGCCGGGCAGATTAGCGGCCCGACCAGCACCGCCGGGCCGGACCTCAGTTTTCGATCCGTTCGAGCAGCGACAGCCCGACGAGGATGTAGGAGAGCGTCCGCCGGTCGCCGCCGAGCCCGGCGGTCAGCGACCAGTCGGCGTCGACGGACAGCCGCACCTGGCGGTGGGCGTCGAGCCGGACCGGCAGGACCTGCTCGACCAGCCCGGGTCCGACGTCGGCCTTCGCGACCGGGACGCCGTCCACGGAGACGGTGACGCCGCCGTACTCGGTGGCGTCGTCCGGCAGGTAGGTGCGCAGCTCCAGGGCGCCGACGGCGGTGGTCGGCAGCAGCGGGAACTCGATCGACGGCGCCGCCCAGTCGTCGTGGTAGAGCCCGTTGATCCGGCCGGTGACGATTCCCGCGCCGCGCACGAGCCGCTCGCCACCCGTGTCGCCGGGGCGGAACGACGCGCGACCCGCCGGATCGACGACGCGGGTGTCGCGAACGGACCGTTCGGGCGTCCGGGTGCCGTGCACGCGCAATGGCTGCGGCGTCGGGTGGAACAGCGCGGTCAGCCGCGTCCCGGTGACGAGCCCGAGGTCGAGCAGGGCGTCGTCGAGCACGCCGACCTGGTCGAGCAGCTCGACGTGCACCGGGTTGTCCAGGTCGACGTTGTGGCCGTAGATCCGGTCGACGAACGGGTCGATCACGTTGCCGTAGGGCAGGAACAGGCTCGGGTGCAGGTGGTCGAGCAGTACAGGCAGGACGTCCTGGGCGCGGATGCCCTCGAAGCCGTCCGCCGCGCAGTCGATGTCGACGAACTGCTCGTCGACCTGCCCGGTCAGCGCGTTGCGGCGCAGCTCCGGCGGCAGCGTCGCCCAGATCCGGTCGACGACCTCCAGCGCCTCCGGCCACCGGCGGTGCCCGTTGCGGCCGATCATGTCGTGCACGACGAGGACGCCGTCCCCGGTGAGGCTGCTCGTAATCTGCGCGTAGAGGTGTTCGAGGTCGAGCACGTGGTGCAGGGCCTGGAAGCCGACGACGACGTCGTGCTCGGCGTCGGCGCGCCAGGTGTTGAAGTCCGCGGTGATCAGCTCGACGCGCTCGGCCACGCCCTGCTCGCGGGCGGCCGCCTCGGCGCGGGCCTGCATGTCCGGGTTCAGCTCCAGCAGCCGCAGCCGGACGTTGTCCAGACCGGCCTCGGCCAGCCCGCGCAGCCAGCCGAGCTCCTGGTCGCCGTTGCCGCTGCCCAGCGACAGCACGACGGTGTCGCGGTCGAGCCGCGAAGCGCGTTCGGCGATCTGCCCGACGATCAGCTCGTCGATGCCCGGCACGCCGAGCGCGTCGAGCTTCGGCCGCACGTGCTTGTTGGACCAGCGGTGCGCCGACGGCGGCAGGTTGCCGTGGATGTCCTCCTGGTCGGCGAAGGTGTCCCGTTCCCGGGCCAGCCGCTGGTCGTAGCCCGGCCCTCGGCCACCGTTCATCGCACGTCCCCTCGCGTTCACCTGTTCGGGGCCGCCACGCTCCGGCCCGGCGCTAGGATACGGCCGTGTCCTCCCGTCCTCCGTCGCAGTTGCCCACCGACCCGGGCCTGCCGAGGACCCCGGAGTCCTGGCTGCCGAAGGAGCACAACCTCTACCGGCCCCGGCACAGCAAACGCCAGCGCACGGCCCTCGCTTGCGCGGCCTTCTTCTTCGTGACGCCGCTGCTGCTGTCCGCGGTCGGCGTGCACCCCACCGCCTTCGAAAACCGGCCGCTGCGGGACTTCCCCAGCCTGGGCGACGGCTGGGGCTTCTTCACCGGCATGGCCGGCTGGGCCACCGACCACCTGCCGTTGCGCCAGGCCGGCGTCCAGGCCGCCGACGGCATCAGCACCGGTGTCTTCGGCGACCCGCCCGGGTCCGGCCAGGGCACCAGCCACGAGGGCGGCACCGTCGGCGTCGACCAGGGCCAGCCCAGCACCGGCGACGTCCCGGGTTACGTCTACCCGACCGTGCTCCCGGGCAAGGACGGCTGGATGTACCTCGGCGAGGACGTCAACGCCCGCTGCCGGCCGGTGATGGACACCGACCACGTCGTCGCGGCGCTGCGGAAGCTGCGCGCCGCCGTCGAGAACTCCGGGCGGAAGTTCGAGCTGGTCATCGCGCCCGACAAGTACAGCGAAGAGCCGTCGCACCTGCCGGACAACTACGTCGGCAAGCCGTGCGCCCAGGCCCGCACGGCCGAGTTCTGGAACCGCGTGCCCCGCGAGACGGGCGCGATCGACCTGCGGCCCGCCCTGGCCGACGCCGAGAAGCGCACCGGCCACTCGCTGTACGACCCGAACGACACGCACTGGTCGTTCGACGGCGGCCTGGTCATGACGTACGCGCTGGGGCAGTCCATCCAGCCGGGCAGCACGGTCCGCTGGCAGGCGGCGCCGAACGGCACCCGGCCGTGGCCGGCGGACCTGGCCCGGGTGCTCGGCCGCGAAGAACAGCGGAAGCTCACGACCTACAGCCTCTCGACCGACGGCGGCGCCGACCGCACCCGCTACATCGCCAGCGACTTCAAGACGCCGCTGCACCTGACCCAGCCCGACGGCGCGAAGCCGGCCGGTTCGATCGGGCAGAACACCGCCGTCGTGGCCGACTCGTTCACCCAGTTCGCGAGCCCGTTCCTGGCCGCCACCTGCCAGGACGTCACCATCGTGCACGCCGAGACGACGGCGCAGAGCAACGCGCAGGAACTCACCGGGTTGTTCGCCGACCGGGACGTGATCACGTTCGAACTGGTCGAACGGAGCGTGATCGGCGGATCGTCGCCGCTGCTGCGGAACCAGACCATCGACCAGCTCGCCGCCGTGCTCGCGCAACACCCCAGGTGACCTGGGAAGCGGGATGCGCCACCCGAAGGTAACGACGGGGTGGTGGGCGACGAACAGGTGAGCACACCCGTGCACAATGACTCCGTGCGGTCACGCGGCTGCACCCATACACTCGCACGATTTCGCAGGCGATCTACCCGAAGGGGGTACCGGGGTGACCTGGCAGGAAGAGCTGCGCAGGCTTGACGAGGAGCTGGCGGCGGGAAACCTGACGGCCGACGAATACCGGACGCGGCGTGATCGGGTGCTGTCCATGGCCGTCACGACCGGCGACAGCCAGGCCGCCCCCGCCCAGCCCGCGCAGCAGCCGATGGGCGACAGCGCCTCCGAGACCCAGATCATCGCACCGGTGAGCCCGGCCGCGCCGCAGCAGCAGGCCGACGCGGCCGAGGCGACGCAGGTCGTCTCCGCCACCGACGCCGGGGGTGGCGAGCGGACCCAGGTCGTCCCGCAGTGGCAGCAGCAACAGCAGCCGCAGTACAGCCAGCAGTCCCCGGCCGGCGGGTTCCCCCAGCAGCAGTACGGCCAGCAGTCCCCCGCCGGCGGCTTCCAGCGCCCGCCGCAGCAGAACCAGCAGAACCCGTGGGGCGCGCAGCAGCAGGACGTCAGCCCGCCGTGGGGCGGCTCGGACTTCCCGCCGATGGCGCAGCCGGGCAACGCGGACTGGATCAGCCAGGGCCCGGAGAGCTTCCAGGCGCAGCCGTCGTCCGGCAAGGGCAAGAAGATCGCCTTCGCCGTGATCGCCGTCCTGGTCGTGGCCGGTCTCGGCTACGGCGTCTGGGCGCTGTTCATCAAGGACAACGGCACCACCCCGCCGGTCGCCCAGCAGAGCACCACCCAGCAGCCGCCGCCGGCCCCGACGGTGAAGCCGCTGCCGGAGCCGCCCGCGGCCAAGCCCGAGCCGAGCGACAACTCCGCGGCGCTGGTCACCCCGGCCGGCACGACCCGCGCCGGTGGTGGCGAGTTCGACCTGGACAAGCTGCAGTCGGCCAAGTACCTGCCGACCACGGTCATCGAGAAGCTCAAGTCCGGCGGCATGACCGACGGCCTGCTCAAGACGACCAAGGACGGCGACGTCACGCTCGGCCTGTTCGCGCTCGAACTGCCGAACACGCAGGCCGCGTCCGCGGTGGCGGCGGAGTACGCGAACGCCGAGCAGGAGGGCGGCCTGACCGCCAACCGCAACCTGTCCCTGCACGGGGTCCAGGTGTTCTCGGCGGCGGACAGCAGCCAGCAGGTCTACCGCGCGGTCTACGTCCTCTACAACCGCGTCGTCATCGTGGACTCGTTCGGCCCGTCGAAGGACGCGACGCTCGCCTCGTTCAAGACGCTGCTGACCGCCCAGGTCGAGAAGGCGCCGCCGACGGAGCGCACGAACAACTGAGCACGGCTCAGCGCTGCCGGAGTGAGTCCGCGTGACTTGCTCCGGTAGCGCTTAGCCCGAAGGTGTGACTTACGCCGTGTCGGTGAACCCCCTCCCCCTCCCGGACGCCCTCTGAACAGAGCATCGTCCGGGAGAGGAGGCGCCGTGATCTGGATCTGCCTGGTCGCCGTCCTCGCCGTCGTGTTCCTGGTGCGGGCGGTTCGCCTGGTCCGGCGGGTCAAGCGCGGCTGAGCTGTGGTTGGGTCGTCGGCGTGCCCAAGCTCGTGACGCGCCGGATCACCCCCGCCGGCTTCCTGCTCGCTTTGCTGCTCTTCCTGTTCCTGCCGTGCCTGGCCGCGTCCTGCGACGCACCGGACGGCACCCGGGCCGCGGTGACCTACTCCGGCGCCGATCTGGCCTCCGGCCAGCAGAAGTTCACCGGGATAGACGGCCTCGGCCTGACCCCGGCGGAGCAGACGGCCGTGGCGGACAAGTTCGACATGCCGGGCCTGGTCCAGGTCCTGGCGATCGTCGCCGCGGTACTGCTGGTCCTCGGCCTCGGGGCGGCGTTGCCGCGGACGCCGAAAGTCCGCGCGCTGACGGCGGTCGTCGTCGCCGGCGCGGCCGCCGCGCTGCTCGTGGTGACCGAGGTGTTCGCGCTGCGGAACCTCACCGACTACACCCGGACGATCGCGGCCACCGTCTCGACGCTGTCGACGAGCCAGGCCAACCTCGACGACGAGGCCACCGCCGCCGTCGACCTGCGGCTCGGGTTCTGGCTGGCGGTCGGCCTGGTGCTCGTCGTCTTCGTGCTGAACGTCTTCGTCGCGCTGCGCCGGTCCGGCGTCACGGCCGACGTGGAGTGACCAGGCCGGACTCGTAGGCGAGCACCACGAGCTGGGCGCGGTCGCGGGCGCCGATCTTCGTCATGATGCGGCTGACGTGGGTGCGCGCGGTGGCCGTCGAGATCACCAGGTGGGCGGCGATCTCGTCGTTCGACATCCCGCCCGCGACCAGGCCGAGGACCTCGCGCTCGCGGTCGGTGACCTCCCGGACGGCGCTGGTGTCGATCCGCCGGTTCTCCGGGCGGCCGACGAACTCCTGGATCAGCCGGCGCGTGACAGTCGGCGCCAGCAGCGCCTCCCCCGCCGCCACGACACGCAGCGCGCGCAGCAGCTCGACCGGCTCGGTGTCCTTGAGCAGGAACCCGCTGGCCCCGGCGCGAAGAGCCTCGTAGACGTACTCGTCGATGTCGAAGGTGGTCAGGACCAGCACCTTCGTCCCGTCGAGCTCGGGGTTCGCGGAGATCCGGCGGGTGGCTTCGAGGCCGTCGACGCCCGGCATCCGGATGTCCATCACGACGATGTCCGGCTTGTGTTCGATGGCGAGCGCGACGGCCTGTTCGCCGTCACCCGCCTCGCCGCAGACGTCGAAGCCGTCCTCGGTCTCCAGCAGCACCCGGAACCCGGCGCGGACCAGCACCTGGTCGTCGGCCAGCAGGACGCGGATCATGCGTCTCCCTCGATCGGTAGCTCGACGAACACTTCGAAACCGTCGCCGAGCGGCTGGGCCGTGAAGCGCCCACCGAGCGCCGCGGCGCGTTCGGCCATGCCCCGCAGGCCGTGGCCCAGGACCGGCTGGGTGGTGCCGCGACCGTCGTCGCGCACCCGGAGTGTGAAGGCGCCCGCCGGCCGCCCGAACCGGACGTCGACGTGGCGCGCCTGGTCGGCGTGCCGGACGACGTTGGTCAGCGACTCCTGCAGGATCCGGTACCCGGCGGCGTCGACCGGCGCCGGGAGCTCGCCTGCCTCGCCGTGGACGTCGACCGTGAGCCCGGCGTCACGCGCGTGGGCCAGCAGCTCGGCGGCCTGGGCGAGGCTCGGCGCGGGCGCCTTGTCCTCCCCCGACCGCAGGACGGCGAGGGTGGCGCGCAGGTCCTTGAGCGCGGAGGCGCTGGCCTCCTTGATGTTGAGCAGCGCCTCCTTCGCCTGCTCGGGCCGCCGGTCGGCGACGTGCGCGGCGACGCCGGCCTGGACGTTGATCATGGCCAGGCTGTGCGCGACGACGTCGTGCACCTCGCGCGCGATCCGCAGCCGTTCCTGCTCGGCGAGCCGGTGCCGGTGCTCGTCGGCCTGCTCGCGCCGGGCCGCGACGGCGGCGAACTGGTACCGGACGGCGGTGCCGATCCCGATCACGGCGACCAGCCAGACGACGAGGAACCCGGCGCCGACGGCCAGCACGAACGACCCCGACGTGACGATGTGGCCCAGGTAGAGCACGGCCAGCGCGCCGGCGCCGGTGATCCCGGCGACGAGCGGGCCGCGCTGCCGGGTGAGCACGAACAACGCGATGGTCGGCACGACGATGACCGGCCCGCCGGGAAAGCCCGAGGCGTAGTAGCCGAACGCGGACGCCGTCGTGACCAGGAAGAGCGTCAGCGGGAAGCGGTGGACGAGCAGCAGCGTCAGCGTGGTGGCGACGAGCCAGGCGCCGGCGACCGGCGTCAGCTGCGGCGAACCGGGCTGCCAGCGTGACGCGCCGCTGGTCGCGCCGAGCACGAAGACCGTGACGACGACCGTGCGCACCACCCGCCCCACCCACGGGGACAGGCTTGACTGCGGCGGCCGTCTCATACCGCGAAAGCTACCGGGCGGACGAGCACCGCGCGTCCGTCCTGAAGCGACTCTCCGCGTACGTCGGGTGCCGTAGTCAGCCGGACATGAGCGGCAGCTTCGCCGCCGTCTCCGCGTCGGCCGGGGTGTAGGTCGACACGGTGATCTCCGAGCGGCGGCCGAAGTAGAGGTAGGTGAAGTTGAAGCACAGCAGGCCGACGTCCGGGTGCAGGTAGCGCTTGGTGCGGATCGGCTCGGAGTTGACGTCGTGGTGCGGCCAGAGCTCGGCGAACAGCGGCGACTCCGCCTTCAGCCGCTTGACCAGCTGCTTCCACGCCGGCTCGGCGACGTGCTCGGCCATCGCCGCGCGGAACGACGCGATGACGCGCGGGATGTTCGTGTCCCAGTCCAGCATCCGCTCGCGCCACTGCGGGTTGAGCAGGCACTGGACGAGGGTGTTGCGGTCCTCGAACGGGATGGCGTCGACGTCGCCCATCAGCCAGCTGTAACCGCGGTTGTAGCCCAGCAGGTCGCAGCGGGCGTTGCGCACCGCGACCGGGTACGGCTCGAGCTTCTTCAGCATCATTTCCAGCTGCGGCGAGAGGACCTGGCAGTCCTTCCCGCTCTCCGGCTCGGGCGCGCCGGCCAGCCGGAACAGGTGCGTGTGCTCGTGCGGGTCGAGGCGCAGGGTGCGCGCGATCGCCAGCAGGACCTGCTCGGACGCGTTGATGTCGCGACCCTGCTCGAGCCACGTGTACCAGGTGACCCCGACGCCGGCGAGCTGCGCGACCTCTTCGCGGCGCAGCCCCGGTGTCCGGCGGCGGCCCATCAGCGGCAGGCCGACCTGCTCGGGCGTGATCCGCTCACGCCGGCTGCGCAGGAACCGCGCCAGCTCCTGGCGGCGGAGTTCGGATTCGACGGCGGTGGTCATGGTGCCAGGATCGCACGCCACCGAAACTGGTACCAGGTAGTGGCGGTACCCGGATAAACAACAACTGGTACCAGTTTAGCTCGAGGTCGATCGTAGTACCCATGACCACGACCTCACTCGCGCCGACTGCGGCCGGCGCCCCCGCCCGGCCGGGACTGACCCCCGCCGGCCTGGTCACCGTGCTGCTGGGGGCGGCACTCCCGATCATCGACTTCTTCATCGTCAACGTCGCCCTGCCCACGATCGACGCCGACCTCCACGCGTCCACGGCCACGCTGGAGCTGGTGGTCGCCGCCTACGGCATCGCGTACGCGGTGCTGCTGGTGGTCGGCGGCCGCCTCGGCGACTCGTTCGGCCGCCGCCGGCTGTTCTTCGCGGGCCTCTGGCTGTTCACGCTGACGTCCCTGGCCTGCGGAATCGCCCCGACGGCGACCACGCTGGTGATCGCCCGCGCCGCGCAGGGGGCGGCGTCGGCGTTGCTGCTGCCGCAGGTGCTCTCGATCATCCAGGCGACGACGTCCGGCGAAGAGCGGTCCCGTGCCCTGGGCTTGTTCGGGGCGACGGGCGGCCTCTCGACGGTCGTCGGCCAGCTCGCCGGCGGCGCCCTGGTGGCGGCGAACCTGTTCGGCACCGGCTGGCGCCCGATCTTCCTGGTGAACGTCCCGATCGGGCTGGTCGTGCTGCTGCTCGCCCGCCGCCTGCCGGAAAGCCGCGCGCACAACCCGCTGGGCGTCGACCGGCTCGGGACGACGTTGCTGGCCGTGACGCTCTTGTCGTTCCTGGTCCCGCTGATGGAAGGCCGCGCGCTGGGCTGGCCGGTGTGGACGATCGTGCTGCTGGCCCTGTCCCCGTTCGCCGCGGCGGCGTTCGTGCACGTCGAGCGACGTCTCGAGCGGCTCGGCGGGACGCCGTTGCTGCCGCCGTCGGTGATGCGGCTGCCGAGCGTGCGCCGCGGGCTGCTGGTGGGGGTCCCGTTCTTCTGCGCGTTCGGCTCGTTCATGTTCGTCTACGCGATGACACTGCAGGAGGGCCTGCACTTCGGGCCGCTCGGCGCGGGCGCGGCGCTGACACCGATGGCCGTCGCGTACTTCACGGTGTCGATGCTGAGCAGCCGCCTGGTGACGCGGTACGGCCAGAAGGTCGTCGCGGTCGGCGGCGCGATCAACGCGGTGGGCATGGTGGCGCTGCTGTGCACGTCGCTGGCGCAGTGGCCGAACCTGACGATCCTCGACCTGGCGCCGTCGATGGTGGCGATCGGCGTGGGCAACGCGCTCGCGATGACGACGTTGTTCCGGATCGTGCTGTCCCACGTCCCGACGGACCTGGCCGGCGTCGGCTCGGGCGTCATGACGACGACCCAGCAGACGTCGCTGGCGCTCGGCATCGCCACGCTCGGAAGCCTGTACGCGGCCTTGTCGGCGCCGGGCGTGCTGGGCGTCCGGGACGCGTTCGCACTGGTCATCGGCCTGATCGCGGTGCTGGCGGTGGTCGTCGCGATCACCGCCAGGCGGCTGCCGGACCCGCGAGCGTGAAGTCAGCTGCCCGGCTGCTCCCAGAGCCAGAACTCGATGCCCTGGTTGTCGGTGCAGTCCGCGGTGAAGCCGTACGGGTGGTTCTCGACTTCGCCCGCCTGGCCGCCCTGGTCACGCACCCGGGCGAGCGCGGCTTCCAGGTTTTCCACCGCGAACATCAGCTTCCAGCCGACCTGGCGGCCGGGCCCACCCCACAGGCCGCCCGGGCGGCCGTGGCCCTCGATGTTCCAGGCGCCTTCGACCGAGCCGGGCGCGAACTGCCAGCCGAGCACCGCGCCGTAGAACGTCTTCGCGGGTTCGGCGTCCGGGACCTGGAACGTGAAGTACATCGACTCGCCCGGCTTGGGCTGCGGCTCCGGTTTCGGCGCGGCCTGGGAGACCAGCCAGCGCTGGCCGAACGGGTCGCGGAACGAGCCGCCGCGGCCGTACGGCGAGTCGCTCACCGCGCGGATCAGCGTCGCGCCGAGTTCGAGGGCGCGGGTGACGCTGACGTCCGGGTCCGGCACCTCGACCCGCACCGACGCGCCACCCTCGGCGGCGACGTGCCCGATCTCCGGGTACTCCTCGGCGAGCATCAGCACGGCGTCGCCGATGGCCAGCTCGGCGTGCCCGATCCGGCCGTCGTCCATCAGGATCGGCTCGCCGCGCCGGGTCGCGCCGAAGACGTCGACGTAGAAGTCGAGCGCCGCGCGGGCGTCGGACACAGCGAGGTACGGCGTCAGCGACCGCAGTTCGGCGGTGGTCGCAGGGGCTTCCGTGGTGGTCATGTCGGCTCCGTTCAAGATCACGCGACGCAGGTTGTCGCGCAGTTCGGCGGCGAAGTCCGGGTCGGGGTCGACCCGGTCGGAGGGCCGGCGGAGCGCGTCGAACGGCTCAGGCATCGCGACCCCCCTTCTCGTAGGAACGCCGGAACGCGGCGCGGGCCCGCACGAGCAACGCCTCGGTGGCGTGCACGCTGCGGCCCAGGTGGCCGGCGACCTCGGGCACCCCGAGGCCGTCGACGTAGCGCAAGGTCAGCGCCGCTTGGTGGTGCGGCCCGAGGGATCCGAGCACTTGACGCGCGCGCAGGGCGTCGAGCTGCTCGTCCCAGGGATCCTCGACGTCCGGCTCACTGTCGTGGACCAGCCGTAGACCGCGTTCCTCACGTTCTTTGCGCCGCCAGTGGTCGGCGAGCTTGTGCCGGGCGACGCCGATCAGCCACCCGGTGCTCACTGGAGGTGCGTATTCCTTGCGACAGGCGGCGACCGCCCCGAGGAAGGTCTCGGAAGTGAGCTCCTCGGCGAGCGTCCGGTCACCGCACCGGGACAGCAGGTACCCGTAGACCTCCGGCAGCGCGGTCTCGTAGAGCCCGAGCAGCGCGAAGGCCGGGTCCGGTTGCACCCGAGGTTCCGTCACACCCTCATCGTCGCTCGGGGGCGAGGTTTTCCGACGGGTGAATCCCGGATTTCTTCGATCGGCGCTACCGGCCCGCCGCGTACCCCTGCATGCCGCGGGCGTTGGCCGCCGCTCGAAGCACGCCTTCGGAGCGGGAGACCGCCGAGAGGCGGCCCAGCGCCCAGTCGCCGGCGTCGATCAGCTCGTGGCCGCGGTTTCGCAGGCCGGCCAGGGTGGCCGCGCCCAGGCGGGACTCCACCACCAGCTCGCGCGGGTTCCACGAACGCGGGTAGAACGAGCTGGGGAACGCCGTCGTGTGCCAGGCCGGCGCGTCGATCGCCTCCTGGAGGTTCAGGCCGCCGTAGACGTGGGCGAGCCAGAAGCACAGCTGCCACTGGTCCTGCTGGTCACCACCCGGCGTGCCGAACGCCAGCGTCGGGACGCCGTCGCGCAGCGCCAGCGACGGCGACAACGTGATGCGCGGGCGCTTGCCCGGGGCCAGCGAGTTCGGCAGGCCCTGCTCCAGCCAGAACATCTGGCCGCGCGAGTCGAGGCAGAAGCCCAGCTCGGGGATCGTCGGGCTGGACTGCAGCCAGCCACCGGACGGCGTCAGCGAGACCAGGTTGCCCGCCGCGTCGACGACGTCGAGGTGGACCGTGTCGCCGCGGGTCTGGCCCTGGGGACCGACCGTCGGCTCGCCCGTCGCGCCGCCTTCCGCGCGCAAGCCCTGCAGCGAGTTCAGGATCGCCGGGAGCCGGGCGGGCCCGCGGGCGTCGCCGGGCCGCAGGTCCGCGGACGCCGTGTCGGTGATCAACGCGCGCCGGGCATCGGTGTACGACGCCGAGAGCAGCACGTCCAGCGGGACGTCGGTGTCGCCGTACCAGGCCTCACGGTCCGCGAAGGCGAGCTTCGCCGCCTCGACCGACAGGTGCACTGTGCGCTCCGACGCCACGCCGTCCACAAAGGACAGTTCGTCGCGGAAGCCGTGCATCAGCAACGCCTGCTGCAGCAGCGCCGGGCCCTGCGTCCAGCCGCCCAGCTTGACCAGGCGCCAGTCGTCGACGTCCACCGAGACCGGGTCTTCGTAGCCCGCCGACCACGACGCGAGGTCTTCGCCGGTGAGCAGGCCCGCGTGATCGCGGCCCGAGTCGTCGCGGAACGCCGTGCGGCTGAACGCGTCGATCGCTTCGGCGACAAAACCCTGTGACCAGGCACGACGACCGGCGTCAAGCTGCGCTTCGCGGCCGGAGACGGCTTCGGCCTCGCGCAGGAGACGCTCCCACGTGTCCGCCAGTGCGGGGTTCTTGTGCAGGCCCGCCGCGGGCTTGCCGTCCGGCAGCCAGAGCGCCGCCGACGTCGGCCAGTGCTCGACGAACAGCCCTTCGACGGCGCGGATCGTGTCGCCGACCCGCGAGACCAGCGGCGTGCCGTTGCGCGCGTAGCCGATCGCGTAGCGCAGCACCTCGCGAAGGGACTTCGTGCCGTAGTCGCGAAGCAGGAGGAGCCAGCCGTCCCAGGCGCCCGGGACGGTCGCCGGGAGCAGGCCGCTGCCCGGGATCAGGTCGAGGCCCAGGTCGGCGAAGTGCCCGGGCGTCGCGGCCGCGGGCGACGGGCCCTGGCTCGCGAGCGCCCGGGGTGTCGGGTCGTCCGCCGTCACGAAGATGCCGGGCACCTGGCCCGCCGGCCCGCACAGGTGCGGCTCGGCGACCTGCAGGACGAACCCGGCGGCGACCGCCGCGTCGAACGCGTTGCCGCCGTCCTCCAGCACCGCCATCCCGGTGGCCGAAGCCAGCCAGTGCGTCGACGCGACCATCCCGAAGGTGCCGGCCAGCTCGGGCCTCGTCGTGAACATGCCCCGATAGTACGCATTGCTAAGGACCCCGCGCGCCCCTTGGGACGCACGGGGTCCGATCAGCTACCAGGAGGCCGGGCGTTGCCGCTCCGGCTCGTACGGCTGCGTGATGATTTCCATCCCGTTCCCGCCGGGATCGAGGAAATAGACACCACGGCCGCCGTGGTTGTGGTTGATTTCGCCGACCTGCTGGCCCATCGGATCGGCGTGGTAGGTCACGCCGGTTTCGACGAGCCGCGCGAAGACGGCGTCGAAGTCGTCCTCCGGGATCAGGAAACAGTAGTGCTGCAGGCGGAGGTCCTGCTCGGGGACGGTCGCGAAGTCCAGGCGGACGCCGTTGCGGACCTCGACCGGGATGAACGGGCCCCATTCCTCCCCGACTTCGAGGCCGAGCAGGTGCGCCAGGAATTCGGCGGATTCCCGGTTGTTCCGGGACGGGACGATCAAGTGGTTCAATTCAACGGAAACTGATACTGACACGGGTGAAATGCCTCCGGGGCACTCCCGCCACCTCCATGCCTCACCCAGCCGGTGACCGACACGCGATGCCGTGCCGACGATCTTAGCCAGCCGGGCGCCCTCAGGAAACCTTAATCCGCGCCGCCGCCCGCGGCCGGCCGACGCCCTGCCAGGACAGCCCCGCGTCGACGATCACCCGCGGGTCCAGCAGGTTGCGCGTGTCGACGATGTCGACGCCGTCCATCAGCTCGGCCATCGCGGCCCAGTCGAGGCGCTTGAACTCGGCCCACTCGGTCAGCACGACGACGGCGTCCGCGTCCTTCGCGACCTGGTAGGCGTCGTCGACCACGGTCATCCCGGGCAGCTCGCAGCCGACCGCCGGGTCGTAGGCGATCAGCTCGGCGCCGAGCGCGCCCAGCACCGAGCACACGGCGAGCGCGGGCGAGTCGCGCAGATCGTTCGTGCCCGCTTTGAAGGCCAGGCCCAGCACGCCGATCCGGGCCCCGGCGAGCGTGCCGCCGACCGCGCCGGCGATCTTCGCGACGATCCGGTCGCGCTGGGCGATGTTCTCGTCGATGGCCGAGGTCAGCATCTTGAAGTCGTAGTTCACCGACTCGGCCACCTTGACCAGCGCGCTGGTGTCCTTCGGCAGGCACGAGCCACCCCAGCCCGGGCCGGGCTTGAGGAACGTCCGCCCGATCCGCCGGTCGTGGCCCATGCCCTCGGTGACGAGGTCGATGTCCGCGCCGAGGCGCTCGCACAGCTCGGCGATCGAGTTCACGTAGGACAGCTTGAGCGCGAGGTAGCAGTTCGCGGCGTACTTCACGAGCTCCGCGCTCGCCGCGTCGGAGACGACGACCGGCGCCGCGAGGTCGGCGTACAGCTCGCCGACCCAGCGCGCGGCGGCGAGATCGTCCGAGCCGACGACGATCCGGTCCGGGCCCAGGAAGTCCGCGACGGCGGTGCCCTCGCGCAGGAACTCGGGGTTCGACACCACCGGGACGTCGGTGCGGCCCAGCATCGCCTCGATCCGCTTCGCCGTGCCGACCGGCACGGTCGACTTGGTGACCAGCGCGCACCCGCCGGGCAGGACGTCGCCGATCTCGGCGACCACCGCTTCCACCGCGCGCAGGTCTGCGGAACCGCCGGCGCCCATCGGCGTCGGGACGCAGAGGAACACGGCTTCGGCGTCGCGGACCGCGTCCCGCGCGCCGACGACGAACTGCAGGCGCCCGGCGGCGACACCGCGGCCGACCAGCTCGGCCAGCCCCGGTTCGAGGATGTCCACGCGCCCGGCGCGCAGTCTCGACACCTTGGCGCGGTCGACGTCCACGCACGTGACGTAATGCCCGAGACTGGCCAGGCAAGCGCCCGTGGTCAGTCCGACGTAACCCGTTCCCACCACCACGATCCGAGCAGGCGTCATGGTGCTGAAGGTGACAGCCGGACGTGACCACCGCGCTAACGGGAACAGTCGCCCTCGGGAGCGGTGAGCGAAGACACGAATCGCGGCCACGCCGCTTTTCGGGGGTTCCGGGTGGCGAAGCCCCCGGCCCGGGGCCGGGGCCCCGGCTGTCACGGCGAACGAGCGTTAACCTGGGGCCGGATCCAACGCAGCAGTCCGAAGGGAACGGCACAGATGCAGATCACCGACACCGCGGCGCTCGTCACCGGGGGTGCGTCCGGCCTCGGCGGGGCGACGGCGAAGGCCCTCGCGGCCAGGGGCGCGCGGGTGTTCGCGCTCGACCTCGCCTCCTCGATCGAGAAGGCCGAGCAGGTCGACGGCATCACCTACGTCGAGGCCGACGTCACCGACGTCGACCAGGTCGAGGCCGCCGTCGCGACCGCGTCCGGCTCGGGGGTGCCGCTGCGGACCGTCGTGAACTGCGCCGGCATCGGGCCGTCCGCGCGGATCCTGTCGAAGAAGGGCCGCCACGACCTCGCGCTGTACGCGAAGGTCGTCCAGATCAACCTGATCGGCAGCTTCAACGTGCTGACCATCGCGGCCGAGGCGATCGCGAAGACCGAGCCGCTCGAAGACGACGCCCGCGGCGTCATCATCAACACCGCGTCCATCGCCGCCTTCGACGGCCAGATCGGGCAGGTCGCCTACGCGTCGTCCAAGGGCGGCATCGTCGGCATGACCCTGCCCGCGGCCCGCGACCTGGCCTCGCAGGGCATCCGCGTGCTGACCATCGCGCCCGGCATCGTCGACACCCCGATGCTCGCCACCGTCAGCGACGACTTCCGCGCGTCGCTCGCCGCCGGTGTCCCGTTCCCGAAGCGCCTCGCGCGCCCGGACGAGTACGCGCAGCTCGCGCTGTCCCTGATCGACCACGACTACCTCAACGGCGAAGTCGTCCGCATGGACGGCTCACTGCGCATGGCCCCGCGCTGACCCCAAGGGCGGCACTTTCCCTAGGAAAGATGCGTCCGAGGGGCCCTCGGACGCATCTTTCCTAGGGAAAGCTCGTCTCAGCGGGTGAGACGGACCTCCAGGCCGATGCCGGCCTGGGTGACTGAGCAGCCGCCGAACTTGCTTTCGGTGGCCAGCTCCTCGAACTGCGCCGGGGTGAACGCGCGGCGCCGCAGCCAGCCGAGCGTCTGCCGCACGGTGAAGCCGCTGAGCACGCCCACGTCCATCGAATCGACCTCACGCTGGATGTCCGCGCCGGTGGCCTGGTGGTTCAGGTCGTGGATCACCGCGAACCCACCCGGCCGCAGCACCCGGTGCATCTCGTTCAACGCCGTCACCGGCTGCCGGAAGTTCTTGAACGCGGCCTGACAGACCAGCAGGTCGAACGACTCGTCGGCGAACGGCGCCGTCGTGACGTCGCCCTGCCGGAAGTCGACGGCCATCCCGGCACGCGCGGCCTCCTCGAGGGCGATCTCGACCATCGTGTGGCTGATGTCGAGCCCGGTGACGCGGAAGCCGAGCTTCGCCAGCTCGATGGCGAAGAACCCGGGGCCGGGTGCCACCTCCAGGATCTCGGCGCCGGCCGCCAGCCCGGCCGCGACTTCGGCCGCCTGACGCCGGTACTGCTTCAGCTGCGCCTCGGTCCCCCGGTTCTTGGCGTACCAGCGAGCCTGGCGGCCCTCCATCTCGGGCACTTTGTGCTTGCGGGTCGTTTCCATGGATCTCTCCTCTTCGGGTGAGCCGAACCGAAGAGCCGCCCGGTTATCCTTACCGGTGCCACCTCGTGACCGGGCGTGCTCGGTTCGGGGTCGAGGACCCCGGGCGGTGTGCCAGCACTGCCCGGGGTCCGTGCTACTTCTCTTTTTCCACGAGCTCCCCCAAATCAGCGGGAAGTTCGCCGGTCTCGTAATAGCGCCGCCAGGCCTCGATGCCGGGCACGGCGCCGCTGGTCAGCTCGCCCAGGAAGGCCCGGGTCCACTCGACTTCGGCGAGCGTCATCGCCAGGTCGTACTCGACCTCCACCAGGAACAGCCGCGGCATCATCGGACGCAGCTGCTCGAGTGACGCCCGCTGCGCCTCGACGTGGTCTTCGAGCTGCTCGATGCGCTGCCGCAGCAGGCTGATCGTCTGGTCCGGGCCGAGGACGCCCATCATCGACAGCCCGGACTGGAACCGCGGCGGCTCCCGTTCGACCGTGCCGACGAGCTCGCGGACCCAGTCCTCGAACTCCTCGTGCCCGGCCTTCGTGATCCGGTAGACGGTCCGCTCGGGCCGGCCGCCGTCCTTGACGCTGCCGACGGCCTCGAGGAAGCCGTGTTTCTCGAGATTCGCGACGACCGTGTAGAGCGAGCCCCACTTGATCGGCAGGTCGGCTTCCTTGCCGCGGTACTTGAGCACGGCCGCCATCTCGTAGGGGTGCATCGGGCGTTCCAGCACGACGGACAGCACGGCCAGCCCGAGCAGGTTGCCGACCTTCCGCCGCTTCATCCCGCACTCCTCGTAGACGAATATTCGTGGACGAGTATACGCAAGACGCGCCAGCAGGCAAGTGTCTTAGTGAACGAAACAATCAGAGGTCAAACATGTACGGGACCTCGACCTGGGCCCGCTCGCTGATCCAGCCGCGCAGCGCGTGGGTCGCGAGGACGTCGTCCTCGTTGTAACGCAGGAGCCGCTCGCGCTGGGTGTCGTCCGGCGCCTCGCCGTCCATCCCGACGGCGTCGCGGTACCAGCGCATCGACGCCTCGCCGCCCGCCTCCGGGTCACGCCAGGAGAAGCCGGCGGCCGGGGCGATCACCTTCAGGCCCTTGCCTTGGGAGCACAGGAACTGGTCGGTGACGCTGCGGAAGAGGTCGACCCACTCCTCGGAGTCCACAAAGGACTGGACGTCCTTCTTCGCAGGGATGCCCGGGTGGTCGCCGAAGCGCTCGACCGAGCCAAAGAGCCAGCGGTTCTCGGCGAGCGCGTTGTAGCAGTAGGCGCGGAAGGTCAGCCCCGCCGCTTCGGTGCGCTCGCGGACGTCGGTCAGCCAGGCCCAGAACTCGGCGAACGAGCGGGCTTCGTCGCCGGTCGGCAGCGGGGCCCACGTCGCGAACGCGCGGTAGCCCGGCTCCAGGCCGATGTCGGCGCCGCTGAGCAGGCAGCCCCAGAGGTAGGCGCCGGCGTCGCCGAAACTCTCCATGTCGACGTCGACCTCGACGTCCCCGCGTGGCACGTCGACCCGGTCGACGCGGCGGACGAGCGTGAGGCCGGCCAGCCAGGCGCGGGCGAGCACCACGGCGTCCGGGAACGTGACGCCGGTCCAGTTGATCACCGGCGCCTCGCCCGCCGGGTCGAGCGCGGCCAGGTTGTCCACAGTGGACACGCCGGCGCGGCGCAGCTCCATCGCGTCCTCGCCGCGCACCACGAGGCTGACGTCCCGGGTCTCGGTGAGCAGCGCTTCGCACGTCGGCCACCAGGGACAGCCGCGGCACTCCAGCACCCGCGACGGCTCGGCCAGCGGCTCCTCGCCGTTCGCGGCGGCGTTGGCGATGGCGAGCCGGTCGGCGAACCGGGCCTGGTACTCGGTGATCGCGCTGCGCCCGTTCGGCCAGGTGCCCGCGGTGAGGTCGTGCCAGACGACGACATCGGCGTCGAGGCCGATCACGCCGCCGAGGACGAGGCCTTCGTCGGCCTGCCCGAGCGTCTGCAGCATCCGGCGGATGTGCACCAGCCGGAGCTGGTCACGCGGCTGCGAACGGACCTTGCGGCCGCTGTCGGAGGCGCGGTTGGCCGGGTCGAGGTCGGTCATCTCGGTGACGATCGCGCCGGCGCCGCGGTCGGTGATGCGGTGGCGCACGACGAGCACCGGCACGTACCCGCGGCCGGTGCGGACGAGCAGGTCGATGCCGCCGCGCCGGTGCCCGGCCGGGTCGACCGGCAGCAACGCGCCCCAGATGTAGCGCGCTTCGGCGGCGAAGGCCTGCTCGGTGCGTTCGACGCGCTCGCCGGCCGGGAGGTCGCGGTCGATCTTCACCCACTGATCGGGTCCGCCGGACGCGGCCATCAGCCGGGTGACGATGTCGTCCCGATGCGCCGCGGCGTCGGCGATCCGCTGCTGCGCCGTCGGATCCGGCGGCGACAGCGGGACCCCGCGCATCAGCGGATCGTGCTCGAGGTGCACCCGGCGGCGGCAACGGCTGACCGCTCCCGCGTCGAGTACCACCTCGCCCTTCATGGAGATCACTCTAGAGGCCACCGCCGAGCCGCCATGCCCGCCACGGGCAAGACCAGTAAGTTCGACTTCGACACGTCGCAGGAGGTGCCATGGCGCGCAAGGCCAAGGTCGAGGGTGAAGGCCGATTCACCCCCAAGAAGGCGAAGAACGCGATCGCGGTGGCCAAAGTACTCGGCCCCGTCGTGATTCCCGTGGTCGCGCCGTACGCGGTGCGCGCGGCGGGCGCCGCCCGGGAGGTGTACGACCGCTACCAGGCGCGGAAGCTCGGGGTCGAGGTCGACCAGCTCGGCAGCTACACCGGCCGCGGCGCGGCGTTGCACGCCCGGATCGCGGGCATCGCCGAAGGCTGCCGGGACCTGCAGAAGTCCGAGAAGGCGACGCCCGCCGACGTCGAGTTCGTGAAGGACTCGCTCGGGACGCTGGAGCAGCTGTCGGCGACGGTCCGCGCCGCCGAGCGGATGCCGGCGGCGCGCCGGAAGTCGGCGCACCGCGCGGTCGCCGGCGAGCTGGAGCGGTTGGAGGGTCAGCTGCTGCACCGCCTGGGCATCTAGGCGGTGTCCTGCGAGCGAGACTTGCAGGACAGCGCTTAGGCCTCAGCGCATCCCCACCTGCTGGCTGGTGGGCTCGATGAGCACGGCGAAACGCTCCTGCTCACGCGGGTACGGGCCGCCGGTGTACTTCTTCGCGATGGTGTCGACGATGGCCCAGCCGGCGTCGCCGTCGACCCGTTCGACGACCGTGCCGCGGATGATCACCGGCTGGTACGGGTTGTCGGCCGGCGTCAGGGAGATCGCGACGCGAGGGTCGCGGTCCCAGTTGCGGGCCTTGCGCGCGCCCGGGCCGGTGAAGACGGCGATGTGGTCGCCGTGGGTGCCGATCCAGACCGGGACGGCGTGCGGGCCGCCGTCGGGCAGCACGGTGGCGATGTGGGCGATCGGGGTGCCGTCGAGGATCTCGCGGACGTCGTCGTTGATCATGGTCAGTTGCTCCTTCAGTTTTCGACTGCGTATCGAAGATGGGTGACACCGGGCGCCGGGACAACTTCGAGCAGGCGGAGGCGCACGTGCGCGGGCAGCGCCCGGAAGAACGGACGCCCGCCGCCGAGCAGGACCGGCACCTGGTGCAGGACGACTTCGTCGACGAGCCCCGCCTTGAGCCCCTCGGTCAGCACACCGCCACCCATCAGGGTGACGTCCTTGTCGCCGGCGATCCCGCGCGCCGCCGCGACGGCGTCCTCGATCCCGGTGGTGACGAGCGTCTGCCGGTCGGTGATCCCGGGCGCCGGGCGGTGGCTGAGCAGGACGAGCGGCGCCGTCGGGTGCGGGCTGCCGCCGCCGAAGCGGTCGGAGTCCTCGTAGGTGTTGCGGCCCGCGACGACCGCGCCGACGCGGCCGGCGACGTCGTCGAAGACCCGTGCGCTCGGCTCGCTCAGCTTGAAGCCGTCGAACACCGCGCTGGGCGTGTCGCCGGCGAAGTACCAGTCGAAGAGCAAACCGCCGTCGCCGAGCCCGTGACCAGGGCCGGGTCCGGCGCCGGTGATGTACCCGTCGACCGACACCGCGTGTGCGCCGAAGACCTTGCCCATCTCGTCATCCTCCCAGGGTTCCTTCAAGAGACTCCAGAACCGTAGCAGTCAGAGTTCCCTAAGGGAACCCCGAGGCGTAGACTGGGCGCATGCAGCGGACGAACTTCGGCGAAATGGCGTGCTCGATCGCCCGCACGCTCGACGTCATCGGCGAGCCGTGGTCACCGCTGATCCTGCGGGACGTCTGGGTCGGCTTCACCCGGTTCGAGCAGCTCCAGACGGACCTCGGCATCTCGCGCAAGGTCCTGACCGAGCGGCTGAACCACCTCGTCGAGCACGGCGTGCTCGACCGGCGGCCCTACGACCAGCGGCCGCGCTACGAGTACGTCCTGACAGAGAAGGGCACCGACCTCGTCGACCTGCTCATGGTGATGGCCGGCTGGGGTGACAAGTGGCTGGCCGGCGCGGCCGGGCCGCCGGTGGTCTACCGCCACCGCGGGTGCGGCGAGTTCAGCGCGGCCGGCGTGCGGTGCACCCACTGCGGCGAGCCGATGCACGCCCGCGACGTCGACCCGCTGCCCGGTCCCGGCGCGGCCGCCTGAGACAGCGGAACGGCCGGGCAGCGTGTGCTGCCCGGCCGTTCCCCGTCGTGGCGGGCTACTTCACGAAGCCCTTCTTGACCATCCAGTCGTGGGCCACCTTGCCCGCGTCCTGACCGTCGACGTCGACCTGCTTGCAGAGCTGGACCATCTGCTCGTTGTCGATCGCCGCGCTGATCTTCTCCAGCGGGCCGCGGATGTCCGGGTGCGCCTTGACGAAGTCCGTGCGCAGCGTCGCGACCGCGTTGTACTGCGGGAACGCCTTCTTGTCGTCCTCGAGCACCCGCAGGTTGAGCCCGGAGATCCGGCCGTCGGTGGTGAACACCTCGCCGACCGGGCACGTGCCGCCCGCGACCGCCGAGTAGATCGTGCCGATACCGAAGTTCTCGATCTTCGGGTTCTGGAAGCCGTAGGCCTTCACCGCGGCCGGGAACCCGTCCTGGCGGCTGGTGAACTCCGTCTCCAGGCAGAACACCGCCTGGTCCGGCTTCTGCTTGATGAACGCCGCGAGGTCCGACGTCGTCTTCAGGTTGTTCTGCGCGCCGTACGCCTCGGTGACGGCGAAGGCGTACTGGTCGTTGAGCGGCGAGTAGTTCAGCCAGGTGACGCCGAACTTCTCTTCGTCGGCCTTGGCCGTCGCCTCGTACTGGGCCTTCTCGCCGCCGGGCACCGGGAGCTCGTTGCCCTGGTAGTTGATCCAGCCCGTGCCGGTGTACTCCCAGGTGACGTCGGTCTGCCCGGAGAGCAGCGCCTGCCGCGAGGAGTTGGACCCCTTGATGTCCGACAGGTCGACGACGTCGGCGCCCGACGCGGTCAGGGCCATCTCGGCCATGTACGCCAGGATGATGTTCTCGGTGAAGTCCTTCGACCCCACCGTGACCTTCAGGCCCTGCAGCGACGGGATCGGCTGGATCGTGCCCGGCTGGATGTCGTAGGGCACGGCCTGGTTGACCGTCAGCCCGCACGCGGAGAGCGTCGCGCCCAGCACCGCCGCGCCGAAGACTGCCGTAATGCGCCGGAATTTCATCGCAGCCCCTTCGGTCCGAAGAACTGTTCGGCGACCGCGCCGAGCCAGTCGACCAGCAGCGCGAGCGCCACGGCCAGTACCGAACCGGTGACCAGCACCGAGGTCAGGTTCAGCTTGTACCCGGTGTCGATGAGCAGCCCGAACCCGCCGGCGTTGACGAACATGCCGAACGTCGCGGTGCCGACCGCCAGCACCAGCGAGGTGCGCAGGCCGGCCAGGATCAGCGGGACGGCCAGCGGCATCTCGACGCGGAACAGCACCGCGGTCGCCGACATCCCGATGCCGCGGCCCGCGTCGATCAGCGACTCGTCGACCTGCTGGATGCCGACCATCGTGTTCCGCAGCACCGGCAGCAGCGAGTAGAAGGCCAGCGGCAGCGCCGCGACCCACAGCCCGCCGGTCGCGCCGGTGACGATGAACCACAGCACCAGCACGCCGAGCGCGGGCGCGGCCTGGCCGATGTTCGCGATCGCCAGGAAGATCGGCGCGAGGAAGCGCGCCCACGGCCGCGTCACGATCACCCCGAGCGGCACCGCGACCAGTACGACGATCGCGGTCACCACCAGCGTCATCAGGACGTGATCACCCAGCGCCGTGAACAGCGACGACGCGTTGAGGGTCTCCTTCTCGGTCGCGGTCAGGCCGCTCGAGAACACCCAGATCAGGGTCACGGCGACGATCACCAGCACCACGACGGGCTGCGCGAACAGCCGGACGCGTTCCGCGCGCTTGGAGCCGGACTCGGTGGAGAAGCCGGTATCGACGGCAGCGGTCATGCGGACACCTCCTCGCCGTTCGTGTGCTCCTCGCGCAGCTGCTGGATGGTCGCGATCACGGTGTCCAGCTGGATGGTGCCCGCGTACTCGCCGCGCGCGCCGGTCACCGGCACCGAGCCGCCCTCGGCGAGCATCGCCTCGAGCGCGTCCTGCAGCGTCGACTGCAGGCTGACGATGTCGCGCAGCGGCCGGCCGGCGGTCGCCAGCGAGGACCCCGCCGTCAGCTCGCGCGCGTGCGCCCAGCGGATCGGCCGGTTGCGCTGGTCGAGCACCAGCGCGAAGTGCTTGCGCTGGTCTTCGAGCTTCTTGCGGACCTCGGCCGGGTCGTCGGTGACCGTCGCGGTCAGCGCGTCCTGCTGGAGCTCGACGTCGCGGACCCGCAGCAGTGTCAGCTGCTTCAGCGACGCACCGGCGCCGACGAAGCCGGCGACCGTGTCGTTGGCCGGGTTCGCCAGGATCGCCTCGGGCGTGTCGTACTGCAGGATCGACGACTGGTTGCCCAGCACGGCGATCTTGTCGCCGAGCTTCACAGCCTCGTCGAAGTCGTGCGTGACGAAGACGATGGTCTTCTTCAGCTCCGTCTGCAGCCGCAGGAGCTCGTCCTGGAGGTTGCCGCGGGTGATCGGGTCGACCGCGCCGAACGGCTCATCCATCAGCAGCACCGGCGGGTCGGCCGCCAGCGCGCGGGCGACGCCGACACGCTGCTGCTGACCGCCGGAGAGCTGCCGCGGGAAGCGGTCGCGGAAGTCGGACGCGTCGAGGCCGACCAGGTCCATCATCTCTTCGACCCGGTCGTTGACCTTCTGCTTGTCCCAGCCGAGCAGGCCCGGCACGACCCCGATGTTCTGCGCGACGGTGAAGTGCGGGAAGAGCCCGGCCTGCTGGATCGCGTAGCCGATCCGGCGGCGCAGGGTGTCGACGTCCAGCTTGAGCGCGTCGTCGCCGCCGATGGTGATCCGGCCGGACGTCGGCTCGATCAGCCGGTTGATCATCCGCATCGTGGTGGTCTTGCCGCAGCCGGACGGGCCGACGAAGACGACGATCTTCCCGGCGGGCACGACCATGGAGAAGTCGTCGACGGCGGCTTCGCGGGTCCCGGCGTACTTCTTGGTGACGTGCTCCAGTTCGATCTCGACGCCGGAGACGCCGTTTTCTTCGGTCACAGCGTTCTCAGCCACGGACACCCCTCGAGATGGTGAAGCGCTTGATCAGGACGTAGACGCCGTCGAGGATCAGGGCGAGGATGACGACCCCGACCGTGCCGGTGACGGCTTGGTTCAGGGAGTTCGTGCTCCCCGCGTTCGTGAGCCCGGAGAAGACCTCGGCGCCGAGGCCGGGGCCCTTCGCGTAGGCCGAGATCACCGCGATGCCCATCAGCATCTGCGTGGAGACCCGCATCCCGGTGAGGATCGCCGGCCAGGCCAGCCGCAGCTCGACCCGGGTCAGCACGCCGAACCGGCTCATCCCGATGCCGCGCGCGGCATCGGTGATCGCGGGGTCGACGCCGTCGAGTCCCACGATGGTGTTCCGGACGATCGGCAGGAGGCCGTAGAGCACCAGCGCGATGACAGCGGTCGTCGGACCGAGCCCGGAGATCGGGATCAGCAGCCCCAGGAGGGCGAAGGACGGCACCGTCAGGATCGTGCTGGCCAGGGCGGTGGCGAGCGCCGAGCCGATCGGGCTGCGGTAGACCGCCACCCCGATCAGCACGCCGAGCACCGCCGCGAGGATCGTGCACTGCACCACCAAGCTGGTGTGCAGGTAGGCCTCCAACCACAACTTGCTCGCCCGGTCCGAGATGTACTCGAAGAGATTCATCCGTGTCCGCACTCCCGCCCGCGTCCGTGAGGCTTCACCCGAACGGGCTAGCTCCTGACCGACGGCTCAGTACCCACCGTGTGCCGAAGCCAAACCCCCGTTCCAGGCCTCATTGATTCCGACACCGTTCCGTATCCGAGCGTGATCGGCAACAAAAGGCCGATTTTTCGGGGGTTCCGGGTGGCGGAGCCCCGGCCCGGGGCGGAGACCCGGCGACGACAGCGTTGAACCGATCCCGTACGTGAACCGTGAACTTCGTGTGTGCTCACTTGACGGGATCGGACGATCACCCGTCGGGGCGTCACTTAGGCTGCTCGGCATGAGCACTCCAGGACGGCGTCCCGCCGTGCTGGGTGCTACTCGCGGCGCGTTGCTCGCCGTGACCGCGGGTGCGCTCACCGTCACCGCGCACCGGCTCGCCGACGGCGGCCTGCCGGATCCGGCGATGACCGCGCTGCTCAGCGGCCTGTTCGGCTGGACGGCGACCGCGCTGGCCCGCAAGGCGCGCGGCCCGCTCGCCACCATCGGCCTCCTGGGCGCGGCCCAGCTCGTGATGCACCTGCTGCTCACGACGCTCGCCGGGCACCACGACATGTACGCCATGCCGGGCACCGAGAGCCTCGGCATGGTCACCGCGCACGCCGTCGCGACCGTGGTCACGGCGCTGCTGCTCGCCCGCGCGGACGAGACGCTGCTCGCCCTGCTGGCCGCGTTGCGCGCGATCCTGCCGCGGCTGCTCGGCCCGCTGCCGGTGCCGGTCGCGCCCGCCTCGCTCGTCCCGGCCCGCACCGCGGCGCCGAGCCACCTCGTCGGCGTCGACCTGCGCCGGATCCGCGGGCGGCGCGGCCCGCCCGCCCACTCCTGAACCGAGCTTCTTCCCCCGCACCAGCGAACCCCCGAGTTCGCTGTCCCCTTTTGAGTTCATCAGGAGTGAACGCATGTCCCAGCACGTCTTCAAGCGCGCCGGTTTCCTCGCCGCCACCATCGGTGTCGCCGGTCTCCTCGGCACCGGCGTCGCCTCCGCGCACGTCACCGCCAACGTCTACGGCGCCCAGCCGACGAAGGGCGGCTACGCGGCGATCGTGTTCCGCGTGCCGAGCGAAGAGCCGACGACCATGACCACCAAGGTCGCCGTCGACTTCAAGGCGGACTACGGCATCGGCAGCGTGCGGACCAAGCCGATCCCCGGCTGGACCGCCGAGGTCACCAAGTCGAAGCTGCCGGCCCCGATCACCAAGGACAACGGCACGCAGATCACCGAGGCCGTCACCGCGGTGACGTGGACCGCGGCGCCGGGCAGCGAGCTCAAGTCCACCAACTACCAGGAGTTCGAGGTCAGCTTCGGCCCGCTGCCGTCCAACGTGGACGAGGTGGAGTTCCCGGCTCACCAGACCTACAGCGACGGCAAGGTCGTCGACTGGAACCAGCCGACCCCGGCCGGTGGCGAAGAGCCGGAGCACCCGGCGCCGGCCGTCAAGCTGGCCGCGAAGGCCGCGGACGGCGACGACCACGGCGGCATGGGCGCGAACACCGCGTCGACCACCGGAGAGCACACTGAAGCCGCGGCGTCGTCGACGTCGGACAGCACCGCGCGCTGGCTCGGCGGAGCCGGCCTGCTCGTGGGCGCGATCGGTCTCGGTGTCGGGGCCGGCGCGACCATCCGGGCCCGCAAGGCCACAGCGAAGCCGGGAGGCGCCAGCTAAATGCGGAAAGCGCACGTGGCGCTGGCGTTGACGGTGGTGGCCGTGCTCGGCACGGCCACCCCGGCGCTGGCGCACAACGTGCTGATCTCCGCGGACCCGGCGAACGGCTCGTCCGTCGCCGCCGGGCCGCAAAAGGTCAGCCTGACGTTCGACCAGTACGTGCAGGGCGCGGACGTCAACCAGATCGCGGTGACCGGACCCGGCGGCGGCCAGTGGGCCGAGGGACCGATCAGCGTGGTGAACAACGTCATCAGCGCGCCGCTGCGGCCGCTCGGACCGGCCGGGAAGTACACCATCGGCTACCGGGTGCTGTCCGCGGACGGCCACCCGGTGACCGGCGAGCTGACGTTCACCCTCACCGCCGCGGGCACCGGCACGCCGGCGACCGTGGACGCGGCGAAGTCGCCCGGCGGCTCCTCCTCGCAGGCGACGTCGCAGTCGTCGTCCACCGGGGTGCCGATCTGGGTGTGGATCGCCGGCGCGGTCGTCCTGCTGGCGATCGGGCTGGTCGTCGCGCTGCGCTCGGGCGGCAAAGCGGTCGAGGAAAAGAACTAAGGCGATGACCCAGGCCGAGACCACCACCAAGCCCCGCTACGTCACGCTGCTCTGCGTGGTGACGGCGGGACTGCTCGGCGCCCTCATCGGCGTCGCGCTCACCGCCAGCACCCCGGTTCCCGGCGTGGTGGAGCCCAGCGCGGTGGTCTCGGCCGGCATCCCGATCGTCCGCGTGCTGCTCGACCTGTCCGCGGTCACGACGATCGGTCTCGCGCTGCTGTCGGTGCTCGTCGGGTACGACCGGCCGAAGCTCACCGAGCCGATCATGCGGCTGGCCCGGCCGGCCGGCGTCGCGGCCGCGCTCATCTGGGCCACGACCGCCGTCGTCACGCTGGTCCTGCAGACCGCGGAGTACAAGCCGGGGTCGTCGACGCTCTCGGCGTCCGACATCGGCGGCTACATCGCGAACGTCGGCGCCGGGAAGGCGCTCGTCATCGTCGCCGTGCTGGCGCTGGCGCACGCCGGGATCGGCGCGCTCGCCCTGCGGTACGGCGAGAAGATCCCCGCCGAGGTCCGCGTCGGGCTCGGCCTGTTCGCGCTGCTGCCGCTGCCGGTCACCGGGCACGCGTCGAACTGGAGCTACCACGACTACACGATGATCTCGATGGAGCTGCACGTCATGAGCGCCGTCGCCTGGACCGGCGGCCTCGGCGCGATGGCCGTGCTGCTCGTCGCGAACCGGACGCTGCTGGCGCACGCGATGCCCCGGTTCTCGAAGCTGGCGTCGCTCTGCCTGATCATCTCGGCGGCGACCGGCCTGTTCAACGGCCTCATCGAGATCTCGCTCAACCCGACCATCGGGTTCTGGGCGGCGATCTTCACGACGCCGTACGGGCAGCTGCTCATCCTCAAGCTCGCCTGCACCGGGGTGATCGCCCTGCTCGGCGCGAACGTCCGCTGGCGGCTGATGCCCCAGATCGTCCGGCACAACCGTACGGCGCTCGCCTCGTGGGCGACGCTCGAGCTGACGGTCATGGGATTGGCGTTCGGCTTCGCCGTCGTGCTCACGCGCGCGCCGGTCGTCGCGTCTTGAACGCGCACCAATGCAGCTAGAACCGATGTCGAGTCACGGCGTGTAGCTGCAACTTGCGCATTGGAATGACTGGGCATCCATTGGAGGTGACCGGTCGGGCAGAACTTTCTACCGTGAGCAGACGACATTCCGTAAGCGACGAACGGTCATCCGCGGTCGTCGAATGCACGTGCAGAATGTGGCGCCGGTCACATAATGCGACAGCGTCCGCTCAGCGGTAACGCGTCCACCGGACGTCCGTCCGGCCGTGCCGGAGATCGTCCAGCCGGCGGAAGAGCTCCGGCCGCACCTGGGGCCGGCTGCGCAGGATGGGCAGCACGCTGGTCGTCAGCTTCAATTCGCGGATCCCCCGCAGCACGGCGAAACCGGGCCAGGACGTCACGTCGAAGCCGTAGGCCGCGGCGAACGTCCGGTACTGCACCGGCGGGTCCCCGAACCGCTCACGGCCGACGGCGAGCGGCGTCAGGTCCCATTCCGGCGGGCCGACGCACGAGGAGTCGAAGTCGCAGAGCACCGGCCCGTCCGGGCCCGGGATGACGTTGCCGGGGTACGCGTCACCGTGGACCAGGCCGCGGGGCAGCGGGAACTCCAGCCCGGCCAGCGCGGCCTCGAGCTCGGCGCAGCGCTCCAGCAGGAACGCGCGGTCGGCGGCGCTGATCTCCTCGGCGTCGGACACCCGGGCCCGCACGGCGGCGAACGGCGCCCACTCGGCGAGGCCGTCGGGCGCGGGGAGGGCGTGCACCTGGCTCAGCAGGCGGGCCAGGTCGGCGGGGGACGCCGGCCGGCCGATGCTCGGCACCTGGTGCCACACGGTCACGAGGTGCTCGCCGACCGCCAGCGGCTGCTCGACGCCGCCGAGCAGCCGGATCGCCGGGACGCCGTGGGCTTCGAAGTGGCGGGCGACGCGGACCACGGTCCCGACGCGGTGCCGGAGCCGGGTCGAGCCGACGATCCGGACCACGACCGGGGCCGTGACCAGTGCGTACACCGCGTTGTTGGTGAACCGCAGCAGCCGCGCGCCGGTGGGGTCGAGGCCGAGCAGCGTGCAGGTCTCGGCCAGCACGCCGCGCAGCTTCTCCGGGGTGAACCGTCCGTCCAAGACGGTTCCGGCGTTACGCGGCGTAGAAAGCGTGGAGGCGATCGGCGAGGTCACGGGCGTCGGCGTTGTTGCGGCGGCGCTCGGCCTCTTCCTGCAGGGGCCGCATCCGGTCTTTCACGCGCTCGGACTTGATGCCCTCGGCGCAGTCGATGGCCTTGCCGCCGACCTTGGAACCGTGGTCGAGGTCGCCGTCCAGCAGGTGGTTGGTGGCCAGCGCGCTCAGCATGAAGGTCTTGGAGCGGGCCATCTCGTCGTCGTAGGAGTCGACGGCCCTGCTCAGCGCGGGGATCGCGAACTTGGTGTGCTCGGCGTTCTTCTGCGCGAGGACCGTGTGGACGGTGCCGACCATGGCGTAGACGTCGGTCTCGGTGAAGAACTTCACCCACGACTCGGCTTCGGCCAGGTTGGCGCGCTCGAACTCGTCCTTGCTCCGGCCGAGCAGCTTCACCGCCTGCTCCTCGTTGCCCATCATCGCGTAGGCCCAGGCCTCGTTCGCGCAGAGCACGGACACCGCCAGCTCGGAGCCCGATTCCTGGGCGGCGATCTGGCCGAGCTGGAACAGCTTCAGCGCGTCGTTCGGGGCGTCCTGGTGCAGGTAGACGCGGCCCATGCGGTAGAGCACGTTGGCCACCAGCGGGTGGTTCTCACCCTGCTTGGCCAGGTCCAGCGCGTTCGCGAAGTGGCCGCGGGCGGAGTCCATCAGCCCGGTGTCGAACGACGTCCACCCGGCCAGCGAGTGCAGGTCGGCGAGCGCCACGTACAGCCGGTTCTTGACCAGGTCGGTGCCGTTGGACTCCAGCATCTGCTGGCCCCAGGACAGCTGCGCCACGACGGCGTCGCGGCAGAACCCGCCGCCGTACTGGTAGTCCAGGGCGCGCAGAGCGCGCGTCGCGGCTTCCACCTGGCGCACGTCGGTCATCCCGATGCGCCCGGGAGCGGGCGTTCGCGCCGGTCCCGCCGACCACGTGCCCGATTCCGGACCGAACACCGCCGCACCCATCGTGACCTGGGCGGCGTGCGCGAGGAACCTCCGTCGCTTCACGGACTCGTCCTCCTCAGCCTGCTGGCCGTCGGCGGAGCCGACGACGCGTATCGCCGTGGCCTCGTCGTAGGCGAGGCCCATGTATCCACGCGGGACACCCAGGCCGTCGGCGATCCTGGTGAGGACGTCGTAGGCCATGACCTGGCGACCCTTGAGGATCTCCGACACCTCGGACTGGGACTGGCCGGTCATCGCGGCGATCTGGCGCTGCGAGACACCATGCTTGCGAAGGAGCCGGTAGACGGCGCTGATCTCACGGGCGGCGAGCGCAGCTCTCATCTCGGGCTGCTCCCACGCGTCAGCGGGAACGGCGTGGCTCTGCCGGGCGTCGGCACTGCCACCGTTACTGGCGTCCATCGCGCCCCCTCCACTGTCCGGTCGGGCGTCTGTGAATCAGCGTAAGCAAAGCTGCCGAACCTTGTGAACCAGGCGAACCGCGGCCTGATCGGTCCGGGCGAAGTCCGTTGACCGCTTACCGTGGAACCGAGTCCGGTCACCGCTATGACGCCATTTCGACCTTCTATCGCACCCGGTTTCACCTCACTGTAGTTGTCAGATCTCCGTCACCGTCCGGACACCGGTTGCGATCACGGAGAGCTACGAAAACCGCAGCGCTGTGACAACGCGAAGACGAAGCGATGTCGCAGAAGGCAGTTTCGAAGAGGACGACAGAGCGGAGAAGGGCGTGGAGTTCGTGGACTCGTTCGCAGGGGGACATGTCGGTACGGCCACTCGTGCCGTGCGGCCGGCGGTCTCTCCCATCTCCCCTGTCCGTCCGGTCACCCCCGCCGCCGCGGTGGACCCCCGCACCGCGGCCGTCCGCCACTACGAAGGCGGCCAGCTCGTGTGGCGGGTGCAGTGCGGAGACCTCATCGAGCGCGAACGCGCGGTGACGGTCTTCGTCGAGGACAACCAGGTGGTACTGGTCTCGCCCCCCGGCGAGACCGCGCGGTTGACGTCCGGCCAGCTCGGACAGCTGCGCGCCGCGCTCAACGAAGCCGCCAAGATGGCGGAAAGGTAACGGTGAGCTGACAATGGATCAGGTACTCGGGCAGGTCCTCCGCAATGCGGTCTGGGAGCGCCTCGACATGCTGACCGACCTGGCGAACCGCGCCGACGCCCAGTCGCTCGTCTCGGTCGCGCGCTCCGAACTCCCCCGCCTCACGGAGGCGTGGCGCGCGATGCTGAAGATGCACGAGCCCGACGAGCGCGGCGACTGCCCCACCTGCTCGACCCGGTGGCACCGCTGCAAGGCGCCGTGCTCGGTCTGGCAGGTCGCGCACGAGCACCTGGTGGCCGGCGGCCTCGCCCCGCAGCAGGCCTCGGCAGCCCGCGGGCTGCAGGGCCGGGGCTCGAGCCCGGTGCCGGCCCAGGGCCGTCCGGTGCCCGCCCCTTCTCCGGCCGAGACCACCGGGCGGCACGCCCTGGTGAACCCGCGCCGCGCGCTCACCGCCTGATCCACCCCGGTCCGGGAGCGCGGCCGACCGATCGCCCCATCGGACCCGCGCCGGCTCTCGCCTTGGCCGGGGACTGTTTCGCCCGCACCCCCGAGCAGCGCGAACCAGTCCCCGGTCAACCCTTCGGCCCCCATCGCGATTAATCGAAAAAAATACGCGTTAGCCCTAGCCGGGGTGGTAATCGCCCGCTAGATTGATCATCAAGCGCAGCGTGATCATGGAGTTGATCCGCAGCGCGCCCGCCCCTTACGTGCGGCCCCGAATTCCGCGGGCCGGTGCCGTTGCACTCCCCTCCCCCGACCGGCACCGGCCCGCGGTTCCACGTCTGCATCCGGTCGCTACCGGACCGCCTTCACCCGCAGGACCAGCACCGCGGCCAGCAGCGTCGCGACGGCCGAAGCGGCGAAGAGTCCCGAATAGCCACCGAGGTACGCGAGCACCAGCGGCGTCAGCAGCGGGGCGACCACCTGCGGCAGCGAGTTCGCGATGTTGATGACGCCCAGGTCCTTCGCGCGGTCCTGCGCCGTCGGCAGCACCTGCGTCAGCATCGCCAGCGCGACGGCCATGTACGCACCGAAACCGACGCCCAGCAGCGGCGACGCGGCGAGCGCGACCGGCCAGCTCTGCCAGATCACCAGCAGCAAAGCGGCCAACGCCATCACACCGGAGGCCGCAAGGACGTACGGCTTACGCCGTCCGGACTTGTCGGAGAAGTGCCCGGCGAGCACGGCCCCGATCACGAGCGCCACGCCGTAGAGCCCCATCATGATCAACAGGCCCGTGTCGGGGTCCGGGTAGTGCACCGCGTCCTTGAGGAAGAACAGCAAGTAGAGCGTCCCGAACGCGTTGCCGAGGTTGATCATGAAGTGGCACGACCAGGCCCACGCGAAGTCCGGGTGCCGCCGCGGCGAGACCCAGAGGTTGCGCAGCACCTCGCCGGCCGCCGACGACGGGCGGTGCTCGACCGGCAGCCGCGCGTCCGGCGTCCGGAGCACGAAGAACGCGGCCCCGACCAGGACGATCCCGGCACAGACCGCGTAGGCCAGCGGAATCCCGGCGATGCCGAGCATCACGACGACCACCACCGCGCCCAGCACCGTGCCGAGCATCTGCGCGATGCCGACCAGCCCGCCGACCTGCGCGCGCTGCCCGACCGGGACCCGGTCGGCGATGGCGGACATCAGGGTGGCGAGCATGCCGTTGAGCCCGGCCTGCACCAGGCACCAGCCGGTGATCAGCAGTGCGACGTCCGGCGCGAACCCCAGCACCAGCAGGCCCACCGCGGCGACCACCGCGCCGATGACCGTCCACGGGTGGCGACGGCCGAAGCGCGAGCACGTCCGGTCCGACAGCAGCCCGACCGCCGGGTTGACGATCAGGGCCACGATCGCGCCGGCACCCATCACGATGCCGAGCACGAACTCCTTGTTCACCTGGTCGAGCAACTCCGCCTGTTGCGGCAGCAGCACCTGGATGGGCGCGTAGATCCCCAGCCAGAGCGCGATGTTCGCGAAGAACAGCAGGCTCATCCAGCCGGGCCGCACCCGCACGACGGGCTCGGCGAGGGCTTCGGGCAGGCCCGTGGCCTCGGTCGTCTCACTGCTCATCCCGCACCAGCTTCCGGTACCAGTGGAACGAGTCCTTCGGCGTGCGCCGGAGGGTCTCGTAGTCGACGTGCACCAGGCCGAAGCGCGGCGCGTAGCCCTTGGACCACTCGAAATTGTCCATCAGGGACCAGCAGAAGTACCCCCGGACGTCGACTCCGGCGTCCATCGCCTCGCGCACCGCGACGAGGTGACTGTGCAGGAAGTCGATCCGCTCGGGGTCGTGCACGCCACCGTCTTCGCCGACGACGTCGGCGAAGCTGCAGCCGTTCTCGGTGATCTGGATCGGCGGCAGCTTGTCGCGGTAGCGCCGGTGGAAGTCCAGCAGCAGTTCACGCAGGGCGTGCGGGACGATCGGCGAGTCGTTGGTCGTCATCGGGTAGCCCTCGATCGGGCGGAGGTCGAACGGCAGCGGGTTGCCCGGACTGGGCTTCGCGACGCCTTGGGGCTCGTAGTAGTTGACGCCGTAGAAGTCGAGCGGCTGGGCGATCGTCGGCAGGTCGCCGGCGAACCCGGCGGGCAGGTGCTCGTGGAGCTGCTCGGGGTAGGTGCCGAGCAGAACGGGATCCGCGAAGAGCCGGTTGAGCAGCGCGTCGAGCCACACCGCGGCCGCGTCGTCCTCCAGACTGTCGTCGACCGGCCAGATCGGCGAGTGGTTGTTGGCCGTGCCGATGTTCGTGGCGCCGGCCGCGCGCAGCGCCTGGACGGCGAGGCCGTGCGCGAGGTTCTGGTGGTGCGCGGTCGGGATGGCGTCGAGCAGGAGGGTCTTTCCGGGTGCGTACTCGCCGATCGCGTAACCGAAGATGGACATCACCATCGGCTCGTTCAACGGGATCCACAGCTTCACCCGATCGGCGAAACGTTCCCCGAGGATGTGGGCGTACTCGGCGAAGCGCCCAGCGGTACCGCGGGCGAGCCAGCCGCCTTCGTCTTCGACGGCCTGCGGGGTGTCCCAGTGGTAGAGCGTGACGGCGGGCGCGATGCCGGCCTCGCACACGGCGTCGATGAGCTTGTCGTAGAACCCGAGACCCTCGGCGTTGGGCGCGCCTTTCCCGTCGGGCTGGATCCGGGGCCAGGCGATGGACATCCGGTAGGCACCGACGCCGAGTTCCGCCATCAGCGCGATGTCTTCGGAGTAGCGGTGGTAGTGGTCGGCGGCTACGTTTGCCTCTTCACCGCGAGCGATCTTGCCTTCCGTCGCGGTGAACGTGTCCCAGATGGACGGACCGCGCCCGCCTTCGGTGGTGGCGCCTTCGATCTGGAACGCCGAGGTCGAAACACCCCAAAGGAAGTCTGGCGGGAAGTTCGGGTTCTGCACCGGCTGCTGACCCCTTCGTCAGGCCACCCGTACGGGTGAACATGAAAAGTTCTCATATACTAGGTCTTCACTCGTCCGGGGGGAAGCCCGTCGGCGCGATAAAGTCCCAGATCAGACGAGGAGGAGTGCCGTGTCCGACATCCAGGCCGCGAAGGTGCCGGCAGAAGCGACCCCCCTACGCCGGCAGCCGGTCCAGCAACGCAGCGCGAAACGGGTCGAGCAGATGCTCGACGCGAGCGCGGCGCTGATCGACGAGCTCGGCTACGACGCGCTGACGACCACGCTGATAGCCAAACGAGCAGGGGTCGCCGTCGGTTCGCTGTACCAGTTCTTCCCCGACAAGCGTGCTGTCGTGCAAGCGCTTACCGCCCGGAACCTCGAACGGTTCGTCGGCGCGGTCAACGAGCGCCTCAACCAGCTCGGCCCGGAGCACTGGTGGGACGTCGTCGACTCGATCCTCGACATCTACCTGGAGATGCACCGCTCGGTGCCCGGCTTTTCGAAGGTCCACTTCGGCGACATCATCGACCGCCAGCTGCTCGACGAGACCCGCGACAACAACGCGGTGATCGTGGACTCCCTGACGGATCTCCTGGCCTCCCAGGTCGACCGCCCGGTGGAGGACCTCCGGTTCGCGATCACGATCGCCAACGAGGTCGCGGACGCGCTCCTGAAGCTGGCCTTCCGCAAGGAGCCGAGCGGCGACGAGAAGTTCGTGGCGGAGGCGAAGTACGTGGTGAAGGGGTACCTGGCGGCGCGGTTCGGGGAGAAGTCCTAGCTGTCCACAGAAGTTGTCCACAGGCTTCCCCAGTTGTGGACAAACCTGGGGTCTCGCCCGCTTCCGGCCGGGTTCGTCCGGGGGCGCCGATAGACTGGACGTGGGGACGCCCCCCTGGGAGTGGTGGGGGCTGCTTTCCGGGCGGGGGTGCTGGCCGGGGGCCTTGGTTCGCCCGTCCGGGGTTGGGGACAACGCCGAGGTTGCGGCCGGTTCGGTGGGGAAATCGGTGTTCACGCGCACGGACGTGGCGGGCCCTTGCTGCTGGTCGCAAGCCGGCCGCCGGTAGTCCGCTGCGGTCGGTTGCGGCGACGGTTTGGCGGTCACCCGCGGCAGCCGCTGCGGCGACGGTTTGGCGGTCCCCGCGGCAGGCTCAGCCGAAGTTCTGGTGCTCGCCCCGGTACGTCGGGACCGTGCGCTCCACCCGGTCACCCAGCACCAGGTGGTAGTGCGTGAAGCGCTCCGCCAGCTCGCCCGCCTTCGCGTGGCGCAGCCACACCCGGTCGCCCAGTTGCAGGGTTCGGGCGGCTCGGCCCGTCACCGGGGTCTGGACCTCTCCCGCGCCTTCGAAGCCGAGGAACTTCAGGCCCGCCGGCAGGTACGGCTTCGGCTGGCGCGACGGGCCCGTCGGGCCCGAGGCGATGTAGCCGCCGGAGTACAGCGTGGCGATCTTGCGCGTGGGGCGGCGGACCACCGGGAGCGCGAACAGCGCCGCCGGGCGGGGGTGGAAGCGGGTGTACGCGTCGAACAGCGTCGGGCCGATCAGGCCCGAGCCCGCGGCGATCTCCGTGACCACGGCGTCCGCGCCCGTCGACTCGATGCTGCCGGTGCCGCCGCCGTTGACGAACTCCAGGTCCGCCACCTCGCGGACCGCGCGGACCACCGCGCCGCGGCGGCGGGCCAGTTCGGCCGCTGACCGGCGTTGCATCCAGCCGACCACCAGCTGGTTCGCGCGACGACCGGCCGCGTCGCCCAGGCCGGCGATCTGGCCTTCGTAGGCCATGACGCCGACCAGCCGGAAGCCGGCGCGCGCCACGATCTGACGGGCAAACGTCGAGGCCTGCTTCGGCGTGAAGATCGGGGACCGCCGGGTGCCGACGTGGAGGCCCGGGACCGGGCGCCACGACGCGTCGAGTTCGAGGCAGACGCGGATTTCCGGGTGGCCGTGGCCGAGAGCGGCGTCCACCAGGTCCAGGTGCTCGGGCGAGTCGACCATGATCGTGATCGCCGCGCGCGCTTGTTCGGACGCGGCCAAGCGGCGGAGGGCGTCGTGGTCGGCCGTCGGGTAGGCGACGACGACGTCGTCGGTCGTACCCTGCTCGACGTGCCAGATGGCCTCGGCCAGCGAATAGCACATCAGGCCTTCGAAGCCCGGCATCGCGAGCACGCGCTCCAACAACGCCCGGCAGCGGACCGACTTGCTCACGACGCGGATGGGCTTGCCGCCCGCGCGTCGGTGGAGGTCGTCGGCGTTCGCGTCGAAGGCAGCCAAGTCGACGACGGCCAAGGGTGGATCGAGGTCCTTGGTCGCCAAGTCGTACACCGTCGCACTGGTCACGAGGTCTAAAGTACGACAACAAAGCTTGAAACGCGAATACTATTCACTTACTGTCTCGGACATTCGACCGATGGAGGGGGCGCACATGACCCGGTGGACCAACTGGGCGGGCACGGCGTCCGCCTCACCACAGCACGTTCACCAGCCACGGAGCGCCGCGGAGATCGCGGCGACCGTCGCGAGCATCGCCGCGGCCGGCCGGACCGTGCGCGCCTGGGGCAGCGGCCACTCGTTCACCGCGATCGCCGTCGCCGACTCCGACGCGCTCGACCTGCGCGGCTGGACCGGCATCGAGCGCGCCGACCTCGAAACCGGCCACGTCACCGTCCGCGCGGGCACCACGATCAAGCAGCTCAACGCCGCGCTCGACACGCTCGGGCTGGCCATGACCAACCTCGGCGACATCGACGCGCAGACCATCGCCGGCGCGATCTCCACCGGCACGCACGGCACCGGCGCCCGTCTCGGCGGCATCGCCACCCAGATCGTCGCCCTCGAACTGGTCCTGGCGGACGGCTCGGTCATCACCTGCTCGGCCGGCGAGCGCCCCGACCTCTTCGCCGCGGCCCGCGTCGGCCTCGGCGCGCTCGGCGTGATCACCACCGTGACCCTGCAGTGCGAGCCGTCGTTCGTCCTGCGCGCGCAGGAACGGCCGGAGCCGCTGGAGCAGGTCCTCGAAGGCTTCGACGACTCCGCCGCGAACAACGAGCACTTCGAGTTCTACTGGTTCCCCTACGGCAAGAGCGCGCTGGTCAAGCGCAACAACCGGTGCGAGACGGCGGAGCCGTTGAGCAAGATCCGCGAGTTCGTCGACTACCAGGTCATGGAGAACGTCGCGTTCGGCGGCCTCTGCCGGACGGGCCGGCTGATGCCGCGGCTCGTGCCGTCGCTCAACAGCTTCGCGTCGAACATGCTCTCGGCGCGCGAGTACAGCGACCTCTCCCACCGCGTCTTCGTCACCGCCCGGAACGTCCGGTTCACCGAGACCGAGTACGCGGTTCCACGTGAATCACTGCACGACGTCCTCACCGAGCTGCGCGCCCTGGTGCCCAAGCTGAAGGACCCGGTGATGTTCCCGGTCGAGGTCCGCGTCGCGGCCGCCGACGACATCTGGCTCTCGACCGCGCAGGGCCGCGACTCGGCCTACATCGCGATCCACCAGTTCACCGGCATGCCGTACCGCGAGTACTTCAGCGCGTTCGAAAAGATCGCCGGCGCGGTCGGCGGCCGCCCGCACTGGGGCAAGATGCACGACCTCGACGCCGGCGTCCTCCGCTCGCGCTACCCGCACTTCGACGACTTCCTGCGCGTGCGCAAGGAAACCGACCCGAGCGGCGTCTTCACCAACACATACCTGGACCGGGTGCTCGGGCCCGTCGGTTAGAAGAGCGCCGAGACCGATTCGCCGTTGTGGATCCGGCGGATCGCTTCGGCCATCGCCGGGGCGATCGAGAGGATCTTCAGCTTCTCGGTGCGTTCCTCTTCGGGGACCGGGACGGTGTTGGTGCAGACGATCTCCAGCACCTCCGGCCGGTCGCCGATGCGCTCGATGGCCTTCGCCGCGAACAGGCCGTGCGTGCAGGCGACCCGGATCGACCGCGGCTCCAGCTCGGCCAGCCGGTCGAGCAGTTCGAGGACCGTGCTGCCCTTGGCGATCTCGTCGTCGAGCACGATCACGTCGCGGCCGGTGATCTCGCCGATCACCGAGGTGATCTGGACGCGGTCGTCGGGGAAGCGTTCCTTCGCACCGGCCGCGACCTGGACGCCGAGGAGCCGCGCGAAGTGCGACGCCTCCTTCGCGTTGCCCAGGTCGGGCGAGACGACGGTGGTGCGCGAGAGGTCGTACTGCCGGAAGTGCTTGGCCAGCTCCTGCAGCGCGTGCAGGTGGTCGACCGGGACGCTGAAGAAGCCGTGCACCTGCGGCGAGTGCAGCGTCATCGCGAGCACGCGGCTCGCGCCGGCCGTCACCAGCAGGTCGGCGACCAGGCGGCCGCCGATGGAGATGCGCGGCGCGTCCTTCTTGTCCGAGCGCGCGTACGAGTAGTGCGGCATCACCGCGGTGATCCGGGACGCCGAGGCGCCGCGGGCCGCGTCGAGCATCAGCAGCAGCTCGACGAGGTGTTCCTGCACCGGCTTCACCAGCGGCTGGATGATGAAGACGTCCCTCTCGCGGCAGTTCGCCTGCAGCTGGACGCCGAGGCAGTCGTTCGCGAAGCGCTCGATCTCGACGGGCCGCAGCGGCACGCCGAGCTGCTCGCAGATCTCTTCGGCCAGTTCGGGGTGCGCGCTGCCGCTGAAGACGGCGATTTCTCTGGATTCTTCGTTCACAGTGCTGAAATCGCCTTGTCGATCGCGGTCTCGCCCGAAATCAGTTCCAGGGTGCGACGCGCGGTCGCCGGGGCTTCGAGGAGCGCGACGAGCATCGCGGCGACGTCGTCACGCGGGATCGGGCCGCGGCCGGTCTTGTCGGCCAGCAGGACCTGGCCGGTGCCGGGGTCGTCGGTCAGCGCGCCGGGCCGGAGGATCGTCCAGTCGAGGTCGCGGGCCTTGAGGTCGTCCTCGGCCGCGCGCTTGGCACGCAGGTAGACGCGGAAGTCCTCGGTGACGTCGGGGTTCTCCGGGTTGTCCGCACCCATGGAGCCGACCTGGATGTGGCGCCGCACGCCGGCCTGCACGGCCGCGTCGGCGAACAGGGCCGCAGCGCCGCGGTCCACAGTGTCCTTGCGCGCGGATCCGCTGCCCGGCCCGGCGCCCGCTGCGAATACCGCGGCGTCGGCGCCCTTCAGCACCTCGGCAACGGTGTCCACATCGGAACTCTCCAGGTCGAGCACGACGGCTTCGGCGCCGGCGGCTTCGAGGTCCGCCGTGTGGGCGGGATTCCGGATGATCCCGACCCCTTCGTCACCGCGCGCGGCGAGCAGCCGCTCGAGCCGCAACGCGATCTGACCGTGTCCACCAGCAATGACGACTCGCATGCCACCGACCCTAGTGGGGATCGATCAAGGCCGTCAGTCGAGCTCGGCAGGCATTTCGGCGGTGCGCAGCAGGTGGTCGTAGACGACCTCGTTCACCAGGCGGGAAACCGGGTCTTCCGCCAGCACGACGCGCTCGGTGCGGCCCTCGAGGTCGAGGTCGACGACCGCGTTCGGGTCGGCCGAGACGATCGCGAGGCCGTACGCGCGGGCCCGCGGCAGGCAGTTGCCGACGTAGTCCTCGGTCAGCACGGCCGGCGACGGCAGCACCATCGCGGCCTCGCCGTAGCGGGCGAACGGAACCGCGGAGGCCATCGCGGTGCGCCAGTGGCGCGCGACGGCCAGGACGCCGATGATCTCGGCGGCCGGGGCGGGGGCGGTTCCGGCCAGCTCCGGCCAGGTCCAGGTGTCGACAGTGGCCCGATCGGCCACCGGGCCGACACCCATCGCGATGCGCTCGGCGTGCACGTCGGTGCGAAGCTTGGCCACGACGCAGACCTTGCGGCCCAGGATCGTGATCTCGGGGAGGACGACGCCGTTCCAGCCCAGCTGGGCGGCGGCGGTGCGGGCGAGTTCGTCGACGCTCGCGGGGAGCTCGATCGGCGGCACCACTCGGCTCGGCATCGACCGGCTGCGCTTCGCGCCACCGGCGACCGTCGAGCGCTCGGTGTTCTGAGGTGTAGCCGCCACGAGTCCGCCTCCTTCAAACCTGCACTGCTTCGTGACCGGGGAAAACCGGCACCTCACTTGTCTAACAGCGCGGCGGCGCGACGTCGCCGGGTAGCGCGAGTGGCTGCGATCGGCGGCGGCCAGCGGTCGATGACCGGTCGGTAGGCGGTCATGGGACTTCGGTCGAACGGTGCGGCCAACCGAGTGATCGCGGGGTGAGTGGCACTACGGTCCGCCCGCGAACGATTACCCAGGGCGCGAATCCGGACTTGTGGATCACCCCGGTCCGACTAGCCCGTTCGGCGCAACCCGGGAAGAATCCACAGTGGACGCAGGCCGCTGAGCTGCGGTTGCCCGCCGTCACCCACATGGCGGTGAGCTGCACCGCAGCGCTCAAGCGCCCCCGCGACTAAAGTTACCGACCAGTCACTTAGTCGTCGCCGTGGAGGACCGATGCGCTCCCCGAAGGACTTCTTCGCCCCGCTCGCCCTGGGCGCGCCCGCCCCCGTGCGGGAGATCCCGGTGACGCCGTCCCGGATGATCCACTTCTTCGACCCGAGCAACGAGAAGATGGCGGCCAAGGCGCCGGACATCGCGAAAAAGGTTGATGTCCTGCTGGGAAACCTCGAGGACGCCGTGCGCGCCGACCGCAAGGAGGCCGCGCGCGCCGGGCTCGTCGCCATCGCCAAGGCGAACGACTTCGGGAAGACGCAGCTGTGGACCCGGGTCAACAGCCTGGACTCGCCGTGGGTGCTCGACGACCTGGTGACGCTCGTCACCGAGATCGGCGACAAGCTCGACGTGATCATGGTGCCGAAGGTCGAGGGCGCGCAGGACATCCACTACGTCGACCGGCTGCTGGCCCAGCTCGAAGCGCGCGCCGGCCTGACGAAGCCGTTGCTGGTGCACGCGATCCTCGAGACGGCGAGCGGCGTGGCCAATGTGGAGGAGATCGCCGGCGCGAGCCCGCGGATGCAGGGCATCTCGCTCGGCCCGGCCGACCTGGCCGCGAGCCGCCGGATGAAGACCACCCGCGTCGGCGGCGGCCACCCCGGCTACCTGGTGCGCACCGACCCGGCCGGCGACGACCTGACCGAAGGCCGGACGACCTACCAGCAGGACCTCTGGCACTACACGGTGGCGCGGATGGTCGACGCCTGCGCGATGCACGGGATCCTGCCGTACTACGGGCCGTTCGGGGACATCCGCGACGTCGTCGCGTGCGAGGACCAGTTCCGGAACGCGTTCCTGCTCGGCTGCGTCGGCGCGTGGAGCCTGCACCCCGTGCAGATCGACATCGCGAAGAAGGTGTTCTCGCCTTCGCCGTCCGATGTGGCCTGGGCGCGCAAGGTGATCGCCGAGATGGGCGACGGCACCGGCGCGGTGATGATCGACGGGAAGATGCAGGACGACGCGTCGGTGAAGCAGTGCCGCGTGGTCGCCGAACTGGCCGACGCCCTCGCGGCGGACGACCCCGAGCTCGCGAGCGCCTACGACGCCGCCACCAAGGAGATCCTCGGATGACCGAGCTGAAGCCGAGACGCTCTGTTCTCTACATGCCCGGCGCCAACGAGCGCGCGCTGGAGAAGGCCAAGACCATCCCGGCCGACGCGCTGATCCTCGACCTCGAGGACGCCGTCGCGCCGGACGCCAAGGAGGCCGCCCGCGAACGCGTCTGCGCGGCCGCGTCTTCGGGCGGCTACGGCGACCGCGAGGTGACGATCCGCGTCAACGGCCTCGACACCGAGTGGCACGACGCCGACCTGCGCGCGGCCGCGTCGGCCGGCCCGGCCGCGGTGGTCGTGCCGAAGGTGAACTCGGCGGCCGAGGTGCACAACATCGAGCGCGCGCTGGAGCTGGGCGGCGCCCCGGACCACACGAAGATCTGGGCGATGGTCGAGACGCCGGTCGCGATGCTGCACGCCGAGGAGATCGCGGCGGCGTCCGAGCGGCTGACCGTGCTGGTCATGGGCACGAACGACCTCGCCAAGGAGCTGCACGCGGAGTTCGTCCCGGGCCGCGGCCCGCTGCTGGGCGGGCTTTCGCTGTGCCTGCTGGCCGCGCGCGCGACCGGCAAGGTGATCCTCGACGGCGTCTACAACGACGTGAAGGACCTTTCCGGGTTCGAAGAGGAGTGCGTCCAGGGCCGCCAGTACGGCTTCGACGGCAAAACGCTCATCCACCCCGGCCAGGTCGAGCCGTGCAACCGGATCTTCGCGCCGTCCGAAGAGGAGATCGACCGGTCGCGCCGGATCATCGAGGCGTTCGAGAAGGCCGGCAGCGGCGTGGTCACTGTGGACGGCCGGATGATCGAGAACCTGCACGTCGACAACGCGCGGCGGGTGCTCGCGCTGGCCGAGGCGGTCAAGACCTGACGCAAATGTCGGTGGTCGCCCGTAGAGTGAGGTCATGGCCAGGCAGCCGCTGAAAGCGATCCGGATCGAGGGCTTCACCTCGATCCGGTCGGCGACCGTCGGCCTCGGGCAGTTGAACATCCTCGTCGGCGCCAACGGTGCCGGGAAAAGCAACTTCGTCCAGGCCTTGGAGCTGCTCGGCCGGATCGTCGAGAACGAGCTGGGCTTGTTCGTCGGGCTGAACGGCGGCGCCTCCGCCCTGCTCCACCTCGGCGACGAGCCGACCAACATCCGCCTCGAGCTGGACGCCGATCCGAATTCGTACGAAGCCACACTGATGCCGGCGGCGAACGACGAACTGATCTTCATGCAGGAAAAGACCTCGTTCTGGGCGGAGGGCTACGACCGGCCGTATACCGACGTCCTCGGCTCCGGACACCGGGAGACACGGTTGACGGAGGAGGCCGAGCGCAGGCCGGGCAGGATCGCGTCCTACGTCATCGATCTGCTGAAGGGCTGCAAGGTCTTCCACTTCCACGACACCAGCGTCGACGCTCCGGTGAAGCGATTGGTACCGACTGCCGACAACGTTTCCTTGCGCAAGGACGCAGGCAACCTCGCGGCCTATCTGCTTCGCCTGAAGGAAAGCACGGATCGCGCCGATCAAGCGGGTTACCGCCGGATAGTCAAGACGATCCAGCTCGTCGCGCCGTTCTTCCGGGACTTCGTCCTGGTCCCCGACAGCAACGACCGGATCCTGCTGCGCTGGCTGCAGCAGGACTCGGATGCGGTCTTTTCCGGCAACCAGATGTCCGACGGCACGCTTCGGTTCGTTTGCCTCGCGACTTTGCTGCTCCAACCGGAGCTGCCTGCTTTGGTCGTGCTAGACGAACCCGAACTGGGCCTGCACCCGTTCGCGATCGTCCAGCTCGCCGGGCTTCTCCGGCAGGCCTCGGCGAAGAGCCAGGTGTTGATCGCCACGCAGTCCGTGACCCTCATGAACCAGTTCGAGGTCGAGGACCTCATCGTCGTAGAGCGGAAAACGGGTGCTTCCGAGTTCACCAGACCGGATCTGGCGGCGCTGCGGGTATGGCTCGACGAATATTCCCTGGGTGAGCTGTGGGAGAAGAACCTCCTCGGTGGACGCCCCCGCCGCGAGGAATCCGCACGAAACGGTCGGCGAGTGGATCGCTCCACCGCGGCGGTGTGAGCAGCTGGGCCAAGATCGAACGCGAGATCCGCCTTCTCCTGCGGAACAGCGATCTGGACGTACTCACCACGCTGTTCGATTTCTACGCCTTCCCGGAGGACGCCCCCGGCATGGATTCACGTCCCGCGGCGGATCCCTACCAGCGGGTCGAACATGTCGAGAACGCCATTGCCGAATGTGTCGGTGACCGGCGCTTCGTTCCGCACCTGATCCTCCATGAACTCGAAACCTGGGTCTTCGCGGCCGCCGAGCAGCTCGGTTGGCTGCTCCCCGATCCCGGCCTGGTAGCGCGGCTGGAGGCCGACGTGGTCGACGCGGGTGGGCCGGAGCTGGTAAACGATCATCCGGCGACCGCACCGTCCAAGCGGTTGGCCGCCTACTGCGCCACTTTTTCGAAGACGAATGACGGGCCGCTGGCGATCGCGGATCTGGGCATCGAGCCGCTTCGTGCACAGTGCCCGCATCTGAACCGATGGCTCTCGGTCTTGGACAGCTGACGCCGGTGGCCGGGCTACCCCATGGCCCGGCCACCGGAGGAGTTCACTTCGGCAGGTTGTCCGTCCACCCGGAACCGATCTCGAAGGTGGTGCCCTCGGCGGCCTGGGCCACCGCGCCGTCCGCGGTCACGTACATCGATGTCTGGTTCACGCGGCCGGTCGCCGGGTCGACGACGAGCAGTGCGCTGCCTCCCGGTCCCGGCACCTGCAAGCCCTGCCCACCCGGCACCGCGCCGACCGCGCGCACCCCGGGGTACGCGGCGATCGCCCGGAACGACGCGGCCCGGACCGCCGGGGGCGCCGGCAGCGTGGACACGAGCGAGACCAGGCCTTCGAGCACCGCCTGCTTCCGCTGATCCGCGGTCAGCGGTCCGGCGCTGGTCCGGATGTCGCTGTGGGCCACCAGGTTCGCGATCCAGTCCCGCAGGGCCGCCGGTTCTGCGGGGAGGGCCTGGATCCGGTCCATGGTTACCTCGGCACCACCCAGCCTGAAGGGCGTCGGCATCGTCAGCGGCACAACCCGGTGCCCGGACTTCGCGCCGCGGAACCACACGTGCCCGTCGGCCTTGGTCCAGTACTCGTAGGTCTCCGACTCGGCGATCTTGAGGTGCCAGTAAGTGCCGGTGTTCGCAGGGGCCTTCGCGGCGACTGTGGCCGCCGCGAGCAGGACCTCCTGGCCGGTGACGGCGACCGGCGCCGCGGCCTGCGGGGCCGGCGTCGGGGCCGGGGTTCCGGGCACGGTCGCCACCACGACGGCGGCCGCGGCCGCGACGGCGACGAGGCCGGCCCCGACCGCCACGCGGCCGGTGCGCTTGCGCCGGCCGGTGAGCATGTGGTTCCGCAGCCGGTGCCGGCTGCGGTCGGCGACGTCCTGGGCGGGCTCTTCGGGGGTCAGCGCCGCGCGCAGCGTCTGCAGGTCATTCATCACGGGCCTCCTGGGCGAGAACGGGGGTGAGCTTCCTGCGGGCCCGCGTCAGCCGGGAGCCGACCGTGCCCGGGGAGATGCCGAGCGCCTGAGCTACTTCCGCGTAGCCGAGGTCGGCCAGGGCCACGAGCAGCAGCACGTCACGCTCACCCGAGGACAACCGCGACAACGCTTTCGCCAGCTGCCCGCTCAAGGCGACGCGGTTTTCGTGGCCCTCGGCGGGCCGGGGCGTTTCGAGCCGCGAGAGCGCCCGGTAGTGCCGGGCCTCCTTGCGGCGGTGCCGCGAGACGAGGTTCGTCGCGATGCCGAACAGCCAGGCCCGCAGGTCGCCGCGGGTGGCGTCGCCTTCGCCCGCCGGTCGAAGGCGACGAGGAACGTCTCGGCGGCGACGTCCTCGGCGGCCTGGGCGCCGAGCCGGCCGGCGACGTACCGGTAGATGGCGGCGAAGTGCCGGTCGTGCACCTCGGTGAACAGCTCGGTGCCGAGCACCGGGGCCGCCGTCATCGGGCTGCCTCTGTCATGCGGATCCTTCCCGTCGGCGACAGCTTCACCACCACTTCGCCGCGGGCCCGGATCTTCTTCCCTCGTTCGCTAGCCCACCGGCCAGGGCCGCTGCGGTGGCCGGAGGCGCTCGTACGCCGCGGCGGCGCGCAGCACGCCGACGTCGTCGAAGCGGCGGCCGCTGAGCTGGAGGCCGATCGGCCGGCCGTCGTCGGTGTAGCCGCAGTTCAGGGACACCGCGGGCTGGCCGGACATGTTGTAGGGCACGGTGAAGCCGATGTGCTCGAACGGCCGGGCGGGGTCGTTCGTCGGCGACGCCCATTCCGCGGGCGGCGCCGCGACCGGGCAGGTCGGCGAGAGCACCACATCGAACGGCTCGGTCGCACGGAGGGTCGCGACGCTGATCGCGTCGATCTGGGCGAACCCGCGGTAGACGTCCACTCCGGACAGGTCCGCGCCGCCCGCCGCCCACTCCGCGATGTACGGCAGCACCTTCGCGCGCCGGTCGAGCGGCAGCCCGGACATGTCCGACCAGGCGCGGGTGCGCCAGAAGACGTCCAGGCCGTCGAGCATGCTCCGGTCCAGGAACGGCGCGACCGGCTCGACGGTCGCGCCCGCGGCCTCGAAGGCCCGGGCCGCCGCGGCGACGGCGTCGCGGGTGGCCGGGTCCACCGGGAGGCCGGGGCCGGACTCGAGCTGCAGCCCGACGCGCAGGCCGTCGAGCGTGCCGTCGAGGGACGACCACGGCAGGTCGGCCGGCGGCAGGCTCAGGTGGTCACGCGGGTCGGGCGCGGACAGTACGCTCATCAGCAACGCCGTGTCGGCGACCGTGCGGGTCAGCGGGCCGGCGACGCGGCCGAGGAACGGCGGGTCGACCGGCACCCGGCCGAAGCTCGGCTTCAGCCCGACCAGGCCGCACCAGCCCGCGGGCAGCCGGATCGAGCCGCCGATGTCGGTGCCGACGTGCAGCGGGCCGTACCCGGCGGCGCCCGCGGCACCGGCGCCCGCACTCGACCCGCCCGGCGACGCCGACGGCTGCCACGGGTTGCGCGCGGTGGTGTGGAAACTCGACAGGCCGGACGTCAGCATCCCGTAGTCCGGCATGGTCGTCTTGGCCAGCAGGACGCCGCCGGACTCGCGGACGCGCGCCGCCGCCGGGGCGTCTTCGGCCGCCGGGACGAGCGCGGTCGCCGCGGTGCCCAGCGGGACCGGCGTACCGCGGGTGGCGATGTTTTCCTTGAGCGTCAACGGGACGCCGTCGATCGGGCCCAGCGGTTCACCCGCGTGCCACCGCGCTTCGGCCGCCTTCGCATCGTCACGCGCGCTCGACGGGTCGTACGCGTACAACGCGTGCAGCTCGGGCTCCCGCGCTTCGATGCGTTCGAGGACGGCTTCGGTCACCTCGACCGGCGAGAGCGTCTTCGCGCGGTACTGCGCGACGAGTTCGACGGCGGTCAGGTCGGGCAGCTCGGTCATGAGCCCTCCTTCACGAAGCGGGCGGTTCGAAGCGGCCGTCGACGGCGGTCCAGCCACCGTCCACCGCCAGCACCGAGCCGGTGACGAACGTCGACGCGTCCGAAGCGAGGTACACGACGGCCCCGGCGAGCTCGTCGGGACGCGCCCAGCGGCCCAGCGCGCCCTTCCGCGCGTACGCGTCGTACCACTCCGGATTCGCCTTGATCTGCGCGGTCAGCGGGGTCTCGACGACGCCGGGGGCGATCGCGTTGACCCGGACACCGGCCGGCCCGAACTCCGCGGCGGCCGTCCGGAACAGCTGGACGAGCCCGGCTTTGGTTGCCGCGTAAGGGCCTTGACCAGGCTCGACGGTCGTGCCGCGGATCGACGAGAAGCCGATGATGCTCCCCCGCTCGCGCGCGACCATGTCGGCGCCGAACGCGCGGACGACCTCGAACGTCACACCGAGGTTGAGCGCGAGGACGCGGTCGAACTCGTCACGGGTGTAGTCGAGCAAGCGTTTGCGGACGTTGGTCGCGGCGGTCAGCACGACGACGTCGAGCGGCCCGAGGTCGGACGCCGCGCGGTCGACGGCACCCGGTTCCAGGAGGTCGATCTCGTACGCCTCGCCGACGCCGGTTTCGCGGGCCGCGGTGATGTTGCGGTCCGCCACCACCACTGAGGCGCCGTGCGCGGACAGGGCTCGCGCGGCTTCGCGGCCGATCCCGCTGCCGCCGCCGAGCACGACGGCACGACGTCCGTCCAGCCGGAACAGGTTCTCGTAGTTCACGGTCGCAGCACCGCCATCCTCGTCACGGTCAGCTCTTCGACGGCGAAGCGCGGGCCCTCGCGGCCGATGCCGGAGTCCTTCACACCGCCGTACGGCATGGTGTCCGAGCGGAACCCGGGCACCTCGTTGACGACGACCCCGCCGACGTCCAGCTCGTCCAACGCCCGGAAAGCAGTGTGCAGGGAGCGGGTGTAGACGCTGGCGTGGAGGCCGTAGCGTGAGGCGTTGACCGCGGCGAAGGCTTCGTCCACATCGGACACCGTGCGCAGGCAGACGACCGGGCCGAAGATCTCCTCGTCCCAGGCTTCGACGCCGTCCGGGACGTCGAGCAGGACCGTCGGGCGCAGCACGGTGCCCTCGATGCCACCGCCGACCTGGCGGGCACCGGACTGCTCGATCCACGCGGCGACGCGGTCGGTGGACGCGGGGTCGATCAAGGCCGAGACGCGGGTCTTCTCGTCGCGCGGATCGCCGACGACGACCTCGTCGAGCCGCGCCAGCAGCCGTTCGGTGAACTCCTCGGCGACCGACGCGACGACCAGCACGCGCTGCACCGAGATGCAGGCCTGGCCAGAGGCGTAGAAGCCACCGCGCAGGACGGCGTCCGCGGCCGCGTCGAGGTCCGCGTCTTCGGCGACGACCAAGGCCGCGTTGGAACCCAGTTCCAGCAACGTCTTCGTAGGCGCCGCGTCGCGGGCGATGCGGTGGCCGACCGCGGCCGAGCCGGTGAACGAGACCGCGCCGATCCGGCGATCGGTCGTCAGCGCGGCGCCCACGGACGCGTCCCCGGTGACCAGCTGGACCATGGCGGCGAAAGGGGCCATCGAACGCACGAGGTGGACCAGCCACAGGGTCGCGAGAGGCGTCTGCGGCGCGGGCTTGATGATCACCGGGCAGCCCGCGGCGATCGCGGGGGCGATCTTGTGCGACGCCAGCAGCAGCGGGTAGTTGAAGCCCGCGATGCCGACGACGACACCGATCGGCTTGCGCTTCCAGAACCCGACCAGCCCGTCGCCCGAGGGCAGCAGGTCCAGCGGGACGGTCTCGCCGTGCAGCCGCGACACCTCTTCGGCGGCGGCTTCCCAAGTGACGATCGTGCGCGCGACCTCGACGCGGCAGTCGGCCAGGGGCTTGCCGGTCTCCAGCACGAGCAGGTTCTCGAACTCCTCGCGGCGTTCGGCCAAGGCCGCGGCGACTTCGTTCAATAAAGAACGACGAGTCCGCGAAGGCAGCGAAGCCACTTCGCGCGCGACGGCGACGGCCTCGTCGACCGCCCGGAGCGCCAGCTCAGGCGTGCCGACGGGTGCGGTCCCGATGACACTCCCGTCGTACGGGAACACGACATCCGAGGTGTCCACAGTGGACACCCAGCCCGCACCGATCGGCAGGCCGTCGGGGTACTCAGGCATCGTCGCCTCCCCTCAACCGGGCCAGTTCCGCGCGCAGGTTCGGCGCGGCGGCCAGGAGTTCCCGGGTGTACTCGTGCCGCGGCGCGTCGTAGACCTGCTCGACGTCGCCGAGTTCGACGATCTCGCCGCGGCGCATCACCGCGACGCGGTCGCAGACGTGCCGGACGACACCGAGGTCGTGCGACACGAAGATCAGCGTCAGCGCGAACTGCTCGACGAGCGAAGCGAGCAGGTCGAGGATCTGGCCGCGCACGGAGACGTCGAGGGCGCTGACGGGCTCGTCCGCGATGAGCACGCTGGGGTTCGGCGCGAGCGCACGCGCGATCGAGATCCGCTGCCGCTGGCCGCCGGAGAACTGGTGCGGGTACCGCCCGGCGGCGTCCGCGGGCAGGCCGACGGCGGTGAGCAACTCAGCGACCCGGTCCGGATCGCGGTGGCCGAGCGGCTCGGAAATGATGTCCCGCACACGCATCCGCGGGTCGAGCGAACCCATCGGGTCCTGGAAGACGATCTGCAGTTCGGACCGCAGGAAGCCGAGTTTGCGTTCCGGGAGGTCGTCGATGCGCCGGCCCTGGAACGACACCGTGCCCGCGGTCGGCTTGTCGAGCGCGGCCAGCAGCCGGACCAACGTGGACTTCCCGGAACCGGATTCGCCGACGATGCCGAACCGCTGGCCGGCCTCGACGTCGAAGGTGACGCCGCGCAGCGCGTGCACGTCCCGGCGGGCGTACCGGCGTTCGAGGTCGCGGACTTCGATGATCATCGGCGCGCCTCCAGGTCCGACGCGTCCAGGAGCTTGCGCGTGTACTCGTGCTTCGGCGACGTCAGGACTTCGCGCGTCGAGCCCGCTTCGACGATCTCGCCGTCGAGCATCACCAGCACGCGCTCGCACACCGACGCGACCACCGCGAGGTCGTGCGTGATGAACAGAAGGGCACTTTCACGTGAAAGTGACGTCTTGATGAGCGAGAGGATCTGGGCCTGCACGGTGACGTCGAGCGCGGTCGTCGGCTCGTCGCAGATCAGCAGGGACGGCTCGTTGGCCAGCGCCATCGCCAGCACGACGCGTTGCCGCTGGCCGCCGGACAGCTGGTGCGGGTACGCGCGAGCCGTGTCCGGCAACCCCACCGAAGAAAGCAGCTCTTCGGCGGACCGGCGACGGCCGTGGATCCGGCCCGGCTCGGTGACCTGGCGGCCGACGCGCATGGCCGGGTTCAACGCCGTCATCGGCTCCTGGAACACCATCGCCAGCTCGTCACCGCGCAACCGCGAAAGGTCCTTTTCGGACATTCCCAGCAGCTCGCGGTCGCCCAGCCGCACCGAGCCGGACGCACGCAGCTCGTCGGGCAGCAGGCCCATGATCGCCAGCGCCGTCAACGACTTCCCGGAGCCGGACTCGCCGATCAGGCCGACGCGCTCACCCGCGCCGATGTCGAACGAGACGTCCCGGACCAGCGCGTTCACGCTGAGCCCCGTGACCGAGAGAGTCATACGCGGGCCGCCAATCGGGGGTCGAGGCGGTCGCGCAGGCCGTCACCGAGGAGGTTGAACCCGAGGACGGCGACGGCGATCGCGATGCCCGGCACCAGCGCCAGCCGCGGCTGCACGGTCAGCAGTTCTTGGGATTCCTGCAGCATCCGGCCCCACGACGGCGTCGGCGGCCGGGTGCCGAACCCGAGGAACGACAGCGCCGCCTCGGCCAGCACGGCGATCGCGAACGACACCGACGCCTGCACGATCAGCAGCCCGGAGATGTTCGGCAGCACGTGCCGCACGGCGATGGTCAGCCGCGACCGGCCGCCGGCGCGGGCGGCGAGCACGAACTCGGTGCTCATCACCTGCAGCGTCCCGGACCGGGCGATCCGCGCGAACGACGGGATCGTGGCGATGCCGATCGCGACCATCGCGGTGAGCGTGTCCGCGCCGAACACCGCACCGAACATGATCGCCAGCAGCAGCGCGGGAAACGCGAGCACCAGGTCGTTGACCCGCATGACGAACTCGCCGAGCCACCTCGGTGACATCCCGGCGAGGATCCCGAGCGGCGTCCCGATCACGGCGGCGATGCCGACCGCGACCACGCCGACGTACAGCGTGGTCCGCGCGCCGACCATGAGCTGGCTCAGCAGGTCACGCCCGAACTTGTCGGTGCCGAAGAGGTTCTCTCCCCCGAAGCCCAGGAGCCGGTGGGCCGCGTCGACCTTCACCGGGTCGAACGGCGTCCAGAAGAACGACAGCACGGCGGCCAGCACGACCAAGCCGACGAGAACTCCGCCGATCACGAGATTGCGCATCACGAACCTCGCAATCGCGGGTCGAGCACGGTGTAGAGGACGTCGACGACGAAGTTGACCAGCAGCACGCCGACCACCAGGACGAGCACGATCCCCTGCACGGTCAGCAGGTCACGCGACGCGACGGCGTCCAGCAGCATCGACCCCAGCCCCGGCAGCACGAACACGCGCTCGACGACCACCGCGCCGATCAGCAGCGTCGCGAGCTGCAGCCCGAGCACCGTGACGACCGGGACGGACGCGTTGCGCAAGCCGTGCCGTACCAAAGCTTGTCCTGGACGAAGGCCTTTCGAACGCGCGGTGCGCAGGTAGTCCTGGCCGAGCGTGTCGAGCACGGCCGTGCGCACATAGCGCGTGAGCACCGCACCCTGCACCAGGCCGAGGGACAACGCCGGGAGGACCAGGCCGCGGAAGAACTCCCCGAAGTCCTGGTCCGGCGGGGTCCAGCCGCCCGACGGCAGCCAGCGCAGCTGCACCGCGAAGATCTGCACCAGGATGATCCCGGCGAGGAACGCGGGGATCGCGACGCCGATCTGCGACAGCCCGGAAACGCCCGCACCAGAAGCCTTCCGGTGCTTCACCGCGGCGAACGTCCCGGCGGGGATGGCGATCACCAGCGCCACCAGCATCCCGGCGCCGACCAGCCAGAGCGTGACGCCGAGGCGGTCGAGCAGCTGCGGGCCGATGGTGTCGCGCGTGACGTACGAGCGGCCGAAGTCCCCGTGCAGCACACCGGAGATCCAGTCGAAGTACTGCGTGACCAGCGGCCGGTCGATGCCGAACTCGGCGCGGGTCTTGGCGAGCAGCTCCGGCGTCGCGTTGACACCGAGCGCGACCTGCGCCGGATCACCCGGCAGCACGGCCATGAAGAGGAACACGACGATCGACGCGACCAGCACGCTGACCACGAAGATCGCCACCCGGCGCAGCACCTTGGCGGTCATCGCGGCGCCAGCCCGGTCAGGTCGAACGACTCGCTGACCTGGTTTGCCGCGAACCCGCCGACCTTGGCCTTCGCCACGATCACGTTGGGGAACAGGAAGAGCCAGTCCGCGGCGGCGTCCGTGTTGAGCTGCTCGGCCACGAGTTTCATGTCCGCGACCTGCTGCTCCGGCGTCCCGCTGTCGGCTTCGGCGAGCAGCTGCTGGACGCGCTTGTTGTCGTAACCCCAGTAGTAGGTCGGCTTGCCGAACGTCGTGATGTCACGCGCCTCGACGTGCTGGATGATCGACAGGTCGTAGTCGTGGTCGGTGAACACCTGCTTCAGCCAGACGGCCGGGAAGTCGAGCGGCTCGATCGTCGTCCGGACGCCGACGTCGGCCAGCTGCGACTGGACGACCTGCGCGGCCGACACGGCGTACGGCAGGTTCGGGATCCGCAGGCGCAGGTTCAGGTTCGTCGCGCCCGCCTCGCTCAGCAGCGCCTTCGCCTTCCCGGGATCGAACGGGTAGACGGTCGCCAGGTCCTCGTACCAGGGGTCGGTCGGCGGAACCATGCTGCCGATCAACGTGCCGCGCCCGGCCCACGCCGTGTCCAGCAAGGCCTTCCGGTCGATCGCGTACGTCAGCGCCTGGCGGACGCGCGGGTCGGTCAGCGGCGCGCGCTTGTTGTTGAACGCCAGCGTGACCTCGCTGTTCGACGTGCCCTGCACCACCTGGAACCGGTCATCGGCCTGGAACTGCGGGATCGAGTCGGGCGCGGTGATCGCGGAGATGACGTCGATGCCGTTGCTGTACAGCGCGTTGTTCAGCGCGGTCGGGTCCTTGATGTACTTCAGTACAACTGTCCGATACGCCGGTTTCCGGCCCCAGTACGCGGGATTCGCCTTGAGTACGACGGAGTCGCCGCGCTTCCTGGCGGCCACGACGTACGGCCCGGTGCCGATCGGCTTGTTCGCCAGGTCGGCGACGCCGGCCGGGCTGAACATCGCGCCGAGCCGGCTCGTGAGGCTGAACAGCCAGCCGTTCGACGGCTTCGACAGCACGACCCGCGCGTGGTCCGGCGCCACGACGTCGACGTGGTCGACGACGTCCATTGTGGACTTGATCGAGATCGTCCAGTCGGTCTTCACGCGCAGCAGCGAGAACTTGACGTCCTCGGCGGTGAACGGCGCGCCGTTGCTGAACTCGACGCCCGGCTGGAGCTGGAAGTCGTAGGTCTTCCGGTCCGGGCTGATGGTCCAAGACTTCGCGAGCAACGGGACGACCTTGCCCTGCGAGTCGAGCTTAACCAGGCCTTCGTAGACGTTGTAGAGCAACGCCTGCGGGATCGCGGCACCGTCGGTCCTGGTGAAGTCGAAGTTGGCCGGCTCCGCCGTGAAGCCGACGGAAAGCGTATCCGGACCAGCGGAAACACTCGCCGACGAGCCAGCCGAGCAGCCCGACACCACGAGCAGCAGCGCCGCCGCCAGCACGTGAATCCGGGCTTTCATCTGGCCTCCAGGTAGGTACACTGGTCTGACCAGTAGCCTGCACGCGACGGACGTCGAGGTCAAGGATGCGGTTCGAACCGGTGGCTCCGGTCCGCGCGTACGAGCGGGTCGTCGAGCAGATCGAGCAGGCCGTGTTCAGCGGGGCCCTCAAACCGGGGGAACGCCTGCCCAGCGAGCGCGAGCTGATGATCCAGTTCGGCGTCGGCCGCTCGACGATCCGGGAAGCCCTGCGTGTGTTGCAGGCCGCCGAACTGATCCGGTCACGGCCCGGCGATCCGCGCGGGCCCGAGGTGCTGGCCGCGTCCCCGGTGGCGTTGCACCGCTCGATGCACCGGCTCGCGCGCGCCGACCACGTCGGGCTCGCGGAGCTGTTGCAGTTCCGGATGATCCTCGATGGCTCGGCGCACCTGCTCGCCGCGGAGCTGCGCACCGACGACGACCTGACCGGCCTGGCCGAGGCCCTCGACGCGATGCGCGAAGGCGTCTCACGCGGGTACGCCGAGTTCAGCCGCGCGGACGTCGCGTTCCACGAAGTCATCGCGCGGAGCTCGCGAAACCCGTTGCTGGTGGTCAGCGAGGAAGTCGTCCGCGGGGTCGTGCTGGAACTGATCGAGGACAAGCTGGAGCACGCCAGCAACCGGACGTCGCTGATGCGCACCTGGCTCGCGCACCACGCCGAAGTGCTCGACGCGGTCCGCGCGGCCGACGGCGCCGGCGCGTCACAGCTGGCCAAACAGGCGTTGTACGACAACTACGCCGAATACGTCCCGGCCGGGCAACGCACGCTGCTGACACCCTTGCTGCGGTAATACACTCGGCCGGGTGGATTCCACGGAACGTTCCGGCGTCGGCCTGGCTTTGTCCGGCGGCGGCTACCGCGCGATGCTCTTCCACACCGGCGCGCTCTGGCGCCTCAACGAACTCGGCTGGCTGCCGAAGCTGACCACCGTCTCCAGCGTGTCCGGCGGCTCGATCGCGGCCGGCGTCCTGGCCCACGCGTGGCACCAGCTGTCCTTCGGGGACGACGGCATCGCGGACAACTTCGGCAAGTTCGTCGTCGAACCGATCCGGAAGCTGGCCCGGACGAACCTCGACGTCCCGGTGACGCTCAAGGCGATGTTCATCCCGTGGCGCAGTGCGGGCGAGGAACTCGCGCGCGTCTACGCGAAGCACCTCTTCGACGACTTCCGCCTCGACCAGCTCGACCCCGCGGGCCCGCACTTCGTGTTCACCGCGACCAGCCTGCAGGACGGCTCGCTGTGGTGGTTCTTCCGGCAGGACGGCCCGCACGGGCAGATCCCGCTGGCCACCGCCGTCGCCGCGTCGTCGGCGTTCCCGCCGCTGCTCTCGCCGGTCGTGATCCCCGACCCGAACCAGGCGGACCGCAAGATCGTGCTCAGCGACGCGGGCGTGTACGACAACCTCGGCCTGGACCCGATCGAGAACCAGCGCGCGGTCGTCCTGGTCAGCGACGCCGGCAAGAAGATGAAGCACGAGGACAACCCGAAGCGGAACTGGCCGATGCAGCTGCTGCGTGTGCTGACCGTGATGGACAACCAGGTCCGCGAGCTGCGCACCGGCACGCTGCTGAAGTCCTACCAGGACAAGACGTACGCCGGGACGTACTGGGCGACCTACAGCGACATCGAGCACTTCGAGCTGCCGGACGCGCTGACCGCGCCGGTCGAGCAGACCCACGCGCTGGCCGTGACGAGCACCCGGCTGACGCGTACCTCGGAGCGGCTGCAGGACCAGCTGATCAACTGGGGCTACGCCGCCTGCGACGCGGGCATGCGCAAGTGGGTCGACCGGGCCGCGGTCGCGCCGAAGACGTTCCCCTACCCCGGATCCGGCGTCGGCTAAGCCGCGAGGTTCGCGTAGACGACGATGTTGTCCTCGTAGCTGTGCGCGGCGTGGTCGAACACTCCGCCGCAGGTGATCAGCCGCAGTTCCGGCTTGTCGCTGTTGCCGTACACCGCCTCGCGCGGCAACGTGTCCTTCGGGACCTGCGTGACGTGGTCCACGACGAACTTCAGCTTCTTGCCGTCGCTGCGGTCGACGTCCACCTCGTCGCCGGGCGCGAGGTCCTTGAGCTTGTAGAAGATGCCGGGCTTCTTGTCGCCGTCGACGTGCCCGAGCACGATCGCCGGGCCGACGTCGCCGGGCACCGGCGAGAGCTTGTACCAAGCCGCCTGCATCGGCGTGTGCACCGACGGGACGGAGATCGAGCCGTCGGTCTTGACGGCGACCGCGAGCAGGCTGGACTCCGCGCCGATCTTGGGGATCTTCACCGACGTCGGGCGCAGGCCCTTGAACGGCGCGGTCACCGGGACCGACGACGGCACCGGCGCGGGTGCCGCTTTCGGCGGCTCGGCGGAACCGCAAGCGGCCAGCGTCAGCGCGAGGGCGACCGCGGCGACCGCCGCGCCCGCCCGGCGGACGGTCACCAGGCCGTGCCGCCGAAGCCCGTCTCGACCCCGCCGTGGGGCGTGACCTTGACCTGGGCCTTCGGTGCGGCGTTGCCGGGGGTGCTGGTGGTGGTGCTGCTGCTGCTGGTGGTCGACGTGCTCGGGACGCTCGACGTCGTGGCCGGCGCGCTGGTCGTGATCGGCGCGCTGGTCGTGGCCGGCGCACTGGTCGTGGCCGGCGCGCTGGTCGTCGTGCTGGTCTCCGGCGGCGGCGCCTGCTCGAAGTCGACGACGCCCTCGCCCTCGACGCCGGCGCAGGTCCAGCTGAACTTGCCGGTGGTCGTGCCCGGGGGCAGGTTGTCGACGCGCACGGAGTAGTTCCAGGTCCGGCCGTCGGACTCGTCCTGGTCCGGGCCGCCGGTGACGTCGAGGTACTGGGTCGCCACGTTCCCGGGCGCGCCCGCCGCGCAGTTGATGACCAGCACGCCCTCGCCACCGACGCCGACGAAGCCGTGGCCGGTGTTGTCCTGGTAGTCGTCCGCCGGCGGCTCGGCCGTCGTGGTCGTGGTTTCCGGCGTCGTGGTCTTCGTGACGTCGGTCGAGGGCGCCGAGGTCGTCCCGGTGGTCGTGACCGGGCTCGAGGACGTCGTCTCGGTCGTCGGCGGGACCGTCGTCGTGGTCGTCTCGGAGGTGGAGGTCGTCGTCTCCGTGGTCGACGGCGCGGTCGTCGTCTCGGTCTCCTGCGCGAACGCGGCCGGCGCGGCGGCGAAAGTGATCAGCGCGCCCGCGGAAACGATCCCCGCGACCCGGTGCAGCGTTCTACCCACGGTGACTCCCAACGACATGGACCTGCGATGCCGCGAGTATCGAGGATTCCGCCGTTGGTGTTACTCCGCGAGGGCGATGGACAAATCGCGCCAGAGGTCTTCCGGATCTTCGAGGCCGACGCTGAACCGCACCAAACCGGCCGGTACGCGCTCCTCCCCCGGCAGCCACGCCCGCCGCTCGACCAGGCTTTCGACGCCGCCGAGGCTGGTCGCGGACCGGATCAGCCGGACGGCCGCGCAGAACTTGTCGGCGGCCTCGCCGCCGGCCAGCTCGAACGCGACCATCATCCCGAAACCCGGGTAGCGCACCCGCGTCACCGCGGGGTGCTCGCGGAGGCGCTCGACGAGCAGTGCGGCGGTCCGGGACTGCTCGGCCAGGCGCACCGGCATGGTCCGTAGCCCCCGCAGCGCGAGCCAGGCCTCGAGGGCACCCGGCGTCGACCCGACGCGGGTCCGCGCGCCGCGCAGCTCGTCGGCCACCGCCGGGTCCTTGGCCACGGTGATCCCCAGCAGCAGGTCGCTGTGCCCGCCGATGAGCTTGGTCGCGCTGTGCACGACGACGTCGGCGCCGAGTTCGAGCGGCCGCTGCCGCAACGGCGTCGCGAAGGTGTTGTCGACGACGACCCGGCCCCGCGCGGCGGCGGCGATGGTCTCGATCTCCATGACGTCGAGCGTCGGGTTGGTCGGCGACTCCAGCCAGACCAGGTCGGACGTCGCCGCCTCGGCCACCCAGGCGGCCGTGTCGGTCGGCTCGAGCTCGGTGACGGCGAGCTTGCCGAGCTTCTGCGCGTGGGCGAGCACCCCGCGCGTCACGGCGTAGCTGAACGTCGGGACGACCACCCGCGACCCGACCGGCAGCAGGTCCAGCACCGCCGACAGGGTGGCGACGCCGGACGCGAACGCCGTCGCGTAGCCGCCTTCGAGCGCCCCGATGGTCTCCTCGAGGGCGTGCCAGGTGGGTGTGCCGTCGCCGCGCGCGTAGACGAAATCGCCACCGGCCTCGTACGTGCTGGTGGCGACGAGCGGGGTGTTCAGCGGCTCGCCGGGACCGTGCGGCCGGCCGGCGGCGATGGCCTTGGTGCGAGGCGTCCAGTCGTCCATGTGATCACCGTAACCGCAGGTCATCTCCCCGGTCACTGTGACGAAGACGGCCGGCCCTCAGTCGAACAGCCCTTGGGTGCGGGGCTCGGTGGCGAGCTTGCGCATGCCGTCCGACAACTCCGCACGATTGGCTACACGACGACCACCTGCCGTCAAAAGAGCCTGGTTCCCGGGCGGGTCCTCACCGGGGAAGCCGAGAACCCAGAGCTGCTTGCCTGTCTGCAGAGCCGCTTCTCCCGCCCGCAGCGTGCCGCCACCTGCTCCAGCTTCCACTACGACGACTGCGTCTCCCAACCCCACGATGACCTGGTTACGGGTCATCGCAGCTCCAGCCGTCCAACGCTGCCTCGGAGGGAACTGTGAGATCACCAGCAACCGGCTGAGTGCTCCGTCCGGCAAGTTGCCGTAAGACTGTTTGAGCCGAAAATCGGAGATACCTTCAGCAAGCACGGCGACAGTGCTCCCTCCGGCAGCGAGAGCACTCAAGTGCGCTTCGGTATCGACGCCCTTTGCGTAACCCGAGACCACGACCATCCCGAGAGCCGCGGCGTCCTGGCCACAGGCCCGGGCTGCCCGTAACCCGTTGGAACTGGCGTTCCGGGAGCCGCAAACGCCGACCGATGTCTGCTCAAGCAGCTCGATTGGACCTCGGCAAAAGAGCGCTAGCGGCGCACCTGGCGCTCGGCGCAACCGGTCGGGGTACCTGGGGTCGTCGAAGAAGACCACCTCGACGCCCTGCTCGCGCAAGTGAGTCGCAATCTCAATCGCTGATTGTCGTTCATCGACCGGCAGTCCATCGACGAGCTGTTCGAGTCCGCGGCGTCCCGACTGCAGCAGGATCTTCGCAGCGCGTCTCGGCCCCCCGGCTGCCCGTGGCGCCAGAAGCGCGAGCAAGAGATCACGATCTGCGGTCGTTCTCTCAACCGTCATGACAGGACTGCTCTCCATCGGCGGGCCGGTGAGCGTCATTCCATCAAACCACCCCAATAGAACATGTGTTCGAGTGTGACACGACGCGAGATGCTGGTCAACGCGGCACCGACACGCCGCCCCAGGTTGCACACACAAAGCAAAACCTACGCAACACTGAGTAGCCCAAAGGAGGCTGTTCGGCGTTGACCCACCTGGCTAAACCCTTCACGCCCGATCGTCGAGGCGACCGCCTCGAGGATTGGAACTGGGAGCACGTGGGACAGGAGAGGCTCCTGTTGCTGCGGGGTTCCGATGAGACAGCTCACCACGTGTGCAACGGATTCCCCGGAGCCGTGCGTGTCGATCTTTACCCGAAACACCGACCGCGCTGGACGCATCGACTACGGCTGCAGGCCGGCGACGACGCCACCGAACTCCTTTCGCTTCTGCAGCGAGTCATGGTCCTGCGGGTACCGGCTGAGCTTGACGCAGTCATCGCGTTGGACCTGTACAGCCGCCCGTGCGCGAGAGGTACCAACGGGCTGGCCCACACATCGGTAGGCGAACTCATCCACACGATCAAGTACGAAAACCGCAGCTCCGCCAAAGTGCGCACGGCCGGTCGAACCTTGTCCAGTTCGCTCACAGAGGTCGTGCTCGCGCACCCCTGGTTCCAGACCTGCGACCTCATCCTGCCAGTGCCCGGGCACGACCAGACGCGACTGGCGGCAAGTGACCGTATCGGCGCGACAATCGCCAAGAGCACGGAAATAGACCAGGGCTCAGTCGCCACTCGTCGAGAGTTCCGGCGGTCTGTCAAAAACATGAGCCGCAGTGAACGCGCCCTGCTCATGGACGAATATTCGATCGACCAAGATCTAACCGGGCACAAGGTCGTGGTAGTCGATGACGTCTACCAAACCGGAAGCACGATGCGCGGCGTCGCACGGGCAGCTAGGCGCGCCGGCGCGTCCACTGTTCTCGGCTTGGTCGGCGCTCGCACCTTGAGCTGGTGATCACTCAGTAACCGACATAGTCGGCTGTGACCAGCGAAGACCCTTCTGGCGGGACCGCCCGCACGAGTTGTCGCAAGGCGGAACGGACATCTCCGAGAGTCTGGCTATCCGGCAAGGATCGCGCCTCGGCCATGTGGATCAGCTGACCGATCAACATCGGATGCGAACGCAGAAGATCTCCGCCATCCGCAGCGATCCGCAGGTGCGCGGCAGCACGCATCAAGTTGCCAGCAGCTTCCTCGGCGACCGCTCCGTCCAGGACAGCGGACTCGACGATCTCCCTGGCAACCAGCAGGGCGACACCTGGTAGGTGATCGGCCGGGCTGAGCTGCTCGGTCAGCAAACGCACATCCACCTGGAACACCTCCCAACCTCTGCACACTGGATCTTGGGCCCGTCGACGTTTAAACTACAACCAACAGTAGTTTAAACGTCGCAGGCTCGCCCGGGAGCCGACCATGTCTCCTTCTCGAATAGGCCGCCCGCCTGGTAGCGGACCACCTACTCGATTCACCGAGGACGAAAAGTTCACAGGTGCGGCCCGCTGGCTGGTCCGTGAGAGCGACCAGGCTGGCGAGGTCGCGGCAGCTTTTGCGCAACAGCAACTCATCGCGAACATCCGCCGACAGCGCGGCCTCGGCATGTCTGCGGCGGATGCCGCTGAACAACTCGGACGGGCCAGGACCGATCGCACGGTTCTGAACGTGTGGGCGGGACGAAGTGCGATAAGCCTGCAGATGCTCCTCGCCCTTGCCCTGGCGTTCGACGTCGAACCGCTTGCATATTGCGACCGAGCGGACATGACGACACTGCTGCCCGATGCTCATCGAAGTTGGCTGGGTTCTTGGCGGCCAGGAAACGGCCTTCCCAGGTTCCAGGACCCGGTCGGACCTGATGGTGAGCCCGCATGGCGTCGCGCTGCGCAGCGAATAGCCACGTGGATCTTCAAAGAATCCGAGGCCCGAACGCTTCACCTCGCCACAGATGCCGTGGCGACACACGTGGCTTCGGGTGCTCTCATGGCGGCGGGCCTACCTGCGGAACTAGCCACGCTCGTACAAGGACCACATGGATCTGTGCACCTGCACTATGAGACGGCATCTGAGATCGATGTCCGAGTGGCCTTGCTGCACGAGAGTGATGGCCCCTCTCGCCTTCGTCTGCTCCGCACCGTCAGGCAACTATGGGACTTCCGGCGCTCAATGGTCGACCGAGCGGTCGTCATCTTGGCCACAGCACCCAAGGAGGCTAGGCGGCTCGAACCCCTCCTGCCCGGTTACCTCGACGCAGCGGATGGCGAGACCATACGAGTACCCCCTGCAACGCTCCGTACGGCAGGGATACCGAACGTGGATGCCTCGGGTCAGGAATTTGAGATGCTCCAAGTGGCCGACGAATTGGCGCTGAACAGCTACGTCGTGAAGGTCTACCAACTCACCAAGCCCGGCTGAGCTCCACCGGGAGCAGCATCCCCGGTCACTGTGACGAAGACGGCCGGCTCGCCCGCGCGTCCGCGGGCGAGCCGACCTGGTCTCAGTGGGCGTAGACCTCGAACTCGTAGAGCGAGTAGCCGTACTTCGTGCCGCGCTGGACGCCCTGCAGCTTCACGAACCGGGCCTGCGTCGGCGCGAAGGACACGTTGTCCTGCCCGCCGTTGCCGTCCGTGACGACCGCCGAGTCCGTCCAGTGCACGGCGTCCGGCGAGGTCTGGATCTTGTAGCCCTTGCCGTACGCCGATTCCCAGCTGAGCTGCACCCGCGAGACCGGCTGCACCGAACCGAGGTCGACGGTGATCGCCTGGTCGTCGCTCCAGTCGCTGGCCCAGCGGGTCGAGGCGTTCCCGTCGATCGCGTTCGACGCCGGCGAGGGGTAGAAGCCGGTTTCGGCGCTGGTGGCGCTGACCGTCTTGCCCGGCGCGAGGTTGGCGATGTTGTCGCCGCGGTGCGCGGTGTACTCGACGACCTGCTGGAACGTCGGGCGGTTCTGCCAGCTGATCTTGTCCTGCGTGATGCCGCCCAGCGCGTTGTGCACGATGGTGTCGGCACACCACTGGTCGCCCGCGGCGCAGCTCGCGTCACCGGGGTAGACGGTGTTCGCGGCCTGGCCCGCGGCGGTGGTCAGCGAGTCGACGAGCGCCTGGCGGCACGTGGTGACGTCGCCGCCGCCGCAGAACGTGCTGCCGAGCGGGCCGGCCACCGGCTGGCCGAGGACCTGCCGGATGTCCTTGCTGACGTACCCCCACCAGCCGAACTGGAACGACGAGCCCTTGTGCGGCTGGCCGGTGTGCTGGCCGTTGCCGTTCTGGAAGCCGGACGGGCTTTCGTTGATGCCCAGCACGCCCGTCATCGCGTTGTAGGCGTTGTCGCCCATGCCCGGCTTGAACTCGGCCTGGACCAGCAGCGGCCACCACGCGTCGAAGATCCGGATCGCGTCGGCGTCGGCGTACGCCTTGCTGCCGGCCGTGGTTTCCGTCCGCTTGTGGCCGTTGGCCATCCACGTCTTCAGCTTCGCCTCGGCATCGGCGGCCGCACCGGTGGTCGGCGTCTTGTCGAGCACCTGCAGCAGCAGCGGCAGGACCCGCTCGGCCCGCAGGTCGGCCAGCGCGGCGTCTTCCATCGCCTGGGTCAGGTTGAGCCGGGTGACCTTGGTGCCGGTGAGGATCATCGTCTTGACGCGCGTGTCGAGCAGGTCGACGCGGTGCACGGCGGACTTGTCGGCACCGGCGGCCGCGTAGCCGTTGGCCTGCGCGTTGTTCCAGCTGACGTAGTAGTCCTGGTTGACCGACTGCGGGTGCTGCGACGCCGGGGTGTAGGTCGCGACGTTACCCGCCGGGTTCCAGCCGGTCCAGTCGTGCCCCTGGTCACCCCACACCGGCATGTTCGGGTCCACATTGGACTGCCGGGCCGGGTTGGCCCCGGAGTTGAAGTACGCGATGTCCTTCGAGTCGGCGTAGAACCAGTTGAACGTGAAGTTGATGTCGGCCGCGGCCCGCTGGAAGTCCGCCGCGGACTTGACGTAGCCCGGGTCGTTCAGCTCCTGGAAGCCGATCAGCGAGTCGGCCTCGTGGAAGAGCGAGGACCGCAGCTGCGCGTACGCCACGGGCTTGCCGCCGACCGTCGCCCGGCTGAGCACCGGGCCGTACTTCGTGCGGTAGCTGCGCAACGTGTACGAGCCGGCCGCGGTGCCGTCGGCCACCGTCGGGTTCCAGGAGTTCTTGACCTCCACGGTCTCCATCGGGAGGCACTGGCCCTTGTAGGTGTAGTAGTTCGAGTCCTTCGTCGGCGCCTTGCCGCTCGGGTCGCACAGGTTCAGCGCGTAGGTGTCGATGATGTCCTGCGCCGACGTCGTCGCGCTCCACGAGTAGTCCTGGCCGCGGCCCAGCAGCACGTACATGCTCAGCCCGGCGAAGGCCGCGCCGCGGGCGCTGATGCCCGGGCCCTGCAGTTCCTGCAGCATGAGCAGCTGCGGCGCGAAGTACCCGGTCTGCGGGCCGAAGACGGCGACGGGGTGGCCGCTGGCGGTCTTCGAGCCGGACACGACGAGCGCGTTCGACATGCCGTGCTTGTCGGTCAGCATGTCGCCCGGCAGCACGCCGTTGTCGAACATCCCGCGGGCGGGCTCCTGCGCGGCCGGGGCCGGGACGTCCACAGTGGACGGAGTCGCGGTCGACGCCGAGCCGGTCTGGTCGAACACCAGCTGCTGCGGGGTCACCGAACCCTTGTCCGGCAGGGCCTGGCCGACGGCGTTGGCCGGGGTCTTGCCGTACGGGAACGTCTGCCCGTCGTGCAGTGTCTTGACGGCCTCGGGGTCGTCCTCGGACCGCAGGCTCTGCCAGACCTTCTCGCCCTGCACCGCGCCGTACTGCTCCTGCAGCGCCAGCTTCGCGACGGCGTTCTGCACCTCGCCACCACCGCCGGCGCCGAACTCGGCGCCGACCAGCGAGGCCAGCGCGACCAGGTCGGTCAGCTTGAACGGGTCGATGGTGCCGGCGTTGGTGATCGCGTCGACGTGCCCGGTGAGCACGTACTCACCCGGGAAGTAGCGGCCGCTGTGGGAGTCCGAGATGTACTTGTTGATGCCGTCGACGTACGCCTGCGCGTCGGCGAGGCCCTGCGCGCCGCGCGGGCCCTTCGCGGCGACGTTGTCGATCTGCTGCTGCAGCTCGGCTTCGGTGTAGGGCGCGTTCGCGAAGAAGCTCTGCTCCAGCTCCCGGTTGGCCGCGGCGCCGCCGGCGAACGACGTCACCTGGCCGCGGGCGGCGTGGCGCAGGACGTCCATCAGCCACAGCCGGTCCTGCCCGGCCGCGTACCCGGCGCCGAACTCGGTGCCGGCGCGGGTGGTGCCGGTGATGTGCGGGACGCCGAGTGCCTTGTCCCGCACGATCGTCACGTCGGAGCGCGGCTGGGTCGTGCTGGCGACCTGGTCGGCGGCGACGCCGAACGACGAGTCGTTGAAGTACTGGTTGATCGTCCCGGTGGTCAGCGTCTGGTAGCCGCCGGCCAGCGAGGAGTACTTGCCGAGCTGGTCGGCCGCGTGCGCCGGGCGGGTGCCGAGCACCTTGTGCGCCAGGATGTCCGCGAGGGTGGCGTTGCCGTTTTCGCCGGGCGGCAGGATGTCGCTGCACTGCCCGCCGCAGTAGTCGTTGGGTGCCGCGGCCGCCTCGGCGGCCGGAGCGGTGACAGCGACCTGGGTGAGCCCGGCGACCAAGCCCGCCAAAGCCGTCAAGGTCAAGGTACGGATGCCGCGTCGCATCAGGGCTCCCTCGCAGGTCAAGGAGAGTGACGAAGCGCACGCTACCGAGCAGTAGCACACATGTGAAGAGTTTTCGCGTTTTTCAGCCCTTGGGCGTAGTCCGAACGGCGCAGCCTCGCGCGCGTGGGTACGGTGGCTGCCATGACCTTGGAAAAGCCCCAGATCGACCGCCCGGACGGCACCCCGCCGGCCGACCTCGAGATCACCGACATCACCGTCGGCGACGGCGTCGAGGCCACGCCCGGCAAGTCCGTCACCGTGCACTACGTCGGCGTCTCCCACTCGACCGGCGAGGAGTTCGACGCCTCCTGGAACCGCGGCGAGCCGCTGCGCTTCGGCCTCGGCGCCGGCCAGGTCATCTCCGGCTGGGACCAGGGTGTCGCGGGGATGAAGATCGGTGGCCGGCGCAAGCTCGTCATCCCGCCGCACCTGGGCTACGGCGACCGCGGCGCGGGCGGCGTCATCAAGCCCGGCGAGACCCTCATCTTCGTCGTCGACCTGGTCGGCGTGAACTGATTCCGCAGGCGGTGGCGGGACTTCCCGCCACCGCCGCACCGGGTTTCGCTACCCTCGCCCCCATCGCCGGCCGGACGCCGGCCCAACCAGGGGGGTTGAGAATGCGCATCCGCGCTTTGCTTTCCGCAGGTCTGTTCGCGCTCGCCGCGGCCGTCGTCACCGCGGCGCCGGCATCGGCCGTGGCCAACGGCGCCGACGTCCCGCAGGGGACGTTCAAGTTCGCCGCGAAGCTGACCATGACGGACATCCCGCGCACCGACGGCACGAAGTACAACAGCGCCTGCTCGGGTTCGCTGATCGCCAAGAAGTGGATCGTCACCGCCGGCCACTGCTTCCACGACGCGGCCCGCAACCCGGTCTCCGGCCCGGTCCCGTACCCGACGTCGGTGCTGCTGGGCACCACCACCGTCGACAAGCCGGGGATCACGCGCAACGTCGTGACGGTGTACCAGTCACCGAGCAACGACATCGCGATCGCCGAACTCGACAAGCCGGTCTTCGGCATCGAGCCGCTGTCGCTCGACCGCAAGGCGCCGGTCGTGGGCCAGAAGGTCGTGCTCGCGGGCTGGGGCAGCCTCACGTCGGTCGACCCGACACCGGGCACCAAGCTGCAGCAGGGCCTGATGAAGGTCGCGACGGTCGACCCGCTGTACACCGGCGTGACGGGCTTCGCCCCGACGTCGACGACGAGCGCGTGCACCTACGACTCGGGCGCCCCGTACTTCGTGCCGACGGGCAAGAGCGGCGGCCGCCTGGTCTCCATCGAGAGCGACGGCCCGGACTGCCCCCACGACCAGGCCGAGTCCACCGCGCGCGTCGACGTCGTCGCGGACTGGATCGCGTCGCACATCGGCTGATTCCCGGCAAAACGGCCCCGACGCCCGGCGTCGGGGCCGTTTTCTTACTCCGTGCAGCGCATTCCGACCCCGCGCACCGTCGCTACGCTCGAAGGTGATCACCGGCGCGAGCCGCCGGTGCGTGACAAGGGGGATCCACCGATGCGCGTACGCGCTGTGCTTTCCGCTGCCCTGCTCACCCTCGCCGCCGGTCTCGCGACCGCGGGCCCGGCTTCGGCCGTGGCCAACGGATCCGACGTCCCGGCGGGCCAGTTCAAGTTCGCCGCGAAACTCACGATGACGAACATCCCGAAGCCCGACGGCACGAAGTACAACAGCGCCTGCTCGGGCGCGTTGATCGCGGCGAAGTGGATCATCACCGCCGGCCACTGCTTCCACGACGCGAACCGCGTCCGCGTCTCCGGCCCGGTGCCGTACCCGACGTCGGTGCTGCTCGGCACGGTCAACCAGAGCACGCCGGGGGTGACGCGCAACGTGGTGACCGTCTACCAGGCCGCCGCGAACGACATCGCCATCGCGACCCTCGACGCCGACGTCACCGGCATCACGCCGCTGACGGTCAACCGTCTCACGCCGTCGCTCGGGCAGCAGCTGACGCTCGCCGGCTGGGGCAGCCTCACCGCCACCAACCCGGCGCCGTCGACGAAGCTGCAGCAGGGCACCGTGAAGGTCGGCCAGGTCGCCACGTCCACGCTGGGCGTGCAGGGCGTGGCTCCGACGTCGACGACGAGCGCCTGCGTGTACGACTCGGGCGCGCCGTACTTCGTCGCGGCCGGCACCGGCGGCCAGCTGGTGTCCGTCGAGTCGTCCGGGCCGGACTGCCCCCACAACCAGCTCGAGACGACGTCGCGGGTCGACGTCGTCGCGGATTGGATCTCTTCGCACACGGGCTGACTCCTTCCGGGCGTCACCCGGTGGGCCAACGGGTGACGCCCGGCCAGGGAATTCCCCCCGCCCGGCGGCGGCAATAACCTCGAACGTCGATCATCGATTCGACGAAGGGGAAGAATGCGCCTGCGCGCCCTGCTAGCCGCTGTTGTCCTGACCATCACCACCGCCCCTGCCGCCTTGGCCGCGCCAGGGATCGCCAACGGTTCAGACGTCCCCCAGGGTCAGTTCGGGTTCGTCGCGAAGCTCGCGATGACGAAGATCCCCCGCCCGGACGGTTCGACGTACAGCAGCTTCTGCACGGGCGCGCTGGTCGCGCCCGGATGGCTCTTGACGACAGGCCACTGCTTCCACGACGCGGCCCGCAACCGCGTCTCGGGCAAGGTCCCCTACCCGACGACGGCGACGCTGGGCCTCACGGACGAGGGCATCGAGTCCGGAGTGGCCCGCAAGGTGACCGAGGTGATCCAGGCGAAGGAGAACGACGTCGCGCTGGCCCGCCTGGACACCCCGGTGAGCACGGTGAAGCCCCTGCCGCTCAACCGCGCGCTCCCCAAGGTGGGCGACCAGCTGACCTTGGCGGGCTGGGGCAGCCTGACCAGCACGAACCCCAAGCCGGCCACCCGCATGCAGCAGGGCACGGTAGCGGTGGCGACGGTGGCCCCGACCACACTGGGAGTCCGCGGCGCGGCCCCGGCCATCACCACGAGCGCCTGCACGTACGACTCGGGAGCCCCGTACTTCACCCCGGCAGGCCTGGTGGCCCTGGAGGCAACGGGCCCCGGCTGCCCCCACGCGGGCATCGAAACAACGTCCCGGGCAGACATCCTGGCCGACTGGATCACCAAGACAACGGCTTAAACGAACACCTTAAGTACCCGAACTCATACCCAGAGTGAGATCGGTGGTCGCTCTCGATATAGCATCAAAGCTATGGATTGGGGTACCATCGAGCTGGAGCCAGAGGTTCACGCTTGGCTGAGAAGTCTGGACGAGAACGCGATCAACATGTCGCTTTCTACATCGACCTCTTGGCCGAGCGAGGCCCTTTGCTCGGCGAGCCCTACACGCGGCAGCTGGACGGAAAGCTTCGCGAGCTGCGCTTTTGGCTCTGCGAGCAGCCGACGCGGATCAGTTATTGGATCGCGTCAGGCAGGCGGATCATCCTGATGACGGTGTGGCCGAAGACGAGGATGCGCGAAACCGGTGAGGTCGAGCGAGCCAGACGGGCGCTACGCCGTTGTCAGGATGAACAGCACACCGTGGACGAGGAGGAGCCGTGAGCGACCGCAGCACGTGGGGCGAACTACGCAAAGAACTCGGCGTCGACCCAGCCCACCCGGCTTACGACGGAGCTCGACTGGCTTTCGAGCTAGGAGCCGAGGTGCGGATATTGCGCGAGCAGCGCGGCTGGACGCAGACCCAGCTGGCCGGACGCGCCGGGATGACACAGTCGGCCATCGCCAGGTTTGAAGCCGGCGGCACAACCCCCACCCTGCCGGTGCTGGAGCGCATAGCCGCAGCACTGCAGATGCGCCTGTCGATAGCCCTGACCCCCGCCTGACAAGGGCCTAAATACACCCACATCTAAGCCGCAAGCGAACACCACGCAGAGCCAAACGGGTGATATTCCCCACCAAGCCAAACCCCAAAACCCCCCGCAACGACCCCACTCAGCCACGCTGGAAGGTGAGAGAAGGCACCGTGGGGGATCCGGGGGGCTCGGCCCCCCGGGAGACACAAGGACAACGAGAAGAGGCCCCGACGCGCTAGCGTCGGGGCCTCTGAACAGCGTGGGCGAGGAGGGAGTTGAACCCTCACGTCCTTTCGGACACACGGACCTGAACCGTGCGCGTCTGCCATTCCGCCACTCGCCCGAGTGCTTCCTTGCGGCAGCGAGGAGAACACTAGCAGGTCGTTCGCACCGGTTTCACCGGGGGCCGTGTCGAGGCTCGCTCACCCGGATAGGATCGGGGCGGAAGCACAAGTGTGAGGAGGTTTTCCCCGGTGGGCCGCGCTGAGAGATTCGACAGGCGACTCGAGAACCTGGTGGGGAACACTTTCGCGCGCATGTTCGGTGGCAACGTCGTCACGCAGGAAGTGGCGATCGCACTCGAGCGGGAGAGTGAGGAGAACGTTCGTGAGCTGGCAGGCGGTCGGCAGCTCGCCCCGAATCACTACATCGTGTCCTTGGGGACGGCTGACCACGAGCGCATGGCCGGTGACGAGCAACGCGTTACCCAGGTGCTGGCGAAGGCGGTGGCCGAACACCTCGCCGCCGAAGGCCTGGACACCTATGGTGACGTCGTCGTATCACTCGAGCGCAACGAGGCGCTGCATACTGGACAGTTCAAGACCCGTTCGTCCGTCGATCCCGACGCCCGCCCCGCAGGCGCCGGTTCACCGCGGTCGGCACGACCCAGCAACGCAGGAGACCCAGCAATGAGCCAGCCCCCCGGCTACGGCCAATACGACCAGGGTGACCCGTACGGCCAGCAGGGCCAGTACGGCTACGGACAGCAGGCTGGCCAGCAGCCCGGGTACGACCAGGGTTACGGCCAGCAGCAGGGCGGCTACGAGCAGGGCGGCTACGGTCAGCAGCCCCCGGCCGGTGGCTATGAGCAGGGCGGCTACGGTCAGCAGCCCCCAGCCGGTGGCTATGAGCAGGGCGGTTACCAGCAGGGTGGCTACGAGCAGGGCGGTTACGCCCAGCAGCCCCCGCAGGGTGGCTACGATCAGGGTTACGCCCAGCCCCCCCAGGGTGGCGGCTACGACCAGGGCGGTTACGCGCAGCCCCAGCAGGGCGGCGGGTACGACCAGGGCGGCTACCAGCAGGGTGGCTACGACCAGTACGGCGGCCAGCAGCAGCAGGGCGGTTACGACCAGTACGGCCAGCAGCAGGCGTACGGCCAGCCGGCCGGCGACCCGTACGCGCAGCAGCAGGGTGGCTACGGCGCCCCCGCGGCGGCGCGTCAGCTCGCGGCGAGCCTGCAGCTGGACGACGGCTCGAACCGGACGTACTCCCTGAAGCAGGGTGGCAACGTCGTGGGCCGTGGCCAGGACGCGGACTTCCGGCTCCCCGACACCGGTGTCTCGCGCCGTCACCTGGAGATCACCTGGGACGGCCAGAGCGCGACGCTCGCCGACATCGGGTCGACGAACGGCACGACCGTGAACGGCACCCCGGTGCAGACCTGGCAGCTCGCGGACGGTGACGTCATCCGAGTGGGGCATTCGTCCCTGGTGTTCCGTACACAGGGCTGACTCCGGGCGCGAAATACTGTTCCCGCAGAATTGACGTGCGGGGGGACCGCGGCGTACCCGCGTCGCGGCTGCACGGAAGAGTCGGGAGCGGACACACCAAGTGCCAGAGCTGGTCGTACAACTCACCAGGGTGGGCTTCCTCGTGCTGCTCTGGCTCTTCGTGTTCGCTGCGCTCAGAGTCGTCCGCTCGGACCTCTACGCGGCGTCGGGCATGCGTGTCCAGGTGCCGACGTTCGGGCGCAAGAAGGAGAAGAAGCCGCGCGGCGGGAAGTCGCCGCAGCAGCTGCTGGTGACCCACGGGGCGCTCGCCGGGACCCGCATCGCGCTGGACGGCAGGCCGATCCTGATCGGCCGCGCCGACGACTCCACGTTGGTGCTCGACGACGACTACGCGTCGACCCGGCACGCCCGGATCGCCCAGCGCGGTGAGGACTGGTACGTGGAAGACCTGGGCTCGACGAACGGCACTTACCTGGACCGGGCTAAGGTCACTGCACCCCTCCGGGTCCCGCTCGGAGTCCCCATCCGGATCGGCAAGACGGTGATCGAGCTTCGCCCATGACTCTCGTCCTCCGCTATGCAGCCCGCAGCGACCGGGGCCTGGTGCGTTCGAGCAACCAGGACTCCGTGTACGCCGGCCCTCGCCTGCTCGCGCTCGCCGACGGCATGGGTGGGCATGCGGCGGGCGAAGTGGCCAGCAAGGTCGTCATCGCCTCCCTCGCCCCGCTCGACGACGACGAGCCGGGTGACGACCTCCTCGCCCAGCTGCGCGAGGCGGTGGCGAACGGCAACGCCGCGATCGCCGAGCTCGTCTCGCAGGACCCGGACCTCGACGGAATGGGCACCACGCTCACCGCCGTGCTGTTCGCCGGGACCCGGCTGGGCCTCGTGCACGTCGGCGACTCGCGCGCCTACCTGTTCCGGGGCAGCCAGTTCGCGCAGATCACGCGCGACGACAGCTTCGTCAACGAACTGCTCGAACAAGGCCGGATCACGCCCGAAGAAGCGGCGGTGCACCCGCAGCGGTCGCTGCTGCTGAAGGCGCTGACCGGGCACGAGGTCGAGCCGAGCCTCACCGTGCGTGAAGCGCGCCCAGGCGATCGGTACCTGATCTGCTCGGACGGCTTGTCCGGCATGGTCAGCGACGAGACGCTCGCGGAGGCCGTGCAGATCCCGGACCCGCAGCAGTGCGCGGACCGGATGATCGAGCTGGCGCTCAAGGGCGGCGGCACCGACAACGTCACGGTGATCATCGCCGACGTCGTCGACGTCGACTTCGGCGAGGACGCGCCCATCGTGGGCGGCGCCGCCGGGGACGGCAGCGACGAGCGACACCAGGGCGACTCGCCCGCGGCGCGCGCCCGGGCGCTGACCCAGCCCCCGCCGCAGCCGCGCCAGGAGCTGCCGCAGCCCACCGTGGATCCCAAGGCCAAGCGCCGGAAGCGGTTCCGCTGGCTGGCCGGCGCGCTGGTGGTGCTCGTGGTGCTCGCCGCGGCCGCCATCGCCACCCGCTACTTCGTGCTGAGTCAGTACTATGTCGGCGAAGGTGCGGACCAGGAGGTCGTGATCTACCGCGGCGTCCCCGGCAGCATCCTCGGCATCGACCTGCACACCTACGAGCAGGGCTCGTGCCCGCCGAACCAGGTGTGCACGGACAAGCTGCGCGTCAACCAGCTCCAGGAGGACGCTCGGCTGGCGGTGCAGAACGGCGTCAAGAAGGACAGCCTCGACGACGCCCGGAAGTACATCGACGACTTCCTGCAGCTGCACAAGCGCTTGAACAACTGCGCGCCGGCGGGGACCCAGCCGTCCCCGACGCCGACGCCTTCGGCCACGCCGACGACGACTCCGTCGGTACCGGCCGGTTCCACTGCTCCGTCGTCGGCGAACCAGCCTGCGGGGAGGGACTGCTCGACGCCGAGTTCGACGGCACCGACGACGGGAGGCGGTAACTGATGAGCCAGCCTGCCGCGAACACCGCCGAGCCGCTGGCGGCGCAGTTCCAGACGAACCCGCCGCGCGACGTGCCGACCCGGCGCAACACCGAACTGGTGCTGCTGGGGTTCGCGGCCTTCATCGTGACCATCGCGTTGGTCCTGGTGGAGGCGAACCAGGAGCAGGAACTCACCGCGTCGATCCTCTGGCTCGGGCTCGCCTACCTGGGCGTGCTGACCGGGGCGCACCTCGCGGTGCGCAAGTGGGCGCCGTACGCGGACCCGGTGCTGCTCCCCTGCGTCGCGCTGCTCAACGGCATCGGCCTGGTGATGATCCACCGGATCGACCTGGCCCAGGCCGAGAAAGCGCTGCAGAACGGCAAGGACTTCTCGCCGGACGTCACCAAGCAGGTGCTGTTCACGGTCGTCTCGCTGGCGTTGTTCATCGTGGTGCTGGTGGTCGTCAACGACCACCGCACGCTGACCCGCTACGGCTACACCGCCGGCCTGATCGGCATCGTCGCGCTCGCGCTGCCCGCACTGCTGCCGTCGAGCCTGTCCGAGGTCAACGGCGCCAAGGTGTGGCTGAAGCTGCCGGGCTTCTCGATCCAGCCGGGCGAGTTCGCGAAGATCCTGCTGATGATCTTCTTCGCCTCGTTCCTGGTGTCGAAGCGCGACCTGTTCATGGTGGCGGGCAGGAAGTTCCTCGGCGTCGAGCTGCCGCGAGCCCGTGACCTGGGCCCGATCCTGATCTCCGCCGTCGTCTGCATCGGCGTCCTGGTGTTCGAGAAGGACCTCGGCACGTCGCTGCTGTTCTTCAGCGTCATCCTGGTGATGCTCTACGTGGCGACCGAGCGGGCCATCTGGGTCGTGCTCGGGCTGAGCTTCTTCGTCGTCGGCTGCGTGATCGCCTACAACCTCTTCGGACACGTGCAGCAGCGCGTGGCCAACTGGCTGGACCCGCTGGCCACCTACGACGACGCCGGCGGCGGTTACCAGCTCGCGCAGGGCCTGTTCGGGCTCGGCACCGGCGGCGTCGGCGGCACCGGGCTCGGCGCGGGCCGGCCGGACATGGTGCCCGAGGCCGCCACCGACTTCATCACCGCGTCGATCGGCGAAGAGCTCGGCTTCATCGGGCTGGCCGCGGTCCTGATGCTGTACCTGCTGGTGGCGATGCGCGGCATGCGGAGCGCGCTCGCCGTGCGCGACACGTTCGGCAAGCTGCTCGGCGGCGGGCTGGCGTTCACCATGGTCATGCAGATCTTCGTCGTCGTCGGCGGCGTCACGAAACTCATCCCGGAGACCGGTATCACCGCCCCCTTCCTCTCCAAGGGTGGTTCGTCGCTGCTCGCGAACTACATCCTGGTCGCGCTGCTGCTGCGGATCTCCGACGCCGCCCGCAGGCCCGGCGCCCGGCCGAAGCCGCAGCAACCGCAGGCGCCGATCGCCGAAGCGCACACGGTGCTCGTGCAGCGCCCGCCGGCGAACGGGGGCGCCCAGGCATGAACACCCCGCTCCGCAAGGTCGGCATGGCGATGCTCGTGATGGTCGTCCTGCTGCTGGCCAACGCCACCTACATCCAGGTGGTGAAGGCAGACGACTACCGCACCGACTCCCGCAACGCCCGCGTGCTCTACGACGAGTTCGCGCGCCGGCGCGGCCAGATCGTGTCGCAGGCGAACGGCGAGGTGCTGGCGAAGGTCGACCCGTCGAACGACAAGTACAAGTACATCCGGTCCTACGTCGACGGCCCGATGTACGCGCCGGTCACCGGCTACTACTCGATCAACTACGGCTCCGGCGGCCTCGAGCGCGCCGAAGACGACGTGCTGAACGGCTCGGACCCGCGGCTGTTCGTCCGGCGGCTGTCGGACATGGTCACCGGGCGCGACCCGAGTGGCGGCAACGTCCGGCTGACCATCGACCCGGCCGTGCAGAAGGCCGCGTACGACCTGATGACGCAGCGGAACTACACCGGCGCCGTCGTCGCGCTGGAGCCCAGCACCGGCCGGATCCTGGCGATGGTCTCGACGCCGTCGTACGACCCGAACCAGCTCGCGTCCCACACGTCGAAGACGCAGATCGACGCCTGGAACGCGAACATCAAGAACGACAAGAACCCCATGCTGAACCGGGCGATCTCGGAGACCTACCCGCCGGGCTCGACGTTCAAGCTGGTCACCGCCGCGGCCGCGCTCGAAGACGGCAAGGGCCCGGACACCCCGGTCAACCCGGCGCCGAACACGAAGCTGCCCGGCACGAGCGTCACGCTGGAGAACTACGCCGGCGAGGCCTGCCCCGGCGCCACGTTCAAGGACGCGCTCGCGCACTCCTGCAACGTGCCGTTCGCGGAGTTCGCCGGTCAGCTCGGCGCGGACAAGATGAAGGAGACCGCGGCGAACTACGGCATCGGCCAGACGGACCTGACCGTGCCGATGAAGGTGGCGCCGTCCACGGTCGGGCCACTGGACTCCCAGGGCGCGCTGTACCAGAGTGGCATCGGCCAGCGCGACGTGCGGCTCACCCCGCTGCAGGACTGCCTGCTCGCCGCGACCGTGGCCAACAACGGGATGGCGATGAAACCGCAGCTGGTGCAGTCGGTGCTGGCACCGGACCTGTCCACCATCGAGGACTACAGCCCCACCGAGCTCACCGGCACACCGGCGCTGTCGTCGTCGAATGCCGCGATCCTCAAGGACATGATGATCGCTTCCGAGGGCTTCACCAAGGGCGGCGGCAAGCGCCCGGACATCCAGATCGCGTCGAAGACCGGCACCGCCGAGCACGGCACGGACTCCAAGAACACCGCCCCGCACGCCTGGTACACCGCGTTCGCCCCGGCGAACGACCCGAAGATCGCGGTCGCCGTGATCGTCGAGGACGGCGGTAACCGCGGGCTCGCGGCCACCGGCGGCTCGGTCGCCGCGGAAATCGGCCGCGCGGCGATCAACGCCAAACTCGGGGGTGGATAGCGCATGCTGTCCTCCGGTCAGCTACTGGCCGAGCGCTACAAGCTGACGAGCCGGATCGCCGTCGGCGGGATGGGCGAGGTCTGGCAGGCCAGCGACACCCGGCTGGACCGGACCGTGGCCGTCAAGATCCTCAAGGCCGAACTCTCCGGCGACGCCGAGTTCCTCCACCGCTTCCGCACCGAGGCGCGGATGACGGCGTCCTTGAACCACCCCGGCATCGCCGCGGTGCACGACTACGGCGAGACCCTCTTCGACGGCGACCTGTCGATCGCGTACCTGGTGATGGAGCTCGTCGACGGCGACCCGCTGGCCGGGTTGCTCGCCAAGCACGGCCGGCTGTCGGCGGAGTTCACGCTCGACATGCTGGAGCAGGCGGGCAACGCGCTGCAGGCCGCGCACGAGCGGGGCCTGGTCCACCGCGACGTCAAGCCGGGCAACATCCTGGTGACGCCGGCGGGCCAGGTGAAGATCACCGACTTCGGCGTGGCGAAGGCGGCCGACGCGGCGCCGGTCACCCGGTCCGGCATGGTCATGGGCACGGCGCACTACATCGCGCCGGAGCAGGCGCTCGGGCACCCGGCGGAACCGGCGTCCGACGTCTACTCGCTGGCGGTGTGCGGTTACGAATGCCTCGCCGGGCACCGGCCGTTCCTGTCCGAGAACGCCGTGACGGTCGCGATGATGCACATCCGCGACATCGCACCGCCGCTGCCGCCGGACGTCCCGCCCGCCGCGCGCGCGGTGATCGAGGCGACGCTGGTGAAGGATCCGCGGCAGCGCTACAGCAGCGGCGGCGAGTTCGCGGCCGCCGTCGCCGCGGTGCGCGCCGGGATGCCGCTGCCGGCGCCGTCCGGGCTGGTCAACGCGTCCTACTCGACCGGTCAGCAACCGGTCCAGCAGCAGCCGGTCCAGCAGCAACAGCCGATTTCGCAGCAGATTCCGCAGCAGCAGCCGCACATGCCGGTCGGGCCGCCGTCGCCCGCGATGAACCCGATGCCCGTCATCGGCCCGCCGTCCCGGCCCGCGATGCGTCCGCCCATGGTGCCGGCCGCCCGCAAGAAGTCCCAGTGGGGCTGGTGGGCGCTGCTGGCCGCGATCCTGCTCGTCGTCCTGGTGGCGGGCATCGTGCTGATCGCGAAGATGATCGGCAACTCCGGTTCGCCGCCACACAGTGGCCAGACGACGAGCCAGGTGGTCCCGGGCAGACAGCCGCCCGCGGGGGATCCGCCCGCTTCTTCGAGCGCCTACCCGGCGGACACTCCCGGCACGACCGACGATGGCCAGCAAGGCATCATGAACACACCTTGGACGGAATGGAACGGCACCCAGAGATGAGCACACCCAGACTGCTCTCCAACCGGTACGAGCTGGGCGAAACGCTCGGCTACGGAGGCATGTCCGAGGTCCATCACGGCCAGGACGTGCGTCTCGGCCGGGAAGTCGCGATCAAGATCCTCCGTGCCGACCTCGCCAGGGACCCGCAGTTCCAGGAGCGCTTCCGCCGGGAAGCGCAGAACTCCGCCGCGCTGAACCACCCGGCGATCGTCGCGGTCTACGACACCGGCGAAGCGAACACCGACTTCGGTCAGCTGCCGTACATCGTCATGGAGTTCGTCGAGGGCCGGACGCTGCGCGATATCGTCAAGACCGAAGGCCCGATGTCCCAGAAGCGGGCGATGGAGGTCATGGCCGACGTCTGCGCGGCGCTCGACTTCTCGCACCGCCACGGCATCGTCCACCGCGACGTCAAGCCGGCCAACGTGATGATCACGAAGAACGGCGCCGTCAAGGTGATGGACTTCGGCATCGCGCGCGCGATGCACGACGGCCAGTCCGCGATGACCCAGACCGCCGCGGTGATCGGCACGGCGCAGTACCTGTCGCCGGAACAGGCCCGCGGTGAGTCGGTCGACGCCCGGTCCGACGTCTACGCCGCCGGTTGCGTGCTGTACGAACTGATCACCGGCGAGCCGCCGTTCACCGGCGACTCCCCCGTCGCGGTGGCCTACCAGCACGTCCGGGAGGACCCGAACCCGCCGTCGTCGGTGAACCCGGCGGTCGCGCCCGAGCTGGACGCCGTCGTGCTGAAGGCGCTGGCGAAGGGCCCGGCGAACCGCTACCAGTCGGCCGCGGAGATGCGCTCGGACCTGGTGCGCACGCTTTCGGGTCAGCGCCCGGCCGCGCCGATGGTGATGTCCGAAGACGAGCGCACGCAGGTGATGAACTCCGACCGGCGGCAGCCGCAGCGCTACGAGGAGTACGCCGAGCCGGACGACGAGGACCCGAAGGCCAAGCGCCGGCGGCGCACGATCCTGGCCGCGCTGGCGGCGGTGTTCGTGCTGGGCGCGGTGCTGCTGATCATGTGGCTGTCGGGCTCGTTCAAGAGCACGCCGGGCACGGTCGCGATCCCCGACGTGGTGCACCAGACGGTCCCGCAGGCGCGGGAAACCCTGACGGGCGCCGGGTTCAACTCGATCGGGACCAAGAACGTCACCTGCGGGGTGCAGCCGACCGACGGCAGCCCGCAGTGCGAGCAGGGTGACGTCAACCGGGTCATCAAGATCGACCCCGCGTCCGGGACGCCGGTGAGCACCGACGCGAAGATCACGCTGTACGTGGGGGTCGCGCCGGGCAAGGCCCGCGTACCGGACCTCAAGAACAAGACGCGTGACGCGGCGCAGCAGGCGCTGACCGACGCGAAGCTGACGCTGGACTCGAACGTCACCGAGGTCGAGGTCGACGACCCGAACCAGGCCGGCTTGGTGCAGCAGCAGACCCCGACCGCGGATTCCGAGGTCGACGAAGGCACGAGCGTCAAGATCACGATCGCCAAGTCGAAGGAACTGAAGCAGGTCCAGGACTTCACGGGTAAGCCGTACTCGCAGGCCGACTCGGCGCTGCGAGGCCAGGGCCTCAAGACGAAGCGCGTCGACCAGGCTTCGGACAGCGTTCCGAAGGACAGCGTCATCACCCAGAACCCGAACGGCGGTTCGGTGATCGCGGGCACCGTGATCACCCTCACGGTGTCGACGGGTCCGGAGCAGACCGACAAGATCGAGATGCCGAACCTGTCCGGCATGACGACCGACGAGGCGCAGTCGAAGCTGCAGAGCATGGGCTGGACCGGAAACCTCCGGACGCAGTCCGACAAGACCAGCAAGGAACCCGAAGGCACGATCACCAAGCAGAACGTGTCGCCGGGCGCCCAGATCGACAAGAACCAGGCGATCACGGTGTCGGTGTCGGAAGGCAACGGCGGCGGCTTCCCGTTCCCGACGACGCCGACGGGCACCCCCGGCGGCTGACGGATCCACGAGAAAGGCCCGCACGGTTCGCCGTGCGGGCCTTCTTCGTTTCAGGCTTTGTCGAGAAACCCTTGGACCGCGCCGAGAACCTGCTCGGCGTCGCTGCCGGCGCCGCAGTCGATGTCCAGCTCTTCGGCGGCCCCCGAGCGCTTGACCTTCAGCGAGACGCCGGACTGGCAGCGGCGCAGCCACCCGAACAGCGAGCGGCAGAAGACGCCGGCGGAGTTGCTCGTCACGCCGACGAGGACGGCGTCGAAGAGCTGGACCCGGCCGCGGAGCTCGTCCTCGCCGCGCAACCACGCCGCGAGGTCCCGGAGCTCACCATCGGAGTTCGGGACGGTGATCGCTACGATCCCAGCCGTCACCCGGTCTCCCTTCACCCAGAACCGGAGAGGACCCGAACCTTAGTCGTGTTCGAGGACCCCCGGGAAGCCTCGCCGGGCAATTGAAGATTGCAAATTGCACTCAGGAACGGCGCTGCACGAGCCGGGAGACGACCACGAAGCTGACGGCCAGGACCACCGCCGACGTCACCACCGCCAGCACCAGCGGACCACCGACCGGATCTTCGTTCGTCAAGGCCTGCAGCAGCGGGTGGACCAGCGGGATCTTCGCTAGCAGCACGACGACCAGGGTGATGACAGCGGCCAGGACCGTCCAGCCGATCCGGCGAACCAGCAGCCGCGAGCACGGCAGCGCGATCGCGATCCCGAGCAGCGCGCACGCGATGTGGGCGAGCAGGCCGATGCCCAGCGCGGCCGGCTGGACCTTGAACGACTTGAGCGCCGACCACGCCTCGGTGATCACCGTCAGGACCAGCGAGCAGCCCAGCACGGTCAGCACCGCGCCGGTGATCAGCCGTCGCCACTGCCGCGCGTGGCTCAGGGTCACCAGGCGCTGCACCGGATCTTCGATGTCGAGCAGCGCGATCGTCAGCCAGCACGACACGACCAGCAGCCCGCCGGCACTCACCCCGAACAACGGCAGCGGCGGCGAGTGCGGGTCGGCGTAGAGGATCACGCAGAGCGCGAGGTAGGCCAGCAGCGCGGGCAGGTACCGCTGCGAATGTCCCAGCAGCGCCAGGTAATACCGCGTCAACGCGAGCACGGCGCGACCTCCCGGACCGACCAGCCGTCCTTCAACGCGCGCAGCAGCACGGCGTCGACGGAATCGACGTCGACGGTGAGCACGACCCGGGCGTCTTCGACGACCGCGTGCCGCACGCCGGGCTCGTCCGCCCAGTCGGTGCCGTGCCCGCGCAACACGATCCGGGTAGCCGGCGCGGTGGTTTCGGGGTTTTCTTCGGTGAGCCGGCCGACGTCCATCAGGTGCACGACGTCGGCATGGTCGTGCACCACCTGCGGCCGGTGGTCGGTGAACACGACGCTCGCGCCGCGCGCCCGCGTCTCGTCGACGAGCTCGCCGAGGATCGCGTGCGTGGCGACGTCGAGCCCGGACCACGGCTCGTCGAGGATCAGCAGGTCCGGCCGCACCAGCACGGCCTGGGCGAGCCCGACCTTCTGCGCGTTGCCCTTGGACAGCGTCCGCAACGGCGCCGCCGGGCCGCCGACCAGCGCGAGCCGCTCGAGCAGCGGGTCGATCGCCGACAGGTCGGTGAGACCGCGAATGCGTCCCATGTGCCGCAGGTAGGCGCGCGCGCCCATCCGCTGGCCGGCCGGGAAGCGGTCCGGCAGGTAGCCGATCCGCGGGCTGCCGGTGACGGTGCCGGTGGTGGCGTGCGAGACGCCGGCCATGATCCGCAGCAGCGTCGACTTGCCGGAGCCGTTGGTACCGAGGATGCCCACGACCCGCCCGGGTTCCACGTTCAGGTCGACGTCGTGGAGGACGAAGTCCCCGCGCCCGTACCGCTTACCGACGCCCTCGAGCCGGATCACGCAACGGCGGCCTTCTGCAGCGCCTTCGTCGCGCGCTCCAGCTCGGCCACGCGCTGCGGGTCGACGGGGTACCCGGCCGTGGCCATCCAGTTGGCCAGCATGCGGTGGCCGCCCTCGGTGAGCACGGACTCGGGGTGGAACTGGACGCCTTCCAGCGGCAGCTCGCGGTGACGCATGCCCATCACGATGCCGGTCGCGGTGCGGCCGGTGACCTCGAAGACGTCGTCCGGGATCGTCTCCGGGAGCACCGTCAGGGAGTGGTAGCGGGTGGCCGTGAACTCTTCCGGCAAGCCTTTCAGGACGCCGACGCCGGCGTGACGCACCTGGCTCGTCTTGCCGTGCAGCAGTTCGGGAGCGCGGTCGACGGTCGCGCCGTAGACGACGCCGAGCGCCTGGTGACCGAGGCAGACGCCGAGCATCGGGGTCGACGTCTCGGCGCACTTGCGGATGACGTCCATGCTCTGACCAGCGCGTTCGGGGGTGCCGGGGCCGGGTGAGACGAGCACGGCGTCGAACTCGGAGACGCGGTCGAGGTCCACGACGTCGTTGCGCCAGACCGTGCAGTCCGCGCCGAGCTGGGCCAGGTACTGGACCAGGTTGTAGACGAAGCTGTCGTAGTTGTCGACGACCAAGACGCGCATGCGACGAGCTTACCGGCTCCCACTGGCTGGACCGTACCGCAAATCACATTTTAGGTTAGGGCAACCTAACTTACCGTGGTAAGCGTGAGCCGATCTCTTCGTGTAGCCGTGGTGGGTGCCGGTCCTGCCGGGATCTACGCCGCCGACATCCTGGACAAGTCCGACGCCGACGTCACGATCGATCTGTTCGAACGGATGCCGGCGCCGTTCGGCCTGATCCGGTACGGCGTCGCGCCCGACCACCCGCGCATCAAGGGCATCGTGACCGCGCTGCACAAGGTGCTGGACAAGCCGAACATCCGGCTGCTGGGCAACATCGACTACGGCACCGACATCAAGCTCGACGAGCTGCGCGAGTTCTACGACGCGGTGATCTTCTCGACGGGCGCGTCCGCCGACCGCGCGCTCGACATCCCGGGCGTCGACCTCGACGGCAGCTACGGCGCCGCCGACTTCGTCTCCTGGTACGACGGCCACCCGGACGTCGCGCGCACTTGGCCGCTGAACGCGTCTTCGGTCGCCGTGCTCGGCGTCGGCAACGTCGCGCTGGACGTCGCCCGCATCCTCGCGAAGACGGCCGACGAGCTGCTGACCACGGACATCCCGGACAACGTCTACCAGGGCCTCAAGGCGAGCCCGGTGACCGACGTCCACGTGTTCGGCCGCCGCGGCCCCGCGCAGGCGAAGTTCACGCCGCTGGAGCTGCGCGAGCTGGACCACTCGCCGAACGTCGAGGTCATCGTCGCGCCCGAGGACATCGAGTTCGACGAGGGCAGCGTCGCCGCGCTGCGGGCGTCGAAGCAGATCGACATGGTCGTGAAGACGTTGCAGGAGTGGGCGATCCGCGACCCGGGTTCCCGCCCTCGCCGCTTGCACCTGCACTTCTTCCACTCGCCGTCGGAGGTCTTGGGCGCCGACGGCCGGGTGACGGGCCTCCGCACGGAACACACGGAACTGACCGGCGACGGCAATGTGCGTGGCACGGGCGAGTTCCACGACTGGGACGTCCAGGCGGTGTACCGCGCGGTGGGCTACCTGTCGTCGCACCTGCCGGAACTGCCGTTCGACCACGTGAACGGCGTGGTCCCGAACCAGGCGGGCCGCGTGCTGGACCTGGACGAGAACCAGCTCCCGGGCGTGTACGTGACGGGCTGGATCAAGCGCGGCCCGATCGGCCTGATCGGCCACACGAAGGGCGACGCCGCGGAGACGATCGCGAGCCTCCTGGCCGACGCCGACACGCTGACGGCCCCGAAACACCAAGCGCCGGACGCGATCCTGGACTTCCTGGCCGCACGCGGAATCCCGTTCACGACGTGGGAAGGCTGGACCAAGCTCGACTCGCACGAGAAGTCCGTGGGGCTCGCGGCCGGTCGAGAGCGGATCAAGGTGGTGGAGCGCGAGGAGATGACCCGGGTCTCGCGCAGCTGAGTTTCCCCAACGCCGTGGCGGCCACCCCCGGGTAGGCCGGACTGGCCGCCAAGGACCAGACCCAACACCCCGATTTCGGCCCACTCACCTCACAAAACAGCCCCCACCCATCCCTGGGGGGCGTCCCCTGTCCAGCGTATCGGGACCCGGTCGCTCAAAAGGGTGACGCGGTGAATCTGTGGACAACTCGGGCGCTGTGGATGGTTTTGTTGCGCGTCAGCTCGCGCCCAGGTAAGCGAGCACCGCCAGGACGCGGCGGTTCGTGTCGTCCGAGGCCGTGATGGTCAGCTTGGCGAAGATGTTCGCCGTGTGTTTGCCGACCGCTCCTTCGCTGAAGTGCAGCCGCGCGGCGATCGCCGCGTTCGAACAGCCCTCCGCCATCAGGCCCAGGACTTCGCGTTCGCGTGCGGTCAGAGCCGCCAGTGGGTCGGATGGGTTGCCCGCCAGGAGCTTGGCGATCACCTCCGGGTCCATCACCGTGCCGCCGGCGGCGACCCTGCGGACCGCGTCGATGAACTGGTCCGCGTTGAACACGCGGTCCTTCAACAGGTAGCCGATCGCGCCGGTGCCGTCAGCGAGCAACTCACGCGCGTACAGCTGCTCGACGTGCTGGGACAGCACCAAGATCGGCAAACCCGGAATGTCGCGGCGGACCGCCAACGCCACCTGGATGCCTTCGTCCGTGTTCGTGGGCGGCATGCGAACGTCCACAATGGACACGTCAGGCCGGAGGGAACGCAACGCCGACTCCAGTTCCGGGCCGGTGCCGACCGCCGCGACGACGTCGAAGCCGTGCGCGGCCAGCAGGTGCGTCAGGCCGTCTCGGAGGAGGTACTGGTCTTCGGCGATGACGGTCCGGGGTCGAGCTGGCACGGGATCTCCACGGTCGCCCTCGTCGGCCCGCCGGTCGGGCTGATCAGCGTCAACCTACCGTCGAAGCCGCCGAGCCGGCGCTCGATCCCGCGCAGGCCCGAGCCCCGCGCCGGGTTCGCGCCGCCGGGGCCGTCGTCGGTCACCGTCAGCGTCAGCACGCCGTCCTCGAACGCCACGTCGATGGCCGCGCGACGCGAGCCGTGCTTGGCCGCGTTGCCCAGCAGCTCCGACACCGCGAAGTACGCGCACGCCTCCACCGGCTCCTCGACGCGCCCGGGCAGCGAGCCGGTGACTTCCGCTTTCACCGGGCTGTCCAGCGCGATCGCGCGCACCGCGTCCAGCAGCCCGCGCTCGGACAGCACCGGCGGGTGGATGCCGCGGATCAGCACCCGCAGCTCGGCGAGCGCCTCCGCCGACGCCGACCGCAGCTCGGCCGCCAGCCGTTTCGCCGCCGCCGGGTCGTGGTCCACCAGCGCTTCGACCGCGCCGAGCTTCATCCCCATCGCGACCAGCCGCGACTGGATCCCGTCGTGCAGGTCGCGCTCGATCCGCCGCAGCTCCGCGGCCTGCGCGACGGTGACGTCCGTACGCGTCTGCTTCAGCCGTTCGACGCGCTGCGCGAGCCGGGACGCCTCGGTCGGCCCCAGCAGCAGCCGCGCGAACTTGCCCGCGTGCTTCGCCAAGAACGTCGTCGGAGCCAGCCCGAGGACGAACGCGGCGAGCGCGAGCGGCGTCACCGCGAGCGCGTGCCAGGTGTCCGGCGGCCCGCCGAAGAACCCCGGCCAGGTGACGCCCCACGTCGCCATGATCGGCCGCCAGATCCACAGGTCGAGTAGGCCGAGGAAACCCCCGAACACCAGCACGGCCGTCGGCAGCGCCAGCAGCGCCGAACCCAGCGGCAGGACGACGGCCGCGAGCACGTCGCGCCAGGTCGCGCGGTCGCGCAGCACCCACCGCGTGCGCGAAAGCTGCATCGGCCACCACGGCTCTTCGTAGAGTTGCTGGCCCACCTGGAAAAGCCCGTCGGGCCGCGGGGTCGGCAATGGCGGCGGCGGCAGGTACGGGGACAGGATCCGCACGCCCGTCCAGTTGCCGACTTCGCGGCGCAGGGTGTTCGCGATGTCCCGGCTCCACCGCACCACCGGCGCCGCCATCGGCGGGGCCACCAGCAGCAGGGCCACCGGCCACACCGCGAACGCCGTGAGCACCAGCGAAAGCGCGAAGATCCCCAGCTGGTGCCCGAGCGAATCCAGCCGCCGGTGCATCCACCGCAAGGCACCGATCTTCGACACCGCACCGGGACGGCGGCCGATCCACCAGCGCGTCCAGTGGCCGTAACCGCGCAGCGCTAACGGCCCGCCGAGCAGGGCGAACACCGGCAGCAGCAGCGTGACCAGCGGGTTCACCAGCTGCCAGCTGAACTCGCGCTGCGCCGCCGGATCTTCCATCACCCACGTGAGCCGACGGCTCCAGCTGATCCAGAACGCGCGCTTGTAGAGCGTGTTGCCGTCGCGGTACCAGCCGTCGCGTTCCCGTTCCGGTGCCGGCGGCTCGGGTCGGTACGGCGGCTCGACCTCGACGCCGCACCAGCGCGCGGACAGCGTCCGGACCGTCGCCGAGCGGTGCCGGGCCCACTCGATCGCGGGGCCGAGGAAGAAGACCAAGCCGAGGCACAGCAACGCGAAGGCGACCAGCTCGACCAGGACGTCGAACCAGCTCAGCAACGCGAACGCCGCGAGCGCGAACGCCCGGCCGACCGCACGCACGTAGGCCATCTCCCACCTCCTGTCCCGTGATCCTCGCCGATCGACGCGCACCCGCGCACTGCCCGCAGCTCCCCGGCCGGGGTGGTCCCAGCCCCACCCCGGCGTCAGCAAAACCCTACTTGAGCTGGGGATTCAGCAGGATTCTCCGGACGCTCCCGAGTTCGTAGCGTTCGAGCCATGCCCCTCATCGAAGTCACCGACCTCCACAAGCGCTACGGCGACCGGGTCGCGGTCGACGGCGTTTCGTTCTCCGTCGACCGCGGCGAAATCTTCGGCATCCTCGGCACGAACGGCGCCGGGAAGACCACCACGGTCGAATGCCTCCAGGGTCTTCGCCAGGCCGACGCCGGCACGCTGTCGGTGCTCGGCCTGAATCCCGCGACCGATCGGGCGGCGCTGACCCGCCGCGTCGGCGTCCAGCTCCAGGAGAGCCGGCTGCCCGCGAAGCTGCGGGTGCGCGAGGCGCTGGAGCTGTTCGCCTCCTTCTACGCCGAGCCGGCCGACGTCGATGTCCTGCTCGACCGGCTCGACCTGCGGGACCACGCCCGCAGCTACTTCGGCAAGCTCTCCGGCGGCCAGAAGCAGCGCGTCTCGATCGCGCTCGCGCTGGTCGGGAACCCGGAGCTGGCGATCCTCGACGAGCTGACCACCGGCCTGGACCCGCACGCCCGCCGCGACACCTGGAAGCTCGTCGAAGCCATCCGCGACGCCGGGGTCACGGTCCTGCTCGTCACGCACTTCATGGACGAAGCCGAACGCCTCTGCGACCGCGTCGCGATCTTCGACGCCGGGCGCGTGGTCGCCACCGGCACCCCCGCCGAACTCCGCGCCGCCGCCGGAGAATCCACTTTGGACGACGCGTTCGTGTCCCTGACCGGCCGCGCCTGAGGAGAACCAGACCGTGCACACCTTCGCGAAGATCACCGCCACCGAAGCGAAACTGTTCCTGCGCACGCCGATGTGGGCCGTGGCCGGGTTGCTGCTGCCGACGGGCGTCCTGCTCGCCGTCGGCCTCATCCCGGGCATGACCGAGCCGAGCGAGATCACCGGCGGGTACCGGTTCATCGACCTGTGGGTGCCGTCGCTGATCGTCATCAGCATCGGCATCCTCGCGCTGCAGTCCATCCCGGCCGCCGTCGCGACCTACCGCGAACAGGGCGTGCTGAGACGCCTGGCCACGACGCCGGTGCACCCGGCGTACCTGCTCGGCGCGCAACTGCTCGTCCACGTCGTGATCGCGCTGGCCGGCGTCGCGCTGACCCTGGGTCTCGCCGCCGCCGTGTTCGACGTCCCGCTGCCGAAGCACCCGCTGGCGTTCGTGGTGACCCTGCTCCTCGGCATCGTCTCGGTGTTCGCGCTCGGCCTGCTCGCCGCGGCGGTCGCGCGCACGGCGAAGAGCGCCGGCGGCATCGCGGCGATCGCGTTCCTGCCGATCATGTTCTTCGGCGGCGTCTACCTGCCGCGGCCGCTGCTGCCCGAGGTGCTGCGCCGGATCGGCGACTACCTCCCGCCGGGCGCCCAGCCGCTGCAGGACGCCTGGGTCGGCCCCGGCGTCCAGCCGCTGCAGCTGGTGGTGCTCGCGGCGTTCGCCGTGATCGGGACGGCGGCCGCCGCACGGCTCTTCCGCTGGGAGTGACCGGCCCTTCCGCCATAATGGTGATGATCATCGTTTTCTCTTGTGGCCGGACCACCCGGCCGGTAGCCAAGAGGGTGGCCCTGCTCAAACTGGAGGTTCGATGTCCCTGGACGTGTCACCCGCGCTGCTGGAGAAGGCCGAGCGCGGGGAGGTCTCCGACGCCGAGTTCGTCACCTGCGTCAAGGAATCCCTGCCCTACGCCTGGGAAGTCATCACCGGCGTCATCGCCGACGCCGAGGGCGCCGCGGACGGCTTCGCCGACAACGAGACGCCGCCGCCGAGCGAGGCCGCCCGCGGCCAGCTGCTGCGGGCGCTGGCGTCGGACGCGATCCGCGGCGGCCTCGAGCGGCACTTCGGCGTCAAGCTGGCGTTCCAGAACTGCCACCGGATCGCCGTGTTCAAGAACTCCGAGCTCGACGGCAACCGCTACCGCGCGTTCGTCTCGCCGCGCGGGCAGCTGCTCAACCAAAGCCCGGAGCTGCGGGACTGCTAGCACGCAGCTCGGTGCCGATCCGCGCGCAAGTCTCCTCCGGCGTGCCGGCCGCCACGAGCATCAGCACGTGGGCGACGCCGGTGCGCCGGAGGCCGCTGACCAGGAAGAATCCCGAACCTCAGTTGACCGCGACCTCGTTGAACCACAGCCGCGGCTCGAGCCACGGGAACACGATGAACATCAGCAGGGCGACCACGCCGAGCGCGAGGACGACGGACACCGTCAGCTTCGCCGCGAACGGGCCTGGCAGCTTCCGCCAGATCCAGCCGTACATCAGGCCTCCCCGATCTTCGAGAGCAGGTCGCCGTAGTCCTTGACCTGGTTCTTCGGCACCTGCTGGGTGAGCACCGAGGTGATGATGAGCCGTTGCTGGGCGGAGAACTGCGGGTGGCACGTCGTGAGCGTGAGCAGCGCGGCCTGCTGGGCCTTCGGCAGCGTCTCGGCGTCCTTGTACGGGACCGGGTTCACCGCGGTGCCCTGGCTGGGCAGCACGACCTTGCGGCCGAAGGTCTCGCTGTACGCGCCGCCCTCTTCGGCGTTCGTGTCGCGCAGCGTCGAGACGCCCTTGCACCGTGGGTCGGCACCCTTGCCGCCGGCCCAGTCCTTCATCTCGTCGTCGTACGGGAGGACCTTGTAGATGTAGAAGTCCGTCGAAGTCTCGATCACGATCTGGTCACAAGATGAGAGGTTGTCCAGATCGTTGAACGGGGCACCCTTGCCGACGCGGTGGCCGGCGACGGCGAAGTTGCCGGGCTCGCCGGGCAGCGCCGTGCCCTTGTAGTGGCCGGGACCGACTTCGAGCGAGGCGTCGTCGGTGCCCTCCTGGATGGTGAAGTTGTAGTCGACGCCGAAGGTCGGGATGTGGATCCGGGCGAACGCCTTGCCGTCGACCAGCTCGGGGTGCAGCGTCCGGTCGTGCGCCCACTCGCCGTTGAGCTGGTCACTCGCCTCGGACTGCTTGCCCGCCGAGAACAGGTCGGTCACGTACAGCTCGTAGACCATGAACAGCAGCACGACCAGGCCGAGCGTGATGAGGATTTCGCCGGCCGTGCGGATGGCGACGCCGCCCTTGCCCAGCGGGGCCGGGGCGGGTTTCTCCTTGGTCGCGGTGCCGCCCTTCCCGACCGGGGCGAAGACGACGGTCTCCTCGGCCGCGCCCGGCGGCGGGACGGGGCCGGTGTAGCGGCGGGGCGGCGGGCCCTGCGGACGCCGTGGCGGGGGCCCCTGCGGCGCCTGGCCGCGCGGCGGCGTCGGGGGCTGGCGGCGTTGGGGCACGGGCCGCTGTCCGGGGTGTCTGCGCCGGTCGTCATCCGGTCCTTCGCGCGTAGCCACGCAAGCTCCTCTCAAGCCGCGTCGAACCCTGGGTGACGCATGCGTCACGGTCCGGGAAATCCGACCACTCCTGGACGCTGCTTTACTGCGGTCGTTTACGTTAACGTGTGCGGGTGGCGCTGGTTGCGCACCCTAAGCGGGACAGCGCCACCAGACGAGCCCGAAGAGCACCGCGAGGAACACACGATGCCCAAGTCCAAGGTCCGCAAGAAGACCGCTTACACCCCGCCTGCCGACCGGCGTACGCCGGTGAAGGTGCGGGCCGCAGGCCCTACCGGCCTCGCCTGGAAGATCCCGATGTTCGGGTTGATGATCCTGGGCCTGGTGTGGCTGCTGGTGAACTACATCGCCGGGGACAAGATCTCCTGGATGGCCGACCTCGGCAACTGGAACTTCGCCGGTGGGTTCGCGCTGATGATCGCGGGTCTGCTGATGACGATGCGCTGGCGCTGATTATTACTCCGAATGGCGGCTTGACGCCGAATTACACCGGTGTGACTCATCCCCAGTGTGGATAACCCCTGTGGATAACTACCCCACCTCGTGGGCGCCACGTCGAGCCCTTGTGGTATCCGCGTGGGCCGTCACGGCGTTGCTGGTGCTCGGCGTTGTTGTCGACGCCTTGACCGACGACCGCGGCGGCCTGGTGCTGTTCGCCCTGGCGGCGGTGGCTGTCGGCGCCTTCGCGGCGCACACCACGCTCGTCCGGCCCCGGCTGGCCGCCGACGCCGAGGGCCTGCTGACCAGGACGCTCGGCGGCACGCAGCGGCTGCCATGGGCCCAGACCCGGACCCGGCTGCGCACCACGCGCCGGCTGGGCCGCGACGGCGTCACCCTCGAGATCGAGCACGACGACCAGTTGTACGTCTTCGGGTGGCTGGAGCTCGGCGAGGACCCGCGGGACGTCCTGGACGTCCTCAGCTCCCTGCGCGCGCGCAGCTAGACGCAGTTGTAGAGCTGCAACCCGCGGTACGGGACGAGGCCGCACGTCTGGGCGGCGAACTGGCTGTCCTTGTAGACCAGCAGGCCGACGATCGCGACGACGATGATCGCGAGCCCGGTGATCTGCCAGCGCCGCTGGTCGGCCTCCGGCGCGTAGAGCAGCGCGACGGCGACCAGCGCCCCGGTCACCAGGCCGCCGACGTGCGCGTAGATCGAGATGCCCGGGATGCCGAACGTGATGAAGGCGTTCAGGGCGAGGGTGATGATCAGCCCGGTCGGGTTCAATCGCAGCTTCAGCACGATCACCGCGTACGCGCCCATCAGGCCGAACAGCGCGCCGGACGCGCCGGCCGTCGACTTCTGCGGGTCGTCGAACAGCAGCACCGCGGCGGACGCGCCGAGCATCGAGATGAAGTAGAGCGCCAGGTAGCGGCCGCGGCCGCAGACCTGCTCCAGGGACCGGCCCATCATCCAGAGCGAGAACATGTTGACCGCGACGTGGATCGGCCCGAAGTGCAGGAACCCGCTGGTCAGGACCCGCCACCACTCGCCGCCGCCGAGGGTCGCGCTGCCGTAGAGCTCGCCGTACTGGAAGAAGCTCGAGTAGTCGTTGTTCGTGAGGCTCTTCGCCTGGAACGCCGTGAACAGGAAGACCAGGACGTTCACCGCGAGGATGACCTGCGTGACGAGCACCGACTGGGACAGCCGCGCGCCGAAGACGGTGCGCTGGCCGAAGCCGGCTTCCTGGTAGCCGCGTTGCTGCCGGCGTTGCTGCTGGCTGCCGGCGTGCACGCAGTCGGTGCACTGGAAGCCGACCGGGGCCTCCTGGAGGCAGTCCGGGCACGCCGGACGCCCGCACCGGGAACAGCTCAGCCCGGTCGGGCGGTTCGGGTGCCACCAGCACCCGGGCAGTGCGGCCTGGGGATTTGCGGCGGGGTTCGGCGGTTGGCTCACGATAGGAACCAACCTACCGAAACTCCCGGACGCTCAGCCCTCGTGGTCGATCGTGACCTTCTCGATGACGACGTCGGACAGCGGACGGTCCGCCGGCCCGGTCGAGGCACGGCCGATCGCGTCGACGACGTTGCGCGACTCCTGGTCGGCCACCTCGCCGAAGATCGTGTGCTTGAAGTTCAGGTGGCTGGTCGGCGCCACGGTGATGAAGAACTGCGAGCCGTTGGTGCCGGGCCCGGCGTTCGCCATGGCCAGCAGGTACGGCTTGCTGAACTGCAGCTCCGGGTGGAACTCGTCGCCGAACTTGTAGCCCGGGCCGCCGCGGCCGGTCCCGGTCGGGTCGCCGCCCTGCAGCATGAAGCCGTCGATGACGCGGTGGAAGATCGAGCCGTCGTAGAACGGGCCGGAGTTCGTGCCCGCCGCGTTCGGCTGGGTGTACTCCTTGGTGCCCTCCGCGAGACCGACGAAGTTCGCGACCGTCTTGGGCGCGTGGTCGGGGAGCAGGATCAGGTTGATGTCACCCTGGTTGGTGTGCAGCGTCGCTTTCACGCGCTTCATCGTGCCATCTGCGGCGGCGCGCGGGGAAAAGGGGCACGATAGGTTACGGGCAACAGAGCAGTGTCAAAACGATTGATGAGGTGAAGGCCATGTCCCGGGCGACAGCCCAGGCCGTCGATGCCGCCGACAAGCTTGTCTCCGAAGGAGCCAAGACCGGCCGCCGCGTGCAGAAACAGCTCGCGAAGAAGACGGAACTGACCCGCAAGGAGCTCAAGAAGAGCTCGAAGGCCGCCCGCAAGGAGGCCCTCGCCCGGCTCTCCGAGCTGCGCAAGCCTGGTCGCAAGGCGAAGAAGGCCGCCATCAAGGCCGCGAAGGCGGCCGGTGACTCGAAGCGTCGCGGCAAGAAGGACTTCAAGTCCGCGAAGAAGGACTTCGCCGCTGCCGTCGTCGAGGCGAAGGCTGCTGCCAAGGGCACCCGCAGCCGTCGTCGCTGGCCGTGGCTGCTCGGGCTGGTCGTGGTCGGCGCCGGTGCCGCCTACGTGCTGCGCTCGAAGCAGGAGCCGCCGGTCGCCCCGGCGCCGCCGAAGGCCACCCCGCCTGCTCCGCCGAAGCCGGCTGAAGCAGTGAAGCCCGCCGCGGCTCCGGCTCCCAAGCCGGCTCCGCAGGCGAACGGCAAGGCGCCGTCCTCGTCGCCCGCCGAAAAGAAGAACTGAAGACGACGCGAAGAGGCCCCCGGGGGTGCACCGGGGGCCTCTTCAGTCGTGCTCAGGTGCCGCTCAGACCGCGGCGGCGTGCTTGTCGACCAGCTGGCCGAGACGGGGCAGCGCCTCTTCGACGTTCTTCTTGCCGTTCGGGCGGAGCTTGCCGTAGACCTTCTTGATGCTGTCGCGGCTGCTGCGCTCCGCGCGCGAGTCGGTGACGCTCAGCAGCGCGTCGGACGCCTCGTCCGAGCGGCTGGTCAGGTAGGCACCGAAGTCGCTGCCGCCCTTGGCGCGGAAGTCGCCGTAGAACGGCTCGAGCGCGCCCACGAAGTCGGGCAGCAGCGTGTCGACGGCCGAGGGGATGATGCCCGGCTTGATCTTCTTGACCGCGGCGAAGCCGGTCTTGACGACGGCACCCGAAACGCCGCCCTTGTCCGAGACCTCAGCGTCCACGAGGCCTTCGAAGTCGCTCACGACAGCCGGGCGACGGCTGGAGTCGAGCAGGATGTCCTTGAGGGTGTCAGCCACGAATCTAGTCCTTTGTCGTTGCAGAGTTGGTGCCCCGCCCCGGGGTGGGGATTCCCCGGCGGCTGCGGTGCGCGAGTCCACGAAGCCTGCGCGTGACGCACAGGGTAATACAAGATCAACTTCACTCACCCGTGTGGCTACGACTACCTAGAGCTTCAGGGCCGTGATGGCCTTTCTCACCACGGAGCGTGCCTTCACGCTCTGCTTCTGGTTGGTCGTCGCGACGATGGCCGCGGCCCCTTTCGAGACCGCGTAGACGGCGCCGTCGTCGGTCGACTGGTAGCCGCCCTTCCACCCCGTCGGGTCGTTGGCCGGGTTGGACGTCTCGACCGGCGCCGCCTTGTTGACCAGCGCCGTTGCGACGCTCGCCGCCCCGACGTACACCTGGACGGTCAGCTGGATCTTGCCGTCCGGGCGGTAGAAGAAGCACGCCGGATGGGGCTGGTCGGCGGACACGCGTACCTTCGAAACGTGCTGCCCGTTCGCGTCGGCCACGAACTGGCTGTCGAGGTACGGGCAGTCCTCGGTCGCCCCCGGCTGGGGATCCGGTGGCAGTTCGGTGCCCGCCGCCGCACCGGCGGACTTGGACGGCTGACTGGGAGTCGCGGTCCCGGACACGATGGTGGCGCTGCAGCCGGCGAGGAGAGCCACGGCGGGCGCGAGAAGTACGAGTCGTCGCATAGCGCGCTCAGTCAATCATGTCCAGTCACACGAGTGAGTGCGGTCGAAAGTTCAAGTACCGCTCAGTATCGGACCAATCACACATTGTGTTCCCTGGAAGCTTAGGGTCTCCTAACCTGGCTGTCACGTTTCTTTCCAACAGCCAGCCCGAGAGACGACGAATGAAGCTGTTCGACAAGGGTCGAGACCACGTGATGGCGCTCTTCCGCATTGTGTTCGGTTTTCTGTTCCTGTGCCACGGCGCTTCACGGCTTTTCGGCCTGTTCGGGGCCAAAGCGGCGGAATTCGGGTCCTGGCCGACGTGGTGGGCCTCGCTGCTGCCGGTCGAGAACGGCGGCGAAGCGGCCGTGCTGTTCTGCTGGGGCTTCCTGGTCATCGCGTTCGCCGACCGCGGCCTCTGGTCGGTCGCGGGCGCGTTCCGCCGGGCCCCCGCCCAGCTGGAAACCGCAGCTTGACGCGGCCGGCCTGACGGCGTCGGCACCGCCCGGCATGGGAGCATGACCGGGCGGTGTCCGGCCGTGTCCGTCTTCGGCGAGGGAGGTCTCCCCGCGTGCTCACCTCCGAGCAGTACCTCGGTGCGGTGGCCGAGCGCATCCAGCGCTCCGGTGGCCGGCTGAACTCCGTGCAGTTCGGGCCCGCGGTCGCCGTGGTCGGCCTGTTCACCGAGTCGGTGATGCTCTCGACGATGAACTACTGCGTGGTCGCCTGCGCCGTCCCGGAGGTCACCGCCGCCGCGCTGTACGACTTCACCAGCCGCGCTACCCAGCACGCCCGCGCGAACGTCATGGGCACCGTCGGCTGGACGGCGGCCTCGGTCGTCATCGCCGGGCTCATCGGCCAGCGCGTCTACCCGGACGCCGCGCAGGCCGCGTCGGCGAAGTCGGGCAACCAGTTCGGCGGCGAGACGCGGATGGTCGCCGTCGACGTCTCGGCCGGGCAGATGTACGCGTTCGTCGGCGGGAAGTTCTGGGGCGCCGCGGTGCAGGGCTCGGTCAACGCGAAGCTGACGTACTGCTTCCCGCAGCCCGCCGAGGTCTACCAGCAGGTGCAGTGGCAAGCGCAACAACAACAGCAGCAGCTGCCGCCCGCACCGCCGGGTCCGCAGCCGGGCCAGCTGCCGCCGCCGGGCTGGCAGCAGCAACAGCCGCACCACCCGCCGCAGCACCAGCCCCCGTACGGTTACTGACATGGTCGCGTTGCGCGGATGGCCGTCGTTCCCCGAAGAGCTCCCGGCGTTCACGCCGGAAACGGCGTCGCCGGACCCCCGGGAGCTGTTCCTGGAGTGGCTGACCGAAGCCGGTGAGCACGTGCTGGCGCCGCACGCCGTCACACTGTCCACTGTGGACGCCGATGGCGCGCCGGACGCCCGCGTGGTGATCCTCAAGGACGTCGGCCCCGGCGGCTGGGCGGTCGCCACCAGCTCGGAAAGCCCGAAAGGCCTGCAGCTGCGCAAGGATCCGCGCGCGGCGTTGACGTTCTTCTGGCCCGGCCGCGGCCGGCAGGTGCGGCTGCGCGGGCCGGTCTCCCCCGCCGCGCCCGAGGTGTCCGCCGAGGACTTCCTGGCGCGGCCGCCGGCGTCGCGCGTCGAGGCGTTCATCGGGCACCAGTCGCAGGTGCTGAGCGACCCGGCCGAACTCGACACAGCGGCCGCGGAAGCCGCGCGTTGGGTGGCAGAAAACCCCGGCGTGGCCCCGGAAACCTGGACGCGCTACCTCGTCGACCCGGACGAAGTCGAGTTCTGGCAAGCGAGCCACGACCGCCGGCACGTGCGGCTGCGGTATCGGAAGGCCGACGGCGAGTGGGTCCGCGAACGCCTCTGGCCTTGACGCACCGGGGGCGGCGCGGGTAGGTAGGAAATCCGACAAAACGGAGGCCTTGATGCGCCGAACCGTCGTCCCCGCCGCCACCGCCGCGTTGTCCGCCGGGCTGTTGTCCGGTGCGTCCGCCGGTGAAGTGCCCTCATCGCAGCGTCCCGCCGTCTTCGAGACGGTGTTCGCGTCACCGCTCGGCCTCGAAGGCCTCACCACCGACGGCCGCGGAAACCTCTACACGCCCGCGCGCGGCGCCGATCCGTGCCCGGTCTACCGCGTCGCGGCGACCGGCGGCCCGGCCGCGGTCGTCGGCACGATCCCCGCGCCGTGCGGCCCGGCCGGGCTGACCTTCGACCGCTGCGGGCGGCTGTACGTCGCGAACGCCGACACCGTCGTGTCGTTCGTGCCGGACGCCGCGAGCCCGCCGGCCGCGACGGTGTTCGCCCGCGGCGTTCCCGGCGCGAACGGCCTGGCGTTCGACCGGGCCGGGGCGCTGTGGATCTCCGACGGCGGCACCGGCCAGGGCCGCGTGTGGCGGGTGGGCAGCGACGGCGTCGCCGCTGAGGTGTTCCGCGTCCAGCCGCTGGTCAGCGACGTCATCGCGGGTGGCGTCGGCCGGGACGTGCGCGGCTTGCCACCCGGCACCGTGACGATCACGCCGACCGGCCGGACCGCCGCGGACACCGCCGGCTCGCAGCACATCGTCGCGAACGGCCTGGCGTTCACCGAGGACGGCACGCTCCTGGTCGCGGACACCGCGCGCGGCGCACTCTGGCGCGTCCCGATGGACCGCGCGGGCAACGTCTGGACGGCGGCGAACGAGCGCAACGCGATCGTGCTGGCCCGGCGCGACGGCCGCGTCGTCGAGTACTTCCGGAACCCGGCCGACGCGACGACGAAGCTGCGCAACGGCGGGCCGCTGGAGTTCCCGACCAGCCCGGTGCTGCTGCCGGCCGGCCGCTTGTGCGTCACCCAGTCCGACGGCGGCCGGCGGGACAACTCGCCGAACACGGCGGGTGAGGTCGGGCCCGGGAAAGCCGCGCTGGCGAAGGTTTCCTGCGTCAGACGGTGAGACGGTCCGTTCGGGGGTTTACGGCGCCGGGGCCGGTGGGGCCATGATGGATCATGCGTTCGAAACTGCTGACCGCCGGGCTGGTCCTGGCGCTGACCGCCGCACTTGGGGGTGTGGCCGCGGCCGACACGCGTCCCGGGGGACGACCGACGCTGACGGACTCGCACCCGTGCCCGGGCCAACCGGGCTTCACGTGCTCGACCCTGACCGTCCCGCTCGACCACACCGGCCGCGTCCCGGGCACGCTGAAACTGCCGATCGCGGCCGCGGACAACGTCGACGCGCCGAAGGGCGTGCTCCTGTTCCTCACCGGCGGCCCCGGCCAGGGCGGCGTCGGCACCATCACGCGGATCGCCACCCAGCGGCTGCCGGAGGTCGCGAAGGACTACCGGTTCGTCATGCTGGACCAGCGCGGCACCGGCCCGTCGGGGGCGCTCCTGTGCCCGGGCCTGCAGGCGCAGATGGGCAGTTCGGACATCGCGACGCCGACGCCGGACGCCGTCACCGAATGCGCCCGCATCCTCGGTGACACGGCACCGCTCTACTCGACGGACCAGACGGTCGCGGACTTCGACCAGCTGCGGCAGGCGCTGAACGTGCCGAAAATGGTCGTCGACGGCGTTTCGTACGGCTCGTTCACGGCCGCGCGGTACGCGATCGCGCACCCGGGCAACGTCAGCAAGGTCGTGCTGGACTCGGTGCTCCCGCACCACGCGACGGCGTCGGCCTCGCTGTACCTGACCGGCCTCCAGGCCGAGGCCCGCGTCCTGCGGCTGGCCTGCGCGACGCCCCCGGCGTGCGGCTACGACCCGGCCGAGGACCTCGCGTGGGTGGTCCGCCACCGAAGCACGGCGGACGGCGTGAAGATCTTCGACACGATCGTCTCGTACGAGTTCAGCGACCCGTCGTACCGAAACCCGGCGGCGGGCGACATCATCGGCGCCCTCCACCAGGCCCGCGGCGGTTCGAGTGGCCCCCTGAACGACCTGCTGGAGGCGTACAGGTCGGGCGGCGACAACCCGGCATCGTTCAGCGCGGGCCTCCACGCGGCGACGCTGTGCGCCGACCAGCGCTTCCCCTGGGGCTCGGCGACGACCCCGGTCTCCCTGCGCCAGCCACTGCTTTCGCTGACGGCGCGGGCGTTGCCACCGCAGGCGACGTGGCCGTACACCACGGCGGTGGCGACGCAGCAGGGGTTCGTCCAGAGCTGCCTGCCGTGGCCGGCCGAGCGGCCGGGCTCGAACCCGTCGTCAAGGCTGCCGAACGTCCCGGTCCTGCTGCTGAACGGCGACCACGACCTGTCGACGCCGCTGGAGTGGGCGAAGGAGGAGGCTCGCCAGGCACCGCGGGGGAAGCTGGTGGTGGTCCCGGGAGCATCCCACTCGATCCAGAACCGCGAGCTGGGCCACGCGGGCCGCGACGCGGTGATCGCCTTCCTCGGCTGAACGACCTCAGGGCCAGGTCAACGGCTGACCTGGCCCTGAGGGGTTGTGGAGCTGAGGGGAATCGAACCCCTGACCCCCGCCTTGCAAAGGCGGTGCTCTACCAATTGAGCTACAGCCCCGGGTGCGGACGGCGGACCGCCCGCACGAAGACTCAGTTGTGGGACGCGCCCGCCGGCTTGGCCGGGGTGGTTCCGTTGTTGGAGGGGACCGGAGCGGTCGCCTCGCGCCAGAGGTCGGCCTCGGCCTTCGCCGCCTTGTTGCGCTTGACCACGAACAGGACGCCGCCCGCGATAACCGCGAGTGCCAGCAGCTTCTTCACCGAAGCCCCCTTCTCAGCTTGCTTCCCTTACCCCGCGATGTTACTGCACTCGCCCAGCACGAGATCGACCGGTGCCGCAGCGCCCTGTTCCACGTGGAACCACCAGAAACACTGGTAACCCACGTCACACCAGGCCGGAAATACCGCACCGAGCGCCGTCGTTGTACAAGGTGGTCGACCACCAACTCAGCCCTGCCGGTACTTCTCTTCCCGGCAGGGCTGACCTGTGCTCTGGGCCGGATCGGCAGGTCATGCCTGCTCGTCAGGAGGACCCGGCCGTCCGGGAGGGTCACCGCGGCGCTGACCCTGGTCGCTCGGACAGCCCAGTCTGCCGGCTGCCGACCACTGGCATCGAGCGCCCACAGCACCGAGCAGCCTTTGCCGAGCGGGCTGTACGGCACTGGACCGATGCCCGGCTTCTCCAAATGTCGGAATGACCTCGGCTTCGCGAGGGTGGCTCTCACAGTACCTGTATCACCAGGATCTCCCAGAAGTCCAAGATGCCTGTCAACCTGACTGGAAGCGTCGGCAACTTTCCGTTTCCACGACATAAGGAACGAATACCAATGGCGGACAACCAGTTCACCACCCACGCAGACCTTTTCGATCTGAGTGGGAAGTACGCACTCGTCACGGGCGGCACCAGGGGCATTGGGATGATGATTGCGCGCGGCCTTCTGCAGGCGGGCGCCCGCGTCGTCATCAGCTCGCGCAATGCGGATACGTGCGCGGAGGCACAGCATCTACTTTCCGAATTCGGCGACGTTCAAGCAATTCCCGCAGACCTTTCCCGGCACGACGAGTGTCAGCGCCTCGCTGATCTTGTCAAGGCCGACTCGGAACGCCTGGACATCCTCGTCAACAACGCGGGAGCGATGTGGCGCGAGCCGCTGGAGACGTTCCCGGACGAGGCCTGGGACGCGGTGATCGACCTCAACCTCAAGTCGCCGTTCTGGCTGATCCAGGCGCTGCTCCCCGCACTTCGCAGGGCGGGCACCGCCGATGATCCCGCGCGGGTCGTCAACATCGGCAGTATCGCCGCCATCCACGTCGCCGCGTCGCCCAACTACTCGTACGCCAGCAGCAAAGCGGGACTTCACCAACTCACCAGAGTGCTCGCCAGGGAACTGGGCCCACAGCACGTCACCGTGAACGCGGTAGCCCCAGGGCCGTTCCCGTCGCAGATGATGGCGTCCACGCTCGATGCCATCGGCGACACGATCGCGGCGAAGGCCCCTCTGCGCCGGCTCGGCCGCGACGACGACATGGCCGGTATCGCCGTGTTCCTCGCCAGCCGGGCCGCGTCCTACCTCACGGGCACCATCATCCCGGTCGACGGCGGCATCGCCACGACCGCAACAGGTACCTAGGCGTCGGCGCGAGGCGGGTACCAGCAGAACCTCCCTCCGCCTGCGGACACGGCCTACCGTGACGAGGTGGCCACGATCGATCTGCGCACCGAGATCAAGGAATTCCTGAGCTCCCGCCGCTCGCGGATCACGCCCGAGCGGGCCGGACTGCCCGCCTACGGCGGCAACCGCCGGGTCAAAGGTCTGCGTCGCGAAGAGGTAGCTCTGCTGGCCGGGGTATCGGTCGACTACTACGTGCGCATGGAGCGCGGCGGCCTCGCCGGCGCCTCCGACGGGGTGCTCGACGCGTTGGCCACTGCCTTGCAGCTCGACGAGGCCGAGCGCGATCACCTGGTCCACCTCGCGCGGCAGTCCAGGGCGCCCAGCGGTCCACGCCGCCGGCGACCCGTCGTGACGGTGCGTCCGGCGCTTCAGCAGGTGCTCGACGCCATCACCGATGCGCCGGCGTGGATTTGCAACGGCCGTTATGACGTGCTGGCCGTGAATCACCTTGCCCGCGCGCTGTATTCACCGGTGCTGGCCGACACGCGACGGCCGGCGAACACCGCGCGGTTCTTGTACCTGGATCCCGAATCGGCAAGAAAGTTCTTCGTCGACTACGACCGAATCGCCGGCGACGCGGCCGCGAAGCTACGCATGGAAGCCGGCCGCAATCCGCACGACGAGAAGCTGATCGCTCTGGTCGGTGAGTTGTCGACACGCAGTGAACTATTTCGGCAGCGGTGGGCTTCTCAGGACGTTCGGCTCCACCGATCCGGACGCAAGCGTCTGCACCATCCGGTAGTGGGCCAGCTCGACCTGGACGTCGAGTCGATGGAGCTGCCCGCCGAACCCGGCCTGCACCTGACCGTCTACACCGCGCCCGCCGGCACGGCGACCGCGGACGGTCTGGCCCTATTGGCGTCCTGGGCGGCCAGCCAGGTTGCTCTGGAAGCCTGAGACGCAACCCACGCTGGGTCAGGAACGAGACGCACCGTGGGGGTCTGGGGGCTCGGCCCCCAGGGCAAAAAAACCCGGTTGTGCGTAGGCTTTCTCTACGCACAACCGGGCCAATCGGGTGGGCCTACCAGGACTTGAACCTGGGACCTCTTCGTTATCAGGCCAAGATCACCCGTCTGTGATCAAGGCGAAGGTCCCCCGACCCCGCGACTCAACGTCCGTGGATGTCCACCGCGGTGCGGGGCAATGCAGGACCATTGTCAGGCGGTTTGTCAGGCCAGATATCCAGCCTGACCAGCAAGTTTCGCGTATTGCACAACTGAGCGCACCAAGCCATCGCACAGGACGGGCTGTTCTAAATCGTCGCACTAGGTCAGCTCGGCTCGGCGTCGTCGTCGGGCGCTGCCCGCTCTTCGGCTACGGGCCCAAAACGGAATGCACCCGCAGTTCGATCGAGCAGGCCTTCACTGACGTAGTCCCACGTCTGATCCGGGTCGCGTTCTCGAAGCTGGTCGGCGAAAGCGGCATCACGAGCATCATCCTGCTCCTGAGTGAGTGGATCCCAGGCGAACGGGTCGACACCTAAGGTCGAGTAGACCTGGTCCTCGAACAGTTGGTCGGTGGTGAGCAGCAGCCGGGGCCGGTCGGGCAGTCTTCGCTCTGCCACCCGAATAGCCTCGCACTTCCGGGCCGGCTCAGTCACAACCAGAACATCCCAGGGTGCTTCTAGCACGTCAGCGACCTTATTCATGGAGTTCTGGGCCTTCTGGTCAACTCCTGCCCTCCGTCGCTTGACCTCCACAGGGACGAGTGTTCCATCCGTGAACAGCAGGATGACGTCAGCTTCGCCGACGACCTGGCCGGTACCAGGGTCGACAAACTCGACACCGGGATGGGCACCCACGAGTCCTCGGTCCTGAAATAGTTCGACGAGCCAGCGGAGCGCCAAGACATGTCCAAGGCTGTCTGTTTCGAGTACCCGGCGCAGCGGCTCGCCGACACGGTAAGTGAACCGGAGGTCACGCGGACCGTACGGCTGCAAGATCTCTCGCCCACAACCGACGCAGGCGATCGGAGGTGGGACGGCAGCCATCGGGAGCCAGGCGGAGGCACCGCACGCGGGGCATCGAATATCCGCGCCGCGAACAAGCAAATGCCGCCTCTCCGCCCAAGACACCCAGCGTTGAGCGGCCGGCTCGCCACCACATGCGGAAACGAACTCTTCAAACGAAACGGCTCTGCCTTCACCGGGAGGCGCAACGACCGGATCATCCCGGCCTAAAAGCTCGGCGGCCCTTTCGAGTGCAACGGGATCGGCCCCACTCGCGCGGAGTTCCCTAACAGTCTCTTTCCAGCGTCGCTTCCACCAGGCCATACCGCTAAGCTCTGCCATCCTGTAGAGCAATTCAATAAGGCCATGATGTGCGAGCCATCGGATAAATCCGATCTCCCCCAGCCCTCGGATCAAGGTTGCAGCCGCAATCCCCGCCTGGGATTCTCTTACGTCGAGCCCACGAGTTTGCGCAACCGCTGCGAGACAGGTCCACGACGACGGCCAAGCGACTTCGACGGTCTCCCGTTGGCTCAGCCAAGGCACCGAAACCTGAGCGGCACCAGCCTGAAAACGTGCCCAGAACTCCGTTCCACGCATAGTCGGGTCTCGCGGAAGCGGGGAATCGGTGACTTTTACATCGAGAATCAAAGATGCGGAGCGCACCCCCTCTTGCGCGTTGCGCAAGACCTCGCGGTCTGCGTCAGAGATCGGATCGAGCCGAGTGCGCCCTCCTTGCCACGTGCTGACGTGGCTCCGAGGACGCCCAGGCGCAGGGCCATAAGTGAGGACGTCCTCATACGGAACGGCAAGGGCACCCGGGGAGGCCGCTACCAGTCGGACAAGAGTATCGACGGGGACGGAACAGCTGACCAAATGACACTTTCCGCCACCAAAGCCGAACATGGTCGCTCTACCAGGCTCCTGCAGTACTCGGAGTGCGTCAGGAGTGATCTGGTCAGCAGGCAGCCCGATCGGCAATACGCGGCGGTCACCATGCGCGGCCCGCAGGTTCCACAGGAGCGCAAGATCGTCAACCGAACCTTCGGTCAAAGCGACGATGATATTAGGGCCAGCCGCGCGCCGAGTGACATAGGGTCGCGGAAGGGGAGATTGACCCTCACCGAGAAACGACGTATCGGGTTCAAGGCCGTAAGCAAGGAACATATTCGCAAAACGTCGTGGCGTGATGACGTCGCCATTCGTTATCCGGGAAATTAGATCGTCAAGTGAGCCACGAACGGCGACATGCCGTACCGGCACAATTTCGTCAAACTGCAAGTCTTCACGAAGATGATGAAGCTTGCTCAACTCAGCGCTTGGCGTCGTCGGCAGTGTCCCCAGGACCGCGCCATAGATCGGTCTCCACGGGTCATCAGAATCGAGGCTGCACACTTCAATCGGCCGCCAACGGTCTCGCGGCTCGTGCGCTGCGATCATCAACGCCGGAAAGTCCCAAGGACGACTCTGCGCGACTCGAAACGGCAGTTCAACCTGGACATCCTGCAGTCCCCCCACTCCGTCGACCTGCTCAGTGTCGAGCAGGCGGCCATACGGTGTTGAGACGACTCCGTCGCGAACTGGTAAAAGCGGCTGGCCTGCGCCACCCCAGACCTGGCAGAGACGGGCGATCTCCGTGAGCACGGCGGCAAAGTCTTCGATTTGCACAGGACGCGCCAACCGTTCGGGCCGCAGGTCGGTGGATACCTCGTGCTGACCTTCGAGTAAGCCGTCGCCCAATAACCCGTGTATGGCACGCGGGCTTGCCACAGACCAATCACTCATAGGGGCCACGGTAACCAAGGAACCTTGAACCTTCATCGCGACACTCAACTTGCAACTGCGACCGAACCGAACCTGGTGATCGGCGCGCTCCAGCTGGAGCAGATCGGTCGAAGAGGACGACCAACAGGCCGACCGTATCTCGACGGCCGGTCTTCTGCCCTTTCTGGAAGTTGGCCGGGTATGAGTGGAGTCGGTCCGTGCCGGACACGATCCGGTCACCGAGGTTGCTCGTTTGGCACCTTCGGACGATCCTGACAGCCGAAGTGCCGGGCGAAGCTTTGGCGCTCCGCCCGGCAGCTACGGATCAGTGCAGCATGTTGATGATCGCGGTAATGATCAGGATCAACAGCTTCACGTACTGCGTGTGTAGCTCGACGGAACGGCGTCGGCCAGGGGTTACGGCCCTGGCCTGACGCTTCCGTCTCTTTCTGTCGTTCGCATCGTTTGACACGATTGTCGTCTCCTGGACGGCTTGCCTCATGTCGAGGCGGTGGATGTCCCGGCGCAACCGGATGATGTCGGGACTGGTGTTGACCGCTGGTGCTCGTGACCCCGTACGCGGCTGGACGACATGTTGACTCCCCCGGAAGGCCGAAAGCAATTCAGGGTGGGGACCCATCTGTGGATAAACCTGGGGACAGCCCCTGCACACCTCTACCGCCAAGTCCTCCAACCTGGGGATGCAATGAGGACAAAGCACCCTGACCTGCGGAGACTATTTGTCGATTTCGCGAGCACGTTCGCTACTTGGGTGTAAGTAGCTGTCGGCGTGTCGCGCGCCTTCGGCGTGTCGCACCACAGCCGTTTGGAAAGTTCTGGTTGGCAGAGGGCCGGCCCGCGGCCGCATTAGGAGGCTTTGATCAATCCCATCCGGTCGGCCATACCGCGGACCTCGCGGGCCACGCCTTCGCGTCGGGCGCGGGCCAGCATCGTGGAGATGATCTCCCGAACGAAGAGGTTCGTCCGGGTCCGGATGTGCCCCAGTTTCTCGGCCTGTACCAGGAGTGCCAGCACCTCTTCGTCGGGCCGGCGGATGCCGTAGAGCGCGCGGGCGTGCTCGATCAGGAACGTCGTGCGGCGCGAGTCGATCGTCAGCTCGGCCGGGGCGACGGTCGCGGCGAGCTGCGCTGCCTCGGTGTGGTCGCCTCGTTCGAGTGCTGAGGAGATGCGCCAGAGCACCACGTTGGCCGGGCTGAACAGCAGAAAGTTCCGGTTGCCGAACTCGACGTGCTCGGCCAGGCCGGCCGCTTCGTCGAGCGCTGCGGCAGCGTCCCCGCCCAGCACCGACTCGGTGTAGCCCGAGGTCAGGGTGAGCGCGCCGCGCACGTCGTAGGCGTCGGCCGGCACGTAGTCCAGCGCACGTTCGGCGAGTTTGCCGGCTCGTTTGTGCGCGCCGAGACCGGAGAGAGCCTGCGTGCGCGCGAACTCGGCGAGCGCGATCCAGCCCGGCTCGCCGAGCCGCACCGCGGCCTCGTGACCGCGGTCCGCCGCGATCCACGCCAGCTCGAAGGCGCCCAAGCCCTTGGTGAGAAGTGCTGTGGTGTGCGTCGCGGTGACGATCGACCGGAGTGCTTCCGGACTGGCGACATGGGTGTGGAGTGCCAGCAGCAGGTCAGGGAGCCGGGCGCCGACTTCGGCGTCCTGGTTCGCCTGGCGCAGCGCGGCGAGCAGTTGTGTCTCGGACAGCAGCTGGCCGAGGTCGCCGATCGGCGGCTCGGTGCCGTCGAGGTCGGTGCTCAGCAGGGCGTCGCGGATCGCGGGGATGGCAGTGTCGGCCTGGGGGTCGCGGATCTCCAGGCCGTCGCCGGTGATGTCGGACAGGCTGACGCGCAGGGCGCCGGCGATCGCGACGAGCGTCGAGCGCTTGTCGATTGCCGTGCGTTCGTTCTCGATCTTGGACAGGTAGCCCTTGGACAGGCCGGATAGGCCTGCGAGCTGGTCCAGGGACAGGCCGCGCCAGCGGCGGAGGCGTCGGATCGTCGTGCCGATCGAGTCCATGAGGTCAGCGTACATACCTAGGTTTCCCAGAAGGAAACCTTTGTGACCTGCATCTTTGTACGGTCACTCACTATGCGTGACCCACTACGTTCCCGCCAAGCCACCGAAGGCGTCGACTCGCAGGGCATTCCCGCCCTCGTTGAGATCGAAGTGCGGGACGACGGCCGGATCGCGCTGACCAGCTCGACGCCGCCAGGACAACCGATCTTTTTCGGCGCCGAGCGGGCCGCTCAGCTGCGGAATCAGCTGGGCAACGCGCTGACGATTTCCCTGCGGGAGGCGCGGACGGCTCCGCCGGGTGGCACGTCATGAGCAGCGACTCCAACGACGACCGGACGACGTTCAGGTGCTGCGGTTCCCTGTTCAACACCGGCGGCCAGCGGGTCAACGAGATCGACCTGAGTACCTACCGGTCCCCGAAGACGCTCGCGGACATGACCGATACCGACTGGGAGCTGGCCGCCGACGCGCTCAGAAAGTTCGAGATCGAGCGAGGAATCCGGTGACCGCGCTGGACGACCTCCGGACGTCGCCCGGTACGACGTCTCCGCGCGACTTCTGGGAGTGGCACGAGTTCACCGGCGGCGACGGGTGGGCTCACCTGTACCTGCACTCCGAGCTGACCAACACCCGGCTCTCGATGCTGCTGCCCTGGTGCCTGATCAACGACCGGTTCCCGCTGGAACACGACAGGCCCAGCATCAGCCGCAGTCGGGTGATCCCGAAGCCTGGCCGGAGCTGCCCGGTCTGCGCGAGCCAGAACGAGCACCGGCGGATCGGGGCGCGGCGTGCACGCTCGTGACCGAGAACTGCTCGCCGGCCTCTCGAAGGTGAACTCCAGGATCGGGAACGTGACGGTCGAGCTGCTGTCCATGCAGGCGGATGACGCCGGCTACGCAGCCGGGTTGCGCACGCTCGCCAGCCAGCTGGTGCAGATCGGTGCGGCTCTCGCGCAGCGCGCCGGTGAGTTGGACGGGAACCAGCTCGACCCGCCGGAGCTGGTGCAGCTCGAAGAGCTGACAAGACAAATCGACAACAGAACGGAACGGTCCGAACCGTGACCCGAGGTACATCGAACCGGCCGGCAATCATCGCCATTGCGCAGGCGCTCCGCAGCCTTCGTCAGGAGAGCAGAGTCAGCCTTCGCCAGGTCGCAAGGAAGACGCAGATCAGCCCGTCCAGGCTGTCAGGGCTCGAAACCGGCCGCCGAGTGGACGCCACGACGATGGCTTACCTCCTCGGCGTAATCGGAGTCCCCGTGACCACGCTGAAGCGGCTCATCGACATCGCGGATCGCGTAGACGAACCCGACTACTTCGATCCGACCGGGCGCGATGAAGGCATGCTGCGCGTCGGGTTCGAACGGTTGTCAACACAGGTTTTCGAGTGGTCTCCGACGTTGTTTCCGAAGACGCTGCGCTCCGCTGGCTACTCCCGCGCGATCCAGGAGTCGGGCCTGCCCAACCCCGATACCACCACGCGTGACCTTGTCCCGGCGGAGGCTCGTGTCAGCTCGGCGGACGAGTCGAAGCCGATGTACACGTTCCTGCTCGGCGAGGCCGCCACACGGCCCGATGCCTGCTCGCCGAGCGTGCTCTACGAGCAGATCGAGGAAGTGGCGACGGTGTCAAAACTGCTGCGTATTTCGATCAGCGTCGTTCCGGCGTCATTTTGCCCGACCGGTTTGGTCGAGCCGTTCACCCTGTACGAGGACCACCTTGGCGCTTTCGCGGTCGCCATACCGCACCACCGCGGCACGGCCTTCCTCACCAACGAAGCCTCCGTGAAGTTCTACGCGAAGACGGCCAAGTGGCTCCGTGGCGGTATGGCTCAAGACCCGTGGCCCTGACCGGCTCCCGGCCGGCACGTCCTGCCCTCCCCAGGCGGCGTGCCGGCCGGGTCTTCACCGTGCCGGTACTCAACCCCAAGCTCTAGCCTGAGCAAGGCACCGATAGAGGAGTCTGATGACCACGACGAAGGCCTTCACGTCAGAGCGGACACAAGCCGTCTTCGAGGCGGCCTGTGCCTTCGCCGGGCTGGACGCGGCCGGCGCGAAGCGAGTCCGGTTCGGGGAGAACGCGATCTTTCGGCTGGCTGACAGCTCTGCGGTGGTCCGCGTCGGCCGCTCGATCCCGGCGGCGACGAAGGAAGTGCTCGTGGCCGGCTGGCTCGCCGAGAACACGTTCCCTGCTGCGACGTCGCTGAGCGGACACGAGCAACCGTTCGTCGAGGACGGGCTACCCGTCACGTTCTGGAACTGCCTCGAAGAGGACGACACCCCCATCAGCCCGGCGGAGTTCGGGAAGCTACTTCACGACCTGCACGCGCTCCCCCATCCGACGGATTTTCGCCTGCCGGCGTTCTCCCCGATGCCGAAGGTCGAGCCGCGCCTACAAGAGCTGAAGGGCAAGCTGTCCGAGGGTGACCTCGACTTCCTGCGCGACCGGTACGAGGAGCTCTCCGAGAAGTTCCGAGACCTCGAGTTCCCGCTGCCCGCCGGCCCGGTACACGGCGACGCGCACCCGGGGAACGTCATGCGCGCCCCGGACAGGACGCTGAACCTGATCGACTTCGAGGACTTCGCCTTCGGGCCACGCGAGTGGGACGCGGCCGTGCTTTCGGTCCGCCACCAGGCATTCGGGTGGGCATCCGAAACCGAGTACGACTCGTACACGGAGGCCTACGGCTTCGACCCCATCGGATGGTCGGGCTTCCCCGTGCTCAGGGCTACCCGAGAGCTGAACATGACCATGTGGCTCTCACAAACCGTGGACGAATCCGCCGAGGTCAAGGCCGAGGTGGAGAAGCGGATCTCCGACCTACGCGACGATCAGGCGCCCCGCCACTGGAAGGTTTTCTGACGGCAGGTGGACGTCGGCGAAGTCGAGGAACTCCTTCACCAACGGGTCGCCGGCGTGCCCGCCCAGCCGCCCGCGGAAGTCGTCGAGGTACGAACGGACCCGGAACGACTTCAGCTTGGCTGCCGTCTCGACGACGGACCTGGCCACGTCCAGCGCCTCTTCGAGGTTCCCACCCTGAAGGTGCGCCGTGGCCAGCACGGTCCGGCAGAACGAGAGGCTCCTGACGTAGGTGGACGCCGAGACCGCGATGGACGCGGCGGCGTGGTGGTTGGCCAGCTCGGCGTTCCCGATGTCGCGGAAGCAGTGCGCGAACTCGGCGTGCAGCTCGGCTTCGTCGAAGTAGTGGATCCACTCAGGATCGTTCTCCCGGATGCCCTGGCCGTGCCAGCGCTCGGCCGTCAGCAGAGCGGCCGTGACGTCCTCCTGCCGGCCGAGCGACGCCAGCGCCCTCGCCTCCATCGCGTGGAACAGCGCCATCGTGGTCGGGGTGGCATAGCCGTTGGCGCCCTTGTACGCGGCTCGCGCCAGGTCGACCGCCCGCTGGTAATACCCGAGGAAGTTCGCCTGGTGCGACATCCCCGCGAGAATTCGGCCGCACAGCGGCTTGTCGCCGGCCGCCTTGGCCAGGCGGAACGCCTGCGTCAGGTAGCGCTGCGCGAGCCCGTGCGCGCCCGTGTCGTACGCCGTCCAGCCGGCCAGCCGCGTCAAGGCGGCGACCTCCCGGAAGTACTCGCGCCCGATCGGGTGTTGCGGAGATACGTGCCTGATGTTCGGCAAGATCTCCTGGTCGAGGAACGAAGCGACGAGCGACTTCGGCCGGCCGCCGCCGTACTTATAGTCGAAGCTGCTGAACATCGCGGTTGCCTCACGAACCGACTCGACGTCCACCAGGGTGATCGAGCGCGGCTCGGCCGGCGGCCGAGATCCCTCGTTGTCGGAGTCGGTCAGCCAGCGGATGACCAGGCCGCTCCACGCTTCCGGCACGACGGCCAGCGGACCGACCCGCTTCGGCGTCCGCAACTCGAGTTCGGTGATCGCGCCCAGCGCGACCAGGCTGTGAGCGATCTCCTCGGGGTAATCCAGGCCGACATCGTCTGACGTGGGCTCGCCGGCGCCACCGAAGCCGATCTCCTCCAGACTGACGGGCCGGCCGAGCAACTCGCCGAGGACAGCGGCGATCAGCTGGCAGGTGCGCGAGTGCGGCTTCGTGCCGTCGAGCCAGCGCTTGACCGACACGTGGTCCGCGCTGACCAGCTCGCCCCCGTCTTTCTGACTGCGTTCGCGCACACGGCGGGCGAAGCCCTTGTTCGTGGCCCCCGCCTGTCGCATAACTGCAGCTAGAAGTGCGTTCGGCTGCTTCCCCGTGTCGACCACCGATACCTCCGAAGGTCATTAAAGCACCCCCCGTGCACCCCCCACGTGCAAAAACGCACCCCCGCGTGCACACTGCTGCACCCCCGCCTCTCCGCGGTTTCCTGAGTTCATCAGCGACAACACCGGCTCGAAACACCGAGCCGGACGGGCCACCAGAGGCCGGTCGCGGGACCAGAGGAGACAACGATGGCGAAGAACAACTTCCCGATGATGAAGAGCGGCGGCGGCCTGCTCAGCAAGGCGGTCGGCCTGGTGGTGACGCTCGCGATCATCGTGCTGATCGTGAAGTACCCGGCCGACTCGGCGAGCTGGGCCAGCGGAGCCGCCCACGGCGCCGGCGCGGTGATCGACGGCGTCGTGCAGTTTCTGCGCGCCCTGTTCGGCTAGCGCTCTTCCAACTTCCGCTCGATCTCGCCGAGACGCTTTCGGATCTCGGCAATGGCCTGCCAGACCCGCTCATCCCCCGAGGCCTCGGGGCGAGCCGCGGAGTCACCTTCGGCCGGCTGGGTACGGACGAACGAACCCTTGCCGTGCCGGATCACCACCAGGCCCTCTTCACGGAGCTGGGCAACCGCGCTCTTGGCCGTGTTCACGGCGACTCCCCACGAGTCGGCGAGTTCCTGGTAGGTGGGCAGCTGGGAGCCAGGTCCGTACTCCCCCGACGTGATCGCGGCCCGAAGGCCGGCGGCTACTTGCAAGAACGGCGCACGCGGATCGTCCGGGTCCATAGATGCCATCTCACCAGCATATGTCAGGTGACTTAGCTAAGTCAGTTCTCACCGGTCAGTTGACAGAGTTAATAGACAGGACTTACTTTGGGTTCCGGTCGACACCGACCGCTCCTGAACAGGAGACCTACGAATCGTTGGAGCACATCCCCATGGACGACCTCATCCCCTTGCCCAGCTACGCGCCGGACGGCCTGACCGAGCAGGACATCGACGTGATGATCGCCGAGTACTTCGTGACGGCGGCGGAGCAGAACTCGGAGAGCCCCAGGCCCGCGGCAATCGCGGATCGCGTCGCGACGCACCGGCACATCCGGCGCAACAACCGCCAGACCGTCAATTCCGCCCTGCGGGCGCGGCCCGACGCGGCTGCTTGATTTCGCCCCGGCCCGGCGCACGGAACCGCCAAGAACCACCCGCCGGACCGGGCTCCTCCCAACCACTTCCAAGCCAGTCAGGAGAAACCTCATGGTAGGGCTCAACACGCCCACGAACACCCGAAGCGCGTACCCCGCTTCGGTCGCCGACCTCCTGCCCCGAGTCCGCGAGTTCATGGCGGACCTGGGCGAGGTCCCGTCCCGGAACCGGATCATGACCGAGTTCAAGGTGGGCGCACCGAAGGCGACCGCGCTCCTCGCCGCGCTGAGCGACGACACCAAGACCGAGCCCGTGCGGAAGCTGCACGCCGTGACCGAACCGGCCGCGAGCGAAGGCCCGGAATCGGGTCCGGAAGTTCTGGCAAAGCCGGCTGACGACGACGGAGACGCGCAGGTAATCGAGGCCGCAGACCCGGGGACGACGCCGAGGCGCGCGATCAAGCTCTGGCCCGTGCTGCTTCTCGCTCTCCCCGCGTTCGTGGCGGTCTGGAGTGGCTGGGTCGGGCTCGGCCGGCTGACCGGGTTCGGCCCGATCCAGCTCCTGCCGGGGATCTGGGATCACCTGACGATCAACTCGGCGATCACGCTCCCGATCGGAGTCGAGACCTACGCGGCGTTCGCCCTGCGGGTCTGGCTGTCCCCGTTGACCCGGACCCACCGCGTCCGCAGCTTCGCGAAGTGGTCCGCCCTGGGCTCGCTCGTGCTCGGCATGGTCGGCCAGGTCGCCTACCACCTGATGTCCGCCGCGGACGTCGAGCGCGCTCCTTGGCCGGTAACCACGCTCGTCGCCTGCCTGCCGGTCGGCGTGCTCGGCTGCGGCGCCGCCCTTGCGCACCTCGTGCGCGACACCACTGACCAGGAGGTGAACGACTGATGAGTACCACCAACGAGCCGCACGGCGGCCGCGTGATCGCGTTCCCGAGCACGCCCACCCCTGACCCGGACCCGTTCGTCATCGACGCCGAGTCCAGCGACGAAGCTGCGGAGCAGTCGCCTGCCGTCGCGGTCGACCGCTCGGCCTCGGACGGTTCGTCGTGGCTGGACCGCCTGCGCTCGCAGAACCGTCAGCCGATCATCCCCCGGTACCTCAAGTCCACCGCGGACGCGAAGGACGCGGCGAAGTGGGTGGGCAAGCACTACGCCCACAAGGCCGGCTACCACACTGCGCGGTCACCGCTCTACGCGCTCCGGCTCGCGGTGCGTTCTCCTCGCGGCCTCGTGATCCTGCTGGCTGCGACAGCCCGACACGTGACCGACGCCGAAGGGCGTCCGGCCCGCTCGGAAACCGCGACCGCCGACAAGGCCGACCTGTACTTGAAGCTCTCGCAGCAGCGCGATCGGCGAGTCGTGCTCCGGCTGATTCAGCTCGGTCTCGTGGCGACGGTCGGTCTGGTCCTGGTGTTCACGCTGCCGAGCGTCCTGCCGGAGTGGGTTCTCTGGGCTTGCGGCGCGATCGCGGTCGCCCTGCTGGGAAAGCTCGGGTCCACTCGGGACAACCCGGTCGTCTCGTCTCGCGCAGTGCTGTCGACGCAGGTCCAGAAGCTCACGAGCGACAACGTCGTTCAGGCGCTGTCCGTGCTCGGCATCGCGGGCATCAACCAGGCTCTCAGCAAGAACCCGAACGCGATCGGGTTCACGGCACCGATCACCCGGGACGGCCCCGGCTGGCGCGCCGACGTCGACCTTCCGCCCGGCGTCACGGTCTCCGAAGTGGTCGAGCGGCGGGCGAAGCTCGCCTCAGGTCTCGGCCGTCCTCTCGGGTGCGTCTGGCCGGAGGGCAACGCGGAGGTGCACCCCGGGCGGATGGTCCTCTGGGTCGGTGACCAGGACTTGTCCAAGTCGCGCCAGGCGGCTTGGCCGCTGCGGAAGCTCGGCAAGGTCGACCTGTTCAAGCCGCAGCCGTTCGGCACCGACCAGCGCGGCCGGTGGGTGGACGTCACCCTGATGTTCATCTCGATGGTCATCGGCGCGATACCGCGGATGGGAAAGACGTTCACGCTGCGCGAGCTGCTGCTGATCGCGGCGCTGGACCCGAGGGCCGAGCTGCACTCGTTCGACCTCAAGGGAACCGGCGACCTTTCGCCGCTGGCGCCGGTGTCCCACCGGTACCGCGCCGGCGACGAGCCGGACGACATCGCGTACGCCGTCACCGACCTGCGAGCGCTCGCCGGCGAACTGCGGCGGCGCGCGAAGGTCATCCGCGAACTGCCGAAGGATCTGTGCCCGGAAAACAAGGTCACGCCGGAGCTGGCCGACAAGAAGTCCCTCGGTCTGCACCCGATCGTGATCGGTGTCGACGAGTGTCAGAAGTGGTTCGAGCATCCCGATTACGGCGCGGAGATCGAGGAGGTCTGCACCGACCTGGTGAAGCGCGGCCCCGCCTTGGGAATCGTGATCATGATGGCGACGCAGCGACCGGACGCGAAGAGCATCCCGACCGCGATCAGCGACAACGCCGTGATGCGGTTCTGCCTCAAGGTCACCGGTCAGCAGGCCAACGACATGGTTCTCGGCACTTCGTCCTACCGGAACGGCATCCGCGCAACCACGCTGTCCTTTCGGGACAAGGGGATCGGATACCTGGCCGGCGAAGGCGACGAGCCACGCATCACCCGCGGTGTCTACATCGACGGCCCGGACGCCGAGAAGATCGCGAACCGCGCTCGAACGGCACGGCTGGCGGCCGGACGGCTGACCGGCTACGCCGCTGGCCTCGACCTCGCGCCCGATGAGGAAGAGGACACGAGCACGCTGCTCGCCGACGTGCTGGCCGCGATCGGCGACGCCGAGAAGGTGTGGTCGGAACGCATCGTCGACCGGCTGGCCGAGCTTCGGCCGGCGGTCTACGGCCCGTGGGCCGAGCTGCCGACCGGTGCCGCGAAGGCAACGCAGCTTTCCAGCGCGCTCAAGCCGTTCGGGATTGCGACGAAACAGGTTTGGGGCAACGACCTGGACGCCGGCAAGGGCGCCAACCGGATGGGCGTCAAGCGCGAATGGATCGCCGACGCTCTTACCGAGCGTGACCGAAACCGCAAGAGCGGATAGCTCTCCGCGGGGCTCTAGGTCTAGAGCCTGCTGCCTCTAGACCTAGAGCCCCCTCTAGACCACCAAAGCAACGCTGATCAGCGCCCTAGCACCTAGAGGCGCAGGCCGAATGCGGCCAAAAACAGCCTCGGAGGCTTCGTTGAACCCCCTCAGCAACCCGAACGTCCTGTTCCTCATCGTTCTTGCGGTCGTCACCCTTGGTTACTCCTGGTCGTGCGCTGTCTACCCCTACCGGCCGTGCCGTTCCTGCCGGGGCATCGGAGCTTTTCGCTCCCCGCTGCTCCGCGCGATCCGGCTCTGCCGCCGGTGCGGCGGAACCGGCCGCACGCTCCGCGCCGGCCGCCGCGCCTACAACTCCTGCCGCCGCGCTCGGCAGTCGTACCGCGATCTGCGTGACCGCGACCGCCGCGACGAGAACCGCTGACTCCGCAGCTCAACCGAAGGGCTCACCCATGACAACCACACTTCTCAACCCCGAGCGTCAGTTCCTGGGCTGCGTCATGCAGGTTCGGCACACCGCGGCCCGCCGGCTGCTTGCCGGAATGCGTGCCGACGACTTCGGCTCACCGGTCGCCGCTCACGTGCTCCAGCTCGTCATCGAACTGACCGCCGCCGGCCACGCACCGACACCGATAGCCGTGATGGATCACGCTCGTGAGAAGACGATCTGCAGCCCGCGGTCCGGCGGCGCGAACCGGCTGCGCAGCCTCGGCCTCTGGATCGTCGAAACGTACACGAACGGCCCGATCCTCCCGCCGCCGTACTACGGCTCCTGGCTGAAAGCCCTCGTACTGAAGGACGCGTACCGCCGCGCCGTTCGGGAGCACGCGGCCCGCCTGGTGCAAGCCGTCGAGGACGACTCGCCGACGGACGTTCTCCGCCACCGGCTCGACGACACCGAACGCCTCGACGACTTGTGGCAGCGCTACCGCGATGCCGGAGGCAACGACGAACCGACCGCACGCCTGGAGGTGGCTGCCTGATGTCCGAAATAGACGACACCCTGTCCGTGATCGACTTCGTCATCTCCGACGAGCCAGCGCCTCACTGCCAGCAGTGCAGCCGCCCCCGCGGCGACTCACCGTCCGGCGACTTCTGCTCGGAGAACTGCCAGCGCGTCTGGCGCGGCCGCCACATCGCGGCGAAGCCGGCCGAGGACGGCGGTGCCCAGCCGAGCGAGGCGCTGCCGGAGACCGCGCCGGTCACCTCGCTGGCATGGCTCGGCCCGGCGCCGGCCGCGGCCTACGCGAAGCCGGGTCACGAAGTTCTCGACTCGGTCGTGACGTTCGTGTCGCGCTTCTCGGCCTTCGCCAACGAGCACGCCGCGCCGACGCTGGCGCTCTGGTACGCGCACACGCACATCGCGGAGCGGCTGTATGTCACGCCGCGTCTCATCCTCGACTCGGCGGAGCCCGGGAGCGGCAAGACACGCGTGCTGGAGGTCGCCCAGTACCTCGTCGCCAAGCCGGAGATGACCATCAGCATCACCCCGGCCGCGATCTTCCGGATGCTCGCCGACGGCCCAATGACGCTGCTGTTCGACGAGATCGACGCCGTGTTCAACCCGAAGACAGGCGGGAACAACGAAGACCTCCGCGCGCTGCTCAACGCCGGCTACAAGCGCTCGGCGACAGTGACGCGGTGCGTCGGCGACGCCAAGAGCATGAACGTCACGCGGTTCCCGGTCTACGCCCCGGTCGCGCTCGCCGGGATCGCCGGCGGCATGCCGGACACCATCACCACCCGCGCGATCACCGTCCACATGCGCAAACGCCGCTTCGACGAAGTCGTCGAGGAGTTCATCGAAGAAGACGTCGAACGCGAGTCGGCACCGGTCCGCGCCGAGCTGGCGGGATGGGTCGGACGCGTCGGCGACGAGGTGAGCCGCGCCCGACCAGACCGGCCGGACGGCGTGCGTGACCGTGCTGCGGAGATCTGGCGCCCGCTCCTGGCCATCGCGGACGCGGCCGGCGGGCACTGGCCGGAGACGGCGCGGCGGGCGTGCGGGCACTTCGTGCTCGAAGCCAACGCACAACCCGTGTCGATCGGCGTGCGGCTGCTGGCCGACGTCCGGCAGATCTTCGCCGCGGAGAACACCGACCGCATGGTGACGGCCGAGCTGATTCGCGAGCTTCACGCCGTCGAGGACGGCCCGTGGACGGACCTTCAGGGAAAGTCGCTCGACAGCCGCCGCCTGGCGAAGGAACTCGATCGATACCTGGTCCGGCCGAAAGACCTGAAGGTCAGCGGCAAGACGCTGAAGGGATACCGCATCGACGGCGACGGCGGGCTCGCCGACGCCTGGAGCCGCTACCTCCCGCCGCTCGAAACGGGGGCGACATCCGCGACCAGCGCGACCCCGCAGGTCAGCGCCGCACCGGGCCTCTCGGGGTCGTCGACCTCGGCCGCGACCTCCGCAACCAGGGTCGCGGACGGTCGCGGCGCCCAAGTGCCGCTCGCACCTGTGCTGACCAGCTCGGTTGCGGAGGTCGCGGACGTCGCGCCCGCCAAGCCCGACCACGACAACGAGGGGGACCGATGAACGCCGTATCCATGCCGGTCGCCGTGCCCGAACGGCATCTCTACCGGATCACCGAAGCGATGCGGCTGCTGTCGATGAGCCGCTCGGTCATCTACGAGCAGTTGCGCTCGGGGCGCCTGCGCTCGGTCAAACAGGGACGCGCCCGGCTCGTCCCGGCAGTCGCCATCCAGCAGTACGTCCAACTGCTCATGAACGAAGCGGAGGTCAGCTATGACGAAACGGCGTAGCCGCGGAGACGGTGGCCTCCGCTGGTCGGAAAGCCGTCAGCGCTGGATCGCTGAGGTCACGGTCGGCTACACACCGGCCGGAAAGCGGAAGGTCCGCTCCGCGTACGGCAAGACGAAGACCGAGGCGAAGGACAAACTCAAGGAGATGCTCCGCGAGCACGACGACGGCTTGCCACCGGAGGACCGGTCGTTCACGGTGGCTCAGGCGGTACGCGACTTCCTCGCGCACGGTCTGCCCCGGCGGTCAGCCTCGACCGTGGAGAAGCTGACGATCCTCGCCGACAAGCACATCGTCCCGCTCATCGGGCGCCGCAACGCACGGGAGCTGACCGCGGACGAGGTCGACACGTGGCTCGCCGGTAGGGCGAAGGTCGTGTCGACGCGGACGCTGCAAGAGCTGCTGTCGCTGCTCCGGCGGTCGCTGGCCAGGGCGCAGAAGCGGGAGAAGATCAAGCGCAACGTCGCGCTCCTCTGCGAGGTCCCGGAGGGACGGGCGGGCCGGCCGTCGAAGTCGTTGACCTTTGAACAGGCCGAGGCCGTTCTTGCAGCGGCCGAGTTCACCTCGATGCGCGCTTACATCGTGGTGTCGCTGCTGACCGGGGCTCGGACAGAGGAGATGCGGGCGCTCACGTGGTCGCACACCGATTTGGAGGGCAAGCCGGAATTAACCTCGCCGGTCCCCCCGCACGTCATGGTGTGGCGGTCGGTACGAGAAGGCGGCGACACCAAAACTGCGAAGTCGCGGCGTTCGCTGGCGCTGCCGAAACGGTGCATTGACGCCTTGCGGGCGCACCAGGCAAAGCAAGCGTTCGCGCGCAAGCTGGCCAGCGACAGCTGGGAGGAAAAGGGGTTGGTGTTCGCGTCGGCTGTCGGGCGTGAACTGGACGCGGCCAACGTCCGCCGTGCGTTCCGACGTGTACTAAAGAAGGCCGGCTTGAAACCGGAGGAGTGGACACCGCGTGAGCTACGCCACAGCTTCGTGTCACTGCTCTCCGACAGCGGCATGGAGTTGGAAAAGATCTCGCGGCTGGTAGGCCACAACGGGACGACCGTGACGGAGAAGGTCTACCGCCACCAGTTGCGCCCGGTGATCCAGCACGGCGCCGAAGCAATGGACCATATCTTCATCGGCAACTAGCGCGAAATCCGAGCAACCGCCGGTCCGGCCCGAACTGGCCGGACCGGCGTTATCCAATCGACATCAACCAACTCGCGACCCGGATAAGTTGACCAAGACATAGACCTCGATGACATCTTTGGGGTTTTGTTTAGCGGGACGCGCATCGGACGGGGCCCGCAGAGTGTCCGGTGATTAGCCATTGCGACCCCTCAACCCTGGTTAGGCTGAAAACGCCGAGCGCAGGGCCGCCCCTGATCATGTAGTCGCATGAGTTGATCGTGATCGTGCCACCGGGAGGCGGCTCGTTGACGTAGCTAGGCATGGACTCCGCGTAGTCATTTTTGCTAGTGACCTGCCGAGACAGCGCTGCGATGGCGGCCTCGCAACTCGGGAAGCCCAGATCAGCGGCGAACGCAGTCTGGACGTCATCTCGCATGCGACCACAAGCCTGAGGAACAAGATCCTGAGCGATCGCGTCGTAGACCTCACGGACTGCCTCGTTCGGATTTGTGCTCAAGATTCGATTTGTGTGATATGAACCGCCGTCACCAACGACGGTTGTTTCCTTGGAGCCGGGAAAGAGCCGCGACTCGAAATGCTGCACGGCTTCAGCAGCGCCATCATTGCCACCAATGTTGTAGCTGATGGCGGTAGCAGTGCCCAAGACAGCGACTAGGGCGACGACACCCATAATGATCCCGCCTGTGCTTATACGCACGGTGCGCTTGTCACCAACCACAAAGTCACGAGTGCGGAATCGACTACGGTCGCCCTGTCGAACGGTGACTTGGTTGCCATCGACGGTCGCACCGGCTGCGTCCTGACTGCTGTAGACGTCACGGACCGCCTGTCCGAGCTGATTGGCAAACTCCGGATCGGCTTTGGCAGCATCAGCCAGAACGGCGCTGACCATCGTCGCGCGGGCAGGGTCGTCGGGCTTTTCACGCAGACCCTGCAGCGCAGCGGAACCCGACGCGGTCTTGCTCAGTCGTGGCTCGATCAACTTGTATAGCCGGTCAACCGCTCCGTCACGAACTTTGTCGCCGAGTTGCTTCGCGCCCTGCGCCAAATAGCCAGCCACGAACGTGCCTGCGGCCGCGACCATGCTCGCGATGTCCTCCATACCCTCGTCCCCTCCCTACGAGTTGGTGATCTGAGTCACCAATCGACAGCCTACTGACCTCTGCGAAGTCCGAGAAGATGCACTAGCCGCCACGCAGGACTTGATGATGGGAACGTGCAGAGCGGAACAGAAGTCATGCGCGTAACAGCTTGCGCGGAACGACCAGGTAGCGAGACACGCGCAAGCAAGCCTCATAGTCAGGCACCTAGTCAGGCCGACACCAAAAAGCCCGGTTCACCAGAGAGGTGAACCGGGCTTTGACCTGCGTGGGCCTACCAGGACTTGAACCTGGGACCTCTTCGTTATCAGCGAAGCGCTCTAACCACCTGAGCTATAGGCCCTTGAACGAGGAGAACTTTACAGGACCCCCGAGGGGGCCCTGCAACCGGGTTACTCCCGTTCCGACAGCGTGACTTCCAGGCCTCCGGCGAGGTCGGCCGACACGTTGTAGATGAACGCGCTGACCGTGGCCAGTGCCGACACCAGGACGATGTTGATCGCGCCCAGGATGGCCGCGATGCCGAAGACGCGGCCCGCGCTGATCAGGGGTTCCGAGGACGCGTTCGCGCCTTCGCCGCCGACCAGGGAGGAGTACGTGCCATTCAGCTTGTCCCAGACGCCCATGCCGTCGAGGACCGTGTAGAGGACGCCGACCGCGACCAGCCAGACGAAGAACATCGCGACGCCCAGTACGAGCGACAGCTTCAGCACCGACCACGGGTCGAACCGCTTGACCTGCAGGCTCGCCCGCCGCGGGCCTCGGCCTGGGCGGCGGAGGGCGCTGGGGCGGGCGCGCTGGCTCGACGCCGACGGGATGGCGGCCGCGGACGGCTCGCCTCCCGGCGGGGTGTCGCCGCCGCCGAAGAGGCGGGGGGCGGCGCTGCCGGTCACCACCGGGTGCTCGGCCGGCGAGACGGGTTGCGTCTCGCCGGCCGGGCGCACCTCGTCCGTGGCCAGCCCGACCGTCGCCTCGGCGTCGCCGCCGTCCTTGCCGACCCGCTGCCAGGGCGGGCTCGCCGGAGTCCCGTTCGAACCCGCTGCCTCGGGATTCTCGGATGGTGTCACGAAGAGTCAGTCCTTACCCGTGCCGTGGTGGCGCCGTCTCACTGCTCCGGCGGCGCCGTCGTTTCTTCATCCGCGTCTGTGGTTTCGGCCACTGCTTCCGACACGGCTTCCGCAGTGTCGTCCACCGTGACGTCCGCTTCCGCGGTGTCGTCACCGTTGGCGACGTCCGAGGGCTCGTCCGCGTTGCGTGCGACCGCGAGAAGAGTGGTGCCTTCGCCGAGATTCATCAGCCGCACCCCCTTCGTCTGCCGCCCCGCCTTGCGCACGTCGACCGCCGGCGTGCGGATCACGCCGCCGCTCGAGGTGATCGCGTACAGCTCGTCCTCGGCGTCGACGATGAGCGCCCCCACCAGCCTCCCACGTTTGCGGTCGTGCTGAATGGTGAGCACACCCTTGCCACCGCGACCCTGCACCGGGTAGTCCTCGATCGGCGTGCGCTTCGAGTATCCGCCGTCGGTCGCGACCAGCAGGAACTTGTCCGGCTTGACCACGCTGATGCCGAGCAGCTCGTCGCCGTCGTTGAACCGCATGCCGAGCACACCGGACGTCGGGCGGCCCATCGGCCGCAGCGCCTCGTCGGTCGCGTGGAAGCGGATCGACTGGCCCTCGGCCGACACCAGGAGCAGGTCGTCCTCGGCCGCCGCCAGCACCGCGCCGACCAGTTCGTCGCCCTCGCGCAGGTTGATCGCGATGAGGCCGCCGGAGCGGTTGGAGTCGAAGTCGGTGAGCTTGGTCTTCTTCACCAGGCCGCGCTTGGTGGCGAGCACCAGGTACGGCGCGACCTCGTAGTTCTTGATCTCGATGACCTGGGCGATCTTCTCGTCCGGCTGGAACGCCATGAGGTTCGCGACGTGCTGGCCGCGCGCGTTGCGGTTGGCCTCGGGCAGGTCGTACGTCTTGGTCCGGTAGACGCGGCCCTTGTTCGTGAAGAACAGGATCCAGTCGTGCGTCGAGCAGACGAAGAAGTGCTGGACGATGTCGTCCTGCTTCAGCGTCGCGCCCTGCACGCCCTTGCCGCCGCGCTTCTGCGAGCGGTACAGATCCGTCTTCGTCCGCTTCGCGTACCCCGTGCGGGTGATCGTGACGACGACGTCCTCGACCGCGATGAGCTCTTCGTCGGTGACGTCGCCGTTGAAGGCGATGATCTTCGTGCGCCGGTCGTCGCCGTACTTCTCGACGATCGCCATCAGCTCGTCGCGGATGATCGAGCGCTGCCGCTCGGGCTTCTCGAGGATGTCCTTGAGGTCGGCGATCTCCAGCTCGATCTCGGCCAGCTGGTCGATGATCCGCTGCCGCTCGAGGGCGGCCAGGCGCCGCAGCTGCATGTCGAGGATCGCGGTGGCCTGGATCTCGTCGACGTCCAGGAGCTCCATCAGGGCCGGCCGGGCCTCGTCCGCGGACGGCGACCGCCGGATCAGCGCGATGACCTCGTCGAGCGCGTCGAGCGCCTTGACGTACCCACGCAGGATGTGGGCCCGTTCCTCGGCCTTCCGCAGGCGGAAGCGGGTCCGCCGGACGATGACCTCGACCTGGTGCTTCACGTAGTGCCGGATGATCTGGTCGAGCCGCAGCGTGCGCGGCACGCCGTCGACCAGTGCCAGCATGTTGACGCCGAAGTTCTGCTGCAGCTGGGTGTGCTTGAACAGGTTGTTCAGCACGACCTTCGCGACGGCGTCCCGCTTGACCGTGACGACGATCCGCATGCCGGAGCGGCTGTTGGACTCGTCGGCGATGTCGGAGATGCCGGTGAGCTTGCCGTCGCGGACCAGATTCGCGATGTTCTCGACCAGGTTGTCCGGGTTGACCTGGTACGGCAGCTCGGACACGACCAGGATCGTGCGGCCCTTGACGTCTTCCTCGACCTCGACGACCGCGCGCATCCGGACCGAGCCGCGGCCGGTGCGGTAGGCGTCCTCGATGCCGGACGTGCCGAGGATCATCGCCTTGGTCGGGAAGTCCGGGCCCTTGATCCGCACCAGGAGCGCGGCCAGCAGCTCGTCGTCGTCCGCCTCGGGGTTCTCGAGCGCCCAGACAACGCCCTCGGACACCTCGCGCAGGTTGTGCGGCGGGATGTTCGTCGCCATCCCGACCGCGATCCCGGAACCGCCGTTGACCAGCAGGTTCGGGAAGCGCGACGGCAGGACGTCGGGCTCCTGCGTGCGGCCGTCGTAGTTGTCGCGGAAGTCGACGGTGTCTTCTTCGATGTCGGCCAGCATCTGCATGGCCAGCGGCGCGAGCCGGGACTCGGTGTACCGCATCGCGGCGGCGGGGTCGTTGCCCGACGAGCCGAAGTTGCCCTGGCCGTCGATCAGCGGGTACCGCAGCGACCACGGCTGGGCGAGCCGGACGAGCGCGTCGTAGATCGCCGAGTCACCGTGCGGGTGGTAGTTGCCCATGACGTCGCCGACGACGCGGGAACACTTGTTGTACCCGCGGTCCGGCCGGAAGCCGGAGTCGAACATCGAGTACAGGATCCGGCGGGCGACCGGCTTGAGGCCGTCGCGCACGTCCGGCAGCGCGCGCGACACGATCACGCTCATCGCGTAGTCGATGTACGAGCGCTGCATCTCCTGCTGGATGTCGACCGGTTCGATCCGGTCGTGGTCCGGAGCCGGCGGCAGAGTTTCCGTCATGGGTCCTTCTCGAGTGCGGGGGTCCTAGCGGGACAAACGAACGGGGGACGCCTACACGTCCAAGAAGCGCACGTCCTTGGCGTTGCGCGTGATGAACGAGCGGCGGGCCTCGACGTCCTCGCCCATCAGGACCGAGAACAGGTCGTCGGCCTGGGCGGCGTCGTCCATCGTGACCCGCCCCAGCAGCCGGTTGGCCGGGTCCATCGTGGTCTCCCACAGCTCTTCGGCGTTCATCTCGCCGAGACCCTTGTACCGCTGGATCGCGTCGTCCTTCGGCAGCCGCTTGCCGGCCTCGACGCCCGCGCGGATGACGGCGTCGCGCTCGTTGTCGGAGTACACGTACTCCGGTTCGGCCCGCGGCCACTTGATCTTGTACAGCGGCGGCCGCGACAGGAAGACGTGGCCGTGCTCGATCAGCGGCTTCATGAACCGGAACAGCAGGGTGAGCAGCAGCGTGGTGATGTGCTGACCGTCGACGTCGGCGTCGGCCATCAGCACGATCTTGTGGTACCGCAGTTTCTCGAGGTCGAACTCGTCGTGGATGCCGGTGCCCAGCGCGGTGATCAGCGACTGGACCTCGGTGTTCTTGAGGACGCGGTCGATGCGGGCCTTCTCGACGTTGATGATCTTGCCGCGGATCGGCAGGATCGCCTGGTACATCGAGTCCCGGCCCTCCTTGGCCGAGCCGCCGGCCGAGTCACCCTCGACGATGTAGAGCTCGCACTCCTCCGGCTTGGTGGAGCGGCAGTCCTTCAGCTTGCCGGGCAGGCCGCCGATGTCGAGCGCGCCCTTGCGGCGGACGAGGTCACGCGCCTTGCGCGCGGCCATCCGGGCCTGCGCCGAGGAGATCGACTTGTTGATGATCGTCTTCGCCTCGGCCGGGTTGCGCTCGAACCAGTCGGCCAGCCACTCGTTCGACTGCTGCTGCACGAACGTCTTCGCCTCGCTGTTGCCCAGCTTGGTCTTCGTCTGGCCCTCGAACTGCGGCTCGCTCAGCTTGATCGAGACGATCGCGGCGAGGCCCTCGCGCACGTCGTCACCGGTCAGGTTGGTGTCCTTCTCCTTGAGCAGCTTCTTGTCGCGCGCGTACGTGTTGACGACGCGGGTCAGCGCGGCGCGGAAGCCTTCTTCGTGGGTGCCGCCCTCGTGGGTGTTGATCGTGTTGGCGAACGTGTAGACCGACGGCGTGAACCCGGTGTTCCACTGCATCGCGACCTCGACCTCGAGGCCGGGGCCCTTGGCGTCGAAGGAGATCACGCTGGCGTGGATCGGGTCCTTGCTGCCGTTGATGTGCTTGACGAAGTCCTCGAGCCCGCCCGGGTAGCAGTAGACCTTCTCCTTGACCCGGGCGACCTTGCCTTCGGCGTCCGCCTCGGCCTCCTCGTCGGCGACACGCTCGTCGCGCAGGGACAGCGTCAGTCCCTTGTTGAGGAACGCCATCTCCTGGAGGCGGCGCGAGATCGTCTCGAAGTTGAAGGTGGTGGTCTCGAAGATGCCGCCGTCGGGCCAGAAGGTGATCGTGGTGCCAGTCTCGGACGCCGGGCCGAGGTCGTCGAGCGAACCCGGGATCTGGTCCGTGTACAGCTGGCGCCAGTCGCGGCCGCCGTACTTGACCTCCGCCAGCAGCCGCGTCGACAGCGCGTTCACCACGGAGATGCCGACGCCGTGCAGGCCGCCGGACACCGCATAGGAGTCGCTGTCGAACTTGCCGCCCGCGTGCAGCTGGGTGAGCACGACCTCGATGGTCGGCTTGTGCTCCTTGGGGTGCATGTCGACCGGGATGCCGCGGCCGTCGTCGACTACCCGCACCCCACCGTCGGCGAGGAGGGTAACCTCGACCTTGGTAGCGTGCCCCGCCATCGCTTCGTCGACCGAGTTGTCGACGACCTCCTGGACGAGGTGGTGCAGCCCGCGCTCACCGGTGGAACCGATGTACATACCGGGGCGCTTGCGGACCGCTTCAAGGCCTTCGAGCACCGTGATCGATGACGCGTTGTACTCGCTCTTGTTCTCGGTCACAGGCCTTGTTTCTCCTCGTCTCGCCCGAGCGGACACTCGCTCCCCTCCAGTGTACTTGGCCGCGTCTGCTGACATGCGGCAAGGACACCCCTGAACGCGTCACAGACGGACGAAATCGGTCCGAGCCGAGTCTTGACGTATTTCAGCGCGTCTGGATGCGTTCTCGGGGCATTCAACCGAGCAACGCGCAACCCGGGTCAGCCGTACGTGTCACGCGGGCCGCGACCCGACACGTGCCGGGGCCCTTTCCGCCAGCTCGGGGCCATCGGACCCTGGATCCGCATGCGCTTGACCACGCCGTTTCCGACCCCCGCCGCGATCTTGGCCAGCAGCTTTCCCTGCAGCAACCGCAGCTGGGTGGCCCACGCCGTGGAGCTGGCGCGGACCGTGAGCTCGCCGTCTTTCAGCGCGACCGGCTGGGCGTGTTCCGCGACGTCTTCGCCGACCAGGCGCGCCCACTGCGCGAAGACGCGCGCGCCGGAGACGCTCTCGTTCCAGCCGCGGTCGCTGACGAGCCGCGAGACGAGCCGGCCGAGGGGCTGGGGATCACGCGCGTCCGCACCCGGTCCCGACCAGCGGCGGCGCCGGGGGTTCTGTCCGCTACTGGCCACGCGACGACGGTGCCCCGGCGGGACGCCCCGCTCCTTGGCCTTGGCTTTCGCGGCCTCGAGCGCGGCGTGCGCGAGGTCCCGGCCCGTCATCGCCGCCCCGTTCGGAGCAGCGGACTTCTCACTCTGCGTACTCGGCGTGGCGTCCCCGGCCGGGTTAACCCCCTTGCGGGGGGTGTCAAGCGGCCGATCCGGCCTTTTGGTCACGCGCGGCGATAACCCGGGCACCGGTTTATCCACACTGTCCACAGGTTTGTCCCCAGATCGGTGGGTAACTCCTGTGTCAGCGGTCACACCGGGTGGTCGAGTAGATCTTGGAGCGCCTTGTTTGCGCTGTTCAGCCACGCGTGACCTCACCATCCGCCACCACGAACCGGCTCCCCGCCAGCTCGCTGGGCACGTCTTCGTCGACCGCGGCGGTCACCAGCACCTGCTCGGCGCTCGCGGCGACCTCGGCCAGCCGGGCCCGGCGCTTGCGGTCCAGCTCGGCGAACACGTCGTCGAGCAGGAGCACCGGCTCACCCGCCTCCCCGCGCAGCAGCTCGTAGCTGCCGAGCCGGAGAGCGAGCGCGAACGACCACGACTCGCCGTGGCTCGCGTAACCCTTGGCCGGCGCCTCGCCCAGGATCAGCTCCAGCTCGTCCCGGTGCGGGCCGACCAAGCTGATCCCCCGCTCCAGCTCGGCTTTACGAGATTCACCGAGCGCTTTGAGCAAGACGTCCTTCAGGACATCGGGTTGCGCCCGTTCGCCGTCCGGCACGCCGTACGTCTCCGGCAGGCCCTCACCCAGCGAAGACTTGTACGAGATCTTCGCCGGCCGGGAGTCCGGCGCGACGCCCATGTACGCCGCGGCCGCGTACGGCCCGAGGTCGGCGACGAGGTTCAGGCGCGCGGCCAGCAGCTCCGCGCCCGCCACCGCGAGGTGGTCGTCCCAGACTTCGAGCGTCGACAGCGCGTACGGGTCCTCACGACCGGTCCGGCGCTTGCCTGCCGTCTTGAGCAGGGCGTTGCGCTGCTTCAGCACCTTCTCGTAGTCCGCACGAACCCCGGCGTACCGCGGCGCGCGCAGCACGAGCAGCTCGTCGAGGAACCGGCGTCGCTCACCCGGGTCACCCCGCACCAGCGCCAGGTCCTCCGGGGAGAACAGCACCGTGCGCAGGATGCCGAGCACGTCCCGCGGCCGGCCGACCGCGCCGCGGTTGACCCGCGCGCGGTTCGCCCGGCCGGCGGTGATCTCGAGCTCGACGGTCAGCTCGCGGTCGTCGTTGACCACCGCGACCCGCACCAGCGCGCGCTCACAGCCGTGCCGGATGAGCGGCGCGTCCGTCGCGACGCGGTGCGAGCCCAGCGTCGCGACGTACCCGATCGCTTCCAGCAGGTTGGTCTTGCCGCGACCGTTCTGGCCGACCAGCACGGTCGGCCCCGGTTCGAGGGCGAGATCGGCCTGGGGCCAGGAGCGGAAGTCGGTGACCTGCAAATGGCGCAGATACACGTGGTTCCTTCCCGGACGGGACCTACCCGCCGACCTTCTTCACGGCGTGCCCGCCGAACTGGTTGCGCAACGCGGCGACCGCGCGCATCGCGGCCGAGTGCTCCTGGCGGGAGGCGAACCGGGCGAACAGCGCGGCCGAGATGACCGGCGCCGGCACCGCGTTGTTGATCGCCTCTTCGAGCGTCCACCGGCCTTCGCCGGAGTCCTCGACGTACCCCTCGAGGTCGTCCAGGTCCGGGTCCTCGTCGAGCGCGCGCACGAGCAGGTCGAGCAGCCAGGACCGGACGACGGTGCCGCGCTGCCAGCCCTTGATCACGGCGGGCACGTCGTCGACGACCTTCGCGGCCTCGAGCAGCTCGAAGCCTTCGGCGAAGGCCTGCATCATGCCGTACTCGATGCCGTTGTGGATCATCTTCGCGTAGTGGCCGGCACCGACGCTGCCCGCGTGCGAGAAGCCTTCCTCGCGCGGGCCTTCCGGGCGCAGCGCGTCGAAGATCGGCATCGCGCGCTCGACGTCGGCGGCCGTGCCGCCGACCATCAGGCCGTAGCCGTTTTCCTTGCCCCACACGCCACCGGAGACACCGCAGTCGGCGTAGCCGATGTTCTTCGCGGCGAGCAGCTCGGCGTTCAGCTTGTCGTCGGTGTACTTCGAGTTGCCGCCGTCGATGACCATGTCACCTTCGGCGAGCAGGTTGCCCAGCTCGGTGATGGTCTGCCGCGTCGGGTCGCCGGCCGGGACCATGATCCAGACGATCCGCGGAGCGTCCAGTTTGGACACCAGGTCCTCGAGCGACGTCGTGTCGCTGACGTCCGGGTTGCGGTCGTAGCCGACCACTTCGTGACCGGCCGCGCGCAGCCGCTCACGCATGTTGAAGCCCATCTTGCCCAGGCCGATCAGACCGAGCTGAACCATGAGATCCCCTTACGTGCTAAAGAAAAGTTGTGGGTCAGCCCGGCAAGCGGACCGGCATCAGGAGGTAGAGGTAGCCGGGGATGAGGTTGCCCTCGGCGTCGGCCGGCTTGATGAGGGCGGGGCGGTTCGGCGTGGTGAACGTCAGCTCCGCCCGGTCGCTGTGGAGGGCGCCGAGACCGTCGACGAGGTAACCCGGGTTGAACGCGATCGTCACCGGCTCACCTTCGTAGTCGACCTGGAGCTCTTCCTCGGCGCTTCCCTCGTCGTCGCCGCCCGCGGACAGCCGCAGCGTGTTGTCCCCGAACTCCAGTCGTACCTGAGTCCCCCGCTCCGCGACCAGCGAAACTCGCTTGATCGACTCCGTGAGAGCGGACACTTCGATGACCGCGCGCGACGTGTGCGTCGCGGGCAGCAGCTGGCGGTACGGCGGGAACTCGGCGTCGAGCAGCCGGGTCGTCGTGTAGCGCCCGGAGCCGGACAGGCCGAGCAGGCCCTCGCCGCTGGCCAGCGCGAGCCGGATCGTGGCGCCGCTCGCGCCGAGCGTCTTGGCCGCCTCGGCGAGCGTGCGCGCCGGGACGAGCACCGCGGCGTCGGCCAGGCCCTCGGCGGGCTGCCAGGTGAACTCGCGCATGGCGAGCCGGAACCGGTCGGTCGCGACGAGGGTCAGCGAGCTGCCGGAGATCTCGAGCCGCATGCCGGTCAGCATCGGCAGCGTGTCGTCCTTGCCCGCGGCGACGACGACCTGGGTGACGGCCTGGCCGAACGCGTCGCCGGTGAGCTCACCCGCGAAGGCGGGCTGGGACGGCAGCTGCGGGTAGTCCTCGACCGGCATGGTCGGCAGGGAAAAGCGCGCGCTGCCGCACGTGATCGTGGCGCGGGCGCCGTCGACGGCGATCTCGACCGGCTGGTTCGGCAGGGACTTGGTGATGTCGGCGAGGAGCCTGCCGGACACCAGCAGGCGGCCGCCGTCGGCGATCGTCGCCGGGACGCCCACGGTCGCGGACACCTCGTAGTCGAAACCCGACACGGTCAACGCGTCGGAGTCGCCGTCGGAACCGGCGTCGAGCAGGACTCCGCCCAGTACCGGCACGGGAGGCCGGGAGGGGAGGCTTCTCGCCACCCACGCGACGGCGTCGGCGAGCCCGTCACGCTCGACGCGGATCTTCATGCGCGCATCCTTTCGACGACCCGAGCCACTCGGCTCGGACAGGGCGACGGGGCCGGCCCGGCCTCGCTCTGGCTTGGGGCAGTGACCGGCTGCCCGCTCCGGCCGGTCCGCCCTCCGCGTCAGCGGCCGGAGCACGGACCAGGTGCAGACATCCACGGTAGGCCGTCGCGGGGGCAGCCGTCACTTCGGCCTCCCCTTGACTTTGTCGACTTGGCGACAGTCTCCCGCGGTTGTCCCCAGATTCGTCCTCCGCCTGTTTTTATCTTTTTCTCTCTTAGAAGAGATCTAAAAGGCAGTAGCAGTAGTAAGTCCTGTGGATTGTGTGGATTGAGGTCGTTCGCGCAGGTGGGAGTGCTCGCGGGCATGTGGAGAACCATGGTGGTGGATCTGGGGACAGATCGGGCCGTCCGTGGACAACTTCGAGCGGCCCCGGATCCGTCCACAGTTGTCCCCGGTTATCCCCACGGTTGTCCCCAGGTGTGGGGCCCTCTGTACCCAGGGTCTGGGGGTGCGCGGCACGGTCCGGATCGCTCTTCCGGGTGACTGGGCCCTCCTGTGCACACAATGTGGGCAACCTGTGGAATCAGCGTGGACAACAGTGTGGATTTCTTGTGGATCACCTGTGGGCGGGGTGTGGACGGATTCCGGGTCGTCGCTGGTGGGAGATCCGCGGACGCTGTGGGCAAACTGCCCACACCATGGGGAAACTTCCTTGTGTACAAACAATTTTCGCGACTTTGCGAAGCGCGCGTACGTGCGCTTCGCTGCTTCGCGGGCGTAGGCGTGCTTCAGGCAGTCCAAAGACGACTCAGGGGCGTCCACACGATGTGGACGCCCCTGAGTCGTTGGGAGGTAAGGAAAGACGGGCTACTGGCGGGCGCGCTGCTTGATGCGCGACGTCAGCTCCTGCACCTGGTCGTAGATGCGCCGGCGCTCGGCCATCTCCTTGCGGATCTTCTTGTCCGCGTGCATGACGGTCGTGTGGTCGCGGCCGCCGAACGTCTGCCCGATCTTCGGCAGCGACATGTCGGTCAGCTCGCGGCAGAGGTACATCGCGATCTGGCGGGACGTGGCGAGCGCCTTCGTCTTGCCCGGGCCGCACAGGTCGTCCAGCGAGACGTCGAAGAACTCGGAGATGACGCCCATGATGGTGGGTGCGGTGATCTCCGGGGCGTGCGAGTCGGGGATGAGGTCGCGCAGCACGATCTCGGCCAGCCCGGCGTCGACCGGCTGCTGGTTCAGCGACGCGAACGCCGTGACCCGGATCAGCGCGCCTTCGAGCTCCCGGATGTTCGCCTCGACGCGCGAGGCGATGAACTCCAGGACGTCACCCGGCACCGCGAGCCGGTCCTGCGCCGCCTTCTTGCGGAGGATCGCGATTCGCGTCTCGAGCTCGGGCGGCTGGATGTCGGTGATCAGGCCCCACTCGAACCGCGTCCGCAGCCGGTCCTCCAGCGTTTCGAGGCGCTTGGGCGGGCGGTCGGAGCTGACGACGATCTGCTTGTTCGCGTTGTGAAGGGTGTTGAAGGTGTGGAAGAACTCTTCCTGCGTACCTTCTTTGCCCTCCAGGAACTGGATGTCGTCGACGAGCAGGATGTCGATGTCGCGGTAGCGGCGCTGGAAGGCGACCTTGCGGTCGTCGCGCAGCGAGTTGATGAAGTCGTTCGTGAACTCTTCGGTCGAGACGTACCGCACGCGCATGCCCGGGAAGAGCCGTTGCGCGTAGTGGCCGACCGCGTGCAGCAGGTGCGTCTTGCCGAGCCCGGACTCGCCCCAGATGAAGAGCGGGTTGTACGCGCGGGCCGGCGCTTCGGCGACGGCGACCGCGGCCGCGTGCGCGAACCGGTTGGACGCGCCGATGACGAACGTGTCGAACGTGTACTTCTCGTTGAGCTTCGTCTTCGATGTCTGCGGCTGCGCCGGCGCGGTGTAGGGCTGGCCGGCGATCGGCTGCCCGGAGAACGTCGGCCAGATCTCGTGGACGGCGGCGAGCGCTTCGCCCTCTTCGTCGACTTCCTCGTCGGTGTCGTCACCGTCGTCGGGCTTCGGCCCGGCGGACTGGTGCGCCGGCATCGGCGGCGCGGGCTCGGGACGCTGCGGCGGCATCATCGGGCCGGGGCCCGGCATCGGCGCGGGGGCCGGCTCGGCGCTCACGCCGTTTTCCACCCGGGCGGGTGACGGGACGTAGCGCGGCGCGGCGACCGGGGCGAGGGTCTCGGCGGTGTCGACCTTCACGGCCAGCGAGATGGCGCGGCCGAGCCGCCGGGAGAGCGCGTCGGTGATCGCGCCGCGGAGGCCGCGCTCGATCGCTTCCTTCGCGAAGTCACTGGGGGCAGCGAGCAGCGCGGTGCCGTCGAGCAGGCCGATGGGGCGGGTCACGCGCATCCAGGCACGCTGCTGGGGGGACAGGGTCCCGTCGGACAGTTCGCGTACCACCTGTTCCCAGATGACACCCAGGTTGTGCTGGTGCTCCGACACCTGGCTGGCTCCCCTCCCCTCGACGGCGCGTACGGCCGGATCGGCCCGGGAACGCCCCTGGTCACACCGCCCTATGACCCCCTGCGGACCTGACCGGGTACCGGCACAGCGAATATCCACATAGTTGTCCACAGCTGTGCACTAATGTACGGCGACCCGCGGCGACGCCACCTGCGGGCTCGTCGTAAGCCGGTGGGCACTCCACCACCCGGATACTCGTGCACCTCGACCGGTGACCCGAGAGAGGCACGCTAACAAGCCCCGCTCGCTGCCACAAGGCATCCTGGGCCGCCAGCATTTCATGGTGTACGGCGTGTTGCCATTCGATGCCGCGGCGTCGACGAACGGGCCTCGCGCGGCCCGTCACCGGCGGTGGCCGAGGGGGTGCTTACCGGGCGCCGGTCGGGGGTGCGTACCCTCGTAAGGTCTCCCGTATGCGACGGGCGCGTTTCGCGTGCCCTAGTTGTCGTCGCTCGTCGTGACGAGGCCACACGTTGGTAGGAGACACCAGAGACTGCCGTGCGCCCGCACGACACGCCAGGTGAGAGGGATGACCGTTCCTCTCCGGCGGGTGGGCAGACGACACAGCGACACACAGGAGAAGCAGTGAGCAAGGGTAAGCGGACCTTCCAGCCGAACAACCGTCGTCGCGCCAAGACCCACGGGTTCCGGCTGCGCATGCGGACCCGGGCAGGCCGGGGCATCCTGGCGGCTCGCCGTCGCAAGGGCCGCGAAGCGCTGTCGGCCTGATCCGGCACGTCGGGGCGCGCCGTGCTGCCGGCTGCCGCACGTTTGCGGCGGAGTGAGGATTTCCGCGTGGTTCTCCGTCGCGGATCCAAGGCAGGCAGGCGCCGCCTCGTCGTCCACGCGTTGACCACGGACCCGTCCATGGCCGCCGATGCACCGTCGGCGACCAGGGCGGGTTTTGTGGTGAGCAAGGCCGTGGGGAACTCGGTGGTCCGCCACCGGGTGTCCCGCAAGTTGCGTCATCTCGTTTCGGCCCGGCTCGGAACCCTGCCCGCCGGCAGTGCGTTGGTCGTACGGGCATTGCCGCCGTCCGCGACCGCGTCCAGCGCGGAGCTCGGGGCCGATCTCGACGCCGCGCTGCGGCGGCTCGGACTACTGTCGTCGCGCCGTCCGGCCGGGGATGTCCCCAGCCCGACGCGTCCCGCGGACGCGGCCCCCGACCACGGATCAGCGGTGTGACCGGTATGCGAGCCACCCCCGAGCACTCAGTGCACGACGAGCACGACCACGACGACGAGCCCGGGCCCACGCGGCCCGGTCCGGTCGCGTGGGTCCTGTTGCTCCCCATCAAGCTCTACCGCAAGGCGATTTCGCCCTTCCTGCCGCCGGCGTGCCGGTTCTACCCGAGCTGCAGCGCGTACGCCGTCGAGGCCCTCACCCGGCACGGCGCCGGCCGCGGCTCCTACCTCGCGGCGCGCCGGCTGCTGCGTTGCGGCCCGTGGACCATGCCCGGCCGCGACCCCGTGCCCGAGACGTTCTCGTGGCGCCACCGACGACCTGAAACACCGATCGAGGAGTAGCAGCAGTGCTCGATTTCATCTACTACCCCGTGTCCTTCATCCTCTGGTGTTGGCACAAGGTCTTCGGGCTCGTCTTCGGGGAGTCGACGGCGATCGCCTGGATCCTCGGCATCATCTTCCTGACGTTCACGGTCCGCGGCATCATGTTCAAGCCGTTCGTGAACCAGGTCCGGTCGATGAAGAAGATGCAGGACTTCGCGCCGGAGATGAAGAAGCTCCAGAAGAAGTACGCGAACGACAAGCAGCGCCAGGCACAGGAGATGCAGAAGCTCCAGAAGGAGCACGGCGTCAACCCGCTGGGCAGCTGCCTGCCGATGCTGCTGCAGATCCCGGTGTTCATCGGCCTGAACCACGTCCTGCGCGCGTTCTCGATCATGCCGGCGGACGGCAAGCCGAAGACCGAGAACTACTTCTTCACCCAGCACGACGTCGAGTCCTACGTCAACGCGAAGCTCTTCGGCGTCAACCTCGGCGAGGCCGTCTACAACGGTGTCGGCGTCGTCAGCGGGGGCAACGCCGCGAACGTCGGCTTCCACTGGAGCGTGCTCCCGGTCGCCCTGCCCCTCATGATCATCGCGTCGATCGCCACGCACCTCACCGCGCGGCACTCGGTGGCCCGCCAGAACGCCGCGTCGGCCACCTCGCAGACCGCGATCATGAACAAGCTGACGATGTACATCTTCCCGCTCGGTGTCCTCGTCTTCGGTGCGCTGTTCCCGCTCGGCCTCCTCTTCTACTGGCTGGCGAACAACGGCTGGACCCTGATGCAGCAGCGCCTCGTCTACACGAAGATCGACAAGGAAGAGGCGGCTCGCAAGGTGGAGGCCGCCGAGAAGCGCGCGTCGCTCGGCCCGAAGCCCGGGCAGAAGCCGACCGCGCCGAAGGTGGGCCAGAAGCCCGTCCAGCAGAAGAAGAACCAGCCCGCCCAGACCGGCTCGCAGAAGAAGGTCACCAAGGCCGGCTCGGCCCACGGCTTCGCGCAGACCACGCCGGCGGAGGCCGCCGCGGCCAAGGCCGCCGAGGTCGCTGCGGCCAAGGCGGACGGCGCGACGGTGGCGGAGGCCACCCCGGTCGCCACGAACGGCCAGAACGGCTCATCGGAGAACGGCACGGGAGTGCCCGGGCTCCTCAAAGACTCGACCAGGAAGTCGGGCCGGAAGCGCCGCTGAGGCGCGACCGGTTCGGAGAGGAGACGAATGATGTCGGAGACGATCGACACGATCGACGCCGATCAGGACGACGCGGCCGCGGGCGCGACCACCGAAGAGGAGAGCGAGCAGAAGGCGGGAGGTGGCGACGACGTCCTCGTCCAGGAGGGCGACATCGCCGGCGACTACCTCGAGCGGCTGCTGGACCTGCTCGACTACGACGGTGACATCGACCTGGACGTGGAAGCCGGCCGCGCGATCGTGAGCATCGACGGCGGCGAGGACCTCGAGAAGCTCGTCGGCCCCCGCGGCACGGTGCTCGAGGCCCTGCAGGAGCTGACCCGCCTGGCGGTCCAGCAGGAGACCGGTTCGCGCAGCCGCCTCATGCTGGACATCGCGGGCTGGCGCGCGGACCGCCGCGAGGAACTCCGCGAGCTCGGCCGTTCGACGGCGGAGTCGGTCCTCTCGAGCGGCGAGCGGGTGCGGCTGCAGCCGATGAGCCCGTTCGAACGCAAGGTGGTCCACGACGCCGTGGCGACGGTCTCGGGCGTCACGAGCGAGAGCGAGGGCGAAGACCCCAAGCGTCGCGTGGTGATCTTCCCGGAGTCCTGACGGACTTCGTCGGCGGCCCGTCGGACTTCGGTCCGGCGGGCCGCTTTTTTGTGCCCTTGTGGAGCGAGCGGACTGGGCGGATCGGACTTGTATCGACGGCGACCACAGGTACGACTTGACGCTGCCCGGCTCGGCATCGGCTGCGGTGGGACGAGAAGGCGGTCATCCTGTCGCGGGTGGGGCACGCCCGGCCGCACCCGCGCTGACGTTCGGGAGGCGTGGTGCCTTTGTCCTTCGGCACGCCTCGCCCCCGGCCTCCGCTGGGCGGTCGACCGCCGGCAGGCGAGCCGACGAAGCCGTCGGCCGCCGGTGACTCGCGATTGCGGCGTTCCAGGACGAGCGGAGGGTCCGGCCGTTCGGCGTTGCCCTGACGGATCACCGGGTCCCCCAGCTTGCCCCGGCCCGCGTCGCCGGTGCCGCACCGCCGTAGCGGACGGGCCGCCGTTCCGTGCGTCTGCGGGCAAGCTGTCCGGCGGGCAACGCGCCCAGCTGACCCTCGTCCTCGCGCTGGCACCGTCGCGCACCGCGACCACCACCGTGCACTTCGCCGCCCCGTCTGACCACGACGGTCGAATGCTGCCGCTGTGGGGCGGCTCCCGCTTGCCCGGCGCGACTGCCGCGGTCGCGACGGCGATCGCCGCAGGCCGTTACCTCAGGCCGTGCACCGGCAGCGGACCCGACCGCCACTCCCACACCTGCTGTCGCGCCAGCCGCGCCCGCCACCTCCTGGCGCGGCAGCCACGCCCGCCATTGCGGCATCTCGCTCTGCCCGTTGCGGTCGCGGCGGCGCCTCATCATCCGTCGGTACTGCCGCCGCGTTCGCCGCCCCCGGCGCCCTGAAACCGCGGGCATCTCGCTTCGCGTCACAGCCGCGGTAGCGACTGTGGTCGCTCGTGTGCCGGGGCCCCTTCGCCGCTGCCGTGTGCCGTGACCGGCGCTGCGGCTCAGTCGCTACGACCATCGCCGCGGCTGCAGTCACCCGCTGCCGTATGGGCTGCCGTTGCCGCAGCGGGAGGTCGTTGCGCGGCTGTCCTCGCCCAGGATCGCCCTGCCCCGGCCTCGCCCGTTGTGTCATCGTGTCTGGCCGCTCGTCGTGGCCGGCCCACCAGTCGCGCCAGTCGGACCGCGTCCTGCCCCGGCCTGACTGGCTGTGCGGCGCGCTCGTCACCGCGACTGGCCGCCGTGACTGTCGCATCTGCCAGGGGCCTGTGGTCGGGCCACACTGCCGCGTTGCTGCCGCCGCCGGGAGTACGGACCGTCCCCGCTATCGCCACTGCCGCCGCGGCCGCAGCTGCAGCCGGTTCGTCTTGTCGGTCGCGCCGCTGTGCTGCGATGTGCCGAGGTCATCCCGGCGTCGTGGCCGTGACTGGTCGTGCCGCGGCTGCCGTGTGCCACCGTGCCAGGGCTGCCGCCCTGCCGCTGCGGTGCGCCTCGCCCTCCGCGGTGCTCGTTGCCGCGGCGTGAATTACAGCCGTGATGTTTCACGTGGAACGCGCACCGGGCTCGGCGACGGTGAGGTGGTGTTTCACGTGGAACCGGCCGCTGGGTGAGTGGAGTTGTCCACATCTGCGGTCTGTCGGCTCGTTTTCACGTCGACATCAGGGACAATCGCTGGAGCGCCGTTTCACGTGAAACGCGCGGACTAGGAGTAGCCGGAGTGAGCTTGGAGCAGGCCGCGGGTGCGGTGCGGACCGCGGCGGAGCAAGTGTTCGGTGCGCACGTCGACCAAGCGGCTGGGTATGTCGAACTCCTCGCGAGTCACGGGGTTGAGCGTGGGCTGATCGGTCCGCGGGAAGTCGAACGGCTGTGGGAACGGCACGTGCTCAACTCGGCGGTGATCGGCGAGCAGATGCCTGAGGGGGCTCGCGTCGTCGATGTCGGGTCGGGGGCCGGGCTTCCGGGTGTACCGCTCGCCATCGCGCGACCGGACCTCGATATCGTCTTGCTCGAACCTATGGCCCGCCGGGTGGACTGGCTGGCCGAGGTGGCCGAGAAGCTGGAACTCCCGATCACCATCGTCCGTGGACGCGCGGAGGAGCGGCCTGTGCGTGAGCAGCTCGGTGGCGCCGACATCGTCACCGCTCGCGCGGTCGCCCCGCTGGCCCGGCTCGCGGACTGGTGCTTGCCGCTGGTTCGTCCCGACGGCTTCCTGGTCGCCCTCAAGGGCGCCAGTGCGGCGGACGAGATCGAGCGGGACGGTGCCGCCATCAGGAAGGCGGGCGGCGCCGACCCGATGGTCGTGGAGTGCGGTGTGGCAGTACTAGAGGTCCCCAGCACGGTCGTGAAGATCCGTCGCCAGTCGTCGAAGACGGCTCAGGCGCGGAGCAGGAAGCGCTAGCGCAGACAACGGGCCGCGGTGTTCCACGTGAAACGACGCGACTCGTCCATCGACCAGACGTCTATATGGAGGAGGTGTCGAGACCGGTGAATCCCCCGCCGTCCGACTCCACGGAGACCAGCCACGACGTGGGCTGGACGCCGATCGCCGAAGAAGCCACCCGCGCCGCTCGGCTGCTACACCCGGAAGGGTCGCTGCCCCGGCCCGGCCGTCGCCGCGTGATGACCGTCGCCAACCAGAAGGGCGGCGTCGGCAAGACCACCAGCACGGTCAACCTCGCCGCCGCGCTCGCCGTTCACGGGCTCAAGACGCTCGTCGTCGACCTCGACCCGCAGGGCAACGCGAGCACCGCGCTCGACGTCGACCACCGGTCCGGGACGCCCTCCATCTACGAAGTGCTCATCGGCGAGGTGACGCTCGCCGAGGCGGCGCAGCCGACCGAGCAGTCCCCCAACCTCTTCTGCGTCCCCGCCACGATCGACCTCGCCGGCGCCGAGATCGAGCTCGTCTCGATGGCGTCGCGCGAGTCGCGGCTCAAGGAAGCTATCTCCTCGGAGATCCTCGACGAGATCGGCGTCGACTACGTCTTGATCGACTGCCCGCCGTCGCTCGGCCTCCTGACGGTCAACGCGATGGTCGCCGCGCAGGAGGTGCTCATCCCGATCCAGTGCGAGTACTACGCGCTGGAAGGGCTCGGGCAGCTGCTGAGCAACATCGAGCTCGTGCAGCAGCACCTCAACCGCGAACTCCGCGTCTCGACGATCCTGCTCACCATGTACGACGGCCGGACCAAGCTGGCCGATCAGGTGACGAACGAGGTGCGGAACCACTTCGGCGACACTGTCCTGAAGACCGTCATCCCCCGCAGCGTGAAGGTGTCGGAGGCGCCCGGGTACGGCCAGACCGTGCTCGCCTACGACCCCGGCTCGCGCGGGGCGCTGAGCTACGTCGACGCGGCGAAGGAGATCGCCGAGCGAGGTGCACTCATGGAAAGGGGTAGTTCCACATGACCGAGCGCAGAGGAGGGCTGGGGCGCGGCCTCGCCGCCCTCATCCCTACCGGGCCCACCGGCGGCCCCCTCCCCGCGCCCAGTGACGGGTCGGCGGCGGACAAGAAGGCGGCCGACGAGAAGGGCTGGTTCGCGGCGAACGGCCAAGCGAAGCAGCACAGCGGCGAGGTCGCCGGGGCGGTCTACCGCGAGATCCCGGTCGGCTCGATCAAGCCCAACCCGAAGCAGCCGCGGCTGGCCTTCGACGAAGAGGCGCTCGCCGAACTCGAGCACTCGATCCGCGAGTTCGGGCTCATGCAGCCCATCGTGGTTCGCGAGCTCGGGAACGACGAGTACGAGCTCGTCATGGGCGAGCGGCGGCTCCGGGCGTCGCAGCAGGCGGAGCTCGAAGCGATCCCGGCGATCGTCCGGCAGACCGCCGACGAGTCGATGCTGCGCGACGCGCTCCTGGAGAACATCCACCGCGTCCAGCTGAACCCGCTCGAAGAGGCGGCGGCGTACCAGCAGCTGCTCGACGAGTTCGCGGTCACGCACGAGGAGCTGGCGAGCCGGATCGGCCGCAGCCGGCCGGTCATCACCAACACCATCCGGCTCCTCAAGCTCCCCCTGCCGGTGCAGCGCCGGGTCGCCGCGGGCGTCTTGTCCGCCGGGCACGCGCGTGCGTTGCTGTCCCTGGAGGACGCCGACAGTCAGGAAGAGCTCGCCGCGCGCATCATCGCGGAGGGCATGTCGGTCCGGGCGACCGAGGAAGCCGTCACGCTCAAGAAGAGCGAGAAGCCGGCCAAGCCGAAGCCCGCGCCGCGCAAGCCGATCCAGGCGCCCGGGCTCCAGGATCTCGCCAACCGGCTTTCGGACCGGTTCGACACCCGCGTGAAGGTCGACCTCGGCCGGCGCAAGGGGCGGATCGTGCTCGAGTTCGGCTCGGTCGACGATCTCGAGCGCATCGTCTCGATCATCGACGCGAATGGGGCGAATCAGACACCGGAAACCGATTAGGGATCACCCCAGGGGGTTTCGTCACGGTGATGATTGCTCCACGCGGTTGCGGCGACCACGTCCGGTGATGATCGCTCGCGACACCAAAAGGCTGTGACAGTCGGGGCTCCGCCACCCGGAGCCCCCGCGAAAAAGGCCACCACGGAAATTCCGTAGTGGCCTTTCGCGTACGAGGAGTCAGCGGGAGATCGCGCGCCCGATCAGGTCGGCGAACACCGTGCCGAGCGACTTGCCCGCCGCGTCGATCGCCATCGGGACCGTCGACGTCTCGGTGAGCCCGGGTGACGGGTTCACCTCGAGGAAGTGGACCGTGCCGTCTTCGGCGACGATCGCGTCGGTCCGGGAGATGTCCCGCAGTCCGAGGACGCGGTGGGCGGCGACGGCGAGCTCGGCCGCCGCCTTGGCCGCGGCGTCGTCGAGGCGGGCCGGGGTGAAGAAGTCCGTCAGGCCGGCGGTGTAGCGGGCCGTGTAGTCGTAGACGCCGCTCTCCGGCACGATCTCGACGGCGGGCAGGGCCTCGGGACCGTTCTCGCCCTCGATGACCGTCACGGCTACTTCGATTCCGGCTACGAACCGCTCCGCGAGAACCGTGTCGCCGTAAGCGAAGCAGCCGACCATCGCCGCGGGCAGTTCCGCCGCTTCGCGCACCACCTGCGTGCCGAGCGCCGAGCCACCCTGGTCCGGCTTGAGGATCAGCGGCAGGCCGAGCTGCTCCACCATCGCGTCGAGCACCGCCTGGGCGCCGAGCTCGCGGAACGTGCTGTGCGGCAACACGACCCAGCCCGGCGTCACGAAGCCGGCGTTCTCGATGAGCGCCTTGGCCGTCGGCTTGTCCCACGCGCGGCGGCAGCCCTGGGAACCGGTGCCGACGAACGGCACGTCCAGCATTTCCAGGACCGTCTGCACCGAGCCGTTTTCGCCCTCACCGCCGTGCAGCGCGACGACCACGGCGTCCGGGCGCTGCGTGCGCAGGCGCTCCAGCAACCCCGCGTCGGTGTCCCACTCCTCGATGCCGAGGCCTTCGGACTTGAGCGCCGCGGAGAGCCGTCGCCCGGACCTCAGCGAGACGTCGCGTTCGTGCGAAAGCCCGCCGGCGAGCACGGCAACGGTACGGTCGACCACCGTGGAAACTCCTTAGCTGGTTTAAAAAACTGTGACATCCGGGGCTTCGCCCCGGGCCGGGGGCTCTGCCACCCGGAACCCCCGAAAGCCACCTAGACCGTGTCGGGGGACGGGTTCGGCGGCCCCTGGATCTGGCGCGCGCTCACGTTACCGAAGGTGCGCGCGAGGTCCATTTCGGACTCCAGCACAGCGGCCAGCCGCCGGACGCCTTCCCGGATGCGCTCCGGTGTCGGGTAGCAGTAGGACAGCCGCATCTGGCGGCTGCCGAAACCGTCGGCGTAGAAGCCGGTTCCGGACGCGTACGCCACCCGCGCGGTCACCGCGCGCGGCAGCATCGCCTTGGTGTCGACGCCTTCCGGCACCGTCACCCAGACGTAGAACCCGCCGTCCGGCTTCGTCCACGAGCAGCCCGGGGGCAGGTACTGGTCGAGCGCGGACAGGATCGCGTCGCGCCGCTCGCGGTAGTTCTCGCGGAACTTCTTGATCTGGCCCTTCCAGTCGTGCGTGGCCAGGTACCGCGACACGATCAGCTGGTTGAGGGTCGGCGGGCACAGCGTCGCCGACTCCGCGGCCAGCACGAGCTTTTCGCGGACGGCGTGCGGCGCGAGCACCCAGCCGACGCGCAGACCGGACGCGAACGTCTTCGAGAACGAGCCGAGGTACACGACGTTGTCGGGGTCCGTCGAGCGCAGCGCCGGGTACGTCTGCCCGTCGAAACCGAGTAACCCGTACGGGTTGTCTTCGACGACCAGGACGCCGTGCTCGCGGCAGATCTCCAGGATCTCCGCGCGGCGCTCGACGGCCAGCGTGACGCCGGCGGGGTTGTGGAAGTTCGGGATCGTGTAGAGGAACTTGACGCGCCGGCCGGCCTTCTCCGTCTGGCTCAGCGCCTCCCGCAGCAGTTCCGGCACCAGGCCGTTTTCGTCCATCGCCACGTGCACGACCTGCGCCTGGTACGCGGCGAAGGAGCCCAGGGCACCGACGTAGGACGGGCCCTCGGCGATCACGACGTCACCCGGGTCGCAGAACAGCCGCGTGACCATGTCCAGGCCCATCTGGGAGCCGACGGTCACCACGACGTCGTCCGGGTGCGCCTTGATGCCCTCCAGCGCCATGATTTCGCAGATCTGCTCGCGCAGCGCCGGGACGCCGTGCGCCGAGCCGTACTGCAGGGCCACCAGGCCGTCTTCGGCGATGATCTCCGCCACCTGCGCCGAGAGCGTGTCGAGCGGGAGCGCGGCCAGGTTCGGCATGCCGCCGGCGAGGGAGACCACCTCGGGCCGGCTGGCGACCGCGAACAGGGCCCGGATCTCGGAGGCGGTCATCCCGGCGGTGCGCGCGGCATACCGCTCGAGGTGCGGGTCGAGGTTCTGACGGCCGCTGTGCGGCTTGCTGGGGCGGTTCTCGGTCATCGACGATTCACCCGGGGGTCGGTGGACACGGTCCGCTCCCGCGCGGGAGCGGTAGATCCATCGAGTGTAACCGGGGCCTGTCGAGGACCCCTGACCTTTCGGTGCTTCTCACATCGGCCTACCATCGACCATGGCTCCCGTGTTCGTGCTGTGGTTCCGCGCGGCTTGACGGCGGAGGAGCCCACCGGGAGCGCAGGTCAGGGAGGTCGCGGGTGTCGCGTCGCGTCGTGGGCGTCACACTGGACAACCTCGAGCATCTGCCGAAGAGCTGTCGCAGGTGCGTGTACTGGGAGCTGGCTCCGCACCTGAAGAACCAGGCCGAGGAGTTCGGCGCCACCGAGGTCGAGAAGGAAGCCTGGGTTTCGAGCGTGCTGCTCGAGTGGGGTTCCTGCGGCCGCATCGTCTACAGCGACACGCTGCCGGTCGGGTTCGTGCTGTACGCCCCGCCGAACGCCGTCCCGCGCTCGCTGGCCTTCCCGACGTCCCCGCCGAGCGCGGACGCGGTGTTGCTGACGGCCTTCCAGATCCTCCCGGAATTCCGCGGCGGCGGCCTCGGCCGGATGCTGGTCCAGGCGGTCGCGAAGGACCTCACCAAGCGCGGCGTCCGCGCCATCGAGGCGTTCGGCGACGCGCGTCCCGACGAGTCGGACCCGGACGGCGGCCACAGCTGCGTGCTGCCTTCGGCCTTCCTGCAGAGCGTCGGCTTCAAGACCGTCCGTCCCCACCAGAAGTGGCCGCGCCTGCGCCTCGAGCTGCGTTCGGCGATCACCTGGAAGGAAGACGTCGAGGCGGCGCTGGAGCGGCTGCTCGGCCAGGTGACGATCACCACGGCCGAGCCGATCCTCGGCCGCGCCTGACCTGCCGCAAACGTTTGCGCCGGAGCTCCGGCGCACCTGGAACACGGATTCCGTCGTGTGTGCACAGCTGTGGAAGAAGTGCCGAGTTATCCACAGAGCCCTGATAGGCGCGGTGGAAAAGCTGTGGATGACTGCACCGAAACCTGGGGACGGCGCGTGCGCGTCCCCAGGTGTGGTGGAGCAGGTGAAGGTGAGCCGCTAGGGGTTGTGGTCGCCCTACTCGGCCTTCGCGAGTTCGTGCGCGAGGACATCCGCGAACGTGAACGTGCCCGTCGGCTGGTCGCCCTCGCCGAGCAGGTACAGGCGCTTGACGGCGATCAGGATGCCCTCGGCGACGATGTCGCGGAAGGCCGGGTCGCCCAGCTTGCGGCTGTCGTCCGGGTTCGTCAGGTAGCCGATCTCGACCCGGACGGCCGGGCAGCGGGTGCGGGTGAAGATGTCCCACGACTTGTAGTGCGTGCGGTTGTCCTGCAGGCCCGTGCGGGCCGCGACCTCGCGCTGGATGAAGCCGGCCAGCAGCTCGCCCACGGTCGACGTCGTGCCGTTGCCGTTGCCGAAGTGGAAGCTCGCGACGCCCTGCGCGCGCGGCGAGGGGTTCTTGTCGCTGTGCAGCGAGAGGAACAGGTCGGCGCCCGCGTCGTTCGCGAACTTCGCGCGCTCCAGCTCGGTGGGGCTGTGGTTCGGGCCGCGGGAGATCAGCGCCTCCATGCCGGTGGCCTTCATCCGGCCTTCCAGGCGGCGCGCGAGGTCCCACGCGATGTCGGCCTCGCGGAGCCCGCCGGCGACCACGCCGAGGTCGTCGCCGCCGTGGCCGGGGTCGATCACGATGCGCTTGCCGCGCAGCCGGGGACCGGCCTGGCGCACCTGCTCCTGCTCGCGCAGGAACACGGGGCGGCCGCCCCGGGCCCGCGGCGAGGACAGGCGGTGCAGCTCTCGGATGGTCGCGGGGCCGCACATGCCGTCCGGCGTCAGGCGCATGTCGCGCTGGAACGTCTTGAGGGCGCGCTCGGTCGCCGCGCCGAAGTAGCCGTCCGGGCGGCCGGCGTCGAAGCCGAGTTCGGTCAGCCGCTCCTGCAGCGTGAAGACGTCGTCACCCTGGATCGGGGCCGCGATCGTGTACGACAGCAGCCGGCTGCCCAGGTGGTAGCTGGCGCCCTTGAGCGCCTGGAAGGTGGCCTGACCCACGATGCCGTCGGTCATCAGCCCACGGCTCTGCTGGAAGGCCCGTACGGCGTTCTCGACGGCGACATCGAACGTGTCGTAGGCGTCGGTACCGGTGACCGGCGGGAGCAGGTCCATCCCGGCCAGGATCGACCTGATCTCGGCGACGTCCGGACCGGCGTCACCGCGGCGGAGTACCCGCATGCACTCCTCGCTTTTCCTCAGGCACCGATTGGGGGTTCGGCGCGTGGCAAAACTTCGGGGAAAACCATCACTGGGACGGGCCCAGGTCCTCTATTGTGCCTTGCGAACTCTCGGTGACACCGCAGGCCCGGTCGGTTCGTCAAGAGCCCGTTCGTGGCGTCCCGGTGGTGGCCCTCGTCACGCAGGATTCACCCACACCGGTGAGATTCCCCCGAACGACGAGAACCCGGAGCCCACGGGAGGGTTCCCGCAGGCCCCGGGTTCGCCGGGCTTGTTCGGTTCAGAGAACGTCGGCGAGGTCCGACAGCAGCGCGGCCTTCGGCTTGGCGCCCACGATCTGCTTCACCGGCTTGCCGCCCTGAAACAGGATCAGCGTCGGGATGGACATCACCTGGTAGTCACGCGGCGTGTTCGGGTTCTCGTCGATGTCGATCTTGGCGATGGTCAGCTTCTCGCCGTTCTCCGCCGCGATCTCCTCGAGCACCGGGGCGACCATCTTGCACGGCCCGCACCAGGTGGCCCAGAAGTCGACCAGAACGGGCTTCTCGCTGGTCAGGACCTCGTCGACGAACGTCGCGTCGGTCACCTTCACGGTGTTGGACATGGTTTCTCCTTCAGGTGGGTGTTACGCCGGAAAGTCAGTTGGTGCCCGCGCCGTAGCCGCCGCCGACCAGCTCGGCCGCCTCGTGCGCGTCCGAGTCGCCGTGCTCCGCGAGCCAGCGTTCCGCGTCGATCGCGGCGCTGCAGCCCGAGCCGGACGCCGTGATCGCCTGCCGGTAGGTGCGGTCCACCAGGTCACCGGCCGCGAAGACGCCGTCGAGGTTCGTGTACGAGCTGCGGCCCTGGGTGATGACGTAGCCGTCCTCGTCCAGGTCGACCTGCCCGCGCACGAGCGCGCTGCGGGGGTCGTGCCCGATCGCGACGAAGAAGCCCGACACGTCCAGGGTCGACTCGGAGCCGTCCTGGGTGTCCTTCAGCTTCAGGCCCTCGACCTTGTTGTCCCCGACGACGCCGGTGATCTGCGAGTTCAGCTTCCACTTGATCTTCTCGTTCGCGCGGGCGCGCTCGAGCATGATCTTCGACGCGCGGAACTCCTCACGCCGGTGCACGACGGTGACGGACTTCGCGAACTTCGTCAGGAAGGTCGCTTCCTCCATCGCCGAGTCGCCACCACCGGCGACCACGATGTCGTGGTCGCGGAAGAAGAACCCGTCACAGGTCGCACAGGCCGACACCCCGCGTCCGAGCAGCTCCTGCTCCCCCGGCACGTTCAGGTACCGCGCCGCGGCACCCATCGCGAGGACGACCGCGCGGGCGGCGTAGCGCTTGCCGTTCGCGGTCACGTACTTGACCTCGCCGGTCAGCTCGACCGACTCGACGTCCTCCGCGCGCAGCTCGGCGCCGAAGCGCTCGGCCTGCTTGCGCATCTCCTCCATCAGGTCCGGACCCATGATGCCGTCGCGAAACCCGGGGAAGTTCTCCACCTCGGTCGTCGTCATCAGCGCGCCACCGAACTGCGTCCCCTCGAACACCAGCGGTTCGAGTTGCGCCCGCGCCGCGTAAACGGCAGCGGTGTATCCGGCAGGACCCGATCCGACGATGATCAGGTTCCTGATGTCTTCGGCAGCCACCCGTGACCTCCGCTCGTAGTGACCCGTATACCAGGCTCAACACGATCGTAGGTGGCCATGTTCCCAGGGGTGACACCGCTCATGGGGGTTCCGGGTGGCGGAGCCCCCGGCCCGGGGCGAAGCCCTGGATGTCACAGCCGCTACTTCTCCCCGACTACCTTGTCGAACAGGACGGCCGGATTTCCCGGTCCGCAGTCCGCGCCGAAGGCGACCAAGCGGAACTGGGCCAGCTTGCCGGTGGTCAGGATGATCATGACCCCGGCCTTGCCGCCGACGTTCACCGGGCGGATGCCTTCGGGCCGCACCTTCGGGTCCAGTCCGGCCGCCTCGACGCAGGCGTCGAGCCGGTCCTCGGTGCCCAGCGGGCCGAAGTCGCGGACGCCGACCGCCTTGCCGACCAGGGCCTGGGCGCCGCTGCCGTCGGCGCCGACCGTCGGGCCGGACGGTGCCGGGGCCGCGACGTTCGGGGTGCCGCTCTGCTGGGACGTGCTCGGGATCGCGACCGTCACCGCGACGACCGCCGCGGCGGCCGCGGTCAGGACGCCGGCGGCCCAGCCGAGCCGCTTGTTCCGGCGCCGCCGGGCGGCCGCGAGGTCCACCACCTGGGCGTCCCCGGTCCCGGTCTGCTCCGGTGCCGGCGCGGTCCGCTGCATCGACTGTGCTTGTCCAAGAAAGGCGGCGGCCACTTCGGCGGCCAAGGCCGCGTCGAGCCGTGCCGCGAACTCCGCCGGCATCGGCGGCGCGGGTGCCTCGGCGAGCGAGGCCAGGTCGGCCTGCGTCGCGTCGAGGGCGTCCAGGATCGCGCGGGCCTCCGGGTCGGCGTTGACGAGCGGCCACAGCTGCGCGGCCCGGTCGTCGTCCAGCACGCCGGCGTGGAGATCGGCGAGCACGTCGACAGACCAGGGCGGACCGACGGTCCCCCCGATCCCCCGGCTTTCGTCCGTCATCGTCCCTCCCCGCTACCCGGCTGGCGCCCGGCCCGTTTGCTTTCGTGAGTTGGGACGTTCGCAATCGCATCGGGGTTCCGCAGGTGTCCGAGAACCTTCGCGAGTTTTCCGCGCCCCCGGGCACATCGGCTCTTCACCGTGCCCTCGGCGATGCCGAGCATCTTCGCCGTCTCGGCCACGGAATAGCCCTCGACGTCGACGAGCAGGATGGGCGCGCGCTGGTCTTCCGGCAGCTGGGCGAGCGCTTCGCGCACCAGCAAGCTGGTCTCGCGCTCGGCCATCGAATCGCGCGGGGTGGCCGGCTCGTTGAAGCCGGTTTCCGGCAGCGGGACGGTCGGGCGGGCCTGGCGGCGGCGGATCCGGTCGAGGCAGGCGTTCACCACGATCCGGTGCAGCCACGTCGTGACCTGCGACTCGGCGCGGAACTTGCCGGCGGCCCGGAACGCCGAGATGAACGCGTCCTGCAACGCGTCGGCGGCTTCCTCCGGGTCGCGGACCGTGCGCAGGGCGACCGCCCACATGCGGTCGCGATGTCGCTGGACGAGTTCGCTGAACGCATGAGGGTCCCCCGCGGCGTGAGCCGCTATCAGATCCGCATCCGTGGGAGCTGCAGCTGTCACCCGCGAGAGCCTACTGACCCTGTCGGGTGCGTCACCCCGCAGGCAGGAAGGACAGGTCCGCGATCTGGGTCAGGAACTGGCCGTCCTCGCCGCCCAGCTGGGTGATCCAGACGATGAAGTACTCACCCTGGGTGGGCTGAGCCAGCGGGATCGTCGTGTCGCCGTCCTGCAGGTCGCCGTTGCCGACCACCTTCGTATCGGCCAGGTCCGGGTTCTTCTCGGTCGCCGAGCGGATCTCGACCTTGGTGCCCGCGGTGCCCCCGGAGACCTTGACCTGGCTCAGGTTGATCGGGTCCTTGAAGGTGACGACCAGCCCGACGCCCGACTTGACGACGGGGAACTGCTGCTTGTACTTCTCGGTCCGCCACACCGTCTCGGGCTTGCCGTCGGTCGCGTACCGCGCCCGGGCGGTGTTGTCGCCCTTGCCGTCCGGGTTGTAGACGGCGATCGCCTGCGGGGCCACCGCGGCACCGACCGTCGGCGACGGCGGGGGCGCGGGCTGGCTCGACGCGGGCGGCTGCCCGGCCGGCTGGCTCGACGCGGGCGGCGCCGCGACGTTGATCGTCGGCCCGGTCGCCTTCGAGTCACCCTGGAAGACGTTGATCAGCATCAGCCCGCCCCAGGCGAGGATGACGACCGTGGCGACCACCAGCACGGTGACGCCGAGCGCGAGCTTGCGCCGCCGGGCGACGTCCTTGACCGGCTTCTTCGTGGTCCAGACGGTGCCCTCGGTCTCGGCGGCCGGGTCACCGCCGACGGCCTTGATCAGCTGGGTGCGCTCTTCCTCCTCGGCCACCTGCTCGAGCATGCGGAGGATGGCCGCGCTGGTGCGGATACCGCCGTTGCCGCCGTCCTCGATCGTGCGGACGGCCAGCGACGACAGGTCGGCGGGCACGGTCGGGATGAGCTGCCGGGGCGGGACGATCCGGCCCTGCGGAGTCAGCGGCGCCGCCGGGATGGCGGGCGGGCCGCCGGGCAGCGCCCAGCGGCCGGTGAGCAGCAGGTACAGCACCGCGCCGAGCGCCTTGACGTCGTCGCGCAGCGTCGCCTCCGGCAGCGGGCCGGGGAACGCGAGCTTCAGCGCGCCGTTCGGCGTCAACCGGAGCCGCTGGGGGTGGTCGAGGCCGAGGACCAGGCCGTTCTGGTGGGCCTGCTCGACCGCTTCGGCCAGCGCCTGCACCATCCGGGCCGCCGCGCCGGGCGCCACCGGGCGCTGCGCGACGAGGTCGACCAGGTCGCTGCCCTTGGTCCATTCCGCGACGACGACGCCGAGCAGGCCCTCGCTCGACGTGATGCCGCTGCCGAGCGCGAGCACGTCGAGCACGCGGGCGACGCCGCCGTGGCCGAACTTGGACGCGTGCGTCGCGCGTTCGAGGGTGCGCCGCGCGAGCCGCGCGGCTTCCGGATCTGCCGGGTCGCCGACCAGCAGGGTCAGTGCGACGTCCCGCTTCAGCTGGCCGTCCCGCGCGCGCCACAGGTGCGCGTCACCCCGCTCGTCCACGCCGAACTGTGCGAGGAGGCGGTAGCGGCCGTCACCGACCACACGTCCGGGGGCCAGCGATCCGACTTGGGCCTTGCCCACGTGGTTCGCACCCCCTGCCTGTTCGCTGCGCCTCGTATCCACCCGCACTCTCCCGTTAGCTCCCCGCGTCGAGGGTACCCAGAATACGACGCGGGAGTCGTCGGCAGCCGTACCGGAATCGTTACCCTCGCTTGATCAACCGGGTGAACCTGCTCGTGGCCGGCTGCAGCTCCTCCACCTTCAGCGCCATCAGGACGCCGAACGAGACGACGATGCCGACGACGCTTTGCAGCAGAAGCTTCACCCAGGCCCCGAAAGTCGGCCCGAACGAGTCCGGGACGACCTTGCCCACGACCCACGCCGCGGCCACCCCGAGCCCGCTCGCCACGACCGTGAACAGGATCACGCCGATGATGCGCTTGCTCCGCAGGTTGCCCAGCGTCACCCAGAGCCACACCTGGCCGAGGATCGCGCCGACGACGAACGTCAGCGCGTTGACCATCATGACGCCCAGCACGACGTTGTCCGGCGTCAGCAGTACCGGGCACAGGTACAGCAGCGGCACCTTGACCAGCGTCATCACGATCATGATCAGCGTCGGCGTCCGCGCGTCCTTCATCGCGTAGAACACCCGCATCTGGAGCATGACCAGCGCGTACGGCAGCAGCGCGAACGCCGAGATGGCCAGCGCGTCGCCGAGCCGCTCGGCGGTCTCGACCGTGCCCTTGCCGAACGTGAACAGCGCGATGCCGATCGAGCCGCCGACCACGGTCATCACCGCGGAGATCGGCACGAGCATCACCGTCGAGATCCGCGACGCGTAGGACAGGTCGCCGATCAGCTTCTTGTGGTCGCCGTCGGCGGCCGCGCGGCTCATCCGCGGCATGATCGCCGTCAGCAGCGAGACGCCGATGACGCCGTACGGCAGCTGGAAGAGCAGCCACGCGTTGCTGTACGCCGTCACACCGCCGGGGGAACCGCTGGTCAGGACGCGGGTGTTGATCGTGTAGCCGATCTGGCTGACCGCGACGTAGCCGAGGATCCAGAGGGCGAGACCGCCGAACTCCTTCATCTGCTTGTCGAAGCCCCAGCGCCACTTGAACCGGAAGCCCGACCGCAGCAGCGGCGGGACCAGCAGGATCGCCTGGGCGACGATGCCGGCGGTGACGCCGATGCCCAGCGTCAGCACCTTCGGGTCGGTGAGCGACGGGTGCGCGGTGTCGATGTCGCCCGGCATGACCCAGACGACCAGGATCGTGAAGATGACCACCAGGTTGTTGATCACCGGCGCCCAGGCCGTCGGCCCGAAGATCTGCTTGGCGTTCAGCACCGCCGACAGCAGCGCGAACACGCCGTAGAAGAAGATCTCCGGCAGCAGCAGGTAGGCGAACGCCGTGGTCAGCCCGGAGCTGGCCTTGCCGGAACCGTCGACGTAGAGGCTGGTGAACGCCGGCGCCGCGACGACCGCGACCGCCGTGCCGACCAGCAGCAGCGAGAACGCGACCGTGATCAGCCGCTGGGTGTAGGCCGCGCCGCCGTCGGGCTCGTCCTGCGCGCGCACCAGCAGCGGCACCACCACGCTGGCGAGCACGCCACCCATCAGCAGCTCGAAGATGATGTTCGGCATCGTGTTCGCGACGTTGAACGAGTCGTTCGCGATGCCCTGGCCGATCGCGCCGACCAGCAGCAGCTTCCACAGGAAGCCGGTGATCCGGCTGATCAGCGACGCGATGGCCATCCGGCCGGATGCCTTCGCGAGCGACGGCGCCTTCGCCGGGGCCGCGGCTTCCGTGCCGGGTTCGGCCGGCTTGACGAGCGGCGTCTTGATCGCCGGCATGACCTGGGTGGCCAGCGCGTCGTAGGGCCGCATGACGTCGGGGTCGGCGACCGGCCAGCGGGAGGCCATCGGGACGCCGGCGGTGCGCGGGATGAACCGCGTCGCCTCCGGGTCGACGGGCCGCTGGGCCTCCTCCTGCCACGGCCGGACCGGCGCCGGACGACGGGGCGCGCGGCCGCGGGGCGGCACCGGGATGCCCGGGGGCGGGGTGCCCATGGCCGGGTTGCCCGCGGCCGGCGTGCCGACCGGGCCACTGGTCGCCGGCGGTACGGCGACCGGCGGTACGGCGACGGGCGGCGTCACCGGCGGGGCCGGCTGTGGCAGCCGGCCCTGGTGCGAAGGCGGGCCCTGCGGTGGCGGCGGGCCCGGCGGGTTCTGCGGCGGTAGCGGCGGCACCGGCTGGACGTGGGTGGGCGCCGGACCGGCGGCGGCGCGCGGCGGTTGCCCACCACGCGGCGGCTGGGGCGGTGGCCCCTGCGGGGGCGGGCCCGGCGGCGGCGGGACGCGGCGCGGTGGCCGGTCGTCGCGCGGCGGGTGGTCGTCGCGAGGCGGACGCTCGCGGACCGGGCGCTCGTCGTGGACCGGCCGGTCGTCCCGGGGCGGGCGCTGGCGGTCGTCCTGGACCGGCGGCTTGCCGCGGGCCGGGCGCCCCTCGCGCGGTTCCTCGCGCAGGGCGCGGTCGTCCCGGGGAGGACGGCCGTCGCGCGGTTCGTCACGCGGCGGGCGGCCTTCGCGAACCGGCCGGTCGTCGCGCGGCGGACGCCCCTCGCGGACCGGCTGGTCCTCACGGGGCATCTGGCGGGTCTGGCCGTTGCGGGGCGGCTGGCGGCGGCCGCGCTCCGGTGGCGGAGGCGGCTGCTGCTTCGGCGGCGGCTGGCGGCGGCCCGGTTGCGCCGCTCGTGGCGGCCCGTCTCCCCGTTGCGGGGGCGGGGCGCCTTCGCGCCGAGGACGACTCGCACGCTCGGGGGGTAAGCCCGGCTCTCTCTCCAACGCGTGCCCAATCCTCAGTGCTCGGTCCCCGGTGCCGCGGTCCGTTCGCCGGGCACGTGCGGACCCAGGGTAATCGGGAACCGCCCGGAACACTCGAAGGCCGAGAGATCAGTCCACTGCGTCCCGGCCGGCCTTCGCGTCCTTCACCCGCCGGTAGATGCGCCGGGAGGCGAGCAGAAGCAGGGCCGCACCTGCGGCGACGGTCGCGATGATGGTGATCGCGCCGTACTCCGTCGACGTCAGTTCGAACCGCGCGGACGACCCGAGCGGGGTATCCGTCGGGGTGCGCAACGACACATCGACGCTGAACCGGCCGGCCCGCAGCGCTTCGACGGGCAGGAAGTAGTTCTTGCCGCCGCCCGCCGGGAAGAACCAGGCCTTGGCGTCGTCGGAGCGCAGGCCGGTGTTGTTGGTCAGGACGAACCGGGCGTTGATCCCGACCGGCAGGTCGTTGCTGACGTACACCGGCAGCGGCGAGTTGCCCGAGGCCAGCGCGATCGTCTGCTTGGGCTGCGAGACGGACACCTGTTCGCTGATCGCGGCCAGGTCGGCGCGCGCGTTCGCGGTCGCCGCGTCGGCGGGCAGGCCCCGCCACGCGGTGGACGCGCCCCGCAGCTCGGCCAGCCGGACCGGCGCGACGACGTCGTCCGGTTTCACCCGTTTGGTGGGATCCAGCTGCATCGCGGCGGCCAGGCCGGTGGTCTTGTCGTCGAGGGTCGACAGCGTCGAGACGACCGCGGGGTCGACCGCCGCGGCCGGGTCCTGGCCGCCGTCGCCGACCGGGCCGGAGCCCTCCGGGTCCGCGGCCAGCAGCGTCTGGAGCGAGGTCGCCGTGACGAGCCCGGCGTCGAGGTAGTTGCCGACCTGCAGCAGGTACGCGGTGAGCTCGGCGGCCGGGGCGGCCCAGCGGCGCGGCGGCGCGACCAGCAGGTGGTCCGGCCGCTGCTGGCCGGCGGGCAGGCCGAGGCCGGCGCGGAAAGCGAGCGCGCCGAGGCCGTTCTGGCTGGCGACGGCCGCTTCGGTGGTGGCCGGCATGGTGACCGAGTCCGGCACGGTCGGCACGCCCGTCATGGCCGAGGAGACGAGCGAGTCGGTCGGCTGCGCGCGGACGGTGCTGCCCTGCACGGTGACGCCGCCGCCGGCCGCGGCGGGCGCGAGCTTGCCGGCGTCGGTGAGCACCGTCCGGATCCCGGCCTGCGACAGCTCGGTGAGGACGGCGTCGCCCGGCGTGCCGTCCGGCCAGAGCACGCCGGTCTGCGGCGTGGCGCCGGTCAGCTGCTGGATCACGGCCGCGCCGGAAGCCGCCTTGGTGACCAGCGCGGGGTCGCCCGGGCGGATCCGCGAGACGGCGTTCAGGTCGGCGTCGGCGAAGGGCAGGGCCACCACGCACCGGGTGCCGACCAGCGAGCGCAGCGCGGCCAGCCACGTCTGCGCGGTCCCGGCGCCCTTGCCGTCGACGTTCCCGGCGTCGGTGTGCACCTGGTAGCCGCGGCTCATCGCGTCGACGGTCGCCAGCAGGTCCGGGTCGAGTGCGAAACACATCGACTTGGCCAGGTTCGAGTCGCCCTGCACGGCCGTGTGCGCGGCCGTGACCAGCGCGTTCAGCCGGCCGTCCGGGCCGATCTCGTCGGCCAGTCGGTCGTCGGCCAGCACCGGCCTGCCGCCGAGCGGCGCCGCGTAGACGTGCGGGACGCTGCTGGTCAGCGGCCAGAGCAGCGTCATGCTCGGCGCGCCGGACGCGTGCGTGGCCTGCTTACCCGGGCCGGCCAGCACCGGCATCAGCATGCTGACCGCGCCCAGCCGGGCCGGCCCGCCGAACTCGGGCGTGCCGTTGACGTTCACCAGCAGCGGGTAGACGCCGGGCTTGCCGAACTGCGCCGCGCGCTGGCCGGTCAGGGTCACCGAGATGTTCAGCGGCGCGGTCTGCCCGGGCTCCAGCGCGTCGGCGACGGAGGTGAAGTCCGTCAGCGGGCTGTCCTTGATGACCGCGCCCGACAGGACCTCGCCGATCCCGCGTTCGGTCGTCTGCCGCTCGCCGACCTGCAGCCGCACCTGCGGCCGGGTGACCTTGCGGTCGCCGGTGTTGGTGACGCTGCCGGCGACGGTCAGCGTCGTCGTCGAGCCGGTGATCACCCGCGGGTTGAGCTCGTCGAGCTCCACGCGCAGGCGGGCGCCCTCTTCCGCGTGGGCCACCGTGGCGCCGGCCAGGGCGGGGACGGCCAGGAAGAGGACGGAAAGGAAGGCTGCGGCGAACCGCTTCACTCGGGGGCTCCCTCAGGGGCGTGCTCGTCTCGTCCGTGGACGTCCGGGCGCGCCAAAAGTTCCTTGGCTTTCCGGACTAGCTTCCGCTCGTCGGAATACGCGAGTCTGGTCTCCAGCTCGGCCAGCGGGACCCAGGCCACCTCGGTGACCTCGACGTCTTCGTCGGACAGCTCACCGCCGAGCGCTTCGAGCAGGAAGTGGTGCACGGTCTTGTGGATCCGCCGCTTCTCGGCGACGAACCAGTAGTCGATGGTCCCCAGCGGCCGCAGGACCCGCGCGGAGATGCCGGTCTCCTCCTTCACCTCGCGCACGGCCGTCTGTTCCACCGTCTCACCGTCCTCGATGTGGCCCTTGGGCAGCGACCAGAGCAGTCTGCCGTGCCGGTCGAGCCGGCCGATCAGCGCCGCCTGTTCGCGCGCCGCATCCAGCACGAGGCCACCGGCCGACGTCTCGTCGACCGTGGTCAGGCGCCTGCCGCGCTGCCGCCTCCGCCGCCTCCGCGGCTTCGAGGCGCCGGGGCGGCCGGCTGATCCAGACATGCTGCGATGCTAGAGCAAACGGTTGCCCCGGTAGGCTGGCTCTCCGTGTCCTGTCCGGTGGTGCCTGTAGTAATCGCACCCGAAAGTAATGGGTTTTCCGTGAACGACGTGGTCGCCAAGCAGAACGCGGTGGTGGAGCGGATGCAAGTCCCTCCCCTGGCGGAAGAGCTGGCGGAAAGGTTCGCCAGGGCCGGTCACCGCCTGTACCTCGTCGGCGGCAGCGTGCGCGACATGCTGCTCGACCGGCGGTCCGGTGATCTCGACTTCACGACGGACGCGCGGCCGGACCGCGTGCTCAAGATCGTCAGCGACTGGGGCGACGCCGTCTGGGACGTCGGGATCGCCTTCGGCACGGTCGGCGTGACGAAGAAGGGCATGCAGCTCGAGATCACGACGTTCCGCGCGGACACCTACGACCGCGTCGGCCGCAACCCCGAGGTCACCTTCGGCGACACCATCGAGGGCGACCTGCTGCGCCGCGACTTCACGGTGAACGCGATGGCCATCGAGCTGGCGGCCAAGACGTTCATCGACCCGCACGACGGGCTGCACGCGCTGGCCGAGCGGGTGCTCGACACGCCGGCGACGCCGCAGGAGTCCTTCGCCGACGACCCGCTGCGGATGCTGCGGGCCGCGCGCTTCGCCGCCCAGCTCGGCTTCACCGCCGCGCCGCGGGTGATCGACGCGATGACGTCGATGGCCGAGGAGATCGACCGGATCACCGCCGAGCGGGTGCAGGCCGAGCTGGCGAAGCTGCTGCTGGCGGCCGACCCGCAACCGGGCCTGGAGCTGCTCGTCGACACCGGGCTGGCCGAGCGGGTGCTGCCCGAGGTGCCCGGGATGCGGCTGGCGATCGACGAGCACCACCAGCACAAGGACGTCTACCAGCACTCACTGACCGTGCTGGCCCAGGCGATCGACCTGGAGTCCTCGCACGAGCCGACGTCGGAGCCCGACCTGATCCTGCGGCTGGCGGCGCTGCTGCACGACGTCGGCAAGCCGGCGACGCGGGAGTTCCAGGCCGGCGGCGGCGTGAGCTTCCACCACCACGAGGTGGTCGGCGCGCGGATGGCCCGCAAACGTTTGCGGGCGCTGAAGTTCTCCAAGGAGATCATCGACGACGTCTCCCAGCTCGTGTTCCTCCACCTGCGGTTCCACGGCTACGGCAAGGGCGAGTGGACGGACTCGGCGGTCCGCCGGTACGTCACCGACGCCGGCCCGCTGCTGAGCCGGCTGCACAAGCTCGTCCGCGCCGACTGCACCACGCGCAACCGCAAGAAGGCGGCCGCACTGCAGGCGACCTACGACGACCTCGAGGCCCGCATCACCGCGCTCAAGGCCAAGGAGGACCTCGACCGCGTGCGGCCGGACCTCAACGGCGAGCAGATCATGGAGCTGCTCGGCCTGCGGCCGGGGCCGGACGTCGGCAAGGCGTGGAAGTTCCTCAAGGAGCTGCGGCTGGACCGCGGGCCGCTGGAGCACGACGACGCCGTGGCGGAGTTGAAGAAGTGGGCGAGTGCGGAGGGAATCGGCAACTCCTGACCAAACTTCGGTGAATTCCGTAGAACGCTGGACCTCGGCGCCACGGATTGGGGATACTCCGGACCTCGGCTCACCGATGTGACCAGGGAGTTGTCTGCGCGATGTCCACTGAAGCGCCCGACTCGCCGAAAGCGGTGGGCGGCGGGAGCTTCTTCGTGGCGCTCCTGCGGCAGGGCGCGCCGGCCATCGCGACGGCCACCAGCGAGCTGTCGGAGGAGATCGGCGACCCGACCCCGATCCACGCGCTGAAGCGGATCTCGAAGATGGCCGGGCCGATCGACCCGGCCCAGCGCGACGGCCTGCTGCTGCGCGCCACCCGGTACGTCGTGCTCATCCCGCTCGCCTACCGGCTGCTCGCCGTGCCGGGCCAGTTCGGCGTCCACGTGCTCGAGCACGGGACGACCGGGTTGCTGCCGGTCGGTGTGTTCACGCTGCTCTCGGTCGTGCTGAACGTCGTCGGCTTCCGCTGGATGCTCCGCTCGGCGCCGTTCCACGGCCGCGACGCGGGCAAGCTGCTCGCCGTCGACATCGCGTTCACCGTGCTCTCGCCGCTGGTCCTCGCGCTGACCGTGCCGCGGGAGGCCTACTTCGACGCGCTCGCGGTCAGCAGCGTCCACCTCTTCGGCGAGGCCGGGCTGCTGACGCTCGCCCTCGGCGTCCCGGCCGGCCTGGTCTTCGCGCTGATCAGCTTCCCGCTGCGGATGCTGGCCAACTGGCTGAACACCGGCCAGTTCCACGTCGACGCCGCGTTCTCGACGTACTCCGCGCTGCTCGCGCTGATGTTCCTGGCCACCGCCGGGCTGGTGCTCACCGGGCTCGGCACCCGGCTGGCGCTGGCCTACGGCACCCGCAACGGCCGGCTCGCCGAGCGTGCCCAGCAGCACCGGATGCTGCACGACACCGTGCTGCAGACCCTCGAGGCGATGGCGCTGTCCGGCACCACGAACCCCGAGGAGCGGCTGGTCGAGATCCAGCGGCTCGCCCGGGCGCAGGCGATGGAGATCCGGCAGGAGATCGAGTCGGCGGCGTCGGAACGCGCCGAGGCCGGCGCGCGGCCACTCGGTGAGAAGCTCGCCACGCTCGCCGCCGAGATGGCGCGCGACGGGCTGCGCGCCCAGCTCGTGGTGGCCGAGCTGGACGACGACACGCTGTCCGAGGTCCGGCAGATCGCCATCCGCGACGCCGTCCGCGAGGCGCTGCGGAACACGATGAAGCACTCCGGCACCGACCGGGTGGTCGTGCGCGTCGAGGCGCGCGACGGCGGGATCGCGGTCATCACCCGCGACCACGGCACCGGCTTCAGCCCGGCCGACCGCCCGGCGGGCTTCGGCATCAGCGAGTCGATCACCGCGCGGCTGGCCGAGGTCGGCGGGACGTCCCTGGTGGAATCCAGCCCCGGCGGGGGCACTCGGGTGACGCTCTGGGTCCCCTTCTGATATCTCCTGAACCATGACCTCGATCGAGCTGCTCGCCGACGCCCTCGCCGCCTACCGCGCCGGTGACCGCGAGCAGGCCACCGACCTCGCCGGCCAAGCCGGCCGCGACGGCTCCTCACTGGCCGACGAGCTGCGGACCTACCTCGCCGGCGACAGCTCCGCGCCGGTGTACGACGCGCCGAGCGCGTTCACGGCGTTCATCCGCGGCGGCGGCAACGTGGGCCTCTACCGGGCGCTGAGCGCCGAGCTCGCGGCCCGCTACGACGCCGGGAAGCCGGAGTCGCTGCTCGACCTCGGCTGTGGTGACGGCCTGGCCGTCGTGCCCGCGCTGGAGCAGGCGACGCACGTGCCAAGCCGGATCGACCTGGTCGAGCCGTCGGCCGCGCTGCTCGAAGGCGTCCACGAGCGGGTGCCGGCGGCCCAGTGCTGGCAGTCGACCGCGCAGGAGTTCCTGGCCCGCGACGACCTCGGCTGGGACTTCGTCCAGTCGACGTTCGCGCTGCAGTCCATCGAGCCGGAGCAGCGCGTGGAGGTGCTTCGCGCGATCCAGCTGCGCGCCGGGACGCTCGTGCTCGCCGAGTTCGACGTCCCGGAGTTCACCGAAGGATCGCCGGAGCACCTGCGCTCGCTCGTCGAGCGCTACGAGCGTGGCGTCGCGGAGTACGGCGAAGACGCTTCGCTCGTCGCGCAGGGTTTCCTGCTGCCGGTGCTGCTCGGCCTGGTCGCCGGGCATGAGCGGACGAACTGGGAGCACCCGGCCGCGGCCTGGACCGAGCAGCTGAAGACGGCGGGCTTCACCGACGTCGGCGTCGAACCGCTCGCCGACTACTGGTGGTCACCCGCCGTCCTGATCACGGCTTCCTGATCACACCCGGCTCAGGGAGCCCGTCTCGAGGTGCTGGGCGATCGGCCGCGGCAGCAGGTACGCGACCGCACCGCCCGGCATCCCGCTCCACGGCGCGGTGACGCCGGTCAGCACCCGGATGGACCGCAGCACCCGGTACTGCCGCTTCTCCCGCTCACGCTCGAACGCCAGCGACGTCTCGACGAACCGCGTCGCGTCGGCGTGCATCAGGTTGCCGGTCTCGTTGCCGAACCGGACGACCTGCGTGCCCGGCGGCAGGACGATCAGGCGCTTGCCGCGGTAGAAGTTCAACGGCGGTTCGCCGCGCATCGGCAGGATCGGCCAGTCGGCGGGCTGGTCGGACTCCTCCGCCGGACGCGCCGGCAGCATCAGCAGCACGCCGAGCAGGAACCGGGCCGCGTCACCGAGCGAGGTGAACGCCACCGGCTCGTCGGCGGGCGGCCGGGAGACCTCCCAGCCGTTCTCGGCGCGGCGCAGCGTCCAGACGCCTTCGGCCGGTACCTCGTTCGCACCGATCCGGTAGGTCGCGGCCGGCACGCCGTGCTCGGCGAGCCGCTGCTGGAGCAGCTCCAGCGTCTCCGCGCCCTTCAGGTTCCGCACCTGCTCGCCCTGCGCGACGCGGGTGAGCGCGCGGTCGTCGGGCAGGTCGGCGGCCGTCTGCGGCGGCCGCGGGTGCCCGGCGACCTCCGCCTCCGCCGTCGCCCGGACGAGCTCGCCGACGAACGGCGGGCGGAACCCGGCCGCCCGGACGTGCTCGACCAGCTCCGGCTCCGGCGGCACCCCGTACTTGCGCAGGTAGTGCGGCACGGCGGCGGGCCAGATCCAGGTGCCGTCGGTGTGGAACGCGTTCGGCACCTCCGGCTTCGCGCCCGGCACCCCGAAGATGTCCGGCAGCGGCGTGGGCCGGTGCAGCGCGACCGGCGCCCGGAACAGGTAGTCGAGCACCCCGCGGACCTGGTCCGGCGGCACCGGCGGCCGGTTGACGACCGGGCGTTCGCCCTCTGCGTGCGAGTCGGCCGCCCTGGCGAGCCGGAAGGTCAGGTCGAGCGGGAGCCCAGCGCGCGCGGTGAGCCACGACGGCAGGTGCTTCGCCGACCTCGGGAACGTCGCCAGCTCCAGCTCGTAGGCCGCGGTCGACGGCCGGCCGCCGTCGTTCGGCGGGACCCGCCACTCCGGTTCGCGGTCGGCGTCGAAGTCGAAGTCGAACTGCGAGGCCGAGTCCAGCGTGAACGTCCCTTGGAACCACGTCCCGGACTCGGGCTGGTACATCGACGCGCGCAGCCGCGCGAAGAGCCCGCCGAGACGCGGGACAGCGGGCAGCGAGACCGAAACCGGGCCGTCCTCGTCGCCGACCGCGCGGAGCTCGATCTCGGCGTAGTCGCCGACCTGCCGGAACTGCGCGCCGACGCGCGCCCAGCCGCCCGGCACCGTGTGCAGCAGCGTTCGCCCGATGGCCCGCAGCAGCGCGTTCTGGTCGCCCTCGCCCGGCTTCGGGCGCGCGTCCGGCGCTTCGGTGAAGTCCTGCCGCGCCTGCCAGATCGACTGGACGCGCTTCGCCGGCACGGTCACCGAGAAGTCGGTCAAGCCCAGCTGAGCCGCGCGCGCGGCGTCGTCGCGGACCCAGCGCAGCGTCAGCTCGGGCCGCTCACCCGGAGCGACCTCGAAGACCTCGTCGTCGTACTCGCAGAAGGTGCGCAGCGTGAACGTCGACGGCACCTCGCTCGCCGGCACCACCCGCGCGGGACGACCGTCTTGCTCCTTGTCGAAGCCGTCGGGTGCCTCGTCGTCCGGCAGCACGGACAGCAGCACCGTGCCGTCCGTGGTGGAGCGTTGCGCGCGGAAGGTCCCCTCACCCCACGCGGCGTACAGGCCGTCCGGGCGTTCGGCGACCTCGACCCGGTAACGCACGTTTCGTCCTCCCCTGACCCCAGTGACACCGGAAATCTAGTCGAGCGGGTACCGAGCGAACCACCGGTCTTCGTCCGGCGCATCCGCGCCGAACTCGGTGAGCGCGTCGTCCGCCAGCTCGACGATGACATCGCGCAGCTCGAGCTGGTCGAGCCAGCTCCGCCGCAGTGCTTGCTCGCCGTACATCGCGCCGACGAGGTTGCCGCAGACCGAACCGGTCGAATCGCTGTCCCCGCTGTGGTTGACGGACGCGAGCAGCGCCGTGTCGGCGTCCGTCGTGGTCAGCGCGACGTAGACGGACATCGACAACGCCGTCTCACCGACGTTGCCCTGCCCGAGCGACTCCACCTTCTCCGGCGTCGGCGGCCCCTGCTCCGCCAACGCCAACGCGGCGTCCAGCGCCGCGCTCTGCTCCTCGTGCGCCGGGTACTTCACCAGCTCGGCCCGCGCGGTCGCGACGGCGTCGAGGAGTGCCCTTCCGTGCAGCAGTTCGTGCACGATGACCGCGAAGCAGCCCGACGACAAGTACCCGCTCGGGTGACCGTGGGTCAGCGCCGCGCTCTCCGCGCCGAGCCGGAACACCTCGGCGAGGTCGTCCGACCAGAGCGCGATCGGCGCCGCGCGCATCACCCCGCCGCAGCCCTTCGAGTTGTTCACCGGCCGGTCCATCGTGCCGCGGACGCCGGAGCGGCCGTACGCCTCCAGCTCGCCGAAGCACGTCAGCCCCGGCGCGCGGCGGCTGAACAGCTCCTGGTGCGTGACGAGCCAGCCGTCCGGCGCCTCGACGTCGGACCGCGGCCCGCGCGCCCGGTCCCACGCGACGCCCTGGGTGTGCAGCCAGCGCTGGTAGGCCAGCTGCAGCGAGTGCCCGACGTCGGCGGAGCCGGTGTGCCGCCGCTGGGCGTGCGCGCGGATCAGCGCTTCGAGCGTGAACAGCGTCATCTGCGTGTCGTCGGTGATCCGGCCGACGCCGCCGTACGCGGGGATGAAGTCGGTGATCCCGGCCGGCCCGGCGATCTCGCGGATCCGGTCGATCGAGTCGAACTCCGTCTTCGCGCCGAGCGCGTCGCCGATCGCACCGGCCAGCAGGCTGCCGCGCAGCCGTGAGCGCAAGTCCGGTCCCGCCGCGGCCGGCGGGGGTTTCGGGCTGAACCGGCCGCTCGGGTACCGGCGCTCCCACCGCGCGTGCTCGGCCGTCTCCGTCTGGAGGCCGTTGCGGTTGAAGTACCAGAAGACGTCGCTCGCGACGTCGTCGAGCAGCCCGAGGTCGGGCAGCGCCGCCACCCACGCGGCGGGCAGGCCGGGCACGCCGAGCCGGGCGCCGACCATGGCGCCGGCCAGTGCCCCGGCGACCGGGCCGGACCGCGCGGCGAGCGTGATCGCCGCTTCCGGGTCGTAGCCGCGCTTGGCCGCGGCGAACAGCGCGCGGCCCAGCACCGACCGGACGCTCCGGCCGTCACCGATGCTTTCCAGCTGCGTGACGTCGTCGGCGTCGCGGTCATCCCGCAGGGCCAGCGTCGAGGTCGCCAGCTCGCCGCCCAGCTCCCGCAGCCGCAGGTGCACCGGCGGTGCGAACTCCTCCCGCGTGAGCAGCGCCTGGAACAGGGCCACCAGCAGCTCGACGCCTTCGGTGACCTCCGGCCCGGCCGCACTGCCCGTCAGCTCGCGGGCGACGTCCTTCGCGTACTGCTCGCCGTCGACGTCCGCCAGCGCCACCGCGCCGGCCGGCGTCGCGGCCAGCGCCGTGGCCAGCAGCGCGGAGAGCTCCGCGGGCGCGGGGCCCGCGTGCCGGGTCGCGACGGCCAGCCAGCCGACCGGGTCCGGCTCGGGCAGCGTCGCCGGGACCTCGCCGGTGGGAACGGGCGGCAGGCCGCGCAGCACGGCGTCGGTGTGGAACAGCAGGTGCCGCGTCAGACCGCCCAGCTCCAGCCGGCCGCCCGGGTCGGCGCCGCCGCCGAGCGCGTCACCGATCGCGAACCCGACGTACGCGCCGACGATCCGGTGCCACGCGAAGCGCCCGGCGAGCGTGCCCGTGGCGAAGAACTTGCCGGAAGTCCACGGCACCGGCCGTGGGCCGGCGTCCTCGCCGACGTGCGCGATCAGCCCGTTCGCGCCCAGGTCGGCCGGCCATTGCGGGTCCTGGCCCGCCCGGCGCCGGACGCCGTTGCGGTGCTGCCAGGCGAACCCGCGCAGGTACCGGACGCACTCCGCCGGCGTCAGCTCCACGCGGTGGTCACGGGCCTGGTCGACGGCGTAGCGCAGGTGGCGGGTCAGCAGGTCCGGCGGCTCGATGCCGAACTCCCCGGCCAGCGCGGCCAGCGCCTCGGCGACCTCCGGCCCGGCTTCGGGCGCCGGCTCGTCGAGCCACGGCCGGGGGGCGGCGTCGTGCCCGGCGTCCGCCAGCTCGGCCGCGGCCAGGCTGCGGACGAGCCCGGTGCCCGGGTCGAGCGTCAGGCCGGTCCCCGGCTGGTGCCGCAGCAGCTCGCGCACGACCACCCGCCACCGCTGGGGGTAGCGGCCGGGCACCTTCGCCGACGAGCTGAAGGCGATGACCTCGTGGCCCGAGGTGCCGGGCACCGGCCGCAGCAGCGGCTCGCCGTCCGGCGTCGGCACCAGGACCTCGGTGTCGAGCAGCGCCCGCGCGAACTCGGCGCGGCTGATCCAGTTCGCGCCCAGGTAGTTCAGGAGCTTCTCGGCGTCGGTCGTCGGCTTCGGGAAGCCACGCCAGACCGGGCCCGGGGTGTAACCCTCGTTGCCGCGGCGCGGCCCCGTCGGCTCCCCGAACAGCGTGTACTGCGCCCAGCCGCGGATCGCGCGCGCGGGGATGCCGAGGCCGGGGAACGCCGCTTCGTCGAACTCCGGGTCGACGTCCGGCCGCCACTCGACGAAGCCGTCGTCGACCGCCGCGGCCGCGCCGGGACGCGCGACAGCTTCCTCTTCGCTCATTCTCCCCATCCTCGCGCTAATGCCGCGGGTACCGCTCGATCCACTGGTCGCCGAGTGCGCTCAGCGCCGAGTGCCGGTCGAAGTGCCAGTAGGCGTCCGAAGCCACGTTCTCGACCAGGTAGCGCAGCTCCAGCTGGTCGACCCACTTCTGCGGCAGCCCGGGGATGCCGGTGCGCGCGCCGAGCAGGGCGCCGGCGATCGCGCCGGTGAGCGCGCTGCGGCCGGAGTGGTTGACCGCGCGCAGCAGCGCCTGCTCCGGGTAGTTCTCGAAGCCGGACAACGCCGCGAAGGCGCGTCCGAGCACCGAGAGCGTGCCCTTCCCGTCGCCGATCAGCTCCGGCATCCGCAGGTCGGGCAGGCCGTGCTCACCGAAGAACGGCACCGACTCGGCGACCATCTCCTTGATCTCGGTCCACTCCGGACCCTGCTGGAACCGGTTGTCCGGGTTGAGGATCTCCCGGCCGAGGTTCCAGATCGGGAAGCTGAACGCGTCCTTGGTCAGCGCCTGCTCGAACAGCCACGTCAGGTAGGTCGCGGCGGCCAGGTCGGGCTCGCCGGGGTGGGTGACGCCGGCCATCGCGCGCACGGCCTGGCGCGCGCCGCCGCTGAACCCGCTGCCGGGACCGGCCATGGTGAGCGCGGCGGGCAACGCGGGCAGCAGCGCGGCCGGGCCGGACAGCGGCGTGCCCCCGGCCCCGGTGGCGAGCTGGTGGTAGGCGTTGAGCTCGGCGTCGTCGGCGTCGCGGCGGGCGTGCAGGTCGGTGACCTGCACGAGCCAGCCGTCCGGGTGATCCAGCGGCGCGCCCTGCGTCTTCAGCCAGCGCTGCAGCGCGCCGCGGGTGACGTCGGGGAGCAGCTGCTCGGCCTCACGGGACTCCGGCTGCTCGCGGTGCGGGCTGCGGATCACGGCCTCGGTGTAGAACAGCAGCCGCTGCGTCAGCGAGCCGATCCGGCCCGGCTGGTCGAACGCCGGGACCAGGTCGGAGACGCCCTCGATGCCGTACTTCGCGTGGATGTCGTGGAGCGGCATCCGGTCGACCGCGGCGCCGAGCGCCTCGCCGAGTGCGAAGCCGACGAACGCGCCGGTGACGCGCTGCCAGCCGTAGCGGAACCCGTCGAGGTCCCGCTCGAAGTACTTGCCGAACGTGTCCAGCCGCGGCACCGGGCGCCCGTCGTTGTCGTACGCCGGCGCCAGGCCGTTCGCGCGCAGGTCGTTGGGCTTGCTGCGCGGCGGCTCGGGCATGGTCATCCGCTTCAGCCACGACTCGCCGAGCACGGTCTTCGCGCACTCCTCGGCGGTGAGCTCGTAACCGCGCTTGCGGGCCCGCTCGGCCGCGGCGAGCGGCGGCTTGACCGGCGCCGGCAGCGCCATCCGCGACGCCGTGTCGGCGGCGACGCGGATCAGGTCCTCCTCGGCCTCCGGGCAGCGGCCGTGGACGTCGATGCGCGGCTCGTGCCGCGGGAACCGCTTGACGATCTGGGCGAGCTCGTTGCTGGAGACGTCCTCGATGGTCGTCGGGCCGCCGTTGATCACCAGGTTCGGCGGGTGCTCGAACTCGGCCAGCGTGGCGACGTCGACCCGCCACCAGCCGTGCTCGCGCGAGGGCAGGTGCCGCGTCGAGCTGAAGACCTTGAGCTCGTTGCGCTCCTCGGCGAAGTAGAACCGGTCCGTCTTGCCCGTCTCCAGGTCGAGCGGCACGAACACCTCGCACCGGATCAGCCCGATGAGCAGCAGCTCCCGCGTCAGCCAGCCGACGCTGGCGAACGACAGCAGCGTCTCGAGCGTGTTCTCCGGCTTCGGGTAGCCACGGCGGATCGGCCCGGCCTTGTACTCCGGGTTTTCGCGCTCTTCGCCGGTCTGGTTGCCGTCGGCGTCGACCTTCACCCAGCCGGCGACGGCTTGCAGCGGCACGCCCAGCTCGCCGAGCCCGGCCTTCACGTACTCGGGGTCGACGACCTCGCGCCAGTTCTCCTGCCCGGGGAACGCCACCGGGACCGAGAGCCCGCCGGGGTGCGGGTGCGCCTGGCGCAGCTCGCCGTCCGGCTCGCGGACCACCACCGACGGCGGCGGGAAGATCTCCTTGTCCGGCCGGCCCTCGTCGAGGAACGCGATCGTGTTGTAGGGCACCGACCAGCCCTCGGGGATGCGCAGCACCTTCTCGGTGTCCACCCGCAGCCCGGCGGGACCGGAGACGTCCGGGCCGTGCACCGCGCGCAGCCACTGGCCGACCTTGGCAATCGCTTCCGCCGCTTCCACCTACTCGATCCTCTCCAGGCTTCCGTCGGACTCGTGCTCGGCGATCGTCTTCGGCAGCACGTAGGCCACCGCGCCTCCCGGCAGGTTCGCCCACGGCACCGTGATGCCGGTGATCACGTGCACGGGGCGTCTCAGCCGGTAACTCCGCTGCACCCGTTCGCGTTCGAGTGGCAGCGACGTCGTGGCGAACCGTACCTCCCCGTGGTGAACGAGGTTGCCGGGTTCCTCGCCGAAGCGCAGCACGACCGTACCCGCCACCAGCCGGGTGATGCGCTTGTTGCGGAGCAGGGTGAGGGGAGGCTCACCCGGGGCCGGGTGCACCGGCCAGTCGGCCAGCTCCCGAGCCGTTTCCAACGGTGTTTCGTGGCCGGCGGTCATCCGGGCGGGGTGCAGTAGCAACGCGCCCAGGAGCTGCTGCGCGGCGTCCTCGAGCCGGCCGAAGTGCTTCGGCTCGCGGGGCGCGCCGTCGGCGTAGGCCGCGACCTCCCAGCCGTCCGGCGTGTAGTTGAGGCACCACGTGCCGTCCGCGCGGTCGCCGACGCGGTACGCCTCGGGCCACACCCCGTGCTCGCCGAGCCGCTGCACCAGGACGGTCAGCAGCTCTTCGTCGTCCAGCGACGGGTCCGGCGTGGTCTCCAGCGCCGCGACGACGTCACCCCCGGTCGTCTTGCCGTCGGTGCGCCCCGGCTTCGGCCGCGGCTTCCCCAGCAGGTCCGCCTCGGCGGTCCGCCGGACCAGCGGCTCGACGTACGGCGGCTGGAAGTGGTGGCGCCGGATGTGCGCGACCAGGTCCGGTTCGGGCGGCAGGCCGAACTCGGCGAGCAGCCGCGGCACGGCTTCGGACCAGATCCAGGTGCCGTCGGAGTGGAAACCCTCGGTCACGACGGCTTCGCGCTCGAGGTACTGCAGCACGAGTGGCGCCTCGGTGTCGGTCAGCAGCGGCCGCTCGGTCTCCGGGCCCCCGACGTCCGCGATCCGGAAGACGACGCCCAGCGGTAGCTGCGCGCGGATCCGCCACCAGTCCGGGACGTGCTCGTCGGGCCGCGGGAACTCGCCGAGCTCCGCCGGGAACGCCGTCGCCTCCGGCGGGTCCGTCCACACGGGCTCGTCGTCGAGCGCGAAGTCGAAGTCGAAGGTGCCGTCGGGCGCGAGCGTGAACCGCGCTTGCAGCCAGGTCCCGCGCTCCGCGGTGTACATCCCCTGCCGCAGCCGCCCGAAGAGGTCGGCCAGCTCGTCCGGCGTCGCGGCGTTGTGCCCCTCGACCTCGACGTGCTTCCCGACCTGCCGGAAGTCCACGATGGCCGGCCGTTCGGCGTCGGCCCGGTGCTCGCGCAGGAGCTTTCCCAGCTGCACCAGGAGGGCGCGCTGCTCATCGGGCGAAAGTCGTTGTTCCACGTGAATCATTGCCTCGGGTAACGCGGCTTGGCTTCGAACGTCGGCGCCTCACCGGCCGCACGACGGGTGGCTTCGTCTTCCCACATCTTGAAGGTCCGCTTGTAGATCGACTGGACCAGTGCGGACTCCTGCGGCTCCAACCGTCGGCTCTCCCGCTTCTTCGCCTGCTCGTAGAGCCCGCCCACCGTCTCGTAAAGCGCGAAGATCGGCCCGTCGCCGGTCAGGTGGAAGTCCCGTTCGCGCTCGGTCTCCTGGACGAATCGTTCTTCCTTGAAGGGACCGTCGATGTTCGACTCGGTGGTCGACCAGATGACCTCGCGGATGTGGCTGCTGTCCTGGACGAAGAAGCCGGTCCGCAGGTCGAGGAGAAAGCCGACCAGGCCACCGTCGGGCGTGGCGTCGATCCGGTAGGTCCGGGAGTAGTACTTGTAGAACATCGGGGTCTGGAAGGCCATCAGCCGCTCTCCTCGGATGTCAGTCCCCGCCGGAACGCTTCTTCGAAACGGCCTCGGACCTGCTCGGTCAACGCCGCGTCGAGCGCCGCTTCTTCGGGCGACAGGATGCCGTCGCGCCCTTCCTTCCTGCTGAAGGTCTCGAAGTCACGACGCACCTCGTAGAGCGCGTGTTCGTACGACGCCACCTCGTCGATGTGCGTCAGGTGCAACCGCAGTTCGGCCACGTGCCCGTTCGGCAGCCGTACGTTGAGCTGCAGGTCCCGGTAGCCGCTGCCCTTCGGCTCGGCCAGCCGGTCGGTGAAGTCGACGATCGTCAGCTCGGGATCGTTGCGCACCGCGTCCAGCGCGCGATACATGTCCGCCACTCGCTCGAACTGGATCTTCGCGCCGACGAGGTCGGTCAGCTTCCCGCCGTTCCAACCGTGCTTCTCGATCTTGGCCAGAGCGCGTACGTCGTCCTTGGGCTCCGGCCGGAATCCCGCGTGACCATCGGTCTCGCCCGCGATCCGCTCGGTGATGCGGTTCAGCGTGCCCTGGGTTTCGGGCCAGCGCTCGCGTTCCTCGGCGACCCATTGCCGGCAGTACTCCGGATCTCCCGCCCTGCCGAGGTCGAAACTCTCGTGCAGCCGCAACCCCCGGTCGACATCCATGGCGATCTCCGCCACGTCGGCGGAGATCTCCGCTTGCTCGGGAGTCGGGTCGAACGGCTCGACACCCTGGTGCTCGACGTCGTCGACCACGCTGTACCCGCGCTCGTTCACCTCGTGGACGGCGTCCTCCAGGATCGGGATCGCCTCGGGGTGCTTGAGCAGGCTGGCCAGCGTCTTCGGGTTGTCGAGCAGCGAGCGCGTCAGGTAGTCGTTGGCCGGGTCGGCGAGCACCCGCACTAGATCGGGGTGTTCGCCGAGGTGGGCGCGGATGTAGTCCGCGTCCGCGTGGCCGTCGAGCGCCGCGGCGACGTCGTCACGGTCCAGGAAACCGTGTTCGGCAATGCCGTAGCCGCCGTGTTCGCCGTGCACCTCGGTCTGGACGTGCTCGGTGCCCGGCGTCCCAACGTGCAGCAGCTTGATGTCCTTCGGCGGGTGCGGCAGGTGCATCAGGTCGCCGGACTGCGGGTCGATGAACGCGACGCCCTCGCGGGTGTGCACGACCATCGCGACGTGCCCGTACTCGACGCCGCCGCGGCCCTCGTACTTCACCGCGACCACGGCGTGGTGGTCCACCGGCCGCTCGCGCATCTCGCGGATGACGTCGTCGTAGCTCGCGCGATCGGAGAACGTCTCGCCGAACCGGCTCTCGATGTGCTCGAGCGTGCCGCGGGCGCCCATCTCGTGCAGCGGGATCGGCTCGGCCGTCGCGTCGCCGCCGTGCAGCCGGTCCCAGTACGCCTCGGGGCCGCGGGTGCAGTTGGAGACGTAGCCGTTCTCCAGCGCGCCCGGCTCGTGGAAGCCCGGGTTGACCTCGCGCAGGTGCGGGTGGCGGTCCTGGACGTAGGCCGCGCGCTCCGCCGGCGTCGCCGCGCCGGCGTGGATGGCCGGCTCGGCGGGCGGATTCGTCGCGCGCGCCAGCGACGAGTAGTCGTGGACCGGCTCCGGCGTCGGCGGTGCCTCGGCCGGGCCGTCGAGGACGTCGCTGACCGAGGTCGGGTGGTGCTCCACGACCGGCTCGTTGAGGCCGCCCAGGCGTTCGGCGATCGACTCCTGCTTGCGCCGGTCGAACTCCGCCGCGTTGTGCTCGTTTTCGGCGCGCCGCTCGGCCATCTTCCGCTGCGCGGCCTCGGGATCGAGGTAGCGCGGGTGGCCGGGCCCGATCTCCTCGGCCTCGACGACCCACTTGCGGCGTCCCTCGGGCGTGATCTCGAGCCGCTTGTCGTGCACCAGCAGCTGCGTCCCGGGCGGCGACAGCGACTCGCGCTCACCCGGGTTCTCGGCGAGCTTCGAGATGTCGCGGACGTTGTCCGACCGGACGTGCAGCTCGACGTCGTCGCCGAACTTCGACGTCGAGAGCTCGCCGGTCTTGATGGACGCGCTGGAGAACGCGGGCTCGACGACCACCGCGCCCGGCTCGTACGGCCCGGCGACCAGCTCGGCCAGCCGCGGATCGCCGCCGACGTCGATGCCGCGGACGGTCTCACCGGACGTCCGCGGCACCTGGCCGAGACCGTCGACGATCGCGCGGGTGTTCTCCTGCGCGAGGTCGAACCCGGGGTGGCCGGGGCCGCGGCGCAGGGCGTCGTTGACGTCGTAGGCGTACTCGCCGCGGGTGTAGCCGTGGACCGCGACGGCACCCTCGTCGGTCAGCGGCAGCCCGGCGGCGTCCCGGCGGGCGAGCGCGCGGTCGTGGACGTCCTGGTAGACGCCGTCGTCGCCGACGGCCCGGCGGATGCTCTCGTGGTCGGCCGGGGTGGCGTGGTGCTCGCCGTCGAAGAGGTAGCTCTCGTCGTGCGGCACGCGCTCGGGCGTGGGGTTGAGCCGATCCGCGATCTCCGGCGCGTGGTGCGGCACTGCGTCCCCGCCGCCCAGGGGCAGGGTGTGGATCCCGGTGGCGTCGTGCGGCAGCTCGGCCAGACGACCGGTGACCGGATCGGCGAAGACGACACCGTGCTCGGTGTGGACGCCGGCGACCAGGTGCGTCTCGCCGTCGGCTTCGAAGGCCACGGCCGTCCGCGCGCCGACCGGACGTTCGCCCAGGTCACGGGCGACGTCGCCGAAGCCGTCCCGGCTGTGCCACTGCCCGCCGAGCTGGTCGCTGACGTGCGCGGGGCCCTGGTTCATGCCCGGCCCGGCGACGACGTCTTCGCCGTTCATCCGCCGTTCGAAGGCGACCATCGACTCGGCGGAGTTGGTCCGGAAGCCGTGTTCGAGCGCGTCCGGGCCGTAGTGGTTGCGGGTGTTGACCGAGGCGAGCTCGGGAACGGCGTCCCGGACGAGCCGCGCGTGCTGCTGCGGGCTCTCGACGGACCCGGCGTGCAGCACCGGCTCACCACCCGGCGTGAGCGGCTCGGCGAGCCGCGACCAGCCACCCTCGGGCTCCCGCGTCGCCGGCACCCGCCGCTCGGGCGCGGGCGGCTCGGCGTCGTCCCCGCCCAGCAGCTTGAACAGGTTGCCGCTCGGCTTGAGCTCGGGGTGTTCGGCGTAGAACTTCTCGGTCTCGGCGTCGGCCTCACGCTGGAACCGCTCGTCGTCGGCCCGCTCCTGCGCTCGCCGCTCGTCGATCGCGTGCCGGGCGTCGGCCTCCCCGAGGTGCCGCGGATCACCGGCGGTGACCTCCTCGGCGTGCACGATCCACTGCGGCTGGTCCATGGTGCCGCCGGAGCCGTGGACGTAGTCGGGGTGCTCCGGGTGGCCCGGACCCTTCTCGATACCCGTGATCTCGAACTGCGACCCGGCCTTGAACAGCACCTCGCGTTCGCGCCCGATGCTGGCCATGGACTCGACGTCCCGGCCGGTCTTGGAGTCGATCCGCATCTCGACCTCGCCGGGGAAGATGCTCCGCGGGTGCTCGCCGTCGACCTTCGACGAGCTGAGGAACGACGGCTCGGTGATGTGCGCACCCTCGTGGAACCGCCCGAGGAAGGCCTGGACCCGCGCGGGATCGCCCTGGAAGTCGATCCGCCGCGAGACGGTCCCGACGTGCGGCGGCATCTCGTTCAACCCGGAAACGAGCGCCCCGGCCTGCGGAGCGAGGTCCGCAAGCTCCGGGCTGCCGAACCGCAGGGCCCGGTTGAGTGGCCCGACCATCTCGTGCCGCGTGTAGGCGTGCACGGCGAAGGCCCCGTCGTCGGACATGCCGGGGTGGAACTCGTCGCGCTTGAGGAGCGCCTCGCGCCGGACCTGCTCGTGCCGCCACTCACCGGTCTCGGCGCTCTGCCGCCCGGAGTCGATGAAGGTGTCCTCGATCCGCCGAACCCCGGCGGGATCGGCGGTGTGGAACTGCTCGTCGGTCAGGTAGGGCTCGTCGGCGTGCCCCTGCCGCGGTTCCGGCACAGCCGAGTCGCCGACATCGCCACCGTGCTGCTCGGCGGCCGCGTGCTCAGCGGGGTGCTCGCCGGGCGGTTGCTCGGCCGGTACCTGCTCGCCCGGCCGGTGCTCACCACCGGGTTGCCCGGCCGTCTGCTCAGCAGGCCGTTCAGCCGCACGATCCTGCTCGGCCGACGGTTCGGCGGGACGCTCGGCCGCAGGCGCGTGCTGCTCAGCTGCGTGGCCACGCGTGGCTGGCGCCGGCTCAGCGGCGTGTTCCCGGGCCGGCGCCTGTTCGACCGGACGCTGAGGGGCAGGCGGTTCCGCCGGACGCGCGGGGTGCGCCTGTCCGGCGAACTGCTCCGTCGCCGGCGCGACGGGCGGTCGCGGAGCTTGGTCAGCCGGCGCCGGACGATGCACTGGCGGCTGCTCCGGGGCGCGATCCATCGGCTGAGGCTGCTCGAAAGCCCTGGGCGGCTGGTTGTGCGGACCGCGCGGACGATTCTCCTGGGGCGGACCGGAGCGCGGCGGCGGCACCACACGCGGGTCGTGCGGCGGCCGCCCACCAGGCGGCGGTGGCGGCATCGACGGCCGTCCACCCGGACCCTGCGGCCCCCGCGGCTGGTTCGGATACCCCGCCGGACGCTGCCCGCCCGGCATCGGCCCACCCTGCGGAGGCCACCCACCCGGCGGCATCCGGCGAGGATCATTCGGATGCGGCCCGCCCTGTGACGGATGCCCCTGCGGAGGCTGCCCCCCATGCGGCGGCGGCCCCGAACGTCCACCCTGCGACGGCCCCCCAAGCTGCGGACCCTGGCCACCCTGCGAAGACCGCCCACCATGTGGCGGCTGTCCACCGTGTGGCGGCTGTCCACCATGCGGCGGCTGCCCGCCGCGTGGCGCTTGCCCACTGTGCGGACCCTGCCCAATGTGCGGACCCAACCCACTGTGCGGACCCTGCCCACTGTGGGACGCCGGCCCACCCTGGAGCGGCTGTCCACCGGGGCGTGCTTGCCCCCCGTGCTGCGGCTGTCCGCCTTGGAGCGGCTGTCCGCCGTGCGGGGCCTGTCCACCCTGCTGCGGCTGCCCGCCCTGTGGTGGCCGGCCACCCTGCTGGGCCCGTCCGGGGTGAGGCTGTTGCCCACCGTGCGGGGCCTGCCCAGTCTGCGGCGATTGCCCACCATGAGGCGGCTGTCCACCTCGCTGCGGCTGCCCACCGTGGGGCGGCTGGCCGCCCGGCTGCGACTGTCCACCGCGCGGGGCCTGCCCACCCTGGGGCGGCCGGCCACCCTGCGGCATCGGCGGCTGACCAGTCTGACCACCCGGCGGCATCCGGCGCGGGTCCTGCGGCGGCACTCGTCGCGGCTGTTCGTGCGGGGGTTGGCCACCTCGCGGGGGCATCGGCGGCGTCGGCCCGCCCGGGCGCGGACCCGGGCCACTCGCGCGTCCGCCCGGAGCACCGCCGCTCGGCATCCCGCCGGGCGGCGGCGTGAATCCGCCTGCCGGTGGGGGCGGCATCTGCTGCGGTGCCCCACCACCCTGGAACGGCGTCGGTCCCGCGTCCGCCGCGAGTGGCTGGCCCGGGCCGCCGGTGAACCCGGCCGCGCCGACGTTGTCCGCCGGACGTCCGCCGCTCTGCCGTCCCGGCTCGGGGCCGAATCCCGGCGGGGCCATGCCATAGCCGCCGCTCGACGACCCGCCGGATGAACTCTCGCCGTGCGACGAGCCCCCGCCGTGCGACGGACTGCTCGGCGAGGCCTGCGACGGGCCGCCCGGGGAATCCGCACTGTGCGAACCGCCCGACGAACTCGGCATTCCGCCGTCACCCATCGACGGCGTTGATCCACCTGCGGGTGCCTGCTGCTGGGGAGCCGGACCATCGGACACGACTCGCTGCGCCTCGGGCTGCTGCTGCGCGACGGGCTCAGCCGCCTGACGCGCAGGACCCTGCTGCGCATCAGGCTCCGAACGGTGCGACGCGGGTTCCGGCTCCCGCTGGGAGGCAGGTGCCTCACCTCGCGACTCAGGCTCTTGCTGGGACTCCGACGCCGCCTCTCGCCGGGACTCCGGCTCGGACGACGCCTCGCTCCGGGACTCTGCCTCGGAAGACGCCTCGCTCCGCGTCTCGGGTGCTGACGACGACTCCGCCCGCGACGGCGGCACTTCACCCCGCGACTCCGGCTCCGACGACGAACCCGGCTCCTCCGCGCCCCGCCGCGAATCCCCGGACTCGTCGGCACCACGGGACTGACCGGCCTCACCCGAGCCGCCCGGCTCACCGGATTCACCGGTGCTGCGCGAACCCCCGGACTCGCCCGATTCACCAGAGCCGCGGGACTCCCCAGAGCTGCCCGAGCCCGAGCTGGAGTCTCCGGACTCACCGGCCCCACGAGACTCCCCCGACCCGGAATCCCCCGACCCCGAGTCCCCGGAGCCAGAACCCGACTCCGAATCCCTCGAGCCAGAGCCAGAACCCGAGTCTCCGGCTCCAGACCCAGAGCCCCCGTCCCCACCAGGCGCAGCCCCCGGAATGTTCGCCTCGTGAACCGAGTGCATCTGCTCCTTGGCGCCACCAACAGCGCCACCAACGGCCCCACTCGACGCGCCCGTCAGCAGCTGCTCCGGCGTCAACGACCCGAGATCGCCCGTCACCGCGGCCTGACCGACCGTCTGCGCGACTCCCTCGGCAGCTCCCCGCGCCCCGGCCCGCATCGCCGCATCCGCGATCTGCCCGCCCGCGCTGTGCGACAACCCCTCGGTCGCCCCGCGGCCGATCGCGCCGCTGCCGGCACCGACGACCCCGCCGACCGCGCCCGAGATCGCCGAATCCGAGGTCTTGGACCAGTCCCAGCTCTGGCGATCACCCTTCGCCATCTGCAGGCCCTGGATACCCGCGTCCATGCCGAGGTTGATGGCCTCGTTCTTGAGGACCTCCATGCCGATCTTCTTGAGACCCTGCTTGAGCAGCTTCTCCAGCAACTCCTTCGCGACCTGCTTGAACCCCTGCTGCGCCAGCTTCTCCAGCAGCTGCCGGAACAGCATCTGCACGGTCATCCGCGTCGCGATCTGGGCCGGCGCGATGCCCGCCGTCGAGCCGCCGAACGTCACCGCCGCGGCCGCGATCATCGCCGCGATCTGGGCGGCCAGCACGATCAGCGAGATGATGATCATGTACTTCGTGTACTCGACGTCCAGCGCTGTCTGGTCACACGAGTCGCCCAACGCCTTCGTCGCGTCGGCCAGCTGCTTGAAGTACGCCTCGTCGCCCTCGACGAACTTCTTCCACTGCTCGACGAACGCGTCGGCGCCGTCACCCGTCCAGTTGTCGCGGATCCCGGAAGCCGCCTGGTTGCCGGCGTCCGAAGCCGGGCCGATCGCGGACGACGCCGTGTGCCATGCGTCCCGCAGCGCGCGCAGCTTGGTCTCGTCGCCCTCCGGCCAGCTCTCGCCGACGACGATGGGCAGCAGCCACTTGACCGCGTCGGGCATCTCCATACCCACGGGTCATTGCCCCTTGCCGAGCTGGGACGTCACGTCTTCGTCGGCGCCCGTCAGGGCCTTCATCGACTTGTCGACGTTCTGCTGCATCCCGCGCAACCCCTGCACGAGGTTGGTGAAGCCCTCGACGGCGCCCTGTGCGCCCGGCACGTAGTCCTTCGCGAACTCCTTGCCGGAGTCGTCGTCGCCCCAGCACTCGCCCTGCGCGGACAGCGCGCCCTGCAACGCCTTCAGTGCGTTGTCGAGCCCGTCCGCGGCCGTGACCAGGCCGGTCGACGCGCGCAGCACCGCGTCCGGCTCCGCGGTGAAGCCGGCTCCCCCGTCCGGCATCAGTCGCCCCTCGTCATCCAGGACGACGGCGGCTCCTCGTCCTCGTCCGCGCGCGGCGGGCGGACGCGCGTGGGCGCCGGCGGGGCAGCGGGGGGCACCGGCGGCTGGTCGTTGCGCAGGATCGAGCCGCCGTCTTCGAAGGATTCGGGACGCGGCGGCTCGGAAGCTTCCTCGGCGAAGTCCGGGATCGGCGGCACCAGCCCGGCCAGCGACGGCGCACCGTCGACCAGGTCGGCGAGGTCGGGCAGGCCTTCGGTGATCGGCGCCATCAAATCGGCGATCTTCTGCTTGACCTGCAGCGATCCTTGACGCACCAGGGTCTGGACGGTGTTCGCTAGCTGCGCGGGGGTCGTGCGCTCGAACGTGTTCGGCGCGAACTCCAGCTTCGCGAGGCTGCCGCCGGCGTCGATGGTCGCGCGGACCAGGCCGTCGGCGGACTCGACCTGAGCGGACGTCTCCGCGGCCGCGGCCTGGGCGTCACGCAGCTGCGCCGTCTGCCGCTCGAAGTTCTCCAGGAGGGTGTCCATCTGGTCCTTCATCGCGGCATTGCGCGCCTCGAGGCGTGCACGGTCGTCGCCCGCGGTGGTCACAGGAGCCCCCGGTGTCCCTCGAACCTACTAATGACTTGTCGTCACCCTAATGCCAATGGAGCAGTCATCGGAGCCGGTTCGGGCTTTTGCCTCAGCTGATCGTGCGGCGCCGGGCGAGGAGGTACCCGGCCCCGCCGACCAGGTAGCAAACGGTTGCGGCGATCAGCAGACCCGGCGACCGGCCGTCGTCCGGGATGACCAGCGCGCCCAGCGATACCGCCGCCACCTGGGTGATGTTGAAGAGCGTGTCGTAGAGCGCGAAGACGCGGCCGCGGGCTTCGTCGGCGACGTCGAGCTGGATCGACGAATCGACGCAGAGCTTCAGCACCTGACCCGCGCCGGTGATGAAGAACGACGCGAGCAGCGCGCACGGCAGCACCATCGGCAGCCCGAGCGCGGACTGCGCGATCGCCGCGACGACCAGCGCGCCGAGCACCGCGCGCACCCGTCCGGCACGGCGGATCAGCCGGGCCGTCAGCAGGCCGGCGATGAGCAGCCCGGCCCCGGCCAGCGCCGCCATCTGCCCCAAGCCGGGCAGGCCGGCGCGCAGGAGGCCGTGGTCGGTGAAGTAGTTGCGCATCAGCAGGACGGTGACCAGCAGCGAGACGCCGAACGACGCCCGGTGCGCGAAGAGCGCGATGAACCCGGCGGTGACGCTCGGCGCGCGCCAGGCGTGTTTCGCGCCGTCGGCCAGCCCTCGGGCGACCGCGACGAGCGGGTTCATCGGTTCGTCGACCACGGAAGGCCCGAGCAGCCCGCGGGTGAACCCACGGGCGATGAAGGCCGCGACCAGCGTGCCGAGCACCGCGAACGCCGTCGTGTACGCCGAGCCGGCGTCGTCGCTGCCGAACAGGGCGCGCAAGCCGATCGCGCAGCCACCACCGATCACGGCGATGACCGAGCCGATGGTGGTGGCGAACGCGTTCGCCGTCACCACACTCGGCGGCGGGACGACGTGCGGCAGCGACGCCGAGAGCCCGGAGCCGATGAAGCGCGAGATCCCTTCCGCGGCCAGGGCCAGCGAAAACAGGCCGACTCCGCCGAACCCGAAGCCGACGGCGGCGGCCGACGCGAGGATCGCCAGGCCGCGCAGGAGGTTCGCGAAGATCAGGACCTTGCGCCGGTCCCAGCGGTCGAGCAGGGCGCCCGCGAAGGGCCCGACGACGGAGTACGGCAGCAGCAACGCGGCGAACCCGCCGGCGATGGCCAGCGGGTCGGCGGCGCGTTCGGGGTTGAAGAGCACGGCACCGGCGAGCCCGGCGCGGAAGACGCCGTCACCCCAGCTGGCGGCGAAGCGGGTGAAGAGCAGCCGCCGGAAGGCCGGGTCCTTGAGCAGCTCGCGAGGGCCTTTTCGCCCTGTGGCCACGTCGGCGCTGATCGTCACGGACCCAGAGTAGAGGGTGGCCGACGCACTTCGGGGGGCTCCGGGGGCCCTCCCCCGGTTGGACGCCCTCAGGGCGAGATCGCGAAAGTGGCGCAGCCACTGAGTAAGAGGTGGCCGACGCACTGAGGTCGCCTCTCGGCGGCTATGCGCAGTGTGGCTCCAGCCGGACGGTATTCCACAAAGGCGGTTCTTCAGTGAGCCCGGGGGACACGGAGTGCGCCGACCACTGTTTCAAACGAGGCGGGTGGGGCGATTGTTCCCGAGCCGAAGTAATTCGCCGGGCCAGAGGTGAGATCATGGGTCGCGTGCCAGCGGACGCCGAGGTTGAGCCGGGAACGCTCCTGGTCGCCGCCCCCACCATGGTCGACCCCAATTTCCGGCGGACCGTGGTGTTCGTCATCGATCACCGCGACGAGGGCACGCTCGGCGTCGTCCTGAACCGGCCGAGCGACGTCGCCGTGCACGACGTGCTGCCGAACTGGGGCGGCCACGTCGCCGAGCCGCAGTCCGTGTTCGTCGGCGGGCCGGTGGAGAAGAAGACGGCGTTGTGCCTGGCCGCGCTGCGCACCGGCGAGACCGCGGCGAGCGTGCCGGGCGTGATCGCGGTCCGCGGGCCGGTCGCGCTGGTCGACCTGGACACCGATCCCGAGGTGCTGGTGCCGAAGGTCCGCGGCGTGCGCGTGTTCGCCGGCTACGCGGGCTGGGACTCGGGCCAGCTGGCGGGCGAGATCGAGCGGGACGACTGGGTGATCGTGCCCGCGCTGCCGAGCGACATCCTGGCCTCGCCGAGCGGAGACCTGTGGAGCCAGGTGCTGCGCCGTCAGGGCGTGCCGATCGCGCTGCTGGCCACCCACCCGGGTGACCTCCAGCGGAACTAGGCCTTCTTGAAAACGCCGCAGCCGCCCTCGCCGCACGCGCAGCCGCTGCAGCCGGCGGGTGCCGCCGGGGCCGGCGCGGGGACGGTCAGCGCGGCCCGGTTGCCGAGCACGCCACCGCCCACGACCAGCACGAACATCGCCACGATGCCCCCGAGTGCGGCGGCGATCAGGCCACCGGTGGACGGCATCGCGAGCCCGGCCAGCCCGGAGAGGATCGAGATCGCCCCGCCGGCCGCGGTCGGCAGCCCGGCGACGCGGTTCGCGAGCTTGAACGCGTCTTCGCTGCGCAACGCGGCCTGCGTGCGCACGCCGGTGCCGCCTTCGCGCGTCAGTTTTTCGCGGACGCCGAGGACACCGCCCCAGCCGACGACGACACCGAGCAGGATCGGAACCAGCGCGATAGCGAACACGGGTCAAGGATAAGCGTGACGTCCTGGCAACCTGCCGGATACCCTGATCGACTGTGCTACAGGCCATGTCACCCCGTGTACTGCCCACCGTGTTGGCCCTTGCCCTGATCGGGGGATTGGCCGCCGCGGCGCCGGCCGATGCCACCGAGAGTCACCAGCGGCCCGTCCGGCTGCTCGGCGAGAAGATCGTCCCGAACTCCCTGCAGTACCAGGGGACGACGGTCGGCGGCCTGTCCAGCATCGACTACGACCCCCGGACCGGCGGCTACGCCCTGATCTGCGACGACCGGTCGGCGATCAACCCGGCCCGGTTCTACACCGCGACGTTCCCGGTCACGGCGAACGGCGTCGGCGACGTCACCTTCACGAGCACGAAGCCGCTGCTGCGGCCGGACGGCACGCCGTACCCGCCGCTCACGCAGAACGACCCCGCCAAGCCGCAGAACGAGCAGACGATCGACCCCGAAGAGCTGCGCGTCGACCCGTGGACCGGCGACTACTACTGGTCACAGGAGGGCGAGCGCACCGCGACGACGTTGATCGACCCGTCGATCCGCGAGGCGCGTCGCGACGGCAAATACGTCCGTGACCTGCCGATCCCCGCGAACGAGAAGATGACGCCGACGGCGGGCCCGCGGCAGAACCTGGTGCTCGAGGGCATCACGTTCGCCGGCTTCGGCGCGCTGCTGGCCAGCGACGTCGAGGGGCCGCTCCTGCAGGACGGCCCGGAGTCGACGCCGACGACCGGCGGCGTCTCCCGGATCACGCTGCAGGGCCGCTACGGCCCAGTCCTCGCCCAGTACGCCTACCCGCAGGAGCCGATCTTCGCGTCACCGGTCCCGGCCGGCGCGTTCGCGACGACCGGCGTCTCGTCGATGCTGGCCGTCGACCAGGCCGACCCGACGAAGTTCCTGATGATGGAGCGCTCGTTCGTCACCGGCGTCGGCAACAAGGTGCGCGTCTACGAGATCGACACGAAGGGCGCGACGAACGTCCTGAACGTGCCGTCACTGGGTGCGGCGAAGCACGTCACGCCGGTCAAGAAGCGCCTGCTCTTCGACGCGGCCGACCTCGGATTGTCCACTGTGGACAACATCGAGGGCATGACCTGGGGCCCGAAGCTGCCGAACGGCGAGCGCAGCCTGGTGATCGTCAGCGACAACAACTTCTCGCCCACCCAGGTCACGCAGTTCGTCGCTCTGGCGGTCCCCTCCGAACGGCTTTGACCAGCAAGTTACGATGAAGCTATGAACACGGCTCGGCTGCTCCTTAGCCTGCCGCGCTGACCGGGCCCCGGCCGGCGCGGCGACCCCTCATGCCCTCGAGGCTGAGGGGTCGAGTTGTTTCTGGAGTACCTCGCGACGAAGGAAGACGGCGATGACCGAGACAACAGGGACCGACGTCCCGGCGCACCGCTACACGGCCGCGCTGGCCGGTCAGATCGAGCGGCGCTGGCAGGACTTCTGGGCCGACCACGGCACGTTCCACGCGCCCAACCCCGTCGGGCCGCTCGCGGTCGAGGGGCAGCCGGTCCCCAGCGACAAGCTGTTCGTCCAGGACATGTTCCCGTACCCGTCGGGCTCCGGCCTGCACGTCGGGCACCCGCTGGGCTTCATCAGCACCGACGTCTTCGCCCGCTTCCATCGGATGATCGGGCGCAACGTGCTGCACACGATGGGCTTCGACGCGTTCGGCCTGCCGGCCGAGCAGTACGCGGTCCAGACCGGGCAGCACCCGCGCAAGACGACCGAGGAGAACATCCGGACCTACCTGCGCCAGATCCGGCGCCTGGGCCTGGGCCACGACGAACGCCGTCGCATCTCCACGATCGACCCCGAGTACTACCGCTGGACGCAGTGGATCTTCCTGCAGATCTTCAACTCCTGGTACGACGTCGAAGCGGGTGGCGCGCGGCCGATCGCCCAGCTGGAGGCCGCCTTCGCCGACGGCTCGCGCCCGACACCGGACGGCCGTGACTGGGCGTCCCTGAGCGCGGTCGAGCGCAAGACGATCATCGACGACCACCGTCTGGTCTACATCTCCGAGGCGCCGGTCAACTGGTGCCCGGGCCTGGGCACGGTGCTGTCGAACGAAGAGGTCACCGCCGACGGCCGCAGCGAGCGCGGCAACTTCCCGGTGTTCCGCCGCAACCTGCGCCAGTGGATGATGCGGATCACCTCCTACGCCGATCGCCTGGTCGACGACCTGGACCTGCTGGACTGGCCGGAGAAGGTCAAGTCCATGCAGCGGAACTGGATCGGCCGCTCGCACGGCGCCCGCGTCACGTTCAAGGCCGGCGAAGACGCCATCGAGGTCTTCACGACCCGGCCGGACACCCTGTTCGGCGCCACCTACATGGTGCTGGCGCCGGAGCACCCCCTGGTCGACAAGCTGACCGCGGCCACCTGGCCCGAGGGCGTCGACAAGCGCTGGACCGGCGACGCGGCGACGCCCGCCGACGCCATCACGGAATACCGCGTCGCGGCGTCGCGCAAGTCCGAGCTGGACCGGCAGGAGAACAAGGAGAAGACCGGCGTCTTCACCGGCGCGTACGCGACGAACCCGGTCAACGGCAAGCAGATCCCGGTCTTCGTCGCCGACTACGTCCTGATGGGCTACGGCACCGGCGCGATCATGGCCGTCCCGGGCCAGGACGTCCGCGACTGGGAGTTCGCCGAGAAGTTCGGGCTGGAGATCATCCGGACCGTGCAGCCGTCCGACGGTTTCGACGGCAAGGCGTTCACCGGTGACGGCCCGGCGATCAACTCCGGCTTCTTGGACGGCATGGACGTCGCCGAAGCCAAGAAGACGATCATCGAGCGCCTGGCCGAGGACGGCACCGGCGTCGGCACCGTGCAGTTCAAGCTGCGCGACTGGCTGTTCTCGCGCCAGCGCTACTGGGGCGAGCCGTTCCCGGTGGTCTACGACGAGGACGGCCAAGTGCACGCCGTCCCGGAGTCGATGCTGCCGATCGAGCTGCCCGAGGTCGCCGACTACTCGCCGGTGACGTTCGACGCCGCCGACCGCGACTCGATGCCGTCGTCCCCGCTGGCCCGCGCGACCGACTGGGTCGAGGTCGAGCTGGACCTGGGCGACGGCCCGAAGACCTACCGCCGCGACATCAACACGATGCCGAACTGGGCCGGTTCGTGCTGGTACCAGCTGCGGTACGTGGACCCGACGAACGCGGAGTCCTTCTGCGCGCCGGAGAACGAGGCGTACTGGATGGGCCCGCGCGCCGCCGAGCACGGCGCGGACGACACCGGCGGCGTCGACCTGTACGTCGGCGGCGTCGAGCACGCGGTGCTGCACCTGCTGTACTCGCGGTTCTGGCACAAGGTGCTGTTCGACCTGGGCCACGTGACGTCCAAGGAGCCGTACCGGAAGCTGTTCAACCAGGGCTACATCGAGGCGTACGCCTACACCGACGCCCGCGGCGTCTACGTCGCGGCCGAGCAGGTCGAGGAGCGCGACGGCAAGTACTTCTTCGAGGGTGAGGAAGTCAGCCAGGAGTACGGCAAGATGGGCAAGAGCCTGAAGAACGTCGTCACGCCGGACGAGATGGCCGAGAACTACGGCGCCGACACGTTCCGGTTTTACGAGATGGCGATGGGCCCGCTGGCCATGTCCCGCCCGTGGGCGACCAAGGACGTCGTGGGCTCGCACCGGTTCCTGCAACGGCTGTGGCGCCTGATCGTCGACGAGGCGAGCGGCGAGCTGCGAGTGTCCACAGAGGACGCTTCGGAAGCGGATCGCAAGGTGTTGCACCGAACGGTGGCCGGCGTCCGCGAGGACTACGCGGAGATGCGCTTCAACACGGCCGGCGCCAAGCTGATCGAGCTGAACAACCACGTGACGAAGACGTACGGCGCGACCGCGTCGACACCACGCGAGCTGGCCGAGCCGCTGGTGCTGATGCTGGCACCGTTGGCCCCGCACATGGCGGAGGAGCTGTGGCGCCGCCTGGGCCACGCGGACTCGCTGGTGCAGGGCCCGTTCCCGGTGGTGGACGAGAAGTACCTGGTCGAGGACTCGGTCGAGTACCCGATCCAGGTGAACGGCAAGGTCCGCTCCCGCATCACGGTCCCCGCGAACGCCGCGCCGGACGCGGTCCAGGCGGCAGCACTGGCCGACGAGAAGGTCGCATCCCTGGTCGGCGACGGCACGCCACGCAAGGTGATCGTGGTCCCGGGCAAGCTGGTCAACATCGTCCTGTAGGCCGGTGGTGGCCCACCCAGTCCGCTGGGTGGGCCACCGTCCGCCGCAGCGCGACGGCGGAAAGGTGCCAGTGCTCGCAAGGTGTTCTCGATTTGATTGAGCGGTCAAGGAAATCCGCTCGATCGAAGGAGAACCCGGCATGACCCTCGACGGCAAGGTGGCCCTGGTGACGGGCGGCAGCCGCGGCATCGGTGCGGCCACGGCACTGCGGCTCGCCGAGGACGGCGCGGACGTCGCCCTGACCTACCAGCACAACGCCGGGCAGGCGGCCGAGGTGGTCGACAGGATCAAGGCCCTCGGCCGGCGTGCCCTGGCGATCCAGGCGGACTCGGCGGACGCCGCCGCGGTGTCGGCGGCGGTGGAAACCACGGTCGCGGAGTTCGGCCGCCTCGACGTCCTGGTGAACAACGCCGGCGTCGGCTTCGTCGGGCCGCTGTCGGACACCGCGATCGAGGACGTCGACCGCGTGCTGGCGGTCAACGTCCGCGGCGTGCTCGCGGTGACGAAGGCCGCGGCCGCCCACCTGGGCGAAGGCGGCCGCGTGATCACGATCGGCAGCTGCGTGGCCGACCGCGTACCCGGCCCGGGCATGGTCCTGTACGCGACGAGCAAGGCGGCCATGACCGGCCTGACCAAGGCCCTGGCCCGCGAACTCGGCCCGCGCGGCATCACGGTCAACCTGGTCCACCCGGGCCCGACGGACACGGACATGAACCCGGCCGACGGCCCGTACGCGGCCGACCAGCGCGCCCTGACGGCGTTCGACCGCTACGGAACGGCGGCCGAGGTGGCGTCGGCGGTGGCCTACTTCGCCGCCCCGGCCAACGCGTACGTGACGGCGTCGACCCTCTCGGTCGACGGCGGCCACGCGGCCTAACTGCGGTCGAGCCCGATTTCCTTCGCGAGGTCGATCAGCATGGCCTCGAACAGGACGTCCGGCTTGGACATCGGGATCGGGTAGTTGCCGAAGACCTCGAGCGTGACGTGCCCGTAGAGCCGGGCCCAGAACTGGATCATCAGGTACGTCACGCCGAGGTCGAGCCGCTCCGCCGGGATGTTCTGGCCGGACTCGGAGAGCACGTCGGCCAGCGACTGCTGGAACGTCATGAGGTCGTCGCGCAGTTCGTCCGGCACCCCGCTGCTGGGCGGCGTGACCAGGTCGTGCATCGCGAGCACCCGCCCGGCGGCGGCCAGGAAGATCCGCCCGAACGGCTCGTCGACCCGGCTCAGCGCACTCCCGGCCGCGGACCCGACCCCACCGGTCGGCGACGCGAACACGAGCGTGAATTCCTTCGTGTGGGTGAGCGCCCACCGCCGGAAGCCCTTGCAGATGGCGAACAGCTGCAGCATCCCGTCATCGGGGATCTCCGCGATGTCCTCGGCCAGCTCGTCGGCCAGGTCCGCGCAGACGTCCAGCCGCAGGTTCTCGACCAGGTCATCGCGCGACTCGTAGTACCGGTACAAGGCGGGCGCGGTGATCCCCAGCTCCCGTGCGATCGCGCGCAGGGTGACCGCCTCGGGCCCCTGCTCGACCAGGAGCCTCCGGGCGGTCCGCCGGATGTCCAGTTCGGTAGCCGCACGCGCGCGACCCCTCCGCGTGGGGTGGCTCATCCGAACAGTCTAGGCGCTTACGACAACAAGTCCCGAACCAACGCGGCGGCGAAGGTTACGGAAAGGTGCAGCTCAGGCCTTCGCCTTGAGGTTGGTCAGCACCGTGTCGGCGACGCCGCGCCCGAGATCGCACGCGTCTTTGCCTGCTGCCGTGGCTTTGTCCCCTAGCGTCAACGACACCGAGTAGGCGAGGTCATCCGAGACGCCGACCGTGATCACGCAGGTCCGGTTGTCCGAAGTCCCCACGTCCACGTAGCCCACTGCGGGATAGCCCTGGACGGGTTCCAAGTCGTCGACCCACCGAGACGCTTTGGGTTTGACGTTCTTGTAGGTGAGGCTGAGTCCTTGGCCGGTCTTGGTCTCGTAACCGACGAGGATGCCGGCTCCGCTGCCGGACTCACTTGCCCAGTCGCAGGACGGCCCCAAGACTTCGGTTTTTTCCTTGGGTGCGGATGTCCTCCCCAAGAAGCCGTTGAGCTGCTCTTTTGTGAGTGCGGTGTCGCAGGGACTGCCGTCCAACACGTTTTCCGGCAACGGGTTGTCCACCTTGGGGGCGCCGCTGTTGGGCAAGCCGGCTTCGGTGGAAGGTGCCGGCGTGGCGCTCCCTGGAGTCTTGTTGCCGCCAGTGCAAGCTGCCAGGAGGACCATCCCGACCGTGATGCTGGCGGCAATGGGCAGGCTGAGCCGTTTCATTCGACCGAACCGCCTGTCTGCTTGGTCGAGTCGGCAGCCTGCTGGTCCGCCGTCTCGGTGATTCCGAGCGCTTGTTCCATTCTCCGAATCAGCTCCGTGTAGTAGTCGTACTGGTAGCGCAAGTGGCCGAGGTAGTAGCTCCCGGTTTCGTTGATACCGTTCGGCCCGTTGACCGCGGCGTTGCTCACTGGCTCATCCGCAGGCGGTACTGCCTTGGTGATCCACTCGTTGGACCTGAGCTGAACGCCGATTGTTTGCCGCTGGTCTTCGGCCTTCTTGAGCATTGCCCGCATCTCCGAGCTGCTCATCGCGAACCCCTGCCCACCGGCCGGCCGCGAAGCCCCGCTGGGCATATCGGTCGCCCAGAAGCCGATGCCGCTGAAGATCGCTCCTCCTGGCGCCGTCATCGCGCTCCTTCTCCCAGTCCGTTGAGCGTCGCGTACAGCACGTCGACCAGTGCCGCGCGGGTGCCCGGCTGGATGCTGACCATCCGTTCACGCGCCGGGAACGCGTACGTCAGCACCCGCCCGACTCCAGCCGCGTCCACCGCCGTGATCGGGGCGCTGCGGGAACCGCCGTTGACCGCGTAGCACTGGTGCAGCCCCGTCCGCTTCGCCGCCATCAGCCGGCGGGCCCACGGCAGTGGGTCACGGGCGGCGTCGGACGTCGGGTCGGCGAGGTCGTACGACTCTTCGCGGCCCGAGAACCGCGACTCCGGGATCGCCACCCGCTCGATCCGGGCGGGCGGGACCGGCGGCAGCACGTCCACCAGCGACTCGGCGATCCGCGACGCCTCCACGGCGTCGATCCGGATCGTGTCGTCCTTCCGGATCAGCCGGAACGCGCGCGGGCCGTCGGCCGAGACCAGGACCGTGCCCGACTCGTCCGCTTCGATGTCGCCCAGCCACGCCGTGAACTGCCGCGGTCCGCGCGCCAGGACGCGCAGGACGTCGCGGAACTCGCGTGTCAGCGTGCCGCCGGTGGCGAGGCGAAGCGACGCGAGGACGTCGAGCACCTTCTCGTCGAGCCGCTTGCGGGTCTCGTCGCCGAGCCAGAGGTTGTCCGGGCCGAGGACCGCCGGGGGCGGGCCGTGCCGCTCCCACTCCCAGGCCGTCAGCAGCGCGGACTTGGGCAGGTAAAGCACCGTCACAGCCCGATCACCGGGGGCACGGTCCTTTCGTCGGACGCCCCGAAGATGCTCTCCGGGTCGGCTTCCACCAGGTACGACGCCCGCTGGTGCTCTTCGTCCTCGGTCTTGCCGCCCTTGGCTCCCTGGCCCATGCCGCCCATCCCCGGCGAGCCCGGCTTGCCCGCCGCGCCGCCGCGGATCCCGCCGGCCGCGCCCGGACGTCCTTCGCCGGGAAGCCCCGCGCCGGTGGACGCGCCGGGAGCACGGGCGCCGGTGGCGCTGCCCGTTCCCGGCGACGAGCCCGGGCCGAACCCGCCGCTGCCGCCTGGGCCGAAGCCACCGCCGGGCCCGAAACCGCCACCACCGGGGTCGAAGCCCGGGCCGAACCCGCTGCCGGGTGAAGAGGGCGAAGAGGGCGAAGAAGGTTGGTAGCCCGGCGGGAACTGCGTCGACGGCGGGACGTAACCCTGCGCCCGGACGTTGTCGTCCACGCCCGGTACCTGCGGGTGCGAGCCCGGCGGCACGACCTGACCCGGCGGCGTGACCTGACCGGGAGGCGGCGGCTGGACGGCTGGTGGCTGCACGCCCGGCGGGTGGACCGCCGGCGGCTGGACCTGCGCGCCGATCGGCCGGTGGTCGTCGTCGCCACCCCCGACGCGGGGGCGCTTGGCGGGCGGCTCGACCGGGTCCTTCGGGTCCTTGACCTCGAATTCGCCGCCGGTGTACTCGCGCAGCTGGCCGTAGTCGATCGTCCGGCCCGCGGTGTTCGTGCTGGACTGCTGCGAGTACGAGGTGTACCGCTCGACGTTCTCCTGGGCCTTCTGGTTGTACTGGTTGATCTTGTCTTCGGTGTCGGTGTCCCACGGCGTCGCGACGTCCCAGGCGCTGCGCGTCGGCGGCTGGTCGGTGACGTCCGGGTGCAGCGAGTTCTTCAGCTGGTGGAACTGGTCGATCTGCGTCTGGGACAGCGTCGAGTTGCGGTCCAGCGTCGCCGACGCCGAGGTCGCCGACGCCGTCAGCGGCTGGAGCCGCTCCCGTGCCGCGTCCGCGGCGCCGCCGGTCCATGCGGATTCGAGGCCGGACGTCAGCTCGCGCGTCCCCTGCTCCAGCTGCAGCTGGTACTTCGACTGGTCCACGCCGGCCCGGTGCACGCTCTGCAGCGACTCGGTGCCGGGCCCGGTCAGCACGGCCTGCACCAGCTGCCCGGGTGACAACCCGGCGGCCTGCGGGTTGTCCGCGCCCGTGCCGGTCTGTGAAGCGATGTAGCCACCCGCGACCGCGCCGAGCGGACCGCCCGCGAGCATGCCGATGCCGGCCCCGTTCAGGACCTTGCCGAGACCCTCGGCCCCCGACTCGACGGTGTGCGCGATCTCCGACCCGACGTGCTTGGCAGCGTCGAGCATGTCGCCGAACAACCCCACCGAACTGCGCTCCCCTCGCGTTCGATCTCCCCTCTTGCGTTACGCACGATAGCGCACCGGTTACAGCTGGTGGGAGGAATCGACCTGGTCGGGGACCCGGGTCTGCCACCGCGTCAGCGGCCGCAGCAGCCACATGCACGGAACGGCCATGCCCAGCGCGCAGAAGAAGTGCACGATCCAGGCCCCGGCCAGCGAGGGCCCGCCCCAAGACCCGGCCGCGTCGGCGTCGCTCCAGAAGAGCCCGTAGGTCGCGATCCGCCCGACGAGGTACCAGACCAGCAGCGCGACCGGGAACGCCGCGGCACTGGCGCCGACACCTCCCCGCCGAAGCTCGGCGCCCAGCAACCGCCGGGCCAGCCGTCGCCGCGTTTCGGGGCCGCCCAGGTACGCGGGGAGCGCGAGGAGGGCGTAGATCGTCCGCTTCCAGTCGGAAATGCTCATGACGCCGACGCTAGGACGCGCTGAGCAGCGCAAACATCCGGTTGACCGCCCACTCGGGTAGGGAAAGCCACGGGGCGTTCGTCACAAAAAGCGGAACCGCCCGCGACTGTCGGTGCCATATGCCACACTCGGTCGCCGTACGGTTACTGACGTGAACGGGGAGGTTCGCGTGACGAGCCCTGAGCAGCTTTTCGCGACCTTCGAGGCCAAGATGGCGCAGGCGCAACAGAAGGCCGACCGGATGCGCGCCGAGATGGCGACGGTCTCCGTCGCCGAGCGCAGCAAAGACGGCCAGATCGCCGTCAAGGTCAACCACCTCGGCAACCTCGTCGGCCTCGAGATCGGCCACGCGGTCCGCGACAAGCCGGATCTGGCCGGAGAGATCCTCCGGACCGTCCAGGTCGCGCAGAGCAGGCTCGCCGCCGCGGTCGAGTCCGGCGTGCCTTCGATCGCGGGCACCGAGACGATGAACGAGCTGGTCGGCCAGTTGCACCGCGAGTACCCCGAACCCGAGCCCGGCGGCTTCGTCGAAGGTGGCGGCGGTTACGGAGTTCGCACCGACGACGGTTCCCGCTTCATCGCCGAAGAAGAACCACCGAAGCCGGCTCCGCCCGCGGTCCGCCCGCCGGCGAACGACGGCGTGGACGACGACTACTTCGGCGACGGCGACTACCTGCGCTGAGCGCAGGAAGAGGGGGAAGGTAGACGTGGCCGGACAAACTGGCCCCGGGTTCGACGAGAACCCCGAGGCGATCGACGAGCACGCCAAGCAGATGGAAGCGACGTTCGACGTCCTCAAGCAGGCGTTGGCCCTCAGCCGTGACGACCCGATCGGCCCGGACGCGTTCGGGCTGATCGGCCGGCTGTGCCAGCTCAGCACCTGGTGCGGGCATCTGGCGGGGCAGGCGACGGACACGCTCGAGTCGGTGGTCGCCGGAGCCGACTACCACGTACAGGCGGTGCAGGCCTGGGCGAAGGCACGCCGGGTCGACGAAGAATCGGCGTCGGCACTGGTGAACCGGGCCTCGGAGGTCAGCCGTGGCTGAAAACCCGCTCATGGCGGAAGCCAAGCGTGAGACGGATTCCGAGAAATACCACGCTGACAGCCTCCTCGAAGGGGCCGGAGCCCTGCAGGACTACTACGGCGGCTTCGAGAAGATCCTGCACGGCGACTGGACCGAAGGCCTGTTCAGCCTGGCGAACGCCGGCCTCGGCGCCATGGACCTGGTCAAGGACGGGAACCCGCTGGAGACGCTGGTGAGCTGGGGTTTCGGCTGGGTGATCGAGCACGTCGACTTCTTGAAGGAACCACTCGACTGGGTCACCGGTGACCAGGACGCCCTGGATCTCGAAGGCAAGAAGTGGGAGACGATCGGCGAGCACGTCCAGAAGACCGCCGAGGAACTGACCGCCGAAGTGCGGAAGAACTGCCTCGACTGGAAGGGCAAGGTCGCCGACCAGTACCGGGTTTACGTCCAGCAGCAGCTGGACGCGTACGCGGCGCTGTCGGACGCGGCGACGAAGGTGGCGCAGGTCATCGGGATCTGCAAAACGATCCTCGACGTGGTCCGCACGTTGATCCGTGACCTCATCACCGACACGCTCGCGAAGGTCGTCATGATCCTGCTCCGCTACCCGCCGCCCGGGTATCCCGCCGCGCTGGCCGCGGAAGGCGTGCCGTTCGCGGTGAAGCAGGGCGGGAAGATGGTCGAGGAGTGCAGCCGGCTCGCGCGAGCTTTCTCGCGGGCGAAAGAGTTTCTCGGCGCGCTCGGCGACTTCTTTCGCAGGGTGGTCTCCGCCGTCGGAACCGCGGGCAAGGAAATGTTCGACGGCTTCGCGAAAGCGGCAGCACGGGAAACCGGCATGAAGGCGTTCGAGCAGCTGGCCACCGGACCTGGTCAATCCGCCGGGGAGTCGCAGCACGACCGTGACGCGACGTCGATCGTCCCGGAAGACCACTCGACCGCTTATCCGGTCGACAAGGTGCCTCGCTCCGGCCCGGTCACCGCCGACGACGGCCGGCCGTTTTCCGGGCAGCCGGGCGCTCAGCGGATCTCCGGGTCGATCTAGTCGCCGTGCCCTCGACATCGGAAGAGTTCAGGACCCGGAAGGCCGTCGCATGACCATTCCCACGGTCGGCCGACCGCAGTGGGTGCGAAGCGTCGTCATCGCGGTTCTCGCCGTGCTGTTCGTGGTGGGGTCGTGGACGGGGGTGGCGTGGGTGACCGCGAGCCACGGTCCGGACCGCGGCGGCACGCCCGTCGCTCTCGCGCGCGTCAAGTCGTGTGAGCGGCTCGGGCCGATCAGCCGCGGAGGTATCGGGTTCTACTGGATCTGCGTGGCCGACGTGACTCCCGTGGGTGACGCGACCAGGTCCGTGCGGTTCAGCCTGGACGAGCTGACGCCGGACGACTTCGGGAAGGCCGTTCCCGTCGTGGGCCGGAAGACGGATTTCCACCGTGATGTCGTGAAGTGGAAGATGCCGTCGTGGGTGCCGGCTCTGGTGGTCTTGCTTCTCGTCTTTTTGTGCTGGGCGGAACGTCGACGCTTCAGGCGGCTGCGGCGTCCGGTCGTGCACCACCCGGCCGATGTCCGGCTCACGGAGCCGGTCCGGGTGCCGAACCCGCCGGCTGCCGGCAGTCCCGACAGTGGTGCGTCGGTGATTTCGCCCGCCGAGTGGTCTCCGCGGAGGTACTGGCGCACCGCCGGTGCCTTGGTGGCGGTGGGGGGCGTGATCGCCGCGCTCGCGCTGCCGCTCGATGATCCTGAAAGCCGCAGAGCGCTCCTCACCCTCGCGGGGTTCGGGTTCGCCGCGCCGGTCTGGTTGATCTGCTGCACACCGCGCTGGTACCGGAAGAGCTCCTACTCCGCACAACTGACCATTTCGGCTGAAGGAATCAGCTGGAAGCGTCGCCGGCGCGAGGAGCACTTCACACTCGCCTGGCCGGACTTGGCCGAGGTCCGGGTCCTCACGGTCACCCACGACGAGCTGACTCTGCGCGTGGTCGATCTGCTCCCCGTCGATCCGGAGGCGCCGGACCGGCATCCCGAACTCCGCCGGTTCTGGCAGATCGGGGCGAAACTCGGCGTGTACCGGCTGCCCGGGGAGCCCCGGACCGTTCGGGTGCCCGAGGCGTTCAGCGACGCCGCGATCGGTCAGGTGCGGGCGGCGATGGCCGTCTTCCGGCCGGATCTCTTCCGGGAGTACGCCGCGGGCGTGGCGGCGGGGGCGCCGCCGACGCCGATCACTCGGGGGGCTACGTGATCGGCGCCGGCGACCCGATGCCCTGCCCGGCTCGCGCCGGTCGGGCAACGTCATCACGTCTCCGCGATGACGCTCCAAGAGAGCGGAGCCGGTCTGTGAAGTGACGTCCGGGGGACATGCATCCCCCGAACGAGTGACAGACATCCGCTGCTCGCATGATTGTCGCACCCAGCCCCGGATAAGTTACAAAAACCTTCACTTTCTTCCGCGGCGACCCTGATGACCTGGTCGGACGGCGTTTCGTGGCAAAGTACGGAGATGAACTCCGACGTGCTCGTGGTGGGATCCGCCAACGCCGACCTCGTCGTCGCGGTGGATCGGCGGCCGGGTGGGGGTGAGACCGTGCTGGGCGGGGACACCGTGCTCTCCCCCGGCGGCAAGGGCGCCAACACGGCGGTCGCGGCGGGGCGGCTCGGGGCGGACGTCGCGCTGCTCGGCGCCGTCGGCGACGACACCTACGGCCGGCTGCTGCTCGGTTCGCTCCGCGCGGCGGGCGTCGACACCGGGCTGGTCCGGACCAGCGACCGGCCGACCGGCATCGCCTACATCACCGTCACCCCGGACGGCGAGAACTCGATCCTGGTCTCCCCGGGTGCCAACTCGAGCCTCGAACCGGCCGACGTCGAGGCCGTCTTCGACGGGGTGCGGGTCATGGTCGCCTCGCTCGAGGTGCCGCTGCCGACCGTCGAGCACGCCGTCGCGAAGGCCGCCGAACAGGGCGTCAAGGTCCTGCTGAACCTGTCGCCGGCGGCGAAGCTCTCCGCCGGGACGCTGGCCAAGCTGGACGTCCTGCTGGTCAACGAGCACGAAGCCGCCTGGTTGACCGGGCCGGACGCGGACTTCCGGAAGCTCCTCGACTTCGGGCCGCGCGCCGCCGTCGTCACGCTCGGCGCGGCCGGCGCGGTCGTCGTCGAAGCCGGTTCCACCACCGAAGTCGCGTCGCCGAAGGTCGAAGCCGTCGACAGCACCGGGGCCGGGGACGCCTTCGCCGGCGCGCTCGCGGCGTCCCTCGCCGACGGCGCCGACCTGGTCTCCGCGGCGAAGCACGCGGTGCGGGTGGCGGCGTTCAGCGTGACCCGGCACGGCGCGCAGCCGTCCTACCCGACGGCCGCTGACCTGGGGGAATGATCGTCCGGACGCTCGTGCCACTCGACGAGACGCTGAAGGCGCTCGGCAGGCAGTTCGAGATCGACGAAGCCGCTTCGGCCTGTGGCTCGACGATCCGGCCGACTGGTTCCGGCTCGCCGACTCGGCCGAGGCCTGGGAATTCCGCCGTATGCTGGCCGGACGGCCGGTGTCCAGCCGCGGCGAACTGGCCGAAGCCTGGTGGCACGAGGAGGTCCGGCCGGTGCTCGATCAGGTACGCCGGCGCGGCTTGTGCCCGCCACCACGAGATATCCACGTCTATCTGAGCTATGGTCTAGACCATGTCGTCTGAGCTTGATGCCGCCTCCGCTGAGGGACGCACGTCGGCGGGGCCTTTGTCCGGGGTCGCCGTCAGCCCCGGCCGCGCGAGTGGTCCCGTCGTTCGCGTCGCGGAGCCGCTGGGTGAGCCCGCCGCCACCCCGGCCCCGGCCGATCCGGCCGCCGAGGCCGCCCGGATCGTGCCCGCCGCCGAAGCCGTGGCCGCGCGTCTGGAGAAACAGGCCGAGACGGCGTCCGGCGAAGCGGCGACGATCCTGATCACGACCGCCGCGATGGCCGCCGACCCGGCGCTCGCCTCGCAGGCGGAACAGCTGGTCAAGACCCAGGGACTGCCCGCCACGCGCGCCGTCTACCAGTCCGCCGAGGGCTTCGCCGAGGCGCTGGCCGCCGCGGGCGGGTACATGGCGGAGCGCGTCCGCGACGTCCGCGACGTGCGTGACCGGCTGATCGCCGAGCTGCTCGGCATCGCGCCGCCCGGGGTGCCCGAGCTGGCGACCCCGAGCGTGCTGGTCGCCCGCGACCTCGCGCCCGCCGACACCGCCGGTCTCGACCCGGCGAAGGTGCTCGCCCTGGTCACCGAAGAGGGCGGCCCGACCAGCCACACCGCGATCCTGGCCCGCGCGCTCGGCATCCCGGCCGTCGTCGCGGTCCGCGGCCTGCTGGCGCTGGACGCGCAAGCGCTTGCGGTCGACGGCGACACGGGTGCCGTCGAGGTCGCCGACCCCGCGGCCCCGGTCGTCACCGCGACGGTGGCGCAGCTGGCCGACTGGAACGGCACCGGCGCGACGTCCGACGGCCACCGCGTGAAGGTCTACGGCAACGTCGGCTCCCCGGCCGACGCGCAGGCCGCGGCGGACGCGGGCGCCGAGGGTGTCGGCCTGTTCCGCACCGAGTTCTGCTACCTGGACGCACCGGCCGAGCCGTCGGTGGCCGACCAGCGCGCGGCCTACACCGCGGTGCTGTCGCCGTTCCGCGGCAAGCCCGTGATCGTCCGGACCTTGGACGCGGGCGCCGACAAGCCGCTCGCCTTCCTGTCCCCGGAGGCCGAGCCGAACCCGGCGCTCGGGGTGCGCGGGCTGCGCGTGGCGTTCGACCGCCCGGAGATCCTGGACCGCCAGCTCGAAGCGATCGCGGGTGCCGCGGCGGATTCGGGCGCCGAGGTCTCGGTGATGGCTCCGATGGTCGCGACGGTCGAGGAGGCCGCCTGGTTCGCCGACCGCGTCCGCGCCGCGGGGATCGCCCGGGCCGGCGTGATGATCGAAATCCCGGCGGCGGCGCTGAGCGCCCGCGAAATCCTCGAGGTCGTCGACTTCGTCTCCGTCGGCACGAACGACCTGGCGCAGTACACGTTCGCGGCGGACCGCCAGCTGGGCGCGGTCGCGAAGCTGAACGACCCGTGGCAGCCGGCGCTGCTGCGCCTGCTCAAGCTGATCGGCGACGCGGCCAAGGCCACGGGCAAACCGGCGGGCGTCTGCGGCGAAGCGGCGGCCGACCCCCGGCTGGCGCTGGTCCTGGCGGGCCTCGGCCTGACGAGCCTCTCGATGAACGCCCCGGCGGTCCGCACGGTGGGCGCCGGCCTGGCGAGCGTGACGCTGGCGGAGTGCGAGGCGTTGGCGGAAGCGGCCCTGGCGACATCGAACCCGACGGCGGCGCGAGCAGCCACCCGCACCTGACCTGCGATCGGCCGTCGGTGCCCGGTCGTGAGGCTGGGCACCGAGGCGGATCCCCGGAGAACGGCGCGAACTCAACCTCCCGACGCGCCCCCCACCCTCCCCAGGGGGGCAGCCCCACGCTCAGTCTATCGGTCATCACCGACGGTCCGGGTTTGTGCGAACCTGGGACGCGGAGTTGTCCACAACGTTCGAGGGGTGTGGACAACGACGTCCCGTGAAGGTCACTTCGGACCCGGTCCGAGGTGGCCTTCACGGCGTTCGGACGAAAAGAAGAAAGAAGAAGTGTCGATTCCGGCCCGGCCCGCTCGACGCGTAGGTGAAGGAGAAAGCCGAGTCGGGAGGTAACGGTCATGACCACAGGTACCCGGGCCGGGCGGCGGGAGTGGGTTGGGCTGGCCGTGCTCGCGCTGCCCACGCTGCTCGTCTCGCTCGACGTCTTCGTGCTCCTCCTCGCGCTGCCGAAACTCGCCGTCAGCCTGCACGCCGATGGCACCGAACAGCTGTGGATCATGGACACCTACGGCTTCATGGTCGCCGGGTTCATGGTCACCATGGGGACCCTCGGGGACCGGATCGGACGCCGGAAGCTGCTGCTCATCGGGGCCACCGCCTTCGGGCTCGCCTCCGTCGTCGCCGCGTTCTCCACCAGTGCCGCGATGCTCATCGGGGCCCGGGCCGTGCTCGGGATCGCCGGGGCGACGCTCGCTCCCTCGACCCTCGCGCTCATCGGGACGATGTTCACCGACTCGCGGCAACGCGCGTCGGCGATCGGGATCTGGGCCGGGTGCTTCTCCGTCGGCGCGATCATCGGGCCGATGGTCGGCGGATTTCTGCTCGAACACTTCTGGTGGGGCTCGGTCTTCCTGCTCGGCGTCCCGGCCATGGTCCTGTTGCTGGTCATCGGCCCGAAGCTGCTGCCCGAGTACCGCGACGAGACCGCCGGCCGCCTCGACCTGCCCAGTGTCGCGCTGTCGCTCGCCGCGATCCTGCCCGCCGTCTACGGCGTCAAGGAGCTCGCTCGCGACGGCGTCCGCCCGCTGCCGGTCGCGGCCCTGGTCGCCGGGATCGCCGTCGGGTACGTCTTCGTGAAACGGCAGCGGACGCTCGACGAGCCGCTGCTCGACCTGCGGCTCTTCGCCGGGAAGGCGTTCCGCACCGCGCTCGGCGGGATGTTGCTGTTCAGCATGCTCGGCGGCACCACGATGCTGTTCGTCGCGCAGTTCTTCCAGCTCGCGCTGCACTTTTCGCCCATCGCCGCGGCGCTCGGACTGCTGCCCGGGATGGTCACCTCGACCATCAGCTTCCTCGTCGCTCCCGTACTGGCCCGGCGCGTCCCGACCGGCACGCTCATCGCGGGCGGGGTCGTCACCGCCGCGCTCGGCATGGTCGTGCTGGCCTTCGCCGGCGCCGACCCCGTGTGGCCGGCGATCGGGTTCGCGGTGACGTCTCTGGGGGTCGGGCCGATGGTCACGCTCGGGACCGATCTCGTCGTCGGGTCCGTGCCGCCGCGCCGGGCCGGGGCCGCCGCGTCGCTCGCCCAGACCGCCAACGAGTTCGGTTACGCCCTCGGCATGGCGACCGTCGGGACCCTGGGCAACGCCATCGTCCGCGCCCACGACGAAGCCGACGGCCTCCACGCCGTCGCCGGGCTGAGCGCGGTCGCCTTCGCCGTCCTCGTCTACTTCGTCGCCCGGCACCTGCGGACCGCCCAGCCGGTCGCCGCTCAGCCGGTCGCCGTATAACGGGCGAAGGCCTCCCCCGCCCGATGCCTGGGCAGGGGAGGCCTTCTTGACGCCGGGGGCAGAGGGGCCCCGGGCTAGCCGAAGAGCCCGCGTCGCGGGTGGCGGATGACCAGCGAACCGCCGTGGACGCGGCCGCTCAGCACGTACCGCGGGTTGCCCATGCGGCCGTTGCTGTGGGTCTTGTCCTCCATCGAGCCGAACTTGACGTCGCTGATCGCGTTGACGTCGACCGCCGCGTGCTCGGGGATGACGATCTCGACCGAGCCCCACTTGGCGTCCAGCTCGATGTGCACCACCGGCGACTGGACCTGGGCCTCGGTGAAGTCCAGCTTGGTCGAGCCGTACTTGTTCCGCACGACCATCTCCGACGGCACCACCCACGGGCCGCCGCGGTGCAGGGACGAGTACTTCGCGTTGAGCTCGAATCGCTGACCGGGCACGTAACCGCCGCTGAAGCCCACCGGGGGCGCGTACGACGGGGCCGCCGCCCCGGCCGCGGCCGGGTGGTAGAGGCCGGCGAGGTCGGCCAGCACGGTGTTCAGCTCGCCCCGCGTCTTCGACGCGAGCGCGCGGTCCGTGCGTTCGGTGAACTCGTCCAGGTCGATCATCCCGCGGCCGATGGCCTTCTGGAGCACTCCGACGACGTGCTCGCGCTCGTCGTCGGACACCCGAAGATCGCGCTCGCTCAACGGCTTGGTCTCGGTAGCCGGCTGTACCGTCGTGGTCTCTTCCTCGCCCATGTCCACGATGGTAGAACCGGATTCCTCCAGGGAGATCGGGGGAAAACCCTGAACGGACCCGTACTTCGCGGTGCCGCGCTCGGCGCGGCGCTCTTCGTGCTGGCCGGGTGCACCGGCGACGAGCCCGCCCCACCGCCGGCTCCGGCGCCGACCAGCGCGCCGCCGACCTCCGCGGCTGCCCTGCCGGAGGGCCTCCGCGGCGTGGCCGCCTCCGGCGGGATCGGCGTCACCGCGCTGCTCCCGACCACCGGCCCGACCCTCTTCGACGCCGACCGCGGGCCCGCGGGCACTCCGCCCGGTTACCCCGGCGGTGGTGCCGGGATGAGCGTCGTGCGCGTCGGGCAGTCCGCCGTCCTGACCGCCCACCACGACAACGACCTGTCCGACGTCTTCGGTTACTCGGGCCCGGCGAGCCCGCCGCGGTCGCTCGGCCGCGCCTGGTCGGTGGCGCCCGGCGTCGACGGCGCGAGCGTGTGGGTGATCCGGCAGGACGCGCCGGACAGCTGCCGGCTCCAGCACGTGCAGCTCGACGGCGGCGAGATCGGCCACGGCCAGTCCGCCAGCTGCCACACCCAGGTCCGCGCCGAGACGAAGAACGGCCTCCTGATCACCATCAACGCCGACGGCGCCGAGTCGACGGACGCGCTCATCGAGCCGGAGACCGGCCGCACGGTGCAGCAGGCGCCGCGCATCCTCGCCGTCGCCGGGGACCGGATGCTGCTCGACGGCCTGACCGATCTCACCCTGGTCGACCTGCGCGACAACAGCCGCAAGCAGCTCAGCAGGCCGACGATCGGGCCCGCGCCCACGGTGGTGCCCTCCCGCGAAGGCGCCGTGTTCGCCGCCGACTTCGCCGTCCACTCCTACCGGGCCACCAACACGCAGCTGCGTGACATCTGGCTGCTCCGCCCGGACTCGCTGAGCTGGGAACACGCGCCGGGGATGCCGTTCGTGACCGAGCACCTCAACGACGGTGGCGGGATGGACTGGAGTGACGCGGGTGATCTGGTGCTCGCCGACGGCGTCCTCGCCGCCTGGCACCCGGGCGAGCCGATGTGGCGGCTGGGCAAGGCCGCGCTGCCCGCGGGCGACTGGGACGGCATCACCGTCCTGCCGTGACTACTCTTCGTCGAGGCCGTGCTCGATCGCGTACCGGGCCAGCTCGACGCGGTTGTGCAGCTGCAGCTTCCGCAGCGTCGACTGCACGTGGTTCTCGACGGTCCGGTGCGACAGCACGAGCCGCTCGGCGATCTGGCGCGCGGTGAGCCCCTTCGCGACCAGGCGCAGGACGTCGGTCTCGCGCTCGGTCAGCCGCGGCGGCTCGGCCCCTTCGGCCGGGGCGTCGGCCATCCGCCGGTACTCGCCGAGCACCAGGCCGGCCAGGCCCGGGGTGAACACCGGGTCGCCGACGGCGGTCCGGCGGACGGCGTCCACCAGCTCGGCCGCGGACGCCGACTTCACCAGATAGCCGGACGCGCCGGCCTTCACCGCCTCGAGGACGTCCTTGTGTTCCCCGCTCGCCGAAAGCACCAGCACCCGCGTCGACGGCAGCGCCGCCGTGATCTCGCGGGTGGCGTTGACGCCGGAGGTGGTGCCGAGGTTGAGGTCCATCAGCACGACGTCCGGCCGCACGGTCCGCGCGATCCGCAGCGCCGCGTCGGCGTCCGGGGCGGTCGCCCGCACGTCGAAGCCGTGTTCGGTGAGGTCGCGGGCCACCCCGTCCCGCCAGATCGGGTGGTCGTCGACCACCATCACCGAAATCCGTGGTTCGCTCATGACGCGCTCCTGGTGCTCGGCACCCTGACCTCCCACTCCGTGCCCCGGCCGGGACCGGTGTCGAGGGCCGCGCTCCCGCCGAGGTCGCGCACCCGGCCCCGGATGGATTCCACCACGCCGAGGTGCCCGTTCGCGGCCGCTCGCTCGAGAACGCCGTCCGGAATGCCCGGTCCGTCGTCGCGGACGCTCACCACCACCTCGGTGCCGAGGTCCTCCAGCAGCACCCACGCGTGCGCGCCCGCACCCGCGTGCTTCTCGACGTTGGCCAGCGCTTCCCTGGTGACGGCGACGAGCTCGTCCGTGACGTGCGCGGGCAGCTCGACGTCGTCGGCCGGGGTCGAGACCTGCACCGACGGCGTCGCGAGCAACTGCAACGCCGTGCGCAGGCTCGTCGTCCCGGTCTCGCTCGGCTTCAGCGGTTCCGTCGTCACCAGCGACCGCAGCGCGATCTCCTGCTCGCCCGCCAGCCGGGCCAGCTCGGCCGCCTCGCCGCCGACCTCGTTGCCGCGCTTGCGGACGCGGGCCAGCACCTGCAGCACGCTGTCGTGGATCGACCGGGCCAGCCGCTCGCGTTCGGCGGTCGCCGCTTCCTTCCGCAGCGCCTGCGCCAGGCGGGTCGCGGCCTGCCGGCTCAGCGTCGCCGCCATCCCGACCAGCAGCCCGGCGGCGGCGAGCAGGACGCCGTCCCGCGCGACGTCGAGGTCGAACTTCTCGCGCGCGAGCCCGGTCGCCACCCCGACGACCAGGCCGGCGAGCACGCCGCCGACCGCGCCGAACCGCGCGCCCGCGGCCACCGGCGGCACCGCCGCCCAGACCGTCGTGATGAGCGGGACGCTCAGCGCGAACTGCGCGTCGCTCAGGACGTAGGGCGAGGTGAGCAGCAGTCCGGTGCCGACCACGACGTCGGCGACGACCAGCCACGGCGGCCGCGTCCGCTCGCGCAGGTACAGCAGGCTGATCACGACCGACCAGGCCGCCATCGCGCCCAGCAGCGTCCAGGCCAGCCACTCACGCCGGTACTGCTCGTGCTGCACGACGACCGTGCCGCAGGCGAACGCCCAGGTGAGCACGCGGAACGCGTTCACGCCGCGCCACAACGGCGTGATCGGGTCCGGCGTCCGCGCGGTGGTCATTCCTTCTTGTCGTCCTTGTTCACGGCCGTCGCCGCGCGGGCGTTCTTTTCTGCGTCTTCTTCGTCGTCCTCACCGATCGTCGGCACCTCCGCGTCGGGTGTGCCGGGTTCGGCGTCGTTCGGCTGCGCGGCCTGGTCCTTGAGGACGTCGACCTCGGCCGGGTCCGGGTTCCGCTCGTGCAGCAGCGACCGGACGCCGGCGTTCAGCACGGCCAGCAGCGGCACGGCCAGCAGCGCGCCGGCGATCCCGCCCGCGACCAGGCCGGCGGTGATGGCCAGGACCACGGCCAGCGGGTGCAGCTTCACCGCCCGCCCGAGCAGCAGCGGCTGCAGGATGTGGCTCTCCAGCTGCATCACGCCGATCACGATGCCGAGCACGATGACCGCGCCGATGGGGCCGTTCGTCACCAGCGCGATCAGCACGGCGACACCACCGGTCAGCACGGCGCCGATGATCGGGATGAAAGCGCCGATGAAGACCAGCGTCGCCAGCGGGATGACGAGCGGCACACCCATGATCCACAGGCCGACGCCGATGCCGACCGCGTCGACGACGGCGACCGCGGCCGTCGCGCGGACGTAGCTGACCAGGGAGGCGAACCCGCGGCGCCCGGCGACGTCGACCCGGTTGCGGACCCGGCCCGGCACGACGCGGACCAGGAACGTCCAGATGCCGTCGCCGCCGCTGAGGAAGAAGATCGTGATGAACAGCGTCAGCAGGAAGCCGGTGAGGATCTCGCCGACGGTGCTCGCCGTCGTCAGCGCCGTCGTGGTGATGGACGCCTGGTTGTTCTGGATGAAGCCGATCGCCTGGTTGATGAAGTCCTGGATCTGCTCCTGCCGCAGGTGCGGCGGCCCGTTCAGCAGCCAGTTCTTGATCTGGTCGAGGCTCGCGTTCAGCTGCTGCTGCAGCTGGGGCAGCCCGGAGGAGAACTGCGTGATGACGAACGTCAGCAGCCCGCCCAGCACGGCCAGCCCGGCGATCACCACGATCGCGGTCGCCAGCCCGCGCGGGAACTTCAACGCCACCAGCTTCTGCACCGCCGGCGCCAGCAGGGCGGAAACCAAGAGGGCGATGGACAGCGGGATGACGACCACCGAGAGGTAGCCGATCACCCACACCACCGCGTACAGCGCGGCGACGATCACGATGAACCGCCACGCGAGCGCCGCGCTGATGCGCAGCCCCCGGGGGATCAGTCCCGTGATGTCCTCGTGCTCCGGCAGGAACGGGTCTTCTCCTCGCGCGTGGCTCACCGCCACACCGTACTGGCTGGGACGTCCGATTCGCCGGACTGCCAGCCGTGATCACTGATCGTCAGAACAAAATACACCGTGTGTTCTTCACACGATGGGGGCATCAAGTCGTTTCGAGGGTGCGCGTCACGCCGTGTGTTTGGTTAGGTCGCTACCGCAACGTTATGTGGCAATGGGTCGAGTGCGTCAGGAGACGACGAGTGGCGAACACCGCGACGAACGAGGGGCAGGGCGCCAAGCGCTCGCGCCGTCTCGTGTCGCGTGCGCTGCTCGTCCTCGGTGGCGCCGTCGCCGGCACCGCCGCCGCGTGGCTCGTCTCCGGCGCCGCCGCGTCCGCCGACACCGTCGAGGTGGGCGCCACCCCGATCGCGGAGGCCGCCACCGGCAGCCTCGGCGACGTGAACGAAGGCGCGACGAACGCGGCGACCGACGTCTCGGCTTCGAGCTGCCACCAGGACGCCACGGCGTGGAGCAAGCCGTGCGCCCGCACCCTCGAGCACGAGGTCTCCGAGCGCGTCAGCGACTCGGTCTCGGACCTGGCCGAGGACGCCGTCGTCAGCCCGGCGCACCGCACCCTGGGCGCGGTCGAGCACATCGCCCGCAAGCCGCAGGACACCCGCGAGGTCCTCGAACAGACCTTCACCCCCGAGCCGGCGCACGATGTGCTTCAGTTGCTCGACCCGGCCGGCCAGGGCAACCTGGTTCCGCTCCCCCAGCTCCCGGGGCTCGCCCCGGTCGAGCCGCAGGAGCCGGTGACCGAAGAAATCGGTCAGGCCACGGACACGGTCGCCGTCTCGGCCGTCCAGCTCCCCGCCGTGTTGCGAGCAGCGCTCGCGATGCCGACGGGTGTCCAGCAGAACGACGTCACCGGTGCCGCGGGCGAGTCCCGCGACTCGCACCGTGATCTGCCGTCGTCGCCGCTGGTCCCGGTGCAGCTTCCGGCCGCACCGTCTGTTCCCACCGCCCCGGGTGGCAGCTCTGCCCCCGGTGGTCACCTCGACGGCTTGAACTTCGGCGTCCCCTCGTGGGTCTCCTCGGCCGTCAGCGATGCCGCCGCCAGCGCTTACCGCGGCGGCCTGCGGCACACGCCGCGCACCCCGGGCACGCAGCCCGGTGTCACTCCTGACTGAAACACCTCCCTCCACGGGTAGCTGACGCGCCCAAGTCCGTCTTCATCTGACGGCGCAGCGTCCGCACGAATCCCCGTGGCACGTCAAGCGGTGCGCGCGCTTTAAAAGTCTCAGCGCGCCCGCAAGAAGTTCCTTCCCCTCCCGGTGCTGCTCGGACTCCATTTCGACTTCGACGAGCGCACCCCCATAAGCCCGTAAGGGAACCCGAAATAAAGGAGAAACACCCCATGCAGACGTGGGCAAAGCGCGGCCTCCAGACCGCGCTGGTCACGGGTGGTTTGCTGATGCTGGGCACCGGCATCGCCTCGGCTGACGAGAACGTCAACCCCGACTCCCCGGCCTCCCCGCTCGACCTGAACGTGACGGCTCCGATCTCGGAAGCCAACAACGCGGTCGGCACCCCCTTCGGCCAGCTGGACCTGCCCGCCGGGCAGACGGAGCTGAGCACCAAGCCGGTCACCAAGGCCGCGAACGAGGCCGTCAAGCAGCTCGACGAAGCGAGCCCGATCAGCCAGAGCACCCTCGGCGGTGCCACCAAGGCCGACGGCGCGGGCGCCTTCACCCCGGGGAACCGCAACCTCAAGGGCAACAAGGTCGCCGGCGACGTCGTCGTGCCGATCCAGATCGTGGACAACGCGGTCGGCGTCATCGGCGACGCGAACGTCGACGGCACGGACCACTCGCAGACCTGGAGCCACAACCAGGACGTCGCGACCGACGGCTCCAAGTCCGGCCTCGCCGGCAACGCCGTCGTCCTCGACTGGGCGCTCCCGGTCCAGATCGCCGGCAACTCCGGCGGCGTGGCGGGCGGCAGTGGCGCGGTGCACGGCGGCTCGGCCAGCCAGAGCACCACCGAGACCGGCGACATCGACACCGACGGCACCGGCTCCGGCCTGTCCGGCAACGTGGTGGCCGGCCAGTTCGCCACCCCGGTCCAGGTGACCGGCAACGCCGTGTCGTACCTCCTCGGCAACGCGTACAGCCAGTACGACGCCGACAGCGACGCCACCTCGGGTGGCTCGATCAAGTCCGCCGGTGACGGTGGCTCGGGCTCGGGCAACGTGGTCGGCGCGCCGATCGCCCTGCCGGTCAAGTTCAACGGCAACGCCGGTGGCGTGTGGGGTTCGGACGCGGACACGCTGTCGAACTCCTCCGCCGACGCCAAGGCCGGGGACACCCGCGAAGGCTCGCTGGGCATCCCGACCTACGAAGAGACGAGCGGCAACGACTCGTTCCTCGACGGCAACGCGGGCGCGGTGTCGCTCTCGCCGGTCGCCAACGTGGCGGGTGTCGCGGCGTCGTGGATCGGCAACGCCGCCACCGGTGGCGCGCGTGCGGGTGACGAAGGCCAGGGCGGCAGTTCCTCCAGCACTGTCGACTCCGGCGGCTTCGTCAAGACGGCCGGCGACGGCTCGGGTGCGGGCGGCAACGTCATCAACCCGTCGGTCGCGCTGCCGGTCGAGGCGTTCGGCATCGGTGGCACGTACATCGGCAACTCGCACGCCAGCCACGACAACACCACCGACGCCAACGCGGGCAACGGGTCCTACACCAAGGGCAACGAAGCCGTCCTCGGCGGCAACATCGTCAACACCCAGGCCGCGGGCGCGCCCGAGGTCTACGGCATCGGCGCCAGCCACATCGGCAACGCATCCGGCCACTCGACCGAGGACAAGACGGTCACCGCCGGGGCGTACGACGGCTCGCAGGGTGACGACTCGTCCGGTTCGGGCAACGTCGTCCAGGTCCCGGTGGCCGTGCCCGCCGAGGTCTTCGGCGTGGGTGGCTCGTTCATCGGCCAGGGCACCGGCACCGCGGAGGAGACCAAGGTCGTCTCCGGCGGCGGCGGTGGCAGCACCAAGGACGACAACGGCTTCCTGAGCTCCAACCTGGGCACCGTCCCGGCGTCGCTCCCGGTGCAGGTCGCCAACATCGGTGGCGCCTTCATCGGCCAGGGCCACGGCAAGGGCTCGACCGACACGACGTCCAACGCGGGTGGCGACGTCAAGGCCAACGGCCCCGCGGGTGCGGGCGCCGGCAACATCGTCGAGGCCCCGGTCTCCCTGCCGGTGCTGGCCGCCGGCTCGGGTGCCGCCCTCGGCGGCATCGGCACCGGTGAGAACGACAACATCACCGACTCGTCGGCGGGTGGCGACGCCCTCACCGACGGCCAGGACGGCGCGATCGCCGGCAACATCGTCAAGGCTCCGGTCGCGGGTGCGGCGCAGCTGTTCAGCGACGGTGTCGCGGGTGCGGCGCTGGGCCACGGGCTCGGCACGAGCGACACGATGTCCTCCGCGGGCGGTGACGCCACGACCAACGGTGACCGCGGCGCGATCGCCGGCGACATCGTGGGCGTGGACGCGCTGCCGGTGGCGCAGATCTTCGGCGACGCGGTGAGCGTCGGCGGCGTCTCCAGCGGCAACGGGCAGAACACCACCACGGTGACCGACGCGGGCGACGACACCACCTCCGGTGTCGAAGGCGCGCTGGCCGGCGACATCCTGGACATCCCGGCGACGGCGATCGCCCAGTTCTTCGGTGACGCGGTGGCCGTGGGCGGCGTGGCCCACGCGAACGGTGACAACGTCCTCACCACGGAGAACGGCGGCGAGCCGGTCACCGAGGGTGATGGGTCGAGCCTGTCGGGGTACAACTTCTACCACGACCTCGTGGTGCCGGTGCAGATCTTCGGGGTCCCCCTGGAGCTGATCGGCAACGCGACCGCCGACTACACCGACATGACGAGCATCGACGGTGACACCGTCGACTCGGCGGACCCGATCTCCAACCCGGTCGAGGGTTCGGAGCTGGGCGCCGGCGAGCTGCCGTCGCTGACCGGGCTGGCCAGTGGCCTGCCGACCGCCGGGCTGCCCACCCAGGGCCTGCCCGCGCTGCCGACGGCCATCCCGACCCAGCGCGCCGACCTGCCGACGTCCGGGATGCCGCACCTGCCGACCCCGGGTCTGCCGATCGCTGGTGGCCTGCCCGGCCTGAGCAGCCTCTCCGCGCTGGGTGGTGCCCTGCCCGGGCACAGCACCGAGCGTGCGGACCTGCCGACCGGTGGCCTGCCGGTGCACGTCCCGGCCCTGAGCGGCGGCCTGCTGCCGACCCTGCCGGGTGTGGGTGGCGGCGTCCCGACGCTGCCCGTCGCGATCCCGGTGACCCCGGCCCTGCCGGCGAACCCGCAGCTGCCCGCCGCCCCGACGACGCTGCCGGCCGCGCCGGCCGCGCTGCCGGTCAACGCGAAGCTGCCCGTGCTCGACGGTGCGGCCCCGGCCGCGCAGGTCCCGGCCATGTCGGGCCTGGACTCCACCAGCTTCCTCTCGAAGCTGCTGGGTTTCGTCAAGCGCAAGTAGTTCTGATTCGCGCCAGTAGTACCTGAATAGACTCTCCCTCCCTGGAGACGACGAGCCCCAGGAGCCAGCGCCGGCTCCTGGGGCTCGTTCGCGTCCCGGGTCAGGAGAACTGGAGAGACCGCTTCGCCAGGCCGTGCCAGAACCCGTCGATCACCGTGCGCCCTTCGGCCGAACTGGCGCCGAGCGAGACGAACAGCGGCGCGAAGTGCTCGATCCGCGGGTGCGCGAGAGCCGCCGCGGGCGCCTTGTGCCGGAAGTCGAGCAGCGTGTCGACGTCGCCGCTGCGCAGCACCTCGTCACCCCAGTGATCGAACTCGGCCGACCACGCCGGTGGCGTCCCGTCGGTCGAGCGGGACATGCCGCTCAGGTTGTGCGTGAAGAAGCCGCTGCCGATGATCAGCACGCCCTCGTCGCGCAACGGCGTCAGCTTGCGGCCGAGGTCGTAGAGCTCCTGCGGGTCGAGCGAGGGCATCGAGACCTGCAGCACCGGGATGTCGGCGTCCGGGTACATCTCGACGAGCGGTACGTAGGCGCCGTGGTCGAGGCCGCGGTCGGGCGCGTCGTGGACCGGCGTCTCGGTCGCGCGAAGCAGCTTCTTCACCTTCGCCGCGAGCTCCGGCGCGCCGGGCGACGCGTACTTCACCTGGTAGTAGCGGTCCGGGAAGCCCCAGAAGTCGTAGACCAGCGGCACGGTCGTCGTGGCCGAGAGGGTCAGCGGCGCTTCTTCCCAGTGCGCCGAGACGACCAGGATCGCGGTGGGTTTCGGCAGGCCGGCGGACCAGCCGGCGAGCTGACGGGTCCACGTGGCGTCGTCGGCGAGCGGCGGCGCACCGTGGCTGAGGTAGAGGACCGGGCTGCGGGTCATCGACGGCTCCAGTGCTTGAAAGTTCAACTACTAGAGTACCTGACGCCGTCGCGGTCCCGGTTATTCCTCAGCCGGCTTCGAGGTTCGCCGCGCAGCGCTCGAGGGTGCGGATCGTCGTGCGGTAGTCGTCGTCGCTGACGCCGTCGGTCACCGCCGTGCGGAACGCTTTGACGCGCGCTTCGACGCGGGCGTGCACTTCGCGGCCTTCGCCGGTGAGCTCGCCGGTTTCGGCGACCCAGCCGCGCTCGCGCAGGTCGGCGACCTGCGCGGACGTCGAGCCGAACGGTGCCATCACGACGTCGATCTCCGCCTGCGTGCGGGCGCCGAGGGCGATCGTGTTGAGCACCTGCCACTGCCGGCGGGTCAGCGACTCCGCGTCGAGGGCCTGGGCCATGGAAGTTTCGAGGAGCTCGTGGACGTGGCGAAGCCACCAGCCGAGGGGTTTCATGGATACTCCGAATGTTGTCGGACAACTACATGTAAAAGTACATGCAGTTCGGGAGTGGAGCAACCATGACGGACGCGGTGGCCGAGGTCGAGCGCGCGATGATCGCGATCCGCCGCAGCCAGCAGCGGCGGGCGTTGAGCCGGATCGCCAAGGAGCGCGGCCGCGGCGGGCACGACCCGGTGCACGAGCTGCTCGACGTCGTCGAGGAGCTCGCCGAACGCGGCGAAGCCGGCACGGTGACGGCGCTGAGCACGGCGATGGGCGTCGACCAGCCGCGCGCGAGCCGGCTGGTCGCGCGCGCGGTCGAGCAGGGACTTCTCCGGCGCGAAGCCGATCAGCACGACGGACGGCGTGCGGTGCTCGTGCCGACGGAGGCCGGTCAGGCCCACCTCGACGAGCTGCACACCTTCCGCCGCGCGGTGTTCGCCGAGGTCATGGCCGGCTGGCCGGCCGACGACCGCGAGAACTTCGGCCGGCTGCTGACGGCGTTCGTCCGCGGGTACGGCGAACTCGGCCGCTAGCCGCTAGTCGTGGGACAGGTCGACGAAGCGGCTGTAGTGCAGCTGGTGCGCGACGACGATCGTCGCGGTCGGGCCGGCACGGTGCTTCGCGATGATCAGGTCGGCTTCGCCGGCGCGCGGGTCGTCCCGCTCCCAGGCGTCCGGCCGGTTGACCAGGATGACGAGGTCGGCGTCCTGCTCCAGTGAGCCGGACTCACGCAGGTCGGACAGCATCGGGCGCTTGTCGGTCCGCTGCTCGGGACCACGGTTCAGCTGGCTGATCGCGATCACCGGGACCTCGATCTCCTTCGCCAGCAGCTTCATCTGCCGCGAGAACTCCGAGACTTCCTGCTGCCGCGACTCGACGCGCTTGCCGGACGTCATCAGCTGCAGGTAGTCGAGGACCACGAGCTTGAGGTCGTGCCGCTGCTTCAGCCGGCGCGCCTTCGCGCGGATCTCCATCATCGTCATGTTCGGCGAGTCGTCGACGAACAGCGGTGCTTCGGAGACCTCACTCATCCGGCGGGCCAGGCGCGTCCAGTCGTCGTCGGACATCTTGCCACCGCGCATGTCGGCGAGGCGGATCTTCGCTTCGGCCGAGAGCATGCGCATGACGATCTCGGTCCGGCTCATCTCCAGCGAGAAGATGACGCTGGTCAGGCCGTGGCGGATGGACGCCGAGCGCGCGAAGTCCAGCCCCAGCGTCGACTTGCCGACACCGGGGCGGGCCGCGACGATGATCATCTGGCCCGGGTGCAGGCCGTTCGTCAGCTCGTCGAAGTCGGTGAAGCCGGTCGGGATGCCGCGGGACTGCCCGCCGCGGGACGCGATCGCGTCGATCTCGTCCATCGTCGGCTGCAGCAGCTCTTCCAGCGCGACGTAGTCCTCGCTGGTCCGGCGCTCGGTGACGTCGTAGATCGCCGCCTGGGCGCGGTCGACGACCTCGTCGATGTTCGCGCCGTCCGCGGCCGCCGCGCCGTAGCCGTACTGCACGATCCGGGTGCCCGCCTCGACGAGCCGGCGCAGCACCGCCTTCTCCGCGACGATCTCCGCGTAGAAGCCGGCGTTCGCCGCCGTCGGCACCGTCGCGATCAGGGTGTGCAGGTACGGCGCGCCGCCGATGCGGCCCAGCTCGCCCCGGCGCTCCAGCTCGGCGGAGATGGTGATCGGGTCGGCGGGCTCGCCGCGGCCGTAGAGGTCGAGGATGCAGTCGTAGATCGCCTGGTGCGCCGGGCGGTAGAAGTCGTCGGGGCCGAGGGCCTCGATGACGTCGGCGACGGCGTCCTTGGACAGCAGCATGCCGCCGAGCACGGACTGCTCGGCCGTGATGTCCTGCGGCGGCTGGCGGTCGAACCCGCCACCGGAGCCGGGGTCGCTCGGACCCGGGTCGTTCTCCGCATACATCGGACCGCGGTCGTCGGTCAGCGCCACCGCTCCGGACACCTCCTCGTCATCATGCGAACACCCGTTCGATTATGCCGGAACTTCACTCTCGAAGCACGTGGCGCGAGCCGCGCCACCAGTCCTCTTCCGCCGTGTCCCCCGATGATCGCGAAGACGGGTCACGAGTGTCCGACCGCCACGCCGGACACCACCGTGAGTACCGGCTCGGCGGGGACGCTATGTCCCCCGGAAGGCCGAAAGCAATTCAGGGTGGGGACCCATCTGTGGACAACCTGTGGATGAATGGGGGCAACCAGTCACAGGTGCCGCGATAGCTGTGGACAAGTTGGGGACAAGGGTGATCGGCATCCGCGAATCCCCAGGTCAGGGCCTGTGAGTAAGGTGTGGAGAACTTCCGCAAAACTCGTGCGGCGTGTCGTGTGAAACCCGTTGCTCGGCGTGTCGTGGACCAGCTCAGGCCCATTGACCCCCACAGCCTGTGGATGAAAACTACGGACGGTAGAGGCGTAACCCGGTGGGCTGAACGGCCGTCGCATCACGCCGCGGTGAGCCGGCCCTGTGCGCTGCGTAACCGATCGGCGAGAACGCGCTGGTCGGCCGGGGTGAAGGCGATCCGGCTCTCCCCACGCCCCGGAATCTCCTCGGTCAGCCAGCGGCCTTCCGAGGTATCGATGTAGTTCACCGGCCGTTCGACGCGGTGCCACGATCCGGTACGGCTGCGGGCCGCGACGTACAGGCTGCCGCTGCCCATTCGGCGTAGCGCGAGGATCCGCCGGAGCTCTTCGGCCTCCTGCGAGCCGTCGGCCGGCCGGTCGTTGCGCATCAGCGCGAAGCCGTCGTCGTCGCGGCGGCCGCCTTCGAGCTGGCTCTTCGGCACCGCGATCGGCGTGCCGCGGCCCGGCGCGAGCTTCGGGATCTGGCCGAGGAAGTCGTCCAGCACCTCACCGGGGCGGGTCGACTCCAGCACGACGACGTCCAGCTGCTCGTGCTTGGCCAGCACGAACGCCTCGCCGCCGGCGCTCCCGGCCAGCAGCCGGTAGCTGACCGCCTTGCCCTGGAAACCGCCGTCCACCCAGCCGTAGTACTCCAGCTGCGGCCGCGCGACGGCTTCGATCGTCGCGACGAACCCCGGGTGCATGCCGCGCGGGCCGAACAGGCCCGCCTTGGTGAGCTCGGCGTTGACGCGCTCGTCTTCGGCGCGCTGGGCCTCGTCGCTGTACCAGGTCGGCGTCTCGGCCAGCACCGTGTGCGGCTCCCCGCCACGGCGCCGGATCAGGTTGATCACGGTGCCGGTCGAAAGGGTGACCTGCCTGTCCAGCACCGCTCTTCCCCCTAGTGAAGATCAGCTTTGATGAACCCGGAAAGCCGGGCGCGCCCATCTTGGCACGCGCCCGGTGGCCCCGCGTGCGTTACTCGCCGATGACCGGCGGCGCGGTCAGTTCGTCGGTGCCGAAGATGTCGTTCGGGTCGTCGCCGAGCAGGTACTTCGACGTGCGTTCCTCGTCGCCGCCGCCCTGGCCCTTCGCGCCGTGGCCCATGCCGCCCATGCCACCCATCCCGGTGGAGCCGCCGCGCCCGGCCGCCGCGCCGCCCGCGCCCATCGCGCCGCCGGCTCCGGCACCCATGCCGCCGCGGCCGGCGCCGGACGCGCCCGCACCGCCCGGCATCGCCGCGCCGGTCGAGCCTCCGGGCCCGAAGCCGCCGCTGCCACCCGGCCCGAAGCCCGCCGTCGGGTCGCCGATCCCACCAACTCCACCGACCCCGCTGGAGCCGCCCGGCCCGAAACCGCCGGCACCGCCGCCGCCCGAGAAGCTCGGGCTGCTCCCCGGGCCGAAGCTCGGCACTCCCGGGACGTCCGAAGGCGAGAAGCCCGACGAGTGCGTGCCGTCGCTGTTGAAGTTCGGCGGGGTGTAGTTCCCCGTCGGGATCTTGGACGGGTCGTAGTTCCCGCCGGGGACCTGTGACGGGTCGAAGCCCGGCACCTTGGACGGGTCGTAGCTCCCGCCCGGCACCTTCGACGGGTCGAAGCTGCCGCCGGGGACGTTCGGGCTGCCGAAGGACGGGACGCTGCCCGCCCCCGGCATGGTCACGCCGCCGGGACCTCCGCCAGGCCCGCCGCCGGGACCCCCACCGGGGCCGCCGCCCGGACCGCCGCCGGGTCCGGTCCCGTCGCCGTTGCCGTTCTTGTCGTCCTTCTTCTTGCCGTTCTTGCCCTGGTCGACGTCGACGTTCTCCTGCTGGCCCTGCAGCGCGGAGTACGTCGGCATCTTCTGGCCGTTGTCGTTGCTCACCTTGTAGTAGGTGTTGAAAGCGTCGACGTTGGCCTGGCCCTTGGTGTTGTAGTCGCGGATCGCCCGGTCGGTGTCGGTCGTCCACGGCGTCACCGCGTTGAGCAGGTTGTTCTTCGGCGGGTCCTTCGGGACCTCCTGCACCTGGGCGTGCACCGTGGTGAAGGCGTTGTTCTGCTCGCCGAGGTACTTGTCGGAGTCGGTCAGCTTGGTGCCCGAGTCCTCCATCCAGGTCCGCAGCGGGTGCGCGCCCGCGTTCTGCGCCGCCTCGGAACCGCCGCCGGTCCAGGCCGCGTCCATGTCCTTGGCCAGGCCGTCGATCGTGGTGAGCCGGTCCTGGTAGGCGCCCTTCAGCCGGCTCGCCGCCGCCTGCCCGTTCGAGATCGAGCCCGTGCCGGGGCCGGTGGTGATCTGGTTCCAGATGTCGTAGCAGTCGATCTTGCGATCACCCTGCACCGAGTTGTGGTCGTCCGAGTGCGTGGTCGCCATGTTGTACGCGGCGAACCCGCCGAGCAGGACCAGTTCGAGCATCTCAGCCCCCCATCAAGGTCTGGATCATCGACTCGCCGAACTTCTGCACCACCGCGCAGGGGTCCGTCGCGCCGGCGCCGTTGTCGTACTGCACCAGGATGTTGACCGCCAGCTCGTCGGTCACCCCGATGAAGACGCCGCACTTGCCGTCCTTGCGGTCGTCCACCGCGGCGGCGTAGACGGCGGGGTACCCGTAGGCCTGCGTCTCTTCGAAGTAGGCGTCGTTCGCCTTGGTGTCGTAGACGTCCTGCAGGCCGTTCTTGTTCGCCGTCACCGTGGTCACGTCGATCTGGTTGCCCGGATCGGCGGCCTCCTGGAAGGTGCAGCTCGGGCCGTTCGCCGTGGTCCGCGGGGTGCCGTCGCCGAGGGCGAGCTTGGCCCGGCCGGTCGCGTCGATCGTCGCGCAGGCGTCCGACGTGATGTTCGCGGTGTTCAGCGGGCTCGGCACCCGCGGCGCGGAGTCGGCGGCGGACCGCGACGTCTCGCTACCGCCGGATTCGGCGGTCGGCGCCGGGTTGGCGGTGCCCCCGGTCTTGCTGGAGCAGCCGGCGACCGCAAGCACGGCGAAGGCCAGGGCCGGGACGGCGAGCAGTCGGCGGTTCACGTGGCCTGGTTCCCCGTCTTCGAGAGGTCGGCCTGCGTGTCCGACTCCTTGGTGGTGATCTTCTGCTTCGCGGCGGTCAGCGCCTCGATGTAGTTCTTGACGTATTCCTGCATCTTCTTGTTCTGCTCGAGGAACGCCTTGCCGGACGGGTTCGCGAGCTTCTCCCAGTCGCCGCTGGCGAACTCCTTGCCGGGCGCCTTGACGTTCGCCATCAGGTTGGCGTCGTCGTAGTCGCGCTTCAGGTCGGCCTGGAGGTCCTGCCACTGCTTGATGACGCCGTCGATCTTGTCGGCGTCGAACGTGAACCCGCCGCCGCCGGCCGGCGCGGACATGTTGACCTCGTTACCCATCCGGATCCATCCCCTTCGCGTCCCCGCCCATTCTCCTACGACGTGGCCGTGGTGTCCGGGGTTCCCCCGAAACGCGTGAAGGCGGGCCGCCCACCAGGGGCGACCCGCCTTCAGCACGTGCTACGGGCTACTTGGCCTTGACCTCGAGCCGGACCTCGACCTTGACGTCGGGGTGCAGCCGGGCGCCGACCGAGTGCTTGCCGACCGTCTTGATGTGGTCGCGCAGCTCGATGACGCGCTTGTCGAGCAGCGGGCCACCGGCCGCCTTGATCGCGTCCACGATCTCGGCCGAGGTGATCGAGCCGAAGAGCTTCTTCGAGCCCTCGGCCGACTTGCCGGTGAGCTGGATGGCGCCGAGGCCCTCCAGCGTCGCCTTGATCTCCTTGGCGTGGTCGAGGTCGCGGATGCGACGGCTCTCCTGCGCGCGCTGGATCGTGCGGACGTTCTTCTCCGCGCCCTTGGTGGCCGCGATCGCGTAACCCCGCGGGAGCAGGTAGTTGCGCGCGTAACCGTCCTTGACCTCGACGATGTCGCCGGGGCCGCCGAGGTTGGCCACGTCGGTGGTGAGGATGATCTTCGCCATCTCCGGGCCTCCTTAGCGCGCGGTCGAGGTGTAGGGCAGCAGCGCCATTTCGCGGGAGTTCTTGACCGCGATGGCGATGTCACGCTGGTGCTGGCTGCAGTTGCCGGTGACGCGACGGGCACGGATCTTGCCGCGGTCGGAGATGTACTTCCGCAGCAGGTTGGTGTCCTTGTAGTCGATCAGTTCCGGACGGCCCTTTTTCTCGGCCTTGCAGAACACGCAGACCTTCTTCTTGGGCTTGCGAATGGGTGGCTTGGCCACTGGTTACTCCTGGAATTCAACTCTTGTGGATGTGTACGAGATCAGAAGGGAGGCTCGTCGGAGAAGCCGCCGCCACCGCCACCGCTGCTCGCGGCCGGGGCGGAGCCCCACGGGTCGTCGGCCGGCATTCCGCCGCCACCGCCGCCACCGCGGTTTCCGCCGCCGCCGCCACCGCCGAAGTCACCACCGCCGCCGCCACCGCGGCTGACCTTGTTGACCTTGGCCGTGGCGTACTTCAGCGAAGGGCCGATCTCGTCGACCTCGAGCTCGACGACGGTGCGCTTCTCGCCTTCCTTCGTCTCGAACGACCGCTGCTTGAGCCGGCCCTGGACGACGACGCGAGCGCCGCGCGTCAGCGACTCGGCGACGTTCTCCGCCGCCTGCCGCCAGATGTTGCAGCGCAGGAACAGCGCCTCGCCGTCCTTCCACTCGCCCGACTGCTTGTCGAGCGTGCGGGGCGTGGACGCGACGGTGAAGTTCGCGACCGCCGCACCGGACGGGGTGAAACGCAGTTCCGGGTCGGACGTCAGGTTGCCGATCACCGTGATGACGGTGTCTCCAGCCATCGGGAATACCCTTCGGCTCAGGCCTTGGCGGCGACGACGGGCGGCTTGGCCGCGGCGGCGCGCTTGATCTCGCGACGCATGACCTTGGTGCGGAGCACGGTCTCCTGAAGCGACAGCTGGCGGTCCAGCTCCTTCACCGCGTCCGAGGACGAGTTCAGGTCCAGCAGGGCGTAGATGCCCTCGGCGTGCTTCTTGATCTCGTACGAAAGCCGGCGCCGGCCCCAGACGTCGACCTTCTCGACGCTTCCGCCCGAAGTGCGGATCACGTTGAGAAAGGTGTCCAGCGTCGGAGCGACAGTGCGCTCGTCGAGCGTGGGGTCCAGGATGACCATTACCTCGTAATGGCGTGACACAACCACTCACCTCCTATGGGCTCGCGGCCACGGACTGTCCGTAGCAGGAGGGTTTGTCCAGGTAAGGCTACCTGGGGGTGCCGATCGGGCCGGACGGCGGGGTCGGCTGGGGCTCAGGCGGCCCGGCGCAGGACCCAGGTCCGCACGAGCGCCGCGGTGACGCCGGCGAGCACGATCACCGCGAGCAGCATCGGCAGCTGGACGTCGTCCGGGCCGACGGGCGAGGACAGCGACTGCGCGTTGCCGGCGTCGCGGACGTCGGCGCCCTGGCCGGCCTGGTCGCCGGTGCCGACCTGCGGCGCGGAGGCGTCACCGGGCAGCGTGCCGTTGGCCGGGTAGCGCACCCCCGGCGCGACGGCGGTGCCCGGGGTCGCGGTGGGGAGGCCGCTGTAGTCGCGCATCGGCGCGGTGCCGCCACTGCCGCCCGCGGTGCCCGGGTTCAGGTTCGAGAGGTTGCCGGTCGAGCCGCCGGGGTTGGTCGCGGTCCCGCCGCCCTGCTGCGCACCGGTCCCGCCGGCGCCGGGCTGGCCCGGGGCGACGTAGTTGGTGGCGATGGTGGTCAGGCCGCAGCTCTTGGCGACGCTCGCCGAGACCGCACTGAGCACCTCGTTCTTGGTGCCGTCGAGCACGCCGAGACCGTTGGAGCCCTTGAGCGCGGTGGCGACCGCGCTGCCGACCGCGGAACCCGCGATCGTGCCGCCCGCGGCGTTCGGCACCTGGCCGACGGCCAGTGCGCCCTTGCCCGCGATGGTGTCGGCGATCGTGTTCGGCCACACCGAGAGGGCGGTCCAGAGGTGGGAGTTCACATAGTCCTGCGCGCCCTTGCGGACGATCTCCTTCACGGAGGTGCCCTGCACGGCGACCGTGTCGCCCATGCTGCCGTTCACCGAGCCCGTGCAGGTGCCGGCCAGCGTCGTCGCGGCCGAGGCGGTGCCCGCGGAAAGGAAGGCACCCCCGGTGACGAAGGTGGCGATGGCGGTGACGGTCAGTGCGCGGCGGGTCGTCTGCCAGGTGGGGATCTTCCGCACGAGCACTGACCTCCGGAGGTCTATCGGGGCGTCGTCCTGGGCAACAGCAACACCAGGTGTACCAGGATCAACGACGGGGGTACGTGAAAGATACTCGGCAGTCGGCTCAATTAGCAGCGGCCATCCGGCGGAGCACCCAGGTGCGGACCAGGCCCGCGCTGACTCCGGAGAGTGCCAGAACGGCGATCAGCAGGGGCAAATTCGACCCGTTCGTGAAGCCGTCCTGTGCGGACGGTAGCGCTTCGGCCCGTCCCGCGGTCTGGATTCCGGAGTTGCCGGCGGCCGCGTCGTTCGGGCCGGTGAGGCCGTACTGCGGGGCGTAACCCGGGATCTGGCTGCCGTACCGGATCGCCGGCGACGGCGTGAACAACCCGGCCGTCGCGAACGGGATGCCGCCGTAGTCGCGCATCGGCGCGTAGCCGGTGCCGACGGAGAACGGGAAGCCGCCGAACACCGGGCTCGTCGCGAAGCCGGGCAGGAGCGGGCTGTTGGCGTCCGGGATCGGGGTGGTGCCCTGCGGGGTCCCACCCTGCGGCGCGCCCCCGGTCCCACCCTGTGCGGGCGGTTGCTGCGGGTTGCCACCGGTGCCGGGCGCCGGGGACTGCTGCTTGCCGCCGCCGCCGTTGATCGTGTTGAGACCGCCGGTCGCGGCGGAGTTGAGGTCGTTGGCGCCCTGGTTGACCGCGCTCGCCAGCGGCGCGCCGACCACCGGGACCGGCGACACCACGGTGTTCACGACGTTGACGGTGACCTTGCAGAGCGTGTTGAGCAGGCCGCCGACGGTGGCGGTGAGCACGGTGGTCGCCTGGCCGACGATGCCCAGGTCGATCGGCGCCAAGCCGAGCAGGGTGCCGGTGATCTTGTCGCCGGGTTTCGCGGTCACGGTGCTGCCGCAGGGCACGGTCTTCGTTTCCGCGGCCGAGGCGGTGCCCGGCACGCCCAGCACAGCCGAACCCGCGAGGACGAACGCCGTCGCACCGACCGCCGTTGCTCTGCGTGCCCGGTTCTCCATGCTCGCCGCCCCTTGCCTCGTGCCCTCTGCCCAGGACTAACGACGTTAAGGCAGACGAGTAACGCCCGCTCGCTCAGGAATGTCCGGCATTCGAGTGGAAGCGGGCGTCACGGTGGGTGAATCTCACGCGGGGCGGCGGCGGATCCAGGCCCGGACGAGGGCCGCCGCGACGATCGCGAGGGCCAGCACCGCGAGCAGCATCGGCAGTTTCGCCGGCGGCGTGACACCGGGCAGCGCCTCCGCGGAGCCGGACTTCTGCTCGTCGACCGTCGGGACCTGCTCGCCCGGGATGATCTGGGCGATCACCGGCACCTGCACCAGGCTGCCGGGCAATAGCGCGGCGTTGGTGAAGACGCCCGAGATCGCGTCACCCGGCAGGCTCGCGCCACCGGCACCGGTGAGCACCGGGCCGAGGCTGTCGCCGGGCAGGGTCTGACCGGGAGGTGTCTGCCCGGGCGGCGGCGTCGGCGGGCCCGGCTGCTGGGGCGGTGGGGGCGGCGGCGTCCCGGGCGGCACGGGCAGCTGCGGCGCGCCGGCGTCTCGCAGGATGCTCTGTGTCGTGTTTCCGACCGCGTTGACCGTGCCCTGCGCGACGGGGCAGACGGCCTTCGCGGCGACGTCGCCGACCACCGGCACGTCACCGAGGCCCAGCGCCCGCACGGTGTCGCCGAGCGGGAGGGTCAGCAGGGGCGCCGAGCTGTTGGTGTTCTTCGCGCTCGAGTCGAGGCCGACGGTCAGCCGGTCCGGCGAGTTGAGCGGGGCGCCCGCGTCCAGCAGCAGGCCGTTCGGCCCGCTGCGGGCCTGGCCGTTCTGGAGGGTGGCCGCGCAGTCGCCGCCGAGGGTCGGACTGGGATCGGCGCTCGCCACGCCCGGTGCCGCGAAGGCGGCGGAAGCGGCGAGCGTGAACCCCAGTGCGGTGATCCGGGCGACGTGCTTCCCCATCGATGCCCTCCGGCAGTCGGACCAATCTGGATCACGGAACGCGCTCACGGTACTCCACGAGCGTCACCATCCGGGTCCGCAGGCCGAAGTTCATCCGGGAGTAGCGTGCTCGGCATGCTGATTGGCGCCCATGTCCGTGACGACGACCCGTTGACCGCGGTCGCCGACCGCAAAGCCGACGTCGTCCAGTTCTTCCTCTCCGACCCCCAGGGCTGGAAAGCCCCGAAGCCGCACCCCCACGGCGAGGCCATCCTGGCCGACCCGGTCGAGGTGTTCATCCACTCGCCCTACCTCATCAACGTGGCGTCGCTGAACAACAAGATCCGGATCCCGTCCCGCAAGAACGTCACGCAGCACGCGGACGGGGCCGCCGCGGTCGGCGCGAAGGGCCTGATCGTGCACGGCGGGCACGTCGGCGCCAACGACGACGTCGAGGCCGGGCTCGACAACTGGCGCAAGCTCTTCGAGCGCGAGCAGGAGAAGGGCGGCTTCAAGGTCCCGATCCTGATCGAGAACACCGCCGGCGGCGAGAACGCGATCACCCGCGACCTCGACGTCATCGCCCGGCTGTGGGACAAGGTCGGCGAGTTCGGCGCCGGGTTCTGCCTGGACACCTGCCACGCCTACGCCGCCGGCTGGGACCTCGCGACCGCCGTCGAGAAGGTCAAGGCCATCACCGGCCGGATCGACCTGGTGCACCTCAACAACTCCCGCGACGAGTTCGGCTCGACGCGGGACCGGCACGCGAACGTCGTCGAGGGCGAGGGCACGATCGACCCCGAGGCCCTGGTCGCGGTCGCCCGCGAGGCCGGTGCCCCGGTGATCGTCGAAACCCCGGCCGACGGTCAGGCCGCCGACATCGCGTACCTGAAAGACCAGCTCGGCTAGACGGCCACGGCCCGCCGGCGGCGCCGGGTGGCGTTCGGGATGATCACGTCCCGGGCGCCGTCGAGGAAGCCGCCGGCCGGGTCGTCGTCGCCGGCGATCCGGACCAGGTCGGTCGCCGGGCGGTAGATCTCGCGGATCACCAGCACGCACAGGCCGACGACGGCCAGGTCGCGGAGCACGACCGCGCCCAGGAAGAAGCCTTCGGGCAGGCCCTTGTGGTCGACGCCGAGGTAGTAGAACATCCGCGGCACCCACACCAGCGCGTCGATCAGCATCCAGCCGAGCAGCAGCCGCCAGCGTGGGATGGCCAGCACGGCCAGCGGCACCAGCCACAGCGAGTACTGCGGGCTCCACACCTTGTTGGTCAGCAGGAACGCGGCAACGACGAGGAACGCCAGCTGCCCCAGCCGCGGCCGTCGCGGCGCCGCCAGCGCCACGTACGCGATGCCCGCGCAGCAGGCCAGGAACAGCACGGCGATCGTCCAGTTGAGGTAGGTCGGCGGCTGGTTCTTCTGCAGCACGCCGTCGAACCCGGCCCAGCCGGTCGTGTACGAGAAGACGTTGTAGAGCGAGTCCGGGTCCATCGGCCGCAGGGTGTTCAGCCGGAAGAACTCCCACCAGCCGCGGGTCGCGGTGAGGATGAACGGCGCGTTCACCGCCACCCACGTCACGACGGCGGCCGCGGCGGTGCGCCAGAACGGCGTCAGCTTCCCCGCGCGCAGGCAGAGCACGAACAGCACGCCGAGCAGCAGCAGCGGGTAGAGCTTCGCCGTCGCGCCCAGGCCGAGCAGGAGCCCGGCGAGCACCGGCCGTTTCCGGGACCAGGCGAGCAGGCCGGTGGCCGTGAACGCGGTCGCGACCGCGTCGAAGTTGGTGAACGCGTGCACCAGGACCAGCGGTGACGCCGCCACCAGCACCATGTCCCACGGCCGGCGTTTCATCGTCCGGCCGGTCGCCCACACGGTGACCAGCCAGGCCATCGACAGGAAGAACGCGGAGATGTTGAAGTAGATCGCCACGGGCAACGCGCCGGGCAGCCAGCCGGTCTCGGCGATGTTGAGCCAGCCCGCCGCCAGCTTCGCGTTCACCCACTGGAAGAGCCCGGTGAACACCGGGTACTCCATGTACCGGGTGTCGTTCTCCGCGGTCTGCGAGCTCTCCTTCCACGACGTGTAGTACGGGAAGGTGCTCGGCCGGTCGAGCCGCTCGGAGCTGTAGAGCGGCACGATGTCGGAGTAACACATCGCGACGAACGGGCGGCCCGCGCGCCAGTCGAGCTGGGTGGCGCCGCTGGAGTCCTGGTACTGCTGGATGCAGGATCCCTTGCCGAACCAGCAGAGCATCAGGGCCAGCGTCGCCAGCAGCAGGCCGACGCGCTGCGGGGACCAGAACCAGTGCCTGCCGACCGCGGCGTGCTCGCCCAGCGGCCCGCCGACGGGTCTGGTGACCGCCGCCGCGAGTGGGTCGTTCCAGCTCGGGACGACCCGATCCGCCCTGCTCAGCGTCACGGGGCCGGGGTCCGGCTCGCGCGTGGTCTCCTCTGGCACGACCGGGATGTTATCGGTGATCGCCCGACGGCGAGGGGAAGGCGACGATCATGCCGGATTCGCGTAGTACGAGGCCAGGACCTCGGCGGCCGCGCCACGCGTGACGATCTCCTCGCCGAAGGAGTCCTCGACGACCTCGATGCGCTGCCAGTGCGGCAGCGGCAGCAGCTCCTCGAGCCGTTCCGAAACGGCGTCACGGTAAGTGCCCGGTTCGTCCCGCACCGCGCGTCCGGCCAGCACGATCCGTTCCAGATCGAGCACCTGGACGAGGTCGGCGAGGCCGATCCCGAGGAAGCCGGCGGCGGTCCGCGTGTCGGGGGCCTGCTTGGCCATGATCTCGACGCAGCCGCGCCGCCCGCAGGCGCAGCGGGGGCCGTCGTAGGCGATCGTGGTGTGCCCGAACTCACCCGCGTTGGTCCGCGGCCCGCGGTAGAGGTGCCCGTCGATCAGCAGGCCGACGCCGATGCCGGTACCGACGAGCACGACGGCCGTCGCCGTCGGCTCGCCGTGCGGCCACAGCTGGGCGAACGCGGCGGCGTTGGTGTCCTTGTCCAGCACCACCGGCAGCCCGGTGCGCTTCTCGAGCAGGTCGCGCAGCGGGACGTCGTGCCAGCCGGGCATGCTCGTCGCGTCGCGGACCAGGCCGGCGAGGTGGTCCAGCGGGCCGACCGCGCCCAGGCCGAGGCCGAGCACTCCGAAGCCGTCCGCCAGTTCGAGCGCGGTGGTACCGATGGCTTCGACGGCCTGCTCGGGGGTGAACCCGACCGGGAGCGGGCCGCCCGCCGTCTCCTCGACCTCGCCGATGAGGTTGGTCCGCAGCACGCGGTACTCGTCGCGGTCGAGGCGCGCGCCGAGCGCGTGGCGGGCGCCGGAGCGGACGGTCAGCTGCGTGCGGGGCTTGCCGACGCCCGCGGACGGCTGCCGCTCTTCGTCCAGGAGGCCGGCGTCGAGCAGTTCGGGCACGATCTTGGACACGGCCTGCTGGGTGAGGCCGGTGCGTTCGGCGAGCTCGACCCGGCTCAGGCCACCGGCCCGCAGGATGTGCGTGAGCAGGAGGGCGCGGTTGTGCTCGCGCACGTTGCGCAGGTTCCGCCCGATGGCCGCCATGGACCGGATCTTCGCACGCCTGGTCAATTTCGCAACACTGTTGTTTAATGGGCGCCATGGTTGACGACTTGCGGGTGGGCATCCTCGGCTACGGCATCGGGGGACGCGTCTTCCACGCACCGCTGGTGGCGGCGACGCCCGGGCTGACCCCGGCGGTGATCACGACCTCGGGCAACGCCGTCCAGGCGCGCACCGACAACCCCGGCGCGGAGATCGTCCCGGACGCCGACGCGCTGTTCGAGCGCGCGGGCGAGCTCGACCTGATCGTGGTGAGCACGCCGAACCGCACGCACGTCCCGCTCGCGCTGCGGGCCATCGCGGCCGGCGTGCCGGTGGTCGTCGACAAGCCGTTCGCGCCGACCGCGGCCGAGGCCGAGCAGGTCGTCGCCGCGGCGAAGGCGGCGGGCGTCGGGCTCACCGTCTTCCAGAACCGCCGCCTCGACTCCGACTTCCTCACCGTGCGGCAGGTCCTCGACTCCGGCCGCCTCGGCGAGGTGTTCCGCTTCGAGTCCCGCTACGACCGATGGGTGCCCAAGCCGAAGGACAACTGGCGCGAGTTCGGCGACCCGGCCGAGGCCGGCGGGCTGCTCTACGACCTCGGTGCGCACATCGTCGACCAGGCGCTGCAGCTGTTCGGCCCGGTCACCCGGGTCTACGCGGAGGTCGACCGCCGCCGGGCAGGCGTCCAGGTCGACGACGACGTCTTCGTCGCGCTGCACCACGCCAACGGCGTCCGCTCGCAGCTGTGGGCGTCGGCGCTCGCGGGCACCCAGAACCCGCGGTTCCGCGTGCTCGGCGACCAGGCGACGTTCACCAAGTACGGCCTCGACGTCCAGGAACCCCAGATCAAGACCGGGATGCGCCCCGGTGACGACGGCTGGGGCGTGGAACCGGCGGCGGACGCGGGCAAGATCGGCGTCGGCAACGACGTCAAGACCGTGCCCACCGAAACCGGCCGCTACGAGCAGTTCTACGCCCAGGTGCGCGACGCGCTGCGCGGCGAAGGCGAGTTCCCGGTCGACCCGGAGTCGTCGGTCGCGGCCCTGCGCGTGATCGAGGCGGCGCACCGCTCCGGCGTCGAAGGGATCGTCGTCGAGCTCTGACCCGCAGACCGGCCGTGACCTCGGTGTCCCCCAGCTCCGAGGTCACGGCCTTCTCTTCGGCCGCGGGTCAGCCGCCGGGTTTCGGGTTGCCGCTCTGGCCGGAGTCGTTGCCCCCGTTGCCGGTCCCGTTGTTCCCGGTGCCGTTGTTCCCCGTGGTGTTGCCGTTGTTGTTACCGCCGTTGCGGTTGCGCTGGCGGTCCTGCAGCTCCTGAAGCCGTTGCTGGAACTGGCGGAGCTGGTCCAGCTGCTGCTGCCGGTCACCGGGCTGGGCCTGGTTCCGCTGGTCGCGCGGCTGCTGCTGCTGCTGTTGTTGCTGCTGCGGGGGTACCTGGACCTGCACCTGCTGCTGGTCCACCGGCGAGCTGATCGCCGCCACGCGGTCGAAGCGCTCCCCCGGCTTGCCCTGCAGGTACAGCTGCATGAAGCGGTCCCAGATCGGGCCGGCCAGCGTCGACCCGAAGATCGGGGCACCACCCGGGCCGTGCAGCGCCTTGTCGCCGTCGCTGCCCACCCAGACCGCCGCCGAGACCGAGGGTGTGTAGCCGACCATCCACGTCTGGGCGTTCGCGTTGGCGGCCGACGCCGGTTCGTCGTTCTGCGGGGTGTGCTGCTGGGTGCCGGTCTTGCCCGCGCACTCGTGGCCGGCCGGGCAGGTCAGATGCGAGAACTGGATGACCGGCGCCAGCGCCGCTGTCACGTTGCCCGCGATCTGCGCGCTGCGGGCCGCGTCGTTGTCGGCGAACGCGTCCGTGGACCGATCCTTGGCCTCGTACGCCGTTTCGCCGTTCGCGTTGGTCACCTTCTGCACGAAGTGGCGCTCACGCTGGACACCGCCCGCCGCGAACGTCGCGTAGCCCGAGGCCATGTCCGCCGGCGTCACCTGCGTCGCGCCGCCACCGATCGAGATGTTGTTGTCGCCGGTGAACAACGCGCTGCGGCCGCCGTTGTCCTTCGTGCGGACGCCCGCTTCCTGCGCGGCTTCCGCCACCCCGGACGGCTTCGTCACGTTCAGCACCATGTCGTAGAACACCGTGTTCGTGGACCGCTGCATCGCTTCCGCGACGGTGCACTGGTCGGAACAGCTGCTGCTGTCGCCCGCGTTGCGGATCGGCAGGTCGACGCCCGGGAACGTGCGCGGTGAGGTGCCGTCGAACCGCGCGTCGAGGCCGCGGCCGAGCTTGAGGAACGCGGCCAGGTCGAACGGCTTCATCGACGACCCGGGGTTGTGCGCCTCGTCGGCCCAGTCGCGGCCGGCCTGGTCTTCGCCGTTCGGGCCCTTCACCACCGGATCGCCGCCGTAGTAGGCGAGCACGCCGCCGGTCTTCGGGTCGACGGCGACCAGCGCGTCGAGGATCTGGGTGTCGGTCTGCTCGGCCATCTGCTCGGTCACGGCCTGCTCGGCCGACTGCTGCGCCTGCGAGTCGATCGTGGTGAACACCTGGAAGCCGCCGCGGTAGTACTGCTGCTCGCTGATCCCCTGCGCCGCCAGCTCGGCCTTGACCTGCTTCTTGACGAACGGGTTCAGCGCGCCGGCCTGCTTGCTTTCCACCAGCGGGATCGGGGCCGGGAACTTCGCCGCGGCGCGCTGGGCCGGGGTCAGGTAACCGTTCTTGAGCATCCGGTCCAGCGCCGTCGTCCAGCGGGCCGTGGCGACGGCGGTGTTCTCCGAGCGGCCCGGCTGCTGGATCAGCCCGGCCAGCAACGCGGCCTGCGAGTAGTCGAGCTGGCCGACGTCCTGGCCGAAGTAGGCCTGCGCGGCGGCCTGGATGCCGTACGCGCCGCGGCCGAAGTAGATGATGTTGAGGTAGGCGGTGATGATGTCCGCCTTCTCGTAGGTCTGGTTCATCTTGAACGACTTCGCGAGCTCGGTCCACTTGCGCGTGAGCGTCGGATCGTCGTCGCCGGACGCGTTCTTGATGTACTGCTGGGAAATCGTCGAACCGCCGCCGGACCCGCCGGTGACCTGGTTGTACGCCGCCCGCAGGATGCCGCCGACGTCGAAGCCCGAGTTCGTCTCGAACGACGCGTCCTCGGTCGCGATCACGGCTTTCTTGACGACGTCCGGGATCTGGTTCGCCGCCAGGATCTGCCGGTTGCCGCCGGTGGGCACGTCCTTGCCCATCTCGGTGCCGTCGCGGTAGAGGTACGTCACGGCCTGGCCCTGCGCCTGCGCGACGGTCTCCGGTGACGGGACGTCGACGGCCAGGTAGGTGATCGCGAACGCGATCCCGGGGACGACGACGAACAGCCCCGCCGCCACGTACCCGATCCGCCGCCAGCGCCGTTTCCGCACGTCCTGCTCGGTGCTCGGCCGGGGCCGCCGCGGCGGCTGACCCGGGCGGGGCAGCAGGATCGGCACCGTCGGCGGGTCGTCCGGCTCGGTGCCGTTGTGGACGTGGTGGGTGATCAGCTCCGGTTCGCTGCCCTGCAGCCCGGCGCGGGGCAGCGGCCGGGCGGCCGGTCGCCGGGTACGGCGACGGGGATCGGGAGCGCGACCGCGCGAAGTGCGGGTTCGGTCGTTGGTCACGGGCCGGCCTCCACGGTGGGCTGCGGACGCAGTCCTCTCGGAGGGCACACGTACCGCGGCCCACCGTGGTTCAGGCCGTCAGTGGCCCGGGTCGTCTCCCGAGGTCGGCGTCTCCTTCGACGACGACGGTTTCGTGTGCTTCGGCGTAGTCTCCTGCGACGACGACTGGTCGCCGCTGTGGTCGTTGCCGTCGTTCCCGCCGTTGTCGCCCTGGTCGCCGCCCTGGTCGGGGTTCTCGCCCGTGGGCGTCGAGTCGGTCGTCGTCGCGACGTCCGACGACGGCGGCGGCGGGGCGACCTCGCCGCCGATGCGGTCCACCTTGTCGAACTTCTCGCCCGGCTTGCCCGCCAGGTAGAGCGACATGAACTTCTGCCACATCGGGCCGGCGATCGTCGAGCCGTAGATCGGCGAGTTGTTCTTGCCGTGCAGCGGCTTGTTGCCGTCGCCGCCGACCCAGGCCGCCACCGAGACGGACGGCGTGTAGCCGACCATCCACGTCTGCGAGTTCGCGTTCGCCGCCCACGACGGCTCACCCGCGGTCTTCGTGTGCTGCTGCGTCCCGGTCTTGCCGGCGCACTCGTGGCCGGCCGGGCACTTCAGGTGCGAGAAGTCGATGACCGGCTTCAGCGCTTCGGTGACGTTCCCGGCGATCTGGCGGGACTTGTCCGAGTCGCTGTCGAACGCGGGCTTGGCGTCGGTCGGCGCTTCGTACGCGACTTCGTTCTGCCCGTTGACGACCTTCGTCACGAAGTGCCGCGCCCGCTGCTCGCCGTTGGCCGCGAAGGTCGCGTACGCCGAGGCCATGTCGGCCGGCGTGATCTGGGTTTCGCCACCGCCGAGCGAGATGTTGTTGTCCTTGATCGAAATGATCGACTGGCCGCCGTCGTCCTTGGTCGTGACGCCGGCCTCCTGCGCGGCCTGCTTGACCGGGCCCTGCTTGGTGTCGTTGAGGACCATGTCGTAGAACACCGTGTTCGCCGAACGCATCATCGCCTCGGACACGGTGCACTGCTGCGAGCAGCTGCTGCCCGGGCCGGCGTTGCGGACGACGCGGCCGTCGAACGTCCGGTTGTTGGAACCGTCGAACGTCGCGTCGAGGCCCTTGCCCATCTTCAGGAACGCCGTGAGGTCGAACGCCTTCATCGACGAACCCGGGTTCTGCGGGGTGTCCGCCCAGTCGCGCCCGGCCTGGTCCTGCCCGTTGACCTGGACGATCGGCTTGCCGCCGTAGTAGGCGAGCACGCCGCCGGTCTTCGGGTCGACCGCGACCAGCGCGTTGAGCAGCTGGTCGTCGACCTGGCCCTTCATCGCGTCGGTGGCCGCCTGTTCCGCGGCCTGCTGCGCCTTCGGGTCGATCGTGGTGTGCACCTGGAAGCCGCCGGAGTAGTAGCGGTCCTCCGGGATGTCGTGCGCGGCGAGCTCGTCCTTCACCTGCTGCACGACGAACGCGGGCGGCGCGCCGGCCTGCTGCTTGCTGTCCTCCAGCGGGATCGGCGTCGGGAACTGCGCCGCCGCGCGGTCGGCCGCGCTGATGTAGTTGTTCTTCACCATCCGGTCCAGCGCCGTGTTCCAGCGGTCGTGCGCGACCTTGTCGTTCTCCGACCGGCCCGGCTGCTGGATCAGTCCGGCGAGCAGCGCCGCCTCCGAGAAGCTCAGGTCCTTCGCATCCTTGTGGAAGAAGGCCTGCGACGCCGCGCCCACCCCGTACGCCCCGCGCCCGAAGTAGATGATGTTCAGGTACGCGGTGATGATGTCCTTCTTCTCGTACGTCTGGTTCATCTTGAAGGACTTGGCCAGCTCGGTCCACTTGCGCGTCAACGTCGGGGCGTCGTTGTCGGTGGCCTTCTTGATGTACTGCTGGGAAATCGTCGAACCACCGCCGGTACCGCCGGTGGCGTTGTTGAACACCGCGCGCAGCAGGCCGCCGACGTCGAAGCCGGAGTTCGTCTCGAACGAGTCGTCCTCGGTCGCGATCGCCGCGTGCTTCATGATGTCGGGGATCTGGTCCGGGCCGAGCAGCACCCGGTTGCCGCCGCGCGGCACGTCCTTGCCCATCGGCGAGTTGTCGGCGTAGAAGTACGACACCGCTTGGCTCTGGTTCTGCGCGACCTCCGTCGGCGACGGGACGTCGACCAGGAAGTACGTGATGACGAACGCGATCGCCGGGAGCACGACGAACACCCCGACGACGCCGTAGCCGACGCGCCGGATGATCTTCCAGCGCCGCTTCTTGCGCTGTTCCGGGGTGAGGACCGGTTTGCCGTCGCCGTCCGGCTCGACGTCGTCGTAGGCGTCCGGCTCCTCGTACGCGTGGTGCGTCATCAGCTCGGGCCCGCCGCTCATCGGCGGCGGCTCGGGCCGGTAGCCGCGCGGCTGCTGCCACGGCTGTTGCGGCTGCGGCGGGGGTTGCTGCTGCGGCCGGCCCCCCGGCGGCGTCGGCGGGCGGCGCGGGCCCTGGCCGCGCGGTCCCTGTGGTCCGGACGGCCCCTGACGGCGCGGATCAGGACCCTGGCCGGGCCAGGAGCGGGATCGATCGTCGGGCACGGGGCAGTCCTCCAGTCGATGACATCCGGGACTTCGCCCCGGCCGGGGGCTCCGCCACCCGGAACCCCCGCAAAACAGCCAGTGGGCGGCAATGGTCGCCACCCCTGTTGGAAGGGACGCGCGTGAAGCGCCCGGGTTGCCGGATGATCACTCCGGAAACAGTTCAGGGCCCTCCGCGCGATCGCGGAGGGCCCTGAACGGAGTTGGCTAACCCGGGCCTGCGCCCGGTGGGGCAGCGATCCCGCCACCACCTCCGTTGCCGAACGTGTTGCCGATCCCGGGATCGGGGGTTCCCGGCGGGCCGGGTCGCGTCCGGCTCGTCTTCGTGGTCGACGTGTTCGTTTCGGTGCCCGTCGGCTCGGTGCTGGTGGTCGTCTCCGGGGTGCTCGGCGGCGGCGTCGTGGTGGTCGGCGTGTCCGGCGGCTTCGTCGGCGTGGTCGTCACGTCGTTGACGTCCTTGCCGATCGCCTGCACCTTGTCGAACTTCTCCGCCGGTTTGCCCTTGAGGTAGAGCTTCATGAAGTTTTCCCACGTCGGACCGGCGACGGTGGCACCGAAGATCGGCTTGTTCTTCGGGTCGTGCAGCGGCTTGTTGCCGTCACCGCCGACCCAGACCGCGGCCGACACGGACGGTGTGTAGCCCACCATCCACGTCTGCGCGTTGCGGTCCTTGTACGCGGCCGGGTCGCTGTCCTTCGCCGTGTACTGCTGCGTACCGGTCTTGCCGGCGCACTCGTGGCCGGTCGGGCACTTCAGGTTCGAGTGCGCGATGACCGGCTGCAGCGCCTCGGTGACGTTGCCCGCGATCTGCTGGCTCTTCGACGCGTCGTCGGCGAACGCCGGGTTGGTCTTGATGTTGTTCTCGTCGAACTCCACCTCGTCCTGCCCGTTCGTCAGCTTCCCGACGAAGTGCTGCTCGTGGTAGACACCGCCGCTGGCGAACGACGCGTACGCCGCCGCCATGTCCTCCGGCGTCACGGCCGTGCCACCACCACCGAGCGAGATGTTGTTGTCGTCGGTGTAGAGGACGCTCTTGCCGTCCGGCGCGACCTTGACCCCGGCTTCCTTCGCCGCTTCCGCGACCCGCGACGGCTTCGTCACGTTCAGGACCATGTCGTAGAACACGGTGTTCGCCGAGATCTCCATCGCCTTCGCGACGGTGCAGTCCTTGCCGCAGCTGGCGCTGTCACCCGCGTTCCGGACGACACGCCCGCCCAGCGACCGGTTGTTGGAGCCGTCGAACACCTCGCCGAGGCCCTTGCCCATCTTCAGGAACGCCGTGAGGTCGAACGCCTTCACCGACGAACCCGGGTTGCGTGCCTGATTGGCGCGGTCCTGGGCGATCTGGTCCTTGCCGCTGGCGTCCTTCACCAGCTCCGGGCCGCCGTAGTAGGCGATCACCCCGCCCGTTTTCGGGTTGACCGCGACCAGCGCGTTCAGCAGGTTCTCGTCCGTCTGGCCCTTCATGCCTTCCTGGGACGCCTGCTCCGCGGCCGCCTGGGCCGCCGGGTCGATCGTGGTGTAGATCTTGGCGCCGGTCGAGAACAGCTTGTTCTCGTCGTAACCCTTGGCCGCCAGCTCGTCCTTGATCCGCTGCTGGAGCTGGTAGGTCATCTTCCCCGAGTCCTGCTCCTTGTTGGAGTTCTTCGGGATCGGCGTCGGGTACTGGAAGCCGGCTCGCTCGTCCTGGCGCAGCCACTTGTTGGCGACCATCTGGTCCATCACGTACGCCCAGCGCTTCTGGGCGTACGCCTCGTTCTCCGAACGGCCGGGCCCCTGGATCAGGCCGGCCAGCAGCGATGCTTCGGAGGCGTTGAGGTCCTTGGCGTCCTTGTTGAAGTAGGCCTTGGCGGCCGCCTGGATGCCGTTCGCCCCGCGTCCGAAGTAGACGATGTTCAGGTAGGAAGTGATGATCTCTTCCTTGGACTGCTGGTTGTTCATCTTGAACGACTTCGCCAGCTCGGTCCACTTGCGGGTCAGCGTCTGCTGGTCGTTCTGCGTCGCTTGCTTGATGTACTGCTGGGAGATGGTCGAACCACCGCCTTGGCCGCCGGTCACCTGGTTGAAGACCGCGCGCAGGATGCCGGTGACGTCGAAGCCCGAGTTGGTCTCGAACGTCGCGTCCTCCGCCGAGTAGACGGCGTGCTTGACGACCTCGGGCACCTCGCCCGGCTTCAGCAGCTGGCGGTCGCCGCCCGGGGGCAGCTCGCGGCCCAGCTGCTGGCCGTTGGCGTCGAAGTAGGTGATCGGCTGGCTCTGCAGCGCCTTGATGCTCTCCGGCGTCGGCACGTCGACCAGGAAGTAGGTGATGACGAACGCGATCGCGGGCACCACGACGAACAACCCGAAGAAGACGTACGCGCACCGGCGGATGATCTTCCAGCGGCGCTTCTTCTTCTGCGCCGGCGTCAGGACCTTGTTGCCCTTTTCGTCGAGCTCTTCCTGAGGCTCGACGTCATCCGCGTACTCGTTGAAGGCGGCGTCTTCGTAGCCGTCGTCGTACGGGTCGCGGCCGATGTCGTCGGTGCCGTTGTGCGCGTGGTGGGTGATCAGGTCCGGCTCGCGCCCGGGCGGCGGCACCGGACGGCGGCCGCCCGGTGGCTGGCGGAAGCCCTGCGGCGGCGACCCGGGCGGACCCTGCTGCGGCCGCTGGCCGGGCGGCGGCGGGACCGGCCGGCGCGCCGGCATGCCCTGCTGCCGGGGTCGCTGCGGACGGCGCGCGGGTTCGTCGGCGGGCCACTGGGGACCGCCTTCGTCGCCGGCCGGCCACTCGGGCGCGGCGCCACGGCCGTCGGGGACACCGCGCGGCGGCGTGCCGCGCTGGGGTCGCCGGGGGGCCTCTTCGCCGGGCCAGGCCGGTCCGGGGTCTTCCCCCGGCCACGGGCCTGACTGGGCACGGCGAGGTGCATCTGGCTCCTGGCCGGGCCAGGAGCGGTTGCGATCGTCGTTCACGAATGGGCCTCCCAGACCGGCGCCCGGTAGTGCGCCGTTCTGCGCTCTTCAGCGGTAGTGATGCAGCTCACCGGCCCGCGGTCCTTCGTGGACCGTCGGCCGGCTCCCCCGTGCCCAGGACGTACGACCGGACCAGGTGGTTCCAGTGGCACGCCCGGCACACCTCGACGTCGTACACGGTGAACTCGGCGAACGAGCCGGCCATCCTGGCCAGCTCTTCGGGGGTCCTTGCCGAGCCCGCGACGTGCTTGAGTTCGTCACCGTAGACCCAGGACACCAGGGTCAACGGTTCCTGGCGGCAGATCGGGCAGGGCTGGTCACCGGCCCGGCCGTGGAACTTCGCCGCCCGCAGCAGGTACGGGCTCGCGTCGCAGGCCTCATGGCTGCCGACGCGCCCGGAGCGGACTTCGGCCAGCAGCGCACGGCGCTGCAAGGCGAAGTCCACGACCTGCCGCTGGTTAATCACCAGGACAGAGTACGGGCTCTTCCTGTGTGGTCCACGCCCCCTAGCGTGACCTCTCTCGCGACCGGTGGGGACACGCCGGACGTTCGATAACTCTCCGGTGACTTTCGCCCACGATCTGCTGATCTCGCCTGTTGGCTTCGCCACTTCGATGTATCGGGGCGATATAGTGGCTGGGTAGGTTGAACCGAGGCGATCATTCGGAGCAACGCGGATCGCTGAGGTTTGTTCCCGGAAGGGGGTGCGGTGTGCTGGAGTTCGCGATCCTGGGTCTTCTGCACGAAGCGCCCATGCACGGGTACGTGCTGCGCAAGCGGCTGCACGACACGCTCGGCACGCTCCGGACGTTCTCGTACGGCTCGCTGTACCCGACCCTGCGGCGGCTGCTGCGGGCCGGGTACCTGGTCGAAGAGCTCGACGAGGCCGACGACCGAGCGTGGTCCCGGCGGGGCAAGCGGGTCTACAAGCTCACTGCGGAGGGCAAGGAGCGCTTCAGTGAGCTGCTCGGCGACGCCGGGCCGCAGACCTGGGACGACGAGGGGTTCGGCGTGCACCTGGCCTTCTTCTCGCGGACCCCGGCCGACGTGCGGATGCGGATCCTCGAAGGCCGGCGGCGGCGCGTCGAAGAGCGCCGCGAAGGTTTACGCGCCGCGCTGGCCAGGACCGAGGAGAGGATCGATCGCTACACCCGCGAGCTGCACCGGCTGGGTCTGGAGACCAGCGAGCGGGAGGTGCGCTGGCTCAACGAGCTCATCGCGCACGAACAACACGAACAAGCCGAGCGGCAGGGTCCCGAGACCTGAGCCGGGCGGCCGCGCCGCAGCGTAGCGGCAGACCTACTGAACAGACACGGATTGAAGGAGAAACCCCCATGGGCGAGAACCGCCGCGTACGGGTGGCCATCGTGGGCGTCGGCAACTGCGCGGCGTCGCTGGTCCAGGGTGTCCAGTACTACCGCGACGCGGACCCGGCCACCCGCGTTCCCGGTCTGATGCACGTCGACTTCGGCGGCTACCACGTCCGCGACATCGACTTCGTCGCCGCGTTCGACGTGGACGCCAAGAAGGTCAGCCGCGACCTGTCGGAGGCGATCTTCGCGTCCGAGAACAACACCATCAAGATCGCCGACGTGCCGCCGCTCGGCGTCACGGTCCAGCGCGGTCACACCCACGACGGCCTCGGCCGCTTCTACCGCGAGACGATCGAGGAGTCCGACGAGACCCCGGTCGACATCGTCGCCGCGCTGCGCGAAGCGAAGGTCGACGTGCTCGTGTCGTACCTGCCGGTGGGCTCCGAAGTGGCCGACAAGTTCTACGCGCAGGCCTGCATCGACGCGGGCGTCGCCTTCGTCAACGCGCTGCCGGTGTTCATCGCCTCCGACCCGGAGTGGGCGAAGAAGTTCACCGACGCCGGCGTCCCGATCGTCGGTGACGACATCAAGTCCCAGGTCGGCGCCACCATCACGCACCGCGTGCTGGCGAAGCTGTTCGAGGACCGCGGCGTCCAGCTCGACCGGACGATGCAGCTCAACGTGGGCGGGAACATGGACTTCCTGAACATGAAGGAGCTGGAGCGCCTCGAGTCGAAGAAGATCTCGAAGACCCAGTCCGTCACCTCGCAGATCGACCGCGACCTCGGCAAGGCCAACATCCACATCGGACCGTCCGACTACGTGCAGTGGCTCGACGACCGCAAGTGGGCCTACGTCCGGCTCGAGGGCCGCGCCTTCGGCGACGTGCCGCTGAACCTGGAGTACAAGCTCGAGGTGTGGGACTCGCCGAACTCGGCGGGCATCATCATCGACGCCGTCCGCGCCGCGAAGATCGCGCTCGACCGCGGCATCGGCGGCCCGATCCTGTCGGCCTCCTCCTACTTCATGAAGTCGCCGCCGGAGCAGTACGACGACTCCACCGCGCGCGACGCCGTCGAGAAGTTCATCCGCGGCGAGCTCGAGCGGTAGAAGCAGTCCCCCCCGTCGAAGGCCGTCACCGCTGGTGGCGGCCTTCTTCGCGTGGTGCACTAAACCGGTGGGGTGGGGCGCGCGTGAGCGTGGTGTGAGTGCGAGCGTCGGGGAGAGCGTGCCGGGGGACCTGGGCGCGCCGACCTTCCACGCCCTGTTCCAGGAGTACTTCGCCCAGATGACCCGGCTCGCGCACCTGCTCGGCGCGGACGACGCGGAAAACGTCGTCCAGGAGGCTTTCGTCAAGCTCCACCAGCGTTGGGACACCCTGACCGACCACACCCGCGTGGCGGGTTACCTGCGCGCGACCGTGGTGAACATGTCGCGGTCGCGCACCCGGCACCTGCGGGTGGTCCGGCGGACGCCGCAGGAGCTGCCGCCGGACGAGCTGTCGGCGGAGGTCCGGGCGGTGGCCAACTGGGAACACCAGCGGATCCGCGCGGTTCTGGGCAAACTGTCCAGGAGGCAGCGCGAGGTGCTGGTGCTGCGCTACTGGCTGGACCTGAGCACGGCGGGCATCGCGGAGACGCTGGGGATCTCCCCGGGCACGGTCAAGGCGACCACCCACCACGCGATGGAGAATCTGCGCAAGCACCTGGGGGACGACCTGGGAGGTGAGCGATGACCGACCTCGAACGCAAACTGGCCGAGACACTGCGGGAGCAGGGCGGGGAGGTCACGCCCGACCTCGCCGGCGCGTGGGCGGAGCAGCTGCGTCGCCAGCGACGGCCGCGAGCGGCCCGCCGCCGGCTGACGGTGCTGGTCGCCCCGCTGGCGGCGGCGCTGGTGGTGCTGACCAGCGTGCTGCTGGCCACCCAGCTGAACTCGGCGCCGACTCCGGTGCCGCCCGCGAGCCGGGGCCAGGAGCTGACGCTTCCCAAGCCCGAGTACTCGCCCGCGGGCTTCGCCGAGACGGGCGAGCCGATCGCCCTCACCGACTTCGCGGGGCAGACGGACAACTGGACTTCCTACGCGGTCTTCGCCTCGGCCATGGGCACGACCTTGTTCTGCGTCGAGGCGTTTCCCAAGGGCCTGACCGGAGCGCCGGTCCACGGTGAGGTGGCGTCGCAGTTCGGCACCAAGTCGCCGTCGTGCGTGCCCCTCTCGACGGGCACCGTGTGTGCCGGGTACGTGGGTGAGACCGGCGGCCCGCTGCCGGCCGGCAAGGCGATCTACCTCGTCAACCCGGCCGTGCGGGAACTGAGCCTCTTCGACGCCAAGGGCGACCTGAGCCAGGCCAAGCGGGTCGGCATGCTGGGCCAGCAGCAGCTCTTCCTCGCCGACGTGACTCCCGGTTCGCCGCCGGTGCGCTTCGACGTCAGCTCGGACGAAGCGCGTCCGGCAAGTCGGTGATCTTCTCCACCACCGCCGTGGCCTGCTTCAGCACCTCGGGGTCCGGCGGGAAGTGCGGGTTGGGCACCGCGTAGACCGCCATCCCCGCCGCCAACGCCGACCGCAGCCCGTTCGTCGTGTCCTCCACGGCCGCGCACTCCGCCGGCGCCACGCCCAGCAGCTCCGCCGCCCGCAGGTACACGTCCGGCGCCGGCTTGCCCGCGCCGACCTGCTCGGACGACACCGCCGCGCCCACCGGCAGGCCCGTGACGTCCAGGAAGCCCTTGATCAGGATCACCGGCGACGAGCTGGCGATCGCCACCGGCCACTTCTTCGCCACCGCCCGCACGACGTCGACCGCGCCGTCGATCAGCGGCGGCTGCTCGGCGTACCGCGCGGCCATGCGCTTGACGACGATCGTCGCGATCTCGGGTGGCGTGAGCCGCGCGCCCAGCTCTTCGACCAGGTAGCGGGCCCATTCCGGGGTGCTCATCCCCTGCTGCGCGCGCGTCGCCTCCTCGCGCCAGGTGCCGCCGTTCTCGGCGACGACCGCGCGGCGGACCTCGTCCCAGATCCGCTCGGAGTCCACGAGTACGCCGTCGAGGTCGAAGATCACCGCGTCCATGCCCCGAGCGTAGCTTGTGAGCCGACTTACTTAGCTACCCTTACTAATATTTGTTAGCATGGCTAAGTGACTTCCCCGATCGCCGATCTCGCCCACCGGCTGCGGCCGCTGGTCTTCCGGCTGTACCACCAGGTGCGCCGCCAGACCCCGCAGCTGACGCTGACCCTCACCCAGGGGTCGGTGCTGAGCGAGCTGGTCAACGGCGGACCGCGGCGGATGAGCGCCCTGGCCGAGTTCGAGAAGGTTCCTGAAGGGCGACAAGCACGAGAAGCGTGATCCGATCAAGCTGCTCGACCCGCTTCGCGCGTTGAAGCACACCGGCCTGCTGCGCACTTCGGTCGCTTCGGCGCTTTACACCGCCGCGTTCTTCACGGTGCTGGCCTGGTCGCCGTTCGTCCTCGGCTGGAGCGCCATCGCCGTCGGCCTGATCTTCTGCGGCTGGGGCCTGTGCGTCGCCGTCGCGGGTGTGGCGTTGGCGCCTCGCCTGGCCGCAAAGCTCGGTGAGCGGCACGCCGCCGCGGCCGCCGTCTTCGGGTACGCCGTGCTGATGCTGGTGCTGGCCGTGCCCAGCAAGCCGGTGCTGGTCGTCGGGATCATCGTCTCGGGCCTCGTGTCCGGGCTGCTGAACACGCTGTTCACCGGCACCGCGATGTCCATCAGCGCCGCGCCGCGCCCGGTCGCCAGCGCGGGGTACAACTTCTGCCGCTGGCTCGGCGGTGCCGTCGCGGCGACGCTGGTCGGGCACGTGGCCGAGTGGTTCGGTTCGCCGCAGGCGCCGTTCGTGGCCGCCGCCGTGCTGTGCGTCGTCGCCGGTGGCCTGCTCTCGCTGCGGGGAGAAGAAGGCGGACGCGCACGCCGTGCCGCAGGAAGCCGCGCTCGTCGGCGAAGAGTTCTGACGGATACCGCGCAGCCGCGGCCGTCACTCGTCTCGGTGCGGAACAAGGCCCGGCCCGGCCGCATCGGCGAGCGCTGACGCGGCGGGTCCGCGCCGGCCGAGGTTCACCCTGAAGGGGACCGCTCTCGGCCGGTGCGGGCCCGAGCCCCGCGCCATAGTCGGTGGGTGATCTTCTCGGCGCGCGCGATGGCAGTGGCGATGGCGGTCTCGGGCGCGGCGGTGCCCGTCGCCGCGGCTTCCCCCGCGGACCCGCCTCCGGCCTGCGGCGGCGTCGCGGCGAACCCGAGCGTCGAACAGACGGCGGCGAACGGTGCGCCGGACGGTTACGTCTTCACCCCGGCCGCACCGGTGCCACCCGGGACGCCGGCCGCGAAGCAGCCGAAGCTGCTGACCGACCAGGCGTACGCCGTCGACGGCCGGCGGTCCGCGGTGATCCAGACGCCGGACGGCAAGGCGAGCACCGCCTACCAGACCGAGAAGTTCGTGCCGGGCGGCGTTTACACGCTCGGCGTGTCGACCGGCGCCGCGCTGCCGAGCGCGAACCCGGCCACCGGCCTGCGGTTCTACGACGCGTCCGGCGTCCAGGTGCTGGAGAACAAGCTCGTCGCCGACCACAACGCGAGCGACGGGCACCTGGCCAAGCAGGACTTCCCGGCGTCGACCGCGCCGGCCAAGGCGTCGGCGGTGAAGTTCTTCGCCACGACCAGCGCGGAACGGCTCCGCTGGGACTGCGTCGTCGTGCAGCTCGCGGCGTACTCGGTGAAGAAGGAAGTGCAGAACCCGGCGACCGGCGCGTGGGGCCCGTTCGCGACGGTCACGGCGGGCGAGACCGCGCACTACCGCGTCACCGTGACGAACGACGGCACGCAGGACCTGACCGGGATCACCGTCCAGGACCCGTGGTGCGCCACGCCGTTCGCGCCGTTCCCGCTCGCCGCGGCCGCGAACCGGCAGCTGACCTGCGACCACCCGAACCTGACGGTGGCCGACACCGGGCACGTCAACACGGCGAAGGTCACCGGCGTCCACTACCCCGGCGGCACGCTGGGCGACAAGACGTCGTCGGCGACGATCACCGTGGTCCCGCCGCCGGCGATCGCCAAGATCGGCGACTTCGCCTGGAACGACCGCAACCGCGACGGGCTGCAGGACCCGGGCGAGCCCGGCGTCGCGGGCGTGAAGGTGACGCTGAAGGACGGCGCGGGCGGCACGGTCGGCACCGCGACCACGGATGCGAACGGCAAGTACGGCTTCGAGAAGCTGAAGGACGGCACCTACCAGGTCTGCTTCGCCGTCCCGGCGGACTTCACAGTGACGCGCAAGGACGCCGGCAACGACGACCAGGACTCCGACGCGGACCCGGACGGCTGCACCGCGCCACGCACCTTGGGCGGCCCGACGCGCGAGGACTTCTCGGTGGACCTCGGCCTGGCCCCGCCGACGAACCGGATCGGCGACTTCGCCTGGACCGACACCGACGGCAACGGTCTCCAGGACGCGGGCGAGCCGGGGCTGGCCGGGGTGAAGGCGGTGCTGAAGGACGGCACGAGCGTCGTCACCGGTCCGGACGGCGCCTACGCCTTCACCGGCCTCGAGGACGGCACATACGAGGTGTGCTTCACGGCCGAGGGGCACACGCCGACGAAGAAGGACGCCGGTGACGACACTCGCGACTCGGACGTGGACCCCTCGGGCTGCGCCTCCCGGACGCTCGGTCCGGGCAACCGCGACGACCGCACGGTGGACGCCGGGTTCGTCGTTACGGTGGGGGCATGACGGATCTTCCCCTCGCCCTCGTGACCGGCGCCTCACGCGGAATCGGCGCGGCGGTCGCCCACCAGCTCGCCCCGACGCACCGCCTCCTCCTCGGCGGCCGCGACGCGGACGCGCTGGACGCACTGGCGAAGGAGCTGCCGGGCGCGACACCGTGGCCGGTGGACCTGACCGACCAGGCCTCCCTGGAACGGGCGGCCGCGGACATCGCTTCCCTGGACGTCCTGATCCACTCGGCCGGAGTGGCTCGCCTGGGCCGGGTCGAGGCCACGCCCGCCGACGCGTGGCGGGAGAACTTCGAGGTCAACACCGTGGCGGTGGTCGAGCTGACCCGCCTCCTGCTCCCGGCCCTGCGGGCGGCCCACGGCCACGTCGTGGTGATCAACTCGGGAGCGGGCCTGAACGCCCGCCCGGGCTGGTCCCCGTACGCGGCGAGCAAGTTCGCCGTCCGCGCCTTCGCCGACGCCCTGCGCGAGGAGGAACCGGACCTGCGCGTGACGTCGGTCTACCCGGGCCGCACGGACACGGAGATGCAGCAGAAGATCTTCAAGGGCGAAGGCCGCGAGTACGACACGTCACACCTGCTGAAGGCCGACTCGGTGGCCACGGCGGTGGTGACGGCGGTGTCGGCCACCCCGGACGCCCACGTGACCGAGGTCATCCTCCGCTCCCGCTGACCACGCGGCCCCCCGCCCTCCCAGGGGGGCTGCCCCGTGTCCAGTCTATCGGTGGTGGCCGACAGACCAGGCGTTTCGCGGCCTCACGCCCCGAGTTGTCCACATCCGCCAGGGGCTGTGGACAACCGCGCGTCAGGCCCGCGACGCGCGTGCGTCAGGCCCGCAGCCGGGCCGCGGTTTCGGCCACGCCGGCCTGAACCTTCGAGCGGTCCACCCGCAGCGACTCACCGTCGGCCACCACCTGCTCGCCCGCGACCCACACGTCCCGGACCCGGCGCGAGCCCGCCGCCCAGACGAGGTTCGACAGCAGCTGGACGTCCGGGACGTCCAAGCCGCACGCGAACGCCGGGTCGTCCAGGTCGATGTGGACCAAGTCGGCCCAGCGGCCCGGCTCCAGCGCGCCGATGTCGTCACGGCCCAACGCGGCAGCCCCGCCGCGGGTGGCCAGGAGGAACGCGTCCGCCGCCGTCAGTACCGTCGAGTCGCCCGTCGCGAGGCGGGCGAACATCGCCGAGAGCTGCAGTTCTTCCCACAGGTCGATGTCGTCGTTCGACGCCGGGCCGTCGGTGCCGAGGCCGACCGCGACGCCCGCCGCGCGCAGCTCGGCGATCCGCGCGATGCCTGAAGCCAGCTTCGCGTTGGAGCCCGGGCAATGCGCCATGCCCACCCCGGACGCGGCGAACAGCGCGATATCCGCGTCCGAGAGGTGGATCGCGTGCGCCGCCAGCACCCGGCCGTCCAGCATGCCGAGCTTGGCCAGGAACGCGGGCACCGAGCCGTGCGCTTCGCGAACCGCGAGATCCTCCGCAGCCGCCTCGGCGATGTGGATCTGGATCAGCGCGCCACGGGAAGCAGCCGACTCGGCCGTTGCGCGCAGGCCGTCCTCGGACAGCATGTACGCCGAGTGCGGGCCGTAGCCGAGCTCGACGCGGTCGCCCGGGCCGAAGCGCAGGCCGTCCGTGTCGATCCAGCGCTCGATCGCGTCCAGCTGGGCGCGCCAGTCGAGGCCCGGCAGCTCCATCACCGGCGGCGCGACCAGCACGCGGCCGCCCGTCGTGAGGACGGCGTCGACCAGCTGCTCGCCTTCGAAGTACATCTCGGCGCTGGTGGTGACGCCGTGGCGCAGCATCTCGACCGAGCCCAGCAGCATGCCGGTGCGGACGTCTTCGGGCCGCAGCTTCGCCTCGGCGGGCCAGATGATCTCGTTGAGCCACGGAAGCAGCGGCAGGTCGCCGCCCATGCCGCGCAGCAGCGTCATCGGGCTGTGCGCGTGCGTGTTGATCAAGCCGGGCAGCAGGATGCCGGTCAGGGTGGTGACCGGAGCGGCGGACTCGGGGGCGGTGGCCACCGGTCCGCAGTACGAAATTCGCCCATCGGTGTCGACATCGACGACCGCGTCGCGCAGGAGTGAACAGGACGGGTCGGCGGGGAGAACGACAGGAGCGTGGAAACGGCGTTGCATGTCGGGATACTACGCACCCGGAATTACGAGACGACTCCGCTCCGCCACGCCCAGGCCGCGATTTCGACGCGGTTCCGCGCGCCGATCTTGCCCTGCACCGACGCGAGGTGCGTCTTCACCGTCGAAAGCGACAGGTAGAGCTCCGTGCCGATCTCGGTGTTCGTCAGCCCGCGCGCGGCGGCCTTCACGACGTCCATCTCGCGTGCGGTCAACGGCTCGGAAGGCGGCTTGACCTGCGGTTTCGCCGGGCCGCTGCCGTCGAAGTGCTTGAGCAGCCGGACGGTGATCTGCGGCGACACCAGCGCGTCGCCGCGGTCGGCCGCGCGGACCGCTTCGATCAGCAGCGCCGGGCCGGCGTCCTTCAGCAGGAAGCCGGACGCGCCGTTGCGCAACGCCGTGTGCACGTACTCGTCGAGGTCGAAGGTGGTGACCACCACTACCTTCAGCGGGTCGGTGACGTCCGGGCCGGCCAGCTGCCGGGTGACTTCGAGGCCGTCGAGGCCGGGCATGCGGATGTCGAGCAGGCAGACGTCCGGGCGCAGTTCGCGGGCCTTCGAGACCGCCGAGACGCCGTCCGCGACGTCGGCGACGACCTCGATGTCGTCGTGGGAGTCCAGGATCATGCGGAACCCCATCCGCACCATCTCCTGGTCGTCGGCGATCAGTACCCGGATCACTCGTCCCCTTCCGCTTCTTCCATAGCCGCCAGCGGCAGCCAAGCTTCGACGCGCCAGCCGCCGTCCGGGCCGCGCCCGGCCGAGAGCCGGCCCTTCAGCAGCGCGACGCGTTCGCGCATGCCGACCAGACCGTAGCCGCCCGAGCCGCCGGCGGGCCGGTGCGTGCGCTCGCGCCCGTTGTCCGTCACCCGCAGGTGCAGTTCCGTGCCGTTCGCCTCGGCGAGCACGAACGCGTCGGTCGCGTCCGCGGCGTGCTTGCCGACGTTCGTCAGCGACTCCTGCACCAGCCGCAGCGCCGAGCGGCCGACCTCGTGCGGCAGGTCCGGCGGCAGGTCGAGGTGCATCGACGTCGGCACGCCGTGGTTGGCGCCTTCGACCAGCTTCCGCAGGTCGGCGCCGAGATCGGTGGTGGCCTGCTCGCTGAACTCGCTCGACCCGGCCGGGGCGTCCCCGCGCATCGAGCGGACCAGCCGCCGCATCGCCGCCAGCGCCTCGACGCCGGCGTTCTCGATCCGGCCCATCGCCTCGACGGCGATCTGCGGGTTCTTCTCGGCCATCATCCGCGCGGCCTGCGCCTGCACCACGATCCCGGTGACGTGGTGGGCGACGACGTCGTGCAGCTCGCGGGCCAGCGCCATCCGCTCGGCGGTCTGCGCCTCGGACACCGCCGACTGGACGACCGTGGTGCGCTCGGAGTCCCGCGATCGCAGCATCAGGCCGACGGCGATCGAGATGCCCAGCATCAGCGCCGCGGCGAAGGCCAGGATCGACAGCGTTTGCGGGTCGGTCTGCAGGTTGCCGGCGGGCTGGTTCGAGTTGACGATCGCCCCGAGCGCGACGACGGCCGACAGCACGGCCACCCGAGCCCACGAGGCGCTCAGGCCCCGGGCGCGGGTCAGGTTCACCACCACGCCCATCCCGGCGATGACCTGCACGAACGGCACCCCGCCGGGCATCGGGTAAGAACTGCGCAGCTGCAGCAACGGCGTGATGACCGCGGAGAGCAGCAGAACCCCGGCGAGGGCGAGGACCGCGTCCGCGGGCCGCCGCGGCGACAGCACCGCGATGACGGCCGCGACGAGCGAGCAGAACAGGATCGGGAAGCCGCGTGCGGTGCTGGAGTACGTGTAGCCGAACTCGAAGATGAGCGCGAACCCGAGCAGCCCGATCAGCGGCCACTGTCCCATCGCCAACTCGTTCACCCGGCGCAGCTTGCGCGTCCGCGGATCGGCCTTCGGGCCGCGGTCGCGGATCGCGATGGCGGGCACCACCGCCCCGGCGAGCAGCAGCACGCCGAACAGCAGGGCCTGGTAGAGCGCGCCGCCGTCCAGGTCGCCGACGCCCCGGTAGCGGCCGAAGACCGCGACCAGGCACCCGACGACCAGGGCGCTGACCACGCAGAACACCACGCCCGCCCGCGCCCGGCGAGTCACGTAGTAGAGCATCAGCTCCCCCGCCACGACCTCGGTGATCGTCACCTTCGGCAGCACGGACGAGTACGGCGGGATGTGGAACGCGTGGATGAAGAGCGTCGAGAACACCAGCACGGCGGCGCCGGTCGCACCGGCGACGGCGGCCCGCTTCTGAGCCCACAGTGCGCAGGCCACCATCGCGAAGATGCCGGGCAGCAGCCCGAAGTCGACGAAGCGCGAGCCGTGTTCGTCGAGTGCGGCCTGTGTTGTGTAGACGACGTCGAAGAGCAGCGCGGCGAACAGGACGGCGGCGGGCACACCGATGCGCCGCACCAGGGTCGTGGTGCGGGTGTAGAGCGTGTTCTGCGGAGGCGCGGCGGGCACAACGTGACGTTAGAGGATCCGCGGGCGTCCGCACCTTGGCCGAGTGGCTCGCGCTCCCTCGGCCGATCGGCCGATGCGGGCGGGCCCGTGACTGGCCGTCTGCCCGAAGTGGACATCCCTTGCTCTCGGCGAAGCTCAGCGGCATCAAGATCCGACCGACAGGGAGAACCTCGTGGACCCGAACACTCCACAGTGGACCGATGGCCCGGTGTTGTCCGGCCGTGGGCTCGTCAAGCGCTACGGCGCGCAGTACGCCCTGGCCGGCATCGACATCGACATCCAGTCGCGGGACGCCGTCGCCATCGTCGGGCCGTCCGGCTCGGGCAAGACGTCGCTGCTGCACGTGCTGGCCGGCATCCTCCGGGCCGACGACGGGCAGATCTTCCTGGCGGGGCAGCGGATCGACCACCTCGGCGAGAAGAAGCGCAGCGAGCTGCGCCGCACCGAGTTCGGTTTCGTCTTCCAGTCCGGGATGCTCGTCGCCGAGCTGTCGGCCGAGGAGAACGTCGCGCTGCCGTCGCTGCTGGCCGGCCTCGGCCGCAAGGAGGCCATCGAGGCCGGGCGCCAGTGGCTTTCGCGGCTCGGCCTGGCCGGCAAGGAGCGCCGCCGTCCTGGTGAGCTGTCCGGTGGCGAGGCCCAGCGCGTCGCCATCGCCCGGGCGCTCACCCACCGGCCGAAGGTGATCTTCGCCGACGAGCCGACCGGCGCCCTCGACACGCGCACCGGCCGCGACACGATGGACGCCCTGCTCGGCGCCGCCCACGAGACGGGCGCCGCGGTGATCGTCGTGACGCACGACCGTGAGCTGGCCGAGTCGATGCCGAAGACCGTCGCCATCCGGGACGGCCTGATCGCCACGAGGCTCGCGGCATGAACTCGCTGCAGATCGCCCTGCGGGTGCTGAAGGTCGACCGGCGGACCCGGACGTCGGCGATCCTCACCGCGGCCGGGGTGGCCGTCGCGACCGGGCTGGTGCTGCTGCTGGCGACGCTGCCGTTCGCCACGGTGCACCGCGAGCAACGCGCCCTCTGGCAGGGCGACCAGTTCTACAGCCGCAACAGCGACGGCCCGGCGAAGCTGGTGTACTCCGCCTCGAAGGACTACTTCGACGGCAAGCAGATCATCCGCGTCGACGTCGCGCCGGCGCCCGGCGCCACCGCGGCCGGGCTCGAGCTGCCGCCGGGGGTGCCGCAGTTGCCCGGCCCGGGCGAGACCGTCGTGTCGCCCGCGCTCGGGCGACTGCTGCAGAGCAACTCCGCCGCGCAGCTCGGTGACCGGTTCGGCAAGCCCGTCGGCGCGCTCGGCGAGGACGGCCTGCGGTTCCCTGAGCAGCTCGTCGCGCTCACCGGGCACACGGCGGACCAGATGCCGGAGACCTCTTCGCAGGTCGCCGGGTTCCCGAAGGGCGAAGCGCGTCCGGACGGCCTGCTGATGCTGCTCTCCTGGGTCGGCATCATCGTGCTGCTGGTGCCGAGCCTGGTGCTGGTCGCGTCGTCGGCGCGGCTGACCGCGGCCCGGCGCGAGCGGCGGCTGGCCGCGCTCCGGCTGGCCGGCGCGACGCCGGGGCAGGTCACGAACATGGTGGCCGCCGAGACGACGTTGTCCGCGGGCATCGGTGCGCTGCTCGGCCTGCTGCTCAGCCCGGCACTGCGCGGCCTCGCGTCGTTCGTGCCCTGGGCGGGCGGCACCTGGCAGGCGGCCGACTTCGCGCTGCCGGTCGGCCTGACGGTGTTCATCGTCGTGGCGATCCCGGTGCTCGTGGTGCTGGCCGGCGTCCTGGGCCTGCGGCGGGTGCTGAAGAACCCGCTGTTCGCCGCGGGCGGTCACACGAAGAAGCCGTTGCGCTGGTGGCGGCTGCTGGCGCTGCCCGCGGCCGGGCTGTTCTTCCTCTACGCGGTGTCGACTTCGGGTGATTCCGGCGGCATCGGCATGGTCATGGCGGGGCTGTTCCTGCTGGTCGGCTCAGCCGCGATCGTCGGGCCGTGGGTGACGTCGGCGGTGGGCGGCACGTTCGTCCGGATCTGGCGGCGGCCGTCGTCGCTGCTGGCCGGCCGTCGCCTGCGTGACGACCCGAAGAGCGCCTACCGCGCGTCCGCCGGGATCGTGCTCGCGGTGTTCGCCGGGTCGATGGCGCTGACGCTGCTGCCGACGTTCGAGTCGATGGCGGGCGGCGGCCGGTCCTTCCAGGACTCCGTGCTCTACGTCGACACCGACGGTCAGCACGCGAGCAAGATCGTCGAGCAGGCCAACGGCTCGCTGCAGAAGTACGGCCAGTCCGAGAGAGCCACCGCGGTCGGGCAGGTCTACCTGGTCCAGGGCGAGGGCTCGCACCGCACCGGCCACCGGGCGCTGGTGATGAGCTGCGCGGACGCGGTCAAGCTGACCCGCTTCGGGCTCACCGCGGAGAACTGCACGGGCGGTCCGGCCGTCTTCGGCGACTCGGCGCTCGACCTGGCGCAGTACAAGATCGCCGACAACTGGGACGGGGCGGCCGTGGCCGTCAAGTCGGGCACGCGGGCGGAAGCCGTCCACCTGCCGGACTCCGACCTGGCCGGCACGTCGATCATCGACCCGGCCGCGCTGCCGGACGGCCTGGCGCCGACGTACGTCACCGTGGTCGCGCCGACCACCGACGCCAACCGCGAGATCGTCCGCACGGCGCTGGCCGCGCCGGCCGCCGGCGAGGAGATCGGCAGCCGCGACCAGTACCTGTTCAACCAGCAGACCGAGCTCGGTGACCTGCGCCGGGTGACCGTGATCGGGCTGCTCGCGGCCGGTGTCCTGGCCGGGTGCAGTGCCGCGGTCGCGACCGCCGGCTCGGTGATGGACCGCCGCCGCACCTTCGGCGCGTTGATGGCCGCCGGCACGCCGGTGCGGGTGCTGTCGAGGGCGTTGCGGATGGAAGCCGCGCTGCCCGCGCTGGTCGCCACCATCGGCGCGGGAATCGTCGGGGTACTCGTCGGTGTTGGGCTCTACAGCATGGTCGATCCACGCGGAATCGTGCTGAGTCCGTGGCTCCTGGCGCCGGTGGTGCTGGGGGTCGGTGTGGCCCTGCTCGGCGCGTCGGTCTGCACGCCCGCCCTCAAGCGGGTCCAGGCCGAGCCGCTGGCCGAGGAATAAACGCTCGCCGCTGGAGTCGGGGGAGGGGCGAGCACCGGGGGTAGTGAGCTGAAGGGGACCTTTCTCCGCGGGGATCCGGGGAGAGGTCCCCTTCAGCGTTTCTGGCGCTTCTCGAAGATGAGGTCGTGCGAGACGCGGCCGTCGACGTCGGCGCGCTGCTCGAACTTGGTCACCGGCCGCCACTCCGGCCGCGGTGCCCAGCCGTCGTACCGGTTCTTCAACGCCGGCTCGGCGGAGCAGACCTCGAGCATCTGCTCGGCGTAGTTCTCCCAGTCGGTCGCCATGTGGAACGTCCCGCCGGGCGCGAGCCGCGACGCCACGAGCGCGGCGAACGACGGCGACACGATCCGCCGCTTGTGGTGCTTCTTCTTCGGCCACGGGTCCGGGAAGAACAGCCGGACGCCGTGCAGCGTCCCGGGCTCGACGTGCTCGGTGAGCAGCACGACGGCGTCACCGTGCAGCAGCCGCAGGTTCTCGACGCCCAGCTTTTCGGCGCGCAGCATCAGCTGGCCGAGGCCCGGGTCGTAGACCTCGACGGCGACGTAGTTCAGCTCCGGCGCCGCGGCGGCCAGCTGCGACGTCGTCTCGCCCATGCCGGAGCCGATCTCGACGAGCACCGGCGCCTCGCGGCCGAACCACGCGCCGAAGTCCAGCGTCCCGGCGGGCAGCTCGCCCACCGTGCGGCCGACATCCGGCCACAGCTCGTCCCACGCGCGTTGCTGCCCGACGGTCATCCGGCCACCGCGCTTGACGTAGCTGACGACGCTGCGCAGCCGTCGACTGTCCTCGTTCTCCACGCACTGAATGTAGCCGGGCGCGGAGCGCCTCCGTTGAGGGTGGTGGCGGGGGCATGGATGGACTAACCGGTGGTCACCGAGCGGCTTCGAACTCCCCGAGCCGGGACCGCAGGCCGGCCAGTCCGGCGACCGGGATCGGGTCCGGCGTCGGCCCGGTGTGCGCCGGGAGGACGTCGATCCAACCGCTGTGCCGATCGGTGTTCATCACCGTCGTGGGAATCGCGTGTCCCGATTTCCCGCGTTCGGACGGCATGAACTCCCAGTAGCCCGATTCGCCGTCCGCGGCCCAGGGGACGAATTCCCAGCCCGGCCGCCGGCCGAGCAGTTGCGCGATGCGGTCCTCGACGCGGAAACCCTGTTCCCGGGAATCGAGCTTGCCGTCCGCGACCGCGCGCAGCCACCACGGCGCGGGGATCGGTCCGGCCATCCCGGCCGACGCGCGGAACAGCCCGAGGACGCTGTCCTCGGGCGCGCGATGCACCCAAGCACGGCGAAGTTCCGCGGGCGTGCCCGCCGCCATGGCGTTCTGCGGGAGTTCGATGGCCCGCGACCATTCAAGATCCAACATGGGTTCGAGCCGCGGTGCGTCGTCTTCGACGCGGGCCCGGGGAATCGTGCTGCCCAATTCTTGACCGGTGTCCACCGCCAAGGATCACCTCCAGGGGAGCTCAGACGGGTCCGGTTCACTCACTTACGAATATTGCCTGGTCATAGCATTATGTCCGGCGCCTGTGAGAGAAGCCACAACGTTTTCATCTTCTCTTAACACAGTTTTGTGGAGTAGTAAGACGGCGATCACGCTCAGGCGTCACGCTTCGCCGTCACGACCACGCCGGCCACGAACAGGGCAACGCTGATGGCCGCGAAGTAACCGAGGTAGCCCCACGGGCTCAGCGGCGCGGCCGACAGCTGCAGCGGCCCGGCGGCGAAGCCACCCGCGCCGACGAACTCGTCCGCGGCGTGGAACGGCATCCACTGGTAGATGTGCTTGCCCGCGCCCGGGATGAAGACGACCAGGCCCTCCAGCAGCTGCGTCCACACGAGCACCGCGGCCAGCGCGAAAGCGACGTTGCGCAGCAGCAGCGCGACCCCGACGCCGGCCACCGCGGTGAACAGGAAGACCAGGCTCTGGCCGAGCACCGAGCGCCATTCCGCGCCCGAGTGCAGCGCGAGATCGGCGTCCGGCTGCACCAGCGTCCCGACGCCCCAGGCGCCGAAGCCGACGACCAGCCCGAGCACGGCGCCCACCGCGCCGATGATCGTCACCTTCGCCAGCAGCGCGGGCACCCGGCGCGGGACGGCCTGGAAGGTCAGCCGCATCGTGCCCCAGCCGAACTCCGACGCCGTCGCGAGCACGGCGAGCACGAGCAGCACGGTCCGGCCGTTGCCGCTCGCGAGCTGCGTGTTGCCGACGGTCGCCGGGATCTCCGGGCCGGCCAGCGCGAAGAACAGCGCGGTGAAGCCGAGCGGCGCGACGAAGGCGAGGGTCAGGCACCACCACGGCGCGCGGGTGCTGAAGAGCTTGATGCGCTCGGCGCGGAGCAGGTTCAAGGTCGTCACTTCGCGGCCTCCGGAGCGGCAGAGAACTCGACGGCCTCGCGGGTGAGATCGAGGTAGGACTGCTCGAGCGAGCCGGCGATCGGGCTCAGCTCGTGCAGCGTCGCGCCGGCGTCGAAGGCGAGCTGCCCGATCCGGTCACTGTCCACTCCGGACACCACGAAGGCGCCGTCGGCTTCGGTGAACTCCACCTGCCCGGTGAGCGCGGCGCGCAGCTCGTCGGCGTGCGGGGTGCGCACGCGCACGCCGTGGTGGCTCGTGCGGGCGACGAACTCGTCCATCGTGCCCTGGTAGATCAGCCGGCCCCGGCCGATGACAACCAGGTCCTGGGCGGTCTGCGCCATCTCCGGCAGCAGGTGGCTCGACACGAACACGGTCCGGCCCTCGGCGGCCAGCGAGTGCAGCAGCTGCCGGATCCAGGCCATGCCCTCGGGGTCGAGGCCGTTGACCGGCTCGTCGAACAGCAGCACGCGCGGGTCGCCGAGCAGCGCGGCGGCGATCCCCAGCCGCTGCAGCATGCCGAGCGAGTACCGCCCGGCCCGCGTCTTCCCGACGCTCGTCAGCCCGACCAGCGCCAGCACCTGGTCGACGCGCTTGTCGGGGATGCCGTTGGTCGCGGCCAGCCAGCGCAGGTGGTCTCGCCCGCCGCGGCCGGGGTGGCGCCAGCCGGCGTCCAGCATCGTGCCGACCGTCGCCAGCGGGTCCGTCAGTTCGCGGTACGGAACGCCGTCGATGAGCACGGTCCCGGCGTCCGGGGTGTCGAGGCCGACGATGAGCCGCATCGTCGTGGACTTGCCGGCGCCGTTGGGGCCCAGGAACCCGGTGACGCGGCCGGAGCGCGCGGTGAAGGTCAGCTGGTCCACGGCGGTCGTGTCGCCGTACGCCTTGGTCAGTGCCGTCGCTTCGATCATCCGCCCACCCGTCCCGTCGCGGTGAGCCTAGCGAGAAACGAAAAATCCGGGTCGCCCCCCGACAGCGCGACCCGGATTTCCCGTTTTCCCCTGTTTCCCCTCAGGCGTCCCGCTTCTTCGCCACCCCGAGGGCGATGAGCAGGAACACGATCGAAATCCCGGCGAAGTAGGCCAGCGCCCAGCCCGGGCTCAGCGGCGAATCCGACGGTGCCGGGCCGTTCCCGGCCGGCGTCGAGCCGACGAGGAACTTGTTGGCCACGTTGAACGGCATCCATTCGTGGATGTGGTTGCCGATCTTCGGGATCAGCTGCACCAGGCTCTCGACGGCCAGTGCGTAGATGAGCAGCAGGGCGATCGCGCCGGCGCTGTGCCGGATCATGATGCCGATGGCGACGGCGAGCACCGCGCTGAAGGCGAAGACCAGGCCGAGCCCGGCGACGTTCGCCCAGTCCTGGCCGGTGGTCAGCGCGAGGTTGTCGTTCGGGCGCATCAGCTTGGCGAGGCCCCACGCGCCGAACCCGGCGATCTCGCCGAGGATCAGCGCCATCAGCCCGACGACGACGGCCTTGGCGACCAGTGCCGGCGAGCGGTGCGGCACCGCCTGGAACGTGGTGCGGATGGTGTTGAAGCGGTATTCGGTGGTCACCGCGAGGGCGGCGAGCACCATGACGACGGCGATGCCGAACTGCGAGCCACCGAACTGGGTGGCCGAGACGGTCAGCGAGTCGCCGGCCTCGGTCGCGCCGGCCAGGATGGCGGCGAAACCGACGGACAGGACGAGGGTGATGAGCGCGCACCACCACGGCGAGCGGGTGGTGAACAGCTTGATGCGTTCGACCGCGAGCAGGTTCATGATCTTTGGTTTCCCCGTGGAGGTTTCGGTTACTTGGCGGACTCGAGCACTTGGTGCGCCTCGGCTTCGAGACCGGTGTGGTACTCGACGGAGTCGCCGGTGATCTGCATGAAGGCCTGCTCGAGCGAGCCGGTCTGCGGGCTCAGCTCGTGCAGCACGATCCGGTGCTCGGCGGCGATCTCGCCGATCTTGTCGCTGTCCATCCCGGACACGACGAGCGCCTTCTCGTCGCCGGTGACGCCGGCGCTCGCGCGCCGCAGGACGTCACGCAGCTCGGTCAGCTGCGGCGAGCGGACCTTGACCGTGTTCTCCGCGGCGCGGGAGACGAAGTCTTCGGTCGACGACTGCGAGATCAGCTGCCCGCGCCCGATCACCACGAGGTTGCTGGCGGTCAGCGCCATCTCCGAGAGCAGGTGGCTCGACACGAAGACCGTGCGGCCTTCCTCGGCCAGCCGGTGCATGAACTTCCGGATCCAGAGGATGCCCTCCGGGTCGAGGCCGTTCACCGGCTCGTCGAACAGCAGCACCTCGGGGTCGCCCAGCAGGGCGGCCGCGATGCCGAGCCGCTGCGACATACCGAGGGAGAACCCGCCGGCGCGCTTGCCCGCGACGTTGCTCAGCCCGACGGTGTCGAGCACCTCGTCGACGCGGGCGGCCGGGATCTTGTTGGACTTCGCCATCCACTGCAAGTGGGCGCGCGCCGAGCGGTTGGGGTGCACCCACTTCGCGTCGAGCAGCGCGCCGACGGTCCGCAGTGGCTGCTTGAGGTCGTGGTACTTCTTGCCCCCGATGGTGACCTGGCCGCCCGTGGGGTTGTCCAGGCCGAGGATCATGCGCATGGTGGTCGACTTGCCGGCCCCGTTGGGACCGAGGAAGCCGGTGACCTGCCCCGCGGCCACGGAGAACGACAGGTTGTTCACCGCCAGCGTCTTTCCGTACCGTTTGGTGAGGCCCGTTGCCTCGATCATGGCTTGCTCCTCTTCGCCCCTCGCTTACGACGTACCTATCGTCGCGGGTGAGGGCCTGTTCGCGCGTCACCCTGTAGACCGAACCGGGCCCCCTACCTGAGTAGTACCTTCCTGGCTTTTCGGCCGATGCGCGATCGGTGATGACCCTGACCCGACCCTGATGCGGACCCGGGTGACACCATTAATGAACTGTGGTTCAATAATGCCGTGGCCCGGCCGAGGAGCATCACCGACGAGCGACTGCTGGCCGCCGCGGAGACCGTGATCGGCCGGTGCGGACCGGGCTTCACCCTGGCCCAGGTGGCCGCCGAGGCCGGGGTCGCGGTCGGCACGGCCGGGCAGCGCTTCGGGTCGAAGGCCGGTCTGCTGCAGGCGCTGAGCCGGCGCGCGACGACCCGCGCGGTCGAGCAGATGCGGGCGTGCGCGGATTCCTGGGATGACCCGATCGTGGGACTACGCGAGGCGGCCGTGACGGTCTACGCGGTGCTCGGCGACGCCGAAGAGGCGGCCAACCACCTCGGCCAGCTCGGCGTGGACATCGGCGACCCGGTGCTGCGGGCGCTGCTGGGCGAGCACTACGCGGCGGTGGAGGCGGAGCTGGGCCGCCTCGTCCGCGCGGCGGCGGACGAGCTGCCGCACGCGCCGAGCGTGCCCCGCGCCGCGCGGGCGTTGCTGGCGGTGATCAACGGGGTGTCGCTGGACTGGTCGATCCGGCCGGTGGGGCGGCTGGCCGACCGGCTGGCCGAAGACGTCGACGCGGTGCTGACCGCGTGGCGGGGACGGGAGAAGACATGAGTTTGCTGGGCAAGGTCGCGGTGGTCACGGGGGCGACCCGGGGCTGCGGCCGCGCGATCGCGGTGGAGCTGGGCCGCGCGGGGGCGACGGTGTACGTCACCGGCCGGTCGACGCGCGAAACGGCGTCACCGTTGAAGCGCCCGGAGACGATCGAAGAGACGGCGGAACTGGTCGAGGCGGCGGGCGGCAAAGCCGTCCCGGTCCGCTGCGACTTCACGTCGGTGTCCGATGTGGACGCGTTGAAGGCGCGCATCGAGTCCGAAGTGGACGGAGTCGACATCCTGGTCGACGACGTCTGGGGCGGCGACATGTACTTCCACTTCGACGCGCCCTTCTGGGAGACGCCGCTGGAAGACGCGCTGAGCCTGACGCACAACGCGCTCGACACGCACCTCATCGCGCTGCACAAGCTGCTGCCGCTGGTCGTCGCCCGCCGCGGCTTGGTGCTGGAGGTGACCGACGGCGACAACGACGACTACGTCGGCGCGGGCTTGCCGTACTACCTGGCCAAGTGCGGCATCCGCGCGCTCGGCCGCGCGCTGGGCGTCGAGCTGAAGAAGAACGACTGCGTCGGCCTCGCCGTCACGCCGGGCTTCCTGCGCTCGGAGTCGATGCTGGACACCTTCGAAGTCACCGAAGCCACCTGGCGCGACGCGGTCGGCAAGCTCGCCCCGGTCGACTTCAAGATCTCCGAGACGCCGTACCTGCTGGCCCGCGGCGTAGCGGCCCTGGCCCAAGACGCCGACGTCGCCCGCTTCGCCGGCCAAACGCTGGCGTCCTGGACCCTGATGCACGAATACGGCTACACCGACATCGACGGCGACCGCCCGGACTTCGGCCGCTGGCTCACCGAAGTCCGCAACACAGGCAAAGACCCGGCAACGACCCCGCCGGACAACTACCGCTAACCCAACCCCGCCACTTTCGTCATGAAAGTGGCGCCTCCGGAGTCCTGAAGCGGCACTTTCCCTATGAAAGATGCGGGGTTGTGGAGGGATTTCGGGGGATGTGGACAAGGAGGTCGTAGTTGATCTTCGTCGGGGCCGGTTGTCGGCGGTGTGACGCAGGTTTGGTGGGTGTTCCAACGTCGCAGCAGAGACCTGATCGACTTCGCCGAGCCCTTCATCGGGAGCCACGCCGTGGCCGAAGACGCGTTGACGTTGTGCGACTTGAGGTCTCCGTCGTTCACCCGGTTGTTCCGGAACGTCTACGTCGCCTCGACGACTGAAGTTACGCACTCGATGCGGTGCCGGGCCGCCGCTCTGCTGGCGCCGGGTGGTGCCGTTCTGTCCGGCTGCTCGGCAGCGGCCGTCAGGGGCCTCGAACTGGTCGGTCCGCATGACCTGGTCGAATTCGTGGTGCCGGAAGACGTGGTGTTCGATCGGCAGGCCGGGTTGCACATCCGGCGGACCAGCCGGCTGATGATCGACAGTGAGCCGTGGGGTGGCATCCGGCTCGCCACGCCTCTGCGGCTCGCTTTGGACGCCCTCACGAACACCAAGCTTCATCGTTCGCTTCCCCGGACCGTCGGTTACCTCGATGCCTTCCTCAGCAGCGGGCTGCTGACCTTGGCCGAACTGCGCCGTTATCTCGGACCGCGCCGCGACAACGGGATGGTGCGAGCCAGGAAAGCGGTCGCGCTGGCGAATGCGCGTTCGGAGAGCGTTCCCGAGTCCGAGCTGCGGGTGTGGCTGACCGTCGCCGGGCTCAGACCCGAGGTCCAGGTCGACGTCGTAACGGCAACAGGCGACTTTCTCGGCCGCCTTGACCTGGCCTTCCCCAAGCGGAAGCTGGCTGTTGAGTACGACGGCCAATGGCATCTCGACGGCATCCAGCCACGCCTCGACGCGCAGCGTCGCACCGCGATCGAGGCCGAGGGATGGCGCTTCGTGATCGTCACCAAAGCCGACTTGTACGACGAGCCGAAGCGAGTGGTCACGACCATCCGAGCGGCACTTTCATAGGGAAAGATGCGTCCAGGGGGCCTTTGAGCGCATCTTTCCCTATGAAAGTGCAGCCTCCCTCAGGCAAGGCCGGGGCGGGCGAGGCCGGTTTCGTAGGCCAGCACCACCGCCTGCACCCGGTCGCGCAGGTCCAGCTTCGCCAGGATCCGGCCGACGTGCGTCTTCACTGTCGCCTCCGAGAGGAACAACGCCTCGGCGATCTCCAGGTTCGACATACCCTTGGCGATCAGCACGAGCACCTCGCGCTCGCGGTCGGTGAGCACGTCCAGCTCGGCCGTGTCGCGCATCGGCGTGCCGCCGGCGCCGACGAAGCGGTCCAGCAGCCGGCGCGTCACCGACGGTGAGACGACGGCGTCGCCCGAAGCCACCGCACGCAACGCCGAGACCAGGTGGTCGGGCTGGGTGTCCTTCAGCAGGAACCCGCTCGCCCCGCCCTGTAGCGCCGCGTAGACGTATTCGTCGAGGTCGAACGTCGTCATCACGAGCACCCGTGCGGTGCCGTCGGCGACGATCTTCTTCGTCGCCTCCACGCCGTCGAGCACCGGCATCCGGACGTCCATCAGCACGACGTCGGGGCGCAGCTGTTCGGCCAGCCGGATGGCCTGGGCGCCGTCGCCGGCCTCGCCGACGACGTCGATGTCCTCCTGCGCGCCCAGCACCATCCGGAACCCGACACGCATCAGTTCCTGGTCGTCGACGACCACCACACGGATCACTGCGCCAACCTAACCGGCAGCGCCGCGCGGACCTGCCACCCACCACCCGGTGCCGGGCCGACTTCGAGCGTCCCGCCGTAGACGTGGGCGCGTTCGCGCATGCCGATCAGCCCGTTGCCGCCCGGGACAGCCAGCCGTGGTGACGCGCGCCCGGCGGGCATCAGCTGGGGAAGCCGGCCGGCGCCGTCGTCCGAGACCAGGACTTCCACCAGGTCGCCGGTCCGGTGCAGCCGCACGGACGCGGTCGCGCCGCGCCCGGCGTGCTTGAGCGTGTTGGTCAGCGACTCCTGCACGATCCGGTACGCCGCGAGCGACACCCCGGCGGGCAGGTCGCCGAGCTCGTCGGACTCCAGCGTCACCGGCACGCCCGCCGCGCGCATCCGCTCGGCCAGGTCGGCGATGGCGTGCGCGTCCGGCTGCGGGACCCGCGGCTCGCCTTCGGCGCGGTCGTTGCGCAGGACGTCGAGCAGCGCGCGCAGCTCGCCGAGCGCGCCGCGGCCGGTCTCGGAAATCGTCTGCAGGGCTCGCTGGGCGAGCTCGGGGTTGCTGCGGATCGCGTACGAGGCGCCGTCGGCCTGCACCACCATCACGCTGACCGCGTGCGCGACGACGTCGTGCAGTTCGCGCGCGATGCGGCCGCGTTCCTCGGCCACCGCGATCCGGGTGGCCTGGTCGCGTTCGGTTTCGAGCAGGTGCAACCTCGCCTCCACTTCCACGTCGTAGGCGCGGCGCGCCCCGACGAACTCGCCGAGCGTCCAGCACAGCGCGATGCCGAACGCCAGGAACAGCACCGCGATGAGGATGTCCCCGGACTGCTCGATCAGCAGCTGGACGGCCGACGCGACCACGACCGCGCCGACGAACACCACGCCCTGGCGCCGTCCGGCGTAGACGACGACGGAGTAGATGCTCATCGCCAGCCCGGCCGCACTGCCGATGCCGAGCATCAGCGCCGCGTGCACGATGCTGATCACGAGCACGACGTACGCCGACCACAGCGGCGAGCGCCGCCGGAACACCAGCGGCGTCACCATCGCGATGATCACCGGGATCCCGACGTACCAGGGCGGCAGTTCGGGCACCTCGGCGAAGCCGTCGGCGACGAAGAGCATCAGGTCGAACAGGCCGAGCAGGACGGCCAGCACCGAGTCGCCCGCCATGGGGTGGGCACGCATCCAGAGACTCAGCCGTCGCACCAGGCAACACTAGGTCCCGGCCCGCGGATCCCGCGTCGGTCGCCGGTACCACCTTCGGTGCGACCCCAGGATGAGGCGCATGGGACGATTCCCGGGGGTTGTCCGTACGACGGGAGGGCTGGGGGCCGTGACGTCACCGGAGCAGGGCCGGCTCGCCGGTCCGCTGTCGATGTCCGTGGCCAACCTGTGCCACCGCCTGCAGTCGCAGGTGTCCGCGCGGACGTCGGCCGGGTTCGCCGAGGTGCTGCGCCGGCTCGGCGCGCCGCTGCAGGTGGCCGTCGCCGGGCGGATCAAGTCGGGCAAGTCGACGCTGGTCAACGCCCTGATCGGGCGCCGGGTCGCGCCGACCGACATCGGCGAGTGCACCCGGCTGGTGACCCGCTTCCAGTACGGCACGGTGGACCGCGTCGAGATCGTCTTCACCGACGGCCGCAAGCAGGTGCTCCCGTTCGCCTCGGACGGGATGATCCCGGCCGAGCTGGGCGTCGACATCACCAAGGTCTCGCACATCGAGGCCTACCTGACCAACGCCGTCCTGCAGGGCATGACGGTGATCGACACCCCCGGCCTCGGCTCGCTCGACGCCGCGTCGGTGTCACGCACCGAGCTGCTCCTCGGCGCCGCGAAGCACCGCAAAGACGACGAAGACGGCTCCGACGACCTCGACGACACCTCGCGCAACGCCGTCGCCGGCGCCGAGGCCGTCCTCTACGTCGTCACCCAGGGCGTCCGCGCCGACGACCAGCAGGCCCTCGCCGCGTTCACCGCGGCCACCGCGAGCCGCGAGGCCGGGCCGGTCAACGCCATCGCCGTGCTGAACAAGGCCGACACCATCGCCCCCGAGTCGGTCGAGGGCTCCGACGGCGACATCTGGAAGGCCGCGACGATCCTCTCGGAGAAGCAGGCCTCGACGCTCAAGCCGCGCGTCGCCGACGTGCTGCCGGTGATCGGGCTGATCGCGGAGTCCGCCGAGTCGGGCGGCTTCACCTCCGCCGACGCCGAGGCCCTGCGGGCGCTGGCCGACCTCGACGACGACGTCCTGCAGACCATGCTGATCTCGGCCGACATCTTCACCAGCTGGGAGTGCGACGTCCCGGCCGGCACCCGGCTGCGCCTGCTGGAGAAGCTCGATTTGTTCGGCGTCTCGCACGCCGTCGACGTCATCCGCAAGGAACCGGAGATCACGGCGGGTGCGCTGCGGCGGTCCCTGCTGGACGCGTCCGGCCTGGAAGCCGTGCGGCAGCGGCTGTCGATCGTGTTCGCCGCCCGCGCCGACGGGATCAAGGCGGCCGCGGCGCTCGCGTCGGTCACCGCGCTCGCGCACGCCTCCGGCGACCCGGCCGAGCGCCAGCGAGTACACGACGCCATCGAGGTGCTGCTCGCCAAGCCCGAGGCCCACCAGCTGCGGCTGCTCGAAGCGCTGACGCTGGTCGCCTCCGGCGCCGTCGACATGCCCGAAGACCTCTCCGAGGAGGTGCTGCGGGTGGGCAGCAACGCCGACATCGGCGCCCAGCTCGGCAAGCCGGGCGCGCCCCGGCCGGAGCTGGCCGCGCACGCGCTGGAGCGCGCGGGCTGGTGGCGGTCCTTCGCGTCGTTCGGCGCGACGCCCGCGCAGAGCCGCGTTGCGCACGTGGTGCACCGTGCATATTTCCTGATCTGGCAGCAGGTGCGCGAGCCACAGGCCTGACGCTTGTTTCACCTTGCCGACTTCTCCTGGGAAAGCGGCTTTCCCGCGTACTGTGGAAAACGTGCAGCTGGAGAACACGACATCCTGGCGAGCGGGGTGGAGCAGCGAGACGGAGATCGACGTCGCGCTGTACATCCGTGACGCCTTGGCGCTGTCCGTTTCCGAAGGACAGGTCCTGCCGCCGGTGGAGCCGCAAGTCCCGGTGCACGTCCCGCCGGAGATCGACCGCGCCGCCGTCCAGGAGCAGTGGGCGGACTGGTGGAACGACCTCCTCGCGTTCCTGCGCGGCCGGGTGGACCCGGACCCGCGCAGCCCGCGCAACCGCTACGGCAGGCCCGCGCTCGCCCACGATTCGGCGATGCGCCAGGCGATCGAGTACTTCGCCCCGGCCGCGTCCCGGCACTTCGCCAACGCGCGCGGCCCGGCGCTGCGCGGTGCGGGCGAGCCGTCGGGCACGACCCCGTGGGCACCCGGCTTCTACCGGCGCCAGATCGTCGCCGGCGAGCGGCTCGGTCAGCTCGTGCGGGAGGCCGAGGTGCGGCAGGGGCGGCGCGCGTACCCGTTCCGGCTGAACGTCATCGAGATCTCCGTGGCCGGCTCGATCTGCCTGCGCACGGCCGACGACCAGCTGCTGGTCTCGTCCCGGTTCGCCGAGGACGGCCCGGGGCTGGAGGCCAAGCTCCGCGAGGTCATCAACGAGCTGGTCTGACCCCCGGCTTTCATAAACCGAGCGCGCGGTCTGATAATGGACGGCATGGAGACGACCGTCGACGAGCCGTCGTGGCTGCGCACCGGGTCCTGGGTCGGCTGCCCGCTGGCCGGCGCCGCGCTGGGCGTCGGGGTGTGGGCCATCGCCGCGTGGGTCACCGGCCTGCCGGCCTTCCCGTTCCAGGGTGTGTTCAAGGTGCTCACGAAGCTGCCGCAGCCGTGGGCGACGCTCGCCGCCGTCGCCGGCGGCCTGGTGCTCGGGTTCGCGTTCGCGGTGATCTGGGCGCACGACCGGCTGGTCGTCACGGTGTCGCCGGCCCGCGTCACGCTGGTCCGCGGCGAGAAGACGCGGCGCATCGAAGCCGAGCTCGACGCCGTCTACCTCGACGGCAAGGAGCTCGTCCTGCACACCGTCGACGGCCGGGAGATCGCCCGCGAGAAGACCGACCTCGGCGGGCCCGAGCTGGCCAGGGCGTTCGCCGAACACGGCTACCCCTGGCTCGACGAACCGCCGGCCGAGCGATGAGGACGGTCGACCCCGCGAAGCACGCGGCCAAGCGCCGCGCGATCGTCGACGCCGCCGCCGGGTGCTTCGCCGAGAAGGGCCTGGAGCGGACGACGACCGCGGACATCTGCCGCGCCGCGGGCATCAGCTCCGGCAGCCTCTTCCACTACTTCCCCACCAAGCGCGCGGTATTCACCACGATCTTCGAGGAAGACGCGCGCGACACGGCCGAACGGCTCGCCGCGGCGGCCGAAGCCGCCGACCCGTGGACCGCGCTGCTCGACGTCGCGCTAGCGCTGGCCGCCGAGGTCGCGCACCCCGCCATCGCCCGGCTGGTGCTCGAGGCCGCCGCGCAGGCCGCGCGCGACGACGAGTTCGCCGCGCTGATCCGGCGCAACGAATGCGCGCTGGCCGACGGCCTCGCCGTCCTGATCGAGCGGGCCGTGGCCGCCGGGCTGATCGACCCCGGCGTCCCGCCGCACGCCGCGGCCGGCTGGGTCGCCGCCCTCGCCGACGCGCTGATCACGCGGGCGGCGTTCGACCCCGACGTCGACACGGCGGCCGAACTCGCGATCCTCCGGACGATCTTGATCCGGTTCCTCCGTCCGGTCTCGGCCGTTTCGCCCCCGGATGGCGTCTGAGTGCTCCAAACTGGTGGAATCTGCGGTGAGCCGGACGGGGTGGTGCGGGTGGCGTGGTTTCGGAAGGACGGCGTGGTGGATGCCGACGAGACGCCCACCGGCCAGATCCCGGCGCTGAGCATCGCGCAGATCATCGAAGAGGCCGACGCGGAGAAGGGAACCGACGGCGCGAAGCCGGCGTCGGACACCGATGTGCACCCCTTGCAGCCGGTCATCACTGCTCCGGTGTCCTCACCGGGGCTTCGCCCCGGGCCGGGGGCTCCGCCACCCGGAACCCCCGAAGCGTCTGTCGACCTTGAGCGAGCACTCACCGACCGCCAGGCCTTGATCCAGATGTGCTTGTACGCACTGGATCGCGCCCGCAGCGGCGGCGTCGTCGAACGGCTCGAAGAAGGGCTGGCCGCGATCGGCGTCCAGGCCCTGCGGCCCGACGGCGAGCGGTTCGACCCGGCCCGGCACGAAGCCGGCGGCGCGCTGCCGACCGAGGACCCGGCGCTGGACGGCGTCGTCGCGGAAACCGAGGTCACCGGCTTCGCCGACCACGACCGCCTGCTGCGCGCCCCGATCGTCATCGTCTACGCGAAGAAGACCCCGTGAGCGCACCCACCGCGCCGAGCCTGCCCGCGCAGGTCCAGGCGGCCCGTGACCAGCTGCTGACCGTCGTCCGCGACGCCGATCCCGACGCCGCCAGGTGGGTCGACGACATCCGGAGGGCGCGGCCGAAGAAGCCGGCCGTCGTGGTCGTCGGCGAGACGAACCGCGGCAAGAGCTCCCTGGTCAACGCCCTGCTCGCGCGACCGGGACTGTCCCCTGTGGACGCCGACGTCGCCACCGCCACCTACCTCGTGTTCGACCACGCGGAGACGTGGGGCGCGCAGGCCTGCTACCCCGGCCAGCTGGCACCGGTGCCGATCGACCTCGGCCAGCTGATCAACTGGGTGTCGGCCGCGCACGAGCTGCCGCCGGGCCAGATCCCGCCGCGCTACGTCGAGGTCACCGGCCCGGTGCCGCTGCTCGAACGGCTTTCGCTGGTCGACACCCCCGGCGTCGGCGGGCTCGACTCGATGCACGGCGAGCTGGCCAAGGAGGCCGCCGCGGGCGCGACGGCGCTGCTGTTCGTCGTCGACGCGTCGGCGCCGTTCACCTCGACCGAGCTGCAGTTCCTGCGCGACGTCGGCGAGCGCGTCGAAACCGTGGTGTTCGCGCTGACCAAGGTGGACATGTTCCGCGGCTGGCGCGAGGTGCTGGCGGCCGACCGGCAGCTGCTGGCCGAGCACGCGCCCCGCTTCGCCGACGCCGTGTTCCACCCGGTGTCACCGCGGATGTTCGAGACGGCCGCTAAGGCGCCCAACGAGCAGATGGCCGCGATGCTGCGGGAGAAGTCCGGCATCGCGAGCGTCCAGACGGCGTTGCAGGAACTGCTGGTCGGCCGCTCGGCGATGCTCGGCGAGGCCAACACGCTGCGCGCGCTGTCCAGCGCGCTCGCCGTGCTCAAGGCGAAGCTGCAGGCCGAAAGCCGGGCGCTGTCGGCGGGCGAGGCCGAGGCCGAGCAGCTGCGGGAACGCCGTGACCAGCTGCAGGCCGAACGCCGGACGTCGACCCGCGGCTGGCAGCTGAAGCTGCGGGGCGAGGTGCAGCGCACCCGCGTCGAGGTGCTGCACGAGAGCAGCCGCCAGATGCGGGACGCGCAGACCCACTTCCGGCAGCTGATCGACGCCGCGAAGCGCGACGAGCTGACCGCGTTGCCGCAGCAGGTCGACATCGCGCTGCAGACGACGTCGCAGCGGATCTCGATGCTGCTTTCCCAGCGGCTCAACCAGGTCACGAACGTCTCGCTGTCGGAGCTGTTCTCGCCGGAGGAGCTCGACGTCATCCGCGCGCAGTTCGCGCGCGCCGGCGGGCCGCCGGTCGTGCTGCGCCCGCCGGACAAGAAACCGCCGACGGCCGAGGACAAATTGCTCGTCTTCATGGGCATCTCGGGCGGCGTCGGCGCGGGCAAGGTGGCCGCGCTGCCGCTGGCCGGCGTCGCGATCCTCAACCCGGTGGTGCTGCCGGTGACGATCATCATCGGCCTCGGCGCGGGCTGGTGGATGGCCCGCACGCGCAAGCACGCGGCCGACAAGCAGCACATGAAGCAGTGGCTCGTCGAAGCCATCGCGGACGCCCGCTCGACGCTCGACCAGCTCGTCGCCGAGCAGCTCATCGAGGCCGAGCAGCAGCTGTCGATGGCCCTGGACGAGGCCCTCGGTCGGCGCATCGACGCGATCGAGGCCGAGCTGAAGGAAGTCGACAAGACGATCAAGATGGGCGCCCAGGAACGGGCGAAGAAGATCGCGATCGTCTCGAAGCGCCTGAAAGAGGTCAGCGACGGCCGTGACCGGGCGGAAGCGTTCCTGACCCGGATCCGGGCATTGCGGGACAAGCCGGCCTGAGCGCGCGTCCGGTTGTGGTGGGGAACCGAACCGGCCTACGGTGAGTCATACCCTCAGACAGCAGGTCGGAGAACGGCGTTACCCGGTTCGAAGGGGGAAGTCCCATGTGGGTCGACGAAAGTGGCGGCAACGACACCGACGCCAGTGGTGCCGAGGCGATGACCGTGCACGTCGACGGCCAGGAGTACCAGGCCGAGGTCAACTACGACGTGAACGACGACGGCGTCAACGACACCGCGATCGTCGAACACGACGACGGCACGGCCCAGGCCTTCATCGACACGAACCACGACGGCCAGGCCGACCAGTACGCCGTCCTCGACGAGACGGGACACGTCGTCGAGCAGGCCGTCTACGACGAGGCCAGCGGCGAGTGGATCCAGTCGGAGGGCGGGGGCCACGACGACTCCGACACCGGCACCGGCCACGAGGACAGCTCCGGCGGCCACATCCACGCGGACATGCCGGACGGTGAGGTCGACGCGGGGGTGGCAACCATCGACACCGACCACGACGGACACAACGACACCGCCGTCGTCGAGACGAAGAGCGGCGGCACCATCGCCTTCACCGACAAGGACGGCGACGGCGAAGCGGACATCGCGGTGCAGGTCGACGCCGACGGCACGTCCACGACGTTCGAGCACAGCGGCCCCGGCCAGTGGACCGAGGTCTCCAGTGGACTGCTGGATTCGGGCAGCGAACAGCAGATCGGCGACCCCGCGGGTGACGCCGAGTGGGGCGGCGCCGGCACGCAGACGCTCGAGGGTGTCGCGCACATCGACTCCGGCACCGGGCAGTGGATCTCGCCCAACTGAAACGTTACCCAGGTCACAGTTTGAAAGCCCGGCGCACCCGCGCCGGGCTTTTTTCATGTCGCAAATGAAAACAAGCAGGTCACAGAATCTTGTGGGGTGCGACCCCACGCCCGCCCGGGCGCTCCCGCCCCGGACCCAGGGAATGGGGCGTGTGTGAGGCCGCCCACCGCAAGATTTACTGCAAATGCACCGATCCGGTGACGTCTGAATCGATTCCCTTATCGTTCTTGTGAGAGAACGTACACGTCAGCTCTCGGTTACCTGCCGGTCATGCGGCTACTCTCGGGGAATCCCAAAAAACGCACGCCGGCTTCGCCAGCCGGTGTGCGAAGCCATTCGGTCGCCGGCAACGCAGCCCGCATCGGAACACAGCCGTTCCGAGCGGGCTCATTTGTCGTCGGAAGTCAGGAGCAGAGATGACCGCAGTCGCCATCCCCGGACTGGACACCGCGCCGACGACGCACACCGGCGTGCTGTCCTTCGTCCGGGAGGTCGCCGAACTGACCACCCCGGACCGCGTGGTGTGGGTCGACGGGTCTGACGAAGAAGCCGCCCGGATCAACCAGGAGCTCGTCGAAGCCGGCACGTTCGTGCAGCTCAAGTCGAAGCCGAACTCCTTCTGGGCCACCTCCGACCCCAACGACGTCGCCCGCGTCGAGGACCGGACCTTCATCTGTTCGGAGCGTCCCGAGGACGCCGGTCCCACCAACAACTGGACCGACCCGGCCGAGATGAAGGCCACCATGACCGAGCTCTTCCGGGGCTCGATGCGCGGCCGCACGATGTACGTCATCCCCTTCTGCATGGGTCCGCTCGCCGACGAGAATCCCAAGCTGGGTATCGAAATCACCGATTTCGCCTACGTTGTCGCCTCGATGCGCGTGATGACCCGCGCCGGTCGCGCCGCCCTCGACAAGTTCGTCGGGCCGGACGGCAGCGAGCGCGAATTCGTGCCCGCGCTGCACTCCGTCGGCGCGCCGCTCGAGCCCGGTCAGAAGGACGTTTCCTGGCCGTGCAACGAAACGAAGTACATTTCGCACTTCCCGGAGGAGCGCGCGATCTGGAGCTACGGCTCGGGTTACGGCGGCAACTCGCTGCTCGGCAAGAAGTGCTACTCGCTGCGCATCGCCTCGGTGATGGCGCGCGACGAGGGCTGGCTCGCCGAGCACATGCTGATCCTCAAGCTGATCTCGCCCGAGGACAAGGTCCACTACGTCGCGGCGGCCTTCCCCAGCGCCTGCGGCAAGACCAACCTCGCCATGCTGCAGCCGACCATCCCGGGCTGGCGCGCCGAGACCCTCGGTGACGACATCGCCTGGATGCGCTTCGGCGAAGACGGCCGGCTCTACGCGGTCAACCCCGAGTTCGGCTTCTTCGGCGTCGCGCCGGGCACCGACTGGCACACCAACCCGAACGCCATGCGCACCATCGAGCAGGGCAACACGGTCTTCACGAACGTCGCCCTGACCGACGACGGCGACATCTGGTGGGAGGGCATGGAGAACCAGCCCGAGCACGCCACCTCCTGGAAGGGCCAGGAGTGGACGCCGGAGTCGAGCGAGAAGGCCGCGCACCCGAACTCGCGCTACTGCACGCCGATGTCGCAGTGCCCGATCCTCGCCGACGAGTGGGACGACCCCAAGGGCGTGCCGATCTCGGCGATCCTGTTCGGCGGCCGCCGCAAGACCACGGTGCCGCTGGTCAACGAGGCCCGCGACTGGCAGCACGGCGTGTTCATGGGCGCCACCATGTCGTCGGAGACGACGGCCGCGGCCGCCGGCGCGGTCGGCAACGTGCGCCGCGACCCGATGGCGATGCTGCCGTTCCTCGGCTACCACGCCGCCGACTACTTCAAGCACTGGCTGACGCTGGGCAAGAACGCCGACGCGAACAAGCTGCCGAAGATCTTCTACGTCAACTGGTTCCGCCGCGGCGACGACGGCCGCTTCCTGTGGCCGGGCTTCGGCGAGAACTCGCGGATCCTGAAGTGGGTCGTCGACCGCGTCGAGGGCAAGGGCAACGCCGTCGAGACGCCGATCGGCTTCGTGCCGCGCGCCGAGGACCTCGACACCGAGGGCCTCACCGAGTCGCTCGAGGACATCCAGGCCGCTCTCGACGTCAAGCCCGAGGAGTGGCGCGCGGAGCTGCCGCTGATCGAGGAGTGGTTCGACAAGATCGGCGACACCGTGCCGACGTCGCTGCGTGACGAGCTCGACGCGCTGGCCCAGCGCCTCGCCTGAGTTTCGCATCGAGAAGGGGACGTCCCGTGTGGACGTCCCCTTCTCGATGTCTGCAGGTAAGTTCGCGCCATGAGACCGTTCCGCTTCGGGGTGGCGCTGGTGACGCCCGGCTCACGGGCCGAGTGGGTGGCGAAGTGCCGCCAGGCCGAGGACCTCGGTTACGACGTCGTCGGCGTGGTCGACCACCTCGGGCGGGTCGCGCCGGTGCCGGCGCTGCTGCTGGCGGCCGAAGCGACCGAGCGCGTCAAGCTGAACACCTACGTGCTCAACGCGAGCTTCCACAACCCCGTGCTGCTGGCCCGCGACCTCACCGGGCTCGACGAGTTCACCGGCGGCCGCCTCGAGATCGGGATCGGCGCGGGGTACGTCCGCGCGGAGTTCGAGGCCGCCGGGATCGAGTGGGGCACGCCCGGGCAGCGGTTCGCGCGGCTGAAGCGCGTGGTCGCCGAGATCGAGCGCGCGTACGCGGATCGCCCCCGGCCGCCGCTGCTGCTCGGCGGCCGCGGCGACCGGATGCTGGAGTTCGCCGCCGAGCACGCCGACACCATCGCCTTCACCGGCACCGCGCCCGGCGCGGCCGAGGGACGGCTGGCCCTGGCCGGTCCCGCCGCGGTCGCCGAGCGCGTCGACTTCGCGAAGCGGGCGCTCGGCGGTCGTGACACCGAGCTCAACCTGATGGTCCACTTCGTCCGGATCACCGACGACCGGCAGACGGCGCTCGAAGCGGCCCACCGGCTCGTGCCGCACCTCGGCGTGGACGAGCTGGGCGAGCTGCCCACTGTCCTCATCGGCTCGGCGGAAGCGGCGGCCGACCAGCTGCGGCGCACCCGCGAGACGCTCGGCATCAGCTACTTCACGGTGATCGAGGACGACCTGACCAGGCTGGCCCCGGTGATCGAAAAGCTCCGCTGAGTACCGTGTCCCTATGACTGGGGACTTCCGCTTCGGCGTGAACATGGTCGTGCCGGAAGGCCGCGCGGCGTGGGTCGGGAAGTGCCGCCAGGCCGAGGACTTCGGCTTCGACGTCGTGTCCGCGGCCGACCACCTCGGGATGGCGCCGCCGTTCCCGGCGCTCGTGCTCGCCGGCGAGGTCACTTCGCGCGTCAAGCTCAACACCTACGTGCTCAACACGCCCTTCTACAACCCGGTGCTGCTCGCCCGCGACGTCACGGGCACCGACCGGTTCACCGACGGCCGGCTCGAGCTGGGGCTCGGCGCGGGGTACGTCGAGAAGGAGTTCGAGGCCGCCGGGCTGCCGTTCCCGTCCGCCCGCGAGCGCGTCGACCACCTCGAACGCACGATCCTCGAGCTCAAGCGGTCCTACGCCGACCCGGAGCACCGGCCCGCGCCGGCGCGGCCGGAAGGACCGCCGCTGCTGCTCGGCGGCCGCGGCGACCGGATCCTGACGCTGGCCGCCGAGCACGCCGACATCATCGGCTTCACCGGCACGGCCAAGTCGCCGGACGGCGGCGCGCTGATCCCGGCGAGCGCCGAGGACATCGGGGAGCGCGTCGAGTTCGTCCGGTCGAAGCTCGGTGACCGGAGCGCGGAGTTCAACCTGCTCTGCCACTTCGTGAAGATCACCGAAGACCGCGCGGGCGCGCTCGAGGACCTCGCGAAGCTGACGCACGGCGTGCTGAGCGTCGACCAGCTCGCCGAGGTCCCGACCGCGCTGGTCGGCTCCCCCGCCGAGGTCGCCGAGCAGCTCCACGCGCACCGCGAGCGGTTCGGGCTGACCTACTTCACCGTCCTGGAGCACGACATGGCCCAGTTCGCCCCGGTACTCGAAGCGCTCCGATGATCGACGCGAAGGGGATCGGCGTCCGCGCCGGCGACATCTGGCTGTTCGACGACCTCGACTTCAGCGTCGACGCCGGGGAGGTCGCCGCGATCGTCGGGCCGAACGGTGTCGGCAAGTCGACGTTGATGCGCTGCTTCTACGGCATGCAGCGGCCGCAGCGGGGCCGCGTGCTGGTGGACGGCAAGCTGCCCGACGAGCGGGACGTCGAGTTCCGGCGGAAGGTTTCGGTGCTGTTCGACGACTCCGACTTCTTCGCCGAGCTGACCCCGTTGCAGCACCTCGACCTGCTTTCCGGCACGTTCGGCGCCGACCTCGGCGACCACCAGGACCTGCTGCGCGACGCCGGCCTCGGTGAACGCATGCACGTCACGTCCGGGCACTTCTCCGCCGGCCAGCGCCGGCGGTTGCTGCTGCTCGGCGTCACCGCGCGGCCGCACCGCGTCCTGCTGCTCGACGAGCCGGAGCGCGCGCTGGACACCGCGGGCAAGGAGTGGCTGGTCGAGGTGATCGCCCGGTCGACGGCGGCCGGCGCGGCGGTCGTGGTGGCCACCCACCACCCGCCGCTGCTGGAGGCCGCGGACAGCGTGCTCGAACTGTGGTGACCGTCGCGCCGCGGCGGATGAAGATCCCGGGCCGCAAGCGCTTCGGCGGGATCTTCAGCGGCGACACGGCGTCGTTCGTCTTCCTGTTCGGCTTCGGGTTCCTCTTCACGGCGTTCTTCCACGTCGACGGCTGGCGCCCGGCGGTCTACGGGGCGTCGCGAGTGGACTTCCCGGCCGTCCTCGGCCTGCTGACGCTGTGCTGCGCGGTCGGCTGGCGCGGCCTGCTGCGCCGCGGGTTCGCCTGGGTCGAGCCGGCCGAACTGACCTGGCTGGACTTCGCGCCGGTCGACCGCGGCCGCGTCGTCGCGCTGCGGCTGCTCGGCGCGTGGACCGGCGTCGTGGCGGTGACCGGCTACCTGGCCGCGCTGCTGCTCGCGGTCGGCGGTGGCGGGCTCGACGAGTGGCGCGCGGGGATCGCCGTCGTCGCGGCGACCGCCGTGCTCGCGTACGTGACGGCGCGGCGGACGGCGTTGTGGTTCGACGCGGCCGGCCCGCTGGTGCTGGCGGTGCTCGGGCTGGCGATCGCCGCGTTCCACCTCGGCGCCGCCACGGTGGAGCTCGTCGCGGCCGGCGTGGTCGTCGCGGCCCTGCCGCTGGCGTTCGGCGGCGAGCCGGTGACGCGCGCGGGCCGGTCGGCGCTGCTCGCCGGCTGGGAGGGCCGGGTGCTGCGCTCGGTCGCCGTCACCTTCCTCGACCCGATGATGCTGCTCCCGCCGTCGGCGCCGGTCGGGCGGATCCCCGTGCGCCGGCCGACGCCGCTGCGGCTGGCCGTGGCGGAAACCGTCGGCCGGACCAAGTACGCGGGCGCGGCCGTGCTGGTCGGGTTCGCGATCGTGGTCGCGCACATCGCACTGCCGACGCTGCCGGGCCCGGTCCTCGTCGGCCTCGGCGCGTACCTCGCGTTGACGCCGTTCAGCGCCGGGCTCGGCGAGCTGTGGCGCAACCCGGGGCGCCGTCGCTGGCTGGGCTCCCCGAACCGCGACCTGGTGCTGGCGAACGGCCTGGTGCTCGCCGGCGTCGGCCTCCTCTGGGCGGTGGTGTTGTACGGCGTCACGCTGGCAGCCGGGACGTCGTTCGCCGGGCCGGCGTGGCTCGCGGTGCCGCTGTCGGTGCTCTCGATCCTGCGCACGGTCACCCGCAAGGCCGTCGACTACGGCAACCCGGCGTTCGTGGACACCCCGATGGGCCCGATGCCCGCGAACCTCGTGCGCCAGCTCTTCCGCGGACTCGACCTGCAGGTTATCGGGATCGTGCTGCTTTCCGCGGCCATCTGACCTACCCTCGATGCGACGAATGGAGCAGTCATGGGTGGCGGACACGCGTCGGGGGTGGGGCGCCGGGCGACCAGCGAGTTCCCGCCGGGCTGGAACGACGAGCACATCATCTCGGTGGTGAAGGACGTCGCGAACGATCCGAGCGAGGCCCGGCGGCAGCAGCGGAACGGCCGTTGGCGGTGTGCCGGCGAGCGGTTCAACGTGCACATCGTCGTGCTGGTCGAGGAGAACGGGTACGTGCACACGGCCTACCCGGTGGCGGGCCCCGGCGTGATCCGCAACCCGGACGCGGCCCGCGACCCGGCGAACCCGACGGTCGCCGACCTCAAGGAGAACCGGATCAGCTTCTTCGCCGACAGCGTCCTCACGATGCTCGGCGACCGGCTCTCCCCCGAGGACTTCACGCACTACCGCACGCTGCTGTGGTCAGGCGAGTGGGAGGAGCTGGCGGACGTCCTGGCCGCGCACGCGGCGAAGGTCGACCTGAAGCTCTCGGCCGACGAGCTGTCGGACTTCGAGAAGCTGCTGAACAGCTACGACCTGCCGGTGGCGGGCTGCGCGTTCCTCAACGACCGCGACCACATCCTGACGCAGCTACGCCAAGGCTAGGCAACGCCCGAGGGCCAGCTGCTGCACCTAGCTGGCCTGCGAAAGCGGTGGTGACGCGGCCGGCGCGACGGTTGCGCGCAGCTCGTCCAGCGGCAGGCCGACGGCGTCCGCGATGGCCGTGACCGTGAAGAACGCCGGTGTCGGGATGCGGCCGGTCTCGATCTTGCGGAGCGTCTCGACCGAGATCCCGGCTTCCCTCGCGACGTCGACCGTGCTCCGGCCGGCCCGCGCCGTCCGCAGCGCCTGACCGAGGCGTTCGCCTCGCTCGCGCTCTTCCTCCGTCAGCGGTACTCGCACCATGAAACCAATTCTAATACCAGTAGTTATCCACTGCCTGTGGACAACTCTGTGCACAGGTGTGGAAAAGCCCCGCCGAACCGGAGTTCGGCGGGGCTTCCACAACACCTGGTGGCGTCAGGCGCCCGGAGGCACCGGAAGTGCCACACCGGGCAGGCTCTGGTCGTTCGGCACGACGCCGTCGACCAGGTAGGCCTCCACGACCTTGTCCACACCCGCGTTGCCGCCGGCGTAGATCCCGTGGTCACCCTCGCCGGTGATCGTCAGCATCCGCGAACCCGCGAACGCCTTGTGCGCGCGGCGCGCGCCCTCGATCGGCGTCGCCGGGTCGTGCTCCGACTCGACGATCAGCACCGGCGGGACACCCTTGCCGTCCAGCACGGGCAGCGGCGCCGGGGTCTTCTTCCAGAACAGGCACGGCTGGATGAACCAGCCGGCGCCCAGCAGCGGCTGCTGCTTGTCGATCAGCTTCTGCGAGTCCTTGATGGCACTGTTCGTCGTGCCGGTCCACGGACCCTCGTTGCAGGGGATGCTCCAGAAGCTGGCGTCGTACGAGTCGCCGTCGCTCGGCACCATCAGCGGCTGCGGGCCGAAGGTGGTGGTGCTCGTGTCGCCGGCCTTGACCTTCTGCGCGGCGGCGGCCTTGGCCTGCACCGACGCACCGCCCTGGGTCAGCGTGCGGACGCTGACCAGGTAGTCGGCCAGCGCCGGGAAGGCGCGCTTCGAGTAGATCTGCGACGCGATGAAGGCGTCCAGGCCGTTGGCCGACACGCTCGAACCGTCGGGCAGGGTGACCGCGCCCTGGGTCAGGGCGTAGCGGACCTGCTCGTAGGTCTGGCGGGCCGCCTCGCCGGTGGTGCCGAAGTGGTAGAGCTTGTCGTACTTCGCCACCCACGGGAGGAAGTCGGACCGGAAGCGGCGCTCGAAGCCGAGCGGCTGCCAGTCGAACGACTTCTGCCAGGTCGTCGTGAACTCCGTCGAGGAGTCGAGCACGAACCGGCCGGTGCGCGCGGGGTAGGCCTGGGCGTAGTGCGCGCCCATCCAGGTGCCCGCGGAGTAGCCGACCCAGTTGATCTTGTCGCGGCCGAGCAGCACGCGCAGCAGGTCGATGTCCTTGACCGTCTGGTCGGTGTTGATCAGCGGGCCGAGCTCGCCGGACTTCACCTGGCACGACTGCGCGGCGTACTTCGTCGCCTGCAGGATCAGGTTAAGGTTCGCGCGGTCGCGGTCACGCGGGTCCAGGTCCGAGCCGGTGCCGATGGCGCCGCCGCACGTGATGTTCGTGCTCTTGCCGGTGCCGCGCGGGTCGAACCCGACGATCTCCTGGTGCTCCCGCAGCTTCGGCTGGTTGCGCAGCCGCGCCGGGAAGTTCCGGCCGGGCGCGCCGGGGCCGCCGGGGTTGGTGACGACGCTGGCCGTCGCGTCGCCGGTCGCCTTCAGGCGGCTGACGGCGATGGTCAGGTCGATCTGGGCGTTCGCCTGGTACCAGTTGCGCGGCGTCTTGTAGGTCGCGCACTCCATATCCTCGGCGCCCGCGGGCGGGGCCGTCGGCAGCTCGGAGGGGACGGCGCACTTGTGCCAGTCCAGCTTCTGGTTCGCGTACTGCACCGGGATGTTCGTGGAGTTCCGCGGCAGCTTGGCCGCCGCGGCCTCCTGACCTGCGAACGCAGGCGTGAACCCGGCCAGCAGGGTGCCGGCGATCGCCGGGATCACCACCGCGTAGCGGAGTCGTGTCATACGGTTGCCCCTTTGGATTTTCTTCAAGTGGAGTCGCGCTATTGATATAGGGCGGGTAACGACGGAGCAACCGACGTTGGTCGGGGTGTTGGCCGGCAACGCGGTACGCGGCGATCAAATCGATATCGGACAGACGTGACGTCCCGTCAGCCAGGTTCTAAGGTCAGGCGGTCGGTTACGGGAGTGTTAGGTGAGGTCCGATGTCGACTGTGAAGCACGACGACGGGAAGGTGCGCGGGAAGCCCTTCAACCCGTGGTACCTGCTCTTGATCGTCCCGCTGCTGGTCCTGGTCACGCCACTGTTCAACATGGACGGTCCGCGGCTGTTCGGGATGCCGTTCTTCTACTGGTTCCAGTTCCTCTTCGTCGTGGTCGGCGTCCTCAGCACGTGGATCGTCTACCTGATGACGCGGGAGAAGCCGGCCGGTGACGCCCCGGACAAGCTGAGCGTCGACGACCTGGACGAGGGGGACGCTCGATGAGCAACCTGCAGTGGCCGGAACTGATCATCTTCACGGTCCTGTTCCTGCTGGTCACCGTGCTCGGGTTCCTGGCCGCGCGCTGGCAGCGTGGCGGCGGGCTGGACCACCTGGACGAATGGGGCCTCGGCGGCCGCAAGTTCGGCTCGTGGGTCACCTGGTTCCTGCTCGGCGGCGACCTCTACACGGCGTACACGTTCGTCGCGGTGCCCGCGCTGGTGTTCAGCGCCGGCGCGCTCGGCCTCTACGCGCTGCCGTACACGATCGTCGTCTACCCGATCGTCCTGCTCCCGGCCCTGCGGATGTGGTCGGTGTCGCGGGTCCGCGGCTACGTCACCCCGGCCGACTTCGTGCGCGGCCGCTTCGGCTCGCCGATCCTCGCGCTGCTGATCGCCATCACCGGCATCGTCGCGACCATGCCGTACATCGCGCTGCAGCTGGTCGGCCTCGAAGCCGTGCTGCGGACGATGGGCATCAACGGCTCCGGCATCGTCGGGCACCTGCCGCTGCTGATCGCCTTCATCATCCTGGCGGTCTACACCTACCAGTCCGGCCTGCGGGCGCCCGCGCTGATCGCGTTCGTCAAGGACATCCTGATCTACATCGTCATCCTCGTGGCGATCATCTACCTGCCCTCGAAGCTGGGCGGCTGGTCGCACATCTTCGACACGGCGGCGGCGAAGCTCGGCACGCCGAACCCGGCCACCGGCAAGCCGGCCGGGTCGATCCTGCTGAACGCGAACAACCAGCTGCAGTACGCGACGCTGGCCCTGGGTTCGGCGCTCGCGCTGTTCCTCTACCCGCACTCGCTGACCAGTGTGCTGGCCTCGCGCGGCCGCAGCGTCATCAAGAAGAACATGGTCGCGCTGCCGGCGTACTCGCTGGTGCTGGGTCTGCTGGCGCTGCTCGGGTACGTCGCGATCACGGCGGGCGTCAAGCCGCTGACGAACGCGGCGACCGGCAAGCCGGATGGCAACACGATCGTCCCGGTGCTGTTCGACAACCAGTTCTCGTCGTGGTTCGCCGGCATCGCGTTCGCCGCGATCGGCATCGGCGCGCTGGTGCCGGCCGCGATCATGTCGATCGCCGCGGCGAACCTGTGGACGCGCAACATCTACAAGGAGTACATCCGCAAGAACGCGACCCCGCAGGAAGAAGCGAAGCAGGCGAAGCTCGCTTCGCTGGTCGTGAAGCTGGGTGCGGTCGCGGTGATCATCCTGATCGACCCGCAGTTCTCGATCGACCTGCAGCTCATCGGCGGCGTGCTGATCCTGCAGACGCTGCCGGCGGTCGCGCTCGCGCTGTACACGCGCTGGTTCCACCGCTGGGGCCTGATCGCGGGCTGGGTCGTCGGCATCGGCTGGGGCCTGATCATGCTGTACGGCATCCCCAACCCGGCCAACGGCAAGCTCCACTTCGGCGGTTCGGCGCTGTCGCTCGGCAACCTGTCGATCTTCGGCTGGCACCCGTTCTCGGGTTCGCTGGTGCAGATCTACGTCGGCTTCGTCGCGTTGATCGCCAACCTGGTGGTCGCCGCGATCGTCACGGTGATCGCGCGGCAGATGAAGGTGTTCAACGGCACCGACGACACCAACCCCGCGGACTACCTGGCCGACGAGAACGACAAGAACCTGCGCCCGATCGGCGCGGCCCACTAAACGGTGCGTCTCAGGATCACCGTGCGGGAAACGAGGTAGAGCACCACGCCGTTGAGCAGGTGCCAGAGGAAGTGCGTGCCGGCCGGGACGTAGTCGCAGACGTCCCGGTCGAGCGTGCGCAAGCTCAGTGACAGCGCGAAAATCGCGCCCGGCACAGCGAAGTGCGTCCAGGAGGCGTCGCGCGAGTAGGCGAGAAGCGCGACGACGACGCCGAACGCGATGAGCGCGGAGAGGTAGAGCCCGCCCCCGAGCAGCGCCGTCACCACGGTGAGCACGAGGAACGCGGGTGCGGCGAGCCAAGCCAGGCGCCAGTTGTAGAAGACTCGCGCGAAGAGGACGACGTACACCAGCACGAACACGAGGATGCTCACCGAATCCGCGACGCCGGCCCAGCGCGTCGCGAGCAGGTGAAACGCCGTGCTGGCCGCGAAAACGAGTCCGATCAGCCCGGCCAGCAGCCGCCCGGCGCGGTCCCCCGCGGCCAGCCGCCACACGAGCACGGCGGCGAGGAGGAACGCGAGATTGCCGAGACTGTTGAAGGGTTCTCCCCAGAGCCCGGGCGCGACCCGTTCGCAGTACCCGTCGACGTAGTCCGTCACGGTGACACCCAACCATGACTAGCGTGGGGAGTATGAGCGACGCGGTGAGCCGGTTCCCGGTGACGGAACTCGAAGACCTGCCCGACGACCTGCGCGAGCGCGTCGGCGTGATCGCGGAGAAGTCCGGGTTCACGCCGAACATCTTCCGCGCGCTCGGCCACCGGCCGGCCGAGCTGCGGGCGTTCCTCGACTACCACGACGCACTGATGGAACGCTCCGACGGACTCAGCAAGGCCGAGCGCGAACTGGTCGTCGTCGCGACCTCGGGCGCCAACCACTGCACCTACTGCGTCGTCGCGCACGGCGCGATCCTGCGCATCCGCGCCAAGGACCCGGAGCTCGCCGACCGCGTGTCGAGCAACCCGTGGCAGGTGGAGCTGGACGAACGCGGCCGCGCGATCGTCGACCTGGCGCTCGCGCTGGCCCAGGACTCGGCGCTGTTCGGCGAGGGCGACCTCGAAGCCGCGCGCAACGCGGGGCTGACCGACGACGAGGCAGCCTAACCTCCCGTTGACGTCGGCGCGATCACGGCGTTGTTCGCGATGTCGAACCGGCTAGCGCACCTGACGGCGTTGCGGCCGAACCCGGAGTTCTACTTGCTCGGCCGCGTCCCGCGTTAGAACGCCAGGCGCCAGATCTCCTCGGTCAGCTTCGGACCCCAGCCGTCGAAGGCCGTTTCTTCGACGAGTTCGAACCCGGCCGCGCGGTAGAGCGCCCGGGCGGCGTCGAGAATGGACACCGTCGACAGCTCCATCGCGCGGTAGCCGTGGGCCCTGCCGAACTCGACGCACTCGGTCACCAGCCGCTTGCCCACGCCGCGACCCCGGGCCGACGGCTCCAGCAGCAGGAGCCGCAGCTTCGCGATGTCCGCGTCGGATCCGCGGGCACAGCCGATGCTGCCGACGCGCTCGCCGTCGAGCTCCGCGATCCAGAACGCCTGGCGCGCGTCGGCGTGGACGGTGAAGTCCGCGACGATGCGGGCGACCAGCCCCTCGAACCGGTTGTCGAAGCCGTACTCGCGGGCGTACAGCGCGCCGTGCCGCTGCACCACCCAGCCGAGGTCGCCCGGTCGTGGCGGGCGGAGGACGAGCGCCGGGTCGTGCGGGCGCTCGCCGACGACGTCGCCGATCGTGCGCATCGCGGCCAGCATGCGCTGCTGGTCTTCGTCGGCGAAGCGCCGGAGCAGGCCACCGATCTGTTCGGTGGACCGGCGGTTGAGCAGCGCGAAGGCGTCCCGGCCGGCGGCGGTCGGCCGGACGAGCTGGCGGCGGGCGTCCTCGTCGGACCGTTCGCGGGTGATCAGACCGCGGCCCTCGAGGCGGGCGAGCAGCCTGCTGGCGTACCCGGCGTCGAGGTCGAGGCGTTTCCGCAGGTCGGTGACGGCCAGCGGGTCGCGCTGGGTCAGCTCGAAGAGCACCCGGGCTTCGGGGAGGGAGTACTCGGCGTCGGCCGGGCCTTCGTCCAGCACGCCGATGACTCCGGTGTACAGCCGGTTGAAGGCGCGGACCGCGGCGACCCGTCCGGCCAGCTCAGTGTCGTTCATTGACCAACTCAACAAAGTCGTTGACGGAGTCAAAGATTACGCCATGAGGCGGCGCAGGCAAGAAGGTTTCGGGGAAATGGGAAACCCCGTGATGCTGCCAGGTCGGGGGTCCGCCAGCATCACGGGGTCGTAGGGGGTATCGACGCGGATTTGCGCGGCGTTACACCTTCACCAGTTTGTGGGCTAGGTCACTCGAATGGGCGACCGCCACTGGTGAGTTGGTCAGCGCATGTAGCCCGAGCGGGCCTGCGCGATCGCGATGAGTTCCTGACGAACCGTCGCGGTGGCAGCGGTGTCGATCGCCCGGTCCAGCGCCCGGCGAGTGCGAACCTCGGCGCGACGGGCTCGGAGCTTGGCGGCGATGTTGTTCATCGGTTTCTGCATCCCCTTCGGAGGGTCTCGGTGGCTTGTAGCTCTAGTATGCACCTTTTTTCACAAGGAATCCAACGAATGTCCGGTGATGTGGCGCACTCGCCGATGAATCATCGGCAAATTTGGGAAAAAGCCGAAGAGATCATGGTGTCGGCGGTCACGACGAGGCAACCCCTCTGTCGTTGTCTACGACTCTCTAGCGGTTCGCCAATACTTGGCTAGCGACGCTCATAGACCGCGATACGGCCAGGTCAGGAGCGTCGGGCGCGTCAGTCGCGGCTGAGCAGGTAGTGCCCGAAGTGCGGGACGGTGAAGGCGATCTGTCCCCGCTCGGCGGAGAACACGAGGCCCTTCTTCATCAAGCTGTCGCGCGCCGGCGACAGCGACGACGGCTTCCGCCCCAGGAAGACGGCGACGTCGGCGGTGCCGGCGGCCTCGTCGCGGCCCTGGGTCAGCTCGGCCATCGCGAGCAGGTACTCGCGCTCGGCCGGCGTCGCGCGCTCGTAGCGCGAGCCGAAGAACCCGACGGCCAGCTCGGACTCCGCCTCCGGCGCGGCGACCTGGACGTCCTTGAGCGTGATCGGGTCGGCCGGCGCCGCGTCCCAGGCCGCCTTGCCGTAGGCCTGGATGAAGTACGGGTAGCCGCCGGACGCGTCGAAGAGCGCGTCGAGCGCCTCCGGCTCGATGCTGGCGTCCTCGCGCTCGATCGGCGCCATCACGGCGAAGTCGGCGTCCGCGCGGTCGAGCCGGTCGATGCGCGCGTAGCGGAAGAGCCGCTCGGAGTACGACTTGGACGCCGAGAGCACGGCGGGCACGTGCGGCAGCCCGGCGCCGACGACGACGAGCGGCGCCCCGGACTGCGAGAGCTCGTGACAGGCGGCGCAGAGCGCGGAGACGTCGTCGGGCTGCAGGTCCTGGATCTCGTCGATGAGCAGCGCGACGCCGGTGCCGACGTCCGCGGCCAGCTCGGCGACGTCGGTGAACAGCTCCACGAGGTCGATCTCGATGTCCCCGGAGTCGGCCCGCCCCTGCGCGGCAGGCACGTCGATGCCCGGCTGCCACCGGTCACGCAGCTTCGCGTCGGCCTTGTTGGCCCGCAGCGCGAACGCCTTGAGCACTCCGAGCACCTCTTCGACCCGATCCGGCGCCCGATGCCGCACGGCGAGATCCCGGATGGCCCGGTGCAGCGCGGCGGAGAGCGGCCGCCGCAGTTCGGCGTCCGGCCGCGCCTCGATCTTCCCGGCACCCCACTTGTGCCGCACGGCCATCGCCCGCAGCTCACCGAGCAGCACGGTCTTCCCCACCCCGCGCAGCCCGGTCAGCACCAGACTGCGTTCAGGTCGCCCCCGCGCCACGCGCTCCAGCACCACTTCGAAGGCCTTGAGCTCACGCTCACGCCCGGCCAGCTCGGGAGGCCGTTGCCCGGCGCCCGGCGCGAAGGGGTTGCGGATGGGGTCCACTCTGCCAAGCTATCGACGTATCTAGCGCGAGCCCGATATTCGGCCATAGACAGCTAGCGCGTGTCGCCGGAGTTCGACCGGATGGCCGAACGATCAATCAGCAGCGCCGTCCATCTCGCTGCCTCGACCTACCGGCGGCCCCCACCCATCCCTGGGGGGCTGCCCCGCGTCCAGCGTATCGGCGCCCACCGACGAACCGGCTCCACCAGCGAGATTTCGGCTCAGTTGTCCACATCTCGCCCGGCCTGTGGACAACCACGGCCGGAAGCCGGGAGACAAAGCTTTGCTGTGGCACGGTGGTGTGGTGACCGAAGAGGACTTCGCAGTCGGCTCCGTGGTGACCGGCACCGTGTCGAACATCCCGCAGCCCGGCGCCATCGGGCTGTTCGTGGACTTGAGCCATGAGCCGCCGGGATTCGTCGACGTCTTGAGTCTGCCGAGTCGAGCGGCAGACTGGCCGCCCGTCGGCACGAAGATCGCCTTCGAGGTGCTCACCCGCAGTCCGGAACAGATCCGCTTGTGGCCGCTCGACCCGCGATTCCGATCAGGACCGTTCGACCCCCGTGTGCCCGATGACGAATGGCTGGCGCGCAAGGCGCGCTACCCGGTCGGTGCGATCCTCGCAGCAGAGGTCAGCGGAGCCTTCATTTTGGACCGCTCGTACTTCGTCCGGTACGAAGGCGGCTGGTCGTACCTCGAGGGGCGACCACCGGAAGTAGGCACCCGCGCCGAATACGAGGTGGTCAGCCACCTCGACGCGACCCGGCGCACCCTGCTCCGCCCAGTGGGTACATAGAGACGAACAGGTCTGCAGCCCTGCTCGTCTCTACCCCCAGCGCGCACTACGACGCAGCACTAGTCGCTCAGGTTCCGCTCCGCGTAGATCTTCATCGCGTCGCGGACGAACTCCGCCGTCGCGCCTTCGAACCCGTAGCGCGGGTCGTCCACGTACAGCTGCCCCAGACCCGCGAAATAGTCCGCGGACACCGACGAAACCGCCGGTCGGAGCCACGCGTGCAGCCGGCCCGTGATCGCTTGGACCTCGGCCGAGTCCGGGGAAAGCCCGGCCGCGCGGGCCGCGCCGAACGCCGTGGAGACGTCCGCCTGCTCCTGCTGGTGGGCCTTCTTCTCCGCGGCCGACAGGGAACTCCACCACCGGTCCCCCGTCGCGTACGCCGAAGCGCCCCAGCGCCGGGTGACTTCTTCCTGGTACTGCGTGTGGTCGAAGCCGTCGAACACTTCTTCTGCCATCAGTCGTTCACCTCCCTTCAGTTTCCGTAGCGTCGTGCGGACCGAGGCGATCTGCCGCCCGATCCGCCGCTGCTCCTGTTCGAGCAGGTCCAGGTGGGTCTCGAGCGCGGCCGCGCGGTCGCGTTGCCCGTCGAGGACCTCGGCGATGGCCGGGAGCCCGAGACCGAGATCGCGCAGCAGGAGGATCCGCTGCAGCCGCACGAGCGCCTGCTCGTCGTAGTAGCGGTAGCCGTTGCCGCCGATCCGGCTGGGCTCGAGCAGGCCGACCGCACCGTAGTGGCGCAGCGTCCGGCTCGTGGTCCCGGCCGAGCGGGCGATGTCCTGGATCGACCACTCCATGACGTCGACGATAGAAGTTGACGCAGCGTCAAGGTCAACCGCTAACGCTTTCTAGTGTTCTCTAGGAACGACACGATATTCGCCCAGACAACGCTAGGAGGGTTCGGCGCCGGGCCGAGCGGGCATTCCAGCTGTAGGTTTGACCAGGAAGAAGCCCGGACCAGGAAGGCAACGACCGTGATACTCCGTCGTGTGGCTCGCCCACTGATCGCTGCGACATTCGTGTACGGCGGGATCAACGTGCTCCGGAACACGCAGTCGCACGCGAAGACCGCCGAGCCGTTCCTCACGGATGCCTTCGACAAGCTCGAGGGCGTCATACCCGAGCAGGTGCCGCGCGACCCGGCCACGCTCGTCCGGATCGACGCCGCCGTGAAGATCGGCGCGGGCCTCGCGTTCGCGACGGGCAAGGCGCCGCGGCTGGCGTCCGCGCTGCTGCTCGGCAGCCTGGTCCCGACGACGCTGGCGGCGCACAGCTTCTGGACGTTCCAGGACCCGGCCGAGAAGAAGAAGCAGCAGATCCAGTTCCTGAAGAACGCCGGCCTGGCTGGCGGGCTGATGCTGGCCGTCGCCGACACCGCGGGCAAGCCGTCGGTCGGCTGGCGGGCGCGTCGCGCGGCGAAGGACGCCGGTCACGGCGTCGAGAAGCTGGGCCGCAAGGCCGAGAAGCGCGCGAAGAAGCTGGCGAAGAAGGCCGAGAAGGCTCTCCCCAACTGACGAACACGAAAAGGGGCCGTCCCAGCCGGGACGGCCCCTTTCGCGAGCCTTACTTCTCCAGGATGGCCGTGACGCCTTGGCCGCCCGCCGCGCAGATGGAGATCAGGCCGCGGCCGGACCCCTTCTCGTGCAGCAGCTTCGCCAGCGTCGCGACGATCCGGCCGCCGGTCGCGGCGAACGGGTGCCCGGCCGCCAGCGACGAGCCGTTGACGTTCAGCTTCGCCCGGTCGATCGAGCCCAGCGGCTCGTCCAGGTCCAGCTTCTCCTTGGCGAACGCCGGGTCCTCCCACGCCTTGAGCGTGGCCAGCACCTGCGACGCGAACGCCTCGTGGATCTCGTAGTAGTCGAAGTCCTGCAGCGAAAGCCCGGCCCGCGCGAGCATCCGCGGCACGGCGTACGCGGGCGCCATCAGCAGTCCATCCATGCCCCCGCCACCACCCTCAACGGAGGTGCTTCGCGCCGCTGGTCGACCTTTGTCGCCGTGCACGTAGTCGACGGCCGCGGTCTGCGAGAACGTCAGGTACGCCTGCACCGGCAGGTTGTGCGCCTTCGCCCACTCCTCGGTGCCCAGCAGCACGGTCGACGCGCCGTCGGTCAGCGGCGTCGAGTTGCCCGCGGTCATCGTGCCGCCCGCGCCGCCGAACGCCGGCTTGAGCTTGGCGAGCTTCTCCGCGGTCGAGTCGGCGCGCAGGTTCTGGTCGCGTGCCAGCTTGAGGAACGGCGTCACGAGGTCGTCGAAGAACCCGCGGTCGTAGGCGGCGGCGAGGTGCTGGTGGCTGGCGGCGGCCAGCTCGTCCTGCGCCTCGCGGGTGATCTCCCAGATCTTCGCGGTCAGCGCCGCGTGCTCGCCCATCGACAGCCCGGTGCGCGGCTCGGAGTTGCGCGGGATCGCCGGGACGATGTGCCCGGGGCGGATCTTCGCGACGAGCTTCAGCCGGTCGCCGAGCGTCTTCGCGGCGTTGAGCTGGATGAGGATCTGGCGCAGGTCCTCGTTCACGGCCAGGGGCGCGTCGCTGGTGGTGTCGACGCCGCCGGCGATGGCCGAGTCGATCTGGCCGAGCGCGATCTTGTTCGCGACGTTGACGATGGCCTGCAGGCCGGTGCCGCACGCCATCTGCACGTCGGACGCGGGGGTCGCGGGCGAGAGCTTGCTGCCGAGCACGCTTTCGCGGGCCAGGTTGAAGTCCTTCGAGTGCTTGAGCACGGCGCCGGCCGCGACCTCGCCGATCACCTCGTCCTGCAGGGAGAAGCGGCTGACCAGGCCGTCGAGCGCGGCGGTGAACATGTCCTGGTTCGACGCCTTCGCGTACGGGCCGTTCGACCGCGCGAAGGGGATCCGGTTGCCCCCGATGATCGCGACCTTGCGAACGGAAGGTGTTTTCCTCGGCGGCATGACGTCACCTCTCTGGTCGGCTCTCTCACACTGTAACCTACTCGCAAGTAGGTTAGACTGCGACGTGACGCAGACTGCACGGGAGGCATCTGATGGCTGACAGGTACCAGCAGTTCACGAAAACCCCGCTGGGGAAGTTCGTGGTGCCGAAGCTCGGCCTGCCCAGCCCCGCCACGCTGCGCCGGTACCAGCCCGGGCAGCCCGCCCTCGAGGGTCCCGCACTTCTCGGCGCCGCGCCCGGCGGACGGCTGGAGAAGAAGGTGCGCGACCAGCTCGCGGACGCGGGCATCGACGTCGTCACCAGTTCAGGTGACAGGCACGCGGCGCTGGTCTTCGACGCCACCGGCGTCACCGAGCCCGGCCGCCTGCGCGAGGTCTACGACTTCTTCCACCCGGTGATCCGCAGCGTCGGCCCGTCCGGCCGCGTCGTCATCCTGGGCACCCCACCGGAGCAGGTCGAGGGCCGCGAGCGCATCGCGCAGCGCGCTCTCGAAGGCTTCGTGCGCTCCGTCGGCAAGGAGCTGAAGCGCGGCGCGACCGCTCAGCTCGTGTACGTCGCCGAAGGCGCTGAAGACGCGACGGAGTCGACGCTGCGCTTCCTGCTGTCCGCGAAGTCGGCCTTCGTCGACGCCCAGGTCATCCGGATCGGCGCCGAAGGCAAGACGGCGACCGCGCCGGCCAGCTGGGAGAAGCCCCTCGCCGGCAAGGTCGCGCTGGTCACCGGCGCGTCCCGCGGCATCGGCGCGGCGATCGCCGACGTGCTGGCCCGCGACGGCGCGCACGTCGTCGCCCTCGACATCCCGGCCCAGGGCGCCGACCTGTCGAAGGTCGCCAACAAGATCGGCGGCTCGGCGCTGCAGCTCGACATCACTTCGCCGAGCGCGCCCGCGAAGCTCGCGGAGTACCTGAAGGAGCGTCACGGCGGTGTCGACGTCGTCGTGCACAACGCGGGCATCACGCGCGACAAGACGCTGGGCAACATGAGCGAGAGCGCGTGGGACTCGGTGATCGCGGTCAACCTCGCGTCGCAGCTCGCGGTGAACGACAAGCTGCTCGCCGACAAGATCCTGAACGAGAACGGCCGCGTCATCGGCGTCTCGTCGATCGCGGGCATCGCCGGCAACGTCGGCCAGACGAACTACGCGACGTCTAAGGCGGGCGTCATCGGCATGGTGAACGTCGGCGCGCCGCAGCTCGCGGAGTACGGCGGCACGATCAACGCCGTGGCGCCGGGTTTCATCGAGACGAAGATGACGGCGGCGGTCCCGCTGTTCATCCGCGAGGCCGGCCGCCGGTTGTCGAGCCTCGGCCAAGGCGGCCTGCCGGTGGACGTCGCCGAGACGATCGCCTGGTACGCGAACCCGGCGTCGGCCGCGGTGAACGGCAACGTGGTCCGCGTCTGCGGCCAGGCCCTGCTGGGGGCCTGACGTGGCGATCCGCGAACTCGACAGCACGCCGAGCCTGGCGACGCTGTACCCGAAGGCGCTGCTCGGCGGCGTCCTGCGCAAGCCGGCCGGCACGTCGCTGCCGGACACGGAGCTGGTGCGCACCGGCGTCGTCGTCGACCCGGCACACCTCGCGGCGTACAACACGGTGTGCGGCTTCCGGCTGAGCGACGAGCTGCCCTCGACGTACCCGCACATGCTGGCGTTCCCGCTGCAGATGGCGCTGATGACCGAGCAGGGCTTCCCGTTCCCGCTGCTCGGCATGGTCCACGTCGCGAACCGCATCACCCAGCACCGCGCGCTGCGGCTGGGCGAGCCGCTGACGGTGCGCGTCCGCGCGGAGAACTTGCGCCCGCACGAGAAGGGGCGTCAGTTCGACGTCATCAGCGAAGCCCAGGTCGGCGACGAGATGGTGTGGACGGACGTCAGCACGTACCTGCGCCGCAGCGGCTCCGCAGGTCCTTCTGGGCGCCGCGAGCAGCTCGCGCCCCCGACCCCGGACGCGATCTGGCGAGTCCCGGGCGACATCGGGAGGCGTTATGCGGAGGTCTCGGGCGACCGCAACCCGATCCACCTGCACCCGCTGACGGCGCGGCTGTTCGGCTTCCCGAAGGCGATCGCCCACGGCATGTGGACGAAGGCCCACGCGCTCGCGGCGTTCGAGGGGCGTCTGCCGGAGGCGTTCACGGTCGACGTCCGCTTCAAGCAGCCGGTGCTGCTGCCGGCCAAGGCGGGCTTCACGTCCTGGTCCACGCCGGAAGGCTGGGCGTTCGAGCTGTGGAGCAAGTCGAAGCCTCACCTGGACGGCACGATCACCTCACTCTGACGGCTTCCAGACCTCGCCCTCGATGAGGTCGTTGAAGCCGAGCCAGACGAGGTTCATCAGCCAGGACGCCAGGACGCCGTCCGAGATGTCGGGGTGGTCGAGGGCCCAGTCGGCCAGTGACTCGGCCGCCCCGACCAGGGCCGCGGACAGGCCTTCGCCGGAGAACTCGGCCTGCTCGCCGACGCCCTTGCGGGTGCCGGCGGACACGACGAGCGCCGCGACCAGCTGGATCGCGCGAGCCCGCATGTCGGTGATCTCCGCGGCGAACGCACCGCCGACCGTCATGGCCTGGCGGTGCAGCACCGTCCACGACTCGCGGTACTCCGCGACGAACCGGTAGAACGACCGCAGGCCGTGCCACAGCTGCATGTCCGGCGGCAGGTCGGGCTTCACGCCGGCCTGGATGGCCTCCAGCAGCCGCGTCGCCTCGCGGCGGATGCACGCGCCGAACAAGTCCTCCTTGGAGCCGAGGTAGGTGTAGATCATCGGCTTCGAGACGCCGGCGACGTCGGAGATCTCGTCCATCGACGCCGCGTGGTACCCGTGGCGCGAGAAGACCTGGACGGCGGCGTCCAGGATCTGGCGCTCGCGCACCGCACGGGGCAGCCGCCGAGCCCGTTCGGGCGGACGCTGATCATCCTCTGACACGCTGGACCTCCCTGTTACTGACCGGAGACGGTACCGGGCGTTGACCCGGTGGGGTGATTTCGGCACGCTTGCCCGCCTACCTACTGGCGGGTAGCCTTACGCTCGGGTAACTGGAGAGGGAGTGACCATGGCCGACAATGCCGGGATGACCAGCGCCGATCAGATCGTCGGCCTCCGCGGAGCGGCGTTGCTCGACACCCTGGAACGGCTCGACCCGCTCGGCCCCGAGGCGCACGCCCTCGACGTCAACACCCTCGCTGACGCGGTCAACCCGCGCGATCTCGGCAAGGACGACTTCCGCCGGCTCCTGAACGCCCTGCTGCGCCTGGCCGAGCGCGCCCCCGCGTTCGACCTGAGCAAGGTCGACCCGGCGCGCTTCGCGTCGCTGGTCGCCGCCGCATCGCGCGCCCAGCTCGAAAGCGTCGTCGCCGAGCGGCCGCTGCGCGAGCGCGTACTGGACGAGATCTTCGCCCGGATGGGCGCCCACATCCGCCCCGACCGCGCCCGCGACCTGCACGCGGTCGTCCACTGGCGCATGGCCGGCGGAACCGGCGACGGCGGCTACGACCGCTACGAGACGGTCATCTCCCACGGTTCGTGCACGGTCAGCCGCGAGATGCGCGAGCGCTCCCGGGTCACCATCACGATCGCCCCCGTGGACTTCTTCCGGCTCATCACCCACCAGGCGACACCCGCAGTGTTGTTCGTCACGGGAAAAATCAAAGTCAAAGGTGACCTCGCCTTTGCCGCCGGCCTGATCGGATTCTTCGATCTTCCGAAACCCGCCTGACCGGATACACTTTCGGCCGTGCCCCGAAATGCGGAAGACCGCCCTTGGCGATCCCGCCTGCGCGCTTCCCGCCGCCCGGTCCGCATCCGGGCGAGCCACGCGATCAACGGCTTCGCCGAGAAGCTGGTCATCGGCAACCTGTCCGCCGGCCAGTTCATCCAGGTCCTGGAAACCCTGCACATGCTGGGAAACGCGGGCGCAGGCATCGAGCTGAGTTCACTGTCGACAGACGTCCTGGTCGACGTCGTCCGCCGAGCATCCCGCGACCAGCTGAAGGCCATCGCCGACCACCCGGAACTCCGCTCGGTCTTCTTGGACGAGATATTCCGCAGAATGTCGGAACACTTTCTCCCGTCCCGCGCTCGTCACGTGGATTTCGTGGTTTCCTGGCGCTTTTCCGACGGCCAGGGCGAGGACGGCTACGACCGCTTCCAGACGGTGATCGAGGACGGAGTGTGCATTTCCAGCACGGACCTGTCCCGCAGCCCGGACACCACGATCACCCTCTCGGTGGACGACTTCATCCGCATGGCCACCGGCAACGCGGCGGTGGCAGCGATGTTCGTGACAGGCCGGGTGAAGGTGAAGGGCGAGTACGCCCCGGCGGTGCGGTTCTCAAGCTACTTCGACATCCCGCGGCCCACGGTGGACTAGCTGTCGCACGCGGGTGACACCAAACTGTCGGTGTCCCGCTTTAGAGTGGTCCTCATGAGTCTTGCCGATGTTGACCGGGAGCACGTCCTCAAAGCCATTGACGAGTTTGATGTCCTCGGTCGAGAGGCCTTCTTGAGCAAGTACGGCTTCAAGGAAGCTCGCCAGTACGTCGTCCACTATGAGGGCAGGGAGTACGACTCGAAGGCGCTGATCGGTGCCGCCCACGGCGTTGCTACTGGCAGGGCGCTTGCGGCAAAAGACTTCAGCGGCGGGGTCAGGACAGTGGGTGCCCGCCTAACTGACCTCGGATTCGATTTCCGCGACCTCGAGCTGATGCCTGATGCTGCTGACGGTTTCGGTGAGCTATCGGACTACCCGGAAGGCACCACGTTCAAGAACCGGGCGGAGGTGTCCGCGAGCAAGGTTCATCGTGCGCTACAAGCAGGCATCGTCGGGACGGGGAAGTCTGGAGCTGAGTCGATCGTCTCTTCCGGCGGCTACGAGGACGACGATGATCGAGGCGATGAACTGATCTACACCGGGCACGGCGGTCGAGACGGTCGTGGTCGACAAATCGAGAACCAGTCGTTCGCCGCCCCGGGCAACGCGGCCCTGCGAACGAGTTGGCTCACGGGCGACCCGGTTCGAGTCGTACGCGGCCCAGACCCGAAGTCGCCTCATGCACCTGACCAGGGATATCGCTACGACGGGCTGTTCCGAGTCGAAGATGCGGCGATCGTTCCAGGCCAAGGTGGATTCCAGATCTGCCGATTCCAGATGGTCAAGGTGAGTCGGGCCGCCGACGTGACTTTTGGTGTCGGGGACTACCTCCTGCCCGCGGCACCCCAGCACCCCACGGTGCCAGTGGGGAATGCGGCGCCAGGTCGCAAGCCGGTTACTGCACAGCGCATTGTTCGCTCGACCAAGGTCGTGGAGTACGTGAAGAAGATCCACGATCACACGTGTCAGATCTGCAGTACTCGCTTGTCCCTCGGCAGCGGCGAAGGATATTCAGAAGGTGCACACATTCAGGCGCTGGGCGGCCTTCACCGCGGTCCCGATGTGCTGCCCAATGTGCTCTGCTTGTGCGCCAACTGCCATGTCCAGTTCGATCGCGGTGCCATCGTCATCGGCGCGGACCGGACTGTGGTTCGTGACGGCAAGCCGGCAGGATCGTTGAACGAGCTCGACGTGCACAAAGTCGGTGATGAGTTTCTTGAGTACCACCGCAAGGCGCACTCGTGATCAGCCCTCGATGACGCGGCCTTCGATCACCGGGTGCGGCTTCTCCCCCGACGGCGACGACGATGGTGGCACCACCTCGCTGTCCACCACCATCACCGGCCCGCGGCGTTGGTTGGCGAACTTCACCGCGCGCTTCTCCATCCGCTTGAGCCACAGTCGACGGGCCACCGCGCGCGACGGCGGCAGCATCAGCAGCAGGCCCAGGACGTCGCTCACGAACCCCGGGATCAGGATCAACACCCCGCCGAGACCGACGAGCATGCCGTCGGTCAGTTCCTTCTCCGCCGACCGCCCCGCGCGGGATGTCTCGATGAACGCGCGCATCGCCTTGGCGCCTTCGCGGCGGGCCAGCCAGGAGCCGATGAAGGCGCCGGCCAGGAGGAGGCCCAGCGTGCCGAGCACGCCGACGGCCGAGCCGACCGCCCAGATCGCGGCGATCTCGGCGAAGACGTAGAGCAGGAACGCGACAGCCATACCGGGACAACGAACGAGCTGTCCGATTTGCTCCCGGGTCCTCCCGCCACCGGCTAGTCTCACCCATCGTGTCCGACTGGCTCCGCTGGCTGCTGATCACGATCGCGGTGCTGGGCGGGGTCGGGCTGGTGGTCGGCCGGCGCTGGTCGCTTCCGGTTCTGCCGCAGGTCAGGGGGCGGGGCGGGATCGCCGCCTCGGTGCTCGGGTGGCTGGTCATCGCGATCGTCGTCGCTGGTGGGACCGCCGGTGGGTTGCTGTGGTTCTTCGGCTGGCCGCACCTACCGACGGCCGCTGTCTTCGACGTCACCCAGTTGCTCGACCTGCTGAAGATCGCTCTCTCCGTGGTCGCCGGGTTCGGTGGGGTCGTGCTGCTCGCCGTCAACTACCGCAAGCAGCGGGTCACCGAGAACGAGCACGCTCTCGCCGTCGAGAAGGCCGAGCGCGAGACCGTCCAGGGCTTCAACGAACGCCTCGGCGCCGCCGCCGAGCAACTCGCCCACGCGAGTCCGGCGGTGCGCCTGACCGGGGTTTACGCACTCGCCGGCCTCGCTGACGACTGGGTCGACAAGCGCCAGGTCTGCGTCGACGTCCTCTGCGGCTACTTGCGGCTGCAGCCCCAGGTCATGACGCCGGGCGAGGCCGAGGTGCGGCAGGCGATCCTGCGGATCATCCGCCAGCGAACCGGGACTGGGCTCGTGCGACCGTTGAAGGGGGTTCGGTCGACTTCTACCGCTGCCAGGTGCAATGCGAACGCCTGGACTTCGTGCTGTTGAGCATCAGGAACGGCGAAGTCCGCTTTGAGAAGCTGGACTTCGCCGACACCGACGTGGACTTCGCCGATCTCGACGACGGATGGGGCAGCGAGAAGACCGGCTTTCCCCGCTTGGTCTTCGAGGGCGTGCGTTTCCTTCGCTGCCGGCTGAGGCTGGAGCAGATGAGCGACCGCGACCGCGAGCGGATGGTCTGGTTCCGGGATTGCGTGCTCGACACGGTCACGGTCTCGCTCGCCGACCTCCCCGGCGCCCGGCCATGGCTAAACCTCCGCGACGTCGAACTCCGCGGCGGCTCCGAAATCCCCGAACGGTACGTCCGGCACTCAGCGCAGCAGCGTCTCGATCATTGACCGCAACCCGGTCGCCAGGCGGTGTGATTGGCCCGTGCGCAGCAGGTAGAGCATCAGGTCGCTGTGCAGTGAACCCAGCAGCAGGTGGGCGGTCAAGTCCGCGTCCAGCTTCGGGGACGCCGAAGCGAGCAAGGCCGCCACGTGCGCGTGCCAGGACAGGTAGATCGGGCTGTTCAGGCGGTCCGTCGAGGCCTGTTCGAACGCCGCCATCACCGTGACGTTCTTCGTCGCCAGCTCGACCACCGCATCGAAGAACGCCGCCAGCCGGGACGCCGGTGGGGCGCCCGGGCCCAGTGGGGGTGGGCCCGATTCGAGAGCCGTGGACAACGCTCGGACCCGCTCTTCCACCACCGCGCGCATCAGGCCTTCGCGGTTGCCGAAGCGGTGGAACACCGTGCCCTTGCCGACGCCGGCCGCCTGTGCGACGCGGTCCATCGAGACGTGCTCCAAGCCTTGTGTGGCCAGGAGTTCCTCGGTCGCGCGCAGGATCGCGCGGCGGTTGCGGGCCGCGTCGGCGCGTTCCATGCGGACTCCTCCTCGACAAGTTGACTGGCGGTCCATATAGTAGGCGACCGTAAGTTGACCGATGGTCCAGTTGCTGGGGAGAAACAGCATGCGAGCAGTGGTGCAGCACGGCACGGGTGGTCCCGAAGTGCTGAAGGTCGAGGAACGATCTGAGCCCGCCCGCCGTGACGGCGAGGTGCTGATCCGCGTCGAGGCGATCTCGGTGCCGTTCTACGAAACCCAGCTGCGGGCCGGGATGCTGCCCGGTGGGGAGCCCGCGGTGTTCGGGCACGAAGCCGCTGGTGTCGTCGTCGAGGCTGACGATCCCGCGTTAAAAGGCAAACGCGTTGTCACCATGTCCTACGTCGGTGGTGCCTACGCCGAATTCGTCGCTTCGAGCAGGTACACCCTGGTTCCCGAGCAGGTCTCCGCGGAAAGCGCGGTCGCCGCCGCCGTGCCCGCGTCGGTGGCGCTCGTCCTGTTTCGCACGGCGAACGTCGGCGACGGCGAGACCGTGCTGGTCGAAGCCGCGTCCGGGTCGATCGGCGGTTACCTGACGCGGCTGGCGAAGGACGCTGGCGCGCGGGTCGTCGCGACCGCGGGTGCGGGGAAGCTCGTGAACGGTGCCGACGTCGTGCTCGACCACGACGATCCGGACTGGCGAACCCAGGTCCCCGAAGGGATCGACGTCGTCTTCGAGTCGATCGGCGGGCCGCGGGCGGCCGAGGTCCTGTCGAAGGTCGTGCCGCGCGGGCGGGTTCTCGCGTACGGCCTGCTCAGCGGCGAGTTCCCGGTGATCACGGTCGCCGACCTCATCCCGCGTGGGCTCACGCTGATCGGCTTCGGCGGGCCGGACGCCTACGGCAAGGACGCCGGTGCCGCCACCGGCGAAGCGCTGGGCCTCGTCGGTGACGGCACGCTGACGCCGGTGATCGACCGGACGTACGCGCTCGACGACGTCGTCGAGGCGCACGCCCGGGTCGAGAGCCGCGAAGGCGTCGGCAAGGTCCTTCTCGTGCCCTAGCTCGGAATCTCGTCCAGGTAGGCCTGCGCCTGGAGCGTGAACAGGTCCGCGTAGCCCGCCTTCGCCGCCATCAGCTGCTCGTGCGTGCCGTACTCGGCGACCTTTCCGTGCTCCAGCAACAGGATCCGCTCCGCCTGGCGCACGGTCGAGAACCGGTGCGAGATGTACAGCGTCGTGCGGCCCTCGGACAGTTCGCGCAGGCGCGCGAACAGGTCGTGCTCCGCCTGCGCGTCCAGGGCCGACGTCGGCTCGTCGAGGATCAGGATCGGCGCCTCCCGCTGGAACGCCCGGGCCAGCGCGATCTTCTGCCACTCGCCGCCGGACAGGCTGACGCCCTGGTCGAACCAGCGGCCGAGCGGGGTTTCGTAGCCGTTCGGCAGCCGCTCGATGCGCTCGTCGGCGCCGGCTCGGCGGGCCGAGTCCTCGATGTGGGGCCGGTCCTCGAGCCGGGTCTGGTCGCCGAGGCCGATGTTCTCCGCCGCCGTGCCCTGGTAGGTCACGTAGTCCTGGAACATCGCGCTGATCCGCGTCCGCAGCTCGTCCGGGTCGTACTCGCGGATGTCGACGCCGTCGAGGCGGATCCGGCCGCCGGTCGGGTCGTAGAGCCGGCAGAGCAGCTTGAACAGCGTCGACTTGCCCGCGCCGTTGCGGCCCACGACAGCGACTGTTTCGCCCGGACGGATCTCGAAGCTGACGCCGTCGAGGGCCGGCTCCTCCGCGCCCGGGTAGGCGAAGGTCACCGAATCGAACTCGATGTGACCCTCCACAGTGGACGGCATGGGCCGAGGCTTCTCGGGCGCCGTGATCTCCGGTTTCGTGCCCAGGAAGCGGTAGAGCGTGTCGAGGTAGAGGTTGTTCTCGTACATCCCGGAAAACGCCGTGAACAGCCCGGACACCGACGTCTGCACGGACGTCGCCGCGGCCGTGTACAGCGCCAGGTCGCCGAGCGTGAGCCGCCCGCCGACCGCCTCCAGCGCGATGTACAACGCGATCGCCGAGCCCACGAACGTGCTCAGCAGGCCCCAGGACGTCGAGCTGATGTTGCGGTTGATCGTCAGCTTCCGCTGCCGCTCGTAGGAGACGACGCCGAGCCGGCGGAACCGGTCGACGAAGTACGGGCCGAGCCCGAACAGCTTCGTCTCCTTGGCGTAGGTGTCCGTCGTGACCAGCGAGGACAGGTAGTCCATCCGCCGTTTGATGGGCGACATCAGGAAGGTGAGCCAGAACGCGCGCGAGCCGTACTTCGACTGCGAGATGAACGCCGGGATCGGCGCGAGCAGCGCGACCAGCGCCAGCAGCGGGCTGACGGCCACCAGCAGCGCGATCATGCTGCCGAACGTGATCAGCGTCCGCACGAGCCCCAGTGCGGAGTTCATCATCGACAGCGGGCGTGTCGGCGCCTCCTGCGCGGCCTGGCGCAGCATGTCGTAGGACGCCGAGCCCTCGAAGTAGGCCAGGTGCAGCTCGCTGGCGTGCGCCATCACCTGGTGGCGGATGGTCAGCGTCATCCGCTCCTGCAACAGCGTCTGCGCGATGGACGTCACCGCGCTGCTGACCGCGGTCGCGACGAGCACGCCGAACTGGAACAAGGCGACGTTGACGATGTCCATCGTCGTGCCGCGGTGCTGGATCGCCGCGACGACCGAGTCGAGCAGCAGCTTCGCGATGTACGCGGTGGCCGTCGGCAGCAGGCCCGACAGCAGCGTGATCAGCGCCAGCAGGATGGTCAGGATCGGGCTCGCCTGCCAGGTCAGCTTCACGACCTTCGGCAGGCCGCGGACCGTGCCCGAGACCGACGTCTTCGCGCGTTTCAGCCGGGAACGCCAGTCCTTCGGCTGGTCGTCCTGCTTCGGCTCCGGGATGTCGACCGGGCCGGTCAGCCCGCTGTCCGGGACCGTCGAGATGGCTCGCCGCCGGCCGCGCCGGGCGATCGCGAACTCCATCCCGCCCCCACCACCCGGGATCATGCAGCCTCCAACGCGCCGTGCAGGAAGAGATCGACCACCTGGCGCGTGGTGGGCGCGTCGTCGTCCGGGGCCATCCGGCGGCCGCCGAACAGCATGGTGAGGAACAGTGCGGCCAGGTGCTCGGGCGACAGCCGCAGCCGGTCCTTTTCGGGCTCGAACAGTTCGGTCATCGCGCCGCGCATGGCGGCCATCGACTCCCGGCGGCCGCCCTTCCAGCTGCCGCGCAGGCGCTGCTCGGGGTCGCGGTGCTTGATCCGGCCGGACGCGTGGAGGGCGCCCATCAGCGCGCCCATCCGCTCGAGGTGGGCGCCGAGCGCTTCGGCGGCTTCGACGAGCCGGTCTTCGAGCGGCTGGTCGACGGGGATTTCGGCGATGGCGTCGAGGACGTGGTCGGGTCGCAGGGCCTCGGCCGTGCAGGCGTCGAACAGCTCGTCCTTGTCCTTGAACGCGCGGAAGATGGTGCCCTCGCCGATGCCGGCGGCGCGGGCGATCTGGCTCGTGGTGACGGTGGCCCCGTGCTCCATCAGCAGGGGCAGCACCGCGTGCACGATCATGCTGCGCCGGGCTTCGGCGCTCATGCCCGGCGCTCTACGCCGGGTTTCGGGTGCTGGTGTCATGGCACCAGTGTGCGGAGTGAGCACTCACTCCGTCAAGCGAGTATAGGTTGAATCTCATGGGTGTGGTCTGGGCGATGGCGTTCCCGATGCTGCTCGTGCTGCTGTTCCTGCTGGCCGTGCTCGAGGTCTGGGGCCGCCGGTTCCTGCCTTGGCACCGCCGCGGCGACGGCCAGCGGGTGGCGAGCGTGGCCGCGACCGAGGAGGTCGAAGCGCTGCTCGGCGGCACGAAGCACCACGACCTCGAGCAACGTCAGGTCCAGCTGATGCTGGTCGACGACGAGGCCGACGGCGCCCCGCCGCGCACCCGCGTCGACCTCGACGCCGGGAAGTTCGTCGTCCGAGAGCCGTGAAGGCCTCCTTAGCGGCCATAAGAGCCGGTAAGGAGGCCTTCACGGACGATCAGTAGGTGATCGCCATGGCCGGGTCGGCCAGCAGCGCGCCGACGTCGGCCAGGAACTCCGAGCCCTGCTGGCCGTCGACCACGCGGTGGTCGAAGCTCAGCGAAAGCTGCAGCACCTTGCGGACCTTGATCTCGCCGTCCACGACCCACGGCTGGTCCTTGATCGCGCCGAGGCACAGGATCGCGGACTCGCCCGGGTTGATGATCGGCGTACCGGTGTCGACGCCGAACACGCCGACGTTGGTGATCGTGATCGTGCCGTTCGCCATGTCCGCCGGCGACGTCTTGCCCTGGCGGGCGACCTCCGTCAAGGCAGTCAACGCGCCCGCGAGCTCCTTCAGCGACAGCGAGTCGGCGTCGCGGACCTTCGGCACGATCAGGCCGCGGGGCGTCGCCGCCGCGATCCCGAGGTGGACGTAGTCCTTGTAGACGATCTCCTGCGCCGCCTCGTCCCACACGGCGTTGATGTCCGGCGTGCGCTTCGCCGCCAGGCACACGGCCTTCGCCGCGAACGTCAGCGGCGTGACCTTCACGCCGGCGAACTCCCGCGACTTCTTCAGCTTCTCGCGGAACTCCATCATCGGCGTGACGTCGATGGTCAGGAACTCCGTGACGTGCGGAGCGGTGTACGCGCTCTGCACCATCGCGGCCGCGGTCATCTTGCGGACGCCCTTGATCGGCACGCGCCGCTCGCGGGTGGCCGGGTCGTAACCCGAGTCCACAGTGGACGCGGCCGCGGCGGCCGGGGCCGAGCCGTTGGCCGCCTTGTGGACGTCGTCCCGCGTGATGACGCCGCCGTCAGCGGTGCCGGTCAGCGCGTGCAGGTCGACGCCCAGCTCCTTGGCCAGCTTCCGCACCGGCGGCTTGGCCAGCGGCACGTAACCGCCCCGAGGCGCAGGAGCAGCGGGTGCGACAGGAGCAGGCGCGACAGGAGCAGGCGCGACAGGGGCAGGCGCGGCGACGGCGGCCGCGGGAGCCGCGCCCTTCCGGGCCCGCCGCTGCGTGACGACGGCCTTGGAGCCGTAGCCGACCAGCGGCTTCATCTCCTCTTCCTCGGCCGGAGCCGAAGCGGCGGCCGGAGCAGCGGCGGCCGGAGCCGGAGCCGCCGCGCCGCCCGGGTCGACGTCGATGGTGAGGATCGGCGTGCCGACCTCCACCGTCTGGCCCGGCTCGACGTGCAGCTCCGTGACCACACCGGCCCACGGGATCGGCAGCTCGACGGCGGCCTTCGCGGTCTCGATCTCGACCACGATCTGGTTGACCGTCACCGTGTCGCCCGGCTTGACGTGCCACGAAAGGATGTCGGCTTCGGTCAGCCCCTCGGCCGTGTCGGCCAGGGGGAACTGCTTGAACGTTGGCATGACGCGGAAATCCCCCTTACCAGGCGAGCGAGCGGTCGATGGTGTGCAGCACCCGGTCCAGGTCGGGGAGGTAGTGCTCCTCGAGCTTGGCCGGCGGGTACGGCGTGTCGAACCCGGTCACCCGGAGGACGGGTGCCTCCAGCGAGTAGAAGCACTCCTGCTGGACGCGCGCGGCGATCTCCGACGTCAGCGACGACTCGGACGGCGCCTCCGACAGCGCGATCAGCCGGCCGGTCTTGCGCACCGACTCGAACACCGGGCCGAGGTCCAGCGGCGAGAGCGTGCGCAGGTCGATGACCTCGAGGGACTTGCCCTCGTCCGCGGCCGCGGCGGCCGCGTCGAGGGCGACCTTCACGGTCGGGCCGTACGCGACGACCGTCGCCGTCGTGCCCTCGCGCACGACCTGTGAGGAGAACACCGGCGACGGCGTGCCGGCGACGTCGATCTCCGCGCGCAGCGCGCCCGAGTGGTAGAGCCGCTTGGGCTCGAAGAACAGGATCGGGTCGTCCGACTTGATCGCTTCCTGGATGCCCCAGTAGGCGTCGACGGCGTTCGAGATCGAGACGACCTTCAGGCCCGGGATGTGCGCGAACAGCGACTCCGGCGACTCGGAGTGGTGCTCGACCGCGCCGATCCCGCCGCCGAACGGCACCCGGATCACGACGGGCATCTTGATCTTGCCCTGCGTCCGGTAGTGCAGCTTCGCCAGCTGCGACGAGATTTGGTCGAACCCGGGGAAGATGAAGCCCTCGAACTGGATCTCGCACACCGGCCGGAACCCGCGCACGGCCAGGCCGACCGCGGTGCCGATGATGCCCGACTCGGACAGCGGCGTGTCCAGCACGCGCTGCTCGCCGAAGTCCTTCTGCAGGCCGTCGGTGATCCGGAAGACGCCGCCGAGCTTGCCGACGTCCTCGCCCATGATCAGGACCTTGGGGTTCTCTTCCATCGCCCGGCGCAGGCCGAGGTTGAGCGCCTTGCCGATGGTGAGTTTCTGGAGGTCGGTCATCAGTGCTCACCCGCCGCTGCGAAGCCGTCGAGGTAGGACAGGAACTCTTCGCGCTGCGCGTCCAGCACCGGGTTGCCCTCGGCGTAGACGTTGCTGAAGATCCGCTCCGGCGGCGGCTCCGGCATGTTGAACGTGTACTCGCGCAGGTCCGCGGCGAAGGCGTCGGCCTCGGCCTGGACCTGGTCGAAGAAGCCGTGGTCGGCGCCGCCCTTGCGGGCCAGGAACGCCCGGACGCGCTCGATCGGGTCCTTGAGCTTCCACTCTTCGAGCTCGTCGGAGAGCCGGTAGCGCGACGGGTCGTCGGTCGTCGTGTGCGCGTCCATCCGGTAGGTGAACGCCTCGATCAGCACCGGGCCGTTGCCGTGGCGGCACTCGTCGAGCGCCCAGCGGGACACCGCGAGGCAGGCCAGGACGTCGTTGCCGTCGACGCGGATGCCGGGGAAGCCGTAGCCGCGGGCGCGCTGGTAGAGCGGCAGGCGCGACTGGCGCTCGGTCGGCTCGGAGATCGCCCACTGGTTGTTCTGGCAGAAGAACACGAGCGGCGCGTCGTAGACCGCGGCCCAGACGAAGCCCTCGTGGACGTCGCCCTGCGAGGTCGCGCCGTCACCGAAGTAGCAGATCGTGGCTTCGCCGTCGTCGTCACCGACCTTGCCCTCGAACCGCTGCCCCATCGCGTACCCGGCGGCGTTGAGCACCTGGTTGCCGATGACGATGCAGTACGGGTGGAAGCCGTGGGCCTTGTAGTCCCAGCCGCTGTGGTCGGTGCAGCGGAAGATGCCCAGCAGGTCCTTCATGTCGACCCCGCGCGCGTACGCGACGCCGTGCTCGCGGTAGCTGGGGAACGCCATGTCGTTCTGCTTCAGCGCGCGGCCGGAGCCGATCTGCGCGGCCTCCTGGCCGAGCAGCGGGACCCAGATGCCGAGCTGGCCCTGGCGCTGCATCGCGTTGGCCTCGCGGTCCGCGCGGCGGACGAGCACCATGTCGCGGTACAGGCCGCGCAGGGCTTCGTCGTCGATGTCGTCGACGTACTTGTCGAACTGGGGCGACGGGACCCGTTCGCCTTCGGGGGTGAGCAGCTGAGTCAGCTCAGCGCCACCTTCGCTGGTCGCTCGCAATCCGGCGATCACCTGCTCGGGGGAAGGCTGGGCCGCGACGGCGGCCGGTCCATCTCCAGGCTCCGGGTGCGTCCACTGTTCGGACGGCATGGGCGTTGCTCCTCGGTGTCGGTGCCTCTGGCGGCCGCTTGTGGCGACCACAGCGACTGCACCGGCGGGGACCAGCGTTTCGGGTCTCCGAAGCGCTCGGTCACCGTCGGCGTTGACGGTTCACGCCGACATCCTGGCACGAAGGTCCACGTCTTGGTCAGACGCGGTTGCTGATTTGTTGCTGAGAAACGGGCTCTGAACAGGCAAAACGCTAGGAAGCCCGAGCATTGGACCTACGAGAGTATGGCGCCGGTCCGCGCGTTCACCAGGCTCGCACGCTTGGGTGCGTACCTGTGCGTGTGCGCGCCTGCGCCCTGCGGAGACGACCTTGTGATGTGCCGCACGCCGGACCCAGGCTTTCGGGGGTTCCGGGTGGCGGAGCCCCCGGCTGGGGCGAAGCCCCGGGTGTCACCTGCGTGGCACGATGGGGCTCGTGGAGCACAAATCCGTTCGTGAATCCGTCGTGTCCGGCTGGACCGACGACGTCATCCCGAGCCTGTCCGGGCTGGTGGCCATCCCCGCCTTGTCCCCGGCGTTCGACGCCGACTGGGCGAAGACCGGGCACCTGGCCGCCGCCGTCGAGCACGTCCGCGCGTGGATCGCCGCGCGCGACCTGCCGGGCGCGACGATCGACGTCGTCGAGCTGCCGGACCGGACCCCCTTGCTGCTCGTCGACGTCCCGGCGACCCCGGGCGCGGCGGCCGAGGGCACCGTCCTGATGTACGGCCACCTGGACAAGCAGCCCCCGGTGGGCGGCTGGTCCGAGGGTCTCGACCCGTGGACGCCCGTGATCCGCGACGGCCGGTTGTACGGCCGCGGCTCCGTCGACGACGGCTACTCCGGCTACGCGGCGACGACGTCGATCGAAGCCGTGCACGCCGCCGGCGGCGAGCACGCCCGCATCGTCGTGCTGCTGGAGACCGGCGAGGAGTCCGGCAGCCCCGACCTGCCCGCCTACGTCGAGCACCTGGCCGACCGGATCGGCGAGGTCTCGCTGGTCGTCTGCCTCGACGCCGGCGGCAGCGACTACGAGCGGTTGTGGCTGGTCACGAGCCTGCGCGGGATGCTGCACCTGGACGTCACCGTCCAGCTGCTGGGCTCGGCCCAGCACTCCGGCGTCGCTTCGGGCGTCGTCGCGAGCTCGTTCCGCATCCTGCGAAGCCTGATCGAGCGCCTCGAGGACAGCGCCACCGGCGAGCTGCTGCTCGACGAGCTGAAGGTCGAGGTCCCGGCGGACCGGCTGGCCGAGCTGGAGGCCGTCTCGAAGGACTTTCCGGAGGCGCTGTCGAAGGCGTTCCCGCTGGTCGAAGGTGGTCGCGTGATCACCGAGGACGCGCTCGAGCTGATGCTCAACAACGCGTGGCGCCCGACGCTGTCGATCATCGGTGCCGACGGCTTCCCGAAGCCGGCCGACGCGGGCAACGTCCTGCGCGAGAGCACGACGTTGACGCTGAGCTTCCGTCTCCCGCCGACGGTCGACGCCGCGAAGGCGCTCGAAGCCGTGAAGCGCACCCTGACCACGGACGTCCCGTACGGCGCGAAGGTGACCTTCGGCGACAACACACAGTCGGAAGACGGCTGGAACGCGCCAACCGAGGCCCCCTGGCTGACGGCGGCGCTGCAGACGGTCAGCGACGGCGTCTTCGGCCAGCCCCACCGCGCGACGGGCATGGGCGGGTCGATCCCGTTCATGGGCCTGCTGTCGCGCAAGTACCCGGAGGCGCAGTTCCTGGTCACGGGGGCGTGCGGGTCGGACTCGAACATCCACGTACCGGACGAGTGGCTGCACCTGGAGTACGCGCAGCAGGTCACGGAGGCCGTCGCCCACATCCTGGACGCCCACGCCCGCGGCTGACTCAAGCCGAGCCGGCGCGTTCCGACCTCGGGACGCGCCGGCTCGGTGTTGCCCGGAGGCGGTGTTCGATCAAGAGCGCTTGGTCAGCCGTGACGCCTCGTCGCGCACTGGTGAGTCAATCCGGGTGATTGGACTCTCGGTGGAGTTGGGGCGTGTGCTGGTGGTAGTCCTGCTGCCTGACCGTCACCCGCCGGAAGGAACGTGGCTGGTGGCCACAGCTTGGCCGCCCGGCAAACGTATCCGCCAGGAATATCAAGGACTTTGGGAGGTTCCGTGATCACGGACGAAGAACTTGTCGCTCGCGTGGCTGAGGCCGCGGAGGCCGATCCGGACGCTGACGCCGAGGTCAACTGGGTGCGGCATCAGCGGCCGTCCAAGAATCCCACCGCCGTCTACAGCGTGCGCATTCCCGTCGATCGGATCGAGGAGCTGCGGCAGCTCGCCGTGGCCCGGAACGTGCAGCCGACCGCGTTGATCCGGACCTGGGTGCTCGCCCAGCTCGACGCCGCCAAGAGCGGGGACGAGGACGCGCGGCGGTGGGAAACCGAAGTCCGCGCGACCATCGACCACCTGCGTGCCCTGCTCGACGGGCGAGGAACGCGAGCCGAGCCCGAAACCGCCTAGGCCAGCCGGGTCAGGTGGACCGAGACGTCCAAAGTGGACTGCCCGCCCCCGGTGAAGATGCCCTTCAGCGGCGCCACGTCCGCGTAGTCCCGCCCCATCGCCACCCACACGTGCCGCGGCCCCACCGGGATCGCGTTCGTCGGGTCGTACGCCCACCAGCCGCCGGTCCAGACGTCGACCCACGCGTGTGACTCGCCCTCCACCACTTCGCCGAGCTTCGCTTCCCGCCTCGTGTGCAGGTAGCCCGACACGTACCGCGCCGGGATGCCGATCGCGCGCAGCATCACCAGCGTCACGTGCGCGAAGTCCTGGCAGACGCCTTCGCGCGCGTTCCACGCGTCCGTCGCCGTGGAATGCACGCCGGTCGTGCCCGGCTGGTACTTCAGCTGCTTGTGCACCCATTCGCACACCGCCAGAACCGCCTCCGCCGGATCGAGGCCGGTCCGCAGCGCGCGGGCCTCGCGGGCCAGCGTGAGGTCGCGCGGGGTGTAGTCGGTCGGCGTCAGGTACTCCGTGCGGTGGTCGACGACCGTGTCGCTGCGGAGGTCCTTCCACGACGCCACGCGGATCGGCTCGGCCTCGTCCGCCGTCTCGACCACCGACGTCGCCAGCACGGTGAACTCCGTGTGCGGCGCGTGGAGGTCGAACGACGTGACGACCGTGCCCCAGTAGTCGGTGTACCGGTACGCGCGGGTCGCGGGCGTCGTCTCGATGCGCGTCGCCACCGTCGTCTGGCGGCGGTCCGAGCGTGGGGTCAGCCGCGCCTCGTTGTACGACTGCGTGGCCGGCGTCGCGTACCGGTACCCCGTCCGGTGGGCCACCCGAAGCTGCCAGGTCACAGCGAAACCTCCGCACCGCTCCACGCCACCCACGGCGACGTGCTGAAGTACTGCATGGACACGGCTTCGCCGATCTCCTTGATCGACGTCTGCAGCGTCCCGAGCCGCCGCGGCAGGTCGGTCAGCAGGTCCGACGGGCGCAGGAACTCCAGTTCGCTGCGGGCCCGGCCGACTTCGCGCAGCGCCTCGGTCTTCTCGTTGTTGCGTGACGCGCCACCGGTGTCGAGCCGCTGCAGGCACTCCTCCGCCTGCCGCAGCGCGTGGAACACCGACCGCGGGAACAGCGTGTCCCGCAACAGGAACTGCACGACACGGCCCGCGTCGAGCGCGCCGCGGTAGGTGCGCAGGTAGGTGTCCTGTGCGCCGGCCGAGCGGAGCACGGTGATCCAGCCCGGGGACGACGCGCGGTCCGCGACGACGCGGGACAGCAGCAGCCGCACGACCATGTCGGCGCGTTCGATCGACCGGCCGAGCACCATGAACAGCCAGCCGTCGTCGCGGCTCATCGTCGAGTCGGCGAGGCCGGCGAACATCGCCGCGCGCTCCTCCACGAACGACAGGAACGCGTGCGGCCCGGCGCGCCGGGCGTAACGCTGGCGGTCCGGCACCGCGTTCCACGTCGCGTTCAGGCATTCCCACAGTTCGGTCGAGACGACTTCGCGGGCGCCGCGGGTGTTCTCGCGGGCCGAGTTGATCGAGCCGACGATCGACGCCGGGTTGTCCTTCGCGTACGCCACCAGTTCGGTCAGCTTCCACACGTCGAGGGACTCGGTGCCCTCCGAATCGATGCCCAGGACGGCGAGCAGCTGACGGCTCGCGTGGTCCGAGTCGACACTCGCGTCCTCCAGCAGCTGGTGGACCGAGACGTTGAGGATCCGGGAGGTGTCATCGGCGCGTTCGACGTACCGGCCGATCCAGTACAGCGACTCCGCGTTGCGTGCCAGCATTTTCGAACCCCCTAGCTCTGCTGCTGCTGTTGCTGCTGTTGTTGCTGCTGTGACAGAGACAGCTCGGGACCCTGTTCCGCGATCATTCCGTCCACAGTGGACACCGCGCCCAGTGCCGGCTGTTCCAGCTCGCGTTCGGCGGTGGAGGTCCGGGAGGCCAGCACCCACGTGTCCTTCGAGCCGCCGCCCTGCGACGAGTTGACGACCAGGCTGCCCTCCGGCAGGGCCACCCGGGTCAGCCCGCCGGGCAGCACGAAGATGTCCTTGCCGTCGTTGACGGCGAACGGGCGCAGGTCGACGTGCCGCGGCGCCAGCCGGTCCTCCACCTTCGACGGCACGGTCGAGAGCTGCACCACCGGCTGCGCGATCCAGCCGCGCCGGTTCGCCCGCACCTTCCGCCGCAGCGCCGTCAGCTCCGCCGGCGTCGCCTCCGGCCCGAAGACGATGCCGTAACCGCCGGAGCCTTCGACCGGCTTGACGACCAGCTCGTCGAGGTGCGACATCACGTAGTCGAACTCGTCCGGCAGCCAGCAGCGGTAGGTGTCCACATTGGGCAGCAGCGGCTTCTCGCCGAGGTAGTACCGCACCATCTCCGGCACGTAGGTGTAGACGAGCTTGTCGTCCCCGACGCCGTTGCCGATGGCGTTCGCGACGACGACGTTGCCCGCGCGCGCCGCGTTGAGCACGCCGGCGATGCCGAGGACCGAGTCCGGCCGGTAGTGCACCGGGTCGAGGAACTCGTCGTCGATCCGCCGGTAGATGACGTCGACCGGGCGTTCGCCCTCGGTGGTCCGCAGGTAGACGACGTTGTCACGGCAGAACATGTCGCGGCCTTCGACGAGTTCGACACCCATCAGCCGCGCCAGCAGCGAGTGCTCGAAGTACGCCGAGTTGTGGACGCCGGGGGTGAGCACCACGACCATCGGGTCGGCGACGTTCGCCGCGGCCGCCGCGCGCAGGGCCCGCAGCAGGTGTGCCGCGTAGTCACCAACCGGGCGCACCCGGTGCTGGGCGAACAGGTCGGGGAAGACCCGCGCCATCGTCCGCCGGTTCTCCATCACGTACGACACCCCGGACGGATTCCGGAGGTTGTCCTCCAAAACCCGGAAGGTGCCCTCCTCGTCGCGCACCAGGTCCACACCGGACACGTGGATGCGCACGCCGTTGGGCGGGTTGATGCCGTACGCCTCGCGCTGGAAGTGCTCACACGACGTGATCAGCCGTCGCGGGAAGACGCCGTCACGCAGGATCTGCCGGTCGCCGTAGATGTCGGCGAGGAACGCCTCGAGCGCGCGGACCCGCTGCGCCACCCCGCGTTCGAGCTTCGACCACTCGGCCGCCTGGATCACCCGCGGCACCAGGTCCAGCGGGAACGGCCGCTCCTGGCCGGACAGTGAGAACGTGATGCCCTGGTCGACCATCGCCCGGTCCAGCGCGAGCGACCGCGAGTTGAGGTCGTGCGCGTCGAGCGCCGCGATCGACTCGTACAGCGCCCGGTACGGGCCGCGGACCGTACCGTCGTCGGCGAACATCTCGTCGTAGGCGTCCGCGTGCGGACGTTCCGGGGAGAGGTAGCCGTCGAACCGGGCACCCGGCCGGGTGATCCGGCGGGTCGTCGCCTTCCTCGCGCGTCGACCGGAGGGGGGCAGCCGGGGCGGGATCGCGTTCATGAACGACATCCTCACCTACGTGCCCACCAACGCGCGACACTCCCACGCTGGTTGAAGCGTTGCGAAACTTCGCTGTAACTCGACAGTGCTGTGCTTTGGTATGGATGAGTGGCAATATGCGTGCTCTCACGAACTGAGAACTACGAGGAGTGACGACGTGGCCCGAGGACCCCAACTCAAGGCGCTCGCCCTGTTGCCGGCATTCGCCCTGGTCGGACTGACCATGGCCTGTGGCGCGGGTGGTAGCGGTGCCGGCGACGTCGGCTCGAGCAGTGCCGCTCCGGCGGGCACTGGTTCGGGTGACGCCGGCACGGTCGCGAAGGACGACGCGCTCGCCGCGCTGGTGCCCGCCGACGTCAAGACCGACGGCAAGATCCTCGTCGGGCAGGACCAGAGCTACCCGCCGAACGAGTTCCAGGACAACGGCAAGGCCACCGGCTTCGACGTCGACCTCGGCACCGCCATCGGCCAGGTGCTCGGCGTGCAGATGGAGTTCCAGAACTCCTCGTTCGACGGCATCATCCCCGGCCTCGGCGCCAAGAAGTACGAGATGGGGATCTCGTCGTTCAGCATCAACGCCGACCGGCTGCAGTCGGTCGACATGATCTCCTACTTCAGCGCCGGCACCTCGCTGGCCGTGCTGAAGGGCAACCCGGACGGCCTGAAGGTCGACGACCTCTGCGGCAAGAAGATCGCCGTGCAGAAGGGCACCACGCAGGTCGAGGACCTCGACAAGAAGAACGCCGCCTGCACCAGTGGTGGCAAGCCCGCCATCGAGGTCACGCAGCTGCAGGCCCAGACCGACGTCAACCTGGCCCTCACCGCCAAGCGCGTGCAGGGCGAGCTGGCCGACTCCCCGGTCATCGACTACGCGGTCAAGCAGACCAACGGTCAGCTCGAGTCGGTCGGCACGCCGTACGACACCGTGCCCTACGGCATCGTGCTGCCGAAGAACAGCGGTGACTACGGCAAGGCCGTCCAGGGCGCGATCCAGAAGCTGATCGACAGCGGCGCCTACAAGAAGATCATGGACAAGTGGGGCCTGAACGCCGCCGGTGCGGTCACCAAGTCGGAGATCAACCCGGCCAGCTGAGATAGGACTTAGTTCGCGTGTCCAGTTCCTCCGAGGCGTCCCCCACCGGGGCGCCGATCGACGCCGAGCCCATCAAGGCCGTCCCGGTGCGCCACTACGGGCGCTGGGTGGCCGGCGTGATCATCCTGTTCGTCGCGTTCATCGTGCTCCGCAGCGTGATCACCAACGACGCGCTGCAGTGGCCGGTCGTGGGGGACTACCTCTTCGACGACCGGATCCTGCGCGGCCTGCAGAACACGTTGATCCTGACGGTGATCTCGATGCTGATCGGGATCGTCGGCGGCATCCTGCTGGCCGTCATGCGGCTTTCGCCCAACCCGCTGACGTCGGGCGCCGCGGCGCTCTACGTCTGGCTGTTCCGCGGGACCCCGCTGATCACCCAGCTGATCATCTGGAACTTCCTGGCGCTGGCCTACCCCCGGCTCGGGCTCGGGGTGCCGTTCGGCCCCGAGTTCGTCAGCTGGGACACCAACCAGCTGATCACGCAGTTTACCGCGTCGCTGCTCGGCCTGGGTCTCAACGAAGCCGCGTACATGGCGGAAATCGTGCGAGGCGGCATTCAGTCGGTCGACGACGGTCAGCTGGAAGCGGCGGGCGCGCTCGGCATGAGCCGCACGCGGACGTTGCGGCGGATCATCCTCCCGCAGGCCATGCGGGTGATCATCCCGCCGACCGGCAACGAGACGATCTCCATGCTGAAGACGACGTCACTGGTCGTGGTCATCGGGTACTTCGAGCTGATGGTCGCGGCGCAGACCATCTATTCGCAGAACTACAAGACCGTGCCGCTGCTGATCACGGCCGCGGCCTGGTACCTGTTCATGACGTCGGTGCTGACGCTGATCCAGATGCAGATCGAGAAACGGTTCTCGCGCGGCACTTCGCGTGGTGAGGCGAACAAGAACAGGTGGGCGGGCCGGATGCTCGGTTTCCGGTTCGGCTCCGGGAGCAGCGGCGGCGGGGGGAAGGCGTAATGACTCCGGTCGTTTCCGCGCAGAAGATTCGCAAGAGCTTCGGCACCGTCGACGTCCTCAAGGGCATCGACCTCGAGGTGCAGGAGCGTGAGGTGCTCTGCCTGATCGGGCCGTCCGGCTCGGGCAAGTCGACGCTGCTGCGCTGCATCAACCACCTCGAGAAGATCGACGCCGGCCGGCTCTACGTCGACGGCGTGCTCGTCGGCTACCGGCAGCGTGGTGACAAGCTGCACGAGCTGCGCGAGAGCGAGGTCGCGTTCCAGCGCAAGGACATCGGCATGGTGTTCCAGCGGTTCAACCTCTTCCCGCACATGACCGCGCTGGAAAACGTGATGGAGGCGCCGATCCAGGTGCGCCGCGAGCCGAAGGCCCAGGTGCGGCAACGCGCGCTGGAGCTGCTGGACCGCGTCGGCCTCGGTGACAAGGCGAAGAACTACCCGGCGCAGCTGTCCGGTGGGCAGCAGCAGCGCGTCGCGATCGCCCGGGCGCTCGCGATGAAGCCGAAGCTGATGCTGTTCGACGAGCCGACGTCCGCGCTGGACCCGGAGCTCGTCGGCGACGTCCTGGGCGTGATGAAGCAGCTCGCCAAGGACGGCATGACCATGGTCGTCGTCACGCACGAGATGCAGTTCGCGCGTGAGGTGGCGGACAAGGTCCTGTTCATGGACGGCGGCGTCGTCGTCGAAGAGGGCCCGCCCGACCAGGTCATCGGGGACCCGCGGGAGGAACGGACCAAGTCGTTCCTCGCGCGCGTGCTCAACCCCAACGCCTGAGGATCTCGCGGCGGAAACGGTGTTCCGGCACCGTTTCCGCCGCGGTTTCGCTACCTTGGTGGCGGGGCGAGGGGAGATCGGGCCATGTCGACCGAAAGCGCGTTGCCGCCGTTGGACCCCTTCGCGGGGATCCCCGACAAGCGCTACGAGGTCAAGGCCTCCGAGCTGCTGAAACCCGGCAACGGCGGGTTGCTGCGCTGGCGCCGGCAGGCCACGAACGCGCCGATCGTCTACGTCGAGGACGCGTACATCACCGGGACGCTGGACCTGCGGGCCGCGGACCTGAAGTACCTGTTCCGGTTCGAGCGTTGCCGGTTCGAGCAGCCGCCGGACGTGCGCGAGGCGAACCTGCTCGGCCTGGTCTTCCGCAAGTGCTGGCTGCCCGGGCTCAAGGCCCGCAACATGCGCAGCCGCAACGACGTCCGGCTGATCCGCTGCGTCGTGCAGGTCGACGGCGACGACCGTGAGATCGAGGAGACCACGGTCCAGCGCGGCGACGACCGCGAACGCGGCATGCCGAACGCCGCCGTCAACCTGACGGACGCGGTGATCGAAGGCTCGATGGTGCTGACCCGGACGGTGATCTCGCACCCGCACGGCAAGGCGATCCAGGCGGACCGGCTGGTGCTCACCGGCGCGCTGCTGGCGTACCGGATGGTCGCGAACGGCGAAGTCCGGCTCCCGGGCCTGCGGACCGGCGGTAACGTCAACTTCTCCGGCGCCACGCTGAACAACCCGGACGGCTTCGCGCTCAACGGCAACGGCCTGCACATCGGTGGCAGCCTGCTCTGCGAGGTCGACAACTACGGCCCGGCCAGCCAGCGCAAACGCTTCTCCGCCACCGGGATCATGTACCTGCCGAGCGCCACGGTGGACAGCGACATCATCCTGCGCGAGGCGAAGCTGACGGTCTCGCAGCAGGGCCCGATCGCCGTCGACGCGTGGAAGTCGAACGACCCGTACCTCGACCCGCGCCCGGCGCTGGTCGCCGACCGGCTGAGCGTCGACGGCAACCTCGAGCTGTCCGACGGCCTGCAGGCGCTGGGCACGTTGCGCATGGTCAACGCGCGGATCGGCGGCTCGCTGCGGCTGGCCGGCGCCGAGATCAGCGTCGTGCGCGGCAAGACCCCGCCGTACTACGACCGGGCGCTGCACCTGGACGGCACCGAGATCGGCGGCGACATCGAGGCGACCAGCCTGCGCGTGCCGGCCGGGCAGCTGCGGCTGGCCGACGTCACCATCGGCGGCAACTTCCTGGCCTGGAACTCGATGTTCCGCCACCCCGGCCGGGACGTCTTTTCGGCGCGGCGCTCGAAGATCGCCGGCAACTTCCAGCTCACGGACGCCACGATCCACGGCACGCTGCGCCTGCAGGGCCTCGAGGTCGGCGGCAGCATCAACCTCGCGGGCACCCGGCTGACGGACCCCGGACGCCGCGCGACCAGCAGTTTCTCCCTCGACGTCCGCACCGGCCGGATCGGCCGTGACCTCCTGCTGCGCGACGACAACAGCCGCCCGTTCGTCGCCGAAGGCGGCGTCAACCTGGACGGCGCCCAGGTCGCGCGGCGCGTCGACATCCGCGGCGCCCAGCTGGGCTCGTTCCCGCCGTTCAACGTCGCCCTCGACGCCGGCGACGTCGCCGCGGACGAGTTCACGTTCACGCCGAGCAGCCCCCCGGCGGGCCGCGTGGTCCTGCGCCGCGCGCACTGCGGGACGTTGACGGACAACGAGGCGTTCTGGGCCTCGACCGAGGGCATCGAGCTGGAGGACTTCCGCTACGACGCCCTGAAGAAGGGCATCCCCCTCGACGACGACAAGTCCCTGGACCACCGCATCGAGCTGCTGCGCAACGCCATGCGCGGCTACCGCCCGGGCCCGTACGACCAGCTCGCGCACATGCTCCGCGCGGCGGGCAACGAAGAGCACGCGTCGACGGTCGCGCTGCGCAAACAGCAGTTCCGCTACGAGGCGCTGGCCCGCGGCTTCAAGTTCTTCGGCCCCGGCGTCCGGTTGTGGAGCTGGCTCCAGCGTTCGATGGTCGGCTACGGCTACCGCCCGGTCCGCGCGCTGGGCTGGCTCTTCACGCTGCTGGTGCTGGGCAGCCTGTGGTTCGGCCTGGGTTCGGACGACTGCGTGAACTGGCCGGCCACGGACCAGGCCCACCAGATCATCGCCAACGGCCCCCGCTGCGTGGTGAACCAGCAGGACACGGGCCTGCAGTGGAACCCGGTGATCTACACGGCGGACCTGCTGGTCCCGATCGTCGACTTCGGCAACAAGTCCCGCTGGTACATGCACGGTGCGGACAACTGGGTCGCGGCGGGCTTCACGGCGTCAGGCTGGATCCTGGCGACCACGGTGGCCGCGGGCGTCAGCCGGATGCTGCGCCGGGAGAACTAATTCTCGCGCTCTCTGCCGATCTCTAGAACCAGCGCGATAAAGCCTCAGAAACCCCAAGCCACTCCTCGACACCCGCGCACCCCGCCGGCTGCGGCGCCCCGCTCGGACCCCCAGACAGCCCCCACCACTCCCTGGGGGGCGTCCCACGTCCAGCGTATCGGTCACCCCCGACGGAACCGGCTTTTCCGGCCGCTGGGCGTCGAGTTGTCCACATCCCCCGCGCGGCATCCACAGGCTATTCACCTGACCGCGGTCGGTGACATACCCTCGGTATGTCACCCTCGACGCGGAGGTCACCATGAGCCAACCCGACGCCATCGGCCGGATCGAGGTCGGCGCGGCACCGGAAGCCGTGTACGCACTGGTCAGCGACCCGGCGAGGCTGGCCGACGTCGCCGAGGAGTACGCCGGGCACCGGTGGGTCGGCCGGCCGCGCGGGCCCGTCGTGGGTGCCCGGTTCCGCGGGCACAACCGGCGCGGCCTGAGGCGGTGGAGCACCTTGTCCACCATCACCGACGCCGATCCGGGACGCCGGTTCGGCTTCGAGGTGACCTCGGTCGGGTTGCCCGTCGCGCGGTGGCAGTACGACTTCGAACCCGCCGGTGCCGGCTGTGTCGTCGTCGAAAGCATGTGGGAGCGGCGGCCGGCGTGGTTCCGGGTGCCGACGTCGACGGTCACCGGCGTCTGGAACCGGCGCGAGGCCAACACAGCAAACATCGCCGCGACCCTCGCGCGGCTCAAAACCGCCGTCGAAGCTAGTCGATGAAGCGGGACCAGAAGGGTATGTAGCGCGGGCCGTCCGGTGGGGCCGTGCAGATGCCGCCCGTGCCGAACTCGCGTTGCAGGTAATCCCGCAGGTCGGAGCCGTACACGACGATGTCGGTCTGGTACACCGACAACACCGGGTAACCGGACGTGCCGGCGAGGCCGGGCAGGTAGCGGTGGCCGCACACCGGCACGAGCTGCGGCACGTCGGCCAGGCGTTGCCCCGCTTCGCGGACCGCGTCCTCGGGGCCGACCGGGCGGGTGCCCCAGTCGGGCAGCCAGAAGCCGTTGTGTTCGACGTCGTACAGGACGCCGTCGACCGGCCAGGCCAAACGTTTGCGCAGCTGCTCGGGGTTGCCGCAGCGCCAGTCCGGCCAGCGGTCGCCGATCGGGACGCCCGCGGCGAGGAACGTGCGGTGGTCCGCGGCGAAGCGGAAGCCGAACCGGCGCTCGACGTCGTCGAGCTCGGCCTCGCTCAGCCCGGGACGCACCGGTTCCCGGAGGTTTTCCTGCAGGTGCCGCGCCTCCTCCGGGGAGAGGGCGCCGGTCGGCTGGACGGGAGTCATGACCCAAGAGCGTAAGTGGCGCCCGACCCCGCCGCGCGTTCTTTTCTGCTCTCTTGACGCCCGGCCAGGGGTGACCCCGGTCGGGTGAGTTTGTTCTCTCATCGGCTGGACTCCGGAACAGAGCGTGAGCGCGTGTAGTTCACTCTTGCCGTGACATCTCCCCGACCGCAGGCCCGCGTGCGCGCTCCCGAGCTGCGCGGCGACGTCTGGCTGAACACCGGCGGCCGCCCGATCACCCTGGCCGAACTGCGCGGCCGCATCGTGCTGCTGGACTTCTGGACCAGCGGCTGCGTCAACTGCCTCCACGTCCTCGACGAGCTGCGCCCGCTCGAGGCCGAGTTCGCGGACGTGCTGGTCACGATCGGCGTCCACTCGCCGAAGTTCCTGCACGAGGGCGAGCGCGCGTCCATCGAGGCCGCCGTGCGCCGCTACGAGGTCCACCACCCGGTGGTCAACGACCCGAAGATGGAGCTGTGGTCGCAGTACGCGGTCCGCGCGTGGCCGACGCTGGCGGTCATCGACCCCGAGGGTTACGTCGTCCACGTCGCCGCCGGTGAAGGGCACGAAGAGGCGCTTCGCCGCGTCATCGCCGACCTCGTGAAGAAGCACGACGCGAAGGGGACGCTTCGCCGCGGCGGCGGCCCGTATGTGCCGGTCGAGGAGCAGCAGAGCGAGCTCCGGTTCCCGAGCAAGGCCGTCGCCACCGCCGAAGGCCGCATCCTGGTCGCCGACACCGGGCACCACTCCGTCGTCGAGTTCGCTTCGGACGGCGAGACGGTCATCCGGCGCTTCGGCAGCGGAGAGCGTGGCGGGCAGGACGGGCCGTTCGACATCGCCACGTTCACCGAGCCGTCGGGCATCGCGCTGCTGCCCTACGACGTCGCCGAGCGGGCCGGCTACCACGCCGTCATCGCCGACACCGCCGGTCACCGGCTGCGCGGCCTCGACCTGATCACCGGCGAGGTGACCACGGTCGCCGGCACCGGCGCGCAGTGGCGCAACGGGCCGGACTCGGGCAAGGGCGTCGAGGTCGACCTGACCAGCCCGTGGGACGTCGTGTGGTGGGGCCCGGCCGGCGGGGTCGTCGTCGCGATGGCCGGCAACCACACGCTGAGCGTGTTCGACCCGGTGTCGGGAAACATCCGCCGCTTCGCCGGGACGACCGTCGAAGGCCTCCGCGACGGCGACGTCAGCGAAGCGTTCTTCGCGCAGACGTCCGGCCTCGCCGCCGACGGCGACAAGCTGTGGCTCGCCGACGCGGAGACGTCCGCCCTGCGCTGGATCGAGCCGGCGGGCGACTCGTTCACCGTGCAGACGGCGATCGGGATCGACCTCTTCTCCTTCGGCCACACCGACGGCCCGGCCGACATGGCGCTGCTCCAGCACCCGCTCGGCCTCGCCGTGCTGCCCGGCGCGCGGATCGCGATCGCCGACACCTACAACGGTGCCGTCCGCCGCTTCGACTTCTTCACGCGTGAGGTGACAACGCTCGCGACCGGCCTCGCCGAGCCGCAGGGCCTGTTGCTGACCGACGGCCGGCTCCTGGTCGTCGAGTCCGCGGGCAACCGGATCGGCCCGGTGCCGGCGAGCGAGCCTTCGGTGGTCACCGGCGACGCGCACGCCGTGCGCCGCCCGCCGACGGTCCTCGCGCCCGGCGAGATCGACTTTTCGGTCGTCTTCACCGCGCCGCCCGGCGAGAAGCTGGACGACCGGTACGGCCCGTCGACGCGGCTGGAGATCAGCGCGTCGCCGCCGGAGCTGCTGGCCGACGGCACCGGCGCCGGGACCGAGCTGACCCGCAAGATCCGGTTCGCGCCGGGGGTGACCGAGGGCGTGCTGCAGGTCGTCGCCCAGGCGGCGAGCTGTGACGACGGCGGTGAGCACCCCGCGTGCCGGATCACCCGGCAGGACTGGGGCGTCCCGGTGCGGTTCGAGGAGGGCGGGGCGAGCGAGCTGAGCTTGGTCATGGCCGGGGAGCCGCGCGACGCCGAGTAGGATGCGGACCGTGTCTGACGGGCCGAAACTCGAGATCCAGATGCTGCACGACCGGGTACTCGTGCGGCTGTCGCCGGAAGAGGGCGAGCGGCGCAGCAGCGGTGGCATCGTGATCCCCGCCACCGCGCAGGTCGCGCGCCGGCTCTCCTGGGGTGATGTACTGGGCGCCGGCAACAGTGTGCGGAACGTCAGTGTCGGCGACCGCGTGCTCTTCAACCCGGAGGACCAGCTCGAGGTCGAGATCCAGGGCGAGGGGCACCTGGTGATGCGCGAACGCGACATCCACGCCGTGGCGACCGAGCGAACCGAACACGGCACCGGGCTCTACCTCTAGGGCCCCCCGGAGGGCAGGGGCGTGGCAGACGACGAGGCGCACGACCGCGCCGACGTGCGCGAAGCGCCGGACGCCGGCCAACCGAAACCACCCGCCGCGAAGGGCGCGACTGCTGCGGAGCCGCCTGTCGCGAACGGGGCGACCACTGTGGAGCCACCCGCCGCGAACGGGTCGGCTGCCGCGGAGCCGCATGGTGCTTCGGACTCGCCGACGGAGGAGCCCGTGGCCGAGGTGCCGTCTGCCGAGGCGCAACCCACCGCCGAATCCGCCCCTGCCGCGGCGACCGGATCGGCCGACGCCGAGTTGCCCCTCGCCGCCGCCTCCGGGTCGTTGCGGAATGAGTCCGCCGCCGATTCCGAGCCAGCGGCGGCGGCCGGTGCTGGGGCGCCCTTTGTCGCCGACTCTGGGGTGTTGCCGGACGGGCCGGCGGGCGAGGCGCAGTTCGCCGCCGAACCCGAGTCGGCCGCCGTGGACGGATCGGCCGGTGCTGAGGTGCCGCTTGCCACTGGCCCCGGATCGCTGCGGGAACGGCCTGCGGGTGAAGCGCGGTTCGCTGCTGAATCCGAGTCGGCTGCTGCGGACGGAGTGGCTGGTGCCGAGGTATCAACCGCCGCTGAGTCCGGGGTGCTGCGGGACGGGTCCGCGGGCGAGGTGAAGTTCGCCGCCGAATCCGGGGTCGTTGTGGCGATCGGGTCGGCCGGTGCCGAGGTGCCGACCGCGGGCGACCCCGCGCTGTCGCCGGAAGTGCCTACGGTCGAGGTGCCGTCCGCCGAGCCACAGTCCGCCGCCGAGCCCGCGTTGCAGCCGGACGAGCCCGTGGCGGTGGAGTCTGCGGCGCTGGTCACAGACGGTGCCGAAGCTATGCAGTCGCTGTATGAACCAGCTGCTGCTCCTGAGGACGCGGTGCAGCCAGGGCCGTGGCCGGTTGAGTCTGCTGGGAGTGCGGCGCAGTCTGGGGCGTGGCCCGGTGAGCCTGCCGGGGATGCGGGGGCGCTTGGGCCGTGGCCGGATGAACGGGCTGCTGCCGCTGCCGAGACCGCGGCCATCGAGGCGGTGCCCGGTGCCGAGCCTGTTGTCGACGATGCCGTTGTCACCACTGATCTCTTCGCCGAGGACCTGCTCGGCGAACTCCTCGAAAACCCCGCGGCCCCGCCCCCGCCGGAGACTCCTGCGCGCAAGCTGCGCAAGGGCGTTGCTCGCACGATGATGATCGTCGGGCTCACGCTGGGGCTTTTCGTCATCCTCTACGCCGTCGACCTTCTCTCCAGCGCCGGTGATGTGCCGCGGGGGGTGACCGTGGCCGGGATCGGTGTCGGGGGGATGACCCACGCCGAGGCGGAAGCCAAGCTGCGCAAGGAACTCGAGCCTCGGCTTACCCGGCCGGTTGTGGTGCACGGTGGGGATGTCCAGGCCGAACTCGTTCCGTCGCGCTCGGGGCTGGGGCTCGACTGGCCCAACACCCTGGGGCTCGCCGGGCACCAGCCGCTCAGTCCGATCACCCGGATCATGTCCTTCTTCACCAGTCGCGAGGTCGGTGTCGCGACGCGGACCGATGAGAACCAGACCAGTCAGGCCGTCCGCGCGCTGGCCGACGGCAAGCTCGACCACGCCGCCACCGAGGGCGCCGTAGGGTTCATGCCACTGCAGGGCAGCGATGGCGGCGTCACGCCCTACCCGATCCTGCCGCGCCAAGGGCAGCAGCTGACCGATCTCGCGGGCGCCGTCCACGCCGTCACCGAGCACTGGCTGGACCCGGGCGGCGTCAAGCTGGCGATGGCCATCACGCCGGTGCGGGCGACCGCCGCCGGGGTGCAGGCCGCGTTCCAGCAGATCGTCGTGCCCGCGGTGGCGAAGCCGGTTGTGGTGCACGGGCAGGGCAAGGACGTGCCGCTCAAGCCGGACGCGATCGCCTCCTCGTTCCAGTTCGCGCCCGTCGAAGGCGGTGCCGTCGAGGTGCGGATCGACCAAGGCAAGCTGCAGGCCGCGCTGAAGGACGGCCTGGCGAGCACCGAGACCGACGGCAAAGACGCGCAGATCGTCTTCGCCGGCGACCAGCCGACCGTCGACCCGTCCGAAGACGCCCGGAAGATCAACTGGGAGAAGACCTTCCTCCCGCTGATCGACGTCCTCAAGAAGACCGACGGGCGCGATCTGCCCGTGGCCTACAACGCGTCGAAGCCCGGCGTGACCACCGAAGCCGCGGGGGCGCTCGGCATCACGGAGGTCATCGGCGAGTTCACCACCGGCGGGCTCACCGGCCCGGCCGCGACGAACAACCGCACGCTGGCCGACCGCGTGTCCGGCACCATCGTCAAGCCCGGCGAGACGTTCAGCCTCGGCGGCCGCTCCGGCCCGCGCACCGCGGACAACGGTTACGTGCCCGCTCCGGCCAACGAAGACGGCACCGGTCCGACCGTCGTCGGTGGCGGCGTCTCGCAGCTGGCGTCCACGTTGTACAACGCGGGCTACCTCGCCGGCCTCGCCGACAGCGGTCACCTCGAGCACGACACCGACCTCGACCGCTACCCCGTCGGCCGCGACGCCAAGGCGATCAACGCCGACGGCAGCCCGGTCGAGCTCAAGCTGACCGACGACGCCCAGACCGGCATCGCCCTGCAGGCCGTGGTGTCCGGCGACTCCGTGACGGTCCGGATCTGGGGCACCCGGCACTACCGCGTCGAGGGCTCGACCGGCGGGCAGACGCCCGGCGACCCGCCGCCGGTGCAGTTCGGGGGCGCCACCCCGTGCCAGCCGTCGATCGGTTCACCCGGCTTCAGCGTCACCGACACGCGCGTGCTCTACGACGTCGCGAGCGGCGCCGAGGTCCGCCGGACGTCGCACACCGCGACCTACGGTCCGCGTCCGACGATCCTGTGTTGAGTTGTCAGCGAAGGACCATGCAACCCGCCTCCTCGAAGTCCCGCAGCCACGACGGCTCCCGGAAGTGCTTGTTCCACCGCAGATCCAGCTTGTCCAACTTGGACAGTCCGGCCACCGACGCGGGCAGCGTCACCAGCGAGTTCTCCCGCAGGTCCAGCTGACGCAGCTCGCTCAACGCCCCGATCGACGCCGGCAGCTCGCGCAGCCGGTTGCCGCGCAGGTGCAGCTCCCGCAGGGAACCGAGCGCGCCGATCGACTCCGGCAACGCCGTCAGTTCGTTGTGGTAGAGCCGGAGTTCGCGCAGCGACGCGAGCCCGGAGAGATCGGGCAGCGACTCGATCCGGTTGTCCGTGCACCCGAGGTACCGCAGGTTTCCCAGGCGGCACAACGACGACGGGAACTCCGTCAGCCGGTTGTCGCTGAGGTAGAGGTACTCGGTCAGCCCGGCCAGGTCGCCCAGCTCGCCCGGCAACGTCGGGAACCGGTTGTGCCCCAGGTCGAGCGTGTGCAGTGACGACAACGCGGAGATCCCCGGCGGCAGCTCGGTCAACGAGTTCGTGGCCAGGTTGAGCACGCGCAACCCGGTCAGCCGCCACAGCGACGGCGGAACAACAGAGATCTCGTTCGCGTACAGGCTCAGGTGCTCCAACGCGGAACCCAGCGCCGGCACGGACGTCAGCCGGTTGCGATCCAGATCAAGGCGCGTGACGTCGTCCGGTACCGAGGGCACCGAAGCCAGTCCCTGCCCGCTCAGATCGAGCCACGTCATGAGCCCTCCCGGCGGCGGGTCGCGGGCAGCGACGCCCAGGTGGCCGCGTCGTCCGGTGTCGACACCTGGATCCGCAGGCCCGGCACCTCCGACACCGCCAGCTCGGTCAGCCGGAAGTTCAGCCGCCCGGCCCGCGGGTGGTCGAACCGCCGCAGCCGGGCCAGCGGCTCGGCGACCTCGTTGCGCGCCCACAGCTCGGCGAACTCCGGGCTCAGCGCCGAAAGCCGCCGGATGTCCTCCGCCCAGCACGGGTCGCCGAGGTGCCGGCCGTACTCGGCCCGCATCCGCGCGACCATGTGCGGCACCTCCTCGTCGTAGTTCAGCAGGAACGCCCGCGCGTTCGGTTCGGTGACGCAGCACCAGAGCAGGTTCTTGTGCAGGCACGGCAGGCTGTGCCACTCCCAGAACAGCTCCTCGTGCGCCGCGTTCGACTCGAGGATGTCGAACCGGCCGTTGACGACCGTGGCCGGCAACGGTTCCAGCGCGCGCAAGACCTCGCACACCGCGTCCGGCACCACCTCGACCGCCGACGGCAGCCGCGAAGGGGTCAGCTCCGCCAGCCGGTAGAGGTGCTCCCGCTCGGTGTGGTCCAGCCGCAGCGTGCGCGCGACGGCGTCGAAGACCTGCGCGCTCGCGTTGATCGGCCGGCCTTGCTCAAGCCACGTGTACCAGGTGACGCCGACCCCGGCGAGCAGCGCGACCTCCTCCCGCCGCAACCCGCTCGTGCGACGGCGCAGGCCGGGCGCGAGCCCGACCTCCTCGGGGCCGATCCGCGCCCGGCACGCCTTGAGGAACCGGCCGAGTTCCTCTCGGCGGCTCACGGGGACCTGCGTCTGGGTCATGTGGGCATGGTGCCCGAGGGGTACGACAATTTCCGGAAGAAGGTGGTGCCGGCAGTACCAGCATCACCGGGCTCTCGGTGTCGCAAGCGAAAGACCCGCAGGGTCAGGGGCATGACACTCACCACCCCGGCCCCGGCCGTCCCGGGCCGGACCGCGCGGCCGTGGTTCATGCTCGGCGTGCTGCTGCTCGGCCAGTTCATGGCGTTGCTGGACGTCACCGTCGTGAACGTCGCCATGACCGACATCCGCACCGACCTGCACGCGTCCGGCGCCGCGCTGCAGCTCGTCGTGTCCGGCTACACCGTGGGCTACGCGATGCTGCTGATCACCGGCGCCCGGCTCGGCGAGCTGTACGGGCGACGCCGGATGTTCGTCACCGGCGTCGTCGCCTTCACGGTCTTCTCGCTGTTGTGTGGACTGGCGCCCGGCGCGGGAACGCTGATCATCGCCCGGATCGCCCAGGGCGCCGGCGCCGCGCTGATGATGCCGCAGGTCATCAGCGTCATCCAGGCGCAGTTCAGCGGCCCCGCGCGGGCGAAGGCGCTCAGCGCGTACACCGCGGTCATCTCGGTCGCGTTCGTCGCCGGCCAGGTGGTCGGTGGCGTGCTCGTCGGCGCGGACCTGTTTGGCGCGAGCTGGCGGCCGATCTTCCTGGTGAACGTGCCGATCGGCGTGCTCGTCGCCGTGCTGGCGGCGAAGCTGATCCCTCGGAGCACCGCCCGGAACGGCCGTCGGCTCGACTTCGCCGGGCTCGCGATCGCGGTGCCGGCCGTGGTGCTCGTCGTGCTGCCGCTGGTGCTCGGGCACGAAACCGGCTGGCCCGCCTGGACGTTCGCCTCGCTGATCGCCGGCGCCCTGCTGGCCGCGTTGTTCGTGGTCGTGGAACGCCGGGTGCGCGATCCGCTGGTGAACCTCGACGTGCTGCGGATCCGCGGCGTCGCACCAGGTCTGGCGGCGCTGGCCGCCGGGGTCGCGTCCTACGGCGGTTTCCTGTTCTGCCTGGCGCTGCACCTTCAGACCGGATTGGGTGATACGGCGTTGACGGCCGGGCTCACCATGGCGCCCGGCGGCGTGGTCTTCGGCCTGTGCGGGTTCTTCTGGCACAAGCTGCCCGCGCGCGTCCACGCGGCGGTGACGCCGATCGGTTACGTCGGATCCGCCGCGGCCTACGCCTTGCTCGCACTGAGCCTGCGCGACGGCGGCCACGGCGGCGCGCTGTTCTTCGGGGCGCTGATGCTTTTCGGGCTCTCGATGGGACCGGCGTTCGGGTCCCTGATGGCGCACTCGCTGACGCACGTCCCGCTCGCGAGCGCGGCGGACGTCAGCGGGTTGCTGACCACGACGTTGCAGCTGGGCCAGGTCGTCGGCGTCGCGACGTTCGGGAGTGCTTTCCTGACCCTGGCCGGGGGTTCGTCCGCGCACGCCATCACCACGACGATGACCGGGGCCGCCGTGCTGCTGCTCGTCGGTGCCGGGTTCGCCGTGGTGCTGGCGCGCGCGTCGGTCAGGCGTTAGTGCGGCTGCCGCCCTTGATCCGCGCGTAGATCGCCGAAGCCGCGATGACGCCGACGACGGCGGCGGCGATCTGGAAGACGTGCCGGATCCAGTCGATGCCGTTCGTGTCCCGGACGCCGAACACGCCGGCGAGCCAGTTGCCGATGAACGCGGCCACGATGCCGACGACGATGGTCAGCCAGATCGGGATCTTCTGGTCGCCGGGTGCGAAGAGCCTGCCGAGCACGCCCAGGATCAGGCCCACGATGATCGTCGAGATGATGCCCCAAAGTCCGCCGAGCACAGTTGCCTCCTCGGATAGCCCAATAAGCGCAACCGTGACACCGATCCGGACGCTTCGCCCGCTCGGACCCCCGATGGTGTGACGACCCGAAACGGCCCGGCCCGGTTCACCCTGGGGGCGAACCGGGCCGGGCCGGGATCGTGAGAGTTACCTGGTCACCCCGCGACGACCGTAGAGGCCCGCGGCGATACTGACACCGACGGCGGCGAGGACGACCTGCGTGAGGATCTCCAGCCAGTCGATGCCGTTCGTGTTCGCGTATCCGAGACCGCGCGCGATGGCCGTGCCGATGAAGGCGGCGACGATGCCGATCACGATGGTCAGCCAGATCGGGATGTTCTGCTTGCCGGGCGCGAGCAGCCGCCCGAGTACACCGATGATCAGGCCGATGATGATGGCACTGACGATTCCGGCGATGGTCATCGCTTCTCCTCTCAAGAAGCCGCGGAGGCGCCGCGAACTCGATGAGCGGAGTGCCCCGGGTGGGTGACGGCGAAACACGGTGTACCGGGAATTACCCTCCTCGCCGCCGCATCGTTACGACGTCTGCCGGACACGGCGAAGGGGGCCCTCCCCCGGCGGGAAGAGCCCCCTTCGGGTGTCACTCAGAACGCGGCTTCGTCGAGCTCCATGAGCGCGTTGTCCGCGGCCTCCACGATCGCGCGGCGAGCGGTCAGCTCCGGCAGCACGCTCTTCGAGAAGAACGACGCCACGGCGATCTTGCCCTCGTAGAACGGGACGTCCTTGGCGGACGCGCCCGCGTCGAGCTTGGCGATGGCGACCTCGGAGTGCTTGAGCAGCTGCCAGCCGATGAGCAGGTCGCCGACGGACATCAGCAGCCGGACCGTGTGCTGGCCGACCTTGTTGATGTTCTGCGGGTCTTCCTGCGACGCCGTCAGGTAGCCGATCAGCGAGCCCAGCATGCCCTGGGTGTCCTCGAGGGCCTGCTTGAGCAGCCCGCGCTCGTTCTTGAGCCGGCCGTTGCCCGCCTCGGACTCGATGAACTTCGTGATCTCGCCGGCGACGAAGGCCAGGGACGCGCCCTTGTCGCGGACGATCTTGCGGAAGAAGAAGTCCAGCGACTGGATCGCCGTGGTGCCTTCGTACAGCGAGTCGATCTTGGCGTCGCGGATGTACTGCTCGATCGGGTAGTCCTGCAGGAAGCCGGACCCGCCGAGGGTCTGCAGCGACTGCACGAGCTGCTCGGTGGCGCGCTCGGAGCCGACACCCTTGACGATCGGCAGCAGCAGGTCGTTGACGCCGTGCGCGACCTTCTGGTCACCTTCGCCGGTCCACAGCTGGTCCTGGAACGACGCCGTGTACAGGTACACCGCGCGCAGCCCCTCCGCGTACGCCTTCTGCAGCATCAGCGAGCGGCGGACGTCCGGGTGGTGCGTGATGGTGACGCGCGGCGCGGCCTTGTTCAGCATGTTCGGCAGGTCGGCGCCCTGGACGCGCTCCTTGGCGTACTCGAGCGCGTTGAGGTAGCCGGTGGACAGCGTGGCGATGGCCTTGGTGCCGACCATCATCCGGGCGTATTCGATGACCTGGAACATCTGCGCGATGCCGTCGTGCACCTCGCCGAGCAGCCAGCCCTTGGCCGGGGTGCCGTGCTGGCCGAAGGTCAGCTCGCACGTCGTCGAGGCCTTGATGCCCATCTTGTGCTCGACGTTCGTGACGAAGGCGCCGTTGCGCTCGCCCAGCTCGCCGGTCTTGGTGTCGAAGTGGAACTTCGGCACGAGGAACAGCGACAGGCCCTTGGTGCCGGCCTTGGTTTCGATGCCGGGACCCTCGGGGCGCGCCAGCACGAGGTGCATGATGTTTTCGCTCATGTCGTGCTCGGCGGAGGTGATGAACCGCTTCACGCCGTCGATGTGCCAGGAGCCGTCCTCCTGCTGGACGGCCTTGGTGCGGCCCGCGCCGACGTCGGAGCCGGCGTCCGGCTCGGTCAGCACCATCGTGGCGCCCCAGGCCCGGTCGATCATCAGCTGGGCCCAGTGCTGCTGCTCTTCGGTGCCGTTCTTGTTCACGATCATCGCGAAGTTGGGGCCCGCGAGGTACATGAACAGCGGGGCGTTGGCGCCGAGGATCAGCTCGGACGCGGCCCACTGCACGGTCGGGGGCAGGCCGAAGCCGCCGAGGTCGTCGGTCAGGCCCAGGCGCCACCACTCGCCGTCGAGGAGCTGCTTGTAGCTCTTCTTGAACGACTCGGGGATCTTGACGCTGAAGGTCTTCGGGTCGTACACGGGCGGGTTGCGGTCGGCGTCGGCGAAGGACTCGGCCAGCGGGCCGGTCGCGAGCTTGTTCAGCTCGGACAGCACCCCGCGGGCGGTCTCCTCGTCCGACTCGGCGAGCACACCCTTGCCCAGGCGCTCCTGAACGCCGAGTACCTCGAAGAGGTTGAACTCCAGGTCTCGGACGTTGCTCTTGTAGTGGCCCATGTCGTCACTCCAATGTGTTCGGCTCCCCGGCCGGGCACACACTTGCCTTACTCGCCGGTAACTTCAGGATATTACCTGCGGGTAACTGGAGCAAGCAGATCCGCACTTCCGAGTATCGGAAATCCCCCGGAAAGTGGGCCTCGAGCAGCGTGACCCGGGTCAGCGGTGGCCGGGGATGGCCGTTGTGTCCGCCGTCACCGGCACGTGGCCGTCATCCGCTCGGACGATCAGTATCCCGCCCCGGAAGGCGATCGTCACGGCGTGTGTCCGGTCGCGAGCCGAGAGCTTCCGCAGGATGCTCTTCACGTGGGTCCGCACGGTCTCCACGGACAGGAAGAGCAGCTTCGCGATCGCCGAGTTCTCGAGCCCCTCGGCGACCAGCTGCAACACCTGGTATTCGCGCCTGGACAGCGGCATCCCGCCGCGCGGCGCCGGTGGGCTGTCGTGGGCGAGGTCCCCCTTGGGCACGGTCGAGCGCTTCGGCCGGGCGGTGAGCGCGGCCAGTCCGGGGTCGATGTACCGGCGCTCGGTGTGAGCCCGCCGGATCGCTTCGGCGAGCCGTCGTGAATCGATCGACCGCGGCACGATCGCGTGCGCCCCGGCGGCGATGGCGGCCGCCAGGTACTGCTGCGTGCGATTCGCGTCACGGACGAGCGTGACGATGATCAGCGCGGGGTCGCCGGCGTTGAGCAGCTTCGTCAGGTGGCAGTTCGGATCCAGCGCCGAATCGAGCACGACGACGTCCGGTTTCACCTGCTCGCACAGCTGCAACGCGGCGTGGTGGCTCGCCGCTTGGCCGGCCCAGTGCAGCCCCTGGCTGCGGTGGACCAGCGCGGCGAGGCCGTCGCGGTAGATCGGGATCGGATCGACGACAGCCACGCCGAGACTGCGCCCGCCGGGTCCGGCCGGCCCAGTGGGCCTGCGGGTGGGCTCGATGCCGTGCATCGTGGGCCTCCGTCTCTGCGCCGTCGCTCTTGGGACGCCGGACGTGTCCCCTCGGTTTCACGCGATCCGGCACCGCCCGGTCCCCCCTGCCGGGACCGGCCAAAAGTGACTCCCTCTGCTTGGTACGAGTCGCAAGTTCGCAGCTCATGACGCCAGTTCCCCCTCATGGCCCAACCCGCCGGTTACAGCAAACTCTGGGTAGAAAACCCCTCCGGGAAGGCTGCTCGACCGGGAGCAGAACGACCTGATGGGGCGGCGGGTGCTACTGAGGGTGGCCCGTGTCGATTCGCGTCCTCCCGGCTCGTCCCCCTCTAACGTCCAAGGTGCCGGTTGGGTGCGGGTTGTGACTGGTCAGCAGGGTGCGAGCGGGGCTAGCGAGTCACGACCGCGGCCCGCAGCGCGGCGAACTCCGCCGCCAGCCCGTCGGGCGTCCAGTGGGCGTTCAGGCCGCTCGGGTTCGGGAGTACCCACACGTGTGTCCCTCCGATGAGCAGCTCCTGCGGGCCGACGCGCGCCTTCGGGAAGCCGAACGCGGTCCGGTACGCCGTGATCCCGACCACGGCCAGCCACCGCGGCCGGAATTCGAGCACCTTCGCGGTCAGCAGCTCCCCGCCCTCGCGCAGTTCGTCGTCGGTGAGCTCGTCCGCGCGGGCGGTGGCCCGGGCGACGACGTTCGTGACCCCGAGCCCCAGGTCGAGCAGCTTGTCCTGTTCGGCCGGGGTGAACCGCCGCGGTGTGAAGCCGCCGCCGTGCAGCGCCGGCCAGAACCGGTTCCCGGGCCGCGCGAAGTGCTGCTTGAGGGCACCGGAGTAGAGGCCGGGGTTGATCCCGCAGAACAGCACGTCGAGGCCGGCCGCGATGACGTCCGGAATGGTGGTGCCGTACGCGGCGGCCAGCTGGTCCTTGGTGGGTCGGGTGTTCACCCGTCCAGTCTCCGGTACGACTTTCGGACCGGCACGGCACAAGTCCCCCCGGCCGCGACGTCGATCACCCGTCCGTTCCGCGTGTTCGGCTCGCCGGTCGGTTCCCGAACCGGCTGCATGCGGCTGTCGCGGCCGTTGTCCACAGGCTCCCGCTGTTGTGGACAACCGCGCGGGATCTTGGCGCTCCGCCCGGTTTCGTCGGCGGGCGCCGATACGCTGGAGGCGGGGCCGGCCCCCAGGGAGGGTGGGGGGTGCTCTTGGGGGCTGGGGGCGCCGTCCTGACCTCGGCCGATCTGATCTTCGACGCCTGGCTCTCCGCGGACCGGACCCGTTTCGCCGTACCCGCCCGTCGCCGGGGGTAGCGAAGTCGCCACTGACCTGCGTACCCTGTGTGATCTCCCGCACAGCGTCGTACCGAGGAGGATTCGTGCAGCTTCCGATCGTCCTCGGGCTGGTCGCGCTGGTCCTGGCCGTGGCGGCCGTCGTGGTCGTCCTCGAGGATCGCCGTGCCGCGAAGCGCGCCGCTCTGCAGCGCAAGGCTCGGTTAGCGCGTCTGGGCGAGGTGGATCCGCTGGCTCCGGGCCGGCTGCACGTCGACCGTTGAAGGCTTGGCCCGCAGCAGGGCCAGCAGGAGCGCCCCGAACACCCAGCCGACGCCGGCGCCGAACGTGTTGTTCACGAGGTCGTCGACGTCGAAGATCCGGTAGACGTACGGTGCGGTGCCGAAGTTCGCGGTGACCTGCGTGATCTCGATGAGCAGTGACGCCGTGAAGCCGATCAGCGTGGTGCCGACGAGCCCGCGGCGCCAGAGGATCCGCGCGAACACCCCGAGCGGGACGAACAGCAGGACGTTCATGCAGGCCTGCTGGAACGTCTGCGTCATGAACCACTGCGACAGCGGCTCACCGTGCTTCAGCAGCTCGGTGTGGATGTCGGTGATCCACTGGAACGGGTGCAGCTGCACGGTCTGGCTCGGCCGCCGGGTGCCGGGCCCGGGCAGCGGCAGGAAGACGACCGCGAGGGTCATGCACCCGTAGAGCAGCACGGCCGCGGTGGTGACGATGCCGCGCAGCCGCAGGCCACCGTGCCGCGCGAGCTGCGTGAGCAGCTGCGGCACCAGCACCACGGTCCACAGCGCGAAGAAGCCGATGAGTCCGTACTGCAGGGCGGTGACCTGTGCGTTCGTCATGCCACCGACGTTATGGATCTTGACCGGGGTGCCGCTTCGGTCGAACAGCCGGACGCCGGACACCCCCATCGGCCAACTGGCCGACCCGGCGACGGGCCGATCGGTCAGGGCCGGTCGGTCAACGTCTCAGCGTCGTTCTCGCGCTCTTCGGTGCGTTCGGCGCGCCACGCGCTGAACATCGTGCCGCCGATCAGCAGCACGACGACGGCCAGCACCACGAGTACGACCTCGATACCCACGTTTTCCCCCACCTGCCGGAACGTTCGCCTCATCGTGGCCGCGACATCCGGTGTTACCGGACACGCCGGAGTGCTTCGGCTCGCTCGTCCGCGTGCGGCCGAATGGCTGGTCTTCCCGATGTGGGTTGCGCCACAGCCGCGGGGCCACGGCCCGGCCGCGCGGCTCGTGGACGCGGTCCGCGCGGCGGCCGCGGAAGCCGTCGCTGTGCACGTCTTCGAGGGGAATGCCGCGCGAGACGTGGCTGCGAGCGACTCCGTTTCATGCCCACCGGAGACAGCAAAGACGTTCCGGGCAACGGTCGCCGCCATCTGGTGTGGCTTGCGCTCACGCGGGAACGACCGCGACGCTCGGCACGTAAGTCTTGTGGGGGAAACGAAAGGAACGCTCATGGCACCGGTCCGGGTCGGCATCGTCGGGCTCAGCGCGAACGGCGGCTGGGCCGCGACCGCGCACGTGCCCGCGCTGGCCGCGGTGGAGGGCTACGAGCTCCGCGCGCTGAGCGCGAGCAGCGCCGAGTCGGCGCGCGTGGCCGGCGAGAAGTACGGCGTGCCGCTGACCTTCGGCGACGCCGGGGAGCTGGCGCGGCACCCGGAGGTCGACCTGGTCGTCGTCGCCGTGAAGGTGCCCGAGCACCGGGCGCTCATCGAGCCCGCGCTGGCCGCGGGCAAGCAGGTGCTGAGCGAGTGGCCGCTGGGCGTCAGCCTCGCGGAGACCCGGGAGCTGGCCGAAGCCGCGAAGGACGGTCAGACGGCCGTCGGGCTGCAAGGCCGCTCCGCGCCGGCGCTGCGCTACCTGCGTGACCTCATCAAGGACGGCTACGTCGGCCGTGTGCTCTCGACGTCGCTGATCGCGTCCGGCGGGAACTGGGGCTCCAGCGTCCGCGCCGGGCGTGACTACCAGCTGCACCCCGAGGGCGGGGCGACGCTGCTGACCATCCCGTTCGCGCACACCGCCGACACGCTGCACATGGTGCTCGGCGGGTTCGCCGAGCTGTCGGCCACGATGGCGACCGTCCGGCCGCGGGTGCGCGACGAGGTCACCGGCGACGCCGTTCCGATGACCGTGCCCGACCAGATCGCCGTCTCCGGCGTGCTGAACGGCGGCGCGATCGTGTCGCTGCACCTGCGCGGCGGCACGTCGCCGGCCACGGACTTCCTCTGGGAGATCAACGGCACCGAGGGCACCCTGGTCGTCGAGGCCGCGGACCCGCTGTTCTGGATCTCCAAGCTGACGTTGCGCGGCAGCCGCACCGGGACGCTGGAGCGGCTCGCCGTGCCGACGCGGTACGAGCTGCCGCAGCTGGCCGGGCGCGCGTCCGAACCGTCGTACAACGTCGCGCACGCCTACGCGCGGCACCTCAAGGGCGACCTGCCGGACTTCGGGCACGCGCTGCGCGTGCACCGGGTGCTCGACGCCGTCCAGCGGTCGGCCGACACCGGGACGCGGGTTCACCCGGACGCAGAGTAACTGTTACCGGCGGTAGTAGATTTTCCGCCGACCCGGACCTACTCTCGGGTAATGGACGACGTTGTCTACGACCGCGCGGGCCGGGGCGAACCGCTGGTGCTGATCCACGGCATCGGCCACCGCCGTCAGGCCTGGGCCCCGGTGTTTCCGCTGCTCACGCCGCACCGTGACGTCATCGCCGTCGACCTGCCCGGCTTCGGCGAGTCGCCCGAGCCCGCCGGCGGCTACGGCGTCGAGCCCGCGCTGGTGATGTTCAAGGACCTCTTCACCGAGCTCGGCCTCGACCGGCCGCACGTCGCGGGCAACTCGCTCGGCGGGCTGCTTTCCCTGGAACTCGGCCGCGCCGGGCTCGTCCGCAGCGTCACCGCCCTGTCGCCGGCCGGGCTGTGGAACCGGCGGCAGAAGCTCTACGCGATCGCGACGCTCAAGGCCCATCGCGCGCTCGCCCAGCGCACCCCGCCGAACGTCGTGCGCCGGCTGGCCGCGACGGCGGCCGGGCGGAAGGCCCTGGTCGGCATGATCGTCGGCCGCCCCGAGCTGCTCTCGCCCGAGATCGTCGCCGAAGACGCGCACGCGCTCGCGACCGCGCCGGGCTTCGAGCCGACCGCCGCGCAGTCCCGCGGCAGTGGCATCCGGGGCTTCGCCCCAGGCCGGGGGCTCCGCCACCCGGACCCCCGAAAGCGGGGTTTCCGCTTCACCGGGCCGGTCACCGGCGTCCCGGTGACGATCGCGTGGGCCCAGCACGACCGGATCCTCGCCCGGCCGCGCGTCGCCGAGCTGCGGAAGGTCGCGCCGAACGGGACGTTCGCGCTGCTGCCGGGCTGCGGGCACGTGCCGATGAGCGACGACCCGGAGCTGGTCGCGCAGACCCTGCTCGCCGGAAGCCGTTAGATGACGTTCGCTTTACGTCCGTCTTTTGACCCTGGTAGTTGACTCCGCCGCGAGGCAGAATCCTCCGCCGTGCGCCCGTGTGGGGACCTTGGGCGCGAATCGGAGGAAACACGCATGAGGCTTTCAACCCGGCTCGTGGTGCTCGCCGCGGCCGCGCTGGTGACGGCGGCGGTGACCACCGCACCCGCGTCCGCGGGCCAGCGCCCGGACCCGACCACCGACGTCCGGATCATCGCTTTCAACGACCTGCACGGGAACCTGGCACCGCCGACTGGCTCCAGTGGCCGCGTCACGCAGTCCGACGGGACCACTGTGGACGCCGGCGGTGCCGCTTACCTGGCGACGCACGTGAAGCAGCTGCAGTCGCAGGTGCGCAACTCGTTCGTCGTTTCCGCCGGTGACAACATCGGCGCGTCGCCGCTGACCTCGGCGCTGTTCCACGACGAGCCGACCATCGACTTCCTGAACATGCTGGGCGTCAACGCGTCCGTCGTCGGCAACCACGAGTTCGACGAGGGCTACAAGGAACTGCAGCGCATGCAGTTCGGCGGCTGCCACCCGACCGACGGTTGCCAGTTCGACAAGAAGTTCAAGGGTGCGGCCTTCCCGTTCCTCGGGTCCAATGTGTACTTCACCAACGGCCTGCCGGCGCTGCTGCCGTTCACCGTCAAGTTCGAGGGTGGCGTGCCGATCGGCGTCATCGGCGCGACGCTGAAGGACCTGCCCTCGGTCGTCACGCCGGAGGCCATCAAGGGCCTGAAGTTCGGTGACGAGGTCGAGGCGATCAACCGCACCGCGAACCTGCTCGACTTCCTCGGCGTCAAGTCCCAGGTCGTGCTGCTGCACCAGGGTGACAGCACCGAGCTCGAGGGGCCGAACGATTGCCGGGTCCTGCCGGGGCCGGCCACCGCGATCGCAAAGGCGGTGACCCCGAAGGTCGACGCGATCTTCACCGGCCACAGCCACCAGCAGTACAACTGCGTGATCAACGACCCGGCCGGCCAGCCGCGCACGGTCATCCAGGGCGCGTCGTTCGGCCGCCTGCTGTCCGTGGTGGACCTGAAGATCAACCTGAAGACGCGCGACGTCGTCCGGTCGGCGACGCAGGCGCACAACGAGATCGTCACCCGCACGGTCACCCCGGACCCGGCCGTGGCGGCGCTGGTCGCCGACGCGACGGCGAAGGCGGCCCCGATCGGGAACAAGCAGGTCGGCATGATCACCACGGACCTGAAGGCGGCCGGGAACGCGGCCGGCGAGTCGGCACTCGGCGACGTCATCGCCGACGCGCAGCTGGCGGGCACGCAGTCGAACAGCGCGGTCATCGCGATGACCAACCCGGGTGGCATCCGCGCCGACCTGACTTACGCGTCGTCCCCGGCGGGCGAAGGCGACGGCGTGGTGACCTACAGCGAGGCGTTCACCGTCCAGCCGTTCTCGAACATCATGCAGACGATCACGCTGACCGGCGCGAACCTGAAGAACGTGCTGGAGCAGCAGTGGGCGCCGGGGGTGAACCCGAAGTTCCTGCAGATCTCGAGCTCGCTGCACTACAGCTACTCGGCGTCCGCGCCGCAGGGCTCGCGGATCTCGAACATCACGGTGAACGGCACGCCGGTCGACCCGGGGGCGACGTTCCGCGTGTCGGTGAACAACTTCCTCGCCGCCGGCGGGGACGGCTTCACCGAGTTCACCAAGGGCACGAACCTGGCCGGCGGGCCGGTCGACCTGGACGCGCTGACCGCGTACCTGGGCGCCCACCCGAACCTGGCCCCGCCCGCGGCGGACCGGATCACCCTGCTGCCGTAGGTCCGGTTTTTCCAAGACACCGGGTCGACAATGGACCCATGACGACTTGGGAAGACGTCGTCCGCCTGGCCTCGGGACTGCCCGAGGTCGAGGCGGCGACCTGGTACCGCACGCCCGCGCTGAAGGTGGCGGGCAAGGGGTTCGCGCGGCTGCGCACCGAGGCCGAAGGCGGCCTGGTCGTGATGTGCGGGCTCGACGAGAAGGCCGCGTTGCTGGAATCCGGCGACGCGGCCTTCTTCACGACCCCGCACTACGACGGCTCCGGCTCGATCATCGTCGACCTCGAGAAGGTCGACGTCGATCAGCTGCGTGAGCTGCTCGAAGAGGCGTGGCGGCTGAAGGCGCCGAAGCGGCTCACGACTTGAGCTCGCCCTTGAGCATGCTCATCAGGATCATGTCGTGGCGCTCGCCGTCGGCCGCGACGAACGCCTCGCGGTGGCGGCCGTCCTCGGAGAACCCGACCTTGCGGTAGACGTGCCGGGCGCGTTCGTTCCCGGCGACCACCCAGAGCGTGATCATGTGCAGGCGCATGGCGTTGAAGCCGTACCGGCACATCAGGCGCAGCGCCTCCGTGCCGTAACCGCCGCCGTTCCGGTACTCGGCGTCACCGATGTAGACGTCCAGCTCGGCGTTGCCGATCTCGGGCTCGGCGTCCCGCAGGTCGATGACGCCGATGAGCTTGCCGTCGGCCTTGGCCTCGATCCCGAGGACGACCAGTTCGTAGCTGTTGACCGGGCGTTCTTCGGCGTGCCTGCGCAGCTGCGCGAGGGAGCGCGGGTAGCTGTTGGTCATCCACCGGCCGACCTCGGGGTCGTGGACCCACGGGTGGATCTTCTCGGCGTCCTCCGGCTCCAGCGCGCGCAGCCGGACGAGCTCCCCCTCGAGCATTTCTCCCCCTAGTGTGTCGCGTCGTAAATTCGTGAGTTAAGTGGGTAGTATGGGGATATGTCGAGAACCGGGCGTCCGAAGGCTGAGCTGGTGTTGGCTGATGTCGAGCGTGAGCAGTTGATTCGCTGGTCGCG
>NZ_JAEBDZ010000004.1:0-516591 GCF_046548675.1 Amycolatopsis sp. cmx-8-4
GTTCGACTTGCATGTGTTAAGCACGCCGCCAGCGTTCGTCCTGAGCCAGGATCAAACTCTCCAACAATGAATAGTTTGATCGAGACTATGTACTCAATCATTCTCAAAGGAACCTCATACGAGGTTAAATATAAGCTCTACTGGCTTAGTTCACTAGCACACTGTTGAGTTCTCAAGCAACACACTCCGGAATCACCCACATTATCCGCGGGCTCAACCTCGGCGATTGTTTCAAGCTATTTTGGTGGGACACCCACTCAATCGCTTCTGCGAGAGCTTGGTTCGTGTCCCGGTGGCCACCCGGTTTCCCTGGCGACTTGGAGAACTTTACATGGCCTTCCGGGGCCCGGAACAGGGGGGTACCTTAACCGCGTTCCCGCAGGTCAAGGCCCTGTTCCGGGCCGCGGAGCCGATCAGCCGCCGAGCGCGACGCCGGCGACGTTGCGCCGGCCCCGGCGGACGACGAGCCACTTGCCGTGGAGCGCGTCGTCCGAAGCGGGCTTCCACTCCTCGTCACCGATCTTCACGTTGTTCACGTACGCGCCGCCCTCTTTCACCGTGCGGCGCGCGGCGCCCTTGCTGTCGACCAGTCCCCCGGCGAGCAGCAGATCGACGATCGTCGCCTCGCCGGACGGGTCTACCTTGCCGTTCGGGACCTCGGCCATGGCGGCGTCGAGGGTGCGTTCGTCGAGGTCGGCCAGCTCGCCGCGGCCGAACAGCGCCTGGCTGGCGTTGATCACCTGCCGGGTCTGGTTCTCCCCGTGCACGAGGGTGGTGAACTCCTCGGCCAGCCGCTTCTGCGCCGAGCGCAGGTGGGGACGTTGTTCGGTGTCCTCGGCCAGCGCGGCGATCTCCTCCTGGTCGAGGAAGGTGAACATCCGCAGGTAGCGGACCACGTCGGCGTCACCCACGTTGACGAAGTACTGGTACCAGGCGTACGGCGAGGTCATCTCCGGGTCGAGCCACAGCTTGCCGCCACCGGTGGACTTGCCGAACTTGCGGCCCTCGGCGTCGGTGACCAGCGGCGCGGTGAGCGCGTGCACGCTCACCCCCTCGGTGCGGCGGATCAGGTCGACCCCGCCGATGAGGTTGCCCCACTGGTCGGAGCCGCCGACCTGCAGCTTGCAGCCGTACTGGCGGTACAGCTGCTGGTAGTCCTGCGACTGCAGCAGCAGGTAGCTGAACTCGGTGTACGACATGCCGTCGCTCTCGAGCCGGCGCTTGACCGTCTCCCGGTTGAGCATGACGTTGACCGAGAAGTGCTTCCCGGCGTCGCGCAGGAACTCCAGGACGCTCTGCTGGCCGGTCCAGTTGAGGTTGTTCTCGACGACCGCGCCGATCGGGCTGTCGTCGAAGTCGACGAACCGCTCCAGCTGACCGCGGATGCGCCCGGCCCACTCCGCGACGACGTCGAGGGTGTTCAGCGTGCGCTCACCGGTGTCGCGCGGGTCGCCGACCATCCCGGTCGCGCCGCCGGCCAGCACGATCGGCCGGTGCCCGGCGCGCTGGAACCGCTTGAGCATGAGCAGCGGGACGAGGTTGCCGGCGTGCAGGCTGGGCGCGGTCGGGTCGAAACCGCAATAGAGCGTCACAGGACCCTGGTCGAGCTCGCGCCGGAGGGCGTCGATGTCGGTGGACTGCGCGATGAGGCCGCGCCAGGACAGCTCGTCGAGGATGTGTTCGCTCACGCCTGTAGATCCTCCCGCACCAGGTCAACCGACTAACTGGCGGGTCGGACCCGGCGCTTCCCGCCGCGGCGGTAGGTGGACACGGCCGGGGAGGCGCCGTCCCAGAACCGCCACGGCGTGTCGATCGCCGTCGCGACGCCGACGCGCGGCCCGACCCGGATCCGTTCGGCCGGCACCCGCTCGCCGACGTGCAGCCGCACCGGCGACGCCGGGTCGGTGAGGTCGACGCCGTTCTGCTCGCGGTCGATGCACAGCACCGAGGTGAGGATGGCCGGGCCTTTGGCCAGTTCGCCGGTCCCCCGGGCGCTCGGGCGCCGCTTGCGGACGACGTCGAGGCCCGAGACGACCTCGCCGGCCCGCAGCAGCACGGCCCCCGGCATGTCCTCGTGGGTGCCGACGACGTTCGCGCAGAAGTGCATCCCGTAGACGAAGTACACGTAGAGGTGACCGGCCGGCCCCCACATGACCGCGTTGCGCGGGGTCCGGCCGCGGTAGCAGTGCGACGCCGGATCGTCCTCGCCGCGGTAGGCCTCGACCTCGACCAGCCGGACGCCGACGGTGCCGTCGGGCCCGGTCGCCTCCAGCACGGAGCCGAGCAGCAGCTGGGCCAGGTCGACCGGGTCCAGCGCCAGTTCGGCGCGGGTGAACAACCGGCCTGCTTCGCCGCTCAAGCGTCCCCTCCTTCGGGAAGTCGTGCGACGACCAGCCTATCGAGCCGGACCGACATTGGCGCCGGCCCGGCTCGTCGGCTCAGTTCAGCCAGTGGCGGGCGGCGGTGACCCGCTCTTCGAGCCGCGCGCGCTGCTCGGCCACCCGCACCGGCGCCGTGCCGCCCCGCGCGTCGCGGGACTTCACCGAGCCTTCGACGGTCAGGACCTCGCGCACCGCGGGCGTCAGGGCCGGGTTGATCTTCTCGAACTCCTCGTCGGTGAGCTCGTCCAGGCCGACGCCGCGCGACTCGGCGACCCGGACGCTTTCACCCGCCGCTTCGTGCGCGACGCGGAACGGGACGCCCTGGCGCACCAGCCACTCCGCGATGTCGGTGGCCAGCGTGAACCCGGCCGGAGCCAGCTCGGCGAGGCGGTCGGTGTGGAAGGTCAGCGTGGCGAGCATGCCGGCGATGGCCGGGAACAGGAGCTCGAGCTGCTCGACCGAGTCGAACACCGGCTCCTTGTCCTCCTGCAGGTCCCGGTTGTAGGCCAGCGGCTGGGCCTTCAGCGTCGCCAGCAGGCCGGTGAGGTTGCCGATGAGCCGGCCCGCCTTGCCGCGGGTCAGCTCGGCGACGTCCGGGTTCTTCTTCTGCGGCATGATCGAGCTGCCGGTGGCCCAGGCGTCGTCCAGCGTCACGTAGCCGAATTCGGCGGTGTTCCAGATGATCACCTCTTCGGCGATCCGGGACAGGTTGATCGCCAGCATCGAGACGGCGAAGGCGAACTCGGCGACGAAGTCGCGCGAGGCGGTGCCGTCGATGGAGTTCTCCACGCTGGTCGCGAAGCCGAGCTCCACGGCGACCGCCTCCGGGTCGAGCCCCAGCGACGAGCCGGCCAGCGCGCCCGAGCCGTACGGCGACTCCGCCGTGCGGGCGTCCCAGTCCTGCAGCCGCGAGACGTCGCGCAGCAGCGCCTGGCCGTGGGCCAGCAGGTGGTGCGCGAGCAGCACGGGCTGGGCGTGTTGCAGGTGCGTGCGGCCGGGCAGGATCGCGTCCGGGTGCCGCTTGGCCTGTGACACCAGCGCGTCGACGATGTCGAGCGTGCCGGCGACGACGCGGCGGGCGGCGTCCCGCAGCCACATCCGGAAGAGGGTCGCCACCTGGTCGTTGCGTGACCGGCCGGCGCGCAGCTTGCCGCCGAGCTCGGTGCCCGCCCGCTCCAGCAGCCCGCGCTCGAGTGCGGTGTGCACGTCTTCGTCGGCGATCGTCGGGGTGAACGCCCCCGAAGCGACGTCCTGGGCGAGGGTGTCGAGCGCGGTCAGCATGCCGGTCAGCTCGTCGCCGGTGAGCAGGCCCGCCTTGCTCAGCACCCGGGCGTGCGCGCGGGAGCCGGCGATGTCGTAGGGCGCCAGGCGCCAGTCGAAGTGCGTCGACGCGCTCAGCGCCGCCATGGCCTCCGCCGGACCGCTGGCGAACCGGCCGCCCCACAGCTGCACCGGCTGCTCGTTCCCGCTCACTGTTCTCGCTTCTCCTGTGTCTGTTTCGATCGTCTGTTCCGATGGGTGGGTCAAGCTTGTGCCGTGATCCTGCCGGGCCGCGCGACGTACTCCGCCGCGGGCCGGGCGTCACGCGGTTCGAGCGCGGTGACGCGGCCGTCGTGCAGCAACAGCCGTACGTCGCCCGAGACCGCTTCCTGCGCTTCGACCACGAAGCTGTCCAGCGCGTGCTTCAGCGGTGAGAACCACTGGCCGTCGCGGACCAGGGTGGCCCATTCGCGGTCGACCCGCCGCTTGAACCGGGCCAGCTCCGGCTCGAGGGTGCCGCTTTCGAGCGCGCGGTGCGCCGTGACCAGCACGAGTGCGCCCGGGGCCGCGAACGTCCGGCCGTCTTCGGTCCGGTGTTTCCCGGCGCCCTGCGCCGCCGCCCGGCGGTTCAGCCTCCGGAGGGCTTCGGCGACCGAGACCGTCTCGCCGTCGACCGCCACCGGGACCCCGCTGTCGAAGGTCACGGTGACCTCCTCCGGGGCGAGGAACTCCCCCTCGGCGGGGAACCGCCACCGGTCGCCGGGTTCGACCACGTACCCCCAGAGGGTCCGCTCGGCCGGGGGCGCGCCGGGCACCGCGAGCACCCGGAGATCCGGGGCCACCGCGGCCAGCCCGGCCGCGAACCGGTGCGCGCCGCGCCCGGTGTACCCGTGCGCGACGGTCGTGGCGCCGCACCGCCGGGCCGCGTCGGCCAGGCGGCGGACGACGGCGGGCCAGGCCAGCCCGGTGACGAGCGCGTTGGCCTGGATCGCCGGGAGGCAGTGGTCGTCCGCGAAGGTGGCCGCGTCGCGGTTCGAGCCGCCGGCCGTCGGGTGGCCGCCGAGGTCGGCGACGAGCGTCACGACCTCGGCTCCGGTCTCCTCGGCGAGCTTCGCGGCGGCCGAGGCGACCTCCCCACCGGCACCGGCGAGCACGATCATGGCGTTGTTTCGTCTCCGTGTTCCGTGACCGAGCGCTGGGCCAGCGCGGCGAAGCGTTCGGCGAGTTCCTTGCCCGACAAGGGTTCCCGGGCGATGACGGCGACGGTGTCGTCGCCCGCGATCGAGCCGACGACCTCCTCCAGCGCCGCGCGGTCGATGGCGCTGGCCAGGAACTGCGCCGCGCCCGGCGGGGTCCGCAGGAGCATCAGGTTGCCCGACGAGTCGGCCGAGACCATCAGCTCGGCCAGCAGCCGGGACAGGCGTGACGTGCCGCCCTGGACCCCGCGGACCGGGCTGCCGTCCTCAGGGATCACGTAGACCGGCGCGCCGGAGTCCGGGCCACGCAGCTTCACCGCGCCCAGCTCGTCGAGGTCGCGCGACAGCGTCGCCTGGGTGACGTCGATGCCCTCCGCGGCCAGCAGTTTCGCGAGCTCGGTCTGGCTGCGGATGGTCGTGGACGACACCAGTTCGGTGATCCTGGCCTGCCGCCCCACCCGGCTGCTGGTCATCGTCGGCTCTCTTCGGGCCGGCTCTCTTCGAAGAGCCAGACCAGCAGCGCCTTCTGGACGTGCAGCCGGTTCTCGGCCTCGTCCCACACCGCGCTGGCCGGGCCGTCGAGCACCTCGTCGGTGATCTCCCAGCCGCGGTGCGCCGGCAGGCAGTGGAGCACGATCGCGTCGTCCGCCGCCTTCTTCAGCAGCTCGGCGTTGACCTGGAGGGCGCGGAACGGACCAATCCGGTCGAGGCCGTCGTTTTCCTGCCCCATCGACGTCCAGGTGTCGGTGACGAGCACGTCGGCGCCGGCCACCGCTTCGTACGGGTCGGTGAACGCCGTGGCCGTGCCGCCGGTGTCCTCCCCGCGCGTCTTGGCGTCGAGGATGACCTGCTGGTCGGGCTGGAACCCGAGCGGCGAGACCACCCGGACGTGCATCCCGGCGGTGACGCCGCCGAGCAGCAGCGAGTGCGCCATGTTGTTGGCGCCGTCACCGAGGTAGACGAGGGTCAGCCCGGCGAGCTCACCCTTGCGCTCCCGGATCGTCATCAGGTCGGTGAGCACCTGGCACGGGTGGAACTCGTCGGTCAGCGCGTTGACGACCGGGATCGACGCGGCCGAGGCCATCGCTTCGATGCGCTTCTGCGCGAAGGTCCGCCAGACGATCGCGTCGACGTACCGCGACAGCACACGCGAGGTGTCCTCGATGGTCTCCTCCCGGCCCAGCTGCATCGACCGGCCGTCGACGATCACCGGGTGCCCGCCGAGCTGGCTGATGCCCACCTCGAAGGAGAACCGGGTGCGGGTCGAGTTCTTCTCGAAGATCGCCGTGACGGACTTCCCGGCCAGCGTGCGGTTGCCGAGCGGGTCGGCCTTCAGCGCGTCGGCGAGGTCGAGGATGGCTTTCTGCTCGGCGGGACTGACGTCGTCGTCGCGGAGGAAGTGGCGGGGCATCAGTCGGAGTCCTTCGATTCGGTGGCCGCGGCGTCGAGCGCGCCCGGGAGCGCGGCGAGGAAGCCGTCGGCCTGGTCGCTGTCCAGCACGAGTGGCGGCGCGAGCCGCACGGTCTCGGGCGCGATCGGGTTGACCAGGTAGCCGGCGTCCTGGACGGCCTTGGCCACCGCTCCCGAGACGGGCCGGCGCAGCGAGATCCCCAGCAGCAGGCCGGCGCCGCGCACCCCGGCGACGAGCGGGTGGCCGAGCGCCTCGACGCCGGCCGCGATGTCCTTGCCCAGTGCGGAGACGTGGTCGAGGAGGTTGTCCTCGGCGATGGTCCGGAGCACGGCCAGGCCCGCCGCGCAGCAGACGGGGTTGCCGCCGAACGTGGTGCCGTGCTGGCCGGGCTTGAGCAGATCGGCCGCCGCGCCGACGCCGATCACCGCGCCCAGCGGCAGGCCGCCGCCGAGGCCCTTGGCCAGGGTGATCACGTCCGGCACGATGCCGGCCTGCTGGTAGCCGAACCAGGTGCCGAGCCGGCCGAGGCCGGTCTGCACCTCGTCGAGCACCAGCAGCGTGCCGGTGGCCTTGGTGATCTCGCGCGCGGCCTGCAGGTAGCCGTCCGGCGCCGGTATCACGCCGGCTTCGCCGAGCACCGGCTCCAGGAACACGGCCGCGGTGTCGGTGTCGACGGCCGCCTTGAGCGCCGCGACGTCCCCGAACGGCACGTGTTCCACGCCGGGCACCAGCGGCTTGAACGGGTCGCGCTTGCCGGGCTGCCCGGTGAGGGTCAGCGCGCCCATGGTCCGGCCGTGGAACGCGCCCTCGGCCGCGATCACCTTGGTGCGCCCGGTCAGCCGGCTGATCTTCAGCGCCGCTTCGTTCGCCTCGGCCCCGGAGTTGACGAACAGCACCTTGCCGTTGCCGGCGAGACCGGCGACGTCGAGCAGCGCTTCGGCGAGCTCGACGGCGACCGGGTTGACGTACAGGTTCGACGTGTGGCCGAGCCGCGAGATCTGCTCGGTGACCGCGGCGACGATCGCCGGGTGCGCGTGGCCGAGCGCGTTGACGGCGATGCCGCCGACCAGGTCGACGTACTCGGTGCCGTCGGCGTCCCACACCTTCGCGCCCTCGCCGCGGACGAGGGTCAGCGCGGGGGTGCCGTAGTTGTCCATCAACGCGGACTTCCAGTGCTGCTGGCCATCCACATTGGACTTGAGGTCGGTCACGGGAGCTCCGTTTCGGGGAAGACCATGGTGCCGACGCCGCGGGAGGTGAAGACCTCCAGCAGCACCGAATGGGCGAGGCGGCCGTCGATCACGTGCGCCCGGCGCACCCCGCCGCGGATGGCGCGCACGCATGCCTCCATCTTCGGGATCATGCCGCTGGCCAGGCCGGGCAGCATCGGCTCGAGGTGGTCGACGCGGATGCGGTCGATCAGCGACGACCGGTCCGGCCAGTCCGCGTACAGGCCTTCGACGTCGGTGAGCACGACGAGCTTCTCGGCGCCCAGCGCGGCCGCCAGCGCTCCGGCGGCGGTGTCGGCGTTGACGTTGTGCACCACGCCGTCGACGTCCGGGGCGACCGTGGACACCACCGGGATGCGCCCGGCGTTGACGATGTCGAGCACGGCGTCCGGGTTGACCTCGGCGACCTCGCCGACCAGGCCGATGTCGACTTGTTCACCGTCCACAGTGGCCTGTTTGCGCTCGGCGGTGAACAGCCGGGCGTCCTCGCCGGAGATGCCGACCGCGTACGGCCCGTGGGCGTTGATCAGCCCGACGAGCTCGCGGCTGACCTGGCCGGTGAGCACCATCCGGACGATGTCCATCGTCTCCGGCGTCGTGACGCGCAGCCCGCCCTTGAACTCGCCGGGCACGCCGAGCCGGTTGAGCATCGCGGTGATCTGCGGGCCGCCGCCGTGCACGACGACCGGGCGCAGGCCGGCCAGGCGGAGGAACACCATGTCTTCGGCGAAGGCCGCCTTCAGATTGTCGTCGATCATGGCGTTGCCGCCGTACTTCACCACCACAGTGGCGCCGTGGAACCGCTGCAGCCAGGGCAGCGCCTCGATGAGCACCCCCGCCTTCTCGGCCGCCGTCGCCAGTCTCTCGTCCGCGGAAATCAGAGCCTCCGAGCCGGTCATGAGGAGTACGCGCTGTTCTCTTCGACGTAACCGTGCGAAAGATCGGTGGTGTAGACCGTCGATTCGGCCGACCCGACGCCCAGGTCGACGACGATCTCGATGGCCCGGCCGGTGAGGTCGGCTTCGGACCGGTCGGCGGCCGGCATCCCCTTCGCGAACAGGGTGACGCCGTTGACCGCGATCGACACGGTCTCCGGGTCGATGCGGGCCGGGACGCGGCCGAGCGCCATGGCGATCCGGCCCCAGTTCGGGTCGGAGCCGAAGAGCGCCGTCTTGACCAGGTTGTCCTCGGCGATCGTGCGGGCGACGGCGATCGCGTCGGCCTCCGACTCCGCGCCCTTCACGGTGATGTCGACGTCCTTCGTCGCGCCTTCGGAGTCGGCGCGCAGCTGGAGCACCAGGTCGTGGCTGACCGCGGTGAGCAGCTCGGTCAGCTCCGCCTCGGTCGGTTCGACGCCGCTCGCGCCGGAGGCCAGGACCAGCACCGTGTCGTTGGTGGACGTGCCGCCGTCGACGTCGAGGCGGTCGAACGTGACGTGGGTGGCCGCGCGCAGGGCGCGGTCGAGGGTTTCCTTGTCCGCCACGGCGTCGGTGGTGAGGATCGAGAGCATGGTGGCGAGGTTCGGGGCGAGCATGCCCGCGCCCTTGGCGAACCCGCCGACGCTCCACCCGGAGTCGTGTTTCGCGAAGGCCTGCTTCGGTTTCGTGTCGGTGGTCATCACGCCGGTGGCGGCGTTCAGGCTCGCCTGATCGCTCGCGTCGAGGGCCTCGACGGCGGTGTCGACCCCGGCCAGCACGGCGTCCATCGGCAGGCGTTCACCGATCAGGCCGGTGGAGCAGACGGCCACCTCGATCGCGCCGGCGCCGAGCACCTCGGCGACCTTCTCGGCCGTGGCGTGGGTGTCCTGGAAGCCGCCGGGCCCGGTGGCCGCGTTGGCGCCGCCGGAGTTGAGGACGACGGCCTTGAGCCGCTGCTGCTTGAGCACCTCCTGCGACCACAGCACGGGCGCGGCTTTGATCACGTTGCGGGTGAACACGCCCGCGGCGACGTCGAGCGGGCCGTCGTTGACGACCAGCGTGAAGTCGAGCGCGCCGGACGCCTTGATCCCGGCGGCGACGCCTGCTGCGCGGAAGCCCTGGGGGCCGGTGACGGTCACGGTGCCACTCCTACGGTGGAAAGGCCGGTGGTTTCGGGGAGGCCGAGGGCCAGGTTCATCGACTGGACGGCACCGCCCGCGGTGCCCTTGGTCAGGTTGTCGATCGCGGCGACGACGACCAGGCGCCGCGCGTCGGTGTCGACCGTGACCTGCAGCTGGACGTTGTTCGAGCCGAGCGTCGCGGAGGTGGTCGGCCAGGCGCCTTCGGGCAGGAGCTGGACGAACGGTTCCGCGTCGTAGGCCTTTTCGTAGGCCTCGCGGGCGGCGGCCGCGTCGATGCCCGCCTTCAGCGGGGCACTCGCCGTGGTGAGGATGCCGCGGGGCATCGGCGCGAGCACCGGGGTGAAGGACACGGTGACCCGCTCACCCGCGACGGCGGAGAGGTTCTGCGCGAACTCCGGGGTGTGGCGGTGGGCGCCGCCGACGCCGTACGCGCTGGCCGAGCCCATCACCTCGGAGCCGAGCAGGTTCGGCTTCAGGCTCTTGCCCGCGCCGGAGGTGCCGGTGACCGCGACGACCGTCACGTCGGGCTCGATCAGGCCGGCACCCAGGGCGGGCGCGAGGGCGAGCGAGCCGCCGGTCGGGAAGCAACCCGGCACGGCGATGCGCTTCGTGCCGGCGAGCTTCTCTCGCGCGCCCGGCAGTTCGGGGAGGCCGTACGGCCATTGGCCGGCGTGGTCGCCGCCGTACCAGCGCCGCCAGTCGGCCGCGTCGGCCAGCCGGTGGTCGGCGCCGAGGTCGACGACCAGGACGTCCGGGCCGAGCTGCGCCGCGATCGCCGCGGAGTGCCCGTGGGGCAGGGCCAGGAAGACGACGTCGTGGCCGGCCAGGGTCTCCGGCGTGGTCTCCGCCAGGACGCGGTCGGCCAGGGGGACCAGGTGTGGCTGGTGGACGCCGAGATTCGTGCCGGCGCTGCTGGCCGCCGTGAGCGTGCCGATCTCGACCTCGGGATGGGTCAGCAGCAGGCGCAGGAGTTCGCCGCCCGCGTACCCGCTGGCTCCGGCCACCGCGATGTTCACCGTCATACGCATGATTATGCATGCCCTTGCAAGGCTAAACAAACAGGAATACCGGGAAGTGGTGCCCGCCACCGCGCGGACGCCGTCCCGCGGGGCTTGGGATGCTGTGCCGATGACGGACACCCCGGCGCGGCTGCTCGGACTGCTCTCGCTGCTCCAGACGCCACGGGAATGGCCGGGCAGCGAACTGGCCGACCGGCTCGGAGTCAGCCCGCGCACGATCCGTCGTGACGTCGAGCGGTTGCGCGAACTCGGCTATCCGGTCGAGGCCAGCCGCGGGGTCACCGGTGGCTACCGGCTGATCGCCGGCACCGCGATGCCGCCCCTCGTGCTCGACGACGACGAAGCCGTCGCGATCGCCGTGGGCCTGCGGACCGCCGCGGGCCAGGCCGTCGACGGCATCGAGGAAGCCTCCGTGCGGGCGCTGGCCAAACTCGAGCAGATCCTGCCCGCGCAGTTGCGCCGCCGGGTGGGCACGATCGGCACCGCGACCGTCGCGGTGCCGGCCACCGGACCCGTCGTCGACCCCGCGCAGCTGACCGTGTTCGCCGGCGCGATCACCAACCACGAGACGGTCCGGTTCCGCTACCACTCGGGCGACGGGACCGAGTCCCGGCGCCGGACCGAGCCACTCCGGCTGGTCGCCACCGGACGGCGCTGGTACCTGGTCGCCTTCGACCTCGACCGGGACGACTGGCGGGTCTTCCGCGTCGACCGGGTCCACGACGCCGAGGCGACCGGTGGGCGCATCGCCCCGCGCCGGCCACCCGCGACGGATCTGGCGGCCTACGTCCTCGAACGGCTCTACGACCTCGTGCCCACCTACCGGGCAGTGGTCACGCTGGCCGCACCGGCCGACGAGATCACCCCGCGCCTGGGCACGGCGGTCGGCGAGCTGACGCCGCTGCCGGACGGCGGCTGCCGCTGGCACAGCCACGGGGACACCCTGGACTGGCTCGCGTTCCGCCTGCTGGGGCTGGGGTGCGCGTTCACGGTCGAGGAACCGCCGGAACTGGTGGCCCGCTTGGAGGTCCTCGCAGCCCGCGCGCTGGCCGGCGCGGGCGTGGGCGACTGATCCGCGGTGGTCCGGGTTTCCCGGCACGGAACTCACTCCGCACCGCCCGAGGGCGGGTACACGGTTGCGTCCTGCGGGTCGTAGAGAACCATCCCGTGCCGCCCGGCCAGCTCCTGGACGTACGACACGACGGCGTCGGGAGCGGACCAGCTCAACGACATGACCACGCCGTCACCGGCGACGGTCAAGGCGCACGACCACGGGCAGCTGCCGAGGTCCTCGACCGGCACGTCGGTCAGTTCCGGGTAGCGGGCCGTCAGCTCCCGGTGGTACGCGACAGCCCGGGGGTGCAGCGGGATCACCACCGGTTCGGGGGACGTCAGCGCGGCGTACTTGCGGGCCGCTTCTTCGGCGGCCGTGGGCTGGTGCCACACGGCGAGATCGAAACTCATCAGGACAACTCCGGTGAGTGAAAGGGAAACGGGACGGCCGCGGTGGCGGGCCGGTCCGGTGTGGACCGGCCCGCCACCGTGCTCAGCCCGGTTCACCCCCGTCCAGGTCCACGCGCCGGCTCGGCGGCACGGGGAGGTAGCAGCCCGGGTTCTCCGGGTCGCAGCCCACACGCGGCAGCCGGGAGCGGATGCCGCCGGGGGTGCGCTCGAAGTACGCCGCGATCTCCGTGACGCTCTCGCCGGCCAGCCACCGGCTCTCCAGCTCCGCGTCCATCTCGTCGTTCCACGGACGGCCTTGCTGGGCGGCCCGGGCCGCGGATCTTCGCCGCGACGACCGGCCGGCGCCGGTCGTCGCGGACAGCAGGCCGTCGGCGACCAGGTCGGCCACCGTGGCCGCCACGGCGACGTCCAGGTCGAGGCTGCCCTCGGCGACCGGTTCGCCCTCAGGACCGCCGGCTTCCAGGGTGATCATCACCCTGGTGTTCGGTTCGGCGCGGTCTTCGTCCGTCCTGGTGGCGACCGCGATCTGGTAGATGATTTCCTGTGCCCGGATCTCGGTCCGGCGCTCTTCGATGATCGACATGCCGTGAAGCTAGCGCGCACCCCCGACAATTTTCGGCCACGCACTGCTCAGGGCCGACTCCGCTCCGAAATTGTCGGACCCCTCCCCTAGCGTCCTCGTCGACCACACCACGTCACCGGGAGGCCACGATGCGACACCTGCGTACAAGACGGTGCCCCGGTCCGGACGAGCCGGACCGGGGCACTGACCTACGTCGATTCCGCTCAGAAGTGCAGCAGCTGAGCCAACGTTCGCTGCTTCTCCTGGGCCGCCTTCGCGGTGTTGTCCGACTTCTGCGCGGCGGCGCCGTCGGGCACCGGCGGCGGAACCGGGCTGCACTGGACGTCGGAGTGGTTGCCGGGCCGGCGCGCCGGCAGCGTTCCGGTCGCCAGGTAGTCGGCGATCTTGTCGTCCACACAGGACACCCCGGACAGCGAACCGGCGTGCGTGGTGCCGCCCGGCGCGCTGATCAGGCTCGAGTTCGGGAACCGCTTGCGGACCTCGAGGCTGCCGGCGTACGGCGTCGCGGCGTCGAGCTCTTCACTGATGAGGAGCGCCCCGGCGACCTTGCTGCCGTTGATGTCGACGGGCTTGCCCGCCTTCGCCGGCCAGTACACGCAGGGCGCGTTGAACCAGGCGTTGCCCCAGGTCTCGAACGGGGCCTTGGCGTAGGTCAGCCAGTTGTCGACCCGCCACTTGTTCCAGCTGGTCGGCCACTGGGTGTCGGTGCACTGCACACCCAGGTAGACGGCGAAACCGTTGTCGTCGCCGGGCGGGTTCGAGTCGTCGTAGAGCGCCTTCAGCGTCTGCCAGTCACCCTTGTGGACGTAGCCGTCGAACGCCTTGGCCATGTCGACCCAGCCGAAGACGTAGTAGCCGGCCTGCAGGAAGACGTCGGTCCACTCGTCACCGCCGATCACCCCGCCCGCCGGGTTCCTGGCGAGCTTGCGCTGGGTGTCGTACCAGAGCTTCTCCACCGCGGAACCGGTCTTGCCCAGGTGGTAGACGCTGTCGTAGGACGCCAGCCAGTCGAAGTAGATCTTGATGTTCTTGTCGAACGCGACGTCCTGGTCGAGGTTGGCCTGGTACCAGACCTTCCGCGGGTCGACGTTGCCGTCGAGCACCATCCGGCGGACGTTCTTCGGGTACATCGTGCTGTACACCTGGCCGAGGTAGGTGCCGTAGGAGAAGCCGTAGTAGTTGATCTGCTTCTCGCCCAGCGCCTTGCGCAGGCTGTCCATGTCCTGCGCGACGTCGGTCGTCTTCAGGTGGTCGAGGATCGCGCCGTTCTTGCGGCACGCCTGCGCGTAGCCCTTCGAGCGGTCGAGCCAGGTCTTCTCCAGCTTCGGCGAGGTCGGCACGTACCCCGGCCGGTCGTAGCTGAAGTAGTTGCCGTCACAGCTGACCGCGGGCTTGCTGGAGCCGACGCCCCGCGGGTCGAAGCCGATCCAGTCGTAGTTGTCCCCCGCGTGGTTCGGCACGTACTTGCCGAGCACCGAGAGCCCGAGGCCGGACCCACCGGGGCCGCCCGGGTTCACCAGCATGATCCCTTGGGACTGCGCGGTCTTGTGCTTGATCCGCGACACCGCGACGGAGACCTTCGCCCCGCCCGGCTTCGCGTAGTCCATCGGCACTTCGAGGAAGCCGCACTCGGCGCCCGCCGCCTTGAGGCTCGCCGAGTCGCAGGGCCCCCAGGCGATCGGCGCGGGGCTGAACTGCACCGCGGGGTCCGCCGACGCGGCGGGTGCGGCGGCCAGCAGCCCGGCCGCGAGCCCCACAGCGGCGACAGCGGCAACGATTCTCTTCACAGTCGTCCTTTTCATCCGCATTCGACAGAGTTCGCCGGATTTCGCCGAAACTACCGGCAACCCTGCACAATCTCGCCGACCGCCACGACTTCCGCCATCCGCCTTTCGTCGGGACCTCCCCCGATCGGCGAGCACCCGGAACCGTCGGTGGCCACCGGTACGCTCCGGGCGACCGGGGACGACGGGAGGACGGATGACCGCGGACGAACGGCTGGTCAAGGCCATTCGCACCGGGCTGGCCGAGCTGGGCGATCCGGTGAAGGCACCCGGGATGCGGGCGTACATGAAGTCGGCCATGCCGTATCGCGGAGTGGCCAAACCGGAGCGGAGCGTGCTTCTCAAGCGGGTGCTCGCCGACCACATACTGCCCGATCGAGTGACGTATTCGGCGACGATCCTGGCGTTGTGGCGGGACGCGGAATTCCGGGAGGAGCGGTACGCGGCGGTCGATCTTTCCGGATATCGCGCCTACCGGTCGTGGCAGGATCCCGGCCTGATCCCGATGTACGAGGAAATGATCGTCACGGGGGCGTGGTGGGACCACGTCGACGAGCTGGCGATCCGGCGGGTGGGCCCGATCCTGTGTTCCGCCCGCGGCGAGGTCACGCCGATCATGCTGCGCTGGGCGGCCGACGAGGACCTCTGGCGGCGGCGCACGGCGATCATCTGCCAGGTCGGCGCGAAGGAGGACACCGACACCGACCTGCTGACCCGGGCGATCGAACCCGCGATCGCCGAGCCGGAGTTCTTCCTGCGCAAGGGAATCGGCTGGGCGTTGCGGGACTACGCGAAGACGTCACCGGACTGGGTGCGGTCCTTCGTGGACGATCACCCCGGCCTGTCGGGGCTGTCGCGCCGGGAGGCGCTCAAGCACATCGGGTGACGTTCGGCTTCGAAGAGGTGCCCGGCGCCGCGACACCTGCGGCCGGCCGACGTGCCTGGACGGTCGGCTCACGTACCTGGAGGGTCGGATCGCGTATCTGGAGGGTCGGGTCGCGTGCCTGGAGGGTCGTCTGCGTTCTGGTGCTGTTGGTCGGCCGGATGTGCGGGGCCGGACGCGAAAGAGGGGCCGGTTTCCCGGCCCCTCTTCGAGAGCGTCGTGCGTCAGCGCAGGGTCGCTTCGAACCGTTCGCCCGCCGCGGCGACCGCGGCGTCACGGGCCTTGGTCGCCTCGTCGACGGTCAGCGTCCGGTCCGGGGCGCGGAAGCGCAGCTTGTAGGCCAGCGACCGCTTGCCCTCGCCGACCTGCTCGCCGGCGTAGACGTCGAACAGCGTGATGTCCTCGAGCAGCTCGCCCGCCCCGGTGCGCAGCACCGCGGCCAGGTCGCCCGACGGGACGTCCGCGGCCGCGACCAGCGCGACGTCGAGCAGCACCGGCGGGTAGCCGGACACGCTCGGCGCCGGCCGGGAGTCCGGCAGCGGGATCGCGTCGAGGTCGAGCTCCATCGCCACGGTGCGCGGCGGCAGGCCGAGCGCCTCGACGACCTTGGGGTGCAGCTCGCCCGCGTGGCCGACCGGCCAGTCGCCGACCCGCAGCTGGGCGCAGCGGCCCGGGTGCCACGGCGGCAGGTCGGTGGCCTGCGTGGTCAGCTCGACCCCAGCGGCCTCGGCGATCGTCCGGGCGGCCTGCACCGCGTCGGCCCAGCTCGCCTGCTCGCCCCCGCCCCACCAGCCGGCGCGGTGACGCTGGCCGGCGAGCACGACGGCGACGTGCAGCGGCTGCTTCGGCACGGCCTCTTCGAGAACGGCCAGTTCCTCGTCGGTCGGGCGGCGGTCGACGCCGAGCACCGGCACCTTCAGCGGGTTCGGCGCGGGCAGCACGACCTGGCCGACGTGGAACAGCGCCACGTCCTTCATCCCGCGCGACACGTTGCGCTGCAGCGTGTCCAGCAACCCCGGCAGCAGCGTGGTGGCCAGCTTGTTGCGCTCGGCCTCCAGCGGGTTGCGCACCACGACGGCGTTGCGGCGGACGTCGTCCTCCGGGAGCCCGAAGGCGTCCCACACCGCGTCGCCGACGAACGGGAAGGGGCGCACCTCGACGTACCCGGCCTCGGCCAGCGCCCGCGCGACACCGCGGACGCGCCGCTGGCCGTCGGTCAGGCCGCGGCCGGCCGGAGCGGCGGGCAGCGTCGACGGGATGCTGTCGTAGCCCTCGAGCCGCAGCACCTCTTCGACGAGGTCGGCGGGCTGGCGCAGGTCGCCGCGCCAGCTCGGCGGGATCGCGGTGACGAGGCCGGTGCCGTCGTCGCCCGTGCTGACCGTGACCTTGCAGCCGATCTGGCTGAGCCGGCGCACGGTCACGCCGCGCTGGTAGCTCACACCCGCGACCTTGTCGGGCAGGTTGATCGGCATCCGGACCGGCGGGTTGGGCTCGACCGTGCCCTCGTCGGTGCGGCCGGGCCGGATGGCCGCGTCGCCGTACTGCCGCAGCAGCCGGGCGGCCAGCTCGACCGCCGGCCCGCACAGCTGCGGGTCGGTGAACCGCTCGAACCGCTTGGCCGCCTCGGAGAACAGCTTGTGGCGCCGGGCCGTGCGGCTGATCGACGCCGGGTTCCAGTGCGCCGCCTCGAGCAGCACGTCCGTGCTCTCCGGCGTGATCTCGGTGCTCGCACCACCCATGGTGCCGGCCAGCGAGATGACGCCGCTGTCGTCGGCGATCACCACGTCGTCCGGGTCGAGCGTGCGCTCGACGTCGTCCAAGGTGGTCAGCTTCTCGCCCGGCTTCGCCTTGCGCACCACCAGGTCGCCCTGGATGGCCTTGGTGGCGAACGCGTGCAGCGGGTGCCCGAGCGCGAGCATCACGTAGTTGGTGACGTCGACGGCCAGGGAGATGGAGCGGATGCCGGCCAGCATCAGCCGCCGCCGCATCCACCACGGGGTCGGCGCGGTCGAGTCCAGGCCGGTGACCCGGCGCAGCACGAACCGCGGGCAGCCCTCGGGGTCCTCGACACGAACCGGCCAGGCATCACCCTCGGCCGCCGGGACCTCCAGCAGCGCCGGGTCGCCGAAGGGCACGTCGAGGGCGTTCGACAGCTCGCGCGCCAGGCCGCGGACCGACAGCGCGTAGCCGCGGTCCGGGGTCGGCGTGAGCTCGATCACCGTGTCGTTCAGGGCGAGCAGCTCCTGGGCGTCGTCGCCCGGGCTCGCGGTGCCCGGCGGCAGCACCAGGATGCCGGTGTGGTCCTCGCCGAGGCCGAGCTCGCGCGCCGAGCAGATCATGCCGTCGCTGATGCGGCCGTAGGTCTTGCGGGAGGCGATGGCGAAGTCACCCGGCAGCACCGCGCCGGGCAGCGCGACGACGACCAGATCGCCCTCGGTGAAGTTGCGCGCGCCGCAGATGATGCCGCGGGTCCTGATGCCGTGCGGGCCCTCGTCGAACTCGCCCGACTCTTCGTCGTCCTCGTCTTCGTCGTCGTCTTCGGGCTCATCGTCTTCCTCGGCGACTTCGCCGACGTCGACACGGCAGAAGCGGACCGGCTTCTTGAACTCGGTCAGTTCCTCGATCTCGGCCACGCGGCCGACGACCAGCGGGCCGGTCACCGGGCCGAGCTCGCGGAGGTCGTCGACCTCGATCCCGATCCGGACGAACGCCTCGACCAGGTCCTGCGGCGTGATCTCCTCGCCAACGTCGAGGTGTTCGGTCAGCCAGCTGACTGGGACTCGCACTACGCCTCCGTTCCGAAGGGAAGGGTGAAGCGGACGTCGCCTTCCACCATGTCGCGCATGTCCGGGATCCCGTTGCGGAACTGCAGGGTGCGCTCGATGCCCATGCCGAAGGCGAAGCCCGAGTACACCTCGGGATCGACACCGCAGGCGCGCAGGACGTTCGGGTTGACCATGCCGCAGCCGCCCCACTCGACCCAGCCGGGGCCGCCCTTCTTCTCCTCGAACCAGACGTCCACCTCGGCGGACGGCTCGGTGAACGGGAAGAAGTGCGGGCGCAGCCGGGTCTTGGAGTTCTCGCCGAACATCGCGCGGGCGAAGGCGTCCAGCGTGCCCTTGAGGTGCGCCATGGTGATGCCCTTGTCCACCGCGAGGCCCTCGACCTGCGTGAACACCGGGGTGTGGGTCGAGTCGAGCTCGTCGGTGCGGTACGTCCGGCCGGGGCACACGACGTACACGGGCAGGTCGCGGTGCAGCAGGGTGCGGGCCTGGACAGGCGAGGTGTGCGTGCGCAGCACCAGGCCGGAGTCCTCTTCGCCGACGTAGAACGTGTCCTGCAGCTGGCGCGCGGGGTGGTCCTTGCCGAAGTTCAGCGCGTCGAAGTTGAACCACTCGGCTTCGAGCTCCGGGCCTTCGGCGACCTCGTAGCCCATCGCGATGAACGCGTCGGCGACGCGCTCGGAGACGGTGCTGATCGGGTGCCGGGCACCGCGCGGCACGCGATCCCACGGAAGGGTGACATCGACGGCTTCTTCGCGCAGCACGCGCTCGTCGCGCTCCACCTGGAGCTCGGCGCGGCGGGTGTCGAAGGCCGATTGGACGGCCTGACGGGCCTCGTTGACGCGCTTGCCGGCCTCGGCCTTCTCCTGCTTGGGCAGGGCGCCGATCTCGCGGCGCGCCAGCAGCAGCGGCGAGTGGTCACCGAGATGCGCGGGCTTGACCTCGGCCAGCGCATCGAGCCCGGTCGCGGCGGCGAACGCCGCTTCGGCGGCCTTGACCGCCTCCTGCAGCGTCTCGGGGGCGAGAACCGCGCCGCCTTGGGCTTCCTTCTCCTTGGCTCCGGACATAACTCCTCGGCGTCCGCTGGGACTGGTCGTTCGTGCTCCGCCGGACAACACGGCGCACGAGAGGTCAAAGGCAAGAAAAGTCTATGGGATCGGGTCAGGGCGCCCTTGGTCGCCCTCGGCCCGCGCCGGCGCACGCCCGGGTACGGGCCTGACGGGACTGAACGATGACCAGGCCGGGCCGCGGGAATCCGGTCGTGTGAGGTGAAATCGCTGGTCGGCGCACAGCGCGTGTCCGGTGAGCGGACACCGGCGGGATCGGCCGCCAAGACTCCGTGGAGGGACCGGCGGTGGCTCGGCTGAGCGGGCGATGGGCCACGCCTCAGCGGCGGGCCGCCATCGCGCTCGTGTACACGCAGACCGCCGCCGCCGTGGCCAGGTTGAGACTCTCCGCCTTGCCGTACAGCGGGATGCGGACCGCCAGATCCGTCTCGGCCAGGACCGCTTCCGAAAGGCCGTGGGCTTCGTTGCCGAACACCCAGGCCGTCGGCTCGGTCAGATCCACCCGATCGAGTTCGGCGTCGGCGTAGCCGTGGGCCGCGAACGTGCGCAGGCCCGCCGCCGAACAGGCCTTCAGCGCGGCCGAGACGTCCCGGACGCGGGTGATCGGGAGGTGGAACAGGCTGCCCGCGGCCGCTCGGACGCACTTGCCGTTGTGGGGGTCGACCGTGTCGCCCGCCAGGACGACGGCGTCGGCGCCCGCCGCGTCCGCCACGCGGATCACCGTGCCCGCGTTGCCCGGGTCGGCGATGTCCACCAGCACGACCACCAGCCGGGCACCCGGGGTCACGGCCGTCTCGAGTGGACGGTCGAGCAGGGCGCAGACCGCCACGATGCCTTGGGGCGTCACGGTTTCGGACAGGCCGTCCGCGGCGCGGTCGGTGACCGGCGAGACCGGGACGCCGGCCGCACGGGCGGTGTCGACCAGGTTCGCGTGCTGGGCGGCCGCGCGCGACGTCACGAACAGCTCGTGCACCGTTCCGTTCGCCAAGGCGGCTTCGACGGCGTTGGCGCCTTCGGCCAGGAACCGGCCGGTCTTGTCCCGGTCCGCGCGCCGGGTCAGCTTGCGCGCAGCAACGACCCGGGGGGTCCGTTCGGTGAACGGATCCACCCCGGGTCGGGGAAAGCTGCCGGTCAGGCCGACTTCGCTTCGGTGTTCACGTTGGCCTTGGCGAGCTCGGCCAGCGCGGTGAAGGCGACGGCGTCGTTGACGGCGAGGTCCGCGAGGATCTTGCGGTCGACCTCGACACCCGCGGCCTTGATGCCCTGGATGAACCGGTTGTAGGTCACGCCGTTCTCGCGGGCGGCCGCGTTGATGCGGGTGACCCACAGGCGGCGGAAGTCACCCTTACGGGCACGACGGTCCCGGTAGGCGTAGTTGAGCGAGTGAAGCGTCTGCTCCTTGGCCTTGCGGTACAGCCGCGAACGCTGGCCGCGGTAGCCGCTGGCCAGTTCGAGAGTTGCGCGACGCTTCTTCTGGGCGTTGACCGCCCGCTTGACGCGTGCCACGGGTCCATCCTGTCGATCTCAGGGGGCGAAGGGGAGCCCCGGGTGGTTAGAGCAAGTCGAGGGTCAGCGGCCGAGGAGGCGCTTGACGCGACCGGTGTCGGGCTTGGCGATCTCGGTGGTGCCCTCGAGCCGGCGCGTGAGGCGGTTGGACTTCTTCTCCATCAGGTGCCGGCGGCCGGCCTTCTGACGGCGCAGCTTGCCCGTGCCCGTGACGCGGACGCGCTTGGACGTCCCGCTGTGGGTCTTCATCTTCGGCATTTCAGTCCTCTTTCGTGCGGCGGCTCACCGGAGACTCCGGTGAGCCGCTGACATGTGCTGGTCGGCGCCTTACGCCTCGGGGACCGATTCGGGAACCGGCTCGACCTTGGCCTTCGGCTTCACGTTCTTGTGCGGGGCCAGCACCATGATCATGTTGCGACCGTCCTGCTTGGCCGACGATTCGACGAAGCCGAGCTCCGTGACGTCTTCGGCGAGCTTCTGCAGCAGCCGGTAGCCGAGCTCCGGCCGGGACTGCTCGCGACCGCGGAACATGATCGTGACCTTGACCTTGTTGCCCGCCGCCAGGAAGCGCGACACGTGACCCTTCTTGGTCTCGTAGTCGTGCTGGTCGATCTTGGGGCGCAGCTTCTGTTCCTTGATGACGGTCAGCTGCTGGTTGCGACGCGACTCGCGGGCCTTCTGCGCGCTCTCGTACTTGAACTTGCCGAAGTCCATGAGCTTGCACACCGGCGGGCGGGCCTGCGGCGCGACCTCGACGAGGTCGAGATCGTTCTCCTGCGCCAGGCGCAGCGCATCCTCGATCCGGACGATGCCGACCTGTTCACCGGCGGGTCCGACGAGTCGGACCTCCGGCACCCGGATTCGGTCGTTGATGCGTGTCTCGGAGCTGATGGGGCCTCCTTGGTCCGAGGAATGTTTCCTGTTCTCGTTTTCGACCTGGTGCCCACATAGCGAAGGCCCCGACACCGTTTCGGTGCGCGGGGCCCACTCTGTTTCCGATCGCATCCGGCCGCTAAGCCGGGTACTTCACCCTGGACTTGCAGTCCGGGCGAGACCGGACCCGGACACCTGAACGGTGACGCGGGTGGGAGCGGGGCTCCACTTGCCGCCCCCGATCGCTCGGGAGCTGGTCGCAGGTGGAAGAGTACCAGACGTGTCAGATCAACCCTCCGCACCGCCCCCGTATTCCCCCGAAGCCCGCCACCTGGAGGACATCCCCAGCGTGGAGGTGATCAGCCGCGCGGCCGTCATGCTGCTGTCGGCCGGGGCCGAACGCCTCGGCCTCGCCGACGCCGACCCGGACAACTCGCCGCACCGCGACCTCGACGAGGCGCGCCGCCTGATCACCGCGCTCGCCGGGCTCATCACCGCGTCCGCCGAATACCTCGGCCTGCACGCCGGCCCGTTGCGCGACGGCCTGCAGTCGCTCCAGAAGGCCTTCCGCGAAGCCTCGGCCGTCCCGGACGCCCCCGGCCAGGGTCCCGGGGAGAAGTACACCGGCCCCGTCTACTGACCGCAATTCTCAAGCGGCCCCGCCCAAGAGCAGCCCCCGCCCTCTCCGGGGGGCGTCCCCAAGTCCAGTTTATCGGGGGTGCCCGACAGAACCCGGAAAAGGCGCCGGTTTGGGCCCGGTTGTCCACATCACGGGGTGCCTGTGGACAAGCGTCCGGCGCCTGTGGGCATCACGGACGACTGGAGGGATCGCGGGCTGCCGGAGACATTGCGGGTGACTGGAGACGTCACGCGCGGATGGGGGCATCGCGACGGAAGCGCACCGCGATGCTCTGGTGTCCCGCAGGGTCTGGCTCGCCGACCGCGAGCCGCACCGCACCAGCGGTGCACCAGCACCCCGCACCGCAGCCGCACCCGGCACCAGGAACCAGGGACAGCTTTAGGCTCAAAAAACTTGCCGAAGCCGCCTCGTGACATCTAACATGTTAGATGTGAGTCTCTCGAAGGTCAGTCGCCCGCTGCTCCGTGATGAGGCGTACGACCGCATTCGCCACGCGATCGTCGATGGCTCGCTGCCGCCTGGTGCGCCGCTGCGGGACGCCGACCTGGCCGACCAGCTCGGCCTGTCGAGAGCCCCCATCCGCCAGGCGCTGCTGCGGCTGGCCGACGACGGGCTCGTCGACTCCAAACCCCAGAGCTACACCCGCGTCTCCGAGGTGATGTCCCCCGATGTCACCGACGCCCGCGAGATCGTCCGGCTGCTGCACGAGTTCGCCGTCCGGCAGGCCGTGGCGAAGGTCCGCCGGGAGGACGTCGCCGCGATGCGGGCGGCCAACGATCGCTTTGCCGCGGCGATCGAAGCCGGTGACGTCGCCGCCGCCGTCAAGGCGGACGACGAGCTGCACGACGTCCCCGTCCGGCTGGCCGGGAACGCCGCCGTGGCCGCCACTCTCGACCGCTACACGCCGCTGCTGCGCCGGCTCGAACACGCGCGGTTCAGCTCGGCGCTCGCCTGGAACTCGGTGGAACGCCACACGCGGCTCATCGACGCCCTCGAGAAGCGTGACACCGACACCGCCGTCTCCGTGATCTCGACCATCTGGACCGACCTGCTGGAGGACCGATGACCCTCGCCGACTTCCCGCGCTTCCCGTTGCTCTTCGGGCCGTCGCCGGTGCATCCCCTGGAGCGGCTCACGGCCCACCTCGGCGGCGCGCAGGTCTGGGCCAAGCGCGAGGACGTCAACTCCGGGCTCGCGTACGGCGGCAACAAGACGCGCAAGCTGGAGTACCTCGTCGCCGACGCTCTGAAAGAAGGCGCCGACACGCTCGTCTCGATCGGCGGTGTCCAGTCCAACCATACCCGGCAGGTCGCGGCCGCGGCGGCGCGTGCCGGGCTGAAGGCCGTGCTGGTGCAGGAAAGCTGGGTCGACTGGCACGACCCGCTCTACGACAAGGTCGGCAACATCCAGCTCTCGCGCATCCTCGGCGCGGACGTCCGGCTCGTCGACGCCGGCTTCGGCATCAGGTTCAAGCAGGCGTGGGAGGACGCGGTCGCCGAGATCGAGGCCGGCGGCGGGAAGCCGTACGCCATCCCGGCCGGCGCGTCGGACCACCGGCTCGGCGGGCTCGGTTTCGCGAACTGGATCGTCGAGCTGGAACAGCAGGAAGAGCAGCTGGGCGTCTTCTTCGACACCGTGATCGTCTGCTCGGTCACCGGCAGCACCCAGGGCGGGATGGTCGCCGGGACCGCACTGGGCAAGCCGCGCCGCATCCTCGGGATCGACGCCTCGGCCAAGCCGGACGAGACCCGCGCGCAGGTCACGCGGATCGCGCGCAACACCGCGGAGCTGATCGGCGCCGGGGCGATCGCGGACGTCGAGCTGGACGACCGGTACCACGGCGGGATCTACGGCATCCCCGGCAAGTCCACTGTGGACGCCATCGAGACGTGCGCCCGGCTGGAGGGGATGATCACCGACCCGGTCTACGAAGGAAAGTCCATGGCGGGACTCATCGACCTGGTCGGCCGGGGTGAGATAGAACGAGGCTCGAACGTGCTCTACGCCCACCTCGGCGGGCAGCCCGCGATCAACGGCTACACGAGCGTCCTGGGCTGATCCCCTGGGGCCGGGAAGCCGGCCCCAGGGACGACCTCAGTCCAGCACGCAGAGCACGTCGATCTCGACGAGCAGCTCGCCCGGGAGGCCGACGTACACCGTCGTGCGGGCGGCGTGCGGGCCCTCGCCGATGAGCTCGTTGTAGACCTCGTTGAACGGCGCGAAGTGCGCGGTGTCGGTGAGGTAGACGCGCACCATGATCGCGTCCGCCAGGCTCGAACCCGCCGCCGCCAGCACAGCTTCGATGTTCTTGAACGTCTGGCGGGTCTGGCCCGCGACGTCGTCGCCGACGATCTCGTTCGTGGCCGGGTCGAAGGCCACTTGGCCCGCGACCTGCAGCAGGTTTCCCTTGCGGACGGCCTGTGAGAACTTCGCCGCCGGCTTCGGCGCGTTCTCGGTGGAAACTGCCGTCTTGCTCATCAGTGCCCCTTTCCGTTCCCCGTCCATCCACTGTGGACGGAAGCTTCGTTCGTCGCGGCCCGCAGGTCCGGCACCAGCGCGAGCAGGCCTTCGTAGTCGAGCAGCACCTTCGGCACCGACATCGACGCGGCGGCCAGCACTTCGCCGTCCGCGCCGCGCACCGGCGCCGCGACGCAGTGGATGAAGTCCTCGTGCTCGGCGTTGTCGACGGCGTACCCGAGCTGGGCGACTCGGTCCAGCTCCGCGAGGTAGTCCTCGGGCGTCGTGATCGTGTTCGGCGTCAGCACCGGGTACTCCATGGACCGGGCGATCTCCTCGCGTTTCGCGGAAGGCATCGCGGCGACCAGGACCTTCCCGACGGCGGTGCAGTGCAGCGGCGCGCGCTTGCCGACGCGGGAGTACATCCGCACCGAGTGGCGGCCCTCGTACTTGTCGATGTAGACGACTTCGCCGTCGTCGTAGCTGGCCAGGTGCACGGTGTGCCCGGTGCGGGCGTTGAGCGCGGCCAGCGCGGGCTGGGCGCTGCGCCGGACGTCGATCGAGTCGAGGGCCTGGTTGGCGAGGTCGAACATCGCGCTGCCGAGCCGGTAGTAACGGGTGCCCTCGCGGCGGACGAAGTGGTGCTGCTCCAGGGTGCGCAGCAGGCGCAGCACCGTCGACTTGTGGACGCCGATCTCCTCGGCGAGGTCGTCGAGGGTGCGCGCGTCCTGCGCGATCGAGTTCAGCAGCGTCAGCGCGCGGTCCAGACTTTGACTCAAGCGAGAACCCCCTCTCCCGTCAGCCGCGCCGAACGCCACTCGTCCGGGTCCGCGTTCAGCAGGGTATCCACGACCGTGCGCGGCAGCGGTACGCCGACGTCGTCGTGGGTGAGCAGGGTGGCGGCGGCCTGCAGGTGCCCGCGCCGGAGCCGTTCCAGGGGCGCGGCACCGCGCAGGGTCGCGGCCAGGAAGCCCGCGGCGAACGCGTCCCCGGCGCCGACCGGCTCGACGACGTCGACGCGCAACGCGGGCGCGAACAGCGGCTCGCCTTCGACGAGGGTCGCCCCGCGTTCGCCATGCTTGACGACGAGCGTGCGCGGGCCCGGCAGGAGGGCCCGCAGCGAAACCGGGTCGCCGGTCCCCCACACGTGCTGGGCTTCGTCGTCGCCGGTCAGGACGATGTCGGCCTGCCCGGCCAGTTCCGCGAGCAGGCGGGGGTCACGGCCGGCCCACAGCGCGGGCCGCAGGTTGACGTCGAAGGAGACGAGCCGGTCGCCGCGGGGCGCGTCCAGCAGCGCGCGCACCAGCGCGAGGCAGCTGTCGGACAGCGCCGGGGTGATCCCGGACAGGTGCAGCACGCGGACGCCGTCGAGGTTCAGGCGCTCCAGCAGCGAAGGGCCCATGCCGGAGGCCGCGGAGCCGGCGCGGTAGTAGCGCACGGGGCTGCCGCCTGCGCCGCTTTCCTTGACGTAGAGCCCGGTCGGGCGCACGGGGTCGATCGAACACGCGCTGACGTCGACGCCGGCCGCCGCGATCTCGCGCAGCATCGCGTGGCCGAACGGGTCGTCGCCGACCGCGCTCACCCAGCCGCTTGGGACGCCGAGGGCGGGCAGGTGACAGGCCACGTTCGACTCGGCGCCGCCGATGGTGCGCGTCCACTGGCGCACTTCGTCCGGCGGGCCGGGTTCGGCGGGCACGAACAGCGCCATCGTCTCGCCGACACAGAGCACTTCGGGCCCGCTTGTCACTTTCCGTCTCCCCTGTCCTTCACCCCGTTGACCTGTGGCGACCCGGATGCTACACCTATGGCACTCAAAATGCGCAACAGTCGTTGCAACATACGCAACCGAGGTCGCCGCCGATGAACACACCCGCCCCTTGCTCGATCGACACCGCCGCGCTCGACGCCCTCCGCCAGGAGCGCGTCGACTGGCGGTTCCGCTCGGCCGCGCCCGCCCTGACCGGGCTCACGCTGAGCGAGGCCGCGGACCGGCGGCTCAACCTGTTCACCGACGGGTTCTTCGCGCCCTTCGTGGTGCTCGACGACGAAGCGCTCGAACACAACCTGCGGACGATGGCCGCCTGGTGCGCCGCCCGCGGTGTCGTCCTCGCCCCGCACGGCAAGACCACCATGGCCCCGCAGCTGTTCGCCCGCCAGATCGAGCACGGCGCCTGGGGCATCACCTGCGCCAACGCCGGGCACCTGCGCGTCTACCGCGCGTTCGGCGTCTCGCGGATCCTGCTGGCCAACCAGCTGCTCGACCCGAGCGGCCTGCGCTGGCTGGCCGCCGAGCTGGCCGCCGATCCCTCGTTCGAGTTCATCTGCTGGGTCGACTCGGTCCGCGGCGTCGAGCTGATGACCGAAGCCCTCGAAGGCGCGAGCCGGCCGGTGGACGTCCTGCTCGAACTGGGCGCCGACGGCGGCCGCACCGGCGTCCGCGACACGGCGACCGCGCTGGCCGTCGCAGAAGCCGTCCACGCCAGCCCGGCACTGCGGCTGCGCGGCACCGGCGGTTACGAAGGCGCGCTCTCGCACGACACCGACGACGCCGCTCTCGCCAAGATCAGCTCCTACGTGGACGGTCTGCGCGAGCTCGCGATCACCTTCGCGGACAAGGGTCTCCTCGACGGCCAGATCATCGTCACCGCGGGTGGCAGCGCCTACTTCGACCAGGTCGCGAACGAGCTCACCAAGCCGTGGCCCGACGGTCTCGACGTGCTCCCGGTGCTGCGCAGCGGCGCCTACATCACCCACGACGACGGCTTCTACCGCGAGATCTCCCCGCTCGGCGAGCACCCGCGCATCGACGGCGTCGAGTCGTTCCGGCCCGCGCTGCACGCCTGGGCGCAGGTGACGTCGAAGCCGTCGGCCGAGCTGGCGCTACTGACCATCGGCAAGCGGGACGCGTCCTTCGACGAAGGCATGCCGGAACCGCAGCTGCGCCGCACCCCGCGCGGTCCCGCGGAACCGCTCGAAGGCCACGTCGTCGCGAAGATGAACGACCAGCACGCCTTCCTCACGCTGCCGGCGGGGTCGCCGGTCGAGGTCGGCGACTGGATCGGGCTCGGCCTCTCGCACCCGTGCACGGTGTTCGACAAGTGGCCGCTCCTGCCGGTGACGGCGGCCGACGGCGAAACCGTCGTCGACCTCGTCCGGACGTGGTTCTGATGGACGTCGTCTTCCGCGGCGCGCTGGTCGCCGACGGCACCGGGGACGCGCTCACACGCCACGACGTCGGCATCACCGGTGGCCGGATCGCGAGCGTCGCGGAAGCCGGTTCGCTGGCCGGGAACCGGAACATCGACGCCGACGGCCTGGTGCTCGCGCCCGGGTTCATCGACATGCATTCGCACTCCGACCTGCAGCTGCTGGCCAACCCGGACCACCCGGCCAAGATCACCCAGGGCGTCACCACCGAGGTCCTCGGCCAGGACGGGCTGTCCTACGCCCCGGTCGACGACGCCGTCCTCGAAGCGCTGCGCCAGCAGCTCGCGGGCTGGAACGACGACCCGGCCGGCTTCGACTGGAACTGGCGCTCGGTCGGTGAGTACCTCGACCGCCTCGACCAGGGCGTCGCCGTCAACGCCGCCTACCTCGTGCCGCAGGGCACCGTGCGGATGCTCGCCGTCGGCTGGGACGACCGTCCGGCCACCGACGCCGAGCTGACGCGGATGAAGGACCTGGTCGCGACGGGCCTGGCCGAAGGCGCGATGGGGATGTCGTCCGGGCTGACCTACACGCCGGGGATGTACGCGGACACCGCCGAGCTGGTCGAGCTGTGCCGCGTGGTCGGCGAGGGCGGCGGCTTCTACAGCCCGCACCACCGCAGCTACGGCAAGGGCGCCCTGGCGGCGTTCGCCGAGATGATCGACGTCTCCCGGCGGTCGGGCTGCCCGCTGCACCTGGCCCACGCGACGATGAACTTCTCGGTGAACAAAGGGAAAGCACCCGACCTGCTGAAGCTGCTGGACGACGCGCTCGACGACGGCTGCGACGTCACCCTCGACACCTACCCGTACCTGCCGGGCGCGACCTACCTCTCCGCGCTGCTGCCGAGCTGGGCCACCGAAGGCGGGCTGGCCGCCACCCTGGCCCGGTTGTCCGATGTGGACACCCGCGAGCGGATCCGCGCGGAGATCGAAGAGTCCGGTTCGGACGGTGCGCACGGCGTGCCGATCGACTGGAACGCCATCGAGGTCAACGGCGTCCGCAACGACCACAACGCCCATCTGGTGGGGCACAGCGTCGCCGCGTCGGCGCGGACCGCGGGCACGGAACCGGCGAAGCTGTACTTCGACACCCTGCTCGACGAGCGGCTCGGCACGTCCTGCCTGATGCACGTCGGGCACGAGGAGAACGTCCAGGCCATCATGCGCCACCGGACCCACACCGGCGGCAGCGACGGCCTCCTCGTCGGCACCCGCCCGCACCCGCGCGCCTGGGGCACGTTCCCCCGCTACCTGGCCCGGTACGTCCGCGAACTGGGCGTGCTGGACCTCGCCGAGTGCGTCGCCCACCTCACCGGGCGGGCCGCGCGGCGGCTGCGGCTGACCGACCGCGGGCTCGTCCGCGCCGGGTACGCCGCGGACCTGGTGCTGTTCGACCCCGACACGGTCGCCGACACCGCCACCTTCGACGACCCGCGGCAGGCCGCCGCGGGCATCACGCACGTGTTCGTCAACGGCGTCGCCGCCCTCGACGACGGCCGTCCCACCGGCGCCCTCGCCGGTCGATCCCTGCGCAATCCCGGGAGAACCCGATGATCCACTGGCTGCAACACACCACGGGCGGGCTCCTCACCCTCGCCGCCGTCTCGATCGCCCTGCTGTTGCTGCTGATCATCAAGGTCAAGGTCGAGCCGTTCATCGCCCTGATCGTGGTCAGCCTGCTCACCGCGCTCGCCGCCGGCCTGCCGGTCGGCACCCTGGTCGGCACCGCGCAGAAGACGTCGGACTCTTTGCTGGAGAAGGGGTTCGGCGGCATCCTCGGGCACATCACCGCGATCATCGGGCTCGGCACCCTGCTCGGGTCGATCCTGGAGAAGTCCGGCGGCGCCCGCGTGCTGACGTCGTCGCTGCTGCGGGCGTTCGGCGAGAAGCGCGCGCCGCTGGCGATGGGCGTGTCGGGCCTGATCTTCGGCATCCCGGTGTTCTTCGACATCGGCATCTTCGTGCTCGCGCCGCTGGTCTACGCCGCCGCCAAGCAGGGCGGCCGCTCACTGGTGCTCTACGCCCTGCCGCTGCTGGCCGGCCTGTCGATCACGCACGCGTTCCTGCCGCCGCACCCCGGGCCGGTCGCGGCCGCCGGGCTGCTGCACGTCGACCTCGGCTGGATCATCCTGATGGGGGCCATCTGCGGCATCCCGGCGTGGTTCGTCGGCGGCATCCTGTACTCGACGTGGATCGGCAAGAAGATCGACATCAAGATCCCCGAGGAGTTCGCGGACCTGGGCGGCGCCGACGACGAGCACGACAACCCGCCGTCGCTCGGCCTGGTCGGCGGCATCATCGCGGTGCCGCTGGTGCTGATCCTGGCCGGCACGTTCGGCAGCATCTGGCTGCCCAAGGGCTCGACGCTGGCCGGGGTCGCCGCGTTCATCGGGACGCCCGCGGTCGCGCTGACCATCGCGGTGCTCCTGGCGTCGTGGCTGCTCGGGCACCGGCGCGGGATCAACGGCAAGCAGCTCGGCGAGCTGTCCGCCGCGGCACTGCGCCCGGTCGCGATGATCCTGCTGGTCGTCGGCGCGGGCGCGTTCTTCGGCGCGGTGCTCTCGGCCACCGGCATCGGCACCGCCGTCGCCAAGTCGCTGGGGGACGCCGGCCTGCCGGTGATCCTCGCCTCGTACGTGATCAGCTGCGGCATGCGGATCGCCCAGGGATCCGCGACGGTGGCCATCGTGACCACGAGTGGCATCGTCGCGCCGACCGTCGCCGAGCTGCACTACTCCCAGGCGCAGCTGGCGCTCATCGTCGTGGCCATCTCGGCCGGGTCGATCATCGCCTCGCACGTCAACGACGGCGGGTTCTGGATCGTCTCGCGCTACTTCGGGATGACCGTGCCGGAGACGCTGAAGACGTGGACCGCGCTGGAAACCGTGCTTTCGGTGTCGGGCTTCGCGGTCGCCGCACTGGCTATGCTCGTGGTCTAGACCACAGCGGAATTTCCACTACACTGGACCGATACGCCGCCACGTTCGCCGTCACCGATACCCTTGGGAGACACCACGATGGCCGAGCTTTCCCGTCGCACGTTCCTCGGCGCGGCCGGTGCCGCCGGCGCCGCCACCGTCCTGGGCGCGCAGTTCGCGTCCGCCGCCGCGCAGGTCTGCACCGCTGGAGCCACTGTGTACGTCGGCAGTTACACCACCGGAGCGGACGGCCACGGCCTGGACGTCACGAGCCGTTCCGGTGCCGCGCTGACCCGGGTCCGCACGGTGCCGGGGATCAGCGACACGTCCTGGTTCGGCCGCGGCGCCGACGGCAAGACGCTGTACGTCACCAACGAGGGCGACCCGAACGGGTTCGTCTCGGCGCTGAACATCACCGACGTCACGAACCCGAAGCTGCTCAACAAGGTTTCGACGAAGGGCAGCGCGCCGACGCACCTGAGCGTGCACTCGAGCGGGAAGTACGTGCTGGCGGCCAACTACGGCACCGGCAGCGTCGTCGTGCTGCCGATCCTGACGGGCGGGAAGCTCGGCACGGCCACGGATCTGGCCCAGCACCAGGGATCCGATCGCGCGCCGAACGCGCACCAGGTCGTCAACGACCCGAGCGGCCGCTGGGTGCTCTCGGTCGACCTCGGCGCGGACTCGGTGTACGTCTACACGCTCGACGTCGCCACCGGGAAGCTCGCGCTGCACCAGCAGCTCAAGCTGCCCACCGGCGCCGGACCCCGGCACCTGGCGTTCGACCCCACCGGGAAGTTCGCCTATATCGTGCAGGAGCTGCGGCCCGAGATCACGGTGGCGAGCTGGGACGCGGCCACGGGCACGCTGAAGGCGCTGTCGGTCGTCCCGGCCGTGCCGGCGGGCAGCACCGGCGACCTGTACCCGGGCGAGATCGTCGTGTCGCGCGACGGGAAGTTCGTCTACGCCACCGTGCGCGGGCCCAACACCCTGGCCACGTTCGCCGTCTCCGGCGGCGGCGCCACGCTCAAGCCGGTGTCCACTGTGTCCAGTGGCGGCAACTGGCCGCGGCACGTGTCCCTCGATCCCGCCGAGGCCTGGTTCTACGTCGCGAACCAGCGCTCCGGCACCGTCACCTGGCTGCCGCGCGACCCGGCCACCGGCCTGCCCGGCGCGGTCGCCGGCAGCCTCGCCGTCGGCAGCGTCAACTCCACTTACTTCGTCTGAGCACCGGTCGTGAGTGCATAACAGTGTTCTAACACTGTTACGCACTCACGACCTCCCACTGGAGGGACCCCATGAGACTGCGCCGCACCCTGCCCGTCGTCGCCGGCCTGGCTTTGCTGGCCGGCTGCGCCCCCACCCAGTCCGCGCCCGCGGGCGCCGGCGCGGACGACAAGACCGGCACCGTCCGCGTCTGGCTGTTCGACGAGGCCAGCCGCGCGCCGAAGGAGGCGGCGGTCAAGGACGCGATCGCCGAGTTCAAGGCCGCGCACTCCGGCGTCGAGGTCGACGTCCAGTGGGTGCCGGTCGAAGGCCGCGCCGACAAGTTCTCCGGCGCCTTCAACGACCCGGCCAACGCGCCGGACGTCGCCGAGTTCGGCAACACCGACGTCTCCAGCTACGCCGCCACCGGCGCGCTCGCCGACCTGACCGGCGACCTCGCGTCGTGGAGCGAGGGCAAGGACCTCATCCCGACCGTCGTGGACACGGCGAAGTCCGGCGGCAAGACCTACGGCCTGCCCTGGTACACCGGCGTCCGCGCGTTGTACTACCGCACCGACGTCTTCACCGAGCTGGGCCTCAAGCCGCCGACGACGCTCGCCGAGCTCACCGACGACGCCCGCAGGATCCGCGCCGCGAAGCCGGATCTGTACGGCATCTCCGTCGGCGGCAAGTACACCTACGCGATGTTGCCGTTCCTCTGGGCCAACGGCGGTGAGCTGGCGCAGGAGAGCGACGGCAAGTGGAAGTCGACGGTCACCGGTGAGCAGGCCAGGTCCGGCGTCACCCAGTACGCGGACCTGCTCAAGGACGACATCTGCCCGCCCGCGCAGTGCGCGAACCTGACCGGCACACAGAGCGTCACGGCGTTCGCGGGCGGCAAGGCCGGGATGACCGTCGGCGGCGACTTCAACCGCAAGGCCGTCGACCAGGGCGCGGTGAAGGGCAAGTACGCCGTCGTGCCGATCCCGGGGACCACGGCGGGCAGCGTCGCCCCGGCGTTCGCCGGCGGCAACCTGCTGGGCGTGTTCAACGCGAGCAAGCACCGCGGCCTGGCGCTGGAGTTCATCGAGCTGCTCGGCGGCGCGAAGTACCAGGAGAAGATGTACACGGCGATGGGCAACCTGCCGACACTGAGCTCGGTGCAGCAGAAGCTCGCCGCGAACGACCCGTTCCTCAAGCCGTTTGTCGACACCCTCAAGGCGGGCACGAAGTTCGTCCCGGCGACGCCGGCGTGGTCCAAGATCGACAGCCAGAACGTGCTGCCGACCGCCGTGCAGCAGATCGCCACCGGCGGCAAGGACCCGGCCGCCGCGCTGACCGACGCCGCCGCCGCGATGGACAAGGCCTTCGGGTAGTGGTCGCTCAGCAAACCCGTCCCGTTGTCGCGGCGCCCGCCAAGGCGCCGCGACGGCGGCGGCGGGACGGCCGGGCCGCGATCCTGTACCTGCTGCCCGCGGGCATCCTGCTCGCCGCGCTGCTCGCGTACCCGATCTACGAACTGGTCCTGATCTCGTTCTACGACTACGGCCAGCCGCAGGCCGCGGGTAACGCGCCGCTGGTGTTCCTCGGCTTCGCGAACTACGCCGACCTGCTCTCGCAGGTGCAGTTCTGGACGGTGCTCGGCAACACGGTCGGGTTCGCCGCCGCCTGCGTGCTCGGCAGCCTGCTGGTCGGCACCGGGCTCGCCGTCCTGGCGAGCCGGGTGCGCGCGCTCCCCCGGATGCTGCTGTTCCTCGCCGCGCTCGGCGCGTGGTCGACGCCGGCGATGGCCGGCTCCTACGTCTGGCTGTTCCTCTTCGACACCGACTTCGGGCTGGTCAACGAGGTGCTCTCGGGGATCGGGCTGCCGTTCGAGCACCACTCCTGGACGTTCGGCACGATCGGCGCGTTCGGCCTGGTCGCCGCCGAGGTCGTCTGGTGCTCGTTCCCGTTCGTCATGGTGACGATGTACGCCGGGATCAAGGGCATCCCGGACGAGGTCCTGGAGGCCGCGTCGCTCGATGGCGCGTCGGCCTGGCGCTCGACGTGGGCGATCGTGCTGCCGATGGTGCGGCCGCTGCTGGTGATCGCGACCGTCCAGTCGATCATCTGGGACTTCAAGGTGTTCACCCAGATCTACGTGATGACCAACGGCGGCGGCGTCGCCGGGCGCAACCTGGTCCTCAACGTCTACGCCTACCAACAGGCCTTCGCCGGGCAGGAATACGGCCTCGGCTCGGCGATCGGAGTCGTCATGACGCTGTTGCTGCTGTCCGTCACCGGGCTCTACGTCCGCTCGCAGCGCCGGAGCGCGGCATGGCTGTGATCGCGAGCCGGCGCGTCCGCCGCGTCCGCCGTCCGGGCCGGCTGATCGCCGAGATCGTCACGGTCGTGATCGCCGGGATCGTCGCGTTCCCGCTGTACTGGATGCTGCTCTCGGCGTTCAAGCCACCGGGCGAGATCCAGTCGGCGAACCCGAAACCGTGGACGTTCAGCCCGTCGTTCGACAGCTTCCAGCGCGTGCTCACGGTGTCCGGCTTCGGGCGGTTCTTCCTGAACAGCCTGGTGGTGGCCCTGGTCGTCGTGGTGCTGTCGCTGCTGCTGTCGTTCCTCTCGGCCGTCGCGCTGACGCGGTTCTCGTTCAAGGGCCGGACCGTGCTGCTGGTGATGATCCTGGTCGCGCAGATGGTGCCGGTGGAGGCGCTGACCATCCCGCTGTTCTTCCTGATGCGCCAGATCGGCGGCGTGGCGCCGGCGTTCGGGCTGAACGAGCTGGGTTCGCTGGTGCTGGTGCACCTGGCCTTCAGCTTGCCGTTCGCGATCTGGATGCTGCGCGGGTTCGTCGCGGCGGTGCCGGTGGAGCTGGAGGAGGCGGCCAAGCTCGACGGCGCGTCCCGGATGCGGTTCACCTGGCAGATCCTGTTCCCGCTGGTCGCGCCCGGGCTGGTCGCGGTGAGCGTGCTGGCGTTCATCCACGCGTGGAACGACTTCCTCTTCGCCAAGACGTTCATCATCTCCAAGACCGAGAACCAGACGCTGCCGCAGGCGATCCTGGTGTTCTTCAAGCCGGAGGACACCGACTGGGGCGCGGTGATGGCGTCTTCGACGCTGATGACCGTGCCGGTGCTGGTGTTCTTCGTCCTCGTCCAACGACGGCTGGTGTCCGGCATGGCCGGCGCCGTGAAGGGCTGACATGTCTTTTGCCACCTTGCTCCCCCGCCCGGTTTCGGTGACGCCCGCCGCGGGTTCGTGCCCGTGGCCCGCGCCGGTCGAGGTGCGGCCGGCGGACCTGCCCGCCGAGGGCTACCGGCTGGAGATCGCGCCGGACGGCGTCGTGTTGTCCTGCGGTGACGCGGCCGGGGAGGTCTACGGGCGGCAGACGTTGCGCCAGCTCGTGGGGCCCGACGCGTTCCGCGCGGCTTCGCTCGGCCGGGACCTCTCGATCCCGTGCGGCGTGGTCGAGGACCACCCGCGCTTCGGCTGGCGCGGCTGCTTGCTCGACGTCGCCCGGCACTTCCGCACCAAGGCCGAGGTGCTGCGGTTCGTCGACCTGCTGGCCGCGCACAAGCTGAACGTGCTGAACCTGCACCTGACCGACGACCAGGGCTGGCGCTTCGAAGTCCCTTCATTCCCCAAGCTGACGTCGGTGGGCGGCTGGCGGCCGTCGTCGATGGCAGGCAGCGGGGGTGCGCAGGACGGCCGGCCGCACGGCGGTTTCTACACCGGCGACGACCTGCGGGAGATCGTGGCCTACGCCGCCGAGCGGGCGATCACGGTGGTTCCGGAGATCGACATCCCCGGTCACGCGCGCGCGGCGCTGGCGGCGTACCCGGAGCTGGGCACCGAGGACACCTACGAGATCTGGACCGCTTGGGGCATCAGTACTTCACTGCTCTCGCCCACGGAGTCCACTTTGGACTTCTTCCGCACGGTGTTCGACCACCTGCTGGAGATCTTCCCGTCCCCGGTGATCGCCCTGGGCGGCGACGAGACGCCGGGCGCGACCGACGAGCACCGCGAGTTCGTCCGGCTGCTGGCCGAGCACCTGGTGGCGCGCGGCCGGACGCCGATGGGCTGGGACGAGGTCCTCGACATCGGCGGCCTGCCCCCGATGGTGATCGGCTCCTGGCAGAACGAGACCGCGGGACAGCAGGCCGCCGCGGCCGGGCACGACGTCGTCATGTGCCCCGAGCAGCACGTGTACCTGGACCACCGCCAGTCCGCGCACCCGGACGAGCCGATCCCGGTCGGCATGGTGCACACGCTGGAGGACGTCTACGCCTACGAACCGGCGTTGAGCGGACGGCGCTTGCGGGGTGTGCAGGCACAGGTGTGGAGCGAGCACCTGGACAGCGTCCGGCGGGTCGACTACATGGCTTTCCCGCGGCTGTCGGCGTTCGCGGAGGTGGCGTGGAGCAGCGGGCCGCGCGAATACGCCGAGTTCCTGCCGCGGCTGCGGGACCACCACCTGCCGCGGCTGGACGCGCTCGGCGTCGAGTACCGGCCGCTCGACGGGCCGCGGCCGTGGCAGACCCGGCCGGGAGTGCCGGGCCGGCCACGCTGAACGGCCGCCTTACTTCAGGTGCCGGCCGAAGAACCGGTTCCCGTCGTCGCCCTCGAACGCCGGGATGCCGGTGTGCCCGCCCATGTTGGCGTGCAACGTCTTCTCCTTCGAGCCGAAGGCGTCGAAGACGTCCAGGGCGAGCTGCCGGTCGTTGCCTTCGTCGTCCCACTGCAGCAGGACCAGCAGCGGGATGGTGACCTGCCGGGCTTCCTCGACCATGCTGCGCGGCACGTAACTCCCGGCGAACAGCCCCGCGGCCACGATGCGCGGCTCGACCACCGCCAGCCGGATGGCGATCGCGAGCACCCCGCCGGAGAACCCGACCGGGCCGCCGATCCCGGACTGCGCGAGGAGGGCGTCCAGGGTGGTCCGCCATTCCGGGACCGCCCGCTCGACCAGCGGGAGGACGAGCCGATCGACGATGTCGCCGGTGACCGGCTCGCCGGCCTTCAGTGCCCGCTGCAGGTCGGCGCGGGCCTCGTCGACGGCGGCGAACCGGGGCCGGTCACCGCTGCCGGGCAGCTCGATGGTGGCCGCGGCGTAACCCGCCGCCACCGCGGCCCGGGCCCGGGCCGCCAGCCGGGGGTACATCCTGCGCAGGCCGCCGGGGTGGCCGAGCAGGATCAGCGGGACCGGTGCGGTGGTGATTTCGGGCGTCCACAGGACGCCGGGAATCTCGCCGAGGGTGAATTCGCGCTCGAGGACGCCGTCGTCGAGGTGCTGTTCTGAGGTGAAGTGCATGGTCGTGCCTTTCGGGAGTGCGCTGAACGGCGCTCCCGGACGACCTATCGCCCGGCCGTGACCCCGGAGGGGAGCACCCATGTCGTAACTGCGGTCACGGGTACCACCTCCTCGTTCTCTGGCACGGCTGCCGGGACGGTAGCAGTGGCCGCGGTGGATCGCCAACGGGTTTTACGGCGCTCATGGCAGCAGCGTCACCGTGACCGACTTCGTCGGGCCGACGTTGCCCGCCGCGTCGATCGAGCGGTACTCGATGCGGTGGCGGCCGTAGCCCGGCGTCCGGGGCGCGAACGGCGAGACCGTCAGCCCGCCCGGCCCGAGGTTGCCGTACGCCAGGCCGTCGATCTCCGTTCCCCGCGGCGTGAACAGGAACGGCGCGTTCGGGTCCGTCGGCCAGCCGTAGTACTTGTGCCAGCCGTCGCCGTCCACACGGAACTCCGGCATACCGTCGGACGCCGTCAGGCGCATCGTGAACGAGCCGTGGAAGACGTGGTCCTTGCCCGCTGGCAGCTCGGCCGTCGTCGTCGGGCCGGACGCGTCCACCGCCCAGGTCAGGGTCGTGCCGCCCGTGGTCGCGGTGAGGGTGTGCGCGCCGCGGGACTCGCCGAGGGCGAAGTCGGGGCCGCTCGCGACCGGACGACCGTCGAGCTTCCAGCGCACGGACGGGATCGAGCCGGTCGGCTCACCGGTTTCGACGTAGACGACGTCGTGCCCGCCGACCGGCTGCGACGTCGGCGTCGACCCCACGACCGCGGGGCAGCCGGAAGGTGCCGTGGTCACCCCCGGGTCGACGGTCCACGTGCGCGTCGCCGTCGGCCGGGCCGCCGGGTCCCGGACGAACGGCGTCGGGTCGGTCACCTTCGCCGTCAGCGTGTGCTTGCCCGGCGAAACGCGGACCTGCCGCAGGTCGAGCGCGTCGGAGCCGCGCACGGGACGGCCGTCGAGGGTCCAGGTGACGTCGAGGCGGTGGCCGACCGGGTGCATCGTCCGGATCCACACGACACGGTCGGCGCCGATCGTCCCGGCCGGGGTGCCGTCGCCGAGCAGCGGCACCTTCGCGGAGATCCGCTGGGTCATCCGCTCGCGGCCGACCTGGTCGTAGGCGTAGCCGAGGGTCTTCATCATCGAGTGCGCGCTGGGCCGCCACACGCCGGTCTGGGTGTAGAGCCCGCCCTCGTAACGCCCGATCGTGCCGCCGGACTCGCTGGGCTCGCCGAGCCAGCGATACCACTTCGCATGCTGCTCGCGCATCTGCTGCTCGGTCAGCGTGGTGTGGTGGATCGACGCGGGCTCGACGCCGTCATACGCCCCGCCCGGGACGCCGCGCGCGTAGTAGTCGTACTCGTCGTCGAGGCCGCCGAGCGAGTGGCCCAGTTCGTGCGGCGAGATGAGCGCCGACAGCGCGTTCCCGCCCGACGCCGTCGCGTAGGTGCCGCCCGCGCCGCCGTAGGTGGTGCTGTTGCCCAGTGCGAGGATCTGCCGGTTGGCCTTGGTCGTGCCGGGCACGAGGTCGGCGTAGCGCTGGGCGGCCGCGTCGTCGACGGTCAGCAGCCGCTGCACGCTCCCGGCGTCACAACCGCCCCAGAACCCCATGTTCAGCGGCGTGTTCCGCTGCGGCGCGTCCAGCCCCGGGTCACAGTCCACACCGGACTCGGGCGAGGCGATCGACACGGCGTAGACGTTGAAGTAGCTGCGGTAGGACTTGAACGGCTCGAGCGACCAGAGCGTGTTCATGTGCCGCGCGACGTCGGCCTGGAACTTCGGCTGCTCGGCCGCGGTGTAACCGTCGCCGAGTACGACGAGGTTGAACCGCTGCGCGACCGGCCCGGTCACCTGGACGTCGGTGACGGTGCCCGCGGGTTCGCCGGCGTATGCCGGGGTGGCGACCCCCGCGGCCAGCAGCAGCACCGCAGCGACGAGACCGGCCCAGTTCCGCATGCGGCTTTCCCCTTCATCGGCAAGTTCCCGTTGTACCGCAATGCTTTCCCCACCGGAACCCCCGGAAGTCGGACCACAGTATAGGGCGTTATACGGGGAGCCACGACCCGTCGAGGGGAATGCCGGCGGCCGCGGCGATCCGGGCGCGGGAGCGCAACGCGCGTTCTCGCAGCTCGCCGAGGTCGACGCCGACCAGCGCGCCGCCGCGTTTGACGACTTCGCCGGCGACGAGCACGGTGTCGACGAGCCCGGGATGTCCGGCGGACAGGATCGCGCCCGCCGGGTGGTTGACCGGGAAGAGCGTCAGGTCGTCGGCGCGCAGCAGCACGAGGTCGGCCTGCTTGCCCGGGGTGATGCTGCCGGTCCGGTCGCCGAGCCCGAGGGCGCGGGCGCCGTCGACGGTGGCGAACTCCAGCACGTCACGGCTGGTCAGCGACGGCGGCCGGCCGTGCGCGGTGTCGAGGCCGCGCTGCACGCCGAGTGCGGTGCGCATGGCCGAGAACATGTCGCCGCCGGCCGTGGGGCAGTTGTCGACGGACAGCGCCGGGCGGATGCCCGCGGCGAGCACGCGGCCGGTTTCCGGCCAGCCGAGGCCCATCTTCAGCTCGACGTCGGGGCTGATCGACACCGAGCAGCCCGCGTCGGCCAGCATCGCCAGCTCGTCGTCGTCCAGGCCGTTGCCGTGCACGATCGTCGTCCGGTCGTCGAGCAGCCCGTGCTCCCCCATCGCGGCGATCGGCCGGCGGCCCGACGTCGCCCCGGCGCGGACGTGCGCGTGGACGCTGACCCGCAACCCGAGGTCGCGGGCCGCGGCGACGTCGGCGGCCGTGGTCTCGACGGTGGTCCGCTGCGGGCCGCGCAGGCCGGCCGCCATCGTGACGAGCGCGTCGTCGCCGGGGCACCGGGCGCGCATCCGGGCGAGTTCGGCGGCGACCGGACCGTCGGTCGCGACGCCCGCGCCGTAACAGAAAACGCTCCGCCCGGGCGCTTGGCGAAGGGCGTCGAGCGCCGCGTCGCCGTGGGCGGGGGTGTCGGTGCAGTGGCACCAGTCCAGCACCGTGGTGACGCCCGAGTGCAGCGCTTCGAGCCGGCCGAGCAGTGTGCCGACGAGCACGTCCTCGGGCCGGTAGAGCGGGCGCAGCAAGCCGTGCATCGCCGGGCCGTACCGGGCGAACGTCCAGTCGGCGGCGAGCCCGCGGAACACCGCCTGCCAGGTGTGCCGGTGGGTGTCGACGAAACCGGGCAGCACGAGCATTCCGGTCGCGTCGAGCACGTCCGCGCCCGGCGCGTCGACCCGCTCGGCGACGGCGCCGATCCGGCCGTCCTCGACGAGCACGTCCCCGCGCGGCAGGTCCCCGATCGCCGGGTCGACGCTGATGACCGTGCCGCCGCGCACCAGAGTTCCCATGATTCCCCTTTGTTCAGTTGACGTGTCAACTGTAGGTCGCATTCAGTTGACACGTCAACTCTCGGGTACGCTCCCGGCATGACGGAGACTCCGGCGCTGACCCCGGACGAGTGGGCGTTCTGGCACACCTGGACGCAGGCGCAGCGCCTCCTCACCCGGGAACTCGACCGCGGCCTGCAACGCGACTCCGGCATTTCGAAGGCCGAGTTCAGCGTGCTGCTGACCCTGCAGCGCGCGCCCGGCCACGAACTGTGCGTCAGCGAACTCTGCGCGTCCCTCGACTGGGAGAAGAGCCGTGTCTCGCACCAGCTGACCCGGATGGAGAACCGCGGTTTCGTGGCGCGGACGGAGTCCGGGACCGGCGGCCGCCGCACGCGGGTCGGGCTGACCGCCGAAGGCGACCGCGCCGTGCGGGACGCCGTCGCCGGGCACGCCGGCAACATCCGCCGCTACTTCCTCGACACGCTCACCCCCGGCCAGGCCGCGGCCATCCGGGCCTGGAGCGAGCAGCTGACCGGCCGCCTGGCGCCGTGACGCGCCCGTGCCGCTGTCACGCGCGGGTCAGGCGGTACCAGACCTCGGGCCGGCCGACCTGGCCGTAGTGCGGCTCGCGGTAGGCCATTCCGTTGTCCGCCAAGTACTCCAGGTACCGGCGGGCGGTGACGCGGGACGCGCCGATCGCGGCCGCCGCCGCGCCCGCCGACAGGCCTTCCGCCGCTCCGCCCAGCGCGTCGGTGATCGCTTCCAGGGTCTGGACGCTCATGCCCTTCGGCAGCGGCGGTTGCTCGGTCGTGCGCAGCGTGCCCAGCGCCCGGTCGATCTCGGCCTGGCCGGACACCTCGCCGGACGCGTCGCGGAATTCGGCGTAGCGCTCCAGCTTTTCGCGCAGGGTGGCGAAGGTGAACGGCTTGAGGAGGTACTGCACCACGCCGACCGACACCGCGGCCTTCACCAGCGCGAGGTCGCGCGCCGACGTCACGGCGATGACGTCGATCGGCAGCCCGGCCGCGCGCAGCGAGCGGCAGACCGCCAGGCCGTGGGTGTCCGGGAGGTAGAAGTCCAGCAGCACCAGGTCGACCGGCTCGCGCTCGCAGAACCGCAACGCGTCGCCACCGGAGTGGACCACGCCCGCCACGGAGAACCCCGGGAGCCGCTCGACGTAGACGCGGTGCGCCTCGGCGGCCACCGGTTCGTCCTCCACCACCAGCACCCGGATCACCGGCCGGCCTCCTGCCGCGGCAGGCGCACGGTGAACACCGCGCCGCCGTCCCGCCCGACGTCGACCGTACCGCCGTAGCGGCGCACCGCCTGCCCGACGAGCGCGAGCCCGAGGCCGTGACCTTCCCCCGCCTTCGTCGACCAGCCGCGGCGGAAGACGTCGGCGTCGTCGGGGACGCCCGGGCCGGTGTCGGCGACGCGCAGCAGCAGCTCGTCGGCGTCGGAACGGGCGGTGACGACGACCGCCGGCCGGCCGGCGCCGTGGACCGCGGCGTCGATGCCGTTGTCGATCAGGTTGCCGAGGATGGTGACGAGGTCGCGCGCGGCGACGCCGTGGGTCGCGTCGTCGATCATCGTGTCCGGCGTGATCGTCAGCTCCACTCCGCGTTCGCTCGCCTCGGCCGCCTTCCCCAGCAGCAGCGCGGCGAGCACCGGTTCGGCGACGGCGCCGACGACGCGGTCGGTCAGCTCCTGGGCGAGCGCGAGCTCGGCCGTCGCGAACTCGACGGCCTGCTCGGGTTTGCCGATCTCCACCAGGGAAACCACGGTGTGCAGCCGGTTCGCGGCCTCGTGCGCCTGCGACCGCAACGCCTCCGCGAGGCCGCGGGCGGTGGTCAGCTCCCCGGTCAGCGACTGCAGTTCGGTGTGATCACGCAGGACCACAACGGTGCCCTGCGCCCGGCCGCCCGCGCGGACGGCGGTCGTGCTGACCAGCAGCACGCGCGCGTCGGTCAGGTGCAGCTCCTCGGCGCGGGTCTCGGCCGAGCCGAACGCCGTCACCAGCTCGGCGGGCAGGCCCAGCGCGCCCAGCTCCCGGCCGGCCGGATCGGCGTCGAGTCCGAGCAGGACACGCGCGCCGTCGTTGCAGAGCCCGACCTTCCCGTCGCGGCCGACCAGCAGCACACCTTCGCGGACCGAGTGCAGCACGGCTTCGTGGTACTCGAACAGGTTGCTCAGCTCATCCGGCGCGATCCCGCGCGTCTGACGGCGGAGCCGGGCGCTGATCAGCCAGCCGCCGAACGCGCCCACCAGCAGCACGGCGCCGGCGACGCCGAACAGCGGCCAGAGCCGTTCGCGCAGCTCGGCCGAGATCGCCGCGACGGTGATCCCGACGGCGACGAGCGCGACCACCCGCTGGCCGGGGCCGAACACCGGCACGACCGTCCGGATCGACGGGCCGAGTGATCCGGTGTAGGTCTCGGTGAACTCCTGCCCGTGCTGGGGCTGCGCGATGTTCCCGATGTAGTGCTGGCCGATCAGGGCCGGGTTCGGGTGGGTGTAGCGGATCCCGGCCGGGCTCATGATCGTGATGAAGTCGACGCCGGTGTCGGTCTGCACGCGCACCGCGAACGGCTGCAGCGTGACGCTCGGGTTCGGCGTGTCCACGGCGGCGAGGACGGACGGCGCGTCCGCCACGGTCGAGGCCACGGCCCGCACCTGGTCCTTGGCGTTCTGGTCGGTGGCCCGCGACGCGTCCAGGTAGGCGAACGTGATCCCGGCGCCGGCGAGCACACAGAGGACCACCAGCTGCAGCACGAGCAGCTGGCGCGCCAGGCTCCAGCGGGACGACGTCGGGGACACCTCCTCATACCAGCACACCGGGGCCCGGGTGTCCGAACGGGACGGTGCGATCATCGCGCGAACTCAATGAACACAAGTGAGCCGGGTCACCTCGGTGGGCCTACAGTGTGCCGCAACCTGGAACACCCCTGAGCTGGAGGCAACGGTGCCGACCCCACCGACAACCGAGGAGACCCCGCGCAAGCGGGACAAGACCCACTACCTGTACCTGGCCGTGATCGTCGCGGTGGCCCTCGGGATCCTGGTGGGTTTCCTGTTCCCCGGCTTCGCCAAGGGCCTCAAGCCCCTCGGTGACGGCTTCGTCAACCTGATCAAGATGATGATCACGCCGATCATCTTCTGCACCATCGTGATCGGCGTCGGCTCGGTCGCGAAGGCGGCCAAGGTCGGCAAGGTCGGCTTGATGGCGCTGTTCTACTTCATCATCATGTCGACCTTCGCCCTGGCGATCGGCCTGGTCGTCGGCAACATCCTGCACCCAGGCACCGGCCTGCACCTCAACCCGGCCGACGTGAAGAGCGTCCAGAAGTCCGCCACCGGCGCCGAAGGCCCGGTCGACTTCCTGCTCGGCATCATCCCGAAGACCTTCGTCTCCGCCTTCACCGACGGCGAAGTCCTGCAGGCCCTGCTGGTCGCGCTGTTCGTCGGGTTCGCGCTGCAGAAGCTGGGCCCCAAGGGCGCCCCGATCCTGCGCGGCATCGAGCACATCCAGCGGCTGGTCTTCCGCGTCCTGTCCATGATCATGTGGGCCGCCCCGATCGGCGCGTTCGGCGCCATCGCCGCGGTGGTCGGCGCGACCGGCTGGGCCGCGTTGAAGAGCCTCGCCGTGATCATGATCGGCTTCTACGCCACCTGCCTGATCTTCGTCTTCGTGATCCTCGGGATCGTGCTGTGGCTCGGCGCCCGCGTCTTCATCTGGAACCTGCTGCGCTACCTCGGCCGCGAGTTCCTGCTGATCCTCTCGACGTCGTCCTCGGAGTCGGCGCTGCCGCGGCTGATCGCGAAGATGGAGCACGTCGGCGTCAGCAAGTCGGTCGTCGGCATCACGGTGCCGACCGGCTACTCGTTCAACCTGGACGGCACCGCGATCTACCTGACCATGGCGACGCTGTTCATCGCCGCCGCGCAGGACGAGCCGCTGTCGATCGGTTCGCAGATCGGCCTGCTGGCGTTCATGATCATCGCGTCGAAGGGTGCGGCGGGCGTCAGCGGCTCGGGCATCGCGACGCTGGCTTCCGGGCTGCAGTCGCACCGGCCGGAACTGGTCAACGGCGTCGGGTTCATCCTCGGCATCGACCGGTTCATGTCGGAGGCCCGCGCGCTGACGAACTTCGCCGGCAACGCCGTCGCGACCGTCCTCATCGGAAACTGGACGAAGGAGTTCGACCGGGAGAAGGCCGAGCGGGTCTTCGCCGGGCAGGAACCCTTCGACGAGGCGACCATGCTCGACGACCACAGCCACGCGGCCGGGACCGACGACTTCGACGAGGCGGCCAAGGAACCCGCGAAGTAACCCCACCACGTTCGTGCTCACGCCCCCGCTGAGCACGAGCCACGCGGGCCGCGGTGCGAGTTCCCCGACTTCGCACCGCGGCCCGTTTCCATGTCTTCACGGCGTCACTTTCGTAGGGAAAGATGCGTCTGCGGGGCCCTCCGACGCATCTTTCCCTATGAAAGTGACGCCTCCGGCGGTCTTCAGCAAGCAGCGTGGCCGTCGTAGACGACGCGGGCGGCGGCGATCGACTCGCGGTGCCGCTCCGCCCAGCCGAGCAGGCCGTTGAGGGACTGGTACAGCTCCTTCGCCATCGGCGTGGCCTCGTACTCCACGCGCGGCGGGACCGTCGGGTAGACCGTGCGCACCAGCAGGCCGTCGCGCTCGAGGTTGCGCAGGGTCAGCGTCAGCATCCGGCGGCTGATGCCTTCGACCGCGCGCTCCAGCTCGGTGAACCGCACCGGGCCGCGCATGGCCTCCAGCAGGATGCCGATCGGCCACTTCCCGCTGACCCGGTTGATGACCTCGAGCAGCGTGCAGGCCTCGAGTTTCGCCGGGTCCACCTCGGCGACCTGGACAGGTACATCGATGTTCCCCTGGGACATGGAAGTGCCTCCTTCACGGCGTCCCCATAGTCACACATGATGGGCACTGTTACAAGAAGTGCCCTGGAGACGACCAGGGGAAACGCTCGACTGGAGGGGCCTGCCATGGCCGAGAACCGTCCCACCCGATCCCGCGGCCTCGCCTTGGCGGTGCTGTGCGCCGCGTCGCTGATGGTCGTGCTCGACAGCAGCATCGTCGCGGTGGCGCTGCCCGCGATCCAGGCCGACCTCGGCTTCACGGCCGCCGGGCTCGCCTGGGTCGTCACCGCCTATCTGGTCGCCTTCGGCGGCCTGCTCCTGCTCTCCGGCCGGCTCGGCGACCTGCTCGGCCGCCGCCGGGTGTTCCTCGGCGGCCTGGGCCTGTTCACGGCGGCGTCGCTGGCCGCCGGCCTCGCCGGGAACGCGACCGTCCTGGTCGTGTCGCGGTTCGTGCAGGGCGTCGGCGGCGCGCTGGCGTCGGCCGTGGTGCTCGGGATGATCGTCACGATGTACCCGCAGCCGCGGGCCCGGGCGAAGGCGATCGGCGTCTACAGCTTCACGCAGGCCGCGGGCGCGTCCATCGGGCTCATCGCGGGCGGCGCGCTGACCCAGGCGCTGAGCTGGCACTGGACGTTCTACGTCAACCTGCCGATCGGCGCCGTCGCGCTGGTGCTGGCCGTCCGGGTGGTCGAAGCGGACCGCGGCACGGGCCCGCGGGCGGGCCTGGACGCGCTCGGCGCGGTCCTGGTCACCGCCGCCGTGATGCTCGGTGTCTACGGGATCACGTCCGCGGCCTGGGGTGCGCTGGCCGGGTCCGGCGTCCTGCTCGCCGGATTCGTGGTGCGGCAAGCGAAGGCGCGCACGCCGCTGCTGCCGTTGCGGCTGTTCCGCAGCCGCGCGGTCACCGGCGCCAACCTGGTGATGGTCCTGATGGTCGCCGGGATGCTCGGCTTCCAGTTCGTCACCGCGCTGTACCTGCAGCAGGTGCTCGGCCTCGACGCGCTGCGCACCGGCGTCGCGTTCCTGCCGGTGCCGGTGGTGATCGCCATCGCGTCGCTCGGCTTCGCGGGCAAGCTCGCGGAGCGGTTCGGGCCGCGCACGGTGCTGCTGTCCGGTCTGGGCCTGGTGATCGCCGGCCTGCTGCTGCTCACCCGGGTTTCGGTGCGGGGCGGCTACTTCACCGACGTCCTGCCGCCGTTGCTGGTGATGGGCCTCGGCGCCGGCGTGGCGATCCCCGCGTTGATGGGCCTGGCGATGTCGGGTGCCGCGCCGGAGGACTCGGGAGTGGCGTCCGGGCTGATCAACACCACGCAGCAGGTGGGGGCGGCGATCGGCACCGCGGTACTGGCCACGGTGGCCGCGTCCCGCACGGCGAGCCTGGGTGCGGTGGACCACCGCGAGGCGCTGGCGTCGGGCTTCCGGCTGGCCTACGGCACGAGCGCGGGGTTCCTGATCGCGGCGATCGCGCTCGGGGCGGCGGTACTGGCCCGCCGTCCCCGCCGGAGCGCCACCGAGCCGGAGGTGTGCGTCGCCGGTTCCGCGTGAGCAGCGGGCCGGCACGCGTGATCGGGGCGACGACCCGGGTTCTCCCGGCCGGATCGTCGCCCCGCTCACGCGAGGTAGGTGCTCAAGCCCCGGTGACCCCGGCGCATCATCAGCGCGTGGTTCACGCGGAAGAGTGGCCGGGCGACCGTGTCCAGCCGCCGCAGCAACGCCTTGCGCGCGTGGACGTCCTGGGTGATCTCCAGCAGCGTCCCCGCGCCCGTCGCGCGGACGGTGCCGACCAGCACCCCTTCGAGGTCTCCGCTGAGCCTGACCCGCATCAGGCCCGCCCGCTCGTCCTGGTGGTCGCGGTGCATCCGGACGACCAGCCGGAACGGGAGCCGCGAACGGCAGACCAGTTCGGCGGTGTCGTCGTCCACCCGGCGCACCGTGCGGACGTCCGACCACCACCGCGGGTAGCCGGCGAGGTCGGTGACCGCGCCGAACACCCGCTCGGGCGCGGTACCGGGCAGCAGCCAGGAGCTGCTGAACCGGTAGCGCGCGCCCATCACGACCTCACACCTGGGCCGAGACCAGCTTCCGGCCGTCCACCGTGACGATGTCGACCGACTTCACGTCGTCGGGCGCGACCAGCGCGGACCCGTCGAGCGAAAAGCCCTGGCTCTCCCACTTCTCGGACACCTTCCAGCTGCCGGCGGTGACCGCTTGACCTTCCTTGGTCACGACCTGCAGCAGGCACTGTTCCCCGGCCTTGACGCCCTTGACGGCGACGTTGACCTTGACCCAGCCCGCGAAGGGCGCCACCGACGCGGCCAGCTGCACGCCGGTCGTCGGATCCCGCCCTTCGACGCTCTTCGTCCCCGCCGGGGTGTCCGGGGGGAACGCCGGCGCCGCGATACTCGAGTCGGACGTCTGCCGGCCCACGAGCACCCCGCCGCCGAGTGCGGCCACGACCAGCACCGCCGCCGCGACCAGGGCCAGGCCCCGCCGGGACGTCGGCCGCGACGCGGTCCGCGCCGGTGCCGCCGTCTCCTCTTCGCGCACCCGCCGGAGGGTCTTCTGCAGCAGCAGCTCCCCGCCTTCGGGCGGCCCGTCGAGGAACGCCTCGGGCGGCACCTCGTCGAGCGACTCGCGCAACGCCACGAGCTCGTTCAGGTCGAACCTGCACTGGGCGCAGGTTTGCAGGTGCCGTCGTTCGAAGTCGGCCGCCTCCGCCGGGTCGAGCGCCCCGAGGGCGTACGCGCCGAGCTGTGTATGACTTTCGTCCACCGCGTTCACCGCGCCACCTCCGTTCCGCTTCCCGAGATCATCGAGGCTCTGAGAGCCCTGAGTGCGTAGTACGACCTTGATTTCACGGTACCCGGTGCGACGCCCAGTGTTCTCGCCGCTTCGGCCACCGTCCGTCCCCGGTAGTAGATCTCCACCAGGACCTCTCGATGTTCGTTGGACAACCCGTCCATCGCACCGAGCACCGTCATCGAGTCGACCACGCCCTGGGCGTGATCGCGCTCGACGGACGGCGTGGGCACGCCTTCGGCCGGTTCGGCCACTTCCTGTGGCCGTGCCGCCCGGGCTCGCGCCCGGTCGGTGACCAGGTTGCGCGCGACGGTCAGCAACCAGCCGCGCACCGAGCCCTTCCCGTCGTTCTGCAGGTCGTCTGCGTGTTTCCACGCCCGTACCAGCGTCTCCTGGACCACGTCCTCGGCTGCCGCACGATCACCGGTCAGCCTCGTCGCGTAGGCCAGCAGGCTCCGCCCGTGTTCGGCGTAAAGCTGCCGAATCAGGTCTTCGCCTTTGGCCTTCTTCGGCCGCCTGCCTCCGATCGCCACCCTCGTCCTCCCGACGGTGTTCTGAGTCGGCGAGGACAGTACTGCAACCCGCAGCGCCACCGGCGGTGCGTGGGTCGAGCGCAGCGCGACCATGGTGTTCATCGGCTGCCCGTCCTTCCTCGTTCTGCCCGAAACCGTCGGTATCAGTAGCCGGAGCCGCCGGCCGCGGCCGGGGCGGTGATCTTGCTGCCGTCCGGGGCGACGGCGAACCAGGTGCCGTTGACGCCCTGGCCGTTCGCCTGCTCCGGTGCCTTGTCGCCCGAGAACTCGTACAGCGGCCAGCCGTTCAGCGTGAGCTGCTTGCTGCCGTCCTTGCGGGCCAGCGTGCCCACCTGGGTGTCCTGGATGCCCTTGAGCATCGGCGCGGCCTCCCCGGCGAGCACCGGCGGCCAGGTGGCCGCGCACTCACCGTCGCAGGTGGACGTCGGCGGCTGCGACATGTCCTTGTCGAACCGGTACAGCGTCTTGTCGGAGGCGTCCGTGACGACCGCCCCGATTCCCGGTACCGTCGCGGCGGCCAGCATCACGTGGCCGGGCTGGCCGTGTTCCGGACCCTGGGCCCCCGACGCCATGTCGCCACAGGCCGACAGCGGTGCGACGACGGCGAAAGCGGCAGCGCAGACGACGGCCGTCCGGATACGGTTCATCACGTTCTCTCCTCGGTGAGGGCGGCACCGCCGTGCGGCGGACCTCGACACCTCAGACACGGACGCCCGCGGGAAACGGTTCAGCGGGAGTTCGCGCGGTTCGGTGCCGGTGCGCGGGTGGATTGGTGGGTACCGGTGACCGGCACGGCCTTGTCGCCGTGCGGGCGGGTTCCTACGCTGATCACCGTTCCGCCGCCGCCCCCGTCGTCCCGGGAGCCGCCGTGTCCGCGAAACCCCTCGTCCTGGTGGCGCTGCTGGCCGCGGGCTGCGCCGCGACGCCGTCCCCGGCCTCGCCACCGCCGTTCACCGCGACGCTGACCTCGCCCACGGACGTGGTGCTGTCGTGGCCGGACGACGACGCCGCCGGGCACCGCGTGGAGTACGCGAACGACCCGGCGGGGCCGTGGACGACGCTGCAGTTCCTGCCGCCGCACGCGACGAGCTACCACCACCCGGACCTGATCCCGGAGACGCCGTTCTACTACCGGGAGCAGCCGTTCTCGGGCCCGGTGTCGGCCGAGACGACCGCGGGCGCGCCGACGGCCACGGACGCGACGGCGCTGCACGCGGTGGCGGACGGCGACACGGTGACGTTCACCTGGGCCGACCGTTCGGCCGACGAGGCCGGGTTCCTGCTCGAGATCCGCCGCCCGGGCGAGCCGGGCTTCTCACCGATCGAGGTGACGGACCCGGACACGACGACGTGCGCCCTGTCCACCCTCCCGGGTGAACAGGGCTCGGCCTACCGGCTCCGGGCGCTGCACTACGGGCCGCTCTCGCCGGTGGTCCACCAGACCACCGGCAAACAGCGGTGACGCCTACCCGGCCTACTCGGCCGCGAGGACGTGGCGCAGGAACTCGCCGGTGTAGCTGGTCTCGACCCCGGCCACGTGCTCGGGCGTGCCCTCGGCGATCACCGTGCCACCGCCGTTGCCGCCCTCCGGGCCCATGTCGATGATCCAGTCGGACGTCTTGATCACGTCGAGGTTGTGCTCGATCACGATCACCGAGTTGCCCTTGTCGACCAGCCCGTTGATCACGCCGATGAGCTTGTTGATGTCCTCGAAGTGCAGGCCGGTGGTCGGCTCGTCGAGGATGTAGACCGTCTTGCCGGTCGAGCGCTTCTGCAGCTCGCTCGCGAGCTTCACACGCTGCGCCTCACCACCGGAGAGCGTCGGCGCCGGCTGGCCGAGCCGGACGTAGCCGAGGCCGACGTCGACCAGGGTCTGCAGGTGCCGGTGGATCGCCTTGATCGGCTCGAAGAACTCCGCCGCCTCTTCGATCGGCATGTCGAGCACGTCCGAGACGGTCTTGCCCTTGTAGTGCACCTCGAGGGTCTCGCGGTTGTACCGCGCGCCCTTGCAGACCTCGCACGGGACGTAGACGTCCGGCAGGAAGTTCATCTCGATCTTGATCGTGCCGTCGCCGGCGCACGCCTCGCAGCGGCCGCCCTTGACGTTGAACGAGAACCGGCCCTGCTGGTAGCCGCGCACCTTCGCCTCGGTGGTCGCCGAGAACAGCTTGCGGACGTGGTCCCAGACACCGGTGTAGGTGGCCGGGTTGGACCGCGGGGTCCGCCCGATCGGCGACTGGTCGACGCGCACCAGCTTGTCGACCTGGGCCAGGCCGTTGATCCGGGTGTGGCGGCCCGGCACCTGGCGGGCGCCGTTGAGCTTGTTCGCCAGCACGGTCGCGAGGATGTCGTTCACCAGCGTCGACTTGCCCGAGCCGGAGACGCCGGTGACCGAGACGAGGCAGCCGAGCGGGAACGAGACGTCCAGCCCGCGCAGGTTGTGCTCGCGCGCGCCGATGACGGTCAGCTGCCGCTTCTTGTCGATCGGCCGCCGGATCGCCGGGACCTCGATCCTGCGGCGCCCGGACAGGTACTGCCCGGTGAGCGAGTCCTTGCTCTTCAGCAGCTTCTTGTACGGTCCACTGTGGACGATGTGGCCGCCGTGCTCGCCGGCGCCCGGGCCGATGTCGACCACCCAGTCGCTGGAGCGGATGGTGTCCTCGTCGTGCTCGACGACGATCAGCGTGTTGCCCAGGTTGCGCAGCCGGGTCAGCGTCTCGATCAGCCGGTGGTTGTCGCGCTGGTGCAGGCCGATCGACGGCTCGTCCAGCACGTACAGCACGCCGACCAGGCCGGAGCCGATCTGCGTGGCGAGCCGGATGCGCTGCGCTTCGCCGCCCGACAGCGTGCCCGACGCGCGGTCGAGCGAGAGGTACGTCAGGCCGACGTCGAGCAGGAACCGCAGGCGGGCCTGGATCTCCTTGAGCACGGCCCCGGCGATCATCGACTCGCGCTGCCCGAGCTCCAGCTCGTCGAGGAACTGCGACGCCTCGGCGATGGAGAGCCCGCAGACCTCGGCGATCGACATGTCACCGCGGGTCTTGTGCTGCAGCGTGACGGCGAGGATCTCCGGCTTGAGCCGGGTGCCCTGGCAGGTCGGGCACGGCACCTCGCGCATGTAGCCCTCGTACCGCTCGCGCATGTACTCGGACTCGGTCTGCTCCTGGCGCCGCTCGAGGAACGGGATGACGCCCTCGAAGCTGGCGTAGTACGACCGCTGGCGGCCGTAGCGGTTCTTGTAGCGGACGTGCACCTGCTCGTCGACGCCGTGCAGCACCGCCTTCTGGGCGCGCGCGGGCAGCTTGCGCCACGCCGTGTCCATCCGGAACCCGATGGTCTCCGACAGCGACTCGAGCAGCCGGACGAAGTAGTCCGCGCTCTGCCCGCCCGCCCACGGCGCGATCGCGCCTTCGGCCAGCGACAGCTCGTCGTCCGGCACCACCAGCTCCGGGTCGACCTCCTTGCGGATGCCGATGCCGGTGCACACCGGGCACGCGCCGTAGGGCGAGTTGAAGGAGAACGAGCGGGGCTCGAGGTCCTCGATGGCCAGCGGGTGGCCGTTCGGGCAGGCCAGGTTCTCGGAGAAGCCGCGGATGCGGTGCGGGTCGTTCTCCGGCAGGTCGACGAACTCGAGCTCGATCAGCCCATCGGCCAGCCGCAGCGCCGTCTCGACCGAGTCGGTGAGCCGCTGGCGCGAGCTCGACTTCACGCTCAGCCGGTCGATCACCACGCCGATCTGGTGCTTCTCCTGCTTCTTCAGCTTCGGCGGGTCGGTGAGCGGGTGCACCGTGCCGTCGACGACCACGCGCGCGTAGCCCTGCTGCTGCAGGTTCTCGAACAGGTCGACGTACTCGCCCTTGCGGCCGCGCACGACCGGCGCGAGCACCTGGAAGCGGACGCCCTCGTCCATCTCCAGCACCTGGTCGACGATCTGCTGCGGGGTCTGCTTGCTGATCGGCTCGCCGCACTTGGGGCAGTGGGCCTTGCCGGCGCGGGCGTAGAGCAGCCGGAGGTAGTCGTAGACCTCGGTGATCGTGCCCACGGTCGAGCGCGGGTTGCGCGAGGTGGACTTCTGGTCGATCGACACCGCGGGCGAGAGGCCCTCGATGAAGTCGACGTCCGGCTTGTCCATCTGCCCCAGGAACTGGCGGGCGTACGCGGACAGCGACTCGACGTACCGGCGCTGCCCCTCGGCGAAGATGGTGTCGAAGGCGAGGCTCGACTTCCCGGAGCCGGACAGACCCGTGAACACGATCAGGCTGTCGCGGGGCAGGTCGAGATCCACGCCGCGGAGGTTGTGCTCGCGGGCGCCGCGAACAACGAGGCGATCAGCCACGCCAGGGTCCCTTCAGTGTCATTCTCAGCTGGTTGCCGGCTCGGTCGGAGACTGCACGAGTGGCGGCCTCCATGCTACGAGCCACCACCGACAAAAACCGGCTCCGAGTCCGTGACCTGCGGTTCTTCCGGGTTTCGACGGCGATCCCGGCGAGCGGTGAGCCACCGGTGGACCGGTCGTTCGACGCCCGCGGTGATCGCCCAGCCCGCCAGCACGGCGGCGGCCACGACCGCGGGGAGCCGCAGCCAGCCGGGGACGCCGAGGTTGATCAGGGCGCGCGCCAGGATGTAACCCAGTTCCTGGTGCACCAGATAAAGACCATACGAGATGCCCGCGAGCCAGGTGACGGCCGGGGCGATCCGGCGCAGCCCGGGGAAGCGCCAGTCCGGCCCGCGCGCGGCGAGGCAGACGCCTGCGAGCAGCACGGCGAACCCGATCGTGGACGGCCAGCGCTGGGCGTCCTGCGGCAGCGCGCGGTGGAACGGGAACACCTGCAGGTCCTGCGCCACGCAGGTGGCGAGCACGAACAGCGCGACGTGCCAGTGCGCGAGCCGCTCCTTCGACCACAGCCAGAGAGCGGCGCCGATGGCGAAGACGTGCGCCCGGTGCAGGCCCAGGCCGTAGAAGACGGAGTCGACGACCTTCTGGTGCGTGGACGGCTCCAGCGACGGCGGGACGATCGCGAACCGGATCACCAGCGGCACCAGGATCAGCGCCCACAGCAGCCCGACGGTCACCCGGTGTGTCCGCCACGCCCGCGGCCACAGCAGCGCCGCGCAGGCGAAGGCCGCGAGCTGCACGGGGAGTGTCCAGTAGGAGCCGTCGAGGTAGTAGAACCACTCGAAGCGGTAACCCCATTCGGGGACCATGCCCAGGTTGGCGAGCAGGTCGGCCCAGGTGGGGATGTACCACGGCGAGGGGTCCGTCGGCAGGCCCTGCGGCACGCCGAAGAGGAAGCCGGTCAGGCCCGGCGGGAACGGCAGCCCGCTGAAGCGGATGGCGGCGTACCGCGTCACCAGGTAGGTGACGAGCACCGCGACCAGGTAGGCGGGCACGAGCCGCGCGACCCGGTTCCACAGCCACCGGCGCGGATGGCCCTTGCGGAGGCTCGCGCACACGAAGAACGCGGAGATCACCAGGAGGATCGCCGCCCCGAACTGCGCGGTCACCCGGATGGGGTACCCCGTGAGCTCCGGGTGCAGAAGTGCACCCTGGTGGGTGACATGTCCGAGGATCACCGCGAGGACGGCGAAGACGCGCAGGAGGTCCCAGCTGATCCGGCGTACGCCTCGCACCGGGGTCGGCGTCGGAGTCGTCGGCACGGTCTTCCCTGGGTCGGCACGGGTCGGCACGGGGTCGGCTTGCGGGGCTCCGGCGAGCCTACGGGGCGAGGTGAGCGCGCGCTTGTGCGGGTGGAACCGCTTGCGGTGCCCCGACTACCGTGTGCGGGGTGAACATCGTGGAGACCTACACCGGGCACGTCGACCCGGGCGGCGACGCCTCCCGGCGGACCCTGGACGCGCTGACCATCACCAAGCTGTCCGTCGGCCCGATGGACAACAACGCGTACCTGCTGGTGTGCCGGGCAGACAACGATGCCCTGCTCATCGACGCGGCGAGCGACCCCGAGCGCATCTCCGACCTGATCGGCCACGGCCCGGACCGGCCGGCCCTGCGCACGGTCGTCACGACCCACCAGCACCAGGACCACTGGCAGGCCCTGGGCGCGGTGGCCGGCGCGAACGGCTCGAACACCGCGGCGCACCCGCTGGACGCTTCGCCGTTGCCGGTGCCGCCGGACTTCCTGGTGGAGCACGGAGACACGCTTACGGTGGGCCAGATCACCCTTTCGGTGATCCACCTGCGCGGCCACACGCCGGGCTCGATCGCCCTGCTGTACCGCGACCCGGCGGGCCACCCGCACCTGTTCACCGGAGACTCGCTGTTCCCGGGCGGCGTCGGCCGGACGACGTCCCCGGAGGACTTCTCGTCACTGGTGGACGACGTGTCGTCGCGGATCTTCGACGAACTGCCGGACGACACCTGGTTCTACCCGGGCCACGGCGACGACTCGACACTGGGCGCGGAGCGCCCGAAGCTGGCCGAATGGCGCGAACGCGGCTGGTGAGCCGAGGATCTTCCCGAACGGGGCCGCCTACCTGATGGGCGGCCCCACCTGCTCCAACCGGGTAGAAATCACCGGGATCGCTTCTCGCACAGTTCTCCGTCGAGCAGAGTCGCCTCATGAACGGGCTGTACGACGGGGAATTCACCGGGTTCAAGATCGCGTCTCCGGAGGAGATCGACACCGCGCTCCGCGAGGCGGTAGTCGCCGTCGACGCCAATGTGCTCCTCGATTTGTACCGATTCCGGCCGCAAACGTCGCAGGACCTCATCAACACCCTGAAGAGCCTCGACGATCGGCTGGTCGTGCCGCACCAGGCGCTGCGCGAGTTCTGGCGCCACCGGCAGCGCTCCCAGGGCAGTCCCCGAGGAGCGACGAAGACGGCCACGGACGCCCTCGCCAAGTCGGGCCGGTCCATGTGCGATGCCCTGACGACCTGGGCGAAGGCGGTCGGTGTCGACGACGACGAGCTGTCCGACCTGGCCTCGCGGGTCGACGGCTTCATCGACACCCTCAGGGGCGAACTCCAGGACGTGCTCGACGGCGCGGACGCCGACCGGGGCGGCGATCCGATCCTGGAGCAATTGGAAGAACTCCTCGCCGGCCGGGTCACCGCACCGCTGGAAACCGACGAGTGGACGGAATGCATGGCGGAGGCCAACCGGCGCATCGAAAGCGAAGAACCTCCAGGCTACAAAGACGCGGGCAAACAAGACAATGACACACCCGAGGGTGGCGCCGGCGACTACCTCGTCTGGTACCAAGCAACCCGGTACGGAAAAGAAAAATCCAAAGACCTCCTTCTCGTCACCCGCGACGAAAAAGAAGACTGGTGGTGGCGCGAGCAGTCGGATTTCGTCGGCCCCCGCCCCGAACTGACCCTGGAGTACCACCAGCTGACCGGCCGGCGCCTGTTCCTGCTCCGCCCGGCGGACCTGCTCGCGCGCGCATCCGTTCTGGAAGTCGAGGTCGACCAGGCGTCGTCCGTGGACGCCGGCCGAGTCGCCGAGAGCGACGAAGAACCGCCGGCCGAACTCTGGACCTTGCCGGCCCTGGCCGCGCTCCTGGAGCGGCTCGACCGGGAAGCTCCCGTACAAGCGGCCGCGCTCCGGCTCGCGACGCCTGACCAGAACGGGCGGGTGAGCCGCGAAAAGGTCTACGAACTGGGCGGTTACGCGGACGACCGCATGCTGCGCGGGTTCACCCGGCCGGTCCGCCGCCTGACGGCGACCTTGCAAGGGGAGGGCGCGGTGCCGACCCGGGTCGCGCCGGTCTTCGTCGCCCGCTACCCGGACGGGGTGAAGGCCTCGTACTTCGGGGTACCGGCCGAAGTACCGGCATTGCTCGAAGAACTGTCCTCGCCCTCCCCGAACCCAGCTGACGAACCGCCCTCGTCCGACGGACCCGACACGTTCGGAGCAGCCGGGTAACGCTTGGGCCGCCGATCCCGGACACCGGGCAACTCCCCGGACGAACCGGGCGTCCCCCGCATGACCCCAGCGCTGGGGCTTCCACCGGTTCGCACCCGCCAGGAGGCCCAACCATGTCCAGACCCGTCAGACGCGCCCTCGTCGCCGTCACCCTGTTGCTCGCCGCCGCGGTGACCGCGGCCGCGGCGCCCGCGAATGCCGCCGTGCACAGCGTTCCCACCCTGACCGCCATCCGGACCGGGGCCAACCCCGGGTTCGACCGGATCGTGCTCGACCTCACCGCCGGCGGCGCGCCCAGCGCCGGCTACCAGCTGTTCGACGAGCTCACCGCCGACCCGACCGGGGACATCGTGTGGCTCACCGGGCAGTACTTCATCAACGTCACCGTGCCGTTCGCCGCCGCGCACGACGACAACGGCGTGCCCACCTACACCGGGCCGCAGAAGTTCCGGACGTGGAACCTGCGCAACGTCATGGCCGTCGCCGTCACCGGGGACTTCGAAGCCCAGCTGACCATCGGGCTCGGCGTGCGGTCGCGGACAACGGTGAACGTCTTCACGCTCACCGCGCCCAACCGCGTCGTGATCGACGTCGCCGGCTGAAACGTGGGGCGAACCCCGTCAGCGCTCGTACGGGGTCTTCTCCCCCGCCTCCACCGCGAAGGCCAGGTGGTTGCCCGCCGGGGGCAGGGGGCACGTCGCGAAGTCCGTGAACGCGCACGGCAGGTTGACCGCGCGGTTGAAGTCCAGCGTCACCGTGCCGTCCGCGGCCGGCGCGCCGACCGGCAGGGACCGGTTGGCCGCGTACGTCGTGACGCCGCTCGTCCCGTCCGTGAACAGGATGCTGAAGCCGCCTTCCTTGCCGTTGAACGCGGTCAGCGTGTGCGACGCGCCGTCGTGCTCGAAGTGGACCAGGCCCGGCGCGGTGTAGACGTGGCTCAAGCCCTCGACCACCGCGCCCACCGTGGTCGGCCGCGGCGCGTCGAACGCTTCGAAGCGGCCGGACAGCACCCACGACGGCGACGGCTCGTACGCCGGGACGCCGTGGAAGGCGCGCAGCACCTCGGCCTTCGGGTCGTGCACCCGGATCAGGTACCCCGAGCGGCGGGCCACCTCGATCTCGACGTCGCCGGCCAGCACGCGCATGCCCGCGCCGCTGTTGACCAGCTCGAAGCGCCGGACGTCCGTGATCGGGGTGCCGTCGTGCTCGAGTGAGGCGCCGGCCGGGTCGACGTACGCCGCGTCGGCGTCCTGCCACCAGCGGCCGGGGATGCCCGGGTACTCACGCGGGGCGTCGGTCAGCCAGTCCAGCGACACCAGCGCCAGCCAGCCGTGCGGTGCGGCGAGGTCCGACTCGCGCCCGGTCTTCCAGTCCTGCCACTCCTGCGTGAACGTGCTCATCGCTGGGCCCCTTCCCGTCGGCTGTCCTATCCGGGGCTTCGCCCCGGGCCGGGGGCTCCGCCACCCGGGCCCCCGCACCACAGCTACGACGGTGCCAACCCGTCCCCCGCCCCGATATTCCGCGTCCCAGCATCCGGACGGGCGTGCAGCCAGCCGATCTCGCGGCCGCCGGCCGGGACGACGACCCGCCGGAACACCGCCGGGTCCAGGTCGTGCTCGCCCTCCCCGGCGACCTCGTCGTAGAGCCGGTCGGACACGATCAGCACCTGGTCCTCCGCCGGGGCCGCGGTCATCGCCGCCTTCAGCTCGTCCGAGTCGCACAGCCAGGACGACAACGCGACCGCGGCCCCGCCGAAGCAGGACGGGCGCAGCACGACGTCGCCGTGGGCGACCGCCAGCCGCAGGCGCAGCCGGCCGAACTCGTTGAGGTGGCGGTTGCGGCGTCCCAGTGCCTCGGCCACCAGCTCGACCAGCCCGGTCGCGACCCACCGCGGCGGCACCGTCGGCGGGATGACCAGCGTCGTGTTGTCCCCTTCCGGGCGCCGGTACCAGCTCGGGGTGCGGTACGGCACCGGGACGCGCTCGAACACCTCGTCCAGCACCGCGTCGAGGGTGACGGCGAGGTGCACCGAACGCGCGGTGCGGCCGCGGCTCGGGGCGACGATCCCGATCCGGACGACGGTCGCGGCCAGCGGGACGGTGCGCACGGCCTCCTCATTCCTCCCGGCTCATTCAGTCCGGCTCAGTCACCCCGGGGGTCGAACGACCACTGCAGGCCGTAGCTCAGCCCCTGGTGCAGCTCGTGGAACTCCAGCCCCACCTCGCCGACCCGGTTGACGGTCAGCGCGTCCCCCGAGTCGACGCCGTCGTCGACCACCCGCCCCGGCACGCCGTTGAGCCGCCACACCCGGGACGGCGGATCGGCGCGGTCGAAGCGGACGCGGACCGAGAACTCCTCACAGCGGCGCAACGGGGTGAGGGCGTAGTACGGCCGCAACGACGTCCGCTGCGGCGTGAACCGGATGCCGTACTCGTGGCGCTGGCCCAGCCGCAGCGGGCTGGGCAGCCGCATGACGAACTGCGCGTGGCTCGCCGAGACCTGCCTGGCCTCGACGATCTCGCCGCCGAAGAGCACGTCGGCGGTGATGTCGGGCGCCGGGTCGGTGCCGGGCACGGCCGGGACGCTGAAGGACAGGACCAGCTCGTCGAGCTCGTCGACCTCCGCGACGATCCGGCGTTCCTCCTGCAGGTCCGGGAAATCGCGGTCGAAGCGGAGCATCACCTTCATCGACTCGACGTACCAGCCGGCCAGCGGATGCGGGTCCCGGCCCTGGCTGGGTTCGCCGAGCAGCTCGTCGAGCCGGCGGAAGGCGAGGTCGATGCGCCGGCGCGCGGTGCGCGGGTCCCGGTCGAGCATGCCGGCCAGCCACGAGATCCGCCGGTCCAGGAACTCCCCGGCCGCCTCCTCGTGCAGGCCGAGCGCCGCCAGTGCGGCCAGCCGCAGGTCCGCGGGCAGCCGGCCGCAGAGCTCGGTGAGCCGCAGGACGAGCTTGTGCCGCGCGGCGGCGGGCGAGTCGGCCTCGGCGATCCGGCACGCTTCGCGCAGGCACGGCCCGATCCGCTGGTGCAGATCGGTGGCGTCCAGACCGCGGCCGCGGCGCAGCTCGTTGAGCTCGCGCACGAACGGGAAGGAGTTCTCCGCCGTCACCCGGCCCTCCTCCTCGCTGCGGCAGAAAGAGAGTCGCAGAACGGCTCGTCACCTTACCAGCGGCAGTTCCGCGGCGGCATGACAAATAGCGGACAGTTGCGTTCGTGCGAATAGCCCGGCCGGTCGACCCCCCACGAGCCGGCCGACCGGGCCGCACCGCGGGTGCGTCAGTTCGCGCCGAAGATCAGCGCCCAGATCGAGTGGCTCTCCATCACACACCTCCTCATCGCTGCACCCAGGACGAGGCGGGGGTCGGTGCCGCCGGTTCCGCCGCGGTTCCGGAGGCCACCAGCAAGCCCGCTACGACGCCGGCGGCGAACGCGGCGGAAACGGATTTCACCAGGGTCCGGATTTTGCAGTAGACGTTCACGACAAGCACTCCCCCGAGCCTCGCTCAAAAACGGAATCCGGCCGGTGGCATCTCTTTCTTTCCGGCCGATCCCAGAATCGCGCGAGGCGGGCGGTTCTCAGAGGCCCGTTGTCACGGGCGTTGTGTGCCGTTCGGCTCAGAACGGGCCAGCGCGCGCAGGACGCGCATCCGGCGGACGAGGATGCGGCGCCGGCCGGTCTCGATGATCCCGCGGTCGCGCAGCACGCTCAGCGACCGCGCGACGGTGCGGCGTGCGGCACCGACCTGCCCGGCGATGTCCGCCTGCGACAGCGCGGCCTCGATGAGGATGCCCTCCGGCACGGTACGGCCGTGCTCGTCGGCCAGCCGCACCAGGTGGACCGCCACGCGGCGGCTCACGTCGAACGCCGCCGAGTCGACGCGGGCGGACTCGGCGGCGCGCAGCCGGACCGCGACGGTCTTGATCGTCGCGATGGCGATCTCGGGCCGGGCCCGCAGCGCGGCGAGGAACCGGTCGCCGGTCAGCTGGACGACGTGGCACGGTTCGATGGCGCGGCACGACACCGTCCGGGTCCAGCCGTTGATCGCCGCCAGTTCGCCCAGCACCTCGCCGGGGCCGCGCAGCCCGAAGAGCACCTCGCGGCCGTCCTCGACGATCGTGGACACTCGCACCCAGCCCGAGACCAGCACGTGGACGTGGTCGGACGGGTCGCCTTCCATGAGCACGACGTCGTTCGCCCGGAAGCGGCGGCGGACGCCCTGGGCGAGCAGGTACTCGCGATCGGCGTCGGTGAGGTACCCCAGCAGCGCGCCATCGGTCGTGTCACTCGCGTCGTGCCCGTTCATCGGAGCGCCTCCCACTCCGTTCCGGATCTCCACCGTAACCCGGCGTGGTGGCCCGGGGCGAGGGCAAGACGACCGGTAGGGTCGCCGCCGTGGCAGGCGAGGACGGACAGGCCGTGGAGATCTACACCGACGGCGCGTGCAGCGGAAACCCGGGACCCGGCGGCTGGGGCGCGGTGCTGACGTACGGGCGGCACGAGCGCGAGCTGTACGGCGGCGAAGCCACCCCGACGACGAACAACCGCATGGAGCTGACGGCGCCGATCCGCGCGCTGGAGAGCCTGAAGCGGCCGTCGCAGGTCCGCGTGTTCACCGACAGCACGTACGTGCGCAACGGCATCACGCAGTGGCTGCCGAGGTGGAAGAGCAACGGCTGGAAGACGGCGGCGCGCGAGCCGGTCAAGAACGCGGACCTGTGGCAGCGCCTGGACGAAGCGGTCCGCGAGCACGAGGTGGAGTGGCTCTGGGTGAAGGGCCACGCGGGGCTGCCGGGCAACGAGCGCGCGGACCGCCTCGCGGTGCGCGGCGCCCAGGAGGCGCGGGAGAGCGGGAAGCCGGTCAACGCGGGCTAGTCCACAAAGGACAAGCGCTGCGCCGTTCGGGCTAATTCGCCCGTTGCCATTCCCTTTCGGACGGTTCCGACGCAGGATCGGACCCTTCCGGACCGGGGAGGGACGGGGCTCGCGATGGTGCGCATGGTCGGTGGTAAGCCGCGGCCGTTCGGCGACGACAAGAAACCGAAGGGCCGCGCGGCGTTGCTGGTGGCCGCGGTGGTCGGCACCGCCGCGGCGGGAGGCACGGCGCTGAGCGCGGGCGGGGGTGCCGCCTCGGTCGAGTCCGGGGGCGGATCGAGCCTGCAGGCGCGCAATTCCGGCAAGGAGTCCGCCCGCAAGGGCAAGCACGAGGACGCCATGAAACGCCTCGGCCTCAAGACGCTGAAGAAGGTCGCCAAGCGTGAACTGAAGTGTGCGCCGTACGCGTTCGGGCAGGTCCAGGAGTTCTTCGTGCGCCATCCGTGCAAGTCGCTTTCGCGAATGCTGCTGGCCGTCGCCGACGGCGGTGGGAACACCGTCGTGGTGACCATCGCCTGGGTCCGCATGCCGAAGGCCGTCGACGCGCGAGAGCTGCGGGACCTGGCCGACCGGGACGGCAGCGGCAACATCTACGCCCTGCCGGACGCGCTGCTGAAACAGGCGGGCGTGCGGTTCACCGGCGACCACTACGCGTCCCGCCTCGACAGCTCCCTGCTGGTGATCGCCGAGGCGACCTCGGGTGGCGGCCGTCCGGCCGACGCCGTGCTCGAGGACGCCGCCACCGTCGCCGCGGATTTTCCCGTGCCCTGAACCGCGTCCGGCGGCGTCCGGACTCCCGCGAGAGCCCGGACGCGCCGTGGCACAATTCCGGGATGTCTCCCGCTTCCTGCCCGTGCGGCCTCACCGGGTCCTACGCCGCCTGCTGTGGCCGGTTCCACGACGGCGGCCTGGCGGCGCCGACCGCCGAACTGCTGATGCGGTCGCGGTTCAGCGCCTTCGCCGTCGGGGACGCCGGTTACCTGCTGCGCACCTGGCACCCGGACACCCGGCCGCGGAAGCTGGCGCTCGACGCCGGCCAGGAGTGGACGCGGCTGGAGATCCTCGCCCGCACCGGCGGCGGCCTGCTGCACAACGAGGGCACCGTCGAGTTCCGCGCGCACTACCGCCACCGCGGCCGCGACGGCTTCCTGGAGGAGAACAGCCGCTTCCGCCGCGACGACGGCCGCTGGGTCTACCTCGACGCGGAAGCCTGAGGCGGGCACCCGCGGCGGGAAAGCCCGAAACCGTCCCGCGCAGCACCTCCGCCGTGCTAAAACAGTGCGGCGATGGGAAAACTGACGCGCCGCGCCCGGGCGAAGGCGGACTACTTCGGCTTCATCGGCGCCCGGGAATGGCCGCTCGCCGCGTCCGGGCTCGGGGTGCTGCTCGGCGTGGTCACCATTCTGCCCAGCGCCGTCGGGGTCGTGCTGTCGGTCGTCGCGCTCGCACTCGGCGTCACCACCTTCACCCGGGACTTCCGGCTGCTGCGCCGCCGCTGGGCCGGGTTCGAGTTCACCGCGATCGCCGCGCCCTTCCCCACCGCTGACCTGCCGCCGCCCGCCGCTTATCCGCCGTCCGAGTACCTCGCCGTGCCCGCGCGCGGGACCGCGCTGGTCAGCTCCGCGATCGACCGGGACCTCTGGACGGGGCAGCACACGATCACCGTCGCCGAGGAGCCCTACCGGCTGCCGCCCGCGCTGAAGGCAACCGCGCCGCACGTGCTTCCGCTGCGCGCCCGGGGGCGGTTGCTCTTCAACGGCCCGGTCGTCGGCATGCACGGCGACCCACTGCCCGCCGCCGGGGCGCGGCCCGCGCCGATCCGGCTGCACCGCGCGCGGTTCTTCGACGCCGTCTGCTCGAACGAGCTCGGCACGCTGCGCATCACCCGCGGCGAGACCGGCGAAGAGTACGACCTGCGCAAGGCCGAGCTCACCGACTCGGCCGGCGCGCTGCGGACGTTGAGCAGCAGCGCGCTGACGGACCTGGTCGGCGTCTCCACGGTCGCCTTCACCACCGACGGCAAGCTCGTCACCGTCCGGCAGTCGTCGCTCAACGCCGCGAGCGGGCTGCTGCTGGCGCCCTCGGGCAGCGGCTCGCTCGAACCCCGTGACCTGCGGACCCCGGCCGGTGAACCCCGGCCGCTGCTGCACGACGCCGTCCGCGCGGGCATGGAACGCGAGCTGTGCGAGGAAAGCGGCCTCAAGCCCGAAGACGTCCACGAGACCCGGCTGGTCGGCTTCGCGCGCTGGATGGAGCGCGGCGCGAAGCCGGAGTTCTTCGGGCTGACCGAGCTGGGCGTCGACAGCGCGGACGTCGCCGGACGCCGGCCGGTCAGCGGCGAACGGCTCTACAGCGCCGGGTTGACGCTCTTCGACGTCGATCTCGCGGCGGTCGGCGCCGCACTGGCCGGCGGTGTTCCGCTGAGCGAGGCACTCCCGCGGCGGATCTGGGAAGACGGCTCGCTGCCGCTCCTGCTGGCCCTGCGCGCGGCGGCCGCGTGGCACGCGGCGCGGAGCTGACCAACCGGACGAACACCCCTGTTCCCGGAGTGACCGGACCGCTACTATCGTCCGCAATTGTTAGGAAAGTTCCCTAACGATGGTCACCGTCCCTCGCCGCCGTGGTGCCTAGGAGGCGCAGCTAGTGAGTCATCGGCAAAGAACAACCTTACGGCTGCTGGCGGCGGTCACGCTGGCCGTCGCGCTGGGCGGGGCGGCCGTTCCGGCGGCCAGTGGGCAGGTGGCGGCGAAAGCCACCGTCGCCGCGGCCGGCCCGGCCACCGCGGTCCCCGGTTTCCTGATCCAGACCTCGGCCCAGGTCAGCGACGACTCGGCGGTGTCGAAGCCCGGCTTCACCACCGCCGGCTGGTACCCGGTCGGCCCGCGCTCGACGGTCTACGCCGGGCTGCTGGCCAACGGCAAGTACGCCGACCCGTTCTACTCGACGAACATGAAGAACGTGCCGGCCGCGGACTTCAAGGTCCCCTGGTGGTACCGCACCGACCTCACCGTCACCGACACCACCCAGCGCACCTACCTCGACTTCAGCGGCGTGCTGTCGAAGGCCGACGTCTGGGTCAACGGGGCGAAGATCGCGGACAAGGCACAGGTCAACGGCGCCTACACGCGGCAGGACCTGGACATCACCGCGCAGGTGAAGGCCGGGACGAACAGCGTCGCGTTCAAGGTCTACCCGAACGACCCGGACAAGGACCTGTCGATGGGCTGGATCGACTGGGCGCAGACCCCGCCGGACCAGAACATGGGCATCGTGCGTGACGTCCTAGTCCGCCGCAGCGGGCCGGTCGCGCTGCGCGGCGGCCACGTCGTGACGAAGCTGACCGGCACGACGCACGCCGACCTCACGGTCAAGGCCGACGTCCGCAACGACTCGGCGGCCGCGGTCTCGGCGACGGTGTCCGGCACGGTCGCCGGCAAGGCGATCAGCCAGGCGGTTTCCCTGGCGGCCAAGGAAAAGAAGACCGTCACCTTCCCGGTCGTCGGGATCGACAACCCGCAGGTGTGGTGGCCGGCCGGGATGGGCGGGCAGCCGCTCTACGACCTCGACCTCAGCGCGAACGTCGGCGGCACGGCGTCGGACACCTCCCACGAGAGCTTCGGCGTGCGCGAGGTGAAGTCGACGGTCAACTCCGCCGGCGGCCGGGCGTACACGATCAACGGGCGCCCGCTGCTGATCAAGGGCGGCGGCTACTCCCCGGACCTGTTCCTGCGCTGGAACGCGCAGTACGCGGCGGACAAGCTGGCCTATGTCAAGGACCTCGGGCTCAACACCGTGCGCCTGGAAGGGCACATCGAGCCGGACGAGTTCTTCGACCTCGCCGACCGGATGGGCGTGCTGACGCTGCCCGGCTGGGAGTGCTGCGACAAGTGGGAGGGCCAGGTCAACGGCAGCGAGAAGGGTGACCCCTGGACCGCCGCCGACTACCCGATCGCCAAGGCGTCGATGACCGCGGAGGCCGAGCGGCTGCGCGATCACCCGAGCGTCATCTCGTTCCTGATCGGCAGCGACTTCGCCCCCGACGCGACGATCGAGAAGAACTACCTCGACGCGCTGAAGGCCGCGGACTGGGCCACCCCGATCGTCCCGGCCGCGTCGGCGAAGTCGTCGCCGCAGCTCGGCGCGTCCGGCATGAAGATGAACGGGCCGTACGACTACGTCCCGCCGAACTACTGGTACGACAAGGCGCACACCGACCTCGGCGGGGCGTTCGGCTTCAACTCCGAAACCAGCGCCGGGCCGGACATCCCGACGATGGACACGCTCAAGCGGATGATGTCGCCGAGCGAGCTCGACACGTTGTGGAAGAGCCCGTCGACCGCGCAGTACCACCGGTCCTCGTCCTCGACGTTCGCCAACCTGAAGCTCTACGGCGACGCGCTGACCGGCCGCTACGGCAAGCCGGCGAGCCTGGACGACTTCGTCCGCAAGGCGCAGCTGGCGCAGTACGAGAACGTCCGCGCCGAGTTCGAGTCGCACTCGCGCAACTTCAGCGACAGCTCGAACCCGTCGACCGGGATCATCTACTGGATGCTCAACAGCGGCTGGACGTCGCTGCACTGGCAGCTGTTCGACGCCTACCTCGACCAGAACGGCTCGTACTTCGGGGCCAAGAAGGCGAACGAACCGCTGCACATCCAGTACTCCTACGACACCAAGTCCGTCGTGGTGGTCAACCACAACCACGACGCGGCGTCGAACCTGACCGCGTCGGTCAAGCTGTACAACCTCGACGGGACGGAGAAGTTCACCCAGTCCAAGACCGGTCTCTCGGTCGGCGGTGACGGCGCGAAGACCACCGCGCTGACCATCCCCGCGGTGAGCGGCCTGTCGACGACGTACCTGGCGAAGCTCGTCCTGACCGACCCGGCGGGCAAGGAGGTCAGCCGCAACGTCTACTGGCTGTCCACCAAGGCCGACACGCTCGACTGGGGCAACAGCGACTGGTACTACACGCCGACGACGTCGTACGCCGACCTGACCGGGCTGAACGGCCTGGGCCAGGTGGCGGTCGACACCACCGCGAACTCGGCGGCGAACTCCGACGGCACCACGACCACCAAGGTGACACTGAAGAACAGCTCCACCGGCAAGCTGCCGGCGTTCTTCGTCGACGCGCACGTCCTCGGCGCGGCGGGCGCGCCGGTGCTGCCGGTGACGTGGACCGACAACCAGGTCAGCCTCTGGCCCGGCGAGTCGGCCACGCTCACCGCGACGTACCGGACCGCGGACCTCAAGGGCGCGACGCCGTCCGTGCGGGTCGCGGGCTGGAACACCGGCACGAAGACGGTGCCGGCGGACGGCGCGGCCGGTCCCGGCACCCCGGCCGACTACCAGGCCGAGGACGCCACGATCACCAGCGGTGTCGCGGAGTCGAACCACGCCGGGTTCACCGGCAGCGGGTTCGTCAACTACGACAACGCGACCGGCAGCGCGGTGGAGTTCTCCGTCGACGCGGCCGCCGCCGGCCCCGCCGACGTCGTCCTGCGGTACGCCAACGGCACCACGGTGAACCGCCCGATGGACGTCTCGGTGAACGGCACGAAGGTGGCGTCCGCGCTCGCCTTCGGCGGCACCGGGAGCTGGGACACCTGGCAGACGGTCACGGTCCACGTGACGCTGGCCGCCGGGGCGAACAAGATCAAGACGACCGCGACGACCGCCAACGGCGGCCCGAACGTCGACAAGATCACCGTCTAGCCCAAGTCCGTGAAGGACTCCTTACCGGCTCTTAGCGCCGGTAAGGAGTCCTTCACGGCTTTACAAGGTGTCCCAGAGCAGGCGCTGGGCGCGGTCCGGGTCGGGGACCGTGGTGCTGACGTCGTCGAAGAGGCGTGTGATGCGCTCGGACGGCGTGTAGCGCGGCCAGCCCGGGTCGCCTGTGGCGATGAACCGCACCCAGGTAGAGGACATCTCCGTCGCCAGCGCCTGCAGGCGCTCGGTGGGGCGCGGGCGGCCGGCGAAGAGGAACCGCCAGTTCTTGTTGCCGATGTCGTCGAACATCAACGGCAGGTCCAGGCCGTGCGGCGCGCCGAGGCCCCGGCCGCGCGGGGCGATCCGCCAGTCGAGGCGGTACATCCAGGCGTCGCGCTGCTTCTCGGCGAACCGGATCGCCGGGATCCACCAGTCCCCCGCGGTCAGCGCCCGGTTGCGGACCTGCTCGTCCGGCCAGTCGAGCAGCTCGGCGTACGCCGCGACGGCCTTGTCGATCTCGGCGGGCCCCAGCATCGTCGAGCCGACGCCCAGGAGCTTCGCGCCGCCCGACTGCAGCCAGCTGAACAGGTCTTCCTCGTCGGCCGTCGTCCCGATGAGCAGCGGGACCTCGCGGACGCCGTCGAGCGGGCGCGCAGGCAGCAGGTCGCCGTCGACGACCACGCGGTAGGTGACCTTGGTGCCCGACGCGGCCGAAACCCGTTGCTGTGCCTGGAGAATCCGCGTCACCGGCAGCGTCGTCAGCTCCGCAGCCGAGACGTCCAGCTCCTTCAGGACCGCCGACGCGATCGCCGCGCCCTCGGCCGGGGTGTGCACCACCGCGCCGACGCCGGTGCCGCTCTGCACGATGGCCTGGTGGACCAGGCCGCGCGTGGCGGGCACGGCCAGCAGCGTCCCGACCGTGCGGCCGCCGTTGGACTGCCCGGCCAGCGTCACCCGCGCCGGGTCGCCGCCGAACGCGGAGACGTTGCCTCGCACCCATTCCAGCGCGGCGACCTGGTCGCGCAGCGAGAGGTTCGAGTCGGCGACGCCGGGCAGGTGCAGCATGCCGAGGACGCCGAGCCGGTAGGCGACGGTCACGACGACCACCCCGCGCCGGGCCAGCGCCGACCCGTCGAACTGGTGCGGCGCGCCCATCACGCCGCCACCGCCGTGGATCCACACCAGCACCGGGTACGGGCCGGGCTCCTCCGGCGCGTAGACGTTGACGTAGAGGCAGTCCTCGTCGCCGGTGAAGCCCCGCCCGGTCAGCTCGGGCTGCGGCGCCCGCGGGGCCCAGCCGGTCGCGTCGCGGACGCCGGACCACGCCGGCGCCGGCCGCGGCGCGCGGAAGCGCAGTTCCCCGACCGGCGGCTCGGCGTACGGCACGCCGAGGAACGTCCTGACCCCGTCCCGCGCGGACCCGCGCACCGCGCCGCCCGCGATCTCTGCCATCGTCACGAAGCCAGCCTAGGCGGACAATGCCCGCATGGTGATCCGCGTCCTGCCGGTCGTCCTGCTCCTCGCCCTCACCGCGATCGGCGCGGCCGCGGTCGTGACGGGCATCGCGGAACAGCACGCCGCCGACACCGCGTACCTCGCCGACTTCTCGCGGCCCGGCGCCGAGTGCGGCGCCGGCGAAGCGCACTTCGACGAGTCCGACGGCCTGGTGCTGGCCTGCAAGCCGCGCGGCGGGTCCTCGGTGCGCTACCCCGGGTTCAGCGACGCCCAGAACCACGCCGTCGAAGCGCTCGCGAAGGACCTGGGCGCCGACTCGCTGTCGACGGTCGACCGGGCCCGCATCCAGCAGCGCGTCGACGAGTTCGCCGCGACCGTGCCGCCCGCCGCCCGCCCGCACTACGACGAAGGCGTCTCACTCGGCCCGGTGTGGGGCGCCGGGCTGGCCTGGGCGGGCGGCGCGGTGGCCCTGCTCGGCGGACTCGGGCTGTACCTGCGCCGCCGCGGCTAGGAACCGGCCGGCCAGGGCACCTGCGGCGACTTGTAGTACTTGAGCCCCAGCAGTTTCCAGAGCGGTCCCTGGGCGGCGAGCCGCTTCGAGAACGCCGTCCAGTCGTGTGTGCCCTGCGGCGACCAGCCGAGCTCGGCGATCGCCGCGAGCCGAGGGAAGGCCAGGTACTCGATGTCCGCGCTCGTCGTGACGGTCTCCGTCCACAGTGGAGCTTCGACGCCCGAGACGGCGGACTCGGCGACACCGGACAGGTACGCGCCGGGGTTCCAGTCATAGGCCTTCTTGACCTCGACGAGCCCGGCCCAGTCCTGCCCGATCGGCGAGCTCGACGTGTACTTCATGTCGAGGTAGGCGTGGTTCGCCGGGGACAGCACGAGCTTCGTCCCGTTCCTGGTCGCCGCGGTCACCGCGCTGTTGCTCGTCGTGGTGTCCCAGAACTGCGCGACGGTGCCGGCCGCCGGGGTCGCGTTGACCACCTCGTGCCAGGCCACCGCGCTCTTGCCGTGCGACGCGGTGAGCTGCTGGACGCGGTTCATGAACGCCTTGTAGTCCGCCGGTTTCGTCGACTGCGCCTCGTCCCCGCCGATGTGCAGGTACTTGCCCGGGGTCAACGCGGCGAGCTGGCCGATGACGGCGTCGAGGAACGTGTAGGTGATCTCCTTCGACGTGCACAGCGAGCTGAACCCGACGTCGGTGCCGGTGTAGAGCGGGCGCGCCTTGCCGTCGCAGTTCAGCTCGGCGTAGGAGGCCAGCGCGGCGTTCGTGTGGCCCGGCATGTCGATCTCCGGGACGACCGTGATGTACCGCGCCTGCGCGTAGGCGACGATCGCGGCGTAGTCGGCCTGCGTGTAGTAGCCGCCCGGCCCGCCGCCGGTCTGGGTGCTGCCGCCGTAGGTCGCCAGCCGCTCCCAGCCGTTGATCACGATCCGCCAGCCCTGGTCGTCGGCCAAGTGCAGGTGCAGCGTGTTCACCTTGTAGCGGGCGAGCTGGTCGACGTACCGCTCGACCTGCGCGACGGAGAAGAAGTGCCGGGCGACGTCGAGCATCGCGCCGCGGTAGCCGAACCGCGGCCGGTCGGTGATCCGGCCGCCGGCCAGCACCCACGGCCCCGCCGCCGTGGTGGCGCCCTGGGCGGCGGACGGGAGCAGCTGCAGCAGCGTCTGGACGCCGGCGAACAGGCCCGCGGCCTGCCCCGGGCCCGGACGACCACACCGGACGCCGTGACGTCGAGCTGGTAGCCCTGGTCACCGACCGAATCCGGCGCGCCCGAGAGCAGCAGCCGGACGCCGTCGGTGCCCGACGGCGGCGTGTGCACCGGGATCGCGTAGCCGGTCGACCGGCGCAAGGTCGTCGCGAGCTGGTCCCCGATCGCGGCGACGTCGGCGGAGATCGCCACGCCGGAGCCGAGTGTGTACGTCACCCCGCTCGCCGGGACGGCGCTCGCGAGCGCCGGGATGACACTGGTGAACGGGACGGGCGCGGCCGAGGCGGTGGCCACCCCACCGGCCAGTGCCGAGGCCGTCAGTGCGGCCACCAAGCCGAGCCGCAGCAGACGTCTTGTTCGCGAAACCGCCATCAAAACCCTCCATGATCGGACGAAACGGATCAAGCAGGGCTTCAGGAGCCGGCGGCGTCCACTCGCTGAGCCAGGGAGGATTCAACCAGAACCGACCCGCGCGGCACACCGCCACGACGGTCCGGGTGATGATTACCCCGTGCACATCGCGGCAGAGATAGTGGCCCTGGTCGTGACCGTCCTCGTCGTCAGCGCGCTCGCGCGGCGGCTGGACTGGTCCGCACCCCTGTGCCTGATCGTCGTCGGCGTCGGCGCGTCCTACGTGCCGGGCGTGCCCGAGTACCACCTGGACCCCGAGGTCGTGCTGCTCGGCCTGCTCCCGCCGCTGCTGTACTCGGCCGCCATCCAGACGTCCCTCGTGGACTTCCGGAAGAACCGCGGCGCGATCGGGCTGATGTCGGTCGGGCTGGTCGTGTTCACCGCCTTCGGCGTCGGGCTGGTCGCCTGGGCCGTGATCCCCGACCTGCCGCTGGCCGGCGCGATCGCGCTCGGGGCGATCGTCGCGCCGCCGGACGCGGTCGCCGCCAGCGTCGTCGCCCGCCGCGTCGGCATGCCCCGCAAGCTGATCCGGCTGCTGGAGGGCGAGAGCCTGTTCAACGACGCGGCCGCGCTGGTCGCGCTGCGCACGGCCATCGCCGCGCTGGCCGGCTCGGTCAGCATCTGGCAGGTCGGCGCCGACTTCCTGCGCGCGGCCATCGGCGGGATCGTGGTCGGCCTGGTCATCGGGTTCGTGGCCGCGTTCATCCGCGCGCGGATGAACGAAGCGGTGCTCGACACCGCGCTGTCGTTCGCGGTGCCGTTCATCGCCTACATCCCGGCCGAGGCGATCCACGGGTCCGGGGTGCTCGCGGTGGTCGTCGCCGGGCTGATCCTGGGGCACAAGGCCCCGAAGATCCTCTCCGGCTCGGCGCGCCTGGCCAGCAGGCTGAACTGGCAGACCATCGCGTTCCTGCTGGAGAACATGGTCTTCCTGCTGATCGGCCTGCAGCTGCGGCGGATCCTGTCCGAGGTCAGCGAAACCGGGTTGTCGCTCGGGTTGCTGACCTGGATCTGCGTCGCGGTGCTCGGCGCGACGATCGCCACGCGGATGCTGTGGATGCTCGGGATCGGCACCGTGAAACGGCTGGAACGGCGGCTCATCCCGAAGCGGCAGAAGGCGAAGATCTGGCCGTGGCGCTACTCGGCGGTGATCTCCTGGGCGGGCATGCGCGGGGTGGTCACGCTCGCCGCCGCGTTCGTGCTGCCCGCCGACACCCCGCAGCGGGCCGTGCTGGTGCTCGCCGCGTTCGTCGTCGTGGCCGGCACGCTCGCCGTGCAGGGCATGACGCTGCCGCCGCTGATCCGGCGGCTGCGCCTGCCCCGGCCGGACCCGGCGGAGGACGCGCTGCAGGAGGCGTCCGTGCTGCACGACATGACCACCGCGGCGCTGCTGAAGCTCGAGGAGATCCAGCAGCCCGACGACCCGCCCGAGATCATCCAGCGCATCCGCGACCGGCTGCAGAACCGGTCCGACTCGGCGTGGGAGCAGCTGGGCCGGCAGAGCGTGCTGGTCGAGACGCCCAGTGACGCCTACCGCCGGCTGCGGATCCAGCTCCTCGAGGTCGAACGCGACCAGTTCCTGAAGGCCCGCGCCGCCGGCAGCGCCGACGACGACGTCCTGCGGAAGGTCCTGGAGCGCCTCGACATCGAGGAGTCCATGCTCGACCGCGCCGAGGAGGAACCCGAGGTCGAGGGCCGCGAGCTGCGCACCCCGGCCGCGACGGCCGGCTCGTGCAAGCACCTGGCCCACGAGTGGGTCGACAAGGACCCCAGCTCGCCGGACACCTGCGCGGCCTGCGTCGAGGAGGGGACGACCTGGGTGCACCTGCGGATGTGCCTCAAGTGCGGCAACGTCGCGTGCTGCGACTCCTCGCCGCGCCGCCACGCGACCCGCCACTTCCACGAGAGCCGGCACCCGGTGATGCGCAGCTTCGAGCCGGGCGAGACGTGGCGATGGTGTTTCGTGGACAAACAGCTCGGCTAGGGTCGGGGTCATGAGCACGCCCGAGCAGGAGATCGAGTACCGGCAGCACCGGTTCACCCCGCCGTCCGGCGCCACCGAGATCTTCCTGGTCCGGCACGGCGAATCGGCGCCGGCCCGGGCCAGCGCCCCGTTCGACCTGGTCGACGGCCAGGCCGACCCGGACCTCGCGCCGGAGGGCCGCGACCACGCCCAGCGCGTCGGCGCCCGGCTGGCCGGCGAGCGCATCGACGCGATCTACGTGACGACGCTGCGCCGCACGGTGCAGACCGCCGCGCCGCTGGCCGAGAAGCTGGGGCTCACCCCGGTCGTCGAGCCGGAGCTGCGCGAGATCCACCTCGGCGACTGGGAGAACGGCCTCTTCCGGAAGTACACGACCGACGGCCACCCGATCGTCGACCGGCTGTGGGCCGAGCAGCGCTGGGACGTCATCCCCGGCGCGGAGTCCGACGAGGCGTTCGGCGCCCGGCTGCGCGACGCGCTCACCCGCATCGCCGCCGCCCACCCCGATCAGCGCGTCGCGGTCTTCACCCACGGCGGCGTGATCGGCGAGGTGTTCGCCCAGGCCGGCCGCTCGGTCGAGCGGTTCGCTTACCTCGGCGCGGACAACGGCTCGATCTCGCACCTGGTGCTGCACGGCGACAACTGGATCGTGCGGCGCTTCAACGACACCGCGCACCTGGCTAACCCGCTCGGCTGAGCTTCCCGGCCGCGACGCACTGCACGGTCACCAGGATCGACACGGCCTCCGCGGCCAGCAGCCCGATCAGGACCAGCACCTGGGTCGTGCCCGCCTGCAGCGGGCCGGCGCCGCCGAGCAGGACGCCGACGTACGCGCCGGGCAGCGTCACCAGACCGACCGTGCGCGTCTGGTCCAGCGCCGGGATCAACGCGTGCCCGGCCGACGGACGGCAGATCTCCAGCGCGGCCGGGCGGGGCATGAAGCCGAGGGCGAGAGCGGCTTCGTACTCGCCGTGGCGGGCCTTCAGCTCGTCCAGCGCCCGGCGGGCGGCCTGCGACGTCGCCGTCATCGCGCCACCGATGACGATGCCGGCGATCGGCACGACCGCGATCGGACGCAGCGGGACGACCCCGGCGCCGAGGACCAGCGCCAGCACGGGCGCGACGCCGGCCGCGATCGCGAGGGCCGTCCACGGGAGGTTCGCCCAGCCGCCGGCACGGCGCGCGGACGTCGCCGCGGCGATGCCGAACATGAGCAGCACGAACAGGCCGGTCAGCGGGTTCGAGCGCAGGATCGCGGTGATCACCAGCGACACGAGGGCCAGCTGGGCGACCGCGCGGACGGCGGCGATCAGCACCGCCCGCCCCTGGCCCAGCTCACCCCAGCGGACGATGGCGGCCCCGGCCGCGGTGAGCAGGACCAGCACCGCGATGAGGGCGGGCCCGAAGGTGATCACACCGCCGATCCTGCCTTACGCGGCTTTCAGACGGCGCAGCTGAACTGGCGTCCCGGCACGCTCACGGTCTTCTCGGCGAGCACGACGCCGTCGACGACGATCCGGCAGCGCAGCCCGCCGGGGCCGGGGTTCTGGGCGGCGATGCTGTAGAACTCGGTGCGGTCGGCCGGGCCGACGCGGGTGAAGGTGGTCGACCACGGCGTGCTGACCTCGGTCTGCTGGGCCAGCGTCGACCCCGCGGCCGAGTAGGTGACGTTGCGGGCGCCGTTCGCGCCGAGCAGCTCGTAGACGACGGAGTGGGTCACGGTGCGGACCGCGGCCGGCGCGACGGGAGCGGCGACGGGCTCGTCCCGGACCGGGCCGCCGGCGGACCGCGGCACCACGTACGACGTCACCACGAAGGCCAGGGCGAGCACCCCGAGCACCACGACGACGTTGCCCGCGGGCCGGCAGCGGCCGCGGTCCCGCTCGGCGGGCGTCGCGTGCTTCGCGGGTCGGGTCACGATGGGAACACTCATGGAGAGGTCTTCTCTCGTCGAGCGCACTTCCGTCGAGTACGTCGTCTACATCTCGCCGTGACCTAACTCCGCGTTAACGCCTGGTCGGCAAGAAGTCCAACTTTCACCCAATCGGGTGCGCCGTGGACCTCACATTTCCACGGGCTGCGTCGTCGTTATCAGTGAAGGTCCACAACCGAAGGGACAGCGATGACGACGGCACACGACGCGATCCGGCAGCAGGTCGGCAAGATCGTCGCGGGGATCCACGCCAAGGATCTCGACGCGCTGAGGCAGATCTACGCGGCGGACGTCGTGTCGTTCGACGTCGAGCCGCCGCTGCAGCACGTCGGGGTCGAGGCGAAGCTGAAGAACTGGGCGAGAGCGTTCACGTTCTTCGCGGAGGTGGCGTACGAAGTACGCGACCTGACGCTCACCGTGGGTGAGGACGTGGCGTTCGGCCACTGCTTCGGCCGGCTCAGCGGCACCCTGGGCGACGGGACGGCAACGAACGGGATGTGGGTCCGGGCGACGTTCGGCTTCCGCAAGATCGACGGCGACTGGCTGATCGTCCACGACCAGGCGTCGGTGCCGTTCGACCTGCCGAGCGGCCGCGGGGTCGTGGACCTGGAGCCATGAGCTGAGTGGTCAATCCACCAACCCGGCTTCAGCGAGCATCCGCTGCCCGGCGGCCCGACGCACGAAACGACCGCGGCACCCTCGACCTGCAGCCGAGAGCCGTGTCGTCAATCCACCAACCCGGCTTCAGCGAGCATCCGCAGCACCCGCTGACCGGCGGGCGGGCACACCGGCGCGTCCGCCGTGCTCAGCCAGGCCGCCTCCGCGATCTCCCGCGAAGGCGCCGGCTCGCCCTCGTGCGCGGCCGTGTAGCAGGTCATCCGCACCAGGCGGCCGTCGGCGAACCCGTCGGCCTGCTCCTCCAGCGCGGCGAAGAACCGGAAGCTGAGCGGGTCGAGCGTGATCCCGAGCTCTTCGCGGATCTCGCGGCACAACCCCGCGACGTCGCCTTCGCCCGGCTCACGCTTGCCGCCGGGCAGGTAGAACTTCGTCTTCCCGGTGGTGCGGACCGACAACAACCGCCGGTCGCGGACGTGGATCCAGGCCAGCGAGTCGACGGGCGGCGCGAAAGTGTCGGACCCCGGGTGCATGATCGGAGTATGTACGAAGAGGTGGCCCCACCCCCGCCGCTGCGGGGCGTCGCCCGCTGCGTGTGGCGGTCGGCCGCCTCGGCGCCGAAGCGGATCGTGCCCGACGGCTGCCTGGACCTGGTCGTCGGCGCGAGCGGAGTGTTCGTCGCGGGCCCGGACACCCGCGCCTGGTCGTCGGTCACCGGCCCCGGCGAAGTGCTCCACGGCGTGCGGTTCACCCCGGGCCGCGCGGCGGCGGTGCTCGGCGTGGCCGCCGACGAGCTGCGCGACCACCGCGTCCCCCTGCGCGAGCTGTGGGGCCACGAGGGTGAGCTGCTGACCGAACAGCTGCTCTCGGGCGACCTCTCCCCGGCGGCCGCGATCGCCACCCGGTTGCCGGACCTCTCGCCACCCGACCCGGCGGTGGTGGCGCTGGTCGCCCGGCTGGACGCCGGAGCCACCCGGGTCACGGAAGCCGCCGGTCAGGTCGGCGTCGCCGAACGCCGGCTGCGGCGGCGGTTCGTCCAGGCCGTCGGCTACGGACCGGCCACCTACCTGCGGGTGAGCCGGTTCCAGCGCGCGGTCTCGCTGGCGATGCGGGCACCGGGGCTGGCCGCGCTGGCCGCCGCCGCGGGGTACGCCGACCAGGCCCACCTCAGCCGGGACGTCCGGGCCCTGACCGGCCTGACCCCGCGCGCCTACTTCGCCGGGCGGTCCACTGTGGACGAGGTCCGTTCGGCGTAACGGCGACGGGTGCCCGGCCCGGATCGGTGAGCGGACGGTGAACGACTACCGGGAGCGCTATCCTCCCCCTCGAAGTGTGACCAGGGCTTCGGTCGGGAGGGCGTGTGGCCACCATCAGTGACGTCGCGGCGAGGGCCGGCGTCTCCACGGCGACCGTGTCGCGCGCACTCAACGGCAAGTCCACAGTGGACCCGACGCTGGCCGCGCGGGTGCAGGAAGCCGCCACCGAGCTCGGCTATCACCCGAACGGGCTGGCCCGGAACCTGCGCCGGCAGGAGACAGCAGTGCTCGCACTGATCATCTCCGACGTCGAGAACCCGTTCTTCACGGCGATCGCGCGCGGTGTCGAGGACCTCGCGCAGCGGTCCGGGTACTCGGTGGTGCTCTGCAACTCCGACGAGAACGAGGACAAGGAGCGGCGCTACATCGAGGTCGCGCTGCAGGAAAGGGTCGCCGGGGTGGTGCTGTCCCCCACCGGCCGGTCGACGAACGTCGAGGGCCTGCACCGCCAGGGCACGCCGCTGGTGGCGGTCGACCGGCCGCTGCCGGAAGCGGCGGGCGACCAGGTGCTGGTCGACACGCGCCACGCGGCGGCGGAAGCGACCCGGCACCTGCTGGCGGGCGGCTACGACCGCGTCGGCTGCCTGACCGGCCCCGCCGGCGTCCGCACGGCCGACGACCGCTTGGCGGGCTACGCCGACGTCGTCGGCGAGGAGAACGTCGTGTTCCGGCGGGCGGAGTACCGCGCGGAAGGCGCCCGCTTGGCGGCGCTGGAACTGCTGGACGAGCCGTCCCCGCCGGACGCGCTCCTGGTCGCGAACAGCACGATGGCGATCGGGGTCCTGGAGGCCCTGGCGGCCCGCGGACTGCGTTCGGGCCGCGACATCGGCATCGTCTCGTTCGACGACGCCCCGTGGACAACCCTGATCGACCCACCCCTGACGGTGGTCGCCCAGCCGGCGTACGAAGTCGGCCGCGTGGCGGCGCAGCTGCTGCTGGCCCGGATCTCGGACAGCACCCGCGACACCACCACGACCACGCTGGAAGCACGCTTGATCGAGCGGAAGAGCTCCCGCCGCTGACGCGCACGACCCGCACCCGCACTACCGCCGCGCACACCTGAGGGCCGGCTCCCGGCAGGGTCGGCTCGCGCGCTCGGCGAGATCAGCGCACGCACCCAGACGGTCGGCGCACGCACCCAGCGGGTCGGCTCACGACCCAGACGGTCGGCTCATGTACCCAGACGGTCGGCTCGCGTACCTGGAGCGTCGGCCCGCGTACCTGGACGGTCGGCTCGCGTACCTGGAGCGTCGGGTCGCGTACCCGCACGGTCGGCTCGCGTGCCTGGAGGGTCGGGTCGCGTAGCCGGAGGCGCGGGAGTTGCGGGGGCGACTCGCGTGCGGCTCAGCTGGACCGGGGACAGACGTGCCTGGGGGGCCGGCTCGTGCCAGGCCCCCCAGGCACGCCCCACCCCCTGTGTCCCCCATGACCGGCGCCAACCCGCCGGATCCTGTGAGCACGGAGCGGAAATCGTTTACTCACACGGAACGTAAGACGGCGAAGGCGGAGTGTCAAGCGAAGGGGCGGCTGGACAACCTCGCCCGATGCGGGCACACTTTCCGGAAGTTGCCTACTCAACGTGTTGATTGATGTGCGTAAAGTGTCGATCTCTGGTGAATTCGCCCACAGATAGGGCACGAACCCGCACGAACCCGCACAGCCGCGCTGTTTCGGGTTAACCTGAGCGGCATGTCTGTAGCGCTGGAGAACATCCTCGCCAAGGCGGGTCTGAAGGTCGACGCGAACGAGTTCCTCACGCTCGTCGAAGATGCCGCGCGCAGGCTGTCCCCACCGAATCCCGATCCCTCGCACTACTTCTCGGCCGATCAGCGCGCCGCGCTCACCGATGTCGGCCTGGATCTCTCGCCGCGGCGGGAAGAGGAACCGGACTTCCGGGCGCGCACCGTCGCCGCCCACGCCGTGCTCGCCGAAGGCGCCCTGAGCGTCAACGAAGCGGCCAAGACCCTCGGGGTCGACGACAGCCGCATCCGGCACCGCCTCAAGGAAGGCCGGTTGACCGGCTGGAAGGACAGCGGCTGGCGGCTCCCGGCGTGGCAGTTCGCCGGCTCGGGTGTGCTGCCCGGTCTCGAGGTCGTGCTCAAAGCCCTGCCCGAGGACCAGCCCGCGCTCGTCGTCGCCGCGTTCATGAGCACCCCCCAACCCGATCTGGTGATCAACGACCACCCGGCGACCCCGCGCCAGTGGCTCCTCTCGGGTGGTGACCCGGAGCACGTCGCGCGCCTCATCGCCACGCTCGGCTCGCCGTTCTAGGCTGGACCTCCCCGAGCAAGATCACCGACAAGGACGGACCACCCCCGACCCATGGCCCGGCTACCGCTGCCGCCCGCCCGATCCGTCCTGGTCCGGCAGCTGAATCGCGCCAGTGACGTGGTGACGGTCCAGCCCGCGACCAGGCTGGTGCGGATCTTCACGGCGCACGGCAACCACCTCCAGCAGTGGAACTCGTTCCGCTACACCGGCCCGCTACCGCACGGCCGGTTCGACCAGCAGTCGCCCGGCCGCGGCGGCGCGCCGGTCACCGACCCCGCCAACGGGGTGCTCTACTTCGGCCTCACCGTGCGCACGTCGATCGCCGAGGTCTACCAGACCAGCTCGACGGTCGACCGCCGCACCCGCGGCCCCCGGCTGGTCGTGGTCCGCCCGACCCGCACGCTGCGCCTGCTCGACCTGACCGGTCTGTGGCCGACCCGCGTCGGCGCGTCGCAGGAGATCTCCAGCGGGCCGAAGAAACTGACGCAGGCCTGGGCCCGGGCGATCCGCGCGGCCTTCAGCGACCTCGACGGCCTCTGGTACCGCTCCTCGATGGACTCCGGCGACCCCGCGATCTGCCTGTGGGACCCGCCGGCCGGCGCGGCCCTGCCGATCGCGCCGGACGTCCTGCTGCCCCTCGACCACCCCGGCCTGGACGTCCCGCTCGGCCGAGTCTGCGAAGAGCTGAACTACACGCTGCTGAACTGAGCGCCGGGCCCGCTCAGCCGAGCGTGCCCCGCGGGCAGACGAACCCGACGATCTCCGAGGCGATCAGCCCGGCCTGCTCGGCCGGGTCGGCGTCGAGGATCGCGCGCGTCTCCGCCTCCGACGTCCGGAAGAACGCCACCCCGGTCACCGGCAGCGCGGCCGACGGCTCCGGGATCGCCCCGGCGAGCCGCAGCGACCCGGCCGCCTGCTGCTGCCGGGCGGCCGCGAGGTGGCGGGCCCGCAGTTCACGAGCCATCTCCTCGGAGATCTCGTCGGCGCGGGGTCCCTTGCGGAACAGCACCATGCGCCAGGTCTCCAGCTCGAAGTCCACCTCGGGCAGCGTCATGGGTACGAAGATTCGCAGGCGGCCGCGGCCGGGACAAGACCGGTGCGGTTACAGGTGCCGCGCCCACCACTCGAGGATCGCGTCGAACCGCTGAACCCGGTGGCGCGGCCGGCCGGAGCGGGACAGTTCGTGGCCTTCGCCGGGGAACAGCAGGAACTCCGCGTCCGCGCCGGCGCGCCGCAGCGCGACGAACATCCGCTGCGCCTGCTCCAGCGGGCAGCGCCAGTCCTGCTCCGAGTGCACCACCGCGAACGGGATGCGGATCTTGTCCGCGTAGCTGAGCGGGCTGCGGTCGCGCTGCACCTCGGGGTCGGCGCCGATGTAGGAGTCGACGAACGTGTAGCCGATGTCGGAGCTGCCGGCCATCGAGTCCCACGCGTTGACCGCGCGCTCGCTCCACGCGGCGCGGAACCGCTCGCCGTGGTGGGAAGCCAGCCAGCTCGTCATGAACCCGCCGTAGGAGCCGCCCATGATCCCGACGCGCGAGGCGTCCAGGTCCGGGCGCTCCAGCGCCTTGTCGAGCAGGGCCAGGACGTCGTCGGCGTCGACCGTGCCGAAGGCGTGCGTGATCGCGTGGCCGTGCTGCTGGCCGTAGCCCGCCGAACCGCGCGGGTTGCCGAGCACCACGGCGTACCCGGCGGACGCGAACACCTGCGCCTCGTCGAACACCGCCCAGTCCTGCTGGGCGAACGGGCCGCCGTGCACCACGCGCAGCACCGGGTGCGGGCCGTCGCCCTCGGGCAGCACCAGCCAGCCGTGCACCGGGTAGCCGTCCGGCGCTGTCGTCTCCAGCTCGACGACCTGCCGGAGTCCCTTGTCCCGCAACGGCTTCGAGTAGTCGGTCAGCACGCGCGGGGCGTCCGCGCCGAGCAGCACGACGTCACCGGAGGACTCCGGCGTCGCGACGACCGCCGCGATCACCGGACCGTCCACAGTAAACGATCGCAGCACGGTGCGGTCCGCGTAGACCACCGGCAGGTCGGTCAGCGGCGCGTCCACGGCGTCGACCGGGACCGCGCGCAGCTCGACCGCGCCGCGGTTGCGGACGGCCACGAGCACGTCGCCCTCGCGCGGCGCCGGCGGCCCGGCGGACGCCTCGCAGTCGACCGTCTCGATCTCGGTGAGACGGCGGGCCTTCACCGGCCCGGCGCCGAACTCCGGCGTCGCGGCGTAAAGCCCGGTCGCCGCGGCTTCGCGGTGGTCCTCGAAGGACTGTCCGAAGTAGAACAACGTGCCACCGGGGCCGAACACCGGGCGCTCCGAGTAGCCCTCGCCGCGCACGAGGACCTCGGGTTCGCCGCCCCCGGCGGAGATCGCGCAGATGTCGCGCACGTCGCTCTCGGCCGCGTCCCAGTCCGGCGGCGCGGTGAAGACGATCCGGCTGCCGTCCGGTGTCCACGCCGGCTGGGCCGGTTCGAACTCGCCCGAGGTCAGCGGTTCCGGGTCCAGCTCGGCGCCCGCTTCGAAGGCCGCCACGGCGTCGACGGCGAACAGGCGCTGCACGCGGTCGCGAAGGAAGCCGATGTCGTCGATCCGGTAGTCCATGCGCGTGATCCGGCGCGGGGCCTCGGCCGCCGGCTCCGGCGTCTCGCCGTCGGTGTCTTCGGTTCCGTAGCGCCCGGCCTCGGGCACCCGCGCGACGAAGGCAACGCGCCGCGAGTCCGGGGCCCACACCGGCTCGCCGGCGCCGAGGTGCAGCGACGTGAGGCGCTGGGCCTCACCGCCGGCGGCGGGCATCAGGTGCAGCTGCGGGCGCCCGTCGGCACCCTCGCCCGCACCGGCGCGCAGGAACGCCACCCAGCGCCCGTCCGGGGAGATCGACGGCGCCGAGGCGCGCGGACCGTGCGTCCACGCGGACTCGCCGCCGTCGAGCGACACGCGCCGCAGCGCACTGTGCGCGGCGTTCGTCTTCAGGTCGGGGTTCTGGACGGCGGTCAGCAGCAGGTCACCGCGCAGGGCGGGACGGCCGGGGACGACGAGGCTTTCGATGTCGGCAGGGCGCACCCGTCCGACGGTACCCGAATCCCTTAGCGGTGCGAACGACTTTCGTCGGTCGTCACGCGGTCACCTGTTTGCGCTCGTCACGCCGCGCCTTCGCGAGGCTCGTCACCGTCGTGACGGTGAGGACGACGATGATCACGCCGAGGGAGATCCAGTTGTTGATGTCCAGCCAGTCCGGCACCACGTGGTACTCGTGCAGCGCGTGCAGGAACAGCTTCGCGCCGATGAACGCGAGGATCACCGCGAGGCCGTAGGTCAGGTAGACCAGCTTCGTCACCAGGCCGCCGAGCAGGAAGTACAGCTGCCGCAGGCCCATCAGCGCGAACGCGTTGGCGGTGAAGACGAGGAACGCCTCCTGCGTGATGCCGAAGATCGCCGGGATCGAGTCGACGGCGAACAGCAGGTCCGCGGAGCCGATGGCCACGATCACCAGCAGCATCGGCGTGATCATCCGCTTGCCGTTGATCTTCACGGTGTACTTGTGGTCGTGGTAGTCGTCGGTGACCGGGGCGATCTTGCGCACCTGCCGGGTCACGGCGTTCTCGTGGTACTCCTCGTCCTCGCCCTTGCCGCGCAGCATGCTGATCGCGGTCCAGACCAGGATCGCGCCGAAGAGGAAGAACACCCAGACGAACTGCTCGATCAACGCCGCGCCGACGGCGATGAACACACTGCGCATCGCCAGCGCCAGCAGGATCCCGACCAGCAGCACGCGGTGCTGGTGGATGGCGGGCACCTTGAACGACGCCATGATGATCATGAAGATGAACAGGTTGTCGACGCTCAGCGAGTACTCGGTGATGTACCCGGTGAAGAACTCGACACCCGGGTCGTGCCCGGCGAAGAACCACACGCCGGCGCCGAAGAGCACCGCGCACGACACGTAGAAGACCACCCAGCGCGCGGCTTCACCCGTGGTGACCGCGTGCGGCTTGTGATCGACGATGACCAGGTCGAGCGCGATGAGCGCGAGCAGGCCACCGATCGTGGCGATCCACAGCCACAGGGGGACAGTCATGGAACCAAAACCTCCGGATAGCGCGCATGAGCAACTAACCGGAGGTCTCTTCCGCCGGTGCGAACACCGGCCGACGGTGCCGGGGGCGCAAGGCCACCGTGCTGACGACACCGCCGCGAAGGAATACTCCCCTCACAGCGCGTCCAGTTTGCCGGTTCTCCCCGCCCGAGCGCCAGCCGGAATCGCGCACGTCACCAGGTTGGTCCTGTAATTCCGGTCACTTCGGTCCACCAGGTGGTCCCGAGCATGTGATCAGCGTGTGATCGACGTGAGTTGCGGAGGGCACTCTCAGGAAACTTCACATACGGTCACCCCGTGCCCCGACTCCCGCTCCCGCGCTCCCGCCGCGGCCGCCTCACCGCGCTCGGCGCCGTCGTGGTGGTCCTGGCCGCCGCGACCGTCCTCTGGGCGACGCGCGACACGGCCCCGCCCGCGGTGCCCACCCAGGACGCGCTGATCGACATGCCCGCCGCGCCGGGTTCGGCCGACCAGGTCAAGATCGACACGACCACCTACCTGCCCGCCACCGTGCCCGCGCCCGCGGTGCTGCTCGCGCACGGCTTCGGCGGCGACAAGACCAGCGTCGCCGACGACGCCCGCGAACTCGCCCGCAAGGGCTTCGTCGTGATGACGTGGTCCGCGCGCGGGTTCGGCAAGAGCACCGGCAAGATCGGGCTGAACGACCCGGACGGCGAAGTCGCCGACGCGAGCCGGCTGATCGACCGGCTCGTCGCGCAGCACCAGGTGACGACCGACCCCAACGGCGACCCGAAGATCGCCGTCACCGGCGCGTCCTACGGCGGCGCGCTGTCGCTGCTGCTGGCCGGCACGGACAAGCGCGTCGACGCGATCGCGCCGGTGATCACCTACAACGACCTCGGGCAGGCCCTCGTCCCGAACGCCGCCGCCCCGAAGGCACCGGCGGCGGGCACCCCGGCCGCCGGGGCGTTCGCGACCGACGGCGTGTTCAAGAAGAGCTGGGCCGGCATCTTCTTCTCCGCCGGCTCCGGTCCCGCCTCGAGCGGTGCGCCGTCGGCCGACGCGCCCGAAGCCGGGCAGGCGACCGACGCGGGGGCGACCGGCGCCGCCGGGGCCACAGCCGCCGTCCCGGCTGCGCCTTCGGGCGGGGGCGGGCCCCGCGCCGGGTCGGCCGACCCGTGCGGCCGGTTCACGGCCGCCGTCTGCAAGGCCTACACCGAGCTGGGCACCACCGGCGCGTCGAGCCAGGCGAGCCTCGACCTGCTGCGCCGCGTCTCCCCGGTGTCCGTGACGAGCAGGATCACCGTGCCGACGATGCTGGTGCAGGGCGAGAGCGACACCCTGTTCGGCCTCGACCAGGCCGACGCGACCGCCCGGCAGATCACCGCGGCGGGCGGCAAGGTCAAGACCGTCTGGTACACCGGCGGCCACGACGGCGGGAAGCCCGGGCCGCAGCTGCGCGGGAAGATCGGCGACTTCCTCTGGACCGCCGTCACCGGCGGCGACCCCGGCACCGGGTTCAGCTACGACGTCCAGGGCACGTTGCGCGCCAACGGAACGCCGTCGGTGCGCACGGTCAACGCCGCCGCCTACCCCGGCCTGACCGGCCCGGCCACCGAGCGGCGGCTGCTGCCGATGTCCGGCCCGGTCCAGCCGGTCGTGCGCCCGGCCGGGGCGAACCCCTCGGCGGTGAGCGGGATCCCCGGGCTCAACGGCCTCGCGAGCAGCACGTCGCGGCTCGGCGCGCTGTTCAGCAACGACCCGCCCGGCCAGGCCGCGCAGTTCACCACCGCGCCGGTCGACGGGCAGATCGTCGTCAGCGGCGCCGCCACCGTGCGGCTGCAGGTCGCCGCGGACCCGGCGCAACCGCAGCCGGAAGCCGTGCTGTTCGCGAAGCTCTACGACGTCGGCCAGGACGGCTCGCGGGTGCTGCCGGCCAACGCGATCGCCCCGTTCCGGGTGAGCGGGCTGCCCGCCAACGGCAACCCGGTCGAGGTCACCGTGACGCTGCCGGGCATCGTCCGGCCGATCGAGGGCGGGCACTCGCTGCGCCTGGTCGTCGGCACCACCGACCAGGCGTTCGCCGCCCCGGCCGCGCCCGCGGTGTTCCGCGTCGCGCTCGCCGGCGGCGGCACCGCGCTGGCCCTGCCGGTCGTGCCCGGGACGTCGGTCGGCACCCCGGCCCCGGTCGGGCAGATCGTCGGCATCGCCGTCACCCTGGCGATCGCCCTCGCCGCCGTGCTGTTCGCGGCGCTGCGCCGGCGCCGGGCGACCGACGTCGACCCGGAGCTGGCCACCACGCCGCTGGTCATCGAAGGCCTGCGCAAGACGTACGCGGGTGGGTTCGTCGCCGTGAACGACCTGTCGTTCCGCGTCGAGCCGGGCCAGGTGCTGGGCTTGCTCGGGCCGAACGGCGCGGGCAAGACCACCACGCTGCGGATGCTGATGGGCCTGATCACGCCCACCGAAGGCAGCATCCGCGTGTTCGGCCACAAGATCACCGCCGGCGCGCCGGTGCTCTCGCGCATCGGCTCGTTCGTCGAGGGATCCGGCTTCCTGCCGCACCTGTCCGGCCGTGAGAACCTCCGGTTGTACTGGGCGAGCACCGGGCGGCCTGCGGAGAAGGCGCACTTCGGCGAGGCGCTGGAGATCGCCGGGCTCGGCACCGCCGTCGACCGCCGGGTGCGGACCTACAGCCAGGGCATGCGGCAGCGGCTGGCGATCGCCCAGGCGATGCTCGGCCTGCCGGAGCTCATGGTGCTCGACGAGCCGACCAACGGGCTCGACCCGCCCCAGATCCACCAGATGCGCGAGGTGCTGCAGCGCTACGCCGTGACCGGGCGCACCGTGGTGGTGTCCAGCCACCTGCTGGCCGAGGTCGAGCAGACCTGCACGCACGTCGTGGTCATGCACCGCGGCGCGCTGGTCGCCTCGGGTGAGGTCGGCGAGCTGGCCGCGGCCGGCGGCGAGGCGACGTTCCGGGTCGACGACCCGGCCGCGGCCGCCGCGGCGCTGAAGGCGATCGCCGGGGTCGGCTCGGTCGACGTCGAAGGCGACCTGGTGCACGCCGACCTCGACGGGCTGCCGCGCGCCGAAGCGGTCGCGGCCCTGGTCCGCGCCGGGGTCGCCGTGGAGCAGGCCGGGCCGCGGCGCCGGCTGGAAGACGCGTTCCTGCAACTGGTGGGAGACCAGTCGTGAACAGCTCCAACTCAGGGGTCCACACGGACCCGCACGCGCTGGACGAGCTGAGCGACCTCGCCTCGAGCGAACACGCCGGGGTCGGGCCGGACGGCGCCGTCGCGGGCTACTCCGCGCGGCGGACGCTGGGGCTCGGCGTCGAGCTGCGGCGTCAGCTCAAGCGGCGGCGGACGCAGCTGCTGCTCGGGTTCGTCGCGATCCTGCCGTTCATCCTGGTGATCGCGTTCGAGGCGGGGCAGTCGAACCCGAACCGGCGCAGCGGCGGGTTCGTCGACCTGGCCACGGCCAGCGCGCCGAACTTCGTGGTGCTGGCGCTGTTCGTGTCGGGCACGTTCCTGCTGCCGATGATCGTCGCGTTGTTCTTCGGCGACACCATCGCGAGCGAGGCGTCCTGGTCGAGCCTGAAGTACCTGCTGGCGATCCCGGTGCCGCGGCACCGGGTGCTGCGCCAGAAGGCGATCGTGTCCGGGCTGCTGTCGGCGGCGGCGCTGATCCTGCTGCCGCTGGTCTCGCTCGGGGTCGGCGTCATCTGGTACGGCGCGGGCGACGCGATCAGCCCGACCGGCGACGCGGTGTCCTTCGGCGACAGCCTGCTCGCCATCGCACTGTCCACTGTGTACATCATCCTGCAGCTGGCCTGGGTGGCCGGGCTCGCGCTCGCACTGAGCGTGACGACCGACGCCCCGCTCGGCGCGGTCGGCGGCGCGGTGCTGGTGGCGATCCTGTCGCAGATCCTCGACCAGATCACGGCGCTGGAAGGCCTGCGCAACTACCTGCCGACACACTACGGGTTCTCCTGGATGGACCTGATCTCCACCGACGTCGACTGGACGAACCTGGCCAGCGGCCTGCTGTCGGCGACGATCTACGGCGCGGTGTTCTTCCTCTACGCGGGCCGCCGGTTCGCCACGAAGGACATCACCAGCTGAGGCGGCCCGGCCGGGCGGTTTCCGCTCGGCCGGGGCCGTCCCGGCGCGGTACGGTCGGGCCGTGCCGATCACCCTGGAGAGCCAGTCCGACGTCGCCGTGCTCCGGATCGACCACGGCAAGGGCAACACCCTCGACACCGATTCCTGCTGGGACCTCGTGCTGCGGCTGGAAGAAGCCGGCGCGGCCCGCGCGGTGGTGCTGACCGGTACCGGCGGCATCTTCTCCGCCGGCGCCGACCTCAAGCGCATCAGCGACGGTGGCGCCGCGTACGTGTCCGAGTTCCTGCCGCTGCTGTCGGACGCGCTGCTGGCGGTGTTCGGCTTCCCGCGTCCGGTCGTCGCGGCGCTCAACGGCCACGCGATCGCCGGCGGCGCGGTCCTCGCCGCGGCGTGCGACCACCGCGTGCTCACCACCGGACCCGGCCGGATCGGCGTCACCGAGCTGCTCGTCGGGCTGCCGTTCCCGCTCGCCGCGCTGGAGATCCTCCGCTGCGCGTACGGCACGACACCGCTGCCGTCGCTGACCTACTCGGGCGCGACCGTCGGCGGCGAGGACGCGCTGACCCGCGGCCTGGCCGACGAGCTCGCGCCGCCGGAGGAGGTCCTCGAGCGGGCCGTCGCGATCGCGACCCGGCTCGGCGACCTGCCCGCCGAGCCGTTCGCACACACCAAGGCCCAGATCCGGCAGCCCTACCACGAGCGGATCGCGGAGTACCGCCACGCCGACGACCCGCGGATCGAGCGGATGTGGCGGGCGCCCGAGGCGCTCGGCGCCGTCAAGTCCTACGTGGACAAGGTGCTGGACAGCCGCGCTTAGACCGCGCGGACGCCGGACTCGGCGAGGGACTTGATGCCCTCGACCGTCCGCTGCATGTTGTCGTGCAGCTCGCCCAGGCGCATCGCGACGATCTCTTCTTCGTGCTCGGGCATCGAGCCGATGATGGTCGTCAGGTTGGACGGGCCCGGGCCGATCTGGGCCCACTGGCGCAGGATGGTGCCCTCGCCGTCCGGGACCAGCTGGAACTTCCACGACGCGGCCGGGTCGGCCACGTCCATCACGGCCCACGCGAACAGCCGTCCGGGCTCGAAACCGGTGATGGTCGAGACCGTCTCCCACTCCCCCGCGACCGGGTGGGAGTTGCGGCCGCGGAACTGGGCGCCGAGGCCGGGCGCGCTGCCTTCGACCCAGCCGCCGCCCTGGAACTCGGTGGAGAAGCGGGCCGGCAGGTCGACGTCCAGCAGCCAGTGCCAGACCTCGGCCGGCGACGCCTCGATGCGGACCTCGACCTGGGTGGTCGGGCAGTCGGAAACCTTCATGGCGGACCCCTCGCTCGATGCCGGTGCCTTCTGGATCCGGACGGTAACGTGGCGCCGATCACCCGGACAACTTGCACAATGCGCGCGACTGCGCAGCGGCGAGGACGCCACCCGGGAGCCGCGGTACCCGCCGAAAGTCGGTTTCCGGCGAAGGGTGCGCCCGGTCAGCCGATTGCCCACCCCGGCCGGTTCTGTGAGGGTCCCACGCAGTGGTCCGAAGCCGGGGAAGGTGCTTCATGCGCAGACTGTTCACCGCCTGTTCGGCGGCCGTGCTGGCACTGGCCGCTCTGGCGGGCCTCGCGCCGTCGGCCGACGCGGCGACCGACATCGAAGCGGCCCTGCGGGGCATCCCCGGCCTGACCATCGTCAAGGAGGACCCGGCGCCGGCGGGGTTCCGGTTCTTCGAGCTGACCTTCACCCAGCCCGCCGACCACCGCCACCCCGGCGCGGGCACGTTCCAGCAGCGGTTCACCTTGCTGCACCGCGACATCGCCGCCCCGACGGTCGCCTTCACCAGCGGCTACAACGTCAGCACCGCGCCGAACCGGTCGGAGCCGACGCAGATCGTGAACGGCAACCAGCTTTCGATGGAGTACCGCTACTTCACGCCGTCACGGCCACAGCCGGAGAACTGGGCGCAGCAGCTGACGATCTGGCAGGCCGCCGCCGACGAGCACCGCGCGGTCCAGGCGTTCAAGGCGATCTACCCGGGCAAGTGGCTGGCCACCGGCGGCAGCAAGGGCGGCATGACCGCGACGTACTTCCGGCGCTTCTTCCCCGACGACGTCGACGGCACGGTCCCCTACGTCGCGCCCAACGACGTCATCGACCCGATCGACGTCTACAACAGGTTCCTTTCGCGCGTCGGCAACGACCCCGGCTGCCGCGACGCACTCAAGGCCATCCAGCGCGACGCGCTGAAACGGCGTGACGAGCTCGGTGCGATCGCCGCGGTGGACGCGGCGAAGCGGGGGCTGACGTTCTCGATCGTCGGCTCGGCCGACAAGTCCCTCGAGATCTCGGTGATCGACTCGTACTTCGCGTTCTGGCAGTACCAGACGCAGGCGGACTGCGCGACGGTGCCGAAGCCCGGCGCGCCCGCGGCCGACGTCTACGCCTGGTACGAGAAGGTGGAGAGCCTCAACACCTACTCCGACCAGGACCTCTCGCCCTACATCCCGTACTACTACCAGGCCGCGGTCCAGCTGGGCGCGCCCGAGGCGTACGACGGCTACCTGCGCGACCTGTTGCGCTACCCGGGCGCCGACCAGCCGAAGACGTTCGTGCCGAGCTCGGTCCGCCTGCCCCGGTTCGACTACCTGGCCATGCCGGACGTCGACTTCTGGGTGAAGTCGCGCGGCACGCGGCTGCTGTTCGTCTACGGCTCGAACGACCCGTGGGGCGCCGAGCCGTTCGAACTCGGCTTCGGCAGCCGGGACTCGTACCGCTACTACGTCCCGGGCGGCAACCACGGCTCGAGGATCGCCCAGCTGCCCGCGGCCGACGCCGCCGCGGCGACCGCGACGGTCCGGCGCTGGGCCGGGCTGCCCCCGGCCGCGTCGGCCTTGAGCGCCCGGAGCGCGCCGGCCGGCTTCCCGGAGTTCGACGCCGATCTCACCCTGTCGGGGCACCCGCGGCTCTGACCTCCCTGAACGACCTCCCGAAACCGGGCCGGCAGGCGTAGTCTCGCGGCACCTGCCGGCCCGGCCTGAGGAGGCGAGCATGCCTCGTCCGATCCACTTCGAGATCCACGCGGCCGACCCCGAGCGCGCGGTGGCGTTCTACACCGCGGTGTTCGGCTGGAAGTTCGAACGCTGGGGCGAGGTCCCGTACTGGATGATCACCACCGGCGACGGCGAGGGCATCGACGGCGGCCTGGTGCCGCGGCAGGGCCCGCCGCCCGCGGATTCGGGGCCGGTACACGGTTTCGTGAACACGATCGACGTCGCCGACGTCGACCACACCCTCGGCGAAGTGGCACGGGCGGGCGGGACGCTTGCGCTCGCGAAGCAGCCCGTCCCGGGTGTCGGGTGGCTGGCGTACTGCAAGGACACCGAGGGCAACATCTTCGGGATGCTGCAGGCGGACGAGGACGCGCCGGTGCCGGACTGAGTCAGGGCCGCTTGGCGCGGGGCAGTTTCTTCACGATGGCCTCGTAGGAGGCGTCGAGGAGTTCTTCCAGCTCGGCGTCGGACACCCCGGCGCCGAGCCGGACGCGGTTCCAGCCGTACCGGCCGAGGTAGTCCATCACGGACACGGCGTCGGGATGGCGCTCACGCAGTTCGGCCGCTTCTTCCCTGGTGGCCCCGCATTTGACGGCGACACTGCCGGGCTCCTCCTGGCCGATGAAGGCGAACCCCTTGCCGCCGACCTTCGCGACGAGCACGTGGTCACCGAACGGGTAGGTCTCCTCGGCGCCCGGCAACCCCAGGCAGTACGCGACCACGGCTTCGATGTTCACGACCCGAGCTTCACCAGCTCGAGATCGGTCTGCGGGAAGTCATCGCCGATGCAGAGCAACGGTTCCCGAGCGATCTTGGCGGTGGCATAGCTGTAGCAGTCGCCCATGTTCAGCTTGGCCGGGTGATGTCCCTTCCCGTACTGCTTGAACGCTTCGATCGCCACCTCCGCGTGTTCATCGGTGAAGGGTGCGGTCGCGATGTGGTTGTCCTGGAGGAACCTGGCGAGCACCAGCTGGCCCCGCGCGCCGAGCCTCGTGGTGAGCACGATGCCGACCTCGACGAGGGTCGGCGCGCCGATCCTGGCCGAGTCCGCCTCCGCGAGGCGCTCCTCGAGTCGTTCGTGATCCGGTTCCTGGCGCAGGATCGCCACAATGGCCGAGCTGTCGATGATCACACGCCACCCGGCCCGAACCCGAGAATCTCTTCCCACTCGTCCTTCGGGATCGGCTTCCCGAGCTCCTCGGGCGGGATCAACGGCCAGATCTCCTCTTCCAGTACTCGCCGCATCCGCTTCAGCCGCAGTTCGGTGTTGTCCCGCGCCATGAGCTGGTCACGGCGCAGTCGCAGGGCTTCGCGGACGGCACCGGTCTTGGTGTCACCCGTCAGTGCGGCGACCTCGGCGGCCAAACGCTCGGCCTCCGGGTCCTTGATGTTCATCGCCATGGTGGAAGCGTACCAACTGGGGTGTAATACTCGATCGAGCGATCACTGTTCGCCCCATGCGACAACCGCCCCCTGCTGGTGTCGTGTCCGGCTACTTGATGCCGGCGGCGTCCATGCCACGCAGCTCCTTCTTCAGGTCCTGGACCTCGTCGCGCAGGCGGGCCGCCAGCTCGAACTGCAGGTCACGGGCCGCCTGCATCATCTGGTCGGTCATCTGCTGGATCAGGTCCGCGAGCTGGGCCCGCGGCATCGCCGAGACGTCCTTGTCCACCAGCATCCCGGAGCTGCGCACCCGGTCGCCCTGTTCCGGCTTCTTGCCGCGCGAGGAGTTGCGGCCCGAGCCGCCGACCGAGACCTGCTCGGTGTCCTCCGCCTCGCTGTAGACCCGGTCGAGGATGTCGGCGATCTTCTTCCGCAGCGGCTGCGGGTCGACGCCGCGCTCCACGTTGTAGGCGACCTGCTTCTCGCGGCGGCGGTCGGTCTCGTCGATCGCGTGCCGCATGGAGTCGGTGATCTTGTCGGCGTACATGTGCACTTCGCCCGACACGTTGCGCGCCGCGCGGCCGATCGTCTGGATCAGCGACGTCCCGCTGCGCAGGAAGCCTTCCTTGTCCGCGTCGAGGATCGCCACCAGCGACACCTCCGGCAGGTCGAGGCCCTCCCGCAGCAGGTTGATGCCGACCAGCACGTCGAAGTCGCCCGCGCGCAGCTGCCGCAGCAGCTCCACCCGGCGCAGCGTGTCCACCTCGGAGTGCAGGTACCGCACCCGGATGCCCAGCTCCAGCAGGTAGTCCGTGAGGTCCTCGGACATCTTCTTCGTCAGCGTGGTGACCAGGACGCGCTCGTCCTTCTCCGCGCGCTCCCGGATCTCGTGCACCAGGTCGTCGATCTGGCCCTCGGTGGGCTTCACGACCACCTTCGGGTCGACCAGGCCGGTCGGCCGGATCACCTGCTCGACGAACTCGCCGCCCGCCTGGCCCATCTCGAACGGCCCCGGCGTCGCCGACAGGTACACCGTCTGCCCGATCCGGTCGGAGAACTCCTCCCAGGTCAGCGGCCGGTTGTCGACGGCGCTCGGCAGCCGGAAGCCGTACTCGACCAGGTTGCGCTTGCGGGACATGTCGCCTTCGTACATCCCGCCGATCTGCGGGACGGTCTGGTGCGACTCGTCGATGACCAGCAGGAAGTCTTCCGGGAAGTAGTCGATCAGCGTCGCCGGCGCGGTGCCCGCGCCGCGGCCGTCGATGTGCCGCGAGTAGTTCTCGATGCCGGAGCAGAACCCGACCTGCCGCATCATCTCGATGTCGTAGGACGTGCGCATCCGCAGCCGCTGCGCTTCCAGCAGCTTGCCCTGCTTCTCCAGCTCCGCCAGGCGATCCTCGAGCTCCTGCTCGATGCCCTTGATCGCCTTCTCCATGCGTTCCGGGCCGGCGACGTAGTGCGTCGCGGGGAAGATCCGGACCTCGTCGACCTCCTTGACGATGTCGCCGGTCAGCGGGTGCAGGTAGTACAGCTTCTCGATCTCGTCGCCGAAGAACTCGACGCGGATCGCGAGCTCCTCGTACGCCGGGATGATCTCGACCGTGTCGCCGCGCGCGCGGAACGTGCCGCGCGCGAACGCGATGTCGTTGCGCGTGTACTGCACGTCGACCAGCGCGCGCAGGAAGACGTCCCGGTCGAGCCGCTCGCCGATCTTCAGCTTCGAGGACCGGTCGAGGTAGGACTGCGGGGTGCCCAGGCCGTAGATGCAGGACACGCTCGCGACCACGATGACGTCCCGCCGGGACAGCAGGTTCATCGTCGCCGAGTGCCGCAGCCGCTCGACGTCGTCGTTGATCGACGAGTCCTTCTCGATGTAGGTGTCCGTCTGCGCGATGTACGCCTCGGGCTGGTAGTAGTCGTAGTAGCTGACGAAGTACTCGACCGCGTTGTGCGGGAACAGCTCGCGCAGCTCGTTCGCCAGCTGCGCGGCGAGGGTCTTGTTCGGCGCCATCACCAGTGCCGGCCGTTGCACGCGCTCGATCAGCCACGCTGTCGTCGCCGACTTGCCGGTACCGGTGGCGCCCAGGAGCACGACGTCCTTCTCGCCGGCGTTGACGCGCCGTTCGAGCTCGTCGATGGCCGCCGGCTGGTCACCGGCGGGCTGGTAGTCGCTGACGACCTCGAACCGGCCGCCTTCCCGGGGGATCTCCGAGACGGGCCGGAAGTCGGACTGCGCCAGCACGGGGTGTTCGGTTGCGAAAGACACGTCGACCAGAGTAAGCCTCGGCACCGACAATTTCCGTCGGTCCTGGTCAGCGGGGTCGGAACACCGTCGCGAAAGCCACTTCGCCGCCCGCCACCACGCAGTGCACGACGGCGCCCGGCGCGGGCCCGGGGCTGAAGCACGAGACCAGCACCCGGTCGGGGCCGGTCGCCTGGACCTCGGTGCGCGGGAACTCCGCGAGCACCTCGGCGACCTCGGCGCCCGGCGCTTCCAGGTACCCCAGGACGACCTCGCGGGCCGACGGCGGCGGCGGGATCGGCAGGCCGTGGCCTTCGAAGAGCCGGTTCAGCTGGTCGGCCGCGGAAACCGCGCGGGGGAAGCCGGCGAACGCGGCCGTCTGGACCACGATCTCGCCCACCTCGGCCGGCGACAGCCCGGCCGCCAGGCCGGTGCGGAGGTGCACGCTCAGCGGCGGCCCGACCATCCCCGCCGCGATGATCGCGGCGAGGGTGGCGGCTTCGCGCGTGCGGGCGTCGAGGGCCGGGCGCTCGTGGAGGTGGCCGTAGACCGTGCCGACGGCCAGCTCACCGAGCGCCGGGACGGTGGCGAACAGGGCGCCGAGCCGGGCTTCGCCGCCCTCGACCAGCGCCGCGAAGGTGGCGCGGCCGCGGTCGTGCAGCTGGTCCATCGGCTCGGTCATCACGGTTCCCCTCAGCAGTTGCAGTCACAACAGGAACAGCAGTCGCAGCAGTCACAATCGCAGTCACAGCCACCGCAGTCGCCGGTCGCCGCCGGTTTCCCGCTCCACGGCCCGGGATAGGGATCGCGGCAGCAGAACTGGCAGGTACAGCACATGTAGGAGGCTACGGCGCAGCCGAAGAAGAAGTTGCGCTTCTTCGGGGGCACGACGAACTTCGGGACCCAGAGGCCGCCGCCCTTGCCGTCGAGCGGCTCGGGTTCCGGGCCGTCGGGACCGTCCGGCCCGCCGGGACCTCCAGGGCCGCCAGGTCCACCCGGGCCGCCGGGGCCGCCTGGGCCGCCCGGACCGCCTGGGCCGTTGGCTCCGCCCGGGCCACCGGGTCCGCCCGGACCCCAGGGACCGCCGGGTCCGGCAGGACCACCTGGGCCGCCGGGGTTTCCCGGCCAACCCGGGCCACCTGGGTGTCCTGGCCGGCCGGGACCGCTCGGACCACCTCCCCACTGCGGACCACCAGGCGACGGCGGCTGGTGCGGATGCTGCTGAGGACGCGGCCCGGGCCCGATCCAGCCCGGCGGCGGTTGCTGCCCGGCGTCACCGCCCGACCAAAGGTCGCGGCCGTCGGTGAGCAGCAGGCCCCGCCCGCCGGGACCGGACGAATCGCCACCGTCCGCGGCACCGCCGTTGCCGTTGCCGTGCCCGTGCGCGTGACCACCGCTGTGGTCGTGCGCCGAGCCGTGGCCGAAGGCGCGGCGGACCGCCTGGCGCAGCTCGTGCACCAGCAGCGCGTGCACCAGCGCCGGTTGTGCGAACTCCGCCTCCCGCAACGCCAGCTCGACGCCCAGCACCGCGTCGTCGCACAGCCGGCGGGCCTCCACGAGGTCCGTTCCGGTGGCCAGCAACGGGTTCCACGCCCCCGCCGCCGCGTCCGCCGCCTGGTCCTCGACCGCGTCCAGCAGGTGTGCCGCGCGGCCGAACAGGCGGCCCGCCTCGGCCAGGGGCGCCACGTTGCCCGGCCGTCCGGCCAGCTCCGCCGTGCGGGCGAACGCCGCCGACGTGGCCAGTTCCGCGGGCTCGGTCGCCAGCAGCGCCGAGTCGCCCGGGCGCATCGCCCGCTCCAGCTCGCCCTGGCGGTCGACGGCCTCGGTCAGCACCGTCGTGTCGAACCCGACGCGGCCGCCCGTGCGGCTGCCCTGCTTCGCCCAGCGGGACGCGACGCGGCGGGCGGCCGCCGCCACCGGGCGCCTGCCGAACGCGCCGTCGCGGTCCTCGACGTGGTCGCCGACCTTCGCCGCCGCCAGCACCAGCGACACCGCCGCGGCCAGCTGGGCGCCTTCGCCGCGGGCCACCGACGTCGAGCGCATGCCGCGCAGCGGGCACGGACCCGCGTCGCGCCGCCCGTCCGCGCGCGGCGTCTGGGCTTCGACCAGGACCGAGATGATCAGCCCGTCGTAGTTGGTGACGACGCGCGCGAGCTGGCCGTGCTCGTCGCGCAGCGTGAGACAGAGCCCGCACAGGTGCGCGACCCAGTCCGCGTGCAACGAATCGGACAGCCGGTGCCGGCACGGCCTGATGATCCCGAACATCCCCAGTCCCCTCGGTTCCCCCGGTCGTCGGCGCACCTTAGCCCGAACGTGTGGCTCGCACCGCCGCCGTTCGCGATTCGTGACCGGGTTCCGCTCGGTTGCGGGCAGGATGGGGCCATGACGGGACTGCACCCGCCCAAGGTCGAAATCTTCGACCCGGCAGCGCGCACGAACATCGACCCGAAGGGCATCAGCCGGGAGGTCGAGGAGTTCCGCGAGGAGCCGTTCGGCCTGTACCTCGCCCGCCCGGCGCCGGGCCGTGCCCAGTTCCACTACCTCGAGTCGTGGCTGCTGCCGGAGCTCGGCCTGCGCGTCACCGACTTCTGGTTCTCCCCCGGCCACGAGCGTGACCAGGACTTCTACCTGGACATCGTCCGTGTGAACCGCGACGGCCCCCGCTGGATCGCCACCGACCTCTACGTCGACATCGTGCTGAAGGACAAGCTCTCCCTGCGCACCATCGACACCGACGAGCTGTTGGAAGCCCGCACCGCGGGCCTCGTCACGGCGGATGAAGCCGAGGCCGCGCTGGAGACCACCTACGCGGCCATCGAGGGCCTGGCCTCGCACGGCTACGACCTCGCCGCCTGGCTGGCCACGAAGGACATCGCCCTGACCTGGCGCCGCCACTGAGCTGCCGTCATCCAGGTCGAGCACCTCCACGAGCGGTACGGGAGAAGATCGCGGCCGACGACGTCTCGTTCGACGTCGCTGCTGATCAACACACTCGGCAACGGCGGGCCGCTACACGCGCCGACCGACGGACCGGGCATCTGGATCATCATCACCATCGTGCAGACCGTGGCCATCGGGGTGCGCGCGCCGCCGGGCGCGGCGGCTCGGCCGGTACGCTCCACGTCGAGTCCGAGCCCGGCGCCGGGACCGCGATCTCCGTCGCCCTGCCTGCCGTCCCGCTGCTCCCGGAGGCTCCCGCATGACGATCACCGTGCTGATCGCCGACGACCACCCGATCGTCCTGGACGGCCTGCGCGGCATCCTGTCCGCGGAGCCCGCCCACGGCGAGGAGGGGTTCGAGGTGCTCGGCGAGGCGGCCGACGGCGCCGAAGCCGTCACCCTGGCCGAGCGGCTGCGGCCCGCCGTCGTGCTGATGGACCTGCGGATGCCGGGCACCGACGGCGTCACGGCGATCAGCGAGCTCGCGCGGCTGGGGAACCCGGCGCGGATCCTGGTGCTCACGACGTACGACACCGACTCGGACGTCCTGCCGGCGATCGAGGCGGGCGCGACCGGCTACCTGCTGAAGGACGCGCCGCGCGAGGAGCTGTTCCGCGCGGTCCGGGCGGCGGCCCGCGGGCAGGCCGTGCTCTCCCCCGCCGTCGCCGGCCGGCTGATGGGGCGGATGCGCCGGCCCGCGCGGGAACCGTTGTCACAGCGCGAACTCGAGGTGCTGACGCTGGTCGCGCGCGGCTCGTCGAACAAGGAGACGGCGAAGAAGCTGTTCATCAGCGAGGCGACGGTCAAGACTCACCTGATCCACGTCTACGCGAAGCTCGGGGTGAAGGACCGCGCGGCCGCCGTCGCCGTCGCGTTCGAACGCGGGCTGCTCGGGTCCTAGGGCGTCCAGCCGGTCGTCTCGGCCCACTTCTCGGCCCGGACGAACGCGCCGTTGACCCAGTCCTGCTTCTCGTCGGCGTAGGCGGCGACGTTGCCGTCGGCGGCGTGCGCGTCGGCCAGCCGCAGCTTCACGTCGCGGTAGTCGTCCCGCTCGTCCGGGTGCGCGCGCACGAAGTCGCGGAACAGCAGCGCGAGCCGCCACGCGGGCGTCTCGACGGACCGGACGTGCAGGTTCACCGGCCGTTTCGGGTCGGCGCCGACGTGCAGCCGCTTCGGCCAGGTGCCGTCGCCGTCCTGGGCGTCGTCGGCCCACTCCCCGGCCAGGCGCGGGAAACCGGCGTCGGAGAGCAGCTCGGCGAGCTTGTCGGCGTCGTCCAAAGTGGACACCGTCAGCTGCAGGTCGAGGACGTCCTTGGCCGGCAGGTCCGGCACCGCGGTGGACCCGATGTGGTCGGCGCGCCGGGCCAGCTCGCCGCTCGCGGCGCGGACGCGGGCGAGCACCCGCTCGGCCTGCTGCGGCCAGGTGAGGTCGTACCCGGCGATCTTCGGCGACACCGGGGGCCGCGGCCGGCGCAGCCGGACGTTCGCCTCGAACGGCACCAGCCGGTCCGCCCACAGCGCGTCGACGTCGGCGAGCACCGCGTCCTCGGCACCGCCGTTGTCCAGCCAGACGTCGGCGACGGCGCGGCGCTGCTCGTCGCTCGCCTGCGCCCGGATCCGCGCGCGGGCGTCGGGCTCGGTCATCCCGCGCGCCGACACCAGCCGCCGGACCCGCACCTCGACGGGCGCGTCGACCACGACGACCAGGTGGTACGCCGTCGCGAGCCCGCCCTCGGCCAGCAGCGGGATGTCGTGCACGACGATCGCGTCCGGCGCGGCGGCGGCCATCAGCTCGCCGGTGCGGGCCCCGACCAGCGGGTGCACGATCGCGTTGAGCCGGCGGCGCGACTCGTCGTCGGCGAACGCCTTGGCGGCGAGCACCGGCCGGTCGAGCGAACCGTCGGCGGCCAGGATCTCCGGGCCGAACTCCTCGACGAGCCGGGCGAGCCCCTCGGTGCCGGGCTCGACGACCTCGCGGGCGATCTTGTCGGAGTCCACCAGCACGGCACCGTGTTCGGCGAGCCGGTTCGCCACGGTCGACTTGCCGGCCCCGATCCCACCCGTCAACCCCACACGCAACATGCCGATCACCCTAGTCACGCTCCCCCGGCGGCCGCCGGGTGCAGGTGACCTGCCGGCACCCGCCGCAGCGCACGCTCTGCGCGGTGGGCAGCACACACGGACGGGTGATCCGCAAGCCGATCGTGACGCGTGACTCAACCGAAATGTGGACACGCCGCGTTTCTTGCTCACCTTCATCGGTGCAGATGCGTACCGTGCGCCGCGACGAGGGTCGCCCACACGGAGGAACGATGGCGGACAGCAAGCACGTCGGGAGGCACCGGCTCGGCTCGCCGGGGCTGGTGCACTGCCTGGTTCACCACTCCGTGGCGACGGCCCTGGAGGACTACCGGCGGACGTGGCTGAGCACCCTGCTGGTCCCGGCGAAGCACAGCTTCGCCGGGCTCCGCCGCAAGGCCCGCGCGGCCGCGCTCGAACGCATCTGGGTCCCCGCCGTCGGCGTCGCCACCGTGCGGCCGGTCACGGCGCAGGCCGCCTGACGGGCCCTGCTCAGCGGCCCGTTTCGCGCGTCTCGATCACGATCTCCGACGACAGCGTCCGGTGCACCGGGCACTTGTCGGCGATCAGCATGAGCTTGGCGCGCTGATCGTCGTCGAGGTCGCCGGCCAGCTCGATCTCGCGGGTGATGCGGCTGAGCATCCCGTGCTCGGTCTCGCACTTCTCGCAGTCCTCGGCGTGGATCCGCTCGTGCCGCAGCCGGATCGTCGCGGCCTCCAGCGGGATGCCCTTGCGGTCGGCGTACATCCGCAGCGTGATCGCGGTGCACGACCCCAGCGACGCGAGCAGCAGCTCGTACGGGTTCGGGCCGGCGTCGGCCCCGCCGACGGACACCGGCTCGTCGGCCAGCAGCGTGTGCCCCGCCGTGGTGACCTGCTGCGTGTAGGTGCCGTCGCCGGTCGCGGTGACGACGACCGTGCCGGGTTCGGGATGCTCCATCCGGTTCGGTCCTCCCAGGGTGAGTCCAAGATCGTGGTGACGAAGTCCTGCCGCTCGAAGCCTGGCACGAACCGGGCCAGCACATCGGCTTTGACGTTCCCGAACGCCGTGTCGGGCCGGTCACGGATGCCGTCGGTGAACGCGGCGAGGATGCGGCGCTTGAAGTCCGGCCGCGGGTGCGCGGCGACGATCGCGGCGCGATCCCGCGCGGGCAGGTCGTGGTAGCCGATGCCGAGGACGTCGTACTCGACGCCCGCGGTGACCAGCGCGATCTCCGGCTCCATGTGCTCGGGGATGCCGGGGGTGGTGTGCAGCGCGATGGCCGTCCAGGCGATCCGGGCCCGCTCCGCGTCGACGCCGTGGCCGAGCAGGAAGCGCCGGGCTTCGTCGGCGCCGTCGAGCTCGAAGCGGCGGTCGGTGCGGTGGCGCCCGACCAGGCCGAGGTCGTGGAACAGGGCCGCGACGTAGAGCAGTTCGGCGTCGAAGCCGAGGCCACGGCGCCGGCCCTGCAGCGCGCCGAACAGGTAGACCCGCGAGGAGTGGTCGTACAGGAGCGGGCCGGCGGTGTCGCGCACGAGATCGGCGGCTGCACGGGCCAGCGCGGTGTCGGGGACGGTGATGTCGGCGATGGTGTCGGTCATCAGGAAGCCCTTTCGTCGGTGCTTCCGACGCTGCCAGGGTTCGCCGTGCCCCGACCGGTGCCCATCGGACGGGAATGCCGCACATCCGGACATCCGGCGCATTCCCAAGACGCTGCGGATATCGTATCTTCGGCTGCGGGTGAGTAACCCGAACGCCGTCGTGCGCGGCTGCTGCGAAGGGGGTGCGCCGTGGCCACCAGGCACGTCTCGATGCGCCCCGTCGAACAGGGACACCGCGAGCGCTACCTCGACGCCGCACTGTCGGTGCTGTTCGACCGCGGCGTCACGGCCCTCACGGTGCGCGGCGTGGCCGAGGCCGCCGGCGCGTCGACGATCTCGGTGTACGCCCGCTTCGGCGGCCGCGACGGCCTGCTCGACGCGCTGTACGAGCGCACGTTCGACTCGCTGCGCGAGATGCTGGAGGCGCTGCCGCCGGAGGGTCCCGACGGCCTCGCGGACCTGCTCGACCTGGCGATGGCGTACCGGCACTTCGCCCGCGAAAGCCCGGCGCGCTACGCGTTGATGTTCGAACGCCCGATCCCGGGGTTCGACCCCGACCCGGCGTTGCGCTCGGCCGTGGTGCGCACGACGTTCGGCCTGTTCATCGACCGGGTCCAGCGGATCAGCCCACCCGACGTGGACGCCCGGACGGCGGCGTACCACCTCTGGACGACGATGCACGGCCTGGTCGGCGCGGAGCTGATGCTCGCCTCCCGGACGGCGCTGCCGGAGTGGTTCATCCCGCCGACGGACGAGGCGAACGCGGAGGTGTACCGCCGCGGTGTCACGGCGATGACGACCGGCCTGGGCCTGCGCAACCACTGACCTCACGACCGCGGCCGGCGCGAGGCCGGGGCCGGGGCCGGGGCCGGGGCCGGTCCGGCGGAGGGCGCGAGACTGCTCGAACCGGCGGACGGCTCGTGTGTCCGGACCCGCGACCCGCGTGACTCAGGCCGCGACTCGCGTGATCGGGGCCGGAACTCGGGTGATCGGAGCCGAAACTCACGTACTCGAGCCGCGACTCGCGTGATCAGGGCCGAAACTCGCGTGTCCGGAGCCGGAACTCGCGTGATCGAGGCCGAGACTCACGTACTCGAGCCGCCACCCGCGCCCGAGGGCCGCGACCCGCGTGATCAAGACCGGAACTCGCGTGATCCAGGCCGCGACCAGCGTGATCAGAGCCGGAAGTCGCGTGATCAGGGTCGGGACTCACGTGATCCAGGCCGAAACTCTCGTACTCGGGCCGCGACCAGCGTGATCAGGGCCGGAACTCGCGTGCTTCGGGGCGTGACTCGCGATACCCGGGGCTGGGACGGTGGGGCCGGAACGCAGCGAACCCCGGGCCGTTTCCGGACCGGGGTTCGCTGGGGTTTCAGCTCAGAGAGCTAGTGCTCACGCACCACCGGAGAGCTTCTCGCGGAGTGCCGCGAGCTGCTCGTCGGAGGCGAGGGTGCCACCAGTGCTCTTCGTGTCGGTCGAGGTCGAGCCCGACGAGGTGTAGCTTTCCGCGCCACCCTCGATGCCGGTCGCCGCGTCGGCGGCGGCCTCCGCGTCGGCCTCGACGGCCTTCACGACCTGCTTCATGTGGGCCTCGTAACGAGTGTGGGCCTCGGCGTACTGACGCTCCCACTCCTCACGCTGCTTGTCGAAGCCTTCCTGCCACTCCTGGGTGTCCGGGTCGAAGCCCTCGGGGTAGATGTAGTTGCCCTCGGGGTCGTACTCGGCGGCCATGCCGTACTGGGTCGGGTCGAACTCGGTGTCCGGCGTGACACCCTCGTTCGCCTGCTTCAGCGACAGCGAGATGCGACGGCGCTCGAGGTCGATGTCGATGACCTTGACCATGACGTCGCCGTTGACCTGGACGACCTGCTCCGGGATCTCCACGTGGCGCTCGGCCAGCTCGGAGATGTGGACCAGGCCCTCGATGCCCTCTTCGACGCGCACGAACGCACCGAACGGAACCAGCTTGGTGACCTTGCCCGGCACGATCTGACCGATCGCGTGGGTGCGGGCGAACTGGCGCCACGGGTCTTCCTGGGTCGCCTTCAGCGACAGCGAGACGCGCTCGCGGTCCATGTCGACGTCCAGGACCTCGACCGTGACCTCCTGGCCGACCTCGACGACCTCGGACGGGTGGTCGATGTGCTTCCAGGACAGCTCGGAAACGTGCACCAGGCCGTCGACGCCACCCAGGTCCACGAAGGCACCGAAGTTGACGATGGACGACACGACGCCCTTGCGGACCTGGCCCTTGGCGAGCGCGTTGAGGAACTCGCTGCGCACCTCGGACTGGGTCTGCTCGAGGTAGGCGCGGCGGGACAGGACCACGTTGTTGCGGTTCTTGTCCAGCTCGATGATCTTCGCCTCGAGCTCGCGGCCCACGTAGGGCTGCAGGTCGCGGACGCGGCGCATCTCGACCAGCGACGCGGGCAGGAAGCCGCGCAGGCCGATGTCCAGGATGAGGCCGCCCTTGACGACCTCGATGACGGTGCCCTTGACGGGCTCGTCCTTCTCCTTGAGCTCCTCGATCGTGCCCCAGGCGCGCTCGTACTGCGCGCGCTTCTTGGACAGGATCAGACGGCCTTCCTTGTCCTCCTTCTGGAGGACAAGGGCTTCGACCTCATCGCCGACGGTGACAACCTCAGCCGGGTCGACATCGTGCTTGATGGAGAGCTCACGCGAGGGGATGACGCCCTCGGTCTTGTAGCCGATGTCGAGCAGGACCTCGTCGCGGTCGACCTTGACGATGGTGCCTTCGACGATGTCGCCATCGTTGAAGTACTTGATCGTCTTGTCGATAGCCGCAAGAAAGTCTTCCTCCGACCCGATGTCGTTGATGGCGACCTGAGGGGCCGCGTTCGGGGCGGTCGGGGCGGTGACGGTGTCGATGGTCATTAGGCGGGTTGCTCCGGAGGATGGGAATCGAGGGTTGGCAGTTGTCGGCGCGATGGGGTGTTGGGAGCATGCGACGACCCTGCGAGCAAACGTCCACCAGTGAACGACCGCGGCATGACCCGCAAACGGTGCGCGACCCGAGCCCGAGACGAAGCTGAGCGGAAGGCAGCGCGAACCCACTGCGCTAACACTGATCCTACGCGGCAGTCGCCAGGCGGCACAATCAGGGTCCCCCGGCGATCGCTAAGGTCCTCGCGAAGGCACATCGCAGGCTGGAGGACGCGGGTGGAGCAGGCAGCAGGGCAGCCGCCGGCGGCCGGGACCGGAGACACCATCATGCCACCGAACGAGCCCGCCGCGCCGGGGCGCCACGACGCCGCCGAGCACCGGCTGGGCACGACCGCCGTCGCCTACCGCGAGGTCGGCGGGCCGGAGGCCGCGGCCGCGAACCTCGCCTGGTGGGACGCCGACGCCGACGACTACCAGGCCGAGCACGGCGGGTTCCTCGGCGACGCCGACTTCGTCTGGTGCCCGGAGGGCGTGCGGGAAGACGAGGTGCGGCTGCTCGGCGACGTCCGCGGCAAGCGCGTGCTGGAGGTCGGCTGCGGCCAGGCCGCGTGCGCGCGCTGGCTGCGCGCCCAGGGCGCCGACGCCGTCGCGACCGACCTGTCCGCCGGCATGCTGCGCCACGCCCAGGCCGGCAACGCGCGCACCGGCGTCGCCGTGCCGCTCGTGCAGGCCAACGCCGAATACCTGCCGCTCGCCTCCGGCAGCTTCGACGCGGCCTGCTCGGCGTTCGGCGCGATCCCGTTCGTGGCGTCGGTGGATGCGGTGTTCGCCGAGGTCCACCGGGTGCTGCGGCCCGGCGCGCCGTGGGTGTTCTCGGTGACGCACCCGATGCGGTGGATCTTCCCGGACGACCCGGGCCCGCAGGGGCTCACCGTCACCCAGCCGTACTTCGACCGCACACCCTACGTGGAGGTCGACGACGACGGCGCCGCCACCTACGTCGAGTACCACCACACCCTCGGCGACTACGTGCGCGCGCTGGCCGCCGCCGGGTTCACCCTCACCGACCTGGTCGAGCCGGAGTGGCCGGCGGGGCACACCCGGCCGTGGGGCCAGTGGAGCCCGCTGCGCGGCCGGCTGTTCCCGGGCACCGCGATCTTCCGCACGCACCGCTCGTGACGTCCCTCGAAGACCAGCAGAACGCGCGGTTCGCCGCGCTCGACCCGCAGCTCCCGCCGATCGCGGCCCCGCCCATGACGAGCGAGCCGCTGCTGGTGACCGTGGGCGGCCGGAAGGCGGGCGGCCTGCTGACGCACGCCGTGCACGCGCCGGCGTCGTGGCCCGCGCTATGGGGCCCGGTTGAGATCCACGAGCTGACCGCGGTGCCGGGCGAGACCGGCGCGGCGGGTCTCGCGGCACTGCTGGGCGCGTGGCGCGAGCGGCTGCGCGGGTCGGGCAGCGGGCCGGACTCGGGCTGCATGCTGACCTGGCCGAGCCGGGACGACGAGGCGTCCGCCGTCCTGCTGGCGCACGGCTTCGCGCCGATGACCTGCCTGGCCGTCCGGCCCGTCGAGCCGCCGCCGGACCCGGGCCCGGCGCGGGTGCGCGTCCGGCGGGCCGGCAGCGGCGACGTCGAGGCGCTCACCGAGCTGCGGCTGGCCGAGTGGCGGTACACGTCGCTGGTCGGCACCGCCGTGCCGCGGCCGGACGCGCGGGCCCGGCTGCGCGCGGAGGTCGTCCGCGCGCAGCGGTTCAGCGGCCTGGCCTGGCTGGCCGAGGACGAGGGCGTGCCGGCCGGGATGGCCGCCTGCGCCCTGACCTCGCCGGCGCCGGGCGACAGCATCCACGGCCGGCTGCTCCCGGGGCTCTGGGGCTACGTCGACACGCTGTCGGTGGCGCCCGCGGCGCGCGACGGCGGCATCGGCCGGGCGCTGATGGCGGCGGCCCATCGCACCCTGCTCTCGTACGAGGTGCGCGGTACCTTTCTCTTCTACCACCCGGCGAACCCGCTCTCCCCGGTGTTCTGGCACCGGCAGGGTTATCGTCCACTGTGGACGATGTGGATCCGGCGACCGGCCTGGTCCTGACGGACGACCAGAGGGGAACCATGGACATCGCCGAGCCGCTGCTCGCTGCCCACAAGGCACGCTTCGCGGCCGTCGACGCGCTGCTGCCGCCCGCCGCGCCGCCCGCCGAGGGCCTGCGGCTGGACGCGGCGACGGCGGACGGCACCCAGGTCACCGGCGTGCTGCAGCGGCACCGGCTGGGCCCCGGCGACGCGGCGACGCTGTGGTCGGCCGCCGACACCTGGCAGCTGTTCCCCTACCTCGGCGACACCGGCACCGAGGGCGCCGACCTGCTCTTGCGCGCGCTGAAGGCGCAGCTCGAGAGCGAGGCCACCGGCGACGACTCGGCGTGCGTCGTCGTCTGGCCCAGCCGGGACGCCGAGGCGATCCGCGCCTTCCTCGACCACGGCCTGGTCCCGCTCGGCGCGCTGGGCGTGCGGACCGCTCCCCCGGCCGCGCCGGACCCCTCGGCGACCGTCCGCCGGGCCGGGCCCGCCGACTTCGCCGTGGCGCTGGAGCTGGCGACGGCGACGTTCGACTACACCGGCTTGGTCGCCGCGCCCCGCCGCGCGAACACCGCCGGCCTGCTGGCGCCCGCCCTGCGCGAGGCCCTCGACGCCGAAGAACCGCTGGTCTGGCTGGCCGAGGACGACGGCGAGGTGCGCGCGATGGCGCACTGCGCGTGGGTCGAGGCGACCCCCGGCGGCGCAGCGGCCGAGCTGCTCCCGCCAGGGCGCTGGGGCTACGTGAACAACGTCGTGACCGCGCCCGGCGAGCGGGGCGGCGGCGTCGGCCGGGCGCTGATGGCCCGCGTCCACCGGGAGCTGCACGCGGGCGGCGCGACCGGCACGTACCTCTACTACAACCCGACCAACCCGCTGGCCTCGGTGTTCTGGCACCGGCAGGGCTATCGTCCACTGTGGACGACGTGGGAGGTGCGACCGGCGGCCGCGCTGCGGTGAGTCACCCACTGGTGTGACGTGCGTCCGGTGATCTTGCTCCACACCCCGGCGAGGGCTAGCTTTTGAACTGACCGGTCAGTTCAAAAGTCTTCCACGCTGGAGTCCCCGTGCAGGTCCGAGCCGATCGGGTGTCCCTCGAAGGGCACTACGGCACCTTGTTACCGCCCACCTCGCTGACCATCGGCGAGGGCGACCTGGCGATCGTGCACGGCGAACCCGGCGTCGGCGTCACCGCGTTCGGCCTGGCGCTGGCCGGGCGGCTCAAGCCGAGCACCGGCACGGTCACGGTCGACGGCTCGGACGCCAGGCTGCCCGAGCTCGTCGCGGTCGTCGACGCACCCGAGGTCAGCGAGCCGGACGACGCGCTGCCCCTGCGCGTGGTCGTCGGCGAGGAGCTGGCCCTGGCCCACCGCCCGGCGGGCAAGGAGGACGTCGCCCGCTGGCTCACCGAGCACGACGCGGCGCCGTATGCCGGCACCCGGTTCGAGAACCTCGCCCCCGCCCTGCGCACCCGGCTGCTCACCGAGCTGGCCGCGGCGCGCAAGGGCGTGCGCGTCCTCGTGCTCGACACCCCCGACCGGCACACCAGCGACGTCGACAGCTGGGCCGGGCTGGCCCGCGAGCAGGCCGGACGCGGCCTCGCCGTGGTCGTGCTGACCGCCACGACGCCGGCGTCCGCGCTGCCCTTCACCCCCGCGCGCATCGGTTCGGCCGAGCAGCCGGAGCCGCAGCACTGCCTTCCCGAACTTCCCCAGCCCACCGAAGAGCTCCCTGAGAGCCCGGGGAACGTCACTGACGGAGTTTCCGAATGAACGCCTTCCGGATCGCCCGCAACGAACTGCGGCGGCTGTCCACCGGCACGATGCCCAAGCTGGCGCTGGTCGCGCTCGTGCTGGTGCCGCTGCTCTACGCGTCCTTCTACCTCTACGCGAACTACGACCCGTACGGCCGCCTGGACAAGCTGCCCGCCGCCGTCTTCACCAGCGACATGGGCGCGCAGGACTCCACCGGGCAGCAACGCAACGTCGGCCGTGAGGTGACCGACGAGCTGGTCAAGTCCGGTACGTTCCAGTGGCACGAGGTGTCGGAGCAGGACGCCCGTGACGGCGTCCGCGACGACAAGTACTCCTTCGCGATCGGCATCCCGAGCGGCTTCTCCGCCGCGCTGCTGTCGGTCGGCAACTTCCAGCCGCAGCAGGCGACGATCACGCTGACCACCAACGACGCCAACAACTATCTGTCCGGGACGATCGCGAAACAGGTCGCCGAGCAGGTGCGCAAGACGATCGCGGAGAAGGTCGGCAGCGAGGCCGCGGACCGGTTCCTGGTCGGTTTCTCCACGATCTACGGGAAGATCCAGGAAGCGTCGACCGGCGCGTCGCAGCTCGCGGACGGCGCGTCGCAGCTGAAGGCCGGCCAGCAGCAGCTCGCGAGTGGCGCGGCACAGCTCGCCGACGGCTCCTCGACGCTCGCCACCGGCCTCGGCACGCTCAAGAGCAGCACGGCGGATCTGCCGTCCCAGACGCAGAAACTCGCCGACGGTGCCTCGCAGGTGTCCGCCGGGGACCAGAAGGTCGCCGACGCCGCGTCGGTGGCCGCGACCGCGTCGTCGGACATCCAGGGCAAGCTCGACAGCTACCGCACGCAGCTGCAGACCGATCTCCGGAACGCCGGGGTGCCGGAGGAGCAGGTCACCGCGATCCTCGCGAAGGCCGATCAGCTGCGCTCCCCCGTCGACCAGGCCAACAGCAAGATCCAGCAGGCCAACGGGGATCTCGCGAAGCTGGCCGACGGCGCCAAGCAGGTGTCCGACGGCGCGGCCAAGCTCGCCGCCGCGTCGCCGCAGCTGGCGAACGGCATCGCGCAGGCGTCCGACGGCGCGAACCAGCTCAAGGACGGCGCCGCCAAGCTGAACGACGGCGAGAAGACCGCGGTCACCGGCACGAACCAGCTCGCCGACGGCGCGGTGAAGCTGCGTGACGGGCTTTCGGCCGGGCTCAAGGAGATCCCGAACCCGGACGACCCGACCCGCGCGGCGACGGCCAACACCATCGCGGACCCGGTGGCGGTCAACGCCAACGGCGAGGCGTCGGCCGGGACGTACGGCGCGGGCCTGGCGCCGTTCTTCATCTCGCTGGCCACCTGGATCGGCGCGTTCGTGCTGTTCCTGATCCTGCGCCCGCTCTCGACGCGCGCGCTGACCGCGGGCGCGTCACCGTTCCGGGTCGCTGTGGGCGGCTGGCTGTCCTCGGCACTGCTCGGCATCGCGCAGGTGATCGTCCTGTTCGGCGCGGTGACGTGGCTGGTCGGCATCCACATCGCGCACCCGCTGGGCGCGATCGGGTTCGCGGTGCTGGTGTCGCTGACGTTCACGTCGGTGGTGCACGCGCTCAACGCGTTCTTCGGCGCGGTCGGCAAGTTCCTCGGCCTGGTGCTGCTGGTGCTGCAGCTGGTCAGCGCGGGCGGCACGTTCCCGTGGCAGACCATCCCGGACGCCTTGTACCCACTGCACGTCGTGCTGCCGATGGGGTACGCGATCGACGGCTTCCGGCACCTGTTCTACAGTGGCGCCACCGTGCAGATCCTCGGCGACATCGGCGTGCTGCTGGCCTACCTGGCCGGCGGGATCCTGGTGTCAACCTTGGCCGCGCGCAAACGCCGGGTCTGGACGGTGTCGGCGCTCAAGCCCGAGCTGAGCCTGTGAGCGGCGGGACCAAGCAGAAGCTCTTCGAGGCCACCCTGCGGCTCGCGAAGAGCCGGGGCCTGGTGGGCCTCACCGTCGACGACATCGCCGCCGAGGCGGGCGTCGCGAAGGGCACCGTCTACTACAACTTCGGTTCGAAGGACGGCCTGGTCGACGGCCTCTTGCGCTACGGCGTCGACACGCTCGCCGGGCGGCTGCGCGACGCGGTCAGCGACGCGGACCCGCTCGACGTGATCGAGGCGCAGGTCGACGTGACGCTGGAGTTCATCGCCCGGTATCCGGGGTTTTCGCAGATCCTGGTGAGCGAGCTGTGGCGCACGCCCGGCCAGTGGCACGGCACGCTTTCCTTGCTGCGCGAGGAAATCATCTCGATCGTGAAGAGCCAGCTGTCACGCTTGGAGGAGGCCGGACGGCTGCCGGAGGGAGTCCGGATCCCGACGGCGGCGGCCGGGTTGTTCGGCACGATGCTGGTGGTCGCGCTGGACTGGCAGGTGTTCGGCCCCGAGCGGACGCGGGCGGAGGTCCGGGACGCGGTGATGGTGCTGATCCGCGGCCTGGGCCGCCGCTAGCCGCTTTCGCCGCAGCCGCAGGGCGCCGCCCCCCGTTTTCCACGCTACCGCCCGGCACCGACAGTTCCGGCTCCGAAAGCCGTGAAGGCCTCCTTACCGGCCATAAGAGCCGGGAAGGAGTCCTTCACGGCTTTTCCTTGCGCCGAGCGGAAAGTCAGCCGCGGTCTTCGATGCGGGCGCGGACCGCGGCCGCGTAGGTGTCGACCGCGGTGGCCGCCGCCGTGAGTTCGCAGGGGCCGTCGATCAGCAGGCGCTTCGCCGGGACGTACACCTGCTCCAGCTCCGGGTCGGTCGCGACACCGTGTTCGCGAGCCAGTTCGTTGTCGCCGGCCAGGCGGGCACGCAGTTCCTCGCGGCGGGCGACGAGGCCGTCGAGCACCGCGCGCTGGCGGCGGCCGTCCTCGACCGCCGGGGCGACGGCGTGCTCGTGGCCGTCGATGTGGCGCTCGACCCACTCGGCGTCGCCGTCGACCTCGGCCGAGCGGAGCTGCTTGAGCGTGCCGCGCAGCCGGTGGGCCCGCGCGGGCAGCATCGCGACGCCGGTGAAGCGCGTCGCCACCCGCAGCTGGTAGGCCTCGATCTCGGCGAGCTCCTCGACGGCCTGGGTCAGGACGTCCAGGCGGCCGGCGAGGTCGTCGGTCGCCGGGCGGGCCCGGTCCGTGCTCGCCCGCACCGCCGCCACCCCGGGCGAGGACTTTTCGCGAAAGCCGAGCAGCAGCCGGATGCCGAGCTCGGCCGCGCGGCCGGCGAGCGGCCCGAGCACCTCGCCGACGAGCCGGTCCGGTTCGGCGGAGTCGTCGATCGCGTCGACGACGAGCGTGCGGCCGGCGACGCCGCCGGTGAGCCGTTCTTCGATGCGGTGGCGGACGGCGTCGGCGGTGCGGCCGGTCGCGTCCACCGCGAGGTCGACGCTGCCGGCCGGGGGCATCTGGCCGAGCGCCGGCGGCAGCCCGGGGACGCCGAGCGAGCGTTCGCGGTCGGCCAGCACGATGCCGAAGCGCAGCGCCGCCGCGACGGGCGAGCCGGCCTCGCCGGTGTCGACGACCCAGACGGTGCCGGGCTCGGCCTTGGTGAACCAGTCGACGACGCGCTGCACGAAGGAGACGTCGACGGTTTCGCCGACGAGGCGGGAAAAACTGGCGTCGACGGCCGGGCCGCCGGACGTCCAGATGCTCAGCTGCGGCAGGTGCCCGAGCATGGTCTCGACGGGGATCATCCAGGTCCCGGTGTCCTTGCCGACGACCATGCCGACGACGTGCCCGGTCGCTTCGTCGAGCACCGCGGTGCCGCCGAACCCGGGGCCGAGCGACTCGGCCTCGGCCGTGCGCAGCAACCGGATCCATTCGCCGCCCGGGCCGCCGGGGTGTTCGGCGCCGCCGAGGCGGGCGTGGGTCCAGCGGCCGACCGAGCCGGGCGGGAAACCGAAGGCGCGCACGAGCTGGTGCTCCCCGAGCGGCATCCGGTGCAGCGGCGCGCGGAACACGCGGGACTCGGGGCGTTCGAGGCGCAGCAAGGCGAGGTCGCCGCGGCCACCGCCGTCGGAGGGCACCCAGCACCCTTCGACGACGGTGGCCGTGCCGGGCAACGCCTCGGCCAGGCCGACGAAGTCGACGCTCAACGCGGATCGCGCGCCACCGGCGGTCTCGACGACGTGCGCGCTGGTGAGGACGTGGTACTCGTCGAGTACCGTGCCCGCGCCGCACAGCCGGCCGAGTTCGTCGTGCAGCCGGACCCGCCAGCGTCGTCGCTCACGCTCGAACCCCATTCGGCGGACCCTACGCCGTGATCGGCTCGCGTCGGCGCGGGACCCGCTACCCAGCAGTAACACCTGCCCCGAACGGCGTCCGCCATTCGGCGCAGCGGCGTCCCGGTGGGCGGATCACACGCGGCCGAAAACCCAGCTGCCCGGGGCAGCGGGGTTGTCGCCCGCCCAGAACTCCAGCCAGTGCCCGGTGAACTCCTCGCGGGAGAGCCGGCCGTCACCGTCGAGGTCGAGGTGGGCGAAGATCTCGTCGGTCGGGGTTTCGGTGCCGTTCCAGGCTTCGATCAGCTGCCGGTACTCGGCCGCGGAGATGGCGCCGTCGCCGTTTTCGTCGACGGCTTCGAATATCGCGTCGGCGGTGCCGGTGACCGCGCCGGGTGTCATGGGCAGGTCGTCGACGACGTGGAGGACCTCGTCGAGGGTGACCTTGCCGTCGCGGTCCCGGTCCGACGCCGCGAGCAACGTGCCCCACCAGCCCATCATGATGGCGGCGAGCTTCTGCCCTTCGGCGGTGCTGTCGTCGGTGCCGCGCAGGTCGAGCCATCTCGTGGTGAGCGCCCGGAAATCGGACTCGGTGAGGTAGCCGTCGGCGTCGGCGTCCATCGCGCCGAAGACGCCGGAGATCTTGCGCCGCTGGAAATCGGTGGCCATGGCGGTGGTCCTTTCGGCCGGGCCCGGTGGGCCGTTCGGGCCACCCAGCTTCGTCCGGCGGACCGGCACGCGGCGCCGTCCGGCCGAGTAGTCCCGCCCCACGACCCGGTGATTCCGACGGCGACGCAGCGTAGGCGACGTCCCCCGGACGTGCACGAACCCCGCACCGGACGGTGCGGGGTTCGTGGGGAAACGTCAGTGCGCGGCGTCGTTCCAGGACCGGCCGTAGCCGACCGAGACCTCCAGCGGGACCGCGAGCTCGTAGGCCGAACCCATGCCGTGGCGCACGAGCTTCTCCAGCTCCTCGCGCTCGCCCTCGGCGACTTCGAGCACGAGCTCGTCGTGCACCTGCAGCAGGATCCGGCTCTGCAGCTTCGCCTTGACCAGCTCGCGGTGGACGTTGAGCATCGCGACCTTGATGATGTCGGCCGCGCTGCCCTGGATCGGGGCGTTGAGCGCCATCCGCTCGGCCATCTCGCGGCGCTGGCGGTTGTCGCTGTTGAGGTCCGGCAGGTAGCGGCGGCGGCCGAAGACCGTCTCGGTGTAGCCGTTCTTCGCGGCCACCCCGACGACCGAGTGGAGGTAGTCGCGCACGCCGCCGAAGCGGTCGAAGTACGCCTCCATCTGGGACTTGGCGTCGTCGGTCGAGATCCGCAGCTGCTGCGAAAGCCCGTACGCCGACAGTCCGTACGCGAGGCCGTACGACATCGCCTTGACGCGGTAGCGCAGCTCCGGCGTGATCTCCTCCGGCGGCAGCGAGAACGCCCGCGACGCGACGAACGTGTGCAGGTCCTCGCCGCTGTTGAAGGCCTCGATGAGGCCGGCGTCCTGCGAGAGGTGCGCCATGATCCGCATCTCGATCTGGCTGTAGTCCGCGGTCATCAGCTCGCTGTACCCCGCGCCGACGACGAACGCGTCGCGGATGCGGCGGCCTTCCTCGGTGCGGACCGGGATGTTCTGCAGGTTCGGCTCGGTCGACGACAGCCGCCCGGTGGCCGCGATCGTCTGCAGCAGCGTGGTGTGGATGCGGCCGTCGTCGGCGACGGACTTGATGAGCCCCTCGACCGTCGTGCGCAGCTTCGTCGCGTCCCGGTGCTCCAGCATGTGCTGCAGGAACGGGTGCTCGGTCTTCTCGAACAACCCCTGCAGCGCCTCGGCGTCGGTCGTGTAGCCGGTCTTGGTGCGCTTGGTCTTCGGCATGCCCAGCTCGTCGAACAGCACGACCTGCAGCTGCTTCGGCGAGCCGAGGTTGATCTGCTTGCCGATGACCTCGTACGCGGCTTCGGCGGCCTGCGTGACGCGGCTCAGGTAGTGCGCCTCGAGCGTGGTCAGCTGCTCCAGGTCGACGGCGACCCCGGCGACCTCCAGCGCGGTGATCACCTCCAGCAGCGGCAGCTCCAGCTCGGCGAGCAGCTTCGCGCCGCCGATCTCGTCGAGCTCCTTGTCGAGCGCGCCGGCCAGCTCGAAGACGGCCCGCGCCTTGACGAGCTCCTCCTGGATCTCCTTCTGCTCCAAGCCTTCGGCACCGCCGTCGAGCAGCGACAGCTGCCCGTCGCCGCCGTCGGTCTCCGAGCGCAGCTCGCGGTGCAGGTAGCGCAGCGCGAGGTCGTCCAGGTCGAACGTGCGCTGCCCCGGCCGCACCAGGTACGCGGCCAGCGCGGTGTCCATCGCGAGCCCGGCGAGCGCCCACCCGCGGGCGTGGATCGCGTGCAGCGCGACCTTGAGGTCGTGGCCGGTCTTGTGGATCGCCGGGTCGGCGAACCAGGCGGCGAGCGCCGCGTCGTCGGCCTGGTCCATCGCCGTGACGTCGACGTAGGCGCCTTCGCCGTCGGCCGTCGCGAAGGCGACCGCGCGCAGGTCGGAGCGGACCGAGGTGCCCATGGTGCGGAAGGACAGCGCCACCGGCTCGGCCGGGCCCGCGTGCGCGGTGAGCCACGCCGCCAGCGCGCCGGGGGTCAGCGCGTCACCCGAGACCTCGAACCCTTCGTCGGCCTCGGGTTCGGCGCTCTGCAGCGTCGCGAACAGCCGGTCCCGCAGCACGCGGAACTCCAGCTCGTCGAACAGCGCGTGCACGGCCTCGCGGTCCCACGGGCGCAGCTCCAGCCCGCTCGGGCCGATCTCCAGCTCGACGTCGCGGATCAGCTCGGTCAGCTGGCGGTTCAGCTGCACCGAGCTGAGGTTCGCGCGCAACGCCTCCCCCGCCTTGCCCTTGACCTCGTCGACGCGGTCGATCAGGTCGTCGAGCGAGCCGAACTGCTTGATCCACTTGGCCGCGGTCTTCTCGCCGACGCCGGGGATGTTCGGCAGGTTGTCCGAGGGGTCGCCGCGCAGCGCCGCGAAGTCCGGGTACTGCCGCGGGGTGAGCCCGTACTTCTCCTCGACGGCCTCCGGGGTGAACCGGGTCATCTCCGAGACGCCGCGCTTCGGGTAGAGCACGGTGACGTGCTCGGTGACCAGCTGCAGCGCGTCGCGGTCGCCGGTACAGATGAGGACGTCGAAGTCCTCCGCGGTGGCCTGCGTCGTGAGCGTGGCGATGATGTCGTCGGCTTCGAAGTTCTCCTTCGTCAGCGACGGGATGCCGAGCACGTCCAGGACCTCGCGGACCAGGTCGACCTGGCCGCGGAACTCATCCGGCGTCGCGCTGCGGTTCGCCTTGTAGTCGGCGAAGGTCTCCGACCGGAACGTCTTGCGCGAGAGGTCGAACGCCACCGCGAGGTGGGTCGGCGCTTCGTCGCGCAGGAGGTTGATGAGCATCGACGTGAACCCGAAGACCGCGTTCGTGACCTGCCCGGTCTTGGTCCTGAAGTTCTCGGCGGGCAGCGCGAAGAACGCGCGGTAGGCCATCGAATGGCCGTCGATCAGCAGCAGCTTCGGCCGCTCCGCGACTGCAGTCGTTCCTGTGGCGTTGGCAACGGTCGTCTTCTCACTCGGGCTCACGTGCCCGAGTCTAGGCTGGGGGTACGACACTCTTTGGAACAAGGCATCATCGCCATGTTGGCGACGACTCTTACGTGTCGCATCAGCAGAGGAGCAGTGAGTGACGGAACGTCCCGCCCCCATCGACGTGGACCGGTTGGCGGGCATCGACCCGGCGGCGGCCGACCAGCAGCTGAACGACAAGGTCGGGATGCAGCTCATCGAGGTGACGCCCGAGCGGGTGGTCGGCACGATCCCGGTCAAGGGCAACCTTCAGCCCTACGGCCTGCTGCACGGCGGCGCCAACGCCGTGCTCGCCGAGGCGCTGGGCTCCACGGTTGCCGCGCTGAACGCCGGCCCCGGCCGCGCCGCGATGGGGCTCGAGCTGTCCTGCACCCACCACCGGGCCGTCCGCTCGGGCAAGGTCACCGGGGTGGCGACGCCGCTGCACGTCGGCCGCGGCACCATCACCGCCGAGATCGTCCTGACCGACGACGAGGGCCGCCGCACCTGCACCGCCCGGCTCACCTGCGTCGTCCGGGACGCACCCCCGGGCTCCTGAGCCGTGGACCTCGACATCGCCCAGGTGCGGGCGTTCACCGTCACCGCGGAGCTGCGGCACTTCGGCCGCGCCGCGCAGACGCTGTTCCTCACGCAGCAGGCGCTGTCGAAGCGGGTCCGGAAGCTCGAAGACGCCCTGGCGGTGCCGCTGTTCCTGCGCACCAACCGGTCGGTCGAGCTGACCGCCGACGGCGAGCGGTTCCTGCCGCACGCGCTCGAGCTGCTGCGGGTGGCCGACGCCGCCGTCGCCGCGATGGGCGCCGACGACCGGCCGCTGCGCCTGGACGTCGTCGACTTCCGGCTCGCCCCGATGTTCCTGCTGCGCCGGCTCGCCGAGCGCGACCCGGCGCTGCGGATCGACCGGGTCGCCGGCGGCGGGTTCGCGCACGCCGTCGAGCCGCTGCTGTCCGGGGAGCTGGACGTCGCGGTCGGCCGGGTCACCGGGTTCGGCAAGCCCCTGCCGGACGAGCTGGAGCACCGGCCGATCCGGCTGGAACCGCTGGTCGCGCTGCTCGCCCCGGAACACCCGCTGGCCGTGCTGGACGTGCTGCCCCTCGACGAGCTGCGCGCCGACGGGATCTGGCTGCCGGGGCACGGCGGGGCCGCCGAATGGCAGTCGTACGTGGCCGAGCTGTGCGGGACGTTCGGCGTGCCGATCGACGACTCCGGCGTCAGCTACGACCTGCGGCACACCCTCGAGCAGACGCGCTACGGCAAGCGGCGCGTCACCCTCGCCGGGGCGGACATGGAGCTGGCGCCCGACCTCGACCTGAAGGTGCTGCCGTTCGAGCCGTCGCCGCTGTTCCCGTGGTCGCTGGTCTGGCGGCGCGGGAAGGCGCGCCCGGCGCTGCGGCGGCTGCTGACGCTGGCCTGGCGCACCGGCCGCGAAGAGGACTGGTGCGCCTACGACCCGGACCGCGCCTGGCTGCCGGAGGGCGACCTCAGCGTCGCAACCGCGGACCGAACCACGCGCTGAACGCCGCGTCGACCCGGGCCGCGTCCGCGGTCTGCGGTGCGGCGTCGAGCCCCGGTGCCTCGGCGAACGTGTGGCCCATCCCGTCGATCGTCACCAGCTCGGCCCGGTCGCCGAGGCGCTTCCGCAGGGCCGCGGCGGGCTCGCGGACCGCGATGTCGTCGGCCGACCCGGCCACGATCAGCAGCGGCGCCGAGAGCTCGGCCGCCCGGCTGACGTAGTCGTGGTGCGTGGCGACCGCGTGGGACCGCGCGCTCCACGGATAGGTGACGTCGTAGAGCCGTTCGTTGCGCCCGATGACCGGCGCCAGCTGGACGACCGGGCTGACGACCGCACCGGCGGCGACGTCGGCGTCTCCCCGGGCGAGCACCTCCAGCGCCACCAGCGAGCCGGCCGAGCCGCCGAAGACGCCGAGCGGGCCGTCGGCGCCGGGCAGCCAGTCGCGCAGTGCGGCGAGCGCTGCAGGGAACTCCCCCGCGGCCTGGTCGGTCACCGGCCCGAAGACGTTGAGGACGGCGTCCTCGCTCGCCAGCCGGAAGAGCTCGGCGGGCCCGCCTCCGGGCAGCCGCGCCCCGGTGAGCGGGAGCCCGAAGTACACCCGCCAGGCCTGCAGTCCCGCCATCGGCAGCGCCGCCGCCAGCGCGCGCTCGCTCGCGGGCGGCTCCATCAGGTGCCAGCCGGCCAGCAGCGCCGCCGGCGCGGCCGGGTCCGCCGGCGGCAACGCCACGAACGGCACCCCCGCCGCGACTCCTTCGACGACTTCGAGCTCCGCGATCCGCATCTGTTCTCCCTTGTTCTCCTGGTCTGCTCCCAGCGAACCGCGGGACGCCCGCGCGGGTCCAACAGCCTTTCCGGCGTCGACGACAACCGGTGGTTGTGACAAGAGTTCCCAGGCGGGAAGCCTTTCGGGCAGACCTGGGGCGGGGGCGGTTCACCGGGCCGGGCGAACCGGACGTAAGGTGCATCCGGCGACGGCGCCCGGCCCACGTGGGGGAACGGCGGATCGCCCGGGAAACCGGCCACGCACCGGCCCGGGAAATGGGCGACGACATACCGCGGAAACACGGCTGTCATCCATTCGTCCGGTGGACGTGGATAGTTGACTTCTCTGCGTGACCAGCACGACCTTGAAGCGAAACGTTGTTCGGCTTTTCGTGCAATTCGTGTCGGTTGCGATCGTCACGATGTGGACACAGAGTAGTGAGGCCGCCTGTGCACATGACGGGCGAGAGGGATATCTTCCTGCCCTAACCTAGCCCCTGTGTCGGGGGCAACGCCTACCGGCGGTGGTTGGTCATGGGAGGTAGTCGGTGTCAGGAGTGCGTTTTGGACGGGTCCTCGCCCTCGCGGCGGCGACGTCGCTTGCGCTGGCGGGCTGTGCCGGCGGCAGCAGCTCGTCGGGCAGCGGTGACGGCAGCACGCTGAAGATCGGGTTCATGGGCGACCTGACCGGGGAGAACTCCGGGATCGTGATCCCGCCCAACAACGGCGCGAAGCTCGCGATCGACGAGTACAACGCCACGAATCCTTCGGTGAAGCTCGAGCTGAAGAACTACGACAGCCAGGGCAAGCCGGAGCAGGCCACCTCGCTGGTGCAGACCGCGATCGGCACGGACAAGATCACCGCGCTGATCGGCCCGGCCTTCTCCGGTGAGTCGAAGGCCGTCGGCGGCGTCCTCGAGCAGGGCAAGGTCCCGAGCGTGTCGCCGTCGGCGACCAACCCGGGTCTCGCCGCGAACGGCTGGAAGTACTGGCACCGCGTCGTCGCGAACGACAACGACCAGGGCCCCGGTATCGCGAACTTCCTCATCACGGCGAAGTCGCCGAAGAACGCGTACGTCCTCTCGGACGACCAGGAGTACAGCGTCGGCCTGGCCGACGCGTTCGAGAAGACCTTCAAGGACAAGGGCATCACGACCGAGCGCGACAAGTTCGCCAAGGACGCGTCGGACTACTCCTCGACCGTCCAGAAGGTCAAGGCCGCCAACCCGGACGTCATCACCTACGGCGGTTACTACGCCCAGGCCGGCCGGCTGCTCAAGCAGCTCCGCGACGGTGGCGTGAAAGCCGTCTTCGCCACGGGTGACGGTTCGCTCGACCCGCAGCTGGTCTCCGGCGCGGGTGCCGCGGCCGCCGAAGGCGCCGTCGTCGGCTGCCCCTGCAACATCCCCGACGCGGGTGCCCCGGGCAACGACTTCGCCACCAAGTACAAGGCGAAGTTCAACGTCGACCCGGCGATCTACGCGACCGAGGGCTACGACGCCGCGACCGCCATCATCAACGCGGTCAAGGCGGGCAACACCACCGGCGAGAAGATCAACGACTTCCTGAAGACCGAGGACTTCAAGGGCGCGTCGAAGCAGATCAAGTTCAAGGACAACGGCGAGCCGCAGACCAACGCGATCTACGTGTACCAGGTCGTGGGCGGGGTCATCAAGAACCTCGGCGCCTCGACCGAAGCCAAGATCACCGGCTGACGGAGCAGTAGAAACACCTAACGGGAGCGGGGGCGTTGTGGTCGGCCACAGCACCCCCGCTCTCCGCCAATGTGGCGACCATCCTCGCCCCGTCAGGTAAGGCAACTACGTCATGTTCCAAGATCTGCAGAGCCAGTTTCTGGGCAGCACCATCGGCGGCCTGGTAGCCGGCTCCATCTACGCGCTCATCGCCCTGGGCTACACGATGGTCTACGGCGTGCTGCGGCTGATCAACTTCGCGCACTCCGAAATCTTCATGATCGGGACGATGACGTCCCTGTTCATCCTCATCACGATCGCGCCGGCGGCGCCGTTCACGATCTTCTCGATGATCGGCATCCTGGTCCTGCTCATCGTCGTCTCGGCGCTCGTGTCGGGCGGTTCGGCGATCGTGCTGGAGCAGGTCGCCTACCGGCCGCTGCGCAAGAAGGGCGCGACCCGCCTCGCTGCCCTGATCTCGGCCATCGGCGCGTCGCTGTTCCTGCAGGAGCTGTTCGCGCTCATCGTCATCCCGGACGTCTTCGGCAAGTCCGGCCGCGTGCAGCAGTCCGCGCCCCGGTTCATCCCGCACGAGGAACTGTTCCGCATCGGCAACGGCGTCGTGCGCACCGACCACGTCTTCGTCATCATCGGCGCGGTCATCGTGATGGTCGTGCTCGACCAGCTGGTGCGCCGCACCCGGATCGGCCGCGGTATCCGCGCCACGGCGCAGGACCCCGAGGCCGCCGTCCTGATGGGCGTGAGCATCGACCGGATCGTCCGCATCACCTTCCTGCTCGGCGGGGCCATGGCCGGCGTCGCCGCCGCCCTGTTCGTCATGGAATACGAGAACACCGACTACCGCATCGGGTTCCTGCTCGGCATCAAGGCGTTCACCGCCGCCGTGCTCGGCGGTATCGGCAACCTGCGCGGCGCCCTGCTGGGCGGGATCGTGCTGGGCCTGGTCGAGAACTGGAGCTCCATCTTCCTGGGCTCGGCCTGGAAGGACGTCACCGCTTTCGTGATCCTGGTGCTCGTGCTCATGTTCCGGCCCACCGGCATTCTCGGTGAATCGCTGCAGCGGGCACGCGTATGAAAGGCGACGAAGTGGTAGACGGAAACGAATCGCCGGCCCGCCGGGGGTTCCACCCGATCGACGGCACCCGGGACTGGTGGGCCGACGCGCCCCAGTGGCAGCGCTACGGCGTCTACCTGCTGGTGATCGTGTTCGCGTTGATCCTGCCCGCGCCGTGGATCGGCTCGTTCATGTCCCCGGACTCGGACTGGACGACGGTCCTGATCTTCCCGATCGGGACGTACATCCTGCTGGCGGTCGGCCTCAACATCGTGGTCGGCCACGCCGGCATGCTGGACCTCGGGTACGTCGCGTTCTTCGCGATCGGCGCCTACACGTGGGCGGCGATCGGCACGAAGTACGGCTGGTCGTTCTGGCCCACGGTGGTGCTCGGCATCTTCCTGGCCTCGGTGTCCGGCGTCATCCTCGGCGCCCCGACACTACGGCTACGGGGTGACTATCTGGCCATCGTCACCCTGGGCTTCGGTGAGATCGTCCGGATCACCGCGAACAACACCGACGCCATCGGCGGCGCGCGCGGCATCACGAACGTCCCGCACCCGGAGCCGCTGTTCGGCATGGAGTTCTTCCTCGACCCGGCGCCGTACTACTACCTGATGCTGTTCGCGATCGTGCTCGTCGTCGTCTTCTCGATCCGGCTCAACAAGAGCCGCGTCGGGCGGGCGTGGGCGGCGATCCGCGAGGACGAGGACGCGGCCGAGCTGATGGGCGTGCCGACGTTCAAGTTCAAGCTGCTCGCCTTCGCCATCGGCGCCATGATCGGTGGCTTCGCCGGCACGATCTACGCGAGCAAGGCGGTCTTCGTCGAGCCGAACAACTTCCCGTTCATCCTGTCCGCGACCATCCTGGCCGCGGTCGTGCTGGGCGGGGCGGGCAACCTGCCGGGCGTCATCCTCGGCGCGTTCGTCGTCGCGTGGCTGCCCGAGCGGTTCCGGGACTTCGCCGACTACCGCATCTTCGTCTTCGGCGCCGTGCTGGTGCTGATGATGGCGCTGCGGCCGGAGGGCATCCTGCCGTCCCGGCAGCGGAAGGCCGAACTACGGGAAGGAACCGGCGGCATGGGCGCGATGGGTGCCGAAGTGGCCGGCCCCGACTCCGAGGCGTCGGCGGAGGTGACCAAGTGAGCCCCTTGCTCGAGTTCGACAACGTGACCATGCGGTTCGGCGGCGTCACCGCCCTGCGCGAGGTCAACATCAGCATCAACGAGGGCGAGATCTTCGCCCTCATCGGCCCGAACGGCGCCGGCAAGACCACGGTGTTCAACGTGGTGACCGGCGTCTACTCGCCGACCGAGGGTGAGGTCCGCTTCGACGGCGACCGCATCGACGGCATGAAGCGGTTCAAGGTCGCCAAGCGCGGCGTCGCCCGGACGTTCCAGAACATCCGGCTGTTCCACAACATGTCGGCGCTGGAGAACGTCATGGTGGGCGCGGACGCGCACCACAAGACGGGTGCCATCGGCGCGGTGCTCGGCCTGCCGACGCACCGCAAGGAAGAGAAGCACGGCCGGGACCGGGCTCGTGAGCTGCTCGACTTCGTCGGCATCGGCCGGGTCGAGCACCACGTCGCGAAGAACCTCTCCTACGGCGATCAGCGCCGGCTGGAGATCGCGCGGGCGCTCGCCACGGACCCGAAGCTGCTGCTGCTCGACGAACCGGCCGCGGGCATGAACCCGGCGGAGAAGATCGCCCTGCAGGAGCTGATCCGCAAGATCCGGGACGACGGCCGCACCGTGCTGCTGATCGAGCACGACATGGGCCTGGTCATGCACATCAGCGACCGGCTGGCCGTGCTCGACTTCGGCCAGAAGATCGCAGAAGGGCTGCCGCACGAGGTGCAGAACAACCAGAAGGTGATCGAGGCGTATCTGGGGGTGTCCGAAGATGCTTCTTGAGGTCGAGGACATCAACGTCCACTACGGGAAGATCGCCGCCCTCAAGGGCATGAGCATCCAGGTCGACGAGGGCGAGATCGTCTCCCTCATCGGCGCCAACGGCGCCGGCAAGACCACGACGCTCAAGACGATCTCCGGCCTCCGCCCGCTGACCAGCGGCCGGATCGTGTTCAACGGCCAGGACATCTCGAAGACCCCGGGGCACAAGCGCGTGCTGCTCGGGATCGGACAGTCACCGGAAGGCCGGGGCGTGTTCCCCGGCATGACGGTGCAGGAGAACCTCCTGATGGGTGCCTACACCCGCAAGGACGAGCTCCAGGGCGACCTCGACGAGGTCTACGAGCTGTTCCCCCGGCTCAACGAGCGCAAGACGCAGTTCGGCGGCACGATGTCGGGCGGCGAGCAGCAGATGATCGCCATCGGCCGCGCGCTGATGACGAAGCCCAAGGTGCTGTTGCTCGACGAGCCGTCGATGGGCCTGGCGCCGATGCTGATCGCGCAGATCTTCGACATCATCCGCGAGATCAACAAGCGCGGCACCACGGTGCTGCTGGTCGAGCAGAACGCCCAGCAGGCGCTGAAGCTGTCGGACCGCGCGTACGTGCTCGAGACGGGCCGTGTGGTCCAGAGCGCCCGCGGGGCCGACCTGCTGAACGACCCGAAGGTGCGGGCCGCCTACCTCGGTGGCGACCTCGGCGTCTGAGAGTGTTTTTGAGGGGCCCGGCTTCGTGCCGGGCCCCTTTCTCACAGCTTGATATCGGTGCCGTTGACGTTCTTCATGTCGGTGATGGTGGGGCCGCCGAAGGCCCTGACGCTCATCGGCTTCCGGTCCTTCGGGATGTCCCAGTAGAGGTCGAACTCGACGCGCACGCTGTGCCCGAGGTCGAACTGGGCGGGCTGGCGCTTGATCAGCATGGCCTGCTCGTCCGGCGGGTGGGTGGCGCCCTGGTCGTCGACGAGCAGCTGGCGCATCGTGTCGAACAGGACGCTCGAGGTGCCGGTGTTGGTCACGACGAGCCGCAGCCGCACGTACTGGCCCTTGGCGGGCATTTCGGTGTGGCTGCCGGTGATGCTGGGCAGCCCCGCTGCGAAGCCGATCAGGTCGAATTCGGTGTCGCCGTTCTTCGCGGGCGGCACCTTGAGCGCGGTCTCGTCCGGCCGCACCTGACGCGGCGGCAGCTCATAGGTCGTCGGCGCGGGGGCGCTCGGCTCGGCGGCGGTGCAGCCCGCCGTCAGTCCCAGCACCAGCACCAGTCCCAGGACGACGAAGGCCGGCAGGCGGAGTTTCACTCACGTGATTCTGCCTGCCGGCCGCCGTCGTTTCTAGGTCCCGATGCTCTCCACGACCGCCTCGGCGACGGCCTTCATCGTGGTCCGGCGGTCCATTGCGGTGCGCTGGATCCACCGGAAGGCATCCGGCTCGGTCAAGCCCTGCCGGCTCATCAGCAGGCCCTTGGCGCGGTCGATGACCTTCCGCGTCTCGAGCCGGTCGGTGAGGCCGGCGACCTCCGCTTCGAGGGCCTGCAGCTCGGAGAACCGGCTGACGGCGAGCTCGATGGCCGGCACGAGGTCACGCTTCGCGAACGGCTTGACGAGGTAGGCCATGGTGCCCGCGTCCCGCGCCCGTTCGACGAGGTCACGCTGGCTGAAGGCGGTCAGGATCACGACGGGCGCGATCCGATCGCCGGTGATCTTCGACGCGGCCTCGATGCCGTCGAGCTTGGGCATCTTGACGTCGAGGATCACGAGGTCGGGCTTGAGATCGGTGGCCAGCGCGATGGCCTGTTCGCCATCCCCTGCCTCACCGACGACCTCGTAACCCTCTTCACGCAGCATTTCGACGAGGTCCAGCCGGATGAGCGCCTCGTCCTCCGCAACGAGCACCCGACGCTGCGGCACGGTGGCGGCACCGTTGGCCTCGGTAGCCTGATCGGTCACCGGGGTCCTCCTGAAGACTCGGCGGAACGTTCGGTTTCGCGGCGTTCCGCGAAGCCTGAAGCCTACCGGGAACGATCCAGTTCAAGAGATGGCGTTCACCACGTAGTGGCCAGCACGACACCCCGCCCCCGACCACGGCCCGCGTGCGGTGATCCCGTAGAGTCACCATGCCACGCCCCCGTAGCCCAACTGGCAGAGGCAACGGATTCAAAACCCGTCCAGTGTGAGTTCGAATCTCACCGGGGGCACCCGCGAGCACCAGCAGAAAACGGCCCCTGACCAGGCACTATCTGGACAGGGGCCGCACTTGTCTGGTCCGGGGCTGTCCGGCCGTCTACGGCCCTCCACCCCCCATGCGCCCTCCAGCTGCCGGGCGTCAGCTCTCCCAGTCGAGAGAGATGCGGTCGTGGGACGCCGACTCCGGACCGGCGATGACCTTGGCGTAGGTCTGGTCCAACACCGCAACGGAGTGCCCGGCCCACTCCGCGCCCTCCCCCGCGGCCAGCCAGTTGGACACAGGCGTGCCGGAGGTCCTTGTTGTCGGAAGCGCTTCTTTGCGCAGCCGGTGGTCTGCTCAGCTCGTGCCCGTGGGTGTGCGTAGGCGACGATGGTGTCCAGGTAGCTGCGCGCCGCTCGGTCGAATTCGCCGCCGCAGGTGACCAGGCGTAGGCCTGCGTACTCGACCGCGCGGTAGACGTCCTCGGCCGGGAATCGGCTCTTCGGGTACTGCCGCAGGGCGTCGACCGTGACCGTTGCCGTTTTGCCGTCGCTGCGGCGGACGTGGATCTCTGCCCCTGGCGTGAGTTTGGACAGCCGGTAGAACACGGCCGGGCCGCGGTAGGAGTCGATGTGGCCCAAGATGACCGATGCGCCCGCCTCGCCCGGGGTCGGGCCGTAGTCGTACCACCCGGCTCTGCTGAAGTCCTTGGGCGACTCGACGGTCCGGTCGGGGTTGAGGCCCAGTGACAACAGCGAACTGTCCACGCCGATGCTGGGTACCTGGATCGAGACCGGTGTCGATCGGGGCAACGGCACCGTCGGGCGGGGGTCCGAACGGCCGGTGGGCGGCGGGGACTTCGTGGTCGGTGCGGGGATGCTGCCGGCCGCGGCGACGGGGTCCGGGCCGGGCTTGTGGGTGACGCCGGCCCAGACCAGGCCGCCGCCGGTCAGGGCCAGCACCACCGCGAGCGCTGGCAGGAGCGCGCGCCGGCGGGCGTCGACGCGACGCCCGCCGGGCTCAGGAACCTGGTCAGCCATGGGTTTCTTCGTCGTCGCCGGGACGGCGATGGCGACTGACGGCGACCGCCGCCGCGCCGGCGACCAGGACCGCTCCGGTGGCCGTGAGGGCGACGCCGGTCTTGTCGTCGCTCGCACCGCCCGCCCCATCGCCGGCGCGCCCTTCGGCACGGTCGGCGCGGCGACCAGGAACGGCGCGACGGCGGCGAGCACGGTGGCCTTGTCCTTCGGGGTCTCGGTGTTGCCCATGAAGACCCCGCCCTTGGCGGGCAGGCCGAGCAGGTTCCCGACGACCGCCGCGTGCCGGGCTTCGACACCGAAGATGCCCGCCGCGGCCTGCAGGATGGTCTTGTCCTTGACGAAGCCGGCCGCACCGAGGTAGGCGCCGACGCCGACGTTCTCGAAGGTGTGGCTGGCCGTCAGGAAGCTCATGCGGTTGTCGAACGCGGCCCCGAAGTTCACCATCGGTGCTTCGACCGGGGTCCCGCCCAGCTTCTTGATCGTCGCGGTCAGGGTCGTGACGTGCGACTCCTCGTCGGACTGGATCTGCTTGAGGTAGTCGGCTTCCGCCCCTTCGAGGGAGACGGCCTGTTGCCCTGGACGTAGAACGCCGATTCCAGGTACTCCAGCGTCAACGCGTAGTTGAGGACGTCGAGGTCGCTCCCGAAGTCGCCGGCCTGGGCCAGCGCCCAGCGGTTGTTGAGCGCGCCGAGTGCCAGCTGGGGCGAGACGTCGGTGGCCTGCCCGTGGATGAGATCACGCCTGTTCATGAGTGCTTTCCTTACGAGGTCGGGAAGTCAGGAGAGGAACGGCTTGACGATGGCGAGGACTTCGTCCTTCGGCCGACTTCTTCGAAGGTGGACGCCGCTTTCAGGAAACCCGCTTTGTCCTTGAACGTCTCGTCCGGGTACTTGATCACCGGCTTCGCGACCGGAGTGCCGCCGAGCTGCTTGATCAGCGCCGTGACCGCCGTGACGTGCGCGCTCTCGTGGTCGGCGATCTCGGTGATCAGCTCGAGCTCACGGCCGCTGACGGGCTTCTTCGCCAGCCCCATGGTGTAGAAGTCCGACTCCAGGTACTCGAGTGTCAACGCGTAATTGAGGATCTCGAGGTCGCCCGCGTCACCGGCGGCGGGCGCGGCGATCGCCGAGGTCACCACCGACCCAGGCCGTCCGCGACCAGTGTCGCGCCGACCCCGACCAGACCCGCCATCCGGAGGAAGGCCCGGCGGTCGTGCTCGGCCTGGTCGTCGCACCACGTCACTACGCACTCGGGACGTCCGGGGTGTTCGGCCTGGGACTGGGGGTCACGGCGTTCACGCTCGGCATGCGGCACGCGTTCGACGCCGACCACATCGCCGCGATCGACAACACCACCCGCAAACTGATCGCCGACGGGAAACGGCCGTTGTCGGTCGGTTTCTGGTTTTCCCTCGGCCATTCGACCGTCGTTTTCCTGCTGTGCCTGCTGCTCTCACTCGGGGTTCGCGCGCTCGCCGGCCAGGTGGGCGACGACGGATCCGCCCTGCACCGGACGACCGGCCTGATCGGCACGTCGGTCTCCGGCGTGTTCCTGTACGTGATCGCGATCCTGAACCTCGTGGTGCTGGGCGGGATCCTCCGCGTCTTCCGCGGCATGCGACGCGGCGACTTCGACGAGGCGGAGCTGGAGCGGCAGCTGAACAAGAGGGGGTTCCTGAACCGGATCCTCGGTGGCGTCACCAAAGCGGTGCGCAAGCCGTGGCACAGCTACCCCGTGGGTGTCCTCTTCGGACTCGGCTTCGACACGGCCACCGAGATCGGCCTGCTGGTGCTCGCCGCGGGCGCGGCCGCGTTTTCGCTTCCCTGGTACGCGATCCTGGTGCTGCCGGTGCTGTTCGCCGCCGGCATGACCCTGTTCGACGCCATCGACGGGTGCTTCATGAACTTCGCTTACGCCTGGGCGTTCGCGCGGCCCGTCCGCAAGATCTTCTACAACCTCGTGATCACGGCGCTCTCGGTGGCGGTCGCCCTGATCGTCGGCACGATCGAGCTGCTGTCCCTGCTCGTGGACAAGCTGGGCATCACCGGCCCGGTCGCCGTCGTCGCCCACGTGGATCTCGACCACATCGGCTTCCTGATCGTCGGGCTCTTCGTCGTCACGTGGCTGGTTGCCCTGGCCGTCTGGCACTTCGGCCGCATCGAAGAGAAGTGGAGCCCGCCCGCTTCCCCAGTGCTGCCGTCGAACGCGAAAAACCGGTCGTCGCCGTAGCCATGAAGAAATCGGCTACGGCGACGACCGGGTGAAGAGCTTACTTGTTGGTGCCCGGGGTCAGCACCTTGTCGATGACGAAGACGGTGGCGTTCTTGGTGGGGATGTTGCCGCAGAGGATCTTCGCGCCGTTGACGGTCATGTTGTCCCCGGTGCCTTCGATCTTCAGCGGCCCACCGGCGGTGTTGAGGCTGTCGAGGGTGCCGGCGGCGGCGAGGCCCTTGGCGTCGTAACGCTTGCCGACGACGTGGTACTGCAGGATCGGCGACAGCTCGGCCGGCTTCCCTGCGAGTTCGTTGAACTTGGCGTCACCCAGCGCGGCGAAGGCCGGGTCGGCGGGGGCGAACACGGTGATGGCGGGGGCGCTGTTGAGGGTGTCGACCAGGTTGGTGGCCTTGACCGCGGCGACCAGCTTGGTCAGCAGCGGGTTGGTCGAGGCGGCGGAGGCGACGGGCTGCGGGCCCATGGAGTCCAGTGAGCCGGGTGCGGAGCCCTGGGGCAGCTGGGAGCAGGCGGGGCCGAAGACGTCGGCGTTGGTGGTCATGCCGTCGGCGGCGGCGGCCGCACTGGTCGAGGGGGCGGCCATCGAGGACGACGGGGCCGGGGCGCTGGAACTGCCCGACGACGCGGTGTCGCTGCCGCTGCACGCAGTCAGGGTGAGCGCGGCGGCCGCCGTCAGACCGATTCCGGCAATACGAAGCTTGCTCATGAATTCACTCCAGAGGATTACGCGGTGGAAACGGAAATTCAGCGGTTTCCGTCTTGTTGCTGGTGATTCGGAACCCCCGGGGAACCGGATTGGTTTCGGGGAAGTTTTTCTCAGGCGGCCGTGAACGTGACGTTGTGCCAGCCGGTCGCGCCGTCGGGAACGGTGCCCGCGCGCATGTCGGTCTGGGTGTAGCCGGACTTGTCGGTGGCGCGGCAGAACACCTGGTGCACCCCGGCGGGCAGGTCGACCTCGGTCCACCACATCCGCCAGGTGTTGAGGTTGACCTCCTGCGACAGCATCGTTTCCTGCCACGGGCCCTGGTCCACACGCACCTCGACCTTCTCGATCCCGGTGTGCTGGGCCCACGCCACTCCCGCGACGCGCGTCTTTCCCTTGGGGACGCTGGCGAAACCGCGGTGCGAGTCGAACCGCGACTCCGTCTTGATCGGCGCTTCCTTGCTCCAGCCCCGCTTCAGCCAGTACGCCTGACGCGCGGCCCACGTCGTGACCTCGATGTCCACGACCCACTTCGTCGCCGACACGTAGCCGAACAGGCCGGGCGTGACCAGCCGGGCGGGGAAACCGTGTTCCAGCGGGAGCGGCTCGCCGTTCATGCCGATGGCGAGCATCGCGCCGCGGCCGCGGTCCTGGGCCGCCGCGACGGGCGTGCCCGACGTCCAGCCGTCGACGCTGGTGCAGAACAGCTGCTCGGCACCGGGTTTCACGCCGGCTTCCTGCAGCAGGTCGGCCAGGTCGACGCCGATGAAGTTCGACGTCGACACGTAGTCGCCGCCGACCTCGTTGGACACGCACGTCATGGTGACGGTGCGCTCGACCAGCGGCCGGTTGCGGATGTCGTTGTAGCTGTAGCGGATTTCGCGGCCGACCATGCCGTGCAGCCGCAGGCTCCAGTCCTCGGTCCGCACCTGCGGCACCGACAACGCCGTGTCCACGCGGTAGAACTTGTCGTTGGGCGTCAAGAACGGCGGCGTGCCCAGCTTGGCGAAGTCGGCGTCCGCCGGGATCATCGGCGCCGTCCGCGCCGGGACGAGCTTGCCGACCGCCTCCCGGGACGCGGTGGCGTCGCGGGACGAGCTGATCAGCTGCCCGCCGAGACCGGCCGCGCCGGCGCCCACGACGACACCCGCGCCGCCGATCAGGAACCGCCGCCGGGACGTGCCGGTCTTCTCGTCCGTCTCCGGGTCGCGCCACACGCGCGGCGCGATCCGGTTCAGGATAAGGAAAACCGCGACGCCGGCGATCAGGCTGGCGACCGGGGCCAGCAGCGCGACCGCGCTCAGGTCCGGGCGCTGGTAGACAGCGAACGCGCCGACCAGGCCGAACACGGCGATGAGCACGGTGCCCGGCACCGGCGACCGTCGCGAAAGGACACCCGCGAGCGCGGCGACTCCCACCATGACCACGGCCATGCTGCCCAGCAGCACGAGCTTGTCGTAGGTGCCGAACGTGCGGACGGCGAAGTCCTTCAGCTCGATCGGCGTGAGGTCGATGGCGCCGTTGCCCACCGCCAGGTAGGGCGAGGCGTTGATGCTGATGAACCCCGCGACCAGGTGTCCGACCGCCAGTGCGGCGGCCAGGGCGAGGACGCCGGTGAAAGCGGCCGCGAAAAACCGCAGCCGCGTCTTCCCCGGTGGTGCGGGTGTCTCGGGGCGAGCCAGTTCCGTTGCGGTCATACCCGGCGTTCGGCTCTGCCCCGCCCAGCGTATTGGTGCCGTGACCTTCCCGACACCCGCGATCACCCGAAAGGGGCGCCCGCAGCTCAGCTGGAACAACGACCAATACGCACCGGGGTCGACCTCGAACATCTGAAGACAGGCCGCTCGCAGTGATCCACTGCGTCACAGGCTCGGCTCCGGCCGGGAAGGATTTTCATGGCCGCCGCCGCACGCGCCACCACCGTAACCCTCCTCCATCGACCTACCGGCACCCACCCGGACAACGCGCCCGCCACGCCCGAAGAGCTCCTCCGGCGATCCGCGCTGGGCGACGAGCAGGCTTTCGCGCTGCTCTACGACCAGCTCGCGAGCCCGGTCTTCGGCACCGTGATGCAGGTCCTGCGCAGCCGCGCGCAGTCCGAAGAGGTCACCCAAGAGGTGCTGCTCGAAATCTGGCGCAAGGCCGCCCAGTTCGACTCCGCGCGGGCGAAGGTCAGCACGTGGGCGCTGACGATCGCCCACCGCCGGGCGATCGACCGGGTCCGCTCCGAGCAGTCCGCCCGCAACCGGCAGGAACGATCCGACCTGCTCGACATGCGACGCCCGTACGACGACGTCGCCGAGTCGACGATGTCCACTGTGGACCGCGACCTGGTCCGGCAGGCGCTGGGCGTGCTCACCGATCTGCAGCGGGAATCGATCCTGCTCGCGTATTTCCACGGACTCACCTGCCGGGAGGTCGCCGAAAAGCTCGGCGTCGCGATCGGCACCGTCAAAACCCGCATGCGCGACGGCATGATCCGCCTGCGGGACGCGTTGGGAGCGACTCGATGACCACCGCCGAAGCCCACACCCTCACCGGTGCGTACGTCCTCGACGCCGTCACCGACCTCGAACGCGCCGCCTTCGACCGCCACCTGGCCGAGTGCGGGACCTGCGCCGCGGAAGTCCGTGAGCTCCGGGAGACCGCCGCGCGCCTCGGTGCCGCGATGACCGCCGTCCCCGGCAACGGTCTGCGCAGCCGGGTGCTGACCGCGGTCGCCGAGACCCGGCAGCTCCCGCCCCGGGTGGCACCCGCCGCCGCGCGCCGGACGTGGCGCAAGCGCGCCACGATCGTCACCGCGTCGATCGCGGCCGCCGCCGCGATCCTGGTCGGCGGCGTCGGCATCGGCCTGTCGCAGACCGGCACCACACCGGTTCCGGTCGCCGGCTCCGCCCAGGTCCAGAACGCCTCGGACGCGGTCACCGTCCGGGCCGGCGCGGCCACCGCGACCCTCTCGCGGTCGCTCGGCCGGGTCGTCGTGACCGCGTCGGGGCTGCCCGCGCTCGACGCCGGGCACGCCTATCAGGTCTGGCTGATCGGCCCCCGCGGTCCGCAGTCCGCCGGTCTGCTGCCGGCGGGCGACCGGACGCTCGGCGCGGTCCTGCCGGGCGACACCGACCGGGTCGCCATCACCACGGAGCCCGCCGCGGGCTCGCCGCAGCCGACCACCGCCGCCGTGGCGAGGCTCCCGCTGGCCTGACCGGACCCGTCACCACCGTGACGCGGCGGAGCGGGGTACCGCGATCCGGTGCCCCGCTCGCCCGGTCCACCCGGGCCCACCACTTACGCTGTGCTGGTGCTCCGGACCGCCCGGAGACGGGGAGGCGAGCCCGGTGCCGGACGGCAGACCCGACCTGGTCCTCTGCGACCCGGGGCGGACGGGCGCGTTGCACGACAGCGGGCTCTCGGCCCGCGCGGACAGCGCGATGGACCGGTTCGCCGCCATGGTCCGGGTGCAGCTGCGGGTCCCGGTGGCGCTGGTGTCCCTGGTCGAGCCGGACCGCCAGGTCTTCCCCGGCATGCAGGGGCTCCCCGAGCCGTGGGCCACCGCCCGCCACACCCCGCTCAGCCACTCGTTCTGCCAGCACGTCGTCATCACCGGGGAACCGCTCGTGCTCACCGACGCCCGCACCGTGGAGCTGACCAGCGACAACCTGGCCATCCCCGACCTCGGCGTCGTCGCCTACGCGGGCATACCGCTGACCGACACCGACGGCCACGTGCTCGGCTCGCTGTGCGCGATCGACACCCGGCCGCGGACCTGGACCGACGACGAGATCGCCACCCTGACGGACCTGGCGACGATGTGCGCCACCGAGATCCGCCTGCGCCTGGCCACCCGGCAGGGCAAGCGCGACCGCGACCGCCGGGACGAGCTGGCCACCCAGCTCGACCGCGCCCACGCCCGCAACGAGATCCTGCTCAGCGCCGCACAGGCGCTGGCCGGGAGCCGGACGCTGGAGCAGATCCGCCACGAGATCAGCTGGTTCGTCTCCGCCGAGCACCGGCCGACCTACATCGGGCTGGTCGTCGCCGAGCCCGGCGGGATGCTGCGCCGGGTGCCCGAGCCGGGCCGCCCGGCCCTCGCCGACACCGAGGTCGGCGTCTTCCGGGCCGACGCCGCCCTGGCCACGGCGAAGGCGTTCCGCGAACGACGGCTGCTGTGTTACGAGGACCCGGCGGCGATCGACGCGGAGTTCCCCGACGCCGTCGGCCGGCTCTACCGCGACCTGCGCCTGCACGCGACGGCCTGCGCGCCGCTCGTCGGCAGCCGGGACGTCCTCGGCGTCCTCACCCTCGGCTGGGACCGGCCGCACACGCTCGACAGCGCCGAGCGCGTCGTGATCACCACCCTGGCCACCTACACCGCCCAGGCGCTCGAACGCGTCCGCCAGCTCGAGCGGCGGATCAGCGTGGCCCGCGAGCTGCAGGAAGCCATGCTCACGGACCTGCCGTCGGTGCCCGGCCTGCGGCTCGCGGCCCGCTACCGGCCGTCCGAGGTCGACGAAGCCGTCGGCGGCGACTGGTACGACGCCGTCCCCGTCCCCGGCGCGCCCGCCCTGGCCGTGACGGTCGGCGACATCACCGGCCACGACGTCCACGCCTCCACGCTGATGGGGCAGGTCCGCAGCATGATGCGCCAAACCGCGTGGAACCTGCCCGAAGCCGGGCCCGCCGCGACTGTCGAAGCCCTGGAAACGGCCCTGATCGGGCTGGGTATCCCGGCGAGCGGCACGCTCCTGCACGCGCACCTGAGCCCGCGCCCGGACGGCTCCGGCCGCTGGGAGCTGACGAGCACCAACGCCGGCCACCCGCCCCCGGTCCTGGTCCACGCCGACGGCCGCACGGAGCTGCTGACCGAGCACGACGCGCTCTTCAGCCACCTCGGCTTCCGGACCCGGGACCGCACGGACCAGCGGCGGACCCTGGAGCCGGGCGACCTGGTCTTCCTCTACACCGACGGGCTCATCGAACGCCGCGGCGAAGACCTCGACCAGGCCATCGACCGCCTCCGCACGCTGCTCTCCCGGCTCGCCGGGCAGCCGCCGGAGGCCGTGGCCGACGCCGCGCTGGCGCACATGGTGGAGCCCGGCGGGCACGAGGACGACGTCGTCCTGCTGGCGATCGGCACCTGACAGCCGCACCGTGCCCGCTGCTAGCGGGTCAACACGCCCCAGAGGGTGACCTTGTACCCCGTCGGACAGTCCCGCTCGGACCACAGCGCCGGCGAGTACCGCACGAACGGGCCGGCGTAGGCCAGCCCGTCGGTGCACTTGATGTAGGACGCGTACGTGGTCCCAGGGCCGCTCGTGCACGTGACCGTCGAGTACGTGGCGCCGATCCCGCCGGACCGGGCGGGACGGACGGGACCGGCTTCCGTGCCCGCCGATGCCGTGCCCGCACCCGCCAGTGCCGCGGAGCCGATCAACGCGGCCACCGTCATGAGCTTCGCGATAGTGATCACTTCGTATGCCTCCCTCGTCGGGAGCCGGGTCGTACCGCACGCGGGTACTCCGGGCTCAGATCACCACCTACACACGCGGCCGGCGGGACCGGTTGACGGCAGTGAGCCACTGGCACCCATTCGGAGTAGCCGAGTCCGGCGGATGGCGACCACGGCTCCAGGGCGTCAGTGCCACCAGGTCACCGGCGGCGAAGACGCCGTCCAGGTTCGCGCAGGAGCTGCGGCCCTGGATGATTGTTGTCGCCGACGACGCCGGTGATCGACGGGCGCAGAGCGGATCTGCGGAGATCCCGGCGAGCACCGTCCACACCGGACGCCGTGGTCTCGGCGGCGTGCGTTCCGGAAGCACTTCTGTTCACCTGATCGGGTTAATCGTGCGGCCGGACCCGTCCGCCGCCGCGGTGGCCGCGAATCCCAGTACGACGAACCGCCGAACGTTCCGGCGGTCGTGCCGGACCACCGGTACCAGGTAGTCCACAGTGGACTGCTTCAGCCGCTCAATAGGAGTGATCTTTGTGACCAAGCTTCGTGTCGCCGGCATCGGCCTCGCCGCGGTTGCCGCCCTGACCCTGACCGCGTGTGGCAGCAGCGACACCGCGTCCTCGGGCAGCTCCAGCGCCCCGGCCCCGTCGTCCTCGATGGCCGCCCCCTCGACCAGCGCGGCCGCCGCCGCCGACGGCATGACCACCAACGCCGACGTCTTCGGCCCCGCCTGCTCCCAGCTGCCCCAGGGCTCCGCGCCCGGCTCGCTGGACTCGATGGGCCCGCAGCCGGTCGCGTCGGCGGCGTCGACGAACCCGCTGCTGACCAAGCTGGTCGCCGCGGTCAAGGCCACCAACCTGGTCGACACCCTCAACAGCGCCCCCGCCATCACCGTGTTCGCCCCCGCCGACCCCGCCTTCGCCGCGCTGGGTGACGCCAAGTTCAACGAACTCGCCGGGAAGCCGGCCGAGCTGTCGCCGATCCTGCAGTACCACGTCGTCGGCAAGCGTTACGACGCCAAGGGCCTCGCGTCCGCCGGTTCGCTCGACTCGCTGAACGCCGCGGGTGGCCCGCTGAAGATCGAGGGCACCGGGGACAACATGACCGTCAACGGCGCGAAGATCCTCTGCGGCAACATCCCCACCAAGAACGCCACCGTCTTCGTCATCGACAAGGTCCTCACCCCCGGCACCAACAAGCAGTAAGCACTTCCGGGCCTCCACTACCTCCCTTGCGGGTGGCCCGGTGACAACGACCGCCGCAGCCCGGTGATGACCGGAGCTGCGGCGGTCGCGTTGTGCGCGCTGGAGAAGCGCGCACGAAAGCCTGGCGGCGGATTGCACGAGTCCGCCGCCGGGGGACGCCGAAGCGGCGGCGTTCCGCCGGTCGTCGCCACCGCCGGATCACTCCAGGGCCGTGGCGGCGACCGGCCCTCCCCGACACGATTTTCCGCACCCGGCAAGCGGTCAGACCGTCTCGCCCGGCATGCCGCGCAGCAACGTCGCGATCGTGCGCTGGTCGGTCACCCCGTGCTTGCCGCGGATGCGGGCCATGTGGTGCTCGACGGTCTTGCCCGAGATGCGGAGCCGAACGCAACAACGTCATCGCGGTGCCGCCGAGCACCGCGAACCATGTTTCACCGGTCACGACCGCGGCGTCTCCGACGTCCACGACGCCGTCGGCAACATCGGCGACGGCGCGCTGAGCGGCGCCGGCCTGAGCCACCTGTCCATCGGCTCCGGCAACGACTTCCGCCTGCCCACTGACCTTTTCGGTCACCCCACCAGGCCTTCCGGTGCGCCGGAGGGCCTCGTGCCGTTGGGCACCGCGGCAGCAGCGAGAGCCTGCTTCATCGCGGCGACCTCGGACAGCGATCGACGCTCGCCCGGATTGCCGCTGGTGTACCTCGTCTTCCCGGTCCGGCACCTCGGTGGAAGACGATCACCCGATCCGGCGATCCACACCAATCCGCGATCGGCGCGGCCCCGAAAGGGAAAGGTCCACGAAGGATCCGCCCAGCGCCGGGAATCCGACGGTGGGTTACGCCCGCCGTGCGCGGGCGGGGAGGAGTTCGTCCGTGTTTGGCAAGCGTTACGCCGCTTCGATGATCAACCGGAGCGCGGAGAACGACCAGGACCGCCGCCGCTTCCTCAAGGCCGCCGGGATGACCGGCCTCGGCGTCGTCGGCGCCGGTGCGCTCGGCGGTCTCACCGCCGGGACCGCGTCCGCGGCCACCGCGCGACCGGCCGCCGCCGCAGCGGCCGCGGCGAGCGGGGTGAGCGATGGGGCGGTGCTCAACTTCGCCCTCAACCTCGAGTACCTCGAAGCCGAGTTCTACCTGCACGCCGTCACCGGCAAGGGCCTCGCCGACGCGATGACCACCGGCACCGGCACCCGCGGCGGCGTCACCGGCGGCCGCGCCGTGAAGTTCAAGACCAAGGCCGCCAAGCAGTACGCGCAGGAGATCGCCGGCGACGAGAAGGCCCACGTCCAGTTCCTGCGTTCCGCCCTCGGCTCCGCCGCCGTCAGCCGGCCCGCGATCGACCTGCAGTCCAGCTTCACCGCCGCCGCTCAGGCGGCCGGTCTGGTCAAGCCCGGCCGCAGCTTCGACGCCTTCGCGTGCGAGGAGAACTTCCTGCTCGCCGCGTTCCTGTTCGAGGACGTCGGCGTCACGGCCTACAAGGGCGCCGCGCCCTTGATCACCAACAAGACCTACCTCGAAGCCGCCGCCGGCATTCTCGCCGTCGAGGCTTATCACGCGGCCAACATCCGCAGCGCGCTCTACCAGCACAGCGAAGGCATCCTCGGGCTCGGCCTGCTCGGCCGCGACCTCCGGGAAGCCAGCGTGAAGCTGTCCAACGCGCGAGACAGCCTCGACGGGCCCACCGACGACGACCAGGGCGTCATCGACAGCCACGGCAACGCCAACATCGTCCCCACCGACGCCAACGGCATCGCCTACAGCCGCTCACCCGGCCAGGTCCTCAACATCGTCTACCTGACGAACAAGGCCGCCACCTCCGGCGGGTTCTTCCCCAAGGGCGTCAACGGCGAGGTGAACACCAGCGCCGCCAACTGATCACCGGCCGCGGCGGGTGCCGGGTTCCGTCGGGGAATCCGGCACCCACCGCGTCCTGCCGGGAAAGGAGACCAGAATGTTCGGACTCAGCGCCGAGCACCTGCTCGTCCTGCTCGTGGCCGCGCTGTTCATCATCGGCCCCGAACGGCTGCCCGGCGCGCTCACCACCGTCCGCAAAGCGGTAATGAAGGGCAAGAACGCCCTCGGCGCGCTGCAGCAGCAGATCACCGACGAGGTCGGGCCCGAGTTCGAGCAGCTGCGCAAACCCTTGCGGGAGCTGAACCAGCTGCGCGGCATGGATCCACGCGCCGCGTTGACCCGGTTCGTCCTGGATCCGGCGCAAACTCCGGTCGAGCCGGCCGTGACATCCGTGCCTCGTACGCCCAAAGTGTCCGGTGTGGACATGGAAGCCACCTGATTCCCGGCCGGGCAACGCAAACCGTTCCGCTCGCCGTCACGAACCACCTCGTGACCGCCCCCCACCCCGGCACCAGAGCCGTGTCCTTCGGACACCACCAACCCGTCCGCCGCGTGCCCAACGACGAGCTGAGTGCCGACCTGGGCACCTCCGACGCCTGGATCACCGAACGCGTCGGCGTCCGCACCCGGCACCTGGCCGCCCCCGGCGAGTCGGTCGCCGACATGGCCACCGCCGCGGCGAGCGACGCGCTGCGCCGAGCCGGGCGGACCGCCGCGGACGTCGACCTGGTGATCGTCGCGACCTGCACCGCCTTCGACCGGATGCCCAGCGTCGCCGAGCGGCTCGGGATCGCCGAGCCCGGCGTGTTCGACCTCAACGCCGCGTGCTCCGGCTTCTCCTACGCCCTGGCCGCCGCCGACCACGCCATCCGCGCGGGAGCGAGTCGGCGCGCGATCGTGGTCGGCGTCGACAAGATGAGCGACTTCCTCGACTGGACCGACCGCTCCACCTGCGTTATCTTCGGCGACGGAGCCGGCGCCGCGATCGTCGAAGCGGCCGACGTGCCCGGCGGGATCGGGCTGGTCGTCTGGGGCTCGAACCCGGCCAAAGGCCCGTGCATCACCCTCGGCTCACCCGGCCCGCACAGCCTGCCGGCGACCTTCCGTCAGGAAGGCGCGGCGGTCTACCGCTGGGCGACGACCGCACTCGCGCCGATCGCCCGGAAAGCCTGCGCCCGCGCCGGGATCGACCCGGGCGACCTCGGCGGCATCGTCACCCACCAGGCCAACACGCACATCATCGCCGCCCTCGCCCGCGACATCGGCGCCCGGGACGCGGTCGTCGCGACCGACGTCGCCGAATCCGGCAACACCTCCGCCGCCAGCATCCCCCTCGCCCTCTCGAAACTCCTCGAACGACGGGAAATCCCGGCCGGCGCACCGGTGCTGCTGTTCGGGTTCGGCGCCGGCCTGACCTACGCCGGCCAGGTCATCACCTGCCCGTGATTTCCGGAGCCGGCTGCTCAGCCGGCGACGACGTCGGCCCACACCGTCTTGCGGGCGGTGCCGTGCGTGACGACACCCCACCGGCGGCTGATCGCGTCGACGAGCCGGAGCCCCCGCCCCCGCGAGTCGTCCGGCGACGACCCACTGAGCCGGAGCCCGAGATCCGGCCGCGGGTCGTCGACCTCCAGCCGGACCGGGGAACGGCGCGCCCGGTACCGGACGCGCAGCGCCTGCACGCCGTGGGCGTGATCCAGCGCGTTGGTGACCAGCTCGGTCGCCAGCAGCAAGACGTCCTGGACACCGTCGGGCGAGACGCCGTCGAGCACGCGTCGCAGCCACCCCCGCATGGCCGCCAGGTCGGGTACGGCACCGGCCTCGAAGCGGTATTCACGAGTGGATTGGTCCGGGTCGTCCATGAGGTCCTTTGCCGAGCGATGGGGAGCCGACGACTGCGTCTACCCCGGGGTTACCCGGACGACCGGCGATTACTCGCGAACCGGGCCGTCACCGCGAGCCGGCGTGCACCGTGGGCCGGTAGATCAGCTCCTGCGTGCGGCCGTCCAGGGTCCGGGTTTCCAGCAGTTCCAGATCGAAGTCGGCGATCCACCAGGCCGGCCGCCAGAAGAGTGCGGTTCAGCGACAGGCTTCCGTGGGACCGCAACGGGACATCAGACTCCTCCTTGAGCCGGGTGACGACGTCGACCGCGTCGCCGGTCACCACCGTCGCGTCCGGCCAGTCCAGGGGCTCTCGCAGGGTGCTCGACAGGACCGTCGCCGGGAAGTTCCGCATCCTCGTGACCCACGGGTCGGAGACCTCCGCGGGGCTCGCGGCCAGCATCGCCGCGTGCTCCCGGAACGTGTCGGCGCCGAAGACCATCCGCTGCTTCTCCTCGTACAAGGCGTGGCGGCGGGCGAGCAGCTCGGGGCCCTGCTTGCCCCAGTAGCCACCCCAGTCGCCGTGGTGCGAGCCGAAGCCGTCGAGGGTGAATCAGCGGATGGCGACGAAGAGTCCACCGAGGGCCACGGCTCAGGCCGTCACCGCGCGTTCGACGTGCAGGGCGAGGAACGCGTAGACCCGCCGGACCAGCTCGGGGTCGCCGCCCATGAGGTCGTACCCGTGGTCGACGCCGCGGATGTCGTAGTGCTCCACCAGCGCGCCGGCTTCCGCGAGCTTGCCCGCGTAGGCGACGGCTTCGGCGCGCAGCCGGTCGTACTCGCAGGTGAGCACGAGCGCGGGTGCGAGGCCCGCCGGCACGGCACCGCCGCCGGCCCACGCCGGCGACGCCAGCGGGTCGGTGCGGCGGGCGGCGTCGGGGATGTAGGCGGTGTCGAAGACCTCGCCCATCCACGGCCGGATCACCGCGCCCCGCGGCGCGGGCTTGGCCGCGGCCGGGGTGACGAGGTCGAGCGGCGGGTAGTGCAGCACCTGCAACGCGATCGCCGGACCGCCGTCGCGCAGCGCGAGGCGGGACGCCGCGGCCGCGAGCGAGCCGCCGGCGCTCTGCCCGCCGACGCACAGCCGCCCGCCGGCCCACTCGCGCTCGGGCGCGGCCGCCCACGTCAGCGCGTCGTGGACCTGTTCGCACGGCACGGGGAACCGCCGGGCCGGCGCGAGCGCGTAGTCGAGGTTGACCACGAACACCCCGGCGTGCTCGGCGAGGTACCGGCACAGCGGGTCGTCGCCGATCGGGGCGCCGATCACGAACCCGCCGCCGTGGGCGTTGACGTAGACGCCGCGGGCGTCTCCCGGCGGGCGGTACAGGGTGGCGGGCAGCGGGCCGTGCCGGGTCGGGATCGTGATTTCGCTGGTGCGGCCGGGAATCTCGGGGAACAGCGGACGCGGTGTGATCGCGCGCGCGGCGGCGGCCCCCAGCAGGCGGGCCACCCCGTCGGCGACGAACGGCTTCGACAGGATCGACATGGACGACCTCACTCTTCGCGGACCGGCGGAAGGCCGCCGAGGGTGTGCAGGATGCGGCCGAGGCGATCGGCCAGGTCCTCGGGATCGAGCGTTTCCTCCGCGCCGAGCAGCCAGGCGTTGATCACCGCGCCGGCGCCCCCGGTGAGGAACACGGCGAGGTCGTCGACCGTCCCGGCCGGCACCCGGTCGCCGAAGAGCGCCCGGACGGCGTGGCGGTTGACCGGCGCGAGCAGCTCACCCAATGCGGTGGTCAGCGCGAACGCGCACGGGCCGGTGAGCAGGGCGCGGTAGAACGCGCGGTGCGCGGCGAAGTGCCGGGCCGTGGCGAGCACCGCGGCGCGCCCGGACTCCCGGGCGGGCAGCAGCTCGCGCCGCGCGAGGTCGAGCGCCGCGGCGACCAGCAGCGCGTCCCGGTCGGCGAAGTGCAGGTAGACGAGCTGACGGCTGACCCCGGCGGCTTCGGCGAGGTCGGTCACCGGGACGCTCGCGCTGCCGCGGCCGGACACGAGCCGCACGGCCGCCGCGTACAACGCCGCCCGCGACCGGGCGGCCCGCGGGTCACGGCTGTCGATGCTCACCCGCACTTTATAGACACCTGTCAAAGAACTGGCAAGCGCCTTGACCTTGACACCGTGACAAGGTCTTCACTGGGCGCAGGAGGTGATCACCGTGAACCCGACCCTGTTCGACGCGCTGGGCGCCGGGAACTCGTCGACGCGGCTGCAGGCGGCCCTGGAGGCCGGCACGCGCGCCGAGCCCGGCTTCGCCGGCGCGCTCGTGGCGCGGTCCGCGATCGAGCCGGACTTCTTCGTGCGCGACATGCTCACCTGGGCCCTGACCCGGCTCCCGGCGGACGTCACCGTGCCCAGGCTGCTCGGGGAGCTCCGGTCCGGGCGCGCGCAGGCCCGCAGCCAGGCGCTGCACACGCTGTCCAAGATCGGCGACGGCGCGACGTGGCCCGCGATCACGCCGGCGCTGCTGCGCGACGCCGACGACGAGGTCGCGCGCAGCGCCTGGCGCGCCGCCGTCGTCCTCGTCCCGGACGGCGACCGGGACGCGCTGGCCGCGGAGCTGGTCACGCAGCTCGGTCGCGGCGACCGGACCGTGCGGCTGAGCCTCAGCCGGGCGCTCGTCGCGCTCGGGGACGGCGTCGAGCCGGCGCTGCGGCCGGGCCTGGCCAGTACCGACCCGGCGGTGCGGGCGCACGCCCGCGCCACGGAACGGCTGCTGCGCGACCCGGACGCCGCGTTCGACCCGGGCGTCGACGAGGCGAAGCGGATCGTCGCGCTCGGCCCGGAGCACTCGGGCGGGACGTCGTGCTGATCGGCGAGGTGGCGCGCCGCTCGGGGGTGAGCAGCCGGATGCTCCGGCACTACGACACCCTCGGGCTGGTGCGCCCCACCGGGCGCACCGTCGGCGGCTACCGCGAATACGCGGCCCGGGACATCCGCCGGATCTTCCACGTGGAAAGCCTGCGGTCCCTGGGGATGTCGCTGCGCCAGATCGGCCGAGCGCTGGAAGATCCCGCCTTCGCACCGGCCACTCTGGTCGGCGACCTCATCCGGCGGACCGAAGACCGGCTGCGGCGGGAGCGGGAGCTGCTCGACCGGCTCCGCGCGGTCGACGCTTCGGCGCCCGAGGGCTGGCCGGACGTCCTGGGCATCATCGAGCTCCTGCGCGGGCTCGACTCGGCCAATGCCGCGCGCCGGCAGCAGGCCGTCCTGGCCCCGGCCGACGACGTGCCGCTGCCGACCGACCTGCTGGCCGGCGCGGTCCTCGCCGAGTCCGACCCGAACGTCGCCGGCGCCCTGCGGTGGGCGCTCGCGCGGGCGGGCGGCGACGGCGTCGCGAGCCTGGCGCCCGGCATGACCTCGGCGGACGTCGACGTCCGGCGGCGCGCGGTCCGGGCGATCGCCGGGTTCGCCGGCGCCGAGGCGACCGCGCTGCTCGCGGAGGCGCTCGGCGACCCGGACCCGGCCGTGCGCCGGCACGCCGCGCTGGCGTCGGCCGCGCGCGGCGAGACCGCGGCCGTGCCGACGCTCGTCACGATGGTGGTCGAGGGCACGAACGACGTCGAGGCGGCCGAGCTCCTCGGAGCGCTGTCGCGGGACGCCGGCCGCGCGGACCGGATCATGAGCGCGCTGACCGCCGAGCTGGCCGCGCCCACCGCGGACTCCGCGGTGCGGATCCGCCTGACCCAGGCCTTCGCCGAGATGCCGCCGACGCTCGCGAAGGACGTCCTGCGGCGGCTGGCCGGCGACGAGGACCGGGCCGTCGCGCTCATCGCCGCGGCCCTCGCGGGCGTGCTCGAAGAGCGGCTCAGTGCGGAAGCTTGACCACCGAGACGAAGAAGCTGTCGATCTGGCGGACGGCCTCGACGAAGCTGTCGAAGTCGACGGGCTTGGTGACGTAGGCGTTGGCGTGCAGGTCGTAGCTGCGCGCGATGTCCTCTTCGGCCTCGGACGTCGTCAGCACGACGACCGGGATGCTCCGCAGCTCCGGGCTGGCCTTGATCTCGGCGAGCACCTCACGGCCGTCCCGCCGGGGCAGGTTGAGGTCGAGCAGGATCAGGCCGGGCCGCGGCGCGTCCTCGTAGGGCGGCTCGCGCCGGAGGAACTGCAGCGCCTGCTCGCCGTCGGAGACGACCGACAGGGTGTTGCGGATCTTGTGGTGCTCGAACGCTTCCCGCGTCATCAGGACGTCGCCGGGGTCGTCCTCCACGAGCAGGACGTCGATCGGTTCCGGGGGCTGGGTCATGCCGCGTCCTGTTCTTCGTCGACGGCACCGGCGAGTTCCGGGGCCACGAGTGCGGGGAGGGTGAAGCGGAAGCACGTGCCTTCGGTGACTTCGGTGTCCAGCCAGATGCGGCCGCCGTGGTGCTCGACGATCTTGCGGCACATCGCCAGGCCGATCCCGGTGCCCGGGTAGTCGCCGCGGCCGTGCAGCCGCTGGAAGATCACGAAGATCCGCTCGGCGTACTGCGGGTCGATCCCGATCCCGTTGTCCGTCACGGAGAACACCCAGTCCGCGCCGTCGGGCTCGGCGCCGACGGTGATCTCGGGCGGCCGCTCGCCGCGGAACTTGACCGCGTTGCCGATCAGGTTCTGGAACACCGCCGTCAGCAGCGACTGCTCACCCCGCACCGGCGGCAGGCCGTCGGCGACGGTCACCCGCGCGCCGGCGTCGGCGAGCACGCTCTCGAGGTTCACCGTGGCGGTGGCCACCAGCGCCGCGGTCTCGACCGCCACCGGCTCGCCACCGCGGCGGCCGACGCGGGAGAACGCCAGCAGGTCGTTGATCAGCACCTGCATCCGCTTGGCGCCGTCGACGGCGAACCCGATGTACTGCTCGCCGCGCTCGTCGAGCTTGTCCTGATAACGCTTCTCCAGCAGCTGGCAGAAGCTCGTCACCTTCCGCAGCGGCTCCTGGAGGTCGTGCGAGGCGACGTAGGCGAACTGCTCCAGGTCGGAGTTCGACCGTTCCAGGGCGTGCGTCCGGGCCTCCAGCAGCGTGTGGGCCCGCTCCAGCTCGGCCACCTCTTCGAGGATGCGCCGGCGCATCACGTCGACGTCGGCGCCGAGCTGGCGCACCTCCCGGGGCCCGGTCGCCACCACCGGCCGGTGCAGGTCGCTCGCGGCCGTGTCGCACACCGCGGCGGCCAGCTGCTGGATCGGCCCGACCACGGCCCGGCGCAGGCCCGCGAACAGCAGCACGAACGCCGCCGCGATCACCACGGCGATGGTGACGAGGATCCAGGTCAGCAGGGTCATCGCGGCCGCGAGGTCCGCGCGGGCGTCCATCCGGGCGGCGTCGAGGTGCGCGTCCTGCTCGGCCAAGCGGACGCGCAGCGCGTCGAACAGCTTCTTGTCCTGCTCCACCTGCCCCGCCGTCGGCGCGGGCACGCCCGGCGCCGCCTGGGCGAGGGCCACCCCACGCCACGCGTCGGCGCCGGTCAGGACCGCGGCGAGGTCCCGGCCCGCCGTGGTGTCCGGGGTCGCGCCCAGCCGGCGCAGCTCCGCCACCGCCCGGTCCTGGTCGGCGAGCCCGGCCCGGTACGGCTCGAGGAACTCCTGCTGCCGGGTCAGCAGGAAACCGCGGATCCCGGTCTCCTGGTCGACCAGCGCCGTCGAAAGGGCCTTGGCCTGCAGCAGCTGCGGCCCCACCACGTCGAGCAGCCGGCTCCGGGCGTCGTCGAGGCGGGAGAGCGCGATCGCGCCGCCGGCGAGGGCGCCGACGAGCAGGACGGCCTCGACGAGCGCCAGCACCCCGGCCCAGCGCCGCAGCGGCCAGGACGCGCGCTCCCGCGTCATCGGGCTCCGCCCGCGGGCCGCTGGGTGAGCAGGACCAGCGCGATGTCGTCGTCCACCGGGCCGTCGTTCAGCTGCTGGACGCGGCCGATCAGGGCGTCCAGCGCCGCGCCGGCGTCACCCGGCCCGGTGAGGAGCTCGCCGGCCAGCGCGGCCATCCGCGTGCGGCCGAGGCGATCGCCGCCGCCGGACCGGCCCTCGAAGATGCCGTCGGTGTAGAGCAGCAGGGACCAGCCCGGCGCCAGCGCGACCTCGGTCTGGCGCCGGGGTCGCTTCAGCGGGAGGCCCAGCGGCGGGCCCAGGCCGTCGGAGGACAGGAACTCCGCCGGCCCGGGCCGGGCCAGCAGCAACGGCGGCGGGTGCCCGGCGAGCACCATCCGCGCGGACGTCCGGTCCGGAGCCACGGTGACCATGCACGCCGTGGCGAACAGCGGCTCGATCCGCTCGTTCACCAGGACCCGGTCCACCGTGGCCAGCACCTCGGTGGCCGGCAGCCCGGCCAGCACCAGGGCCCGCCACGCGATCCGCAGCGCCACACCCAGCGCGGCTTCGTCCGGGCCGTGCCCGCAGACGTCCCCGATGATCACCTCGACGGTGCCGTCAGCAAGCTCGACCGTGTCGTAGAAGTCGCCGCCCAGCAACGCGCCGTCGCGGCCCGGGCGGTAGCGGACCGCCAGGCCGAGGTCCTCGTCGGCGAGCAGCGGGGTGGGCAGCAGGCCGCGTTCGAGCCGCGCGTTCTCCCCCGCGAGCAGCTGCTGCTCCAGGAGCCGCTGTTCGGCGCCCTCGGCTCGCCGCCGCTCCCAGGCGTACCGCATGGCGCGCATCAGCAGCGGGCCGTCGACCTGGTCCTTGCCGAGGTAGTCCTGGGCGCCGGCGGCGACGGCGGCCACGCCGGTGGCGGTGTCGTTCTGCCCGGTCAGCACCACGATGGCGCTGCCCGGGCTGTGCCGGCGCAACGTCGTGAGGGCGGTCAGGCCGGACGCGTCGGGCAGCTGCAGGTCGAGCAGCACGCAGTCGACGCCCCCGACGTGCGGCAGTGCGGCCGCCAGCGTCGCCACCCGCAGCAGCGTGATCCGCTCGGCCTCGACCGGGACGTCGGCGAGCATCTCCTCGACCAGCAGCGCGTCGCCGTCGTCGTCCTCGACCAGCAGCACCGAGAGCCGGTTGACCGCGAGCGGCAGCGAAAGCGCTGGCACCGTGACGCGGGTGGAGCCGACCGAAGGAGCGGTCACGACATCGAGCCTCTCTCGAATGAGGCCTCACCAAGCCGCCCGCACACAGGCCACCGGATCAGGCGTAACGGCGCCCGCACAGGCAGGGCCACCGGTGGCTGCGTTCTCAACCGCGCGCACTGTATCCCGCGGTGATCCAGCGGAACCAGACCGGTGGCGCGCATGGGACGCGGCCCCGGTCGCCCGCCGCGTGGCGTGCTCGCTCGATGCGGTGAACGACCCCGCCGGGGCTCGTCGCGGCGCGGTGCGCGGGTGCCCCACCCGAAACGAGGAGGCGGCCATGGCCGGCAGCGATCTGCTGGGGTTCCTGAAAATCGGGCTGATCTTCGTGGTGGCGGACGGCCAGGTCCTCCACCGCGACGGCCGGCGCTACCTGCGCGGCCCGGACGGCGGCGGCGGGCCGACGGCGTCGATGGTGGTGACGGTCTTCCACCTCGTCGCGCTGGGCCTGCTGGCCCTGCTCTCGGTGATCGGTCCCGGGTGGTCGGGCTCGGCGGCCGCGCTCGTCGGCCGGGTCGGCGTGTTCCCGCTCCTGCTGGCCGTCGCGCACGCGGCGACCCTCTCGGTGCTGGTCCGCCGGCGGCAGGACGCTCGCGCGCGGACCCGCTTCCCCGGCAGCGACCAGGACGCCGCCGGTCCGCACGTCAGCCCGGACCTCGGGAACCACGGCCCGTACCGCACCTGACCCGACGTCGGGCTGGACCCGTTCGCTACCAGGGCACCACGCCGTCGTCGTCGAAGAAGTCGCCCGTCGGGCCGTCGGCCGGCAGGGTCGCCAGCCGGATCGCCGTGGCCGCGCCCTGTTCGGGGGTGCGTACGCCGCGGAAGCCGTTCAAGTCCGTCGCGACGTAACCCGGGCAGGCGTTGTTGATCAGGATGTTCGTGTCGCGTAGTTCCTTGGCGTACTGGACGACGACGGCGTTGAGGAACGTCTTCGACGGGCGTTGACTTCCGGCAGCACCGGTGGTTCGCTTTCTGGGAGCGCTCTCAGCCATCTGCATTCTGTTCGATCCGGACGAGTGAGGGATGGACTCTTCATGACAGCTCGACCACTTCGCCGCGCCGTCACGGCCGCGGCCGTCCTGCTCGCCGCGGGCCTGGCCGGGGCCGCCCCCGCCACCGCGGCCGAGCCGGACGTCGCCGTCACCGTGAACGCGCGGGCCGGCCTGGCCACCGTGGCGGACACCGCGCTCGGGGCCAACCACGCCGTCTGGGACAGCCAGCTCGGCACCGACACCGTGGCCGGGCTGCTCGGCGGCGCCGGCGTGCGCATGCTGCGCTACCCCGGCGGTTCCTACGGCGACATCTACCACTGGAAGGACAACACCGCGCCGGGCGGCTACGTCGCGCCCGGCACCGACTTCGACACCTTCATGGGCGGCGCGCGGCGCACCGGGGCCCAGCCGATCATCATCGCCAACTACGGCACCGGCACGCCGCAGGAAGCGGCGGACTGGGTCCGGTACGCCAACGTCACCAAGGGCTACGGCGCCCGGTACTGGGAGATCGGCAACGAGCTGTACGGCAACGGCCACTACGGCGCGAACTGGGAAGCCGACAACCACGCCGACAAGAGCCCGGCGGCGTACGCCAACGGTGTCGTCGCCTACGCCGAGGCCATGAAGGCCGTCGACCCGTCGGTCAAGATCGGCGCGGTGCTGACGACCCCGGCGAACTGGCCGGACGGCATCGTCGGCGACGGCGACACCGCCGACTGGAACCGGACGGTGCTGTCGATCGCCGGTCCCCATGTCGACTTCGTTGTCCTGCACTGGTACCCGGGCGGCGCTACGGCGGCGGAAGCGCTCGCCAAGCCCGAGCAGGTGGACGACATGATGTACGTCGTCCGGCGCGAGATCGCCCAGTACGCGGGTGCGAACCCCGGGCGGATCGGCGTCGCGCTGACCGAGACCAACACCTCGGTCGGCATGGACACCCAGCCCGGTGCGCTGTTCGCCGCCGAGACGTACAGCACGATGCTGGAGAACGGCGTGTTCACCGTCGACTGGTGGGACACGCACAACGGCGCGTCGCAGGTGTCCACAGTGGAGGGTCAGACCGACTACGGGGACATGGGGATGCTCTCCAGCGCGACGTGCTTGGGCGACGTCTGCGAGCCGCCGCTGAACACGCCGTTCGCGCCCTACTACGGCTTGAAGATGCTGAGCCTCTTCGCCCGGCCCGGCGACCAGCTGATCCGCGCGGGTACGAGCGAGCCGCTGGTCACCGCGCACGCCGCCCGCCGGCCCGACGGCGATCTTTCGGTGCTGCTGATCAACAAGGATCCTGGGAACGCCCACACGGTGACGCTCGGCTACGCCGGTTACGCCCCGGCCGCCACGGCGTCGAAGGTGTACACCTTCACCAACGGCGCGACGTCGATCGCGGAGAGCACCGGCGGCAGCAGTACCGGCCGGACCCTGCCGCCGTACTCGCTGACCACCCTGGTGCTGCACCCGGCGACCGCGGTCACCGGAGCACCGGCCGCACCCGGCCCGGTCGCCGCCGGCCAGATCACCGACCGTTCGGCGACGCTCACCTGGCCCGCGGCCGCGCCCGGCGGCCACCCGGTCGCGAAGTACGAGGTCTACCGGACCCTCGGCACGACCAGCGAGGCGTGGGGCGAGACCGCGGGCACGTCGTTCACCGTCGGCAACCTCGTCCCAGGCAGCCGGTACACGGTCAACGTGCTGGCGCGGGACACGGCGGGCACCGTCTCCTGGGCGTCGCCGTCGCTGACGTTCACCACGGGCGCGCCGGCGCGGAGCACGTGCGCGGCCACGATGTCCGACGTCACCGACTGGTCGAGCGGCTTCGTCGGCGGCGTCCACCTCACCAACACGGGCGCGAAACCGGCGCCGAACTGGACGTTGACCTTCACCTGGCCGACCGCGCGGCAGCACCTCACCGGCGGCTGGAACGGCACCTGGACCCAGACCGGGACAACCGTGACGGTCACCTCGGCCACGGCGCTGGCCCCGGGTGAGAGCGCGGACCCGGGCTTCACGGCCGACTACGGCGGCCCGAACATCCTGCCGACGGCGTTCACCCTGAACGGCACCCTCTGCAGCGCGTCGTAACCACCGGTGCCGGGCGGTACGACCGCCCGGCACCGCGGCTACGGCGAATGCCCGATGGTCGACGGCGCCGGTTTCCGGCACGGTGGGAGGTTCCGGATCGCTGGAGCGGAGGGCTCGCCGTGCCTCGTCGTCGTGTGCCCGAACCCGCCACCGGCGGCACCGCCGGGCGGGTCTTCCTGCCGGTGATGCTGGTCCTCTTCGGGCTGGGCACGGCCGTGGTCCTGGTCCTCCAGATCGCCGTCCTGGCCGACGAAATCGACCACGGTGCCGAGACGTCGCCGTGGCTCGTGCTGGCGTTGCTGGCCTCCGCGGTACAGCTGGCCGGCGTGGTCGCCGTCGGCTTCCGGCGGCGCTGGGGCGCGAAGGTCTTCGCCGGGGCGGTCCTCGCCGGGGTGCTACTGGACCTCGGGCAGGTGACCGGCGCGAGCGCGCTGCTGATCATCGGGAAGATCGTCGTGGCCGGCCTGCTCGCCGCCGCGATCCTCCTCCGCTGGGACGACTTGGCCGAGTGACGCGCGGCGCGCCCACGGCCGGGCTTTGCGCCAGGCCAGGTACCCGGCGAAGATCGCGGCCGTGCCGCGCGCCTCGGATCGTGTCTCGAGGAATTCGTCCAGCAGCGTGAAGAGCAGGTCGACCGCGACCTGACGGCCGTCCCCCGCCGCTTCGTCGTGCCAGCCCGAGGTGCGGCCGGGGAAGGCCAGGTACAGCACCAGCGACGTCCAGGTCAGGTTGTCGCCGGTGCCGACGCGGGGCACGAGCGACTCCTTGAAGCCGGTCAGCAGCCCGCCGTCGTTGCCCGCGTCCACACCGAGCAGGTACGTGCAGTAGTCGTGGTAACTGCCGTCCAATCCGTACAGCTGGGGACGCCGGTGGATGTCGGCGAAGTGCTTCCGGTGGTCCACGGTCCTCCTCGCGAGCGCTCGGGTTCAGCGTAGTCCTTGACGAACCGCGCACCGTCTCCCTAGGTTGTCGGTCATAGGACGTCGGACATCCCATGTCCTACCACCCATCCCCTCAGCGAGGAGGCGGAACCGGTGTCATCGAAACGCCGAGCGGGCGCGATCCTGCTGGCCGCGGCTGTGATCTGGCTGCCTTTCACCCCGGCGGCCTCGGCCGCCGACCGACGATGCGCGTCCTCGGTGCCGTTCACCTCCGGCACCGAGGGCTACGACACCTTCCGGATCCCCGCGGTGGTGCGCGCCGCGAACGGGTCGCTGGTGGCGTTCGCCGAAGGCCGGCGCGACTCGGCCGGCGACTCCGGCGCCATCCAGACGGTGTCACGCTCCTCCCGCGACGGCGGCTGCACCTGGGGCCCGCTTTCCGTCGTGACCGCCAACGGCGACGCCACCGCGGGCCACCCGACGCCGGTACTGGCCCGCGACGGCGACCTCGTCCTCCTGACCGTCCACAACGGACTCGTTTCGGAGAAGCAGATCATGACCGGCGCGGCGTCCGAGTAGGACACCCGCCGGGTGTTCGTCCAGCGCAGCGGCGACGACGGCCGCACCTGGAGCGCCGCACGCGACATCACCGCGGACACGAAACGGCCCGGCCGGCGGTGGTACGCCACCGGTCCCGGGCACGCCACGCTCCTGCGGCACGGCCCGCACGCGGGCCGGATCGTCGTGCCCGCCAACCATTCCACCTCGCCGCCGGCCGGCTCCACCGACGTCGGCACCGAGGCGAAGTACTACGGCGGCCACGACCTCTACAGCGACGACGACGGCCGCACCTGGCACATCGGCTTCACCGACGACCGCACCGGCGGCGTCGTCGCCGCGAACGAGACGTCGGCGACCGAGCTGCCCGACGGCACGCTCTACTTCTCCAGCCGCAACCAGGGTTCCGCGGCCGAGCACCGGGTCGACGGCTACAGCGTGGACGGCGGGAAGACGCTCGTCCGGCCGTACCGGGCGCAGCCGTCGCTGTCCGGGACGAAGGTCGAGGGCAGCGTGCTGTAGACGACGATCCCGTGGCTCCTGGTGTACTCCGGCCCGGCCGACTCCGCGACGCGCGCGGTGATGCAGCTGCGGCTGAGCACCGACCGCGGACGCACCTGGACCCCGGGCCGGACGCTGACCACCGGGCCCGCCGCGTACTCCGACCTCGTGCAGGCCGACCCGCTCACCGCCGGGCTGCTCTACGAGACCGGCACGGCCGGTCCGAACGAAACCATTGTGTTCCAACGCATTCCGCTCACGCGGGTGCGCTGATCCCGTCCCGCACCCGGCGCGCGCCGGGTGCGGGACCGGGTCGCTCAGCCCCAGGTCAGCGGCAGCTGCAGCGGCCCGCGCGTCGAGAGGCCCAGCTTCCAGCCGATGCCGGCCTCGCCGTCGGCCAGCCGCAGCTCCGGCAGCCGCCGCAGGAGCGTGTCCAGCGCCACCTGCAGTTCCATCCGGGCCAGCGGCGCGCCCAGGCAGTGGTGGGCGCCGTGGCCGAAGCCGATGTGCGTCGCCTCCCCGCGCAGCAGGTCCAGCACCTCCGGGTCCGAGTACACCGAGCCGTCGCGGTTGGCCGACGCCAGCGCGGGCAGCACCGGCTCCCCGGCCCGGACGGTCACACCGCCCAGTTCGACGTCCTCCGTCGCGTAGCGCGCGATGCCCGCGCCGGTGCCGAGCGGGACGAACCGCATCAGCTCCTCCACCGCCTTGGGCACCAGGCTCAGGTCCGCGCGCAGCAGCGCCAGCTGGCCCGGGTGCGTGAGCAGCGCGTACACGAAGTTCGGGATCTGGGACGCGGTCGTCTCGTGGCCGGCCACCAGCAGTGTCTGCGCCAGCGACAGCAGCTCCTCCTCCGAGAGCCGGTCGTCTTCGTCGCGGGCCACGACCAGCGCGCCGAGCAGGTCGTCGTGCGGCGTCTCCCGGCGCTGGGCGATCAGGCCCGCCATGTATTCGTTCATCTTCGTCATCGCGTCGAGGACTTCGTCCGGCGTGAACTTCGTCGTCGAGAGGAACGCGTCCGACCAGACGCGGAAGTCGCCGCGGTCCTCGAACGGGACGCCCAGCAGCTCGCAGATCACCGTCACCGGGAACGGCAGCGCGAAGGCCTCCACCAGATCGGCGGGCGGGCCCTGGGCCAGCATCGTGTCGACGAGCCCGTCGGCGATCTCCTGCGCCCGCGCCCGCAGCGCGTCGATCCGGCGCATGGTGAACGCCTTCATCACCAGGCGCCGCAGCCGGCTGTGGTCCGGCGGGTCGAGGCTGAGGATGTTGCCCGGCGGCGGCAGGTGCGGGCGCAGCCGCGGCTCGTCGCGCCCGGTCGCCGCCGCGCGGCTGAAGCGCGGGTCGCCGAGGACCACCTTGACGTCCTCGTAGCGCGTCGCCAGCCAGGCCGGTTCGCCGTAGGGCATGGTGACGCGGCTCAGCGGTTCTTCGGTGCGCAGCTGCTCGAACAGCGGCTCGATGTCGAGCTTTTCCGGCTCGCTGAAGGGATAGGCCCTCGTCATGACGACTCCTCGGCGGTGTTGACGGCACGGTGCCGGTACGGGACGAACACAGCGGCGACGACCGCGAGGACGCAGATCGCGCCGGACACGGTGAACGCGGTGGTGTACGCGCCGACCGTGGGCAGGGAGAGGCCCGGCAGCAGGGTCGCGGCCAGGATCGCCGACGCCACCGCCGTGCCGATGGAGCCGCCGATCGAGCGCAGCGTCTGGTTGACGCTGTTGGCGACGCTCGTCTGCGCGGGGGTGACGCCGCTGTTGAGCAACGTCGGGATCGCGCCGAACGCCAGCCCCAGCCCGAGGCCGAGCAGGCCGGTCGCGACGTAGAAGTGCCAGTGCTCGGTGTGGAAGGCGATCAGGAAGGCGAACGTCGCGGTCGCGACGACCGTGCCGATCACCATCGGCCACTTCGGGCCGACGCGGCGGATCAGCACCGACACCGCGCCGGCGGCGAGCAGGGTTCCCGCGGTCATCGGCAGCAGCGTCAGGCCCGCGCCGAGCGCGTCGGACCCGAAGCCGTAACCGAACCGCCCCGGGGTCTGCACGAACTGGATCACCAGGATGAACGCGCCGTACATGCCGGCGCCGGTGAGGAAGGTGGCGATGTTGGTGCCCAGCACGACCGGCGTGCGCATCATCGCGATGTCCACCAGCGGTTCGCGCACGCGCCGCTCGACGACCACCCACGCGACCAGCAGCACGACGGCACCGGCGAACAGGCCGAGCACGGTGGCCGAGCCCCAGCCCCACGCCGGGCCGCGGTTGATGCCGAGCACCAGGCAGACCAGGCCGCCGGCGAGCGTCAGCAGGCCGAAGACGTCGACGTAGAACTTGCCGGCCGTCTCCGGCAGCCGGATCAGCGCGGCGGTGCCGAGCAGGCCGAGGGCGGTGACCGCCGCCGAGATCCAGAACATGCCCTGCGCCGACACGCCCGCCTGCACCAGCAGCCCGGACACGAGCAGGCCCGCGCCCGCGCCGATGCCGGTGAGCGCGCTCAGCAGCGCGATGCTCGAGGGCACGCGTTCCGGCGGGAAGATCGACCGGACGATCCCGATCGCGAGCGGCATCGCCGCGAAGCCCATGCCCTGCAGGGCGCGGCCGGCCAGCACGACGCCCATCGACGTCGAGACGGCCACCAGCACCGAGCCGAGGGTGGTCAGCGCGAGCGTCGCCATGAGGACGCGCTTGCGGCCCAGCTTGTCGCCGAGCGAACCGAGCAGCGGCGTGAACACCGCCGCGGACAGCATGTTGACCGTCACGACCCACGAGACGTCGGCCAGCGAGACGTTCAGCGACTGAGCGAGGCCGGACAGGATCGGCATGACCATGCTCTGCATGACGACGATCGCGAACGTCGACAGCGCCAGCACCAGCAGCACCGCCGTCGGATGCGACTCCGCGCGCCGGCCGGGCCGCGCGGGTGCCGGGGCGGTGAGGGTGTCGGACACGAGGAACCTCCATGAGATGACTTTGTAGTCAACTGACGACTTCCACGGTAGCCAGGTGCCGGAAGCTAAGTCAACGAGTGACTACTTAACCGCCCGGTGATCACGCTCACAGCGCGTTTGCGCTGGTCTACACTGCGGAGACCGACGAAACGGAGGCCGGCGATGGACACGGCGACACCTCGTGCCCGCCGCCGGGACGCGGCGGCGACCCGGGAAGCGCTGCTGGCCGCGGCCCGGACCCTGCTGGGCGAACACGGCGTCGAGGGCACCAGCACCCGCGACGTCGCGGCGCTGGCCGGGGTGAACCAGGCGCTGGTCTACCGCTACTTCGGATCGAAGGAGAAGCTGTTCGCCGAGGCGGCGGGCCGCGGCCTGGACGCGGCCGACACCATGGCGGCGGACGTCCCCCTGAAAGACCTCCCGCGCGCCTTGCTGGAGCGCGCCCTCGACGTCGGCGCGGAGCACCCGAGCCACCTCTCGGGCCTGGTAACGGCGGCGAACGACGACATGATCCGGGCCGTCGTGCGCGAACGGATCGAGCGCGCCTTCGACGAGCAGCTGGCCCCGCGCCTGAGCGGCCCGGACCGCGAGCTGCGCGCGGAACTGCTGGCCGCGGTGATCACCGGGATCGCCGTGCTGCGCGGCAAAGTGGGCACGAAGGCCCTGACCGCGGCCGACCGCGAGGCCCTCGGCGCGTACGTCGACCGCATGGCCGCCCCCCTGCTCGACCTCCCCTGAACCACCCTCCCCAGTCACCAGAGCCCAGTCACCGCCCACCCCCCAAACGCCACTTTCGTTACGAAAGATGCGAGGTTGTGGAGGGATTTCGGGGGATGTGGACAACTGAGCAGCGGCAGGCGCGGGGGAACTTTTCGTCGTAGATATTGTCAACAATTTCATCGACGATTAGGGTGCGAGTCATGCTCATCGACTGCCACGGGCACTACACCACCGCGCCGGCGGCGCTGGCCGCCTGGCGCGAGCGGCAGGTCGCCGCTCTGTCCGGCGGGCCCGCGCCGGCCGGCGCCGACCTGCGGATCAGCGACGACGACCTGCGGGCGACGATCGAGCCGAACCAGCTGCGGCTGATGGACGAACGCGGCATCGGCCTGACGATCTTCTCGCCCCGCGCGTCCTTCATGGCCCACCACGTCGGGGACTTCGCGACGTCGTCGGCGTGGGCGGCGCTCTGCAACGAGCTCTGCTACCGCGTCAGCACGCTCTACCCCGGGCGGTTCGCGCCGGCCGCGATGCTCCCGCAGTCCCCCGGCGCCGACCCGGCCACCTGCATCCCGGAGCTGACGCGGTGCGTCGAGGAGTACGGCGCCGTCGCGCTGAACCTCAACCCCGATCCCTCCGGCGGCCACTGGACGGCGCCGCCGCTCACCGACCGGTCGTGGTACCCCGTCTACGAAAAGATGGTCGAGTACGACGTCCCGGCGATGGTCCACGTCAGCACGAGCGTGAACCCGGCCTTCCACACCACCGGCGCGCACTACCTCAACGCCGACACCACCGCGTTCATGCAGCTGCTCCAGGGTGACCTGTTCGCGGACTTCCCCACGCTGCGGCTGATCATCCCGCACGGCGGCGGCGCGGTGCCCTACCACTGGGGCCGGTTCCGCGGCCTGGCGCTGGCCCTGGGCAAGCCGCCACTCGAAGAACACCTGCTGGGCAACGTCTTCTTCGACACCTGCGTCTACCACCAGCCCGGCTCGGACCTGCTGTTCGACGTCATCCCGGCGAAGAACATCCTGTTCGCCTCGGAGATGATCGGCGCCGTCCGCGACGTCGACCCGGACACCGGCCACCACTTCGACGACACCCGGCGCTACGTCGAAGCCGCGAAACTGTCCGAAAAGGACCTGTCCGCGATCCGGGAGCACAACGCCCGCGCCGTCTACCCCCGCCTCGACGCCCTGCTGACGCGTCAAGGCCGGTGAGGAAGTCCCATGACCGAACCGAAAACCCCCGGCTGGCTCGACTGGTACGCCCACCCGTCGACGCCGGAGTTCCGGCTGCCGCCCGGCACCGTCGACGCGCACTGCCACGTCTTCGGCCCGCAGGCCGAGTTCCCCTTCGCGCCGGAACGCAAGTACACCCCGTGCGACGGCGGCAAGGACGACCTCTTCGCCCTGCGCGACCACCTCGGCGTCACGCGCAGCGTGATCGTCCAGGCCACCTGTCACGGCGCGGACAACTCCGCCATGGTCGACGCCGTCCGCGCGGCGGGCGGCCGGGCGCGCGGGATCGCGACCGTCCGGCCGGACGTCGGCGACCGCGAGCTGCGCGAACTGGACGCCGCGGGGGTGCGCGGCGTGCGCTTCAACTTCGTGAAGCGCCTGGTCGACGCCGCCCCGCACGAAGCATTGAGCACCATCGCGCGGAAGATCGCCCCGCTCGGCTGGCACGTCGTCCTCTACTTCGAGAGCGTCGACCTGCCCGAGCTGGAGGGGTTCTTCGGCGCGCTGCCCACCCCGCTCGTCGTGGACCACCTCGGCCGGCCGGACGTCACGCAGCCGGTGGGCGGGCGGGAGTTCGGCCGCTTCCTGCGGTTCGTCGAGCGCAACGACGTCTGGGTGAAGGTCAGCTGCCCCGAGCGCCTGACCGTGACCGGCCCGCCCGCCCTCGGCGGCGAGCAGCACGCCTACCGCGACGTCGTCCCGTTCGGCCGGCGCGTCGTGGCGGAGTTCCCCGACCGCGTGCTGTGGGGCAGCGACTGGCCGCACCCCAACCTCCTGGGCCACATGCCGGACGACGGCCTGCTGGTCGACTACGTGCCGCACGTGGCGGTCACCGCCGAACAGCAGCGGAAGCTCCTCGTGACCAACCCGGCGCACCTGTACTGGCCCGGCAATGACTGACGCCTGAGCGACAGGAACTCCCATGCAGCAAGCCAACTCCCTGAACCGGCTGAACCGCCTGCCGATCTCCCGGTTCCACAAGATCACCCTGCTCGCCGTCTCGTTCGCCTACTTCTTCGAGTTCGCGGACATCAACAGCTTCGCCACCACCGCGCCCAAGCTGATCAAGCTGTGGGGCGTGACGGTCGACCAGGTCGCCTACGTCACTTCGCTGTCGTTCGTCGGGATGTTCTTCGGCGCGGTCATCGCCAGTGGCCTCGCCGACCGCTGGGGCCGCAAACGCGCGTTGCTGTGGACGACCTTGTGGTTCGGGGTCTTCTCGTTCGCGGCCGTCTTCTCGTGGGACGTCGTTTCCCTCGGCGTGTTCCGCGTCCTGACCTCGGCCGGGCTTTCGGCGATGACCGTCGTCGCGGTCATCTACGTCAACGAGCTCTACCCGGCCACCAGCCGCGGCAAGTACCAGGCCTACGCGATCGTGATCGGCATCTGCGGCACCCCCGTCACCAACCTCATCGCCAGCGCGGTGGTGCCGATCAACGACTGGTCGTGGCGGCTGGTCTACCTGTGGGGCGCGCTCGGCGTGCTGCTCGTCTTCTTCACCCGGCGGCTGAAGGAGTCACCGCGCTGGCACGAGAGCCGCGGCGACCACGCCGAGGCGGACCGGATCCTGCGGGAGATCGAAGACCAGGTCGCGGCGGAGAGGGGGCCGTTGCCCGAGCCCGAACCGCCCGTCGAAGAAGCTCCGGTGACGAAGGCGCCACTGCGCTTGCTGCTGCAGAAGAAGTACCTGTACCCCACCTTGCTGCTGACCGTCGTGTGGGTGACGCAGACGATCGGCTTCTTCGGCTACTCGAGCTGGGCGCCCACGCTGCTGGCCCAGGAGGGCTTCAGCGTCGAGAAGTCGGTCTTCTACGTGGCGCTGACGACCGTCGGCGCGCCGCTCGGGTCGTACCTGGCCGCCCTGGTCACCGACCGGTTCGAACGCAAGTGGTGCCTGGTCGCCTTCGGCGCGGTCATCGCGTTGTGCGGCCTGCTCTACGGGCTGACCTTCAACCCGGTCCTGATCGTGGTCTTCGGGTTCCTGGTGAACCTGTTCGAACGCGGCTACACCGCCCTCGGCTACGCCTACTCCCCCGAGCTGTTCGACACGCGGAGCCGGTCGCTGGGCACCGGTGTCTCCTACGGGCTCGGGCGGCTGTCGAACGCGGCGGGTCCCCTGATCGTGGCCGCGCTCTACACCGGCAGCGGCTATCGGAGCGTGTTCCTCTTCATCGCCGGCACCTGGCTGGTCGGCGTGGTGGTCCTGGCGGTGTTCGGCCCGCGGACCCGCCCGTCGGCCGTCACCCCGGTGGAACCCGATGTGCCGATTCGCGGGTAACCGGCGCCGGTCCGGGTAACCCTCCCCGGTAGAGGACGTCGCACCCTCGGGTGCGCGCCCTCGGGAGGAGTCACATCGTGCCTGTGAACTGGACCACGGCGGACCAGCCAGGCTGGCAGACCCTGGACGTGGCCGGCACCGACCCGTCCGGTCTCGCCGATGCCCGGATGTGGGCCGAGTCGCGGATGAGCGCGCTCGGGGACCCGCATCGGCTGGACGCGCTGTTGATCGTCGGAGAACTGCTGGACAACGCCTACCTGCACGCGGGCGGGCCGGTCGAGCTGCGGCTGCGCTGCACCTGCGGGCCGTGCGAGGTGACCGTCGCCGTCGCCGACGTCGGCACCGGGGAACCGCGGCTGCGGGTCCCCGGCCGGGACGGCGGGCGCGGCCTGCGGGTCGTCGACCGGCTGTGCCTCGCGTGGGGCGTGAGCCACCACGACGACGGCAAGCTCGTGTGGGGCCGCCTGCGCTGCGCGGAGTCGGAAGAGCCCTGCCCGCGGGCGAGCTAGCGAGCCGAACCCGCGGGTGGGCCCCGAGTTAGCCGGTCGTGAGGCCCGGCAGGAGCGTCAGCCAGGCCAGGGCCTCGGAGAGGTCCGCGTGCAGCGGCAGGACGCGCTCCAGCCCGAGCACGCTCAGGGGGCGAAGCACCGCGCGGCTGCGGGTGACGACGGCGAAGGGCACGCCGGCGGCGTGCGCGTCGGCGGCGGAGTTGAGCAGGACGGTCAGCGCCCGGGCGGCGCAGAACGTCACGGCCGAGGCGTCGACGACCAGGGCGCGCGGCCGGAAAGCGAGCTCCCGCTCGATGAGCGCGGTGAAACGATCGATGACGCTGATGTCGAGCTCGCCGGTGACCGAGAGCACGGCGGCGTCGGCGGTGGTGAGCACGTCGAAGCTCGCGATGGCCGCGTGACCTGCGAGGTCTCTGGGCCGGGGCAGCGGAATCGTGGTCATAGGCGAAGCCTCCTGGGGGAACCGTGAGGACAAACCGCTCGTGCACCAGTCCAGTCCCACACCGGCCCCTGACGGGGTCGTGGGTCTCGGGGTGCGACGGCTGCCGGTTGAACCGCTGCCGACCGACCGTACCGCACTCCAGGGCCCGCGGCGGTGTCGCCCGTTCGGCGCAACAGCTCACAGTGGCGTGTCGCCGGGCCCTTGCGCAGGCCGGTGCTACGCGCCGGGTTGGGAGGTTCACCCTCCGTTCACCGCGGTGACATCAGCGGAAATCCCCGGCGCCGGCTGCTCACCCGCCCGGCGCCGCCGATTCCGGACCACGACGGCCCGGTGGTCCACAAAGGATTGTGAGCACTCGCTCGGCCGCGGCAACCGGCCGAGGCCCGCTTCGAGTTCGACGGACCGAAACGACGTCCTCCGGTCGTCCTCGTCGTTTCCCCGGGGCCGGGCCACCCGCTTCCCGGCAAAGTGCGGCCGGAACGGAGACAAAGAGCGAATTATATCGACACTTGATTAGCTCATTCGATCGACAACGTACGCGTCGGTATGTCGACTGCTACGCTCCACAGTGGATCGGGCATTTATCGTGCGTTCGGTCACAGTCGCACTACGGACACCAACGTTCAAGGAGCAGCCCCATGGCCCAGAAGGTCCTCGTCGAAATGCTGGACGACATCGACGGCAGCCCGGCCAGTCACACCGTTCCGTTCGGCCTCGACGGCGTCAGCTACGAGATCGACCTTTCCGACGAGAACGCCGCCGCGCTGCGCGAGGAGCTCTCCCGGTTCATCGCGGCGGGCCGCAAGACGGGTGGCCGCAAGGTGCGCGTCGCGACCGGCCAGTCGACGGCGGCGAGCTCGGCCGACCGCGAGCGCTCGCGCGCGATCCGCGCCTGGGCCAGCGAGAACGGCTACGACGTCTCCGAGCGGGGCCGCCTGTCCTCGGAGATCGTCAACGCCTACGACGAGGCGCAGCTGCAGGCCGCCGCCCCGGCGCCGGCGCGCAAGCGGGCGCCGCGCAAGAAGGTCGCCGCCGCGAAGAAGTAGTGCCGTGCCGGCCGATCCCTGGGGAGCGATCACGAAGGCCGATCCACCGGCGGCGAGGACACTGCTCACTCGCCGCCGGTGGATATCCTTCGCACCGGACCGGCCGATTTCCCGGAAACGCGAACCGGACAGCCGTTGTCATTCCGCAGCTCACCGCGTCGGAAATACCGCTGGGATTCAGCAGCGGCGTCCGTCGCCGGGCGCGGCCATTCCCCGCCACAGCAGATCCGCCAGGTCCGCCGCGTGCCGCCGCCACTCCCCGTTCGGGTCGAGGTAGAGCAGGCCGCCGAGGCCGCGCAGCACGGTCACCGGGTCCAGGTCCGCGCGGACCGCGCCCGCCTCGGTGTTCGCCTTCAGCAACGTCGTGACCGCGCCGACCATCGACTCGTACGCGCTCGCCGGCAGCTCGCCGCGGGACGCCGTCGCGGTGCGCAGGGCGTCCGCCAGGCCGCGCTTGGTCATCATGTAGTGCGCCAGGTGGTCGGTCGCCCAGACGCGGAACGCCTCGTGCGGCGCGTACTTGTCCAGCAGCACCGGCACGACGTCGACGAGGTGCCGCACCTCACGCTCGTAGACCGCCAGGATCAGCGCCTCCGGCGTCGGGAAGTGCCGGTACACCGTGCCGACACCGACTTCGGCGCGCTTCGCGATCGCGTTGAACGAGACGTCGCCCGTGGCGGCGAGGGACTCGGCGGCCGCGACGAGGATGCGTTCGTGGTTGCGCCGGGTGTCCGCGCGCCGGGGGCTGACCGATCCCGTCATCGTCCCTCCCGGTGGTCGTCCGTCTACGCTGAATGTAGTGCAGTGCGGCCCTGACCTGGAGCAACTCCAGCTTTCGGGCTCGTTGCGAAGCGGATTGTAATCCGCTAACCTCGCGAAAAGGTGAAGCGGATGAGTATCCGGTACACCACGCTCCCACCACGCCGCCAGCTCCCCACCCGGACGATCCGCGGAAAGAGACCAGTGGACATCTCACTCGAAGTCAATGGCAGTACCGAGCACCTGGACGTCGATCCCGGCGTGACCCTGCTCGACGCGCTGCGCGAGCGCCTCGACGTCACCGGCCCGAAGAAGGGCTGCGACCGGGGCCAGTGCGGCGCCTGCACCGTGCACGTCGGCGGCCGGCCCGTCCTCTCGTGCCTCACCCTCGCCGCCACCGTGAAGCAGCCGGTGACCACCGTCGAAGGACTGTCCACAGGGGACGACCTGCACCCGGTGCAGCGGGCCTTCGTGGACCAGGACGCGCTGCAGTGCGGGTTCTGCACCTCCGGCCAGATCATGTCGGCGGTCGCGGCCGTCGAGCAGGACGTCACCGACGTGCGCGAGTTCATGTCCGGCAACCTCTGCCGGTGCGCGGCCTACCCGAACATCGTCGCGGCGGTCCAGCAGGCGAGGCGGGTCGATGCGTCCCTTTGAGCTGACCGCGCCGACCACCCTCGACGACGCCCTCGCCACGCCCGGCACGTTCCTCGCCGGCGGCACGACGCTCGTCGACCTGATGAAGCTGAACGTCCTCACCCCGCGCCACGTCCTCGACATCAACGACGTCCCGCTGCGCGGCATCGACACCACCGACGGGCTGCGCTTCGGCGCGCTCGAGCGGATGAGCGACATCGCCGCGCACCCCGGGGTGTACCCGGCGATCTCCCGCGCGCTGCTGCTGAGCGCGTCGCAGCAGCTCCGGAACATGGCCAGCATCGGCGGGAACCTGCTGCAGCGCACGCGCTGCTCGTACTTCCGCGACGTCGCCACGCCGTGCAACAAGCGCGTGCCCGGCAGCGGCTGCCCGGCGCTCGAAGGCGCCAACCGGATGCACGCGATCCTCGGCAGCAGTGATTCCTGCGCGGCGACGCACGCGAGTGACGTCGCCGTCGCGCTGGTCGCGCTCGACGCCGAGCTGCGGCTGGCCGGCCCGGACGGCACCCGCACGGTGAAGCTGGCCGAGTTCTACCGGCTGCCGGGCGACACGCCCGAGGTGGAGAACGACCTGCGCACCGGCGAGCTGATCACCGAGGTCGTCGTCCCCGAGCTGGCCTGGGCGGCGAACTCCACCTACGTCAAGGTGCGCGACCGGCAGTCCTACGAGTTCGCGCTGTGCTCCGCCGCGGTCGCGCTGGACGTCCGGGACGGCGTCATCGCCGACGCCCGGATCGCCGCGGGTGGCGTCGGCACGGTGCCGTGGCGGCTGCCCGCCGTCGAGGACGCCCTGCGCGGCGAGCCCGCCACGCGGGCCACCTTCGAGGCCGCCGTCTCCGGTGCGGCCGACGGGGCCCGGCCGCTGTCCGAAAACGCTTTCAAGGTGCCGCTGCTGAAGCGGACCCTGATCCGCGCCCTGCTCGAGCTGACCGAGGGGACCGCCCGATGACCGCCGCCCGTCTCGACGCGCCGGTGAAGGTCACCGGCCGGGCCAAGTACGGCGCCGACCACAACGTCCCCGGCATGGTCTACGGCTACGTCGTGCTCAGCACGGTCGCGCACGCCGAGCTCGAAGCCATGGACGTCACGGCGGCGAAGAGCGCGCCCGGCGTGCTCGGCGTGTACTCCCCGTTCGACCCGCTGGAGCTGCGCACCCCGGTCTCGCCGCTGTTCGGTGAGACGTGGGTGCCCATGCAGACCAAGGAAGTCGCCTACTACGGCCAGGCGATCGGCTTCGTCGTGGCGGAGACCTTCGAGCAGGCCCGCGACGCGGCGATGCTCGTCGAGGTCACCTACCGCGCCAAGCCGGCGCTGACGTCACTGGAAGACGGCCTCGCCGCGGCGGAGGACGCCCCGCCGGGCCGGGACGGCACCCCGTCGACGTTCGAGGTCCTCGACGACGGCGTCGAATCCTTCGACGACGCGCTGGCGGGGAGCCCGGTGATCGTCGAAGCGACCTACCACACGGCGACCCAGAACCACGCCGCGATGGAGCCGCACTCGGCCGTCGCGGTCTGGGACGACGGCGAGCTGACCGTCTACAGCGGAAACCAGGGCGCGCACCTGCAGGCCCAGGAACTGGCGAGCGCGCTGCAGCTGGACGCCGCGGCCGTGCACGCGCTGAACCCGTACGTCGGCGGCGCGTTCGGCGGCAAGGGCCGCACCTCGGCGCCGGCGTTCCTGGCCGCCGCCGCGGCCCGGGCGCTCGACCGGCCGGTGAAGGCCGCGCTCACCCGCGAGCAGGTGTTCACCGCGACCGCGGGCCGCGCGGCGACGGTCCAGAAGATGACGCTCGGCGCCGAACGCGACGGCACGCTCGTCGCCCTGCGCCACGACTCCTGGTGCAGCACCGACATCCACCGCGCGTTCGTCGAGCCGACGTCGCACGGCACGTCCCGCGAGTGGTACGCCACCCGCAACCTGCACATCAGCCAGAAGGTGGTGCCGCTGAACATCCCGCCGACGACGTTCATGCGGGCCCCCGGCGAGGCACCCGGGTCGTTCGCGCTGGAGAGCGCGATCGACGAGCTGGCCGTCGCGCTGGCGATGGACCCGATCGAGCTGCGCATGCGCAACAACTCGACCGCGCCGCCCGGGCACGACCTGCAGTGGTCGAGCAAGCACCTCGACGAGTGCTTCCAGATCGGCGCACAGCGGTTCGGCTGGGAGCACCGCAAGCCGCACGGGCACACCGACGGCGACTGGGAGGTCGGCCTCGGCACGGCCACCGCGATGTTCCCGGCCCTGCGCTTCCCGACGACCGTCGGGATCACCCTGCAGGCCGACGACACCGCCGTCGTCGCGACGAGCGGCGCGGACCCCGGCACCGGCCTGCTGACCGTGCTTTCCCTGGTGGGCGGCGAATCGCTGGACATCGCGCCGGAGAAGATCGTGCCCAAGCTCGGTGACTCGTCGCTGCCGCCGGGCGGGCTGTCCGGCGGCTCGACCGCGACGGCGAGCGTCGGCACGGCCATCATGATCGCCGCGGCCAAGGCCATCGACGAGCTGGTGGCGCTGGCGGCCGACCCGGGCGCGCCGTTCGCGGGCGCCGAGGTCACCTACGCCGACGGCCGCGTGCTGGCCGACGGCAAGTCGATGACGTTCGGCGAGCTGCTGCGCGCCGTCGGCCGGACTTCCCTCGAGGTGACGGGCTCGTCGGCTCCCGGCGAGGAGCTGACGAAGCACTCCTTCAGCTCCTTCGGCGCGCAGTTCTGCGAGGTCCGCGTGCACAAGTGGACGCGCGAGGTGCGGGTGTCGCGGATGCTCGGCGTCTTCGACACGGGCCGGATCATCAACGCGCGGGCGGCCCGCAGCCAGCTCATGGGCGGGATGATCTGGGGTGTGTCGGCCGCGCTGCACGAGGGCCTGGAGGTCGAGGCGAACGGCCGGCTCGCCAACGGCGACTTCGCGAGCTACCTGCTCCCGGTGAACGCGGACATCCCGGAGGTCGACGTCCACTTCGTCGAGTACCCGGACACGCTGCACAACGCCGTGGGCGCCAAGGGGCTCGGCGAGATCGGCACGGTCGGGATGGCCGCCGCCGTCGCCAACGCCGTGTACAACGCCACCGGCGTCCGGGTCCGCCACATCCCGATCACGATCGAGGACCTGCTGGCGGAGGCTCAGTCCAAGTAGCGATCCCGGCGGCCGCTCCCCGATGACACGCTCGACGTCATCCGGGAGCGGCCGCCGTCGTTTCCGCGGTGCGGCGACGAGTGTGTCCACAAAGGACACATTACGGCCGGGCGCCGGTCCGGCGACCTCGCGTGGTGTCACCGAGCGGTGCCGGAAAGTCACGTCCATCTGCCGAGTTGCGCATGGGGACTCACCTCCCCGGGACACCCGGGCCCGCCGTTACCCTTCCGCGACGATCACGGGCCGATTCGCCCATGACGCGGCCCCTCCACAGTCCTAGGCTGACGGGCGACACCGAGGAGTCCCCCGAGAATGCTGATCGACGACCTGGCCGCCGCCCTGCCGGCCGACCGCCTGGTCCGCGACCCGGACGTGCTGCGCGGCTTCGCCCACGACGAGGCCGAATGGGCGCCCTGCGCGCTGCCCGTCGTCGTGGTCCGGCCGCACACCGCCGAAGAGGTCCAGACCGTGGTGCGCCAGTGCATCCGGCACGGCGCGCCGCTGGTCACCCGCGGCGCCGGCACCGGGCTCTCCGGTGGCGCGAACGCCGTCGAAGGCTGTGTGGTGCTGGTAACCGACCGGCTGCGCGCGATCAAGGAGATCGACGAGCAGGAACGGCTCGCGGTCGTCGAGCCCGGCGTGGTCAACGACGACCTGCGCGCGGCCTGCGCCGAGCGCGGGCTCTGGTACCCGCCGGACCCGGCGAGCTCGCCGTGGTCGACGATCGGCGGCAACGTGGCGACCAACGCCGGCGGCGTCTGCTGCGTGAAGTACGGCGTCACCCGCGACTACGTCCTGGCGATGCAGGTCGTCACCGGCACCGGTGAGCTCGTCCGGCTCGGCCGCCGCACCGCGAAGGGCGTGGCGGGCTACGACCTGACCGGGCTGATGGTCGGCTCCGAGGGCACCTTGGGCGTCATCACCGAGATCACCGTGCGGCTGCGTCCGGCGCGGGCCGCCGAGCGCACGGTGGCCGGCTACTTCGACACGACGGTCGCGGCCGGGGAGGCCGCCGCGGCGGTCGCGGCCCGCGGCGTGCTGCCCTCGGCGCTCGAACTCGTCGACCGGCACTGCCTCGCCGCGGTCGACGCGTGGAAGAACATGGGCCTGAGCACGGATGCGAACGTCGTGCTGCTCGGGCGCACCGACGCACCCGGCGCGCAGGGCGAGCACGAAGCCGCCGTGCTGCTCGAATGCTTCGAACAAGCGGGCGCGACGTGGGCCGCCCAGTCGACCGACCAGGCCGAGGCGGACGCGCTGTTCGACGCCCGGCGCCTGGCCTACCCGGCGCTGGAACGGCTCGGGCCGGTGCTCACCGAGGACGTCTGCGTGCCGACGCGGGCCGTGCCCGAGATGCTCGCGCGGATCGACCGGGCCGCGCTGCACCACGACGTCGTGATCGCCAACATCGCGCACATCGGCGACGGCAACCTGCACCCGCTGCTGGTGACCCCGCCCGGCGACGAGACCGCGCGCAAGAACGCCCAGGCCGCGTTCGACGACATCATCGCCGACGCGCTCGACCTCGGCGGCACGGTCACCGGGGAGCACGGCGTCGGCCTGCTCAAGCAACCCGGCCTGGCCCGCGAGCTCGGCCCGGCGGTGCTCGGGCTGCACCGCGCGGTCAAACGGGCACTGGACCCGCACCAGATCCTCAACCCCGGCAAGGTTTTCCACGAAGGGACCCCCGCATGACCGAGCCCGTCGTCCCCACCACGTCCGGCGCGGTCCGCGGGGAGCTCACCGCCGCCGGCGTCGCCCGGTTCCGCGGCGTCCCGTACGCCGCCGCGCCCGAGGGCGAGCTGCGGTTCGCCGAGGCCGTGCCGGCGCCGCCGTGGGAGGACGTCCGCGACGCGCGCAGACCGGGGCCGACCGCCCCGCAGCGCCACCGCGACTTCCCGGGCATCGACCTCGGCCCGGTCGTCGGCCCCGGCTGGCGGCCGGGACCGGAGTACCTGACGGTCGACGTCTGGACGCCGGACCCGGGCGCGGCCGGGCTGCCGGTGCTCGTGTTCGTGCACGGCGGCGCGTTCATCGGCGGCACCGGCTCGGCCTCGGTCTACGACGGCACGGCGTTCGCGCGGGCCGGGGCGGTCCTGGTGACCGTGCAGTACCGGCTCGGCGTCGACGGGTTCCTGCCGCTGGACGGCGGCGTGACGAACCTGGGCCTGCGCGACCAGCTGGCGGCACTGCGGTGGGTGCGGGAGAACATCGCGGCGTTCGGCGGCGACCCCGACAACGTCACCCTGGCCGGCGAGTCCGCCGGCGCGGTGAGCGTCGCGTGCCTGCTCGCCTCGCCGCTCGCGACCGGGCTGTTCCGCCGGGCCATCGTCCAAAGTGGACACCCCGACATGGTGCGCGGCGTCGTCGAGGCGCGGCGGCTCGCCCGCGTCGTCGCCGACGAGCTGCGCGTCGAGGCGACCGCCGAGGCGTTCCGCAAGGTGTCGACCGAGCAGCTGCTCGACGCCCAGGACGCGGTGCTGCGCCCGGGCGGCGCGCCCGACCTGCGCGACGCGCTGGGCTACGACCGCGGCTACGGGATCAGCCCGTTCCTGCCGATGGTCGGCGACGACGTGCTGCCGCAGCACCCGGGCAAGGCGATCAAGGCGGGCGCGGGGGCCGGCGTCGACCTGATCGTCGGCAGCTGCCGCGAGGAGATGCGGCTCTACCTGGTGCCGACCGGCGTGCTCGAAGCCGTCACCGACGACCAGGCCGTCGCGTCGCTGGCCGTGTCGCACCCCGACCCGGCCGGTGTCCTGCAGCGCTACGGCCTCGGCGGCGACCGCGTGGCGGGCGAGGTGCTCGTCGACGCGCTGACCGACCTGGTCTTCCGCGACTCGGTGCGGGACCTGGCCGAGAACCACGCCGGGCGCACCTACCGCTACGAGTTCGAGTGGCGCTCCCCGCTGATGGACGGCCGGCTGGGCGCGTGCCACGGCCTGGAGCTGCCGTTCGTCTTCGACGCGCTCGACGTGCTGTCCGGGCCGCGTGGCCTCCTCGGCGAGCACGCGCCGCGGCAGCTGGCCCACGACCTGAACGGCGCCTGGTACCGCTTCGCCACCACCGGCTCGCCGGGCTGGCTGGCCTACACCGGCGAGGACACCACATTCCACGCGGGGTCCACCTACTGATCACGCCCCGGCCGCCCGCTCGTACGGCGGGCTTTGGTCCACCAGGGCAGACTTGTCAGCCGGACGGTTGACTGTGCCCTGGCCGCGCTGTCAGGCTCAGGCCGCCCGGACGGCCGGATGAATGGGGACATCGATGCCCGAGGCGGGCTTTGGCGCGCCGCCGCGCGCGTACGTCCGCACGCTGCTGCGCAACGGCACGCCCGTGGAGACGACGGACCCGGACGCCGACGGGGCCGACCTCGCCGCGGTCGGCGCCGCGACGCTCGCGCGGGCCTCGCGCTACTGGGTCGTCGTGCCGCTGGCCTACCGGATCGCGACGTTCATCAAGGTGTTCGTCGGGTACACCGCCGCCAACGGCAGCCTCGGGCTGGGCCCGGTGCTCTCGGCCACGGTGTTCGCCGTCGTCGTCAACACCGCCGCCGTGGTGTGGGTGCTGCGGACCGGCGGCCTGCGGGGCCGCGTCACCGGCCGCGCCCTCGCGCTGGACCTGGCGATCGGCGTAGCGCTCAACTTCGCCGTCGCGGTGAGCGCCCCGGCCGCGGTGCAGCCGTTCGCCGTCGACGTCACCTGGACGTGGCTGGTCGGCGCGGTCGCGATGTGGGCGGGCACCTCCGGCATCCCGACGGCGCTCTGGCTGTTCGCCGCGGCCCTCCCGCTCCGCTCGGCGCTCACCCTGGCCGGCGGCCTCCCGCTGGACGACCCGCTCGCCCTGACCCGGTCGGTCGGCTGCATGATCGCGCTCGCGGTCGCCATCGTGCTCGGCGCGGGCATCCTCATCCTGCTCGGCGTCGGCACCCGGTTCGCACTCGACATCGGGCTGCGCCGCGGGCGCGAGGCCGAGCGCCACCGGACCCGGCGCATCATGCACGACAGCGTCCTGCAGACCCTCGAAGCGCTGGCGATCTCGGCCCCCGGCGACGACGCGCAGGCCGTCGCCCGGCTCAAGGAGCTGCGCTCGGTCGCCAAGGCCGAGGCGGCCGAGCTGCGCCGGAAGATCACCGAGCCCGTCCAGTCCGGTTCGTCGCGCGGCTTCGCCGTCGAGCTCGCCGACGTCGCGACCGAGATGGCCCGCGACGGCCTGCGCACCCAGCTGGTCGCCGCGGACTTCGCCGACGACGACCAGCTGTCGCAGGACCGCCGGACCGCGATGTGCGAGGCGGTCCGGGAAGCGTTGCGCAACACCGTGAAGCACTCCGGGACCAAGCAGGTCGTGCTGCGCGTGGAGGAACGCGACGGCGGGATCGCGGTGGTCGCGCGGGACCAGGGCCAGGGCTTCGACGTCCAGGACCGCCCGCCCGGCTTCGGCATCACCCAGTCCATCATGGCGCGGCTGGCCGAGGTCGGCGGCCGCGGCACGGTCGACTCGCAGCCCGGCCGCGGCACCCGCGTCACCCTGTGGGTGCCCAGCTAGGCGTCCCGCGACAACGGTCCTGCACTGCGGAACAAGACCGCCGGCCGCCGCGCGGCGCACGATGCCGGGGCATCGGTGCCACAGCGGAGGAGACGTCCATGGCCGGATCGGAAGCGGGCGCCCTGCGCCGGGACGCCCTCGGCACGCCGGGGGTGGTGTTCCTCGTGCTGGCCGCGGTCGCCCCGCTCACCGGCATCATCGTCGTGGCCTCGCTCGGGATCGCCCTCGGCGACGGCGGCGGCATGCCCGGCGCGTTCCTGCTCGCCGCGGTGATCCTGGTGCTCTTCGGCGTCGGCTACGCCCAGATGAGCAAGGTCGTCGTCGGCGCGGGCGGGTTCTACGGCTACGTCACGCGCGGGCTGGGCCGCCCGCTCGGCCTGGTCGCGGCGCTCGTCGCGCTCCTGGGCTACAACTGCTTCGTGGCCGGCGCGGTCGGCACGAGCGGGTTCTTCACCGCCAACGTCGTCGAGCAGGTCTTCGGGTGGCACACGCCGTGGCCGCTGTGGAGCCTCGTGTCGGCCGTCGCGGTGTTCGCGCTCGGGCGGCGCGGGGTCGACGTCAGCGCGAAGGTGCTCGGGGTGTCGCTGGTGCTCGAGGTGTCGATCCTGCTCGTGCTCGACGTCGCGATCGCCGTCCGGACCGGCCTGGACGTCCACGCCTTCCACCCCGGCGTGGTGTTCTCCGGCTCGGCCGGGATCGCCTTCCTGTTCGCCTTCAACGCTTTCGTCGGGTTCGAGGCGACCGGCCTGTTCAGCGAGGAGGCCCGCGACCCGCACCGGACGATCTCCCGCGCGACCTACACCGCGATCGTGCTGATCGGCGTCTTCGCCGCGGTCACGACGTGGGCGGTCGTCAGCGCGACCGGCGTCGAGCAGGCCGGGCAGGCCGCGCGGGACCACCTCTCGGCGGGCGACCTCGTGTTCTCCATCAGCGGCACCTACCTGGGCCCGGTCCTCACCGACGTGATGATGCTGCTGCTGGTCGTCAGCCTGTTCGCCGCGCTGCTGGCCCTGCACAACTCCGCGACGCGGTACCTGTTCGCGCTCGGCCGCGCTCGCGTGCTGCCCGCCGTCCTCGGCCGGACCAACCCCGGGAACGGCGCGCCGTACGTGGCCAGCGGCACGCAGATCCTCTTCGCCACGGCGATCGCGGCGGCCTACGCCCTGGCCGGGCTGGACCCGCTGGCCGACCTCACCGCCAGCATGACCGGCATCGGCACGCTCGGCATCATCACGCTGCAGGCCATGGCCGGGATCGCCGTGGTCGCCTTCTTCCGCCGCCGGCGCGACCCCCGCCTCTGGCGCACGGCGGTGGCACCCGCGCTCGGCGGCCTCGGCCTGATCGCCGTGACGACCCTGGCGATCCTCAACTTCCCCACCCTCGCCGGCTCCGACGCGCCGGCGATCGCCCTGCTGCCGTGGCTGCTGGCGGTGGCCCTGGTCGCCGGCTTGGCCCTGGCGGCCTGGCTGCGACGCCGGCGACCGGACGTCTACGCGGGCCTGGCCGACCTCGACGGCTGACCCGGCAGGGTGTTGGCCGGATCCCGGCGCTATCTGGCATTCCAGCCACTCCCGGTGTCGCGGCCGGGCCGATAACTTCGGCTCGTCCCCGCACGACTGAGGAGTTCCGTGTCGAAGTTCCTGCTCTCGGTGCACGTCCTGGCGGCGATCCTGGCCGTCGGCCCGGTCGCCGTCGCGGCCAGCATGTTCCCCGCGGCCGTGCGCCGCGTCGCCGCCGGTGGCGATCTCACCACGGTGACCGTGCTGCACCGAATCTGCCGCGTCTACGCCTACGTCGCCATCGCCGTGCCGGTGTTCGGGCTCGGCGTCGCCGGCACCATGCACGTCATGGGCGACCCGTGGCTGATCGTGTCCATCGGGCTGACCGCGGTCGCGGCCGCCGTGCTGGCGTTCGTGGTGCTGCCCGGCCAGCGGCGTCAGCTGGCCGCACCCACGCCGGGCACGGTGAGCCGGCTGGGCATGACGACCGGCGTGTTCAACCCGCTCTGGGCCGCGGTCACCGTGCTGATGATCGTCCGGCCCGGCTCGTCGACCGGCGCCTGACTCAGGCCGGCACCCGCACCGCGACGAAGTCCGGCCGGTGCCGCAGCACGAACCCGAGCGACCGGTAGAGCCGGATCGCCGAGGTGTTGCGCGCGGCCGCGTGCATCATCGGCGTCTCACCCCGCTCGCGGATGCCGAACGCGACCGCGTGCACGAGCCGCGTCCCCAGGCCCTGCCCGCGGAACGCCGGGTCGGTGCAGACGGCGCTGATCTCGGTGTAGCCGGGCGGGTGCAGCCGCTCCCCGGCCATCGCCACGAGCGCGCCCTCGCGCCGGATCCCGAGGTAGGTGCCGAGCTCGACGGTCCGCTTCCGGAACGGCCCGGGCTGCGTCCGCGCGACGAGGTCGAGCATCTCCGGCACGTCCGCGGGCCCCAGCCGCACGGCTTCCGGGTCCTCGGCGGCCGCGACCCCCTCGTCGACGAGCTGCACCCCCGGGAGCGCCTCGATCACCTCCCACCCGGCCGGCGGCCGGGCGAAGGTGGAGGCGACGACCACAGTCGCCCCGGGCCCGCCCAGCGTCGCGACGTCGCGCCAGTCCTGCTCACCAGGGTCGTCGGGCAGCCCCAGGAAGGGCGCGACGTCTTCCGGGTATCGCAGCACGCGCCCTTGCCGTTCGGCGAAGCGGGCGTGCGGCCCGGCCAGCGACGTCCACGTCGGGTTGTCCAGCGGAGAAGACATGCGCTACCTCGGGGGTTCCGGCTCGGGGTGATCACCCGCCAGGATGCGTCGAAAACCCCGCCGCGCGCCGCCGCTCCCACATCGTGAGCGCGTGCTCAGCCGACCGTGGTCAGCTCGTCGTCCGAGAGCACCTGGCCGCCGTCCGACACCACGAGCCTGCCGCCGCCGACCTGGTAGCTGTACTGGCCGTTCACCGCGACGAAGCCGTCGCCCGAGGGCTCGGCCGGCAGCGTGATGTGGGTGTCGTCCGACGCCCCCTGCCCGCGGGCCTGGCCGTCGTAGAAGATCCGGCCGTCGGGGGTCTTGCAGACCGTGACGACGGACTTGACCGTCTCCCCCACGAGCAGCGCCGTGCCCGCGCCGCCGGGCAAGTACCGGGCGGCGTCACCCGGGCACGGCTTCCCGGCCGGGGCCGACGACGTCGACGGTGGGGCCGACGTAGAGGACGGAGCGGACAGGGCGGGCGGGGCGAGCGGGGTGACGCCGTTCGCGGTCGTGACGACCGTCTTGGTCGTCGGCAACGCGGGTGTCGTGTACTGCGGGAACGGCCCGGACGCGGCCGGCGACGGCTTCGGGCGCCCAGCGAACAGCAGGACGCCGGTCACCGCGACGGCGGCGACCACCATCAGGGTGAGCAGCACCCACAGCGCCCGCGCGCGGGCCCGGCCGGGGGCCAGGCTCGCGCAGGTGCCGCACCGCTGCGCGGCGGCGTCGTTGACCGCGCCGCACTGCGCGCACGTCCAGGGGGAACCCGCCATCGGGCCTCCTTCGGCCCCGGCGCAGTCTCGGGCACGCCGGTCCTCCATCGTCACCGACGACGGCGCCGGCTGCAACGCCCCGGATCGGGCTAGTGCCCGATGTTCACCATCCACGGGATGCCGAACTTGTCGATGCAGCAACCGAATTCGTCGGCCCACGCCTGCTTTTCGAACGGAACCGTCACGGTGCCGCCCGCGCTCAGCTTGTCCCAGTAGGTCCGCAGGTCGTCGGCGTCGTCCCCGCTGAGGCTGACGGTGATGTTCGTGCCCGGGTGGTATTCCATCCCTTCGGGGGTGTCGGACGCCATCAGCGTGTAGCCGCCGTCGGTGTCCAGCTGGGCGTGCATGACCTTCTCCGCCTCCGGCCCGTCAGGGGCACCGAATGACCCGAACGTGTGCACGGTGAGCTTGCCCCCGAACACCGTCTCGTAGAACTCCATGGCCTGGCGGGCGTTGTCCTCGAAGCTCAGGTACGGGTTCAGGCGAGAAGCCATGGCGCTCTCCTTCGATCGGCCGGAGCAGCATCCTCGCAGAAGCCTGTGACCACGCCAAACGCGAAATTTTCAGACGACGAAGCGGCGGTGCGCGTGCGGTTCCAACGGGAGCGAGCCGTGCAGCGCGGCCCGGGCACGCAGCTCCAGCGCGCGGTCCAGGGTGCCCGTCCCGGGCGCCGCCGCGGCGCGGAAAGTGCCGCGCCCGAACAGGTACACCAGCTGCAGCCGCCCGTCCCGGCGGCCGTCCGGGTCGGCGAATTCGACGCTCGCGAAGCGCAGCGCGCCGCCGTAACCGGCCCGCGCCAGCCGGTCGGCGACGTCCACCAGGTCACCGGTCAGCACGCGCAGGTCGCGGTTGCGGCGCCAGCAGCGGACCGTCGAGCGGCCGTAGAGGTCCTGGGTCACCAGCGGGTGCACCGGCAGCTTGGCCGACGTCGCGGCGAGCAGCTCGGCCTCGGTGCGGTTCAGCGCGTCCCCGTCCACCTTGAAGCTCAGCGTGCCGCCGCCGGTCGGGACCAGGCCGAGCGCGCCGCGCACCCGCGGAGCGGCCGCGGCGAGGCTGTAGAGGGACTGCAGGTTCGGGCGGGAAGTCCAGCAGCGGACGAGTTTGCTGTCCAGCAGGGTCACGGGCGGGGTGTCCATTCTCCGGTCGAGATGACCGCCGGGCCGGGCACGCTGGCAGTGTCCACAGTGGACGTCAAGTGCGGGGTCGCGGGGTCGGAAAGGACAGCATGCCCCCCGGTCCGGCGATTCCGGTCCGGAACCGGCCGATCACGCGGCGAACGGCGCCGGGGTGCCGCCGAACGGTCGACCCCACAGTGGTTCAGCCGATCAGCGGTACCCTTTCACGGGGCCGCGATGACGACCTTCCCGAAGTTCCCCCGGCCCGCGAAGTGCCGGAACGCTGCGTCGGCGTCCCCGAACGGGTGAACGCTGTCGATGACCGGTCCGATCGGGCGGACGGCGAGCCGCCGCACGAGGTCCTCGGTGTCCTCGCGGCTGCCGACCCAGGTCTTCCGGACGGTCGCGCCACTGCGGAACAGGTCCATGAAGCCGATCGGCGCCCCGCCCGCGCCGACGAACCCGACGAGCGCGATCTCGGCGTGGTGCGTCCCGGCCGCGACGAGCGACTGCGCGAACGTGCCGGGCCCGCCCACCTCGACGATCCGGTCCGCGCCGCGGCCACCGGTCGCGTCGAGCACAGCCTGGCCCCACCCGGGCGTCCCGGCGTAGTCGATCACCGTGTCCGCCCCGAGTTCGGTCAGCTTGGCCGTCTTCTCCGCGCTCGACGTCGTCGCGATCACGCGCGCGCCGTGCGCCTTCGCCAGCTGCAGGGCGAACAGCGAGACACCGCCGGTGCCGAGGGTGAGCACGACGTCTTCCGGCCCCAGCGGCGTGCCGCCGTGGAGCGCCGTCCAGGCCGTGACGGCGGCGCACGGCAGCGTCGCGCCCTGCTCGTAGGTGAGCGGCTCCGGCAGCGCGACGAGCGCGTTTTCGGAGACGGCGCGGTACTCCGCGAGCCAGCCGTCCTGGGCGTTCCCGTACCCCCGCAGGGTTTCCGCGGCCGGGAGGCGGCCGCCGATCCAGTTCGCGTGGAAGGTGGTGATCACCCGGTCGCCGACCGCGAAGCGCGTGACACCCTCGCCGACCGCGGCGATCTCGCCGGCGCCGTCGGACACCGGGATCAGGTTCCCGGGCCCGTTGGTGAAGTGGTCGCCGTTCAGGATGAGCAGGTCGCGGTAGTTCAGCGACGTCGCCCGGACCCGGACCAGCACTTCGCCGCGTTGCGGCTCGGGCACGGGTTCTTCCAGCTGGACCAGGCTTCCGGCCGGACCGGGACGGTAGACGAGCACGTGGGCTCTCCTTCATGTTAACCAATCGGCTAACATCGACCATGGCACACGATCCCGCGAACCCGCAACCACGAGGGATACTCGGTCCATGGCCAGCCGCACCGCGACACCGCTCGAGCACCCGGCGCTCGAGGACGTCTCGTTCGGCGAGGCCCTCGATGCCCTGCGCGACCCGCACCGGCTGACCATGATCGCCACGCTCGCCCGCACACCCGGCCAGTCGTGCGGCGCGATCATGCCGCCGGTCAGCAAGCCCGCGGCGTCGCGGCACTTCAAGATCCTCCGCGCGGCCGGCCTGCTGAAGCAGTGGGACAGCGGCACGCAACGGCTGAACGCGCTGCGGCGCGAGGAGTTCGACGCGCGGTTCCCCGGCCTGCTCGACCTGGCCCTCGCCGAGGCCGCCCGCCTCCCCGGCTGATCCGGACCTTCCCCCCGCTTTCTCGCCAACCGGACATTGAGCATTGCTAATAGTTCTGAGTCAGAGCTACTTTGGGGCCATGACCGAACTCGCCGAACGGCTCCTGGGCACCGTCCAGGGCATCCGCCGGGTGGTGCGCCGCCGGGTCCGGGCCGACGTCCCCGGCTTTCCCCTGCCCGGCGCGCAGGTCGAGGTGCTGCGTGTGGTCGCCGACCACCCCGGCGTCGGCGTCGCGGCGGCCGCGCGCGAGCTGCACCTGGCGGCCAACTCGGTCAGCACCCTGGTCAACCAGCTCGTCGAAGCCGGGCTGCTGCGCCGCGAACCCGACCCCCTCGACCGGCGCGCGACCCGGCTGGAGCTCACCGCCGCGGCCACCGACCGGATGGCCGCCTGGCGCCGCGCCCGGACCGGCCTGGTCGCCGACGCCCTCACCGGACTGTCCGAAGAGGACAAAGCTGTCATCGAACAAGCCTTGCCGGCCCTCGAAAAGCTTATGGGCATCCTGAAGGAGCGGCCGTGACCGAACCCGCGGTGCGGTGCACCGACCTCACCCACTCCTTCGGCGCGACGCGCGCGGTGGACGGCGTCGACCTGGAGATCCACCCCGGCGAGGTGTTCGGCCTGCTCGGCCCGAACGGCGCCGGCAAGACCACCACGCTGCGGATGATCACCACGCTGCTGCCCACCGGGCCCGGCCGGATCACGGTGTGCGGTCTCGACGTCGCCCGCCGGAAAATGGCCGTGCGGCGGCTGATCGGCTACGTCCCGCAGCAGCTGTCCGCCGACGGCGCGCTGACCGGCCGCGAGAACGTCGCCCTGTTCGCCCGGCTCTTCGACGTCCCCCGCGCCCAGCGCGCCGAGGAGGTCGGGCGCGCGCTGGACCTGGTCGGCCTGACCGGCGACGCCGACCGCACGGCCAAGGGCTACTCCGGCGGCATGATCCGCCGCCTCGAGCTGGCCCAGGCCCTGGTCAGCTCCCCGCGGCTGCTCATCCTCGACGAGCCGACGATCGGGCTCGACCCGGTCGCCCGCTCGGCGGTGTGGGAGCGGATCGCGCAGATCCGGGCCGAGACCGGGATGACCGTGCTCGTCACCACGCACTACATGGACGAGGCCGAGCAGTACTGCGACCGCGTCGCGCTGATGCACACCGGCAAGATCCGCGCGCTGGGCACCCCCGCCGAGCTCGAGGCCGACCTCGGCCCCGAGTCCACTTTGGACGACGTGTTCCGCGCGGTCACCGGCGACCGGCTCGCGAGCGAAGAAGGAGGGATCCGCAGTGTCCGTGCCACTCGCCGCACCGCCCGCCGTCTCGGCTGACCCCGGCCCGCTGCGCCAGCTGCGCATCCTGGCCGCGCGCGTCGGCGCGATGTGCCTGGTGGAGCTGCAGAAGCTGCGCCGCGACCAGACCGAGCTGCTCACCCGCGCGATCCAGCCAGCACTGTGGCTGCTGATCTTCGGCGAGACGTTCACCCGGCTCAAGGCCATCCCGACCGGCTCGACGCCCTACCTCGACTACCTGGCGCCCGGCATCCTCGCGCAGTCGGCGTTGTTCATCTCGATCTTCTACGGCATCCAGATCATCTGGGAGCGCGACGCGGGCGTGCTCGCCAAGCTCCTGGTGACGCCGACCCCGCGCGCGGCCCTCGTCGCCGGGAAGGCGTTCGCGGCCGGGGTCCGCGCGCTCGTCCAGGCGTTGATGGTGCTGATCCTCGCCGCGATCCTGGGCGTCGGGCTGACCGTGAACCCGCTGAAGCTGCTCGCGATGGCCGTCGTGCTGGTGCTCGGGTCGGCGTTCTTCTGCTGCCTGTCCATCGTCATCGCCGGGGTCGTGCTGTCGCGCGAACGGCTGATGGGCATCGGGCAGGCGATCACGATGCCGCTGTTCTTCGGGTCGAACGCGCTCTACCCGGTGGACCTGATGCCGGGGTGGCTCAAGGTGCTCAGCCACGTCAACCCGCTGAGCTACCAGGTCGACGCGCTGCGCGGGCTGCTGATCGGCACCCCGGCCCACCTCGGGCTCGACTTCGCGGTGCTGATCGTGGCGAGCGTCTGTGCCATCTGGGTCGCTTCGGCCCTGCTCGGCAGGTTGGCCCGGTGAGGCACATGTCTCACCGAACGGAGGCCTTATCCGGAAATGGCTAATCTCGATTCCGTGAATCGTGGCCGGGGCGTGGTCCCCTTTGTCGGTTTTTGTGTGCTCGCCGGAATTCTGGCGGCCGGCACGGTGGCGCCCGCCGCCATCGGCGCCGGCCTGCTGTCGAATGAGGTCAGCGATTCCGTCGACGCCATTTCCGCACAGCTCGCGGCGGCCGATCCGCCGCTGACGACAACGGTGACCGACCGCGCCGGCGCCCCGATCGCGACGCTGTACTCGCAGTACCGGCTGCCGGTGACCGCGGCCGGGATCGCGACGACCATGAAGGCCGCGATCATCGGGGTCGAGGACCGCCGCTTCTACACCGAAGGCGGCGTCGACCTGCAGGGCATGGCGCGGGCGGCGGTCAACGACAGCGCCGGCGGCTCGCTGCAGGGCGCGTCGACGATCACCCAGCAGTACGTCAAGAACTACCTCGTGAACGTCGTCGACCGGACCGACCCGGCGGCCCAGCAGGCCGACCGCGAGGACTCGCTCGCCCGCAAGCTGCGCGAGGCGAAAATGGCCGTCCAGCTCAACGACACGATGAGCAAGGACGACATTCTGGCCAGTTACCTCAACGTGGTCGAATTCAGCGGAACCGTATACGGAGTCGGCGCGGCGGCAAAAGCGTACTTCGGGACGATGGCGGACAAACTGACCGTGCCGCAGGCCGCGTTGCTCGCCGGAATGGTGAACAACCCGAGCATCTACAACCCGTACTCGCACCCGGACAAAGCGACCCAGCGCCGCAACACGGTGATCGACGACATGGTCACCAACGGCTCGCTCCCGGCGTCCTACGCCGCGACGGCCAAGGACGCCCCGCTCGGGCTGCTGCCCGGCGGCCCGGTCACCCCGTCCGGCACGTGCATGGGCGCGGCGCCCGACGCGGGGTTCTTCTGCACCTACGCCGCGACCTACCTCGCGCACGCCGGCTTCACGCCGGACCAGCTCGCGACCGGTGGCTACACGATCAAGACCACATTGGACCCGCGCGTCTCGCAGGTGGCGAAGGACGCCGTCGACGCGAACGTGCCGACGACCCAGGACGGCGTGGCCAACACCTTCGCCGTCGTCCAGCCGGGCCGGAACGTGCACCAGGTCCTCGCCATGGTCGCCAACCGGAACTTCGGCACCGACCCGGCGAAGGGCGAGACGTCCACCGACATCGTCGCCGACGCGAGCAACGAGTTCGGCGCGGGCTCGTCGTTCAAGATCTTCACCTCGGCCGCGGCGATGGTCACCGGCAAGGCGGGCCTGCAGACGCCGTTGCCGAACCCGGACAGCCAGTGCTTCACGCCGCCGGACGCCGACAGTCACACCGCCTGCTACACCGTCCACAACGACGGCCACTACGCCGATCCGATCACCCTCGCCGACGGGCTCGCGACGTCGCCGAACGTCGCGTTCGTCGGGCTCGAGAACGAGGTCGGGATGCCCGCCGTGCTCGACATGGCGCAGAAGCTGGGGCTGCGGAACACCCTCGCGACGAACGACGCGGGTGCGGTGCCCGACCCGAAGTCGGCGAACCCGCAGTACAACGAACCGCAGTCGAAGTACTTCCAGAACCTGCTCTCGTTCACCCTCGGCAACAGCCCGGTCAGCCCGCTGGAGATGGCCAACGTCTCGGCGACGCTGATGAGCGGCGGCGTCTGGTGCCCGCCGAACCCGATCCTGTCGGTCACCGACCGGAACGGCAACGCCGTGTCCGTGCCGCAGCAGGCGTGCGAGCAGGTCATCCCCACCGGCGTCGCGAACACGCTCGAAGCGGGCCTGAGCAAGGACACCACGAGCGGCACGTCGGCCCAGGCCGCGCACGCGGCCGGCTGGACGCGCCCGGACATCGGCAAGACGGGTACGACCCAGCAGAGCGAGTCGGTCGCGTTCGTCGGCGGCGTCGACGACTACGCGGTGTCGTCGATGGTGTTCGCCGACGGTTCGCACCCGCGGGAGATCTGCCCGGGCACGCCCGTGCACCTGGGCAACTGCGGCCACGGCGCGTTCGGCGGCACGGTCGCCGCGCCGCCGTACTTCCACGCCATGAGCCAGCTGCTGGCGGGCGTGCCGGACCAGCAGATACCCGGGCCGGACCCGGCGTACCTGACGGCCCGGTCGTGACCTAGCGCGGTTCGAGGAACACGAGCGGGATCTCCCGCTCGGTCTTCGTCTGGTAGCCCGCGTAGTTCTTGAACTCGGCGGTGATCTTCGGCCACAGCCGGGCCCGCTCCTCGCTGTCGGCGACCCGGGCGAGCATCGGCCGCCGCGGCGCACCCTTGACCGACACCTCGACGTCCGGGTTGTCGCGCAGGTTCAGGAACCACGCCGGGTGCGTGTCGTCGCCCCCGCGCGAGGCGACGACGACCAGCGCGTCACCCTCCTGGTGCGGCGAGGTCAGCATGACCGACCGCGGCTGCCCGCTCTTGCGGCCCACGGTGGTGAGCTCCAGGACGGGCATGGAGACGTTCCATCCCAGCCGCCCGCCGGAGATCTTGATCAGACCGCGGTGGACGGCGTTCATCGCTTTGAGGCTGAAGTCGCTCGGCATGATCGTGAATCTAGTCCCGGCGCCCCGAGCCGACCCTCCAGGTACGCGAACCGACCCCCGGGGTACGCGAACCGACCCTCCGGGTACGCGTATGTCCGCTTTGCCGGGAACCCGTCCGGCCGGTTTGGCGAAACCTCCACGGCCCGGCGCGCCGGTGTGCCAGGCTCCCCGGCGAACGCAGGACCGACAGGAGAGAAGACGATGCTGATCTGGGGCTACCGCACGAGGATCTTCGTGCTGGCGATGACGACGTTCCTCTGCGGCCGCTGCGGCAACCCCGCCTCGCACGCCGTCCGCAAGTCGGTCACGAAGTTCACGCTCTTCTTCATCCCGCTGTTCCCGATCCACGTCAAGTACACGGCGCAGTGCACGTTCTGCGGGATCGAGAACCGGATCCCGAAGGAGGACGCCGTCCGGCTGCAGGCGCAGGAGGAGCAGGCGCAGCAGCAGGCGTCGCAGCCCTACCCGCAGCACCCGTCCCAGGGGTTCCAGCAGCAGGGGTTCCAGCCGCCGCACCCGTCGCAGCCGCAGGGCTTCCAGCAGCCGGGCCCGAACCCCCAGCAGGGCGAGTTCCCGCAGCAGGGCCGCTAGGCACTAGGCACTGACCGCCGGGAGCCGCGCGAACCCGCCGGCCCGGCGGGCGATCCGGGCGGCCGTCCCGGCGAACCGGACGTGGGCCGCGGCGAGCAGCACGACGTCGACCGCGCCGTGCGGCCGCTCAGGCGACCCGGCCCACTCGCGCAGCTCCCGCTCGGCCGCTTCGGCGCCTTCGACGGCGCCGGCGAGCCCGGCTTCCGCTCCGGTCAGGATCTGCTGCAGGTCCCGCGCGGCGGCGACCGCGTGCGCGGCCAGCCGCGTGAACGCGGGCCGCGCGTCCACCGGCACCCGCCGCACCCGGTCCGCGACCTCGCCCGCGAGACCACCCATCCGAGTGAGATCCGCGGCCGTGTGCACGGCGGCGACGACCGCCTTGACGTCCTCCTCGCGCGGGGCGTGCAGGGCCAGCAGCGCGCACGCCTGGTCCTCGCAGGCGGCCCCCAGCGCGGCCACCGCCGCGGCCTGTTCCCGCACGCTTCCGCCCAGCGTGAGGTCACTTTCGAGCAGGGCGCGCGTGGCCACTTCGAGCGTGCCCGCGACCAGCCCGCACAGGTCCGCGAGCCGGTGGGCCAGGGTGACGAGCTCCTTCTGAAACGCCGTCGGCATGGCGGCATGCAACCACCTCGGCCGGGGGACGGCGACTCGTCGCCCGGCCCGGAATTGTCGGTCCCCCGTGCTCTGCTCGTCGGCGAGAGCGGTGCACCCCGCACCCGAGGAGAAGGAGGATCCGATGGCAGGCGAAACGCTGGTCACGGTGGTCGGCAACCTGACGACGGACCCGGAGCTGCGGTTCACCCCGGCCGGCGCCGCGGTCGCGAACTTCACGGTCGCGTCCACGCCGCGCACGCTGGACCGAGAGTCCGGCCAATGGCGCGACGGTGACGCGATGTTCCTGCGCTGCAGCGTGTGGCGGCAGTACGCGGAGAACGTCGCGGAGTCGCTCGGGCGCGGCGCGCGCGTGGTCGTCCACGGCCGGCTGAGACAGCGGTCGTACGACACGAAGGAGGGCGAGAAGCGCACCGTGCTGGAACTGGACGTCGACGAGATCGGCCCGTCGCTGCGGTACGCCACGGCGAAGGTGACCAAGGCCGTCCGGGTCGGCGACGGCGCGGGAGGTGGCGCCTGGATGCCGGAACCGGTGGCCGCCGGCGTGGGGGAACCGCCCTTCTGAGGCCGGCCGAACCCATCCGCTCCCGACTCCCTTCCGAACGACTGTCGACGGGAAGTCGAGCCCGGCTGGACCGGCCGGAGCGACGATGAGGCACACGCTCTGGCCGGGCCGGTACCGGATGTGATGTCGAAGTCCCGTCATCTGGTTCGACGCATGAGTAGGACGATGCCGAACCACGAGCGGGAGGGGCCGGGATGGACGGGGACGGACAGCCACGGACGACGGTGCACCCCTTGGTGAACCACCGCATGCTGGCGATGCTGCGGGCCGTCGGGGCCGGGAGGGGCCTGGTGTCGTGCAGCAGCGAACCCGACCTCTTCATCGACGGCCTGTCGTGCGGCGACCAGTTCGCCGCGCACGCGCTGGCCCACCTGGGGCTGATCAGCGCGACCTGCACCGGGCGGCCGGGCGAGCTCGTGCCGGCGGTGCTGACGCCCGCCGGCGAGGCGATCGTCACCGGAGAGCAGCGGCCCGCCGCCTGAGCGGCCGAGGTGTTTGACAACTCCAGAACGCAAGTACCGTGGCGGCATGAGCAACATCGAGGCCGACCCTGCCGAGCTCGCCTGCGGCGACCGGCCCGAGGCGGCCGACCCGCTGCGCCCGGCCGTGGAAGTGCTCACCCCGCGCGAAGTACCGCTGGGCGGCCCGCGGGCGATGCGCGTGCGGCGGACGTTCCCCCAGCGGTCCCGCTCGCTGATCGGCGCCTGGTGCTTCGCCGACCACTACGGCCCGGAAGACGTCGCCATGGACGTCGCGCCGCACCCGCACACCGGCCTGCAGACGGTGAGCTGGCTGTTCGCGGGCGAGGTCGAACACCGCGACAGCATGGGCACGCACGCGATGGTCCGGCCCGGCGAGCTCAACCTGATGACCGGCGGCCACGGCATCTGCCACTCGGAGGTCTCGACCCCGGCCACGAAGACGTTGCACGGCGTCCAGCTCTGGGTGGCGCTGCCCGAGCGGCACCGGCACACGGCCCGCGGCTTCCACCACTACGTGCCGTCGGTGAACCGGATCGAGGGCGCGGAGATCCGGGTGTTCCTCGGGTCGCTGGCCGGGCGCACGTCGCCGATCCCGACGTTCACCCCGTTGCTGGGCGCGGAACTGGTGCTGCACCCGGACGCCCACATGTCCCTCGGTGTCGACCCGGATTTCGAGCACGGCGTCCTCGTGGACTCCGGCGCGGTGACCGTCGCCGGCACCGCCGTCCGCGCGGCGGAGCTGGGTTACGTCGGCACCGGCCTGCGCCGCCTGACGTTGAGCAACAACGGGTCCACGCCCGCGCGCTTCCTGGTGCTCGGCGGGACGCCGTTCGACGAAGAGATCCTGATGTGGTGGAACTTCGTCGGCCGGACGCACGAGGAGATCGCGGACTTCCGCGAGGCGTGGCAAGCGGAGTCCGACCAGTTCGGCAGCGTCACCGGCTACACCGGCACCCCGCAGCGGCTGCCGGCCCCGGAACTGCCGGCGGTCCGCATCAAGCCACGCCACAACACGGCTCGCTGAAACACCGGCCTCCGCCAGGCGCGCGACGCACCTGACCGAGGCCCGCGCGTACGGGCGGCTTCAGCGCTCCCGGGCCTGGTAGGCCGCCAGCGTCGCCAGCCGATGCTCCCGCGCGTACTGCTCGACCTCCGCCGGGTCACTCCCGCCCTCGATCAGGTCGAGCAGCCGGTCGTGCTCCGCCACCGAGCGCGGTGCCCGCCCTGGCACGGAGGCGAACGTGCTGTCGCGGACCGCGGCGAGCCGGGTCCAGCAGCGCTGGACCAGGTCGACCAGGTTGGGGTTCGGGCAGGCGCTGAAGAGCACCTCGTGGAACTCCGCGTTCAGCGCGGTGAACGCGAGCGGGTCGAACTCGGCGAGGCTGCGGCGCATCCGGTCGTTGAGGGCGCGGGCCCGCGCGAGCGTCTTCGGCGTGAGCAGCGGCGCGGCGAGCCCGGTGGCCGCGCCTTCGACGACCGCCACCGTCTGCATGGCGTGCTGGTAGGCGGTGGGGTCGATGGCGATCACCCGGGCCCCGACGTTCCGCTCGAACTCGATCAGTTCCTCGGCCTCGAGCCGGCGCAGGGCCTCGCGCACCGGCACCGCGCTGACGGCCAGCTCACGGCCGATCCGGTCGAGCACCAGCCGGTACCCCGGCCCGTAGCGGCCGTCGACGATCCTGGCCTTGATCGTCTCGTAGGCCAGCTGGGACTTGGTGACCGCCGGTCTTCCCGAGGAGGCGCTGATCATGTAGGAAACCATATATGGTCCCGCCGACGGACGACGCCCAGGAGGCCGCGCCGATGCCGAAGTCCCCGCCTTCCCCCACCGCGGCCGACCTGATCGTCGGCGGGCTGCGCGCCCACGGCGTCGACACCGTGTTCGGCCTGCCCGGTGTGCAGACCTACGACCTGTTCGACAGCCTGGCCCGCACCGGCGGCATCCGGGTGATCGGCGCGCGGCACGAGCAGACCGTGGCCTACATGGCGTTCGGGTACGCGCAGGCGACGGGCCGGACCGGCGTCTACACGGTGGTGCCGGGGCCCGGCGTCCTCAACGCCTCGGCCGCCATGCTCTCGGCGCACGGGGCCAGCGCGCCGGTGCTGTGCCTGACGAGCGAGATCCCGCGCGCCTACCTCGGCCGCGGGCTCGGGCACCTTCACGAGATGCCCGACCAGCTCGCCACCCTGCGGACGATCACCAAGTGGTCGGCACTGGTCGAGCACCCGGCCGAAGTCCCGGACGCACTGGCGACGGCGTTCCGGGAGGCCGCGGGCGGGCGGCCGCGGCCGGTCTCGCTGGCCGTCCCGTGGGACGTGCTGGGCCTGCGCGCCCCCGCCGAGGTGGCCGGACCGCTGCCGCTGCCCCGCCCGGCCGTCGACCCGGACGCCGTCGCGGCGGCCGCGGAGCTCCTGGCCGGCGCGAAGCACCCGATGATCATGGTGGGCGGCGGCGCCCGGCACGCGGCCGCCGCGGTCCGGGCGCTGGCCGAGCGGCTGCAGGCGCCGGTGGTGCCGTTCCGCGGCGGCCGCGGGGTCGTCGGCGACGACCACCCGCTCGGCTTCACCTGCGTGTCCGGGTTCGAGCGGTGGCCCGAGACCGACGTCGTGATCGGCATCGGCTCGCGGATGGAGCTGTCCTGGTTCCGCTGGCCGGAGAAACCCGCGGGGCTGAAGACGATCCTGCTCGACATCGACCCGCGGCAGGCGACCCGGCTGGAGGCGGACGTCGCGATCGTCGCCGACGCGGGTGACGCCGCGGCGGCGCTGGATGCCGCCGTCGGTCCACAACGGACGGACCGGACCGGGGAGTTCACCGCGCTGAAAGCGAACGCCGCCGAGCGGTTCTCCGACGTCGGCCCGGAACTGGAGTACCTGCGCGCGATCCGGGACGTGCTGCCCCGCGACGGCTTCTTCGTCGAGGAGATCTGCCAGGTCGGGTTCGCGTCCTACTTCGGGTTCGAGGTCTACACCCCGCGCACCTTCGTCACCTGCGGCCACCAGGGCACGCTCGGCTTCGGCTACCCGACGGCGCTGGGCGTGCAGGCCGCGTTCCCCGGCCGGCCGGTGGTGTCGGTGGCCGGCGACGGCGGCTTCATGTTCGCCGCGCAGGAGCTGGCCACAGCCGTCCAATACGGGCTGAACGTGGTGGCCGTGGTGTTCGACAACGGCTACTACGGCAACGTCCACCTCGACCAGGAGCGGCTGTTCGAGGGCCGGGCCCTGGGCGGGCGGCTGCGCAACCCGGACTTCGCCCGGCTGGCCGAGACGTTCGGCGCGCTCGGCCTCATCGCCCGCACCCCGGACGACCTGCGCGGCGCCCTGGACAAGGCGTTCGCCTCGGGCCGCCCGGCGCTGGTGCACGTGCCGTGCGAGCTGGGCACCGGCGCGTCGCCGTGGAAGTACCTGATGCCGAAGTCGGACCGGAGCTAGGCGCTGCCGACCCGCTCCAGGGCGGCGAAGACCCGTTCGACGTCGGCCGCGGTCGTCCGCCAGTTGCTGAAGGCGGCCCGCAGCGCCGGGCGGCCGTCGTGGACCGTCGGGGTCAGGAACGTGGTGCCCTCCGCGGCGATCCCGTCGACGAGGGCGTCGATCCGCGCCGGGGTCACGTCCCCGGCCGCGGTGAAGCAGACGACGTTGAGCCGCACCGGCGCGAGCAGCCGCCAGTGCGGCGAGCCGTCGAGGCGCTGCCCGAGGTCCCGGGCCAGCGCGACACAGCGCTCGACGATCTCGCGATGGCCATCCCGGCCGTAGGCCACCAGCGAGAACCAGGCGGGCAGGGCGCGCAGCCGCCGGGAGTTCTCCGGCGTCAGGTGCAGGAAGTCCGGGGTCTCGCCGATCTCGCCGAGGTAGGCGGCGTTGTTGCTGAACACCCGCAGCTGCAGGTCGCGGCGGCGGGTGAACTGGACGGCCGAGTCGTAGGGCACGTTGAGCCACTTGTGCAGGTCGACGACGACGGAGTCGGCCTGGTCGAGGCCCGCGGTCAGCTCGGCGTGGCCCGGTGACAGGGCGGCGAACCCGCCGAACGCGGCGTCGACGTGCAGCCAGAAGTCGTGCCGCCGCTTGAGCTCCGCGATGGCGCGCAGGTCGTCGAAGTCGACGGTGTTCACCGTGCCCGCGTTGGCGACGACGACGGCCGGGCCGTCGAGCGCTTCGAGCATCTCGTCGAGCTTCGCGACGTCGACGGCTTCACGCCCCGGCAGCACGGGCACCTTCCGCAGCGCGGACCGGCCCATCCCGAGGAACGACAACGCTTTCGGGATGCTCGAGTGCGGCGAGCCGGACAGCACGGTGACCGGACCGAGCGCGGCGGCGCCGTCGTCGGTGACGGACACGCCGGCCCGCTCGCCGAGCCATTCACGCGCGATGGCGAGCCCGGTCACGGTGGACATCGTGGCACCGGTGACGAAGGCGCCGGAGAACTCCGCGCCGAGCCCGAACAGCTCGGCGAGCCAGCCGACGGTCTCGCGCTCCAGGTCCTGCGCCGAGGAGTCCATGCCGCTGGCGGGGTTCTGGTCGTAGGCGGAGGTGAGCCAGTCCCCGGCCAGCGACGCCGGCGTGGCCCCACCGGTCACGAACCCGAGGTAACGAGGCCCGGCACTGGCGGCGAACCCCGGTTCCCACCGCTGCGCGAACTCCGCCAACGCCTCGAGGCCCCCGACCCCCTCGACCGGCAGCGGAGCCCGGGCCATCACCCCGGGCGGCACGGCGGCGGCCCGCCCGTCCAGCCCGGCAAGCGCCTCCCCGGCCAGCTTCCTGGTGGCATCAAGAAGATGGGGCAGGGCGTTCAGGTCATGAGCCAGCCTCGGGTGCACGTCCCCGACGCTAAGCCCCGCGAGAACGCCTGTCGCGGGCCAATCCCCAGAAACTGGCCCGCCCACCCACGCGCCGTGTCGACCCTCCAATCACGCGAGTCGACCCCAGGATCACGCGAGCCGACCCTCCAATCACGCGTGATACCCCTCCAGACACGCGTGATGCCCCGCCAGACACACGTAATGCCCCGCCAATCACGCGCGACACCTCCCCGATCACGCGCGATGCCCCGCGAATCACGCGTGACGCCCGCAACCGCGGCGGCAACCCCGTCGGCAGCCGGACGAAACCGGCCGGGGTCCTTGGACGTCCGGCCCTTCCCCGTTCGACCGGACAGCCCGCCGGAGAACCCGAGCACCGGACGCCGGATCAACGGCGCCGGAGCCGCCGGATCCGGCTCTCGGCCGGGTCGAACGCGACGCGGCGCAGCGGTCCCGTCAGCAGCAGCACGACCGCCATCGCGGACAGCGCGGCCAGCACCAGCGCGGCGACGAACTGGGCCGCGCCGGACGTCGCTGTGGCGAGGACCGCGAAGCCGGCGAGCACCAGCGCCGGCGGGGCCAGCAGGCCGCAGAGCACCGGGACCAGCGGCACGCGGTCACCGTCGGGGCGGCGGGCGGACACCACCGCCGCCCCGGCGCAGGTGACCGCGGCGACCAGGAGGCAGCCGCCGACGGTGTCGCTCAACCGGTGCCAGCCCAGCGCCACGGCCGCGGCCGCGACCCAGGCGACGCCGATCCCGCCGGCCACCAGGACCTGCAGGCGGAAGCGGCGGGGCAGGACGATCGCGAGCGCCAGCAGCACGGCCATCGCCGCGCTGACGTGCCCGCTGGGGAAGCTGTTGTGGGCGGCCACGCCCAGCCGGTCGCCGGTACTGGGGCGGTCCAGGACGTACAGCTTGAGCAGCTGCGCCACCACCAGCGGGGCAGCGAGCAGGATCAGGGCCGTCACGCCGAGCGCGAACCGGCGCCGCAGCAGGGAGATCACCACGAGGAGCACCGCGACGCCGCCGAGCACGACTACCAGGTCCAGGTCCGCCAGCGGCTGGGCCCAGGTCACGGTCGCCCCCGCGGACTGGGCGCTGCGGACGACGCCGTTCTCGACGCTCCGCCCGGCCTCGGTGCGGACGAAGAGCAGGTAGGCCGCGACGAAGGCGAGGGCGAACCCGGCCGTGCCCGCGAGGAGCACCGCGGTGCGGGACGCGGCCCGGGTCACCAGGGCGTGCCGCGCGGGGCGGGTGGTGGGGGGTGCCTCGAAAAGGATCACTGCCATGTCCCCGAGTCTGGAGCCGGCATTTCGAGATCCCGTCAGAACGATGTCATGGTTTTGCTACAAGATCGCCCTGAGTCGCCACGACGTGCGGTTTTCCGAATAATGGCGCCGTGGCCGAGGTACTGGTGGTAGAGGACGACGCGGCGGTGCGGGAGGGACTGGAACTGGCCCTGCGCCGGCAGGGACACGTGGTGCACACCGCGGAGTCGGGCGAGGCCGGCATCGAGCTGCTCGTGCTCCGCAGACCCGACATCGTCGTGCTCGATCTGATGCTGCCCGGCATGGACGGCTTCGAGACCTGCCGCCGGATGCGGGCGTCGGGGCCGATCCCGATCGTGATGCTGACCGCGCGCAGCGACGACTTCGACATCGTCGCCGGGCTGGAAGCGGGCGCGGACGACTACGTGGCCAAGCCGGTCGAACCGCGGGTGCTGGACGCGCGGATCCGCGCCGTGCTGCGCCGCGCGGTCGGCGAACGGCCCAGCGGACAGCCCGCACCCGAGGAACGGCACGGCGACCTGGTGATCGACCGGGCCGGGCTCGAGGTGACGAAGCGGGGCACCCCGGTTTCGCTGACGCCGACCGAGCTCAAGCTGCTGCTGGAGCTCTCGCGCACCCCCGGGCAGGTGTACAGCCGCCGGCAGATCCTCTCGTCGGTCTGGGACCACGACTACCTCGGCGACTCCCGTCTGGTCGACGCCTGCGTGCAGCGGCTGCGCGCGAAGATCGAGGACGTGCCCGCGAGGCCGGAGTACGTGCAGACCGTCCGCGGCTTCGGCTACCGGTTCGGCCGGTCGTGACCTCGCGGATCCGGTCGTGGCTCGCCGGGCTGAGACCCCGGCTGGTCGCGGCGTTCGCGGTGATCATGATCATCGGCGCCACCGCCGCGGCGGGCGCCAGCTACGTCTCCGCCCGCAACGCCATCCTCGGCGGCTTCCAGGACCAGACGATGCTGAAGCTGCGCGACCAGATCGTCGCGTACCTGCCGACGGTGTCCCTGCCGCCGACCCAGGCGAGCCTCGACGCGTTCGGCACGGCGCTCAAGTCCAGCAACGCCGTCGTCGTCTACCACGGCCTGCGCTCGGGTTCGGGCATCAGCGTGGACAGCGTGCCCGCCGACCTGCGCCATGCCGTGTCCGTCAGCACGAACATCCAGTTCCAGCGGGTCGACACCGAGGGCTTCCCCCAGTTCTTCGTCGGGGTGCCGGTGCAGACCGGGACGAGCGGCCGGACCAGCGGCATCGAGGTCTACACGATGGTGTCGCTGGTCCAGCAGCAGGCCGCGATCGACGAGCTGTCCCGCACGGCCTGGCAGACCTCGGCGCTCGCGCTCCCGTTCGCGGTGGTGCTGGCGCTGCTGGCCGCGCGCCAGGTGCTGCGGCCCGTGCGGGCGCTGAACACCGCGGCGAGCCAGCTCGGCCGGGGCAAGCTGGACGTCCGGCTGCGGGTGAAGGGCTCCGACGAGCTGGCGCAGCTGGTCACGACGTTCAACAACACCGCGGCGGAACTGGAGCGCACGGTCGGCACGCTGCGCACGATGGAGTCCGAGGCGCGCCGGTTCGTCGCCGACGTCTCGCACGAGCTGCGCACCCCGCTGGCGGCGATGAACGCGGTCACCGACGTCCTCGACGAGGACGCCGACCAGCTGCCGCCGGACACGGCGGTCGCGGCGCGGCTGGTGTCGGCCGAGACCCGGCGGCTGACCCGGCTGGTGCAGGACCTGATCGAGATCTCCCGGTTCGACGCCGGCCGCGCGGAGCTGCGGCGGGAAGACCTGGACGTCGCCGCCGCGGTCACCGACAGCCTCGCCGCGCGGGGCTGGGAGCCCGGTGCCGACGTGGTCGCCGACCTGCCGCCCGGCATCACGGCGCGGCTCGACCGGCGACGGCTCGACATCGTCGTGGCGAACCTGGTCGGCAACGCGCTGCGGCACGGGGCGCCGCCGGTCGAGGTGTCCGTGCGGGCGGCGGGCGGCGACATCGTGCTCACCGTCACCGACCACGGGCCGGGCATCCCGGAGGCGGTGCTCCCCCGGGTGTTCGACCGCTTCACCAAGGCCGACACGGCCCGGGCCCGGTCCGAGGGCAGCGGGCTGGGACTGTCCATCGCGCGCGAGAACGCCCGCCTGCACGGCGGCGACATCGTCGCGGTCAACACCGGCACCGGCGCCCGGTTCGAGCTGCGCCTGCCCCGGGAGGCGTGGTGAAGAAGCTCTTCGTCCTGGCCGCGCTGCTCCTGGTGAGCGCGTGCGGGGTCAAGCCGACGCCGGTCGTCCCCGCCGGGCCCGCGCCGACGCTGCGGAACCCGGCGACGAACGGGCTCGGCACCGACCTGATCCTGTACTTCGTCCTCGACGGGCGGGTGACGCCGGTGACCCGGTCGACCGGTGACGCGGTCGGCGTCTCCGAAGCGTTGGCGACGTTGCTGGGCGGCCCGTCCTACGCCGAGACGGCCGACGGCTACGCGACGATGCTCCCGGCCGAAACCGGCCCGATCACGCTGAGCTCCGGCTCACCCACGACGATCACCTTTTCGTTCCCGCTGAAGCGGCTCACGCAGATCGCGGTCAACCAGCTGGTCTGCACCGCGGTCGCCGCCCTGGTCGCCGACGGCGGCTACGTGGCCGATGGCGCCATCACCCTCGCCGGCTCCGACTTCCAGTTCCCGTCGCAGACCTGCCAGGCGTTCTGAGCGACCCCGGTGCCCGCGCAGCTCAGCCGACCGTGGGCTGGAAACCGTTGTCCGGCAAGCGAAACAGCGAGGAGCGGTTCGGGTATACCGCGCTTCCGCGCGGCGGTGGCCCAGCCGGGACGAGGCGCCGGTCACCGTCGTCAGCCGGGGTAGGACCGGGCCGCGCGGGCCTCGGACAGCGAGCGCGCCCACCACCGCAGCTGGTCCAGCAGCGCCTTCGCCGCGACACCCGCGCTGTCGTCGGTCGGGACGCCGTCGGCGCCGAACCGGGTGTGCGCGCCGTGGAAGCTGACCGTCTCGCGGATGGTCACCGAGTGCAGCTCGGCGAAGACCGCGCGCAGGTGCTCGACCGCGCGCAGGCCACCGGACATGCCGCCGTAGGAGACGAACGCGACCGGCTTCGCCATCCACTCGGTGCGGTGCCAGTCGATGACGTTCTTGAGCGACGCCGGGTAGCTGTGGTTGTACTCCGGGGTGACCACGACGAACGCGTCCGCGGCCGCCAGCCGCGGCGTCACCTTGGCGGCCTCGGCGAGCACCGCGGGCGACGGCGTGCTCCCGAACGCCGGCATCGCCAGCGGCAGGTCCGGTTCGGCGAGGTCGACCACGTCGACGTCGAACCCGCCGTGCTCGCCCGCGACGGCGGCCAGCCAGTCCGCGACCACCGGGCCGAACCGTCCTTCCCGGACACTTCCCACGATCACAGCGACCCGTACCGGGACTTCGGACACGCTTCCTCCTTGACACAGCGGCGTTGTTGCCGTCCGGGTCAGGATGAGACTTCAAGCTCGCTTGAAGTCAAGCGCGTGGCTGTGGTTGGCTGGGAGCATGGTGAACGCCACAGCCCGGAGGCTGCCCGACCTCACCGTCGGCGAACTGTCGCGACGCAGCGGGGTGCCCGCCTCGGCCCTGCGCTTCTACGAGGACGAAGGGCTCATCCGCAGCCGGCGCACGGCCGGCAACCAGCGCCGGTACTGCCGCGACACGCTGCGGCGGGTGACGTTCGTCCGGATGTCGCAACGGGTCGGGATGCCGCTGTCGGCGATCCGCGAGGTGCTCGCGCTGCTGCCCGACGACCGCACCCCCACGCGCACCGACTGGGCGCGGATCTCCCGCTGCTGGCAGGAAGACCTGGACGCGCGGATCCGGCAGCTGGCCCAGCTGCGCGACCAGCTGGGCGACTGCATCGGCTGCGGCTGCATGTCGCTGTCGAAGTGCCGGCTCGCCAACCCGGGCGACCGGCTCGGCGCCGCCGGTCCGGGGCCGCAACGGCTCCCGGACCACCGCGGCGACGGCTACGAGGACTGACTAGCGGCGTTCGAGGACACCGCGGACGAACAGGGCCTGCCCGGCGTGCTGGATGTCGTCGTCGACGACGCTCACCAGCCGCACGCCGAGGGTGACCGGCGGGTCCCAGGCCTCGTCGACGACCCGGTCGAGAGCCTGGCCGTCGAGCCCCTGGACGTACTTGAGGGTCTGCTCGTGCACCGCGTCGTAGTACCCGGTGAGCAGCTCGGCCTCGACCCGGACCGCTTCGACGTCGGCCGGGCGGTGCCCGTAGCCGGTGTCGCCGGCCGGGAAGGGGAGGCCGAACCGGGTCAGCCAGTCCTGGCTCGTCCACACCTGCTCGGTCCCGGCCACGCCGGCGACGTGGTCGTCCTGGACGCGGGTCAGGTGCCAGACCAGCCAGGCGATCGAGTTGGCCTCGTCGTCAAGGCGGGCCCCGAGCTGCTCGGCGGTGAGACCTTCCACCGCCGCGTGCACGGAGCCCTGGACCCTGCTGAAGCCGTCTGTGAGCAGATCGGCCACGTTCATCGGCTTGCCCTCCCCGTTCGCGGACACCGGTGTGCCGGCGTGCGTCGATCATGCACGCCGGCACCGGTGGTGGCTAGCGGGGCAGCAGCTGGTCGAAGAACGACCGGTAGCGCCGCAGCGCGAGACGCAGGTCCTCGGTGGCCGGCTCGCCGTGCTGCCACTGGCCTTCCAGCTCGCTCTTGTGCTCGGCGAACGTCGTGGCCAGCGCGCTGATGACGCCCGCGACCAGCTCGTCGGCCTCGCGGACCGCCTTCTGCGGGTCGTCGACGAAGCCCGTCTGGACGCCCTGCCAGCGGTCGCGGAAGCCCGTGACCTTCTCCTCGTCGATCAACGGCTGCTGGTCGGCGCCGTCATCGGCCGACGGCCGCGCCGAGTCGGCGCGAGTGTCCGATGTGTCAGCAGTGGTGCCGGCAGTGGTGTCAGCGGTGTCGGTGGCCGTGTCGGCACTGGCGTCCGCCGTGGCGTCCGTGGCGGTGTCGTGCCGGCCCGTCGCCGACGCCAGGTCGGCGGTGCTCAGGGCCTGGTCGTCCCCGTGGTCTTCGGCGACCGGCTCGCGGAAGTCCGTCCCGCCGTGCTCGGCGAGCCCGCCGGCGCCGGTCTCGCGCACGTCACCCTCGCGGGCGAAGTCGTCGTCCTGTTCGGCGCTGTGCCGGGTGAGGTGGTCGGTCATGGTCAGCGTCCTCCGTTCCACTCGGTCCGCGGCTGTGCGGACGCTTCCCGCTCGGGCTGTACGCCGTCGCGGTCTCGTACCTTTTCGTTGGGGTCGTGCTCGGTGCGGTCCGGCGCACCGGCAGTGCGATCGGCCGCGACTGCGGTGCCGTCCTGGGCGGTGCGGTCGTGCTCGCGCTCGCTGTGGTCGTGACCGTTGTGGTCGTGGCCGTTGCGGCGCTCGTGGTGGTCGTCGGCCGCGGCGTCCGCGCCGTCCGAACCATCGGTCAGCAGGTCCTCGAACACGGTGCGGTAGTGCACCATCGCGTCGCGGAGGTCCTCAGTGGACGCGCCGCTGCGCTCGTGCTGCGTCGCGTGGGCGGCGCGGTAGTGCTCGAGGGTCTTGGCGTGCCGGACCGACAGGTCGGCCAGCTGCTGCTCGTAACCTTCGGTCGGGTACCCGCGGTCGGACATCAGCGAGACCAGGACGCGGTCGGCTTCGGCCACCGCGGCGGCCGGGTGGTCGACGAAGTTTTCCTGGGCCTGCGCCCATTCCCGGGTGTAGCGCTCGCGCGCCGACGCCGACAGGGGGCGGATGTCGAGCTCCTTGTGGCGGCGCTCCCGCTCGGCCAGTTCACGCTGCGCGGCCCGCGGGCTGTCCTTCTCCTCGACCGTCCGGTCGTACTCCGGACCGAACCGCTGCTGCAGGCGTTTCCGCTGCATCTCCTGCGTCACCAGCCAGATCACGGCGCCGAGCACCGCGACGGCCACGACGACGATCACGACGATCAGCCATGTGGGCATCGCACAAAACTCCTTAAAGGATGTCGAGCTCCCCGATATGCCAAGGGTTCCCGCGCCACCGGCTCCGAAACCCGTTGGCGCGCCCGGACTTCCGATTCGGCCGTCCGGCGGATGCCGGTACCGCCGGATGCCCACACCCCGGGAAGGCGCCCACGGTGTAACGACGATAACAGTTCACGACTAGCGTCGTTAACGTTCGAGTGCTATCGTCGATAACAACAAGACGGAAGCGGCGCTACCGGCGCCACCCGAGAGGAAGCAGGCACCGATGAACACCACCGAACCCCGCGTCGCGATCGTCACCGGCGGCTCCCGCGGCATCGGTCGCCAGGTCGCCGAGCGCCTGGCCGCCGACGGCATGGCCGTCGTCGTCAACTACGCGGGCAACCAGACCGAGGCCGACGCCGCCGTCGCGGCCATCACCGAGCGCGGCGGCCGGGCGATCGCGGTCAAGGCCGACGTCGCCGACCTCGACGCGGTCGCGGAACTGTTCGACACGGCGGAGCGCACTTACGGCGGCGTCGACGTCGTCGCCCACCTGGCCGGTGTGATGACCGCGCCGACGCCGATCGCGGACACCGACTTCGACGTGCTGGACCGGGTGCACCGCACCAACATCCGCGGCACGTTCGCCGTGGCCCAGCAGGCCGCGAAGCGGGTGCGCGACGGCGGCGCGGTCGTCCTGACCTCGACGTCCGTGCTCGGGCTGAACCTGCCCGGCTACGGCGTCTACAACGCCACCAAGGGCGCGGTCGAGGCGATCACCATGATCCTGGCGCGCGAGCTGCGCGGGCGCGACATCACCGTGAACACCGTCGCCCCCGGGCCGACCGCGACCGCCCTGTTCCTGGACGGCAAGGACCAGGAGACCATCGACCGGATGGCCAAGCAGCCGCCGCTCGAGCGCCTCGGGCAGCCCGGGGACATCGCCGAGGTCGTCGCGTTCCTCGCCGGGCCGGCCCGCTGGGTCAACGGCCAGGTGCTGCGCGCCAACGGCGGGATCGTCTGAGAAACCCTTACCCGGAAAGGAAAAGAGTCATGATCATCGTCGTCACCGGCGCCTCCAGCGGGATCGGCGCCCTCTCCGCCCGGGCGCTGGCCCGCGCCGGCCACACCGTCTACGCGGGCATGCGCGACACCGGCGGCCGCAACGCGCCGCAGGTCGACGCCGCCGCCGTGTTCGCCCGCGAGCACGAGGCGGACCTGCGTTCGGTCGAGCTGGACGTCTCCAGCCAGGAGTCGGCCGACGCCGCGATCGCGTCGATCGTCGCCGAGCACGGCCGGCTGGACGTCGTGGTGCACAACGCCGGGCACATGGTGCTCGGCCCGGCCGAGGCGTTCACCGCCGAGCAGCTCGCGCAGCTGTACGACACCAACGCGATCGGCACCCAGCGCGTCAACCGCGCCGCCCTCCCCCACCTGCGCGCGCAGCGCGACGGGCTGCTGGTGTGGGTGTCGAGCAGCAGCGTCCGCGGCGGCACCCCGCCCTACCTCGCGCCGTACTTCGCGGCGAAGGCGGCGATGGACAGCCTCGCCGTCTCCTACGCCGCCGAGGTGGCCCGCTTCGGCGTCGACACCGCGATCATCGTGCCCGGCGCGTTCACCTCGGGCACCAACCACTTCCCGAACTCCGGGCACCCGGCCGACACGGACGTCGCGGCCGCCTACGAAGAGCGCTACGCGGGCCTGACCGACCACGTCGCGGCGAAGCTGGCCGAGATCACCCCGGCCGGTGCCGACGTCGCGACGGTCGCCGAAGAGCTCGCGCGCGTGGTGGACCTCCCCAAGGGGCAGCGGCCGTTCCGGACGCACATCGACCCGGCCGACGACGGCGGGTGGCTGGTCGCGGAGGTCGGCGACCGGATCCGGAGCGAGTTCCTGCGCCGGATCGACCTGGCCGACCTGCTCAGCCCGGCGGCCGGCTGAACCGGGTGAGGATCACGTGGTCCTTGGCCGGCCCGCGGACCGCCCACTCCTGCCGCCAGCGGCCGGGGTCGAGCACGCGGTAGCTGCCGCGGTACAGGTCGTCGCGGCAGGGGTGGTCGGTCCGCCAGTGCCCTTCACGCAGGTCGAGCTCGTGGAAGAAGCCGCCGTGGTCGAAGTGGACGTCGGCCCGGCCGGGCGCGGTGGGCCGGTAGTGCAGCGTGCGCGTCACCGGGCCGGTGTAGCCGTTGAGCCGCATTTCGCCGGCTTCGCGGTAAACGAGCACACCGCTCTCTTCAGTGAAGGTGGCGGTACCGGTGACCTCGCCCGCCGGCTCGCCGCCGGCGGTGCGGATCTCGCGGTCGAGCCGCCACACGCCGCCGAAGTGCGCGGCCAGGTCGGTCACCGGGAAGTACTCGTCCATCGGCGCCAGTGTGTCACCCGGCCGTGACGGGGAGAGTTCAGGTTTCGGATCACGCGGCTTCCGCGGGGGACAGCCCGCCCGACCGCCTGTTCCGGCACGCCGGAGAGGGCGCACGGAAGTTGTCGTACCCCGGCTCTAGACTCGGCCGGGTGGCAGCCACCGAGACCCACCTCGAAGCCGGAACGGACTCCGAAGCCCTCGACACCCTGCGCCGGGTGTTCGGCTACGACAGCTTCCGCGGCGAACAAGCGGCGATCGTCGAGCACGTGATCGCCGGCGGCGACGCGCTCGTGCTGATGCCCACCGGCGGCGGGAAGTCGCTGTGCTACCAGATCCCGGCGCTGGTGCGGCCGGGCGTGGGCGTGGTGGTCTCGCCGCTGATCGCGCTGATGCAGGACCAGGTCGACGCGCTGCGCAACGCCGGCGTCCGGGCGGGTTTCCTCAACTCCACCCAGGACTACGCGGCCCGCCAGGAGGTCGAGTCGGCGTTCCTGTCCGGCGAGCTCGACCTGCTCTACCTTGCGCCGGAACGGCTTTCGGTGGAAGCCACCGTGCGGCTGCTCGACCGCGGCAAGATCTCGCTGTTCGCGATCGACGAGGCGCACTGCGTCGCCCAGTGGGGCCACGACTTCCGGCCCGACTACCTGCAGCTCTCGGCGCTGCACGAGCGCTGGCCGGACGTGCCGCGGATCGCGCTCACCGCGACCGCCACCGAGGCCACGCACAAGGAGATCGCGACCCGGCTGAACCTCGACGAGGCCCGCCACTTCGTCGCGAGCTTCGACCGGCCGAACATCCAGTACCGGATCGTCGGCAAGAACTCGCCGCAGCGGCAGCTGCTGGAGCTGCTGCGCACCGAGCATCAGGGTGACGCCGGGATCGTCTACTGCCTGTCCCGGAACTCGGTGGAGAAGACCGCGGAGTTCCTGGTGCAGAACGGGATCCCGGCCGTGCCGTACCACGCGGGGCTGGACTCGCGCGTCCGCGCGAAGCACCAGTCGCGCTTCCTGCGGGAAGACGGGCTGATCGTGGTCGCCACGATCGCGTTCGGGATGGGCATCGACAAACCGGACGTCCGGTTCGTCGCGCACCTCGACCTGCCCAAGTCCGTGGAGGGCTACTACCAGGAGACCGGCCGCGCGGGCCGTGACGGGCTGCCGTCGACGGCCTGGCTGGCCTACGGGCTGCAGGACGTGGTGCAGCAACGCAAGATGATCGACACGTCCGAGGGCGACGACGCGCACCGGCGCCGGCTCGGCGCGCACCTCAACGCGATGCTGGCGCTGTGCGAGACGGTCGAATGCCGCCGCGTGCAGATCCTCAACTACTTCGGGCAGAAGGCCGAGCCCTGCGGCAACTGCGACACGTGCCTGAACCCGCCGGAGAAGTGGGACGGCACGATCCCCGCGCAGAAGCTGCTGTCCACGATCGTGCGGCTGCGCAACGAACGCCGCCAGAAGTTCGGCGCCGGGCAGGTCATCGACATCCTCCTCGGCAAGTCCACGCCGAAGGTCACGCAGTTCCAGCACGACACGCTGAAGACGTTCGGCATCGGCACCGAGCTGCGCGAGCCGGAGTGGCGCGCGGTGGTGCGGCAGCTGCTTGCCCAGGGCTGGCTCGCCGTCGAGGGCGACTACGGCTCGCTGGTGCTGACCGAGGCGAGCGCCGAGGTGCTGGGCGGCGACCGTGAGGTCATGCTGCGCCGCGAGCCCGAGCGGTCCGCCCCGCCGAAAGCGCGTGGCGGCAGCAAGAAAGCCGCCCCCGCGGTCGACATGCCCGCGGAGGCGGCCCCGCTGTTCGAACGGCTGCGGGCCTGGCGGGCCGGCGTCGCGAAGGAGCAGGGCGTACCCGCCTACGTCATCTTCCACGACGCGACCCTGCGCCAGATCGCCACACAGCGGCCGTCGTCGCTGGCGGACCTGGGCACGGTCAGCGGGGTCGGCGAGAACAAGCTCGCCAAGTACGGCGAAGGCGTGCTCGAAACCCTGACCGCCGAGTGACCCGGGTCTAGCGGGCGGCCGGCCCCGGCCGGCCGTCCGGCCCGGTCACCGTGCTGACCTTGCGGACGACGCCGGCGATCTGCTGGTGGTACTTGCCCTTGGTCTTGTCGTCGGCGAACTTGGCGGCCTTGCCGACGACCTGGTTCACCTTCTCGGGGTTCTTCTTGGCGTAGGCGCGGGCGGCGCCGGCGGCTCCGGCCAGCACGGTGAGCTTGCGCATGAAAGCCACGGTGGTCCTCCCTCATCGGTAACGGTCATCCTGACAACGCGGACGAACCCCCCAGAGGTTCCCCGTGTGACCTCCGCCAAACCTCCGGCCCGCCGGACCACCCGGTCTCCCCGCACCCCGATCTCGCGTGCCCGAAGCCGGAACCACCGTGTCCGAAGCCGTAACTCACGTGATCGAAGCCGGAACCGGCGTGATCGGGGCCGGAACTCGCGTGATCGAAGCCGTGACTCGCGAGTTCCGGCCCCGATCACGCGAGTCACGGGCCCGATCACGAGAGTGACGGGCCCAGTCACGCGGGTGACGGGCCCGATCACGCGAGTTACGGGCCGGGCGGGCGGCGTCAGCCTTGCTCGGCCTGCTCTGCCAGGCGCTTGATCGCCGACAGCCGGGACGACCACCGAGCGGCCACCTCGTTCATCCAGTGCGCGGTGGCCGCCAGTCCGGCCGGCCGGACCTGGTAGCGGCGCTCGCGGCCGTCGCGGCGGCCCGTCACCAGGCCGACCTGATCCAGGACCGCGAGGTGCTTGACCACGGCCTGCCGGGTGACGGGGAGGTCCGCCGCCAGCTCCGTCGCCGTCGCGTCGCCGCGCCCGGACAACAGCTCCAGCAGGCGGCGCCGGGTCGGGTCGGCCAGGGCCGCGAAGACCTCTTCGGCCGCGATGGGCTCCGTCGTCATACCGCCAGTTTCTCGGACAGCTCCCCGAGCTTGGCGATCACCGCCGTCCAGCCCTGCTCGTGGCTCTCGCGGGTGTCGTCCGGCGACGGGTCCGGCGCCGGCGCGCGGGTGGTGAAGCCGCTTTCGACCACCTTCAACCGCGTACTGCCACCCTCCGCCGTCAGCGTGAACTCGACCAGCGTCGAGTTGTCCTCGTCGGCGACCACGCCCGGGAACCCGCTGGCCCAGCGGTACGACAGCACGCGCGGCGGGTCCAGGGCGACGATCTTGGTCGGGAAGGTGCCGTGGTCGCCGTGGTCGAGGCGGATGATCCCGCCCGGCCGCAGGTCCACCGGCGCCGGCGTGCCGTCGCCGAACCACCGGCCGACGTGCTCCGGCTCGGTGAGCACCGCCCACACCCGCTCGACCGGCGCGTCGATCACGATCTCCTGCTCGACCTGGTCCTGGTTCATCTTCATCCCCTTGAGTCGGTTTCTCGTGCAACCACAGAGTTGCACGAGAAGACGCCAGACGCAACCCGCGAGTTGCGTCTCGGCCGGAAAATCGCGCGCGCATCACGGCCCCGGCCCCCTACGCTCGCGATCATGCGCGACCTGGCCGCCCTGCCGAAGGCTCACCTGCACGTCCACCTGGAGAGCACGATCCGGCCGGGCACCCTCCGCGAGCTCGGCGCGGCCAACGGCGTCGACGTCCCGGCCGAGCAACCGGTGTTCGACGGCTTCCGCGCCTTCGCCGACTACAACGCGCTCATCCGGTCGTGCCTGCGGCGGCCCGAGGACTTCGAGCGGATCGCCCGCGAGTACTGCGCGGACGAAGCCGCACAGGGCACCCGCTACGCCGAGATCACGTTCACCGCCGCCGCCCACGGGGAACGCCTGGGCGACCCGGAGATGCCGCTCGCGTCCGTCCTCAAAGGACTCAAGGACAGCGGCGCCATCGAGTGGCGGCTGCTGCTGGACCACTCTCGCCGCCGCTCGGTCGACCGCGCCGAGCGCACCCTCGAACTCGCCCTGAAGTACGACGACGTGTTCGCGATCGGCATGGCCGGCGAGGAGAACCACTCGCTCCGGCCGTTCGCGACGCTCTTCGAGAAGGCCCGCGCGGCCGGGATCCACCTGCTGCACCACACCGGCGAGGACGCCGGGCCGGACAGCATCCGCGAAGCCCTCGAAATCGGCCGGACCGAACGGCTCGGCCACGGCATCCGGGTCCTCGACGACGCCGAGCTGACCGCGGAGGTCCGCGCCCGCGGGCTCGCCCTCGAGGTCTGCCCGTCGTCGAACGTCACGCTCGGCCTGGTGCCGTCACTGCCCGAGCACCCGCTTCCCCGGCTGCTCGACGCGGGCCTGCGGGTCACCCTGAACACCGACGTCCCGTCGGTCACCGGCGCGCAGCTGGCCGGCGAATACACCCGCGTCCAAGAGGCTTTCGGCTACGACGACGCCGCGATGGCCGACTTCGCGCGGGCGAGCGTGCACGCGTCGTTCGCGCCCGAGACGACGAAAGCCGGGATGCTGCGCGACATCGACGCGTGGCTCACACCGGCAGCAGGCGGGTGACCAGCGTCGAAAGCTGGTGCACCGTGCGGCATTCGTGCATCTCCACGACGTCGGCGTACTCCAGCGCCGCCGAGTCGCCGGTCGACCACAGCGATCGCCGCTCGGGGTTCAGCCAGTAGACGTGGCGGGCGCGCGACTTGATCGCGCGGACGGCGTCGAGGTTCGGGTCGCCGCCGTTGGTGCGGGCGTCGCCGAGGATGAGCACCGACGTCCGCGGGCCGACCGCGTCGAGCCAGTTCGCCGTGAACTGCGCGAGCGAGCCGCCGTAGTCGCTGTGGCCGTCCCAGCGCACCAGCGCGGCTTCGGCGAGCATGCGCGCGCCCAGTTTCTCCGGGTCGGCGACGCCGGTGGTGACCAGGTGCGTGACCTCGTCCGCGCTGTCGACGAACGCGAACACGCGGATCTTGCTGAACTGGTCGCGCAGTGCCTGCACGAGCAGCATGGTGAAGTTCGCGAACCCCGCCACCGAACCGGAAAGGTCGCACAGCAGCACGATTTCCGGCCGTCCGGGCCGGCGGTGGCGGTAGGCCGGGCGCAGCGGCACACCGCCGGTTGAGAGCGAGCGCCGCAGCGTGCGGCGCAGGTCGATCTGCCCGCGCGTGGTGCGCTTGCGGCGGGCCGCGAGGCGGGTCGCCAGCTTGCGGGACAACGGCTGGATCGTGCGCCGCAGCTCGGCGAGCTGGCTGCGGCTGGCGATGAGGAAGTCGACGCGGTCGGCCGCGGGCGCGATGGCGTGCTTGGCGACACGCTCGCGGCCGCGGACCTCGGCCGCACGGCGGCGGGCCTCGGTGCGGACCTGCCCGCGGAAGCCCTCGACGCGACGGCGGATCTCGTCGCGGTCGAGCCGGTCGGTGAACTCGCCGCGCGCCCCGCCACCGCGCATCGCCGCGAGCACGCGCGCGATGAGCGTCTGCGGCTGCAGCCGGTCGAGGGTCTGGTGAGCCGAGAAACTTCCACTCCCCAGGCCGGACGACGAGCCGTACTGGCCCAGCATGTCGACCGCGAGCCCGGCCAGCTGCGCCAGTGCCTGCTCGTCGCCGGCGGTCAACGCCGCCGCGAGCTGCTCCCGCAGCTGTTCGACGGTCGTGTCCGACCGGGCCCGTTCGGGCGTGCCGATCCCGGCCGGGAAGTACAGGTCGAACGCGGCGTCGAACACCGCGCGCTGCCCGCCGCGGCGGACCAGGGCCGCGGCCAGGCCCTCCCGGACCAGCTCGCGGTCGTCGAACCCGAGGACCTCCAGCGCCGCGGCGGCGTCGACCGTCTCGGCCGGGCCCGCCGGGATGCCCTGGACCCGCAATGCCTTGACGAACGACGCGAGCCGCTCCGGCACGCCGCCGGTCACGACGCGTCCAGGACCTGTTCGAGCTGCAGCCCGGCGCCGGCCTTGGTGATGTCGTCCTGGTGCTTGAGCACGACGCCGAGGCTCTCCCGCACCACCTGCTCGCTCAGCGTCGTCGCACCCAGCGCGAGCAGCGTGCGCGCCCAGTCGATGGTCTCGGCGACCGACGGCAGCTTCCGCAGGTCCATCGCCCGCAGCGCGGCGATCACCCGGACGACCGAATCCGCCAGCGCGTCGTCGATGCCGGGCACCTTGAGCCGGACGATCTCGCGCTCCAGGTCCTCGTCCGGGAAGTCGATGTGCAGGAACAGGCAACGGCGGCGCAGCGCCTCGGACAGCTCGCGCGTCGCGTTGGACGTCAGCACGGCGAACGGCGCGCGCGTGGCGGTGATCGTGCCCAGCTCCGGCACGGTCACCTGGAAGTCGCCGAGCACCTCCAGCAGCAGGCCCTCGACCTCCATGTCGGCCTTGTCGGTCTCGTCGATGAGCAGCACGGTCGGCTCGTCCGACGAGATCGCCGTGAGCAGCGGGCGGCGCAGCAGGAACTCCTCGCCGAAGATGTCGGTGCGGGCGTCCTCCCACGTCTCGTCGCGGCCGGCGGTGATCCGCAGCAACTGCTTCGCGTGGTTCCACTCGTACAGCGCGCGGGCCTCGTCGATGCCCTCGTAGCACTGCAGGCGCACCAGCCGCGAGCCGCTGACCTGGGCGACGGCCTTGGCCAGCTCGGTCTTGCCGACGCCGGCCGGGCCTTCGACCAGCAACGGCTTGCCGAGCCGGTCGGCGAGGAACACCGTGGTCGCCACCGCCGTCGACGCCAGGTAGCCGGCCTCGGCCAGTTTCGCCGACACGTCGTCGACGGAGGTGAAGAATCCGGTGCCCACCGATGGCCTCCTAAGCGCTCGCTCACCCCGGACTCTACCGGACTGGCGGGCGCGTCCCGGACGGTTAGCATCGGCCGCGTGACCTATGTTGCGGCTTCCGGCCGATACGACTCGATCCCCTACCGGCGCTGCGGGCGGTCCGGGCTGAAGCTGCCCGCGATCTCGCTCGGGCTGTGGCACAACTTCGGCCACGACAAGCCCCTGCAGACCCAGCGCGACATCACCCGCCGCGCCTTCGACCTCGGCATCACGCACTTCGACCTGGCCAACAACTACGGCCCGCCCTTCGGCTCGGCCGAGGAGAACTTCGGGCGGCTGCTGGCCACCGACTTCAAGCCCTACCGCGACGAGCTGGTGATCTCCACCAAGGCCGGCTACGACATGTGGCCCGGGCCGTACGGCGAGTGGGGCTCCCGCAAGTACCTGCTGTCCTCCTTGGACCAGTCGCTGGGCCGGATGGGCCTGGACTACGTCGACATCTTCTACTCGCACCGGTTCGACCCCGAGACGCCGCTGGAGGAGACGGTCGGCGCGCTCGACAGCGCCGTCCGCGCCGGGAAAGCGCTTTACGTCGGCATCTCGTCGTACAACTCGGAGCGGACGGCCGAAGCGGCGCGGCTGCTGCGGGAGCTCGGCACGCCGTTGCTGATCCACCAGCCGTCGTACTCGATGCTGAACCGCTGGATCGAGGAGGACCACCTGCTCGACACGCTGGCGGACGTGGGCGCGGGCTGCATCGCGTTCTCCCCGCTCGCGCAGGGCCTGCTGACGGACAAGTACCTGACCGGTGTTCCGGCGGACTCCCGGGCCGCGCAGGGCAAGTCGCTCGACCCGGACACCCTCGACGACGACCGGCTGGGCCGCGTCCGCGCGCTCAACGGGATCGCCGGGCGCCGCGGGCAGTCGCTGGCCCAGCTCGCGCTGGCCTGGGCGCTGCGCGACGCCCGCGTGACGTCGGTGCTGATCGGCGCGAGCAGCGTCAAGCAGCTGGAGGACAATGTCGGCGCGCTCGGCAACCTCGACTTCAGCTCCGAGGAGCTGACCGAGATCGACGGCCACGCGACCGACGCGGACATCAACCTCTGGAAGCGGTCGTCGGACGGCTGACGACCACCGACCGGGACGGCGGGGTGCCCTGCGCCTCGCCGTTTTCCCGGTCTGACGTTTGACCAGATTTCGTATTTGGTCATACGATGGCAGCATGCCTCCTGCCGAAGACCGCGCCGAACGGGCCGAGCGGATCCTCGACGCCGCCGCCGAGCTGCTGCTGCGCGCCGGCTACCGGCGCACCACGATCGAGGACGTCGCCGAGCGCGCGGGCGTCGGCAAGGGGACCGTCTACCTGCACTGGAAGAACCGCGAGGAGCTGTTCCTCGCCGTCCTGCTGCGGGAGTCCGTCCGCAGCATCGAAGACCTCGTGCGGGCACTCGAAGCCGACCCGCTCGCCGCGCGGCTCGCCACGCTGACCGAGGTCCAGTACACGAACGTGCTGGCCCGCCCGCTGCTGCGCGCCGGGTACGTCGACGACACCGAAACGCTCGGCAAGCTCCTGCCGAAGCTGCACGACAAGCTCGACCCGCGCCACGACGAGGCGTTCGTCGAGTACCTCGAACTGCTGGCGGAAAACGACCTGCTCCGCACCGACCGGCCGGCCCGCGAGCTCGCCGTCGCCTACCGCGCGGTGCTGCACGGCTTCCTCGTCGGCGCTCCCCCGGCGGAGCCCGCGCTGATCGCCGACACCGTCTCCCACGCCTTCGAACCCGTGGCCGTCTCGACGACGCAGCTGCGGGCGGTCGCGCCGCGGGCCATCGCCCTGTTCACCGAATCCGTCGCGCTCGACCGGAAACGGCTCGAACGCGCGTACTGAAACACTGGGAGAACACACATGCGCACCGGAATCCTGATCGACGAGCTCGGCGTCGGCTTCGACGCCATGACCGCGCAAGCACGCGAAGCCGCGAAGCTCGGCTACCAGACCCTGTGGCTGGCGCAACGCGGCGGCTGGGACGCCCTCACCGCGCTGCCCGCGCTCGGCGCCGCCGCGCCCGGGATCGAGCTGGGCACCTGCGTCGTGCCGACCTACCCGCGGCACCCGATCACCATGGCCGCGCAGGCGCTGACCGTGCAGGCCGCCACCGGCGTGCCGGTCCACCTCGGCGTCGGGCTGAGCCACCGGTACATCGTCGAGCACGAGTTCGGCTACTCCTACGACCGCCCGATCCGCCACCTGCGCGAGTACCTCCAGGCGCTGAACCCGGTGCTGCGCGGGGAAAAGGCGGACGTCCACGGTGAGACGCTCACCGCGGCGGGCGGCGTGAACGCCCCCGGCGCCGCGCGGCCCGCGGTGCTGGTGGGCTCGGTGAGCCCGAAGTCGACGCGGCTGGCCGGCGAACTCGCCGACGGCGTGATCACGACCTGGGCCGGCCCGCGGGCCATCGGCGAGTTCGTGGTGCCGGCGCTGGGGACCGCGTCGCGCGTGGTCTCCGGGCAGCTGATCTGCGTCACGTCCGAAGTGGACGAACGCCGGGCCTGGGTCGAGGAGACCTACGGCGCCGCCGCGAGCGTCCCGGCGTACCGCGCGGTCCTGGACCGCGACGGCTACGCGAAAGCGTCCGACAGCGCGATCATCGGCGACGAGGAAACCGTGCGGCGCCAGGTGAAAGCCCTCGAAGACGCGGGCGCGACGGAACTGCTGGTGATGCCCTTCGGCTCGGCGGCGGACCAGGCCCGCACCCGCGAACTGCTGGCGTCGTGAGCCGCCTCTGGGTCGACGACCTCCGCCCGGCGCCGGCCGGCTGGACCTGGGCGAAGTCGAGCGCGGAGGCGATCGAGCTGCTCGCGGCGGCCGAGTTCGCCGCGATCTCGCTGGACCACGACCTCGGCGGCGACGACACGACCCGCCCGGTCGTGCGCTGGCTGTGCGAACACGACCGCTGGCCGGCGGTGGTGCACGTCCACACCGCGAACCCGGTCGGCCGCGAGTGGCTCACCGGCATGGCGCGCCGCTACGGCCCCGGCGTCCGCCCCGTAAGGCCGCGCCGGCAAAGTCCGTGAAGGACTCCTTACCGGCTCTTAGCGCCGGGAAGGAGGCCTTCACGGCTTTCGGGCCAGCGGCGCGGGGAGGTGGGTCGCTTCCGGGAAGAGGTTCAGCGCCGCGCCCAGCTCGGCGATGTCCGCCGGATCGGCCAGGGAGCGGCCCAGCTCTGGACGACGCAAGCGAGTGCGCCGGGTGGGTCAGCCGACGTCGGAGCCGTGCTCGCGGTCGCCGCGCGGCTTGATCGCCGGTCCGAACAGGTCGGTTCACGTATCAGAGGGTCGGCTCGCGTATCCAGGGAGTCGGTTCACGTACCCAGAGGGTCGGCTCGCGTACCCAGAGGGTCGGCCCGCGTGCCTGGAGGGTCGGCTCGCGTGATTGCGGGGTCGACACGGTTGCGGGGTGCCGTGTAGGGCGTTATACGCGGGTCACTCGATCTGCTTGACGGCCCATTCGGACCACTCGCGGCTCATCGCCGAGAAGCGCTTGCCCCACTCCAGGACCAGGCGGCCGTACTGGGCCTCGTTGTCGTCGCCCCAGTCGATCGACGCTTCCAGCTCCGTGAGGCGTTCTTCGCGCCGGCGGCTGTTCTCGCCCATGTACTCGATGAACTCCTTCGCCTTCTCCGGCGACACCGAGCCCAGGAAGTAGACGCGCAGCAGGACCTCGTTGCGCGGGGACCGGTTGGGCTTCACCTCGACCAGCCAGTGCCGCAGCTCGACGCGGCCGTCCTCGGTGATCTCGTACTCTTTGCGCCCGCGCGGGCCCTCGGCGAGGACCCGGATGAGGCCCGCCTTCTCGAGCTTGCCGAGTTCGCCGTACAGCTGGCTCTGCGTCGCCGCCCACACGTTGGACATCGCCTGCTCGAAGCGTTTCAGCAGGTCGTAACCACTGGCCGGCGCTTCGTCCAGCATGCCGAGCACCGCGTGTCGAAGGCTCATGTCCTCATCTTACCTTCCACTCTTGACATGTTCAATGATGACCCTCTAACTTCGACATGTCATAGTTGGAACGTCATGGGGAGACCGGCCATGAACTACCTCAAGAGCTTCATCCCGTGGATCGCCTTCGCGGTCGTCGCGACCCGGTTCGACTGGCGCTGGTCGGCCCTCACCGGGCTCGTCCTGGCCGCCGTCCTGCTCGCCGTGGCCCGCCGCGAAGGACGCAAGGCGGCCACGCTGATCATCGAGCTGAGCGCGCTCGCCTTCTTCGCGCTGCTCACCGTCGTCGCGTTCGGCTTCCCGGCGTCGCCGCTGAAGACCTACACCGGCGCGCTCACCGACGCCTGGCTGGCGCTCACCGCCTGGGGTTCGATCCTCCTGCGCCGCCCGTTCACCCTCGGCATCGCCAAGACGATGACGCCGCCGGAGCTGTGGGACAACCCGGGCTTCAAGCGCGTCAACCTGATCATCACGCTCGTGTGGGCCGTGAGCTTCACCGTCACCGGCCTCGCCGGCATCGCGCTGCTGAACTACGCCCCGCACGCGACGGCGGCGCTGATCGTGCTCAAGGTCCTCGGCTTCGCCGTCCCCGTCGCCTTCACCGTCCGCTACCCGCGCATCGTCCGCGCCCGCGCGCAGAAAGCCGCGTGACCCGATGACCACCACCGACTTCCACCTCACCGGGGCGTACGCGCCCGTCCACGACGAGCTGACCGCGTTCGACCTGCCGGTGACCGGCGCGCTGCCGCCCGAGCTGACCGGCTGGTACCTGCGCAACGGCCCCAACCCGCGCACCGACAGCAAGCACTGGTTCACCGGCGACGGCATGCTCCACGGAGTCCGCCTCGAGCACGGCCGCGCCGCCTGGTACCGCAACCGCTGGGTCCGCACTGAAAGCTTCGGCGACGACGACTCGGCGCTCTACAACGCCGACGGCTCCCGGAACCTGCGCACCAGCACGGCCAACACGCACGTCGTCAACCACGCCGGCCGGACGCTCGCGCTCGTCGAGTCGTCGCTGCCGTACGAGATCACGACCGAGCTGGACACCGTGGGCGCGTACGACTTCGGCGGCGAACTGGCCGACTCGATGACCGCGCACCCGAAGATCTGCCCCACCACCGGGGAACTGCACTTCTTCGGCTACGGCAGCATCACCGCGCCGCACGTGAGCTACTACCGCGCCGACGCGAGCGGGAAGCTCGTCCTCAAGCAGCCGATCGACGTGCCGGGCCTGACGATGATGCACGACTTCGCGCTCACCGCGTCGCACGCCGTGTTCTACGACCTGCCGGTGGTGTTCGACCCGGCGTCGGTCGGCCAGGGCATGCCCTACCGCTGGGACGCCGGCTACGGCGCGCGCCTCGGCGTGCTGCGCCGCGACGACCCGGCCGGCGGCGTCCGCTGGTTCGACGTCGAGCCGTGCTACGTCTTCCACACGCTCAACGCGCACGACACCGCCGACGGCCGGATCGTGGTGCACGTCGTCCGCTACGACCACCTGTGGTGGGCGGGGCACGACCCGGCGCGCGGCGTGCTGTGGCGCTGGACGCTCGACCCGGCGACCGGCCGCGTCACTGAAGAACGCCTCGACGAGCGGCCCGCCGAGTTCCCCCGCATCGACGACCGGTTCGCCGGCTCCGACGTCCGGTTCGGGCACGTCACGCAGGGCGGCCGCGACGGCGAGCAGAGCTTCCTGCGCCGCCACGACCTGCACACCGGCGCCGTCGAGCAGCACGTCTTCGCGCCCGGGCACACCCCCGGCGAGGCCGTGTTCGTCCCGGCCGCGGGCGGCGACGGCTGGCTGCTCACCTACGTCTACGACGCCGCCGAAGACCGCAGCGACCTCGTGGTCTTCGACGCCGGGGACGTCGCCGCCGCGCCGGTCGCCGTCGTCCACCTGCCGCAGCGGGTGCCCGCCGGGTTCCACGGGAACTGGCTGCCGGACGCGTGAGCGGTCAGGCGAACTTGGTCTTGGGCCGCTCCTGCAGGACGTCGTCCACGTAGACGTCGACCTTCTCGTCGAGGAACGCGACCAGCCCGGCGACGCGGGTGCTCTCCGGCAACGGCGTCGGGTAGCTCCAGGCGAGGTCCTCGTGCCCGGTCACCGAGAAGTACTCCGTCGCCCCCTTGTACGGGCAGTGCGTCACGGTTCCGGTCTTCTCGAGCAGGTCCATCCGGACGTCCACGCGCGGCAGGTAGTACCGGGTGGGCAGGTTGGTCTCGAACAGCAGGTGCGCGCGGACGGTGTCCGCGACGGTCACGCCGTCGACCTCGATCCGGACGTGCCGGGAGCTGGGCAGGATGTCGACGCGCACCCCGGGATCGCGGGGGTGGGTGAAGATCTGCTCGTCCTCCTCGAACCAGTCGAACGCGGCGAAGTCGAACCGCACGTGGCCGCGCAGCTCCTCGATGGGCGAATCCGGGTACTCCAGCGCGCCGTCCACCGCCTCGGACCCGGCAACCTTTATCGTCGACAGAACACCTTCTCCCCGGCTGGGCGAGTGCGACGTCCGCCCGGAGGGAGTGAGGAGGCCGCTCTCCACGTCCGCGCGTGGGAAGTAGTACGTGGGGTAGTACGGAACTTCCCACACCAGGAGGGGGTGCACCGTGTCCGCGACGTTCTGCCCGCCGAGGAACACCCGTACCCGCTTCGCGCCTTGTGCCACGCGGACCCGCCCGCGTACCGGAGTGCTCATGGTCGGCTCAACGGACGGCCTTCCGGCGGAATTCCCGTCCCCGGCGGCGGCGCGGCGGTTAGGTTGGCAGTGAGCACGAGGACAACAGGAGGCGGGCACCGGTGGCCGGCGTAGAAATCCCCACGGTCGGCACCCCCGCCGGGATGCGGAAGATCAACCAGCGCGCGGTGCTGGACCTGCTGCGGCGCAGCGGCCCGGCGACGCGGCCGCAGGTCGCGAAGGACACCGGGCTCTCGAAGCCGACGGTCAGCCAGGCGCTGCTCGCGCTCGAGGCGGCCGGGCTGGCGCGCCCGACCGGGCACACCTCCACCGGCACCGGGCGGTCAGCCGTGCTGTACGAAGCCGACCCGACCGCGGGGTACGTGCTGGGCGTCGACATCGGCCGCGAGCACATCCGCGTCGCCGTGTCGGACCTCGGCCGGACGCTCGTGGCGCGCCGCGACGAACGCAACTCCGCCCGCTCCGGCGCGACGCTGGTCGCCACGGTCGGCCGGATCGCGGCCGACGCCGTCGCCGAGGCGGGCCTGACGGCGGCCGACATCGTTGTCCGCGTCGTCGGCTCCCCCGGCGTCGCCGACCCGGACAAGCGCTGCTTCCGGCACGCGCCGAACCTGCCGGGCTGGGGCCGGGCCGGGCTGATCGACGACCTCGAGGCCGCGCTGGGCCCGGGCCTGGTGGTGGAGAACGACGCGAACCTCACCGCCGTCGGCGAGGGCGAAAGCGGCGCCGCGCGGGGTGTGTCGGTGTTCGGCTGCATCACGATCGGCACCGGCGTCGGCATGGGCATCATGGTCGACGGCCGGGTGTTCCGCGGCGCCACCGGCGCGGCGGGCGAGATCGGCTACCTCCCGTACGGCCGCACCCGCGCGGCCGACTCCCCGGGTCTGCCGCCCACCCGCGGCCACCTCGAAGAGGCGACGGCGGCCCAGTCGGTCGTCCGCGGCGCGCGCGAACTCGGCCTGGGCACCGCGAAATCGGCCCGCGAGGTGTTCCGCCTGGCCCGCGAAGGCGACGAGCTCGCCCGCCGCGCGGTGGAGACGGAAGCGGATCGCCTGGCGTACACGGTGGCCTCGGTGGCGGCGGTGATCGACCCGGAACTGATCGTCCTGGGCGGCGGCATGGGCACGGCGGCCGACCTCCTGCTGGAGCCGATCGACCGGGCCCTGCGCGCGTTCACGCCGCTGGTGCCGAAGGTGGTCCAGGGCGAGCTGGGCGAAGACGCGGTCCTGACGGGCGCCATCAGCGTGGGCCTGCGGGCGGCCGAAGGCCTGGTCTTCGAGCGCCGTGTCGGGGCTGCCTGACGTTCAAAGCCGTGAGGGGCACCCTCAGGGATGTATAAGCCGTGAGGGGCACCTTCAGGACTTACAAGCCGTGAGGGGCACCTTCACGGCTATGCGGCGATCTCGCAGTCGCGGGCTCGGCCGGCGCGACACCCGCTCCGCGACACCCGGTCCGCGGTGCCCGGGATGGCGGTAGCCGATCGGCGGGACCGCCTGCGACCGTGGACTCCATGGATCCGGAGGCCGATCCGCCCGCCCTGTTCACGCTGTCCCCGCGACGCGAACCCCTGGCCGCGTTCCGAAACCGGCTCACCCACCACCGCCCGGCCGAAACTCCCCCGGGGCCGCCGCCGACGTGGCGTCGCGCCCACGCCGGGGATCGGGGCCGGACCACGGCGGGCACGGTGCACCTCGTCACCGGCGACTGGCTGCCCGCCTGCGGCACGGGCCTCAACAGCTGGGACTACCGTGGGCTGCGGCCGACGGACGACGAAGTGACCTGCGGGCGCTGCGCCGCACGCGACGCCCGCCGGCGCCCGCCGCCCGGGCAGTTGACGCTGTTCTAAGCCGCGCGCCAAGCTTCGCCGCCCGTCGAGACCCGCCACGGTGTCAAGCGCAGCACCGTGATCTTCGGGTCCCGGTGGTCCTCGCCGCCCAGGATCTTCGGGTCGTAGCCCAGCGGCTCCGGCGTCGAGGCGAACAGGTCCCACAGGTACTCGCGGGTCGCCTCGTCGTCGGCGAAGTCCGCGCGGCACTCCGCCACCGCCACTTCGTGCTGCGGGTCCCAGTACGAGCACGACACGTACGGCGACGCCGTCAGGTGCGCGACCTTCAACGGCGTCGGGCGGGTGAACAGCCAGCCGGCCAGGCCTTCCGGCGCCCGTTCCCAGATCGGGTGGACGACCCGGGACCGCGGCCGGCCGCGGCGGTCGACCGTCACCATCGTGCACCAGACGATCCGGTGCGCCACGCGGACGAACTCCCCGGCCAGCTCGGCCGGAACTCTGCTAGATTTCACAACCATGGTTGTGCATCCTACGGCAGACAGCCTCGATCTGTCACTCACCGCCCTCTTCGCCGGCTGGGCGCTGACCGACGAGGTCCAGCGGCGGCTGGCCGGGCAGGGCTTCGGGGACCTGCGCTTCAACGACGGCGTCGTCATCCAGCACGTGCTGGCCGCGCCGCTGTCCATCACCGCGCTGGCCGAGCGGATGGGGGTGACGCAGCAGGCCGCGTCGAAGGCCGTCGCCGACCTCGAACGCCGGGGGCTGGTCCGCCGCGAGCCCGATCCGGCCGATGCGCGCACAAAACTGCTGCACCTCACCGAACACGCCCACAACGCCGTCGAAGCGACCCGGGTAGTGCGCGGCGACCTCCAGGAGGAACTGGTCGCCGGCTACGGCGCCGACCGCGTCGAGGACACCCGGAAGCTCCTGGCCGCGATCATCGGCCGCTACGGCGGCGACGACGCGATCCGCGGCCGCCGGGTCCGGCCCCCGAGGTGATTACCTCCGGCGTAATCGACGGCCGCCCACGGAAAGCCGACCATGAACGCCATGAGCGAAACCCGCGAGATCGTCGTGACCTGTATGGAGAACCTGTTCGTGCACAAGGACATCGACGCCGCGAAAGCCGTACTGCACCCCGGCTTCGTCACCCACAGCCCCGGCCTACCCTCCGGCCGTGACGCGTTCGCCGAAGCCGTGGCGAACTCGCCGCTGATGGGCGGGACCACGACGATCGAGCACGTCGTCGCCGAGCACGACCTGGTCGCGGTGCACCTGCGCGTCCGGCTGCCGGGGAGCACCTACGCCGTCGTCGACATCCTGCGCGTCGAAGACGGCCTGCTCGTGGAGCACTGGGACGTCAAGGAAGCCCGCTAGCGCGTGATGACGCAGGTCCCCGACGCCGTCGCGAGCAGCTTGCCCTCGGCGTCGCGGATCTCGCCCTCGGCGAAGGCGATCCGCGAGCCCTCCTTCACGACGCGGCCGGTCGCGCGGATCTCGCCGCGGCCCGCGTGGATCGCGCGCAGGTAGCTGACCTTGAGCTCCACCGACGAGTAGCCGACGCCCGCCGGCAGCGTCGAGTGCACGGCGCAGCCGACCACCGAGTCCAGCATCGTGGCCGCGACGCCGCCGTGGACCATGCCGATCGGGTTGTACATCGACTCGTCCGGCTCCAGGACCGCGACGACCTCGCCGTGGCCGATGCTTTCCCAGCGCAGCCCGAAGTGCGCGGCGATCGGCGGGCCGGGGATGCGGCCCTCGGCGATGGCCGTCAGGTACTCGAAACCCGTCATCGTCAGGCCGAGCCGGGCCGTCGCCAGCGGGTCCTGCCAGGTGATCGTCTTCGAGCGGGTCTCGGCGGCGACATCGGTCATCTGGACTCCTCGGGCGAGCGGACTATGACAAGCGTCTTAATCCGACAGCGTCGTCCGAACCCCCCGGCAGCGTCAAGCGGCACGTGACCCAGGCCACCGGTGGTCCGCCCGGACCCCAGGTGGAATCATCCGGGGGTGAGCACCGACCCCGGCCGCAAGCTGATCGACCCGGAGCGGGTGGCCGCGGCGGCCGACGGGCTCGGCGACCGCGCCGTCATCGCCGAATGGGCCCAGCGCTTCTCCGTCGTCGCCGACCCCTCGCGGCTCGCGCTGCTCGTCTCGATCCACTACGCGCGTGAGATCAGCGTCACCGACCTGGCCGCGGTCACGGGCATGACGGACACGGCGGTTTCGCAGGCCCTGCGGCTGCTGCGGGCGCACGGGCTGGTCACCACGCAGCGCACCGGCCGGGTGGTGCGCTACCGGCTCGCCGACGCCACCGTGCACGAACTCATCCATCGGGTGCGACCGCACCCCGAAGAGCCCGCGAACCCCGGCGATGACCGGTAGCGTGCGGGCATGACGGGATTGCCGGAAACCATCACCGCGTGCCTTTTCGACCTCGACGGGGTGCTGACCGGAACTGCGGTTCTCCACCGTGAGGCCTGGAAACGGACATTCGACGAATATCTGCGCGCCCGCGACGGCGCCGGGTTCCAGGAGTTCACGGACAAGGACTACGCGACCTATGTGGACGGCCGCCCCCGCGCCGACGGGGTGCGTGAATTCCTGAGGTCGCGCGGGATCGAGCTGCCGGACGGCGACCCGGACGACGCGGTCGACGCCCCGACCGTCAACGGCGTGGGCAACCGCAAGAACGAGCTGGTGCTGAAGATCATCGACGAACGCGGCGTGAGCCCCTACCCCGGCTCGATCCGCTACCTCGAAGCGGTCAAGGCCGCCGGGCTCCGGATCGCCGTCGTGACGTCGTCGGCGAACGGCGCCAAGGTGCTCGACGCGGGTGACCTGAGCAAGTACGTCGAAGCCCGCGTCGACGGCCTCACCATCCGGGAGCAGCACCTCAAGGGCAAGCCCGCGCCGGACTCGTTCCTGGCCGGCGCCGAAGCCCTCGGGGTCAAGCCCGAACACGCCGCCGTGTTCGAGGACGCCCAGTCCGGCGTCCAGGCCGGCAAGGCGGGCGGGTTCGGGTACGTCGTCGGCGTCAACCGGGCCGACCAGGCCGAAGAACTGCGCGCGCGCGGCGCCGACGTCGTCGTCGACGACCTCGCCGAACTGCTGGAGGACTGAATGAGCGACGAACCACGCGGGTACGAGTGCTCGCCGTGGGAACTGCGGTGGCGCGGCATGGACGTCGACGCCCTGCAGCGCACCGAATCGGCGTTCGCGGTGTCGAACGGCCACATCGGGCTGCGCGGCACGCTCGAGGAAGCCGAGCCGCGCGGCCTGCCCGGCACCTACCTCAACGGCTTCTACGAGGAGCACGGGCTCCCGTACGCCGAGGCGGGCTACGGCTACCCCGAAGAGGGCCAGACCGTCGTCAACGTGACCGACGGCAAGATCATCCGGCTGCTGGTCGAGGACGAGCCGCTCGACATGCGCTACGGCGCGGCGACCGCGCACGACCGGGTGCTCGACTTCCGCCGCGGCACGCTGACCCGGACGACGGAGTGGTCCTCGCCCACCGGGCGCCGGGTCCGGGTGCGCACCGAGCGGATGGTGTCGTTCACCCAGCGCGCGATCGCCGCGATCCGCTACGAGGTCGAGCCGCTCGACGAGGACCTGCAGCTGGTCGTGCAGTCCGACCTGCTGGCCAACGAGCCGATCGAGTCCGACACCCGGGACCCGCGGGTGGCCGCGGCGCTGGAGTCGCCGCTGGTGGGCGAGTTCCACCGCGCCACCGACTACAACGCCGTGCTGGTGCACCAGACCCGCCGCTCCGGGCTGCGGATGGCCGCGGCGATGGACCACAAGATCGAGGTGGACGACGGGATCCGCGCCCGGATCCACTCCGAAGAGGACCTCGCGCGGCTCACCGTCGCGGTCGACGTCCCCAAGGGCGGGCGGCTGCGGATCACGAAGTTCCTCGCCTACGGCTGGTCGGCGAAGCGCTCGGTGCCGGCGCTGCGCTCGCAGGTCGAGGCCGCGCTGGCCGGGGCCCGGCAGACCACCTGGAAGGGCCTGCTCACCGAGCAGCGCGAGTTCCTGGACGAGTTCTGGGCCACCTCGGACATCGAGATCGACGGCGACCCCGAGCTGCAGCAGGCCGTCCGGTTCGCGCTGTTCCACCTGCTGCAGGCCGGTGCCCGCGGGGAAAGCCGCGCGGTCGCGGGCAAGGGCCTCACCGGCCCGGGTTACGACGGCCACGCGTTCTGGGACACCGAGTCGTTCGTGCTGCCGGTGCTCACCTACACGATGCCGGACGCCGCCCGCGACGCGCTGCGCTGGCGGCACTCCACAATGGACAAAGCCCGGGAACGGGCGCACCAGCTGGGCTTGCGCGGCGCGGCGTTCCCCTGGCGCTCGATCAACGGCGCCGAGTGCTCGGCCTACTGGCCGGCCGGCACGGCGGCGTTCCACGTCAGCGCGGACATCGCCGACGCCGTGCTGCGCTACCTCAACGCGACCGGCGACGAGGAGTTCGAGCGCGACTACGGCGTCGAGCTGCTGCTGGAAACCGCGCGGCTGTGGGCATCGCTCGGGCACCACGACCGGCACGGCGCGTTCCGCATCGACGGCGTCACCGGGCCGGACGAGTACTCGGCGGTGGCGGACAACAACGTCTACACGAACCTGATGGCGCGCCGGAACCTGCTGGCGGCCGCGGCGTCGTGCGAGCGGCACCCCGACATCGCGGCCCACTTCGAGGTCGACACCGTCGAGCTCGACACGTGGCGCGCCGCCGCCGCGGCGATGTACCTGCCCTACGACCAGGAACTCGGCGTGCACCCGCAGTCGGAGGGGTTCCTCGACCACGACGAGTGGGACTACGAGGGCACCGACATCGCGCACTACCCGCTGCTGCTGCACTTCCCGTACTTCGACCTCTACCGCAAGCAGGTCGTGAAGCAGGCGGACCTCGTGCTGGCGCTGCACATGTGCGGGGACTCGTTCAGCATGGAGGAGAAGGCGCGCAACTTCGCCTACTACGAGGCCCGCACGGTGCGGGACTCCTCGCTGTCGGCGGGCACGCAGGCCGTGGTGGCGGCCGAGGTGGGCCACCTGGAGCTGGCCTACGACTACCTCGCCGAGGCCGCGCTGACCGACCTGCACGACGTGCACAACAACGTCCGCAACGGCCTGCACATGGCGTCGCTGGCCGGGGCGTGGCAGGGCGCGGTGGCCGGGTTCGGCGGGCTGCGCGACCACGGCGGCGCGCTGGCGTTCGCGCCGCGGCTGCCGCCGCAGCTGGACCGGATCACCTTCCGGCTGATGTTCCGCGGCACGCGGTTCCAGGTCGAGATCGATCCCGACCAGGCCACCTACCACGTGCTGGCCGGCGAGCCGCTGCAGGTGCTGCACCACGGCGAGCGCGTCACGGTCACCGTCGAACCCCAGCGGTTCGCGATCCCGAAGATCGACGCGGGCGACCCGCCGCACCAGCCACCGGGCCGCGCTCCGATGCGGCGCGACACGTCGAAGCTGCGTCAGTTCGAGGAGCCGTCCAACCCGATCACCGCCGAAGGCCGCTGACCTCGCAAGCCCGTGAATGGCCCAGTGAGGGACTCTGAGTCCCTCACTGGGCCATTCACGGATCCGGGGACGTCACTGCGGGAGGTCGCTCACCGCGTCCCGGCCGGGTGGGTCCGGGATCTCCTCGGTGCCGGCCGGCTTGACGTCCGGGTCCGGCGTGGTGGGCACGTCGTGCGTCAGCTGCCCGGCCGTGGGCAGCTGGGGAAGCTCGTCGTCTTCGTCGTCCTTGCCGTGGGACCGCTGCGTTTGGCTCATACCTTCCGGGATACCCGGTTTTCCCGGCCACGACCAGGGGACGGCGGGATTCAGGCGACCTGCACCCGGCCGCGGCGGTGGCCCTTGGCGGCGTCGTCGCGCAGGGAGAGCAGCAGGCCGTCACGCGTGGACCAGGGGCAGATCGTCACCTGGCCGCCGGCGACGCTCAGCAGGGCCTCGGCCACGATCGCGCCCGCCAGGGCCTGGTGGGCGCGGTTGCGGGAGATGCCCGGCAGCTCGGCCCGCTTCGACGTCGGCATCGCGGCCAGCCGCGGGATGCAGGCGCGCAGGTCGTCGAGCCGCAGGTCGCGGGACTTGCCCGGCCGGGCGCCCGCGAGCCGTGCGAGCTGCTGCAGGACCTTCGAGCAGCCGACCGTGCGGTGGCCCGCGATGTCCGCGGCCCCCAGCACGGCGGTGGCCTGGTCCAGCGCGTACGCGCGCAGCGCCTTCACCTGCTTGCCCGAGACGCGCTCGGTCGGCAGCCAGTCGCGGGTCAGGGAGCGCGCGCCCATCGGCAGCGACTTAGCGAACGTCGCCTGCTCGCCGCAGCCCGCCGCGAGCTCCACCGTGCCGCCGCCGATGTCGAGGATCAGCAGCGGCCCGGCCTTCGGGCCGTACCAGCGGCGCGCGGCCAGGTAGGCCAGCTCGGCTTCGCGGCGGCCGGACAGGAACTGCAGCTCGACGCCGGTCTCGCCGGCGACGTGCCGGACGACGTCGGCGGAGTTGACCGCGTCGCGAATGGACGACGTCGCCAGTGGGTACACACTGCTGACACCGTGGCGGTAGGCGGTGGTCATGCCGGCCGCGACGGCGGCGGTCACCGAGGCGATACCGCGGGCGGTCAGCCGGCCGCGGGCGTCGAGCTCGCGGTCCAGGCGCAGGCGTGTCTGGTGGTTGAGCACCGGCGCGAGGGACGCGCCGGCGACCGGCACCACCACCAGCCGGGCGCTGAACGATCCGACGTCCAGCACGCCCACTGTGCCCGCTTCCGGCTCTTCGATTTTCCGCACAGCTCGGCGCACCTCACTTCCGCCTGGTGAATATCCCCAGTCCGACCGGTCGAAACCAGTTATTTTGGCGGATCTCCCCTCACGGTGCCGGACATTGACGCATTTTGCCGCTCTCAACGGGCCTTTCTGACGCGCGGATCACAGGCAGATAACCCAATCGAGTGAACCTCGCCACCACTGGACACGATTCGGTAACGCCACTCAGCGGATCGCGACTGTTGAGACATCGAACAGGTGTGGAGCAGGCGAACGTGAGCGAACGGCCCGAGCGGCGATCCGAGCTCGTGCGGCCGGCCGGCGTGGTGCTCGCCGTGGTGGCCGGGCTCGTCGGCGTCCTCGTCGGCGTCACCTTCGTGCTCACCCCGGACACCTCGCTGCCCGCCGGCGCCCCGGACCCGGGCCGCCCCGCCGCGGTGCCCGCCGGCGCCCCGCCGGCCGGGCTGCGGATCCCCGACCTGCACCAGACGCTCGACCACATCGTCGACCTCGGCCGGGCTGCCGGCGGCCGCCGCGAGCAGCCGGGCACGGCGTACGGCGTCGGCTGGTTCGCCGACGGTCCGGCGCCGGGCAGCCCGGGCGTCGCGGTGCTGTCCGGGCACTCCGCCTTCGGCTACGCGAACGGCGCGTTCGCCGGCCTCGGCACCCTGATGCCCGGCGCGGAGATCGTGGTGCGCGACGAAACCGGCCACGACGCCCGCTTCGCCGTCCGCCACACGGAGGTCTTCCCGCCCGACGAGCCGGACAGCACGCTCATCGCCCCGGAGGGCGCTGGGCCCGAGCTGCGCCTGATCACCAGCGACGGGATGTTCGACAGCGCCGGCGTCACCAGCCAGCGCGTCGCCGTCTACGCCGTGCCCAGCTGAGCACGCGGGGTCAGCCGATCAGCTCGCGCAGCTGCGACACCGCCGCCACCCGGCCCTCGCGGCCCGGCTGCAGCGGGTTGACGATCACCGTCGTCGCGCCCGCCTCGGCGAGCGCGGCCAGCCGCTCCTTCACGTAGCCCGCCGGGCCGACCAGGGAGATCGCGCGCAGCAGCTCCAGCGGGACCGCGGCCGCGGCCTCCTCCTTCTTGCCGTCGAGGTAGAGGTCCTGGATCAGCTTCGCCTCGGCCTCGTAGCCGTAGCGGCAGGCGAGGTCGTTGTAGAAGTTCTTGCCCCGCGCGCCCATTCCGCCGACGTAGAGGGCCACCACCGGGCGCACGTGGTCCAGCAGCGCCTCGACGTCGTCGCCGATCGCCAGCGCGACCGTGACGTAGGTGTCCAGCTCGCCCAGCGCCGGGTCGCGCTTCGCCTGGCCCTCGGCCAGGGACGCGCCCCAGACGTCGGCGGCCTTCTCCGGGTGGAAGAAGATCGGCTGCCAGCCCTCGGCGATCTCGGCCGTGAGCGCGACGTTCTTCGGCCCGATCGAGGCCAGCAGCACCGGGATCCGCTCCCGCACAGGGTGGTTGATCAGCTTGAGCGGCTTGCCGAGGCCGGAGCCCTGCTCGGGCGGCAGCGGGATCGTGTAGTGCTTGCCCTCGTGCACGACGCGCTCGCGGCGCCACACCTGGCGGCAGACCTCGACGATCTCGCGGGTGCGGCCCAGCGGCGCGTCGTACTTCACGCCGTGGAAGCCCTCGATGACCTGCGGGCCGGAGGCGCCGAGGCCGAGGATGAAGCGGCCGTCGGAGACGAAGTCGAGCCCGGCGGCGGTCATCGCGGTCAGGGTCGGCGTGCGCGTGTAGATCTGGAAGATGCCGGACGCGAGCTGCACGCGGTCGGTCTTCGCGGCGAGGTAGCCGAGCTGGCTGACGGCGTCGAAGGAGTACGCCTCCGGCACGAAGACGATGTCGAGGCCGGCCTTCTCCAGTTCGACGACGTCGGCGACGCTGTCGGCGAAGCCTCCGGAGTAGCTGACCGCGGTCCCGATCTTCATGGACGTCCTCCTGTGGTGAGCAAGCGCTTAGTGCGGATGTTACCGGCCGGTCAGCGTGCGGACCACCAGCTCCGCCGACGCGCCGGCCCCGAGCGTCGTGCCGGCGTACCGGACGTCGGCGCCGAGCGTGCCCGCCGGCGGGTCGTCCCGGACGGTGATCCACACCGTGACCATCAGCAGCCAGCGCACGATCAGGTAACCGAACAGCAGGACGCCGACGAGCGTGCCGAACGTCGCGACGGCCGGTGAGCGCCCCAGCAGGTGCAGGTAGAGGCCGCCGGCCTGCTGGATCGCGCCGAGCCCGACGGCGGCGGCCCCGGCCGGGCGCAGCGTCGAGCGCAGCGGCAGCGCCCGGCGCGGCAGCCGGGCGAGGCACCAGGCGATGACCAGCCAGTTCGCCGCCAGCCCGAGCAGGAGTGAACCCGCGACGAGCACGACGTGCGCGAAGCCGCCGGTCAGGCCGATCAGGTCGAGCAGCCACGCGCCGGCCGCACCGGTGAGCGACGCGAGGCCGAAGGAGACGGCCATCGCGATCCCGACCCCGGCGAGCGCCACGACGTCGGCGGCGATGCCGCGCAGCAGCGGCCGCGGGGTGCGTTCCTGGCCGAGCATCGCGGTGACGGCGTCACGGACGTTGCTGATCCAGCTCCAGCCCGAGTAGACCGCGACGGCCAGCGCGAGGATGCCGATCCGCCCGCGTTCGCCGACGACGGTGTGCACGACGTTCGTGACCTGCCCGCCGAGCTCGGGCGGCAGCGAGGCGGCGATGACCCGGTCCAGCTCGGCGGCCAGCAGCCGGTCGCCGGCCAGCACGAACCCGGCCACCGAGACGGCCACCATGATCAGCGGCACCAGCGCCAGGAGGCTGAAGAAGGTCATCGCGGCGGCGTAGTGGTCACCGTCGCGTTCCCGGTACCGCGCCAGGGTCGCCCCGGCCCGCCGGAACGGCCTGCTCACGACGGCCTTCACCGCTCCACGTTGCACGCGCCGACCCTCTCATCCGCCGGTGTCCCCCGCAGTCCGGACACCACTGCGGGGGAATCCTCACGGCCCAGGCCACACGTGCCCCAACCCGAATCTCGCTTCACCCGGCCCGTAACCCGCGTGATCCAGCCCGGATCTCGCGTGATCAGGCCCGTAACCCGCGTGATCGGGACCGTGACTCGCGAGTTCCGGGTTCGATCACGCGAGTCACGTCTCTGATCACGCGAGATCCGGGTTCGGACACGCGGGTGACGGGTCCGGGGTCAGGTGGGGACCACGGTGCCTCGGACCTCGCCGAAGCCGATGCGGGTGCCGTCCGGGCCGGGGGCCGTTGCGGTGATCGCGACTTCGTCGCCGTCCTCCAGGAAGGTGCGGGTGGTGCCGTCGGGCAGCTCGAACGGTTCGCGGCCGCCCCAGGACAGTTCCAGCAGCGAGCCCCGCTGGTGCGGCTCCGGGCCCGTCACCGTGCCGGACGCGTACAGGTCGCCCGTGCGCAGGCTCGCGCCGTTGACCGTCAGGTGGGCCAGTTGCTGCGCGGCGGTCCAGTACTGGGTGGCGAACGGCGGGCTCGACACCAGGTGGCCGTTGAGCCGGACCTCCATGGCCAGGTCCAGGCCCCACTTCTCGCCGGCGCGCAAGTATTCGAACGGCTCCGGCTCCTGCGGCGGGCCGGCGACGCGGGCGTGCTCCAGCGCGTCGAGCGGGACGATCCACGGCGACACCGACGTCGCGAACGACTTGGCCAGGAACGGGCCCAGCGGCTGGTACTCCCACGCCTGCAGGTCGCGGGCCGACCAGTCGTTGACCAGGCAGACGCCGAACACGTGCGCCGCGAAGTCCTCTGTGGACACCGGAGTGCCCAGAGTGGACGGGACGCCGACGACGAAGCCCACCTCCGCCTCGATGTCCAGCCGCTGCGACGGGCCGAACGACGGCGCTTCCGCGTTGCGCGGCTTGCGCTGCCCGTTGGGGCGGACGACCGGCGTGCCCGACGCGACCACCGTGCCGGCCCGGCCGTGGTAGCCGATCGGCAGGTGCTTCCAGTTCGGCGGCAGCTCCACCGCGTCGGGCCGGAAGATCTTGCCCGCGTTGAGCGCGTGGTGCTCGCTGGAGTAGAAGTCGACGTAGTCCGCGACCTCGATCGCGAGGTGCGTGGTCACCTCGGTCAGCGGCACCAGGTGCGGCCGCAGCTGATCGGCGTACCGCGGCTCGGTCAGCCACTCACGGATGCTCTCGCGCACCTCCCGCCACGTCGCCGGCCCGGCGGCCAGCAGCGGGTTCAGCACCCCGGACGTCAGCAGCGGCGCGAACGACGCCGCCGTCTCCGCCGCCGCGGCGGTCAGGTCCAGCACCCGGTCGCCGACCGGCACGCCGATCCGGCGCTGCGGCGCCCCGCCCACGGAGAACACGCCGTAGGGCAGGTTGTCCAAGCCGAACGGTGTGTCGTCGGCGAGTTCGAGCCAGGTCACGGTCACTCCTCGTCCCGGGCGGCGCGCGCGGCCACCCACTCGGCGACGGCGGTGGCGAGCACCGGCAGCGGGAGCGTCCCGTTGCCGAGCACGACGTCGTGGAACTCGCGGATGTCGAACGCCTCGCCCAGCGCCTGCTCGGCCTCGGCCCGCAGCCGCTGGATCTCCAGCCGCCCGACCATGTACCCGAGCGCCTGACCCGGGTTCGCGGCGTAGCGGTCGATCTCCGCCTCGATCTCGAGCTGAGCCATCGGCGTGTGCTCGACGAGGTAGTCGACGGCCTGCTGCCGGCTCCAGCCGAGCGCGTGCAGCCCGGTGTCGACGACCAGCCGGCCCGCCCGCATCGAGTCCTGGGTCAGCATGCCCAGCCGCGAGACGTCGTCGGAGTAGAGCCCCATCTCGTCCGCGAGCCGCTCGGCGTAGAGGCCCCAGCCCTCGGCGTACGCGTTGACGTGCGCGATGATCCGCAGCAACGGCAGCCCGGTGAGCTCCTGGGCGAGGCACAGCTGGAAGTGGTGCCCCGGCACGGCTTCGTGGAACGCGATCGCCTCGCTGGTGAACCGCGGGCGCTTCTCGGCCTCGTGGGTGTTGGCGTAGTAGACGCCCAGCCGGGTCCCGTCGAGCGACGGCTCCAGGTAGTACGCGATCGTGCCGCTCGTCGCCTCCGCCTCGGGTACCGGCGCGACGCCGCACTGCTGCGCCGGGACCCGCGAGAACCATTGCGGTGCCACGGCTTCCGCGCGCGTGATGGCCGTGCGCGCGCCTTCCAGCAGCTCCTCGCCGTCGCGCCAGCGCAGCGCGGGATCGGTCCGGATCCGGTCGAAGATCCCGGCCAGGTCCGTGGTGCCGAACAGTTTCCCGCCCAGCTCGCGGTACTCCCCCGCGAGCCGCTCGATCAGCGCCCGGCCGGTGTCGTGCAGGTCCTGCGCCGTGCGCTCTGTCGTCGTCTCCGCGCGGATCAGCGCCGCGTAGCGCTCGGCGCCGCCGGGCAGCTGCCCGATGCCCGCGGACGTCTCGGGCCGGGCCGCCGGCGTGACCTCGTCGGCCAGGAACGCGCGGTAACGCTCGTAACCCGGGCGGACGACCTCGGCGAGCAGCCGGTCGCGCTCGGCCTCGAAGCCGTCGAGCGCGTACGGCGGTGTCACCTTCAGCGGGTCCTTCTCCGGCGCGCCGAGATACCGCTCGACGTAGCCGATCCCGATGCGCACCAGGAACTCCGGCGGCACGAAGCCCTCGGCCACGGCGGCGCGCTGGCGCGCGATCAGCGCGTCGAGGTAGTCCCCGATGCCGGCGAGCCGGCTGAGGTAACCGCGCACCTTCGGCTCGTCGTCCAGCACCGTCTGCGGCAGGTAGAGCAGCAGTTCCAGGGCGGGCGCGGCGAGCCCGTCGCTGACCGCGACGTCGGACCGGCGGGAGTCGATCACGTCGATCTCGGTCTTCGCCTGCGAGACCACGACTTCCCGGGTGATCCGCGTGGCGGCCGGCAGCCCGGTGACGTCGAGCGCCTCGGCCCGCGCCGCGATGTCCGCGTACCGGGCCCGGAAGCGGGCCTCGGCTTCGGCGCTCTGGTCGGCCAGCTTGTCGTGGTGGCCGGGCAGGCCGAACACCGACGGGAAGACCGGCTGCCGCTCGAAGTTCACCGCGACCAGCTCGTCGGCGAGGCTGTCCGGGGTGTCCCCGGCGCCCGCCGCCACCCAGTCCGCGACGACCTTGGCGAGGGCCGTCAGCGGCAGCATCCCGTGGCCCAGTACGACTTCGTGGAACCCGCGGATGTCGAACCGCTCGCCCAGCGCCTGCTCGGCCTCCGCCCGCAGCCGCTGGATCTCCAGCCGCCCGACCATGTAGCCGAGCGCCTGCCCCGGCCACGCCGTGTAGCGGTCGACCTCGGCCTCGATCTCGAGGCGCGCCATCGGCGTGTGCTCGACGAGGAAGTCGATCGCCCGTTGCCGGCTCCAGCCCAGCGCGTGCAGCCCGGTGTCGACGACCAGCCGGCCCGCGCGCATCGAGTCCTGGGTCAGCATGCCGAAGCGCGAGACGTCGTCGGAGTACAGGCCCATCTCGTCCGCGAGCCGCTCGGTGTAGAGCCCCCAGCCCTCGGCGTAGGCGTTGAACATGCCGATCCGCCGCAGCAGCGGCAGCTCCCGCAGTTCCTGCGCCAGGCTGAGCTGGAAGTGGTGCCCCGGCACGGCTTCGTGGAACGCGATCGCCTCGCTGGTGAACCGCGGGCGCTTGTCCGCCTCGTACGTGTTCGCGTAGTACGTGCCCGGCCGGGACCCGTCGAGCGACGGCTGCAGGTAGTAGGCGATCGTGCCGCTCGCCGCGTCCGCCTCGGGGACCGGCGCGACCTCGCACTTCTCCGCCGGGACGCGCGAGAACCACTGCGGGGCCACGGCTTCCGCCCGGGCGATGGCGTCGCGGGCGCCGGCGAGCAGCTCGTCGCCGTCGCGCCAGCGCAGGGCCGGGTCGGTGCGCAGCCGCTCGAAGATCCCGGCGAGGTCGGTGGTGCCGAACACCTTCCCGCCCAGTTCGCGGTACTCCCCCGCGAGCTGCTCGATCAGCGCGAGGCCGGTGTCGTGCAGGTCCTGCGCGGTGCGCTCGGTCGTCGTCTCCGCGCGGATCATCGCGGCGTACCGCTCGGCGCCGCCCGGGACGTGCCCGATCCCCGGCGCCGTTTCGGGCCGCCCGGCCGGTTCGACCTCGGTGCGCAGGAAGTCGCGGTAGCGCGCGTACGCCGGGTGGACGACCTCGGCGAGCAACCGGTCGCGCTCGGCCTCGAAGCCGTCGACCGCCGCGGTCGTGTCCGCCTTCAACGGGTCGCCCTCCGGCGAACCGAGGTAGCGGTCGATGTACTCGACGCCGACCCGGGCGAGGTGGGCCGGCGGCACCAGGCCGTCGGCGAGGCTTTCCCGCTGCCGCTCGGTCAGCTCCGCGAGGAACGGCTCGATCGCGGCGAGCCGGGCGAGGTAGCCGCGCGCCTTCTTCTCGTCGTCCAGCTTGTAGAAGGGCAGTTGCATGAGCAGGCCCAGCGCGGGCGAGGTGAAGCCGGTGCTGACGGCGATGTCGGTCATCCGCGACGCGAGCCGATCGGCCTCGACCTCGGCGGAGGCGACGATGACCTCGCGCGTCACGGCCTCTTCCGGCGTCAGCTCCCCGGCCGGCAGGGCCCGGGCCCGCGCGGCGAGCGCGGTGTACGCCGCGCGGAAGTGTTCCTGGCCTTCCCGGGTCTGGTCGGCGAGCCGGTCGTGGTCTCCGGGCAGGCCGAGCACCGACGGGGCCAGCGGGTCGTGCTCGAACATCAGCGCGCCGAACTCGTCCGCCAGGCCGCCGACGGTGTCGCCGTGCCCGGCCACCCACTCGTCGACGACCGACGTGAGCACCGACAGCGGCAGTGCGCCGCCGGCCAGCACGACGTCGTGGAACGCGCGGATGTCGAACCGGGCGCCCAGCCGCCGCTCGGCGGCCGCGCGGATGCCCTGGATCTCCAGCCGCCCCACCATGTACGCCAGGGCCTGGCCCGGCCACGCGATGTAGCGGTCGACCTCGGCCTCGATCTCGACGCGCGCCATCGGCGTGTGCTCGACCAGGTAGTCGACGGCCTGCTGCCGGCTCCAGCCCAGCGCGTGCAGGCCGGTGTCGACGACCAGCCGGCCCGCGCGCATCGAGTCGCCGGCGAGCATGCCGAGCCGGGCGACGTCGTCGGAGTAGAGGCCCATCTCGTCGGCGAGCCGCTCGCTGTAGAGGCCCCAGCCCTCGGTGTAGGCCGTGAAGTCGCCGATGCGGCGCAGCAGCGGCAGGTCGGTCAGGCCGAGCGCGGTGCTGAGCTGGAAGTGGTGGCCGGGCACCGCTTCGTGGAACGCCGTCGTCTCCGCCGTGTGCCGGAGCCGCTCGGTGGCCTCGTAGGTGTTCGCGAAGTAGATGCCCGGCCGGGAGCCGTCGGTCGCCGGGTGGATGTAGTACGCCATGGGCGCGCCGGGCGCGGCGTCCTCCGGGACCGCCTCGACCGTCCACGGCTGCGGCGGGATCCGGCCGAACCACTTCGGCGCCTCGGCGTCGGCCCGGGTGATGGCCGCGCGGGCGGTCTCCAGCAGCTCTTCGCCGCTGGTCCAGCGCAACGCGGGGTCGGTGCGCAGGCGCTCGAAGATCTCGGCGAGGTCGCCGGTGCCGAACACCTTGGCGCCCAGCTCGCGGTACTCGACGGCGAGCGCGGCGATGATGTCCAGGCCGGTCTGGTGCAGCTCGGCCGGGGCGCGGTCGGTGGTGGTGTGGAGCCGGGCCTGCCGCGCGTAGATCTCCTCGCCGCGCGGCAGCCACGACACGCCGGGCCGGTCGTCCGGGCGGCCGTGCGGCGCCACCTCGGTGACCAGGAACTCGCGGTACCCGGCGAAGGCCGGGCGGACGACGTCGGCGAGCAGCTCGTCGCGCCGGCGCGCGAACTCCTCGTCCGGCGCGGGCTGGCGGCGCAGCGGGTCGGCGGCCGGGTCGGCGAGGTAGCGGTCCACGTGCGCGACGGCGGACTCGACCAGGCGGGCCACCGGGGTCAGGCCGTCGGCCAGGCCCTCGGTGTGCCGCCGGGCGGCCTGGCGCAGGAACTCGGGCACCGCGGCGAGCCGCCCCAGCTGGGCTTCGGCCGCCGCCCCCGCGGTCACGGAGGTCATCGGCAGCGCGGTGAGCAGCATGGCCGCCGGGCCGGTGAACATGTCGGTCACGGTGAACTCGGTCAGCCGGGAGTCGATCGCCGCGATCCGGTCTTCCGCCGAGGTGATCAGGACCTCACAGGTGACGCGGTCTTCGGCCGACAGCGCGGCCGGGTCCAGCGCGCGGGCGCGCTCGGCGAACTCCGCGAGCTGGGTGCGGTGGGCCCGTTCGGCCGCGGCCGTGACGTCCGGCAGCCCGGGCTCCGCCGGGCGCGTGCCCAGCAGCGCGGGCATCAGCGGATCGGCGTCGTACAGGGCTTCGACGAACTCGTCGGCGAGTTCGGTGACCGCGGTCATGGGCAGGACCCCCAGCGTCGATGGTGTGCTCGTTCGCGACCCTAACGGAGATCACCGACAGGAACGCGCGCTCGCCGCCCGGGGGCGGACGGCCTTCGACGCGACCGGACGGGCGAGGCGGTAGCGTGCACCGAGTGGCTGTGACCGATCCCGTGGATACCCGCCTGCTCGCCGCGCTCGCCGAGCTGGGCAAAGCGGCCGTGCACGAGCTCGCGGCCAAGGTCGGCATGGATCCCCGCGAAGTCGCCTACCGGCTGGTCGCGCTGTCCGGCAGCGGGCTGCCCCTGCTCGTCGGCGTCGAAAGCGACCCGAACGGGCTGCGCGCGGCCATCGCGGGGTCGCCGCCGTCGTGGGCGAACCGGCCGCCCGGCTCGCAGCAGTTCCCGGCCCAGGCCCCGCCGTCGCAGCCGATGCCACCGCCGCACGCGCAAGGGGTGCCCTCGGGCCCGTACAACGTCCAAGGCGCGCCTTCAGGACCGTACAACGTCCAGGGCACGCCCTCGGGGCCGTACAACGTCCAGGGCACGCCGTCCGGGCGCTACCCCGGCCCGCCGCCCCGGCCGCCACAGCAGCAACAGCAGTTCGCCCCGCCGCCCCCGGCGCGGCCCGACCCCGTGGTGAGCACGTGGGGCGTGCCGCAGACGGCGTCGTGGGCCCGCGGCGACGAGCCCGCGCGCCCGGCCGGCGCGCCCGGCGGCAAGAAGGGCCGGCTCGGCGAGGTCATGGAGACCCAGGGCCTGGAGGGCGAGCAGCTGACGGTGCAGCTGCTCGAGGTCCAGGACCCGGCGGACTTCCTGTTCGGCGCGGCCGGCTACCGCCTGGAGGAGGGCGAGCGCTCGGTGGTCGTGCACACGGAGATCACCAATCGCGGCGCGATCCCGTTCGCGTCCCTGCCGGACAACTACCTCGAGCTGCTCACCGTCGACGGCAAGACGATCGGCAAGGCCCCGGTCTCGCTGACCTCCCGGCCGCCGCACAAGATCGGCGTCAAACCGGGCGAAACCCTGGGCGGCCACACGGTGTACGTCCTGCCGGACACGACCCGGGTGGTCGCGGTCCGCTGGAGCCCGCGCCCGGAACCGGACGAACGCACCGTGATCTGGTCGATCGAGGACTAATAGCTCTCGTCCTGCAGGATCTTCAGCGCGTTCGCCAGGTCGTCCGGGTACTCCGACTCGAACTGGACCCAGCGGCCGTCCGCCGGGTGGGCGAAGCCGAGCGTCTTGGCGTGCAGCCACTGGCGGTTCAGCCCCAGCTTGCGGGCCAGCACCGGGTCCGCGCCGTAGGTCAGGTCGCCGACGCACGGGTGCTTCAACGCCGAGAAGTGGACGCGGATCTGGTGCGTCCGCCCGGTTTCGAGCTTGATGTGCGCCAAGGACGCGGCGCGGAACGCCTCGACGACCTCGTAGTGCGTCACGCTCGGGCGGCCGCCCTGGACCACCGCGAACTTGTAGTCGTGGCGGGGGTGGCGGTCGATCGGGGCGTCGATCGTGCCGCGCGTCGGGTCCGGGTGACCCTGGACGATCGCGTGGTAGCCCTTGTCGACCGTGCGTTCCTTGAACGCGCGCTTCAGCACGGTGTACGCGTGCTCGCTCTTGGCCACCACCATCACGCCGGTCGTGCCCGCGTCGAGCCGGTGCACGACGCCCTGGCGCTCGGCCGCGCCGGACGTCGCGATGCGCAGGCCCGCCGCGGCGAGGCCGCCGACCACCGTCGGGCCGGTCCAGCCCGGGCTCGGGTGCACGGCGACGCCGACCGGCTTCGAGATCACCACGATGTCGTCGTCGTCGTGCAGGATCTGCATGCCTTCGACCGGCGCGGCGACGATCTCCACCGGGTTCGCCGGCTCCGGCAGCGTGACCTCCAGCAGCCCGCCCGCGGCCAGCCGGTCCGACTTGCCCGCCGGGTGGCCGTCCAGCAGCACGTCCCCGGACTCGGCCAGCTCGGCGACGACCGTGCGGGACAGCCCGAGCATCTTGGCGAGGCCGGCGTCGACCCGCATCCCGTCGAGCCCGTCGGGCACCGGGAGCATCCGCGAGCTCACGCCTGGTCCTCCTGCTTGGTTTCCCCGGCCGGCTCGGCCTGCTTCTTGTCTTTGGGCTTGTCCTTGGTCGACGTGCCGTCGTAGTCCTTGCCCAGCAGGGACAGCAGCACGATCAGCGCGCCGCCGACGCAGATCGCCGAGTCGGCGATGTTGAAGATCGCGAAGCCCTTGCCGTTCGGGGCGAACGCCGAGATGAAGTCGACGACGTGGCCCTGCAGCCCGCCGGGCGCGCGGAAGATCCGGTCGGTGAGGTTGCCCAGCGCGCCGGCCAGCACCAGCCCGAGGCCGATCGCCCAGCCGATCGAGCGCAGCCGCCGCGAGATCCAGATGATCGCGATGACGACGGCGAGCGCGACCAGCGCCAGCACCCACGTCATGCCGGTGGCCATCGAGAACGCGGCACCCGGGTTGCGGATCACCTGCAGATAGATCAGGCCGCCGAGGATCCGGACCGGCTCCTTGCCCTCCAGGTTGGCGGTGACCAGGTTCTTCGTGATCAGGTCGATCGCCCAGAGCACCACCGCGACGGCGAACACCCAGCCCACCCGGCGCTTCGGCAACGTCGCCGCCGTCGCCGCCGGGGTTTCCGGCGTCTCCCGGACGGGCTCGGGCACCGCCTCGGCGGTGGCGTCGGTGTCGGGTTCTCCAGCGCTGGACTCGGTGCTCACCGGTCCATTGTCCACGCCTGGTCAGGGTGCCCCGGCGGCAGTGTCGCGGGGACGCCGCAGGAGGACCGCGAACGCGGCGGCGAACAGCACCCCCGCCGCGCTCAGCGCCCCGGTCACCGGCGTCGAGAACACCAGGCTGACCAGCGCGAACACCAAAGCCACGGCCACCAGGAACCCGCTGCGCTCGTACGCCGCCAGCACCAGCAGCCCCAGCGCCGCCACGAGCGCGCCCCGGACGTCGCCGGCCAGCCGCAGCTCCAGCGCGCCCACCAGGTCGAGCAGCGGGACGGCCGCCAGCGCGCCCAGGGTGCCGAGCACGAAGCGGACGGGCCGGGGCGGCGTGCCGGCGCCTCGCAGGCTCAGCCAGTACCAGCCCGCGACGACGAGGACCACGCAGGCGAGGGCGGCGAGCCAGCCGAGCACCGCCGGGGGCACCACGTCGACCGCGGTGGACCAGCCGCCGTCGGGGAGGCCGGTGCCGCCGACCCCGCCGGTCCCGAGCCCGTGCAGCTCCTGGGTCATCGGGTAGCCGCGCAGGTTCACGAACTCGCCGGTCGCCGGCACCGCCGGCACCAGCGCGACGACCGCCATCACGAGCTGGGCGAACCCCAGCGCGGCCAGCGGGAACCAGAAACGCCGTCCCTCCCCCATCGGGGCAGGATAGCGGCGAACGCCCCGGCCACGAGCACGGTCGCGGAGATCAGCACGCCCGGCAGGTCCGCGATCACCACGGCCACCGCGAGGACCAGCGGACTGCGTTCGTACCAGGCGGCCAGCGCGAGCCCGAGCGTCGCCAGGAGGGGGCCGCGGGTGGCCGCGTCGAGACCGAACCGGCTGAACAGCAGCAGGTCCAGCACCGGGACGGCGAGGATGACGGCGACGATCGACATCACCACCGTCCTCGCGCGCAGCCCGCCCGCCACGGCGTAGGAGACCACCATGGCGAGGAACGCCGCGATGAGTGCGTACTGCCACGCCGGACCGGCGCCGCCGGTGTAGGCCACGACGGTGTCATCGAGGCTGAGGAACCGGGCCTTGGTGCCGTAACCGTCGATCGACAAGCCGAACAGGCCCACGTAGCCGGCGGTCGCCGGCGGCAACCGCGCCGTCAGTTCCGCGGTGACGGCCGACCGGTGGAACAGTTCGGCCGTCACCAGGACCAGTTCCGCGAAACCCAGCAACGCCAACGGAATCCACTGCCGCCCCATCGGCCCAGGCTAGCGCTCAGCAGAACGGCGGCAGTTCCCGCGGGTCGCCGACCGGGGCCCAGCGGCCGCCCGCATTGGTGTACCCCCAGCGCGCGCCGCGGGCGACGATCTGGCGCAGCGCCAGCAGCACCCGATCCACGTGTTCCTCGGTGCTGCCCAGGCCGAGGCTGACGCGCACCGCCTGCTGCCCTTCGCCGCCGGTGACGCCGATCAGGCGCTTGGCCGCGATGTGGGCGCAGAAGGCGCCGTCGCGGACGCCGATGCCGTACTCCGCCGAGAGAACCGCCGCGAGCCAGCCGGGGTCGAAGCCGGCGACGACGAAGCTGACCGTGCCGACGCGGTCGACCGGCGCGTCGAACAGCCGCAGCTCGGAGCAGCCTGGGATGCCCTCGAGGCCCTTGCGCAGCCGGACGAGCAGGGCCTGCTCGTGCGCTTCGACGGCGGCCCAGTTCCGGCTCAGGGTTTCGCAGGCGACGCCGAGCGCGTACACGCCGACGGTGTTGGGCGAACCGGCTTCGTGCCGCTCCGGGCCGGTGTTCCAGACGACGGCGTCCTCGGTGACGAGCTTGGTCGCGCCGCCGCCGGCGAGGTAGGGCCGGGCGGCGCGCAGCCAGTCGGCGCGGCCGATCAGCGCGCCCGCGCCGAAGGGCGCGTACAGCTTGTGGCCGGAGAGGGCGACGTAGTCGACGTCCAAGTCCTGCATGGCGATCCTGCGGTGCGGCGCCAGCTGGGCGGCGTCGAGGGCGATGCGGGCGCCGTGCCGGCGGGCCACCGCGGCGATCTCCGCCACCGGGAGCAGCTCACCGGTCACATTGGACGCTCCGGTGACGACGACCAAACGCGGCCCCTGCGGGGATTCCGCGAGGGCTTCGTCCACAGCGGACACCGCCGCGAGCCGGGTGCGCGGGGTCGGCAGGCGCCGGACGTTCGGGCCCTGCCACGGCAGCAGCGCGGCGTGGTGCTCGGTGTCGAACACGATCACCGCGGTGCGCGGCGGGAGGCTGCGGGCGAGCAGGTTGAAGGAGTCGGTGGTGTTGCGGGTGAACACGACCGTGTCGGTCCGGCGCGCGCCGACGAAGCTGCGCAGCGTGGCCCGGGTGCGCTCGTAGAGCTTGGTCGAGACCTGCGAGGCGAAGCCCGCGCCGCGGTGGACGCTCGCGTACCAGGGCAGGAACTCGTCGACGGCCACGCGGACGGCGTCGAGACAGGGCGCGCTGGCCGCGTGGTCGAGATTGGCGTAGCCGATGTCTCCGCCGGTGACGAGCGGAACTCGCAGCGAGGCACCAGCGACCGTGGGGATACCTTGGGACGCAAGGGAATCCTGGGTCTGTGTGCTGGTGCGGTCGATGGCGAGAGTCATCGTTGGCCTCCTCGGCGTTCCGGGGGGCCCCGGCGAGGGGCCCGCGCTTGCCGGTCGCACGGCGCGACCGGCCCGGTCTTCACCCGGGGCACCCCACCGCGGTAGGAGGGTTGCCGGCCAGCAAGCCGGGGCTTGACGCTGGCACTCATGACCTGATTCAAAAGGTAACCGAGAATCGGCGTGACGGCCAGCCCCCACAGCACATTCTGAGACACCGACCACAAGTCGAGCAGGAATGGAGAAACGTCAGAGCTTCGCGCGGAAACGGCCCGGGAGCTGCGTCACGGCGTGGTCCGAGAGGTGCGTCGCGGTGCCGGTGTACTGGTCCGCACCCGCCGTGAACAGCCAGCCGCCCAACGTCTTCCCGTCGATCGGCTCGCCGTGCGCCGCCGCGACGGTCGTCGAGACCTGGCTGTAGGCGAGGCCGTCCCAGTTCGCCGCGTCCGGCAGTGTCCAGAGCGTGAAGTGCACGTGGGCCCCGGTGCTGCTGCCACCGCACGGCAGGGCGTTGCCCGTCGAGCCGAGCACGTCGCCGGCCTCGACCTGCTCACCGTCGGTGACCTTGATGCCTTCCATGTGGTAGTACCCGGTGCGCCACCCGCCGGCGTGGTCGATGGTCACCCAGTCGCCGCCCGCGCAGTGCTGCAGGTGCACGGTCCCGGCCAGGGGCGCCCGCACGGTCTTGTCGGCCGGGCTGAGGTCGAGGGCGTTCTCCACGCCGGTACTGCCGTCGTCGGAGTGGATGCCGGCGGAGTACACCTGCTGGCCGGCCTTGAACGGCAGCGCCAGCGCCGGAAAGGGCCCCACCTCGGCGGCCGCGCCCGGAGCGGCGGCGAGCCCCACACCCAGGACGATCGCCGCGACCAGACCGGCCCCACGCACGTATCGTTTCGTCACCCTGTGTGCTCCTTCGGCTTTACGTTCACCCATTCGAGGTAATGAATGGAGCGCAGAGTAAGCCAAAAGAGGTAACACAGGGAAGATCAGGTGAGATTTTTGTGAGGATCACTCACCCTCGCGGTAAAAGATCACCAGGTCAACGCGAAGAGCGGACAGGCACCGGACAACCGGCCGGCCCCAACGCAGCCCCCACCACTCCCTGGGGGGCGTCCCCTGTCCAGTCTACCGCCGCTGACCTGCGAAAACGTGGGCGCCGGAAATCTGTGGACAACCGGAGTGGATGTGGACAACTCGCGGAGCCCAGCGGACGACACGACCAAGCGGTCAGATGCCCGATTCGCCGCGCCAGCGGGCCAGGCGGCCGGCGCGGTCGACCGCGCGCAGCCGGCGCTCGGCGTCGTCGCGGGCCGTGGCCGTCGTGACCACCAGGAGCTGGTCGTGCTCCTGCAGGCGGCTGGTCTTCTGCGGCGTGAAGCCCGAGCCCGCGCGCACGACCAGGCTCACCGTCGCGCCCACCGGCAGCCGCAGTTCCGACAGGTAGACGCCGTGCAGCTTCGAGCCCGGCTGGATGCGGACCTGCAGCAGCTCGGCGCCCAGCTCGTCCAGCGGCGCGGAGTCGACGTCGAGCTCGTACGCCTCGGACTTCTTCGACAGCCCGAGCCAGCGCGCGAGCGGGCCGAGGGTCGCGCCCTGAAGCAGCGTCAGCACGATGACCAGCACGAACACCGCGTCGACCAGGCGCTGGGCACCCGGCAAGCCCTCCGACAGCGGGATCATCGCCAGCACGATCGGCACCGCGCCGCGCAGGCCGGCCCACGACAGGAACGCCTGTTCCCGCCACGGCAGCCGGAACGGCAGCATCGACAGCACCACCGAGATCGGCCGCGCCAGCAGCAGCACGACGGCGCCCGCGACCAGGCCCGGCACCAGCGTCTCGAGCAGCCGGCTCGGCGAGGCGAACAGCCCCAGCAGCACGAACAGCCCGATCTGCGCCAGCCAGCCCAGGCCTTCGGCGAACGACAGCGTGTCCGAGCGGTGCGGCAGCCGCGAGTTGCCCAGCACCAGCGCCGCGACGTACGTGGCGAGCAGGCCCGACGCGTGCAGCAGCTGCCCGGACGAGTACGCCACGACGCACACCGCGACCGTGGCCAGCGGGTACAGGCCGGTCGCCGGGAGCGCGGCGCGGCGCAGCGCGATGCCGCCGAGCCAGCCGAACGCCAGCCCGATCGCCAGGCCCGCCGCCAGCTCGTAGACCGCCAGGAACGGCAGCGTCCAGTCCACAGTGGTGCCCTCGGCCAGCACCACGACGGCGATGTAGGCCGGCGCGTCGTTGATGCCGGACTCCAGCTCCAGCGCGCCCACCAGGCGCTTGCCGATCCCGGCCGTGCGCAGCACCGAGAAGACCGCCGCGGCGTCGGTCGACGAGAGCACCGCGCCCCACAGCAGCGCGAGCCGCCAGTCGAGGCCCAGCAGCCAGTGCAGGGCCGCGCCGGTGACCGCGATGCTGACCACGACGGCCACTGTGGACAGTACGATTCCGATGCCCAGCGAGGGTTTCACCGCCGACCACCGGGTCGTCAGCCCGCCTTCGGCGAGGATCATGACGAGCGCGGCGAGACCGAGCGACTGGGTCAGGCCGGGGTTGTCGAAGCGGATGCCGAAGCCGGCTTCCCCCAGCACGACGCCGATGGCGAGGTACAGCAGCAGCGAGGGCAGGCCGAGCCGGATCGAGACGCGCACGGCAAGCACGGAGGCGAGCAGGACGACACCGCCGACGCCGAGCAGCACGGGAAGCTGGTCCATGCCGCCTCCCTCCCGAGTGCTGTGGGGCCCTCAGAATAATGAAGCGGCCGGGTTAACTCGTTCGTGTACCACTGGGACGAGTCGGACAACCGGTGTGTTAGGGCCGGAGCAACGCCAGATCGACGCCGAGCGCGGCGAACGGCTTCTCCGCCGCGGGCAGCACCTTCACCGCGCGATGGCCTTCGGCGGCGACCCAGCCGGCGTCGACGGCCTTGCCGAGCAACGCCGCGGGCAGCGACCCGGCGAGGTGATCGCGGCGCTCCGTCCAATCCAGACAGTCGCGCAGCAGGGCGCGCCGCCCGTCCGGCACCGGCACGCCCAGCTCGGCGAACACCTCGAGGCCGCGGCCGGTCAGCGTCAGCCCGGCGTCGGTGCTGACCAGCCCAGCGGCGATCATGCCGTCACGCAGCGCGACGCCGACCAGGCCGGCGAGGTGGTCGTAACAGGTGCGCGCGAACCCGAGCCGCCGCACCCGCACCGACGACTTGAGCCCGGTCACCGGCCGGTGCTCGGCGTGCTGGGCCAGGTGCTCGATCAGCTCGGCGACGCGCGGGTCGGCGATCCGGACGTAACTGGCCCGCCCCTGCTTCACCCGGGCGACGAACCCGGCGTCGACCAGCCGGGTGACGTGCTCACTCGCCGTCGACAACGCGATCCCGGCCGCCTTGGCCAGCTCGCCGACCGTCCACGCCCGCCCGTCCAGCAGGACGAGGCACATGGTGGCGCGGCTCGGGTCGGCGAGCACCGCGGCCACCTCCGCCAACGCGATCGTCTCCATGTCCCCACGGTACGACCCGCCGGCTTCGGTGGCCGCCGAAGCGTCAGACGCCCTTGAGGAACTTCGCGGCCAGCTGCACGGCCGGCCCCGAGTCGTTCGAGTTCTCCAGGACGACGGCGAAGGCGACGTTCCCGCGGTAGCCGACGAACCAGCCGGTGGCCTGCTGCCCGTCGCCGAACTGGGCGGTGCCGGTCTTGCCGAACACGCTCCCGGCACCCGCCGCCGCCTTGCCGGTACCGCTGGTGACGACCGCGCGCATCATCTTCCGCACCTCGCCCAGCACGGACGCGGGCGGCGGCGAGTAGCCCTTGACGACGACGGTGTCGAGGTCGTGCCACAGCTTCGGCGTGATCGCCTTGCCGCCGGCGACCGTCGCGGCCATCATCGCGCCGCCGAGCGCGCTGGCCTGGATCCGGCCCTGGCCGAACCCGTCCTCGACCTGCTCGTCCTTGCTCGCCGCGGGCTCGACCTTGCCCAGCTCGGTCTTGAGGCCCGGGATCTCGTAGTCGGCGTTGAGGCCCAGCTCGTTCGCCGCTTTCACGAGCCCGTCCGCGGGCAGGTTCAGCGCGAGCTGACCGAACGTGGTGTTGCAGGAGCGCGCGAACGCCGTCTGCAGGTTCGTCGCGCCCAGCTCGAAGCCCTCGTTCTTGACCGTGCGCGTGCCGATCGTCGCGACGCCGGGGCAGTCGACCGGCGAAGCCGCGTTGAGGCCGCTCTGCTGGATCGCCGCGACCGAGGTGGCGATCTTGAACGACGACCCCGGCTCGTACAGGCCGTTCAGGGCCTTCGGCGAGAGGCCGGCGGCCGCGTTCTGCGCGACGGCGAGGATGTCACCCGAGCCGGTGTCGAGCGCGACCAGCATCGCGGACCCCGAATAGCCGTCGACCGCGGCTTGCGCGGACTGCTGCGCGCCCAGGCTCAGGCTCGACGTCAGCGGCTTCGCGCCCTCGTCCGACGCCTTCCCGAAGAGCGTCTCCAGGTTCTTGCCGCTGGTGTCGGTGCGGACGACCGCGAACCCGGTGCCCGCCGCGGCCGTGGCCTGGCCGAGCAACGCGGACCGCAGCAGCGGCGCCGGGTTGCCGTCGGCCGGGCGCAGGCCGCCGGCCCCGCTGATGATCAGCGGCTTGCCGTCGCGGTCGGCGACGGCGGTGCTGTCCTGGACGGCCGTGCTGATCGCCAGCCGCTGGCCCGCTTCGAGCTTCGGGTGCAGCAGCGTCGGCGCCCAGTGCACGAGCCACTTGCCACCGGCCTGGGCCAGGGTGAACGGCACGTCGTAGGACCAGACCTGACGGTCCTTCAGCGTCCAGGCCAGGTGGTAGGTCCCGCTCGTCTGCTTCGCCCCGGCCGGGGTCGGCTGCAGCAAGGTCAGCTTCGCGGACAGCGCCGACGGCTGGAGCGTGTTGCGCGCGTCCCGCACCGCCACCGCCGCCGCCGTGGTGTCGTCGGTCAGCCGGGCCGCGGCGTCCGGGTTGTTCTCGGCGAAATCCTGCAGGTACTCGGTGATCGCCGAGTTCGGGTCGAGCGCGCCGGGGCTTTCGACGGCCGTCTCACCCGGGCCGGCGGCCGCTTCGGGTGTACTCCCGCCGTTCAAGAGGAAGAACGCCGCCACCACGACCGCGACCACGGCCAGCGCGCCGCCGATGAGAATGCCGCGTTTTCTGCCAGGACTCATTTCTCGCGTACCCCTCCCCAGTGCGCGCCTCCCGCGCGCACAAGGGCCCAGCTTGCCGATTCCCGGCCCTTTCGGGTGAGAAAGCGACCGATTCGTGACCGGCCTCGTGAGTGGTAATGAGGGTTCTAACCCTCATTACCACTCACGACGGGTTCAGGCCTTGGCGACCGAGACAGTCACCTTCGTACCGTCACCGACCGTCCCGGCGAAGCCGCCGTCCACCGCCGCGTGGGTCACCGACGTCGCCAGCGTCTCCGAGGCCAGGAACTTCTCGTGCCGCGTCGCCGCTTCGACGACGTCGGGCACCGAGTCGATGGTCAGCGCGATCCGGTCGGCGACGTCGAAGCCGGCGTCGCGGCGGGCCTGCTGCACGACCCGGATCAGGTCGCGGACCAGGCCTTCGGCCGCCAGGTCCGGCGTCACCTCGGTGTCGATCAGGACCAGCCCCGAGCCACCGGGCAGCTCGGCCGCCGCGCCGCCGCCCTTGGCGACCAGCCGCCGGTCGAACTCGCCCTCGCGCAGTGTGATATTGGCCGCGACCACCTTGCCGTCCTGGAGTGACCAGTCACCCGCCTTGACCGCCTTGATCACCGTCTGGACGTCCTTGCCCAGCCGCGGCCCGGCGGCGCGCGCGTTCACCGCGACCTCGAACCCGCCGTGCGCGGCGACGTCGGCGGTCAGCTCGACCGCCTTGACGTTCACCTCGTCGCGCAGGATGTCGGCGAAGGCGCCCAGCGACTCGGCGTCGTCGGCCGCCACGACCAGCGACGACAGCGGCAGCCGCACGCGCAGCTTGTTGCTCTTGCGCAGCGACAGCGCCGACGACGCCACCTGCCGGACCCGGTCCATCGCCGTCACCAGCGCCGCGTCCGCGGGCAGGTCGAGCGCGTTCGGCCAGTCGCTCAGGTGCACCGAGCGGCCGCCGGTGAGCCCGCGCCAGACCACCTCGGTGGTCAGCGGCAGCAGCGGCGCCGCGACCCGCGACGTCACCTCCAGGACCGTGTGCAGCGTGTCGATCGCGTCCGCCTCGCCCGCCCAGAAGCGGTCGCGGGAGCGCCGGACGTACCAGTTGGTCAGGGTCTCCAGGAAGTCCCGGACCGTCTGGCACGCGCCCGCGACGTCGTAGTGGTCCATCGCGGACTCGACGTCGGTGACCAGCTCGTGCGTCTTCGCCAGCACGTACCGGTCGAGCACGTGCGGGGAATCGGTGCGCCACTTGCCTTCCACGCCCTCGGCGTTCGCGTACAGCGCGAGGAAGTAGTACGAGTTCCACAGCGGCAGCACGGCCTGGCGGACGGCGTCGCGGATGCCCTTGTCGGTGACGACCAGGTTGCCGCCGCGCAGGATCGGGCTCGCCATCAGGTACCAGCGCATGGCGTCGGAGCCGTCGCGCTCGAAGACCTCGTTGACGTCCGGGTAGTTGCGCAGCGACTTGGACATCTTCGCGCCGTCGGAGCCCAGCACGATGCCGTGCGAGACGCAGGTGCGGAACGCCGGCCGGTCGAACAGCGCCGTGGCCAGCACGTGCAGCAGGTAGAACCAGCCGCGGGTCTGGCCGATGTACTCGACGATGAAGTCGCTCGGGTAGTGGTGCTCGAACCACTCGGCGTTCTCGAACGGGTAGTGCACCTGGGCGTAGGGCATCGAGCCCGAGTCGAACCAGACGTCCAGGACGTCCGGGACACGGCGCATGGTGGACGCGCCCGTCGGGTCGTCCGGGTTCGGCCGGGTCAGCTCGTCGATGTGGGGCCGGTGCAGGTTGTCCAGCCGCACGCCGAAGTCGGCCTCCAGCTCGTCGAGCGAGCCGTAGACGTCGGTGCGCGGGTAGGCCGGGTCGTCCGACTGCCACACCGGGATCGGCGTGCCCCAGTAGCGGTTGCGCGAGACCGACCAGTCGCGCGCGTTCTCCAGCCACTTGCCGAACTGGCCGTCCTTGACGTTCTCCGGGTACCAGGTGATCTGCTGGTTGAGCTCGACCATCCGGTCCTTGAACTGCGTCACCGCGACGAACCACGACGACACCGCGCGGTAGATCAGCGGGTTCCGGCAGCGCCAGCAGTGCGGGTAGGAGTGGTCGTAGGTCTCGTGGCGCAGCAGCACGGAACCCTGCTGCCCGGCCGAACCCGTGCCGTTCTTGAGGTCGCGGACGATGTTCGGGTTGGCGTCGAAGACCTGCTGCCCGGCGTAGTCGGGCACGGTGTCGTCGAACTTGCCGTGCGCGTCGACCGGCGTGACCGGCGGGATCCCGGCGGCGTCGGTGACGGCCTTGTCCTCTTCACCGTAGGCGGGCGCGATGTGCACGACGCCGGTGCCGTCGTCGGTGGTGACGTAGTCGGCCGCCAGCACGCGGTGCGCGTTCTCGGTGCCGGTGAAGTACGGGAACGGGGGTGCGTAACGGTTCCCGAGCAGCTGCGCGCCGGTGTAGCGCGCGACGACCGCCGGCTCCTCGCCGAGCTCACGCGCGTACGCGGCGACCCGCGCCTCGGCGAGCAGGAACCGCTTGCCGGGGAAGTTCTCGCTCTCGACGACGACGTACTGCACCTCGGGGTGCACCGCGGTGGCGAGGTTCGACGGCAGCGTCCACGGCGTGGTCGTCCAGATCAACAGGTAAGTGCCGTCGAGCTCGTTGTCGTTGCCCGCCATCCGGAACCCGACGGTGACGGCCGGGTCCTGGCGGTTGCGGTAGACGTCGGCGTCCATGCCCAGCTCGTGGTTGGACAGCGGCGTCGCGTCGCGCCAGCAGTAGGGCAGGACGCGGTAGCCCTCGTAGACGAGTCCCTTGTCCCACAGGCGTTTGAACGCCCACAGCACCGACTCCATGTAGGTGACGTCGAGCGTCTTGTAGTCGTTGTCGAAGTCGACCCAGCGCGCCTGGCGGGTGACGTAGTCGCGCCACTCGCCGGTGTAGCGCAGCACGGACTCGCGCGAAGCCTCGTTGAACTTCGCGATGCCCATCTCTTCGATCTCGGACGTCTCGGTGATGCCGAGCTGGCGCATCGCCTCGAGCTCGGCGGGCAGGCCGTGGGTGTCCCAGCCGAAGCGACGCTCGACCTTGCGGCCCTTCATCGTCTGGTAGCGCGGCACCAGGTCCTTGACGTACCCGGTGAGCAGGTGGCCGTAGTGCGGCAGGCCGTTGGCGAACGGCGGGCCGTCGTAGAAGACGTACTCGTTGTCACCGTGCTCGCCGGCGGGGCGCGCGTCGATGCTCGCCTGGAACGTCCGGTCGCTCTCCCAGTAGGCGAGGACGTGGGTCTCCAGCTCGGGGAAGGACGGCTGCGACGGCACTCCGGCGCTGTCGCCGAGCTTGGCCTGGGGGTACATCCGGGTGCTCCTCGGTTCGTCACTCTCGTACGGACGACCGGCTCCCGGTCACCCACACGGGGACGAGACGCCTTCCGGCGTTCCGCGGTACCACCCCGCTTGCCCGGCGGTGGAGCTGCCGGGCCGCTCGTTCCACGGCTGTCACGGGCCGCACCCGTCCGGTTCTACTGCGAGCGGTGAGGCTCGGTTCTTCCGGAAGCTCCCCGGTGATGGCCGGATCGACGCTGTGCTGATACCAGGTTAACCGCTCCACGCAACCGGGTTGTCACGAGGGCCGCCGCCGGAAATGGAGGCGCCTTCGCGGACGCGTCGCCGCTAGCATCGCCGGGCGCCGTTTTTCGGCGTGCAGCGGGGAAACACGGGGGACGTTCATGGATTTGTCCGGCGTGGAGCTGGTCGACCTCGCCGAGCGGGAGTCCTTGCTGGGCCGGGCCACCGGCGCGATCCGGGCCCGGTTCGACGAGCAGTGTCCCGAGCCCACCGGCGAGCTGCTGGCGTCGCGGCTGATGGCGGCGGCGAACCGCGACGACCCCGCTGCCGCGTCGCGAGACCTCGAGCGGGCCGCCGCGGTGGCCGAGGAGGCGGGCAACGCCGTGCTGGCCGAGTCGGCACGGGGCGCCCGGCTCCTGCTGCTCGCGCCGGCGGCCGCCGAGACCGCGCTCGAAGCCGTCGCCGACCGGGTGGCGGCGCTCGGCGACGCCGAAGGACACAGCTTCGCCTTGCTGCGGCTGGCCACCGCGCACTTCGCGCGGCAGGACTTCCGGGGCGCCCGGGAGGTCCTCGACCGCGCCGAAACCCCCATTCACGCGACCGGCAAGCCCGAGCTGGCCGGGCTGTGGCTGGCCCGCCAGGCGGTCCTGTCCGCCAACCTCGGCGACTTTCCGCGGGCGATCGAGCTGGCCGCGGAGGCCGCGGCGCACTACACCGAAGCCGGGTCCCCGGAGCGCACCGCGCACGCCCGGCTGCTGGCCGCGCGATTCCGCCGGAGCCTGGGCGACGTCGAAGGCGCGTTCGCCGCCACCACCGGCATCGACGCCGGCACGGATCTGGGCATCCAGGCCCAGGTCGGCCGATTCCGGGGGAGGCTGGCCCGGCGGCTGGACCGCCCGGATGACGCGATCGTGGCGTTCAACTCGGCGATCGCGGACTTCACCGCGGCGGAGCAGCCGGTCGACGCGGCCGCCACCCGCGTCGACCTCGCACGGGTGTACCTGGACCTCGACCGCCCGGAGGACGCGGCGGCGGCCGTCACCGACGCGGAGCCGGTACTGGCGCGGGCCGGGGCCGAGCGGGAACAGGCGAACGGCCGGTCGCTGCTGGGCCACGCGTACCGCGCTCTCGGCCGCCCGGCGCAGGCGGCAGCGTTGTTCGGTGAGGCGGCGGCGTACTTCGCCGTCGCCTCACCCGCCGCCGCGGGCGAGGCGAGGGAGGCGCTGGCGGACGTCCTCACCGAGCTGGACCGCGACGCCGAGGCGGCGGCCGACTACACCCGAGCGGCGGGGCACTTCGAGCAAGCAGGCCTGAGGGCGGCCGAACTCCGCGCGCTGCGGCGACCGCCGTCGGCCTGGCTCCGGAGCGGCGACGCCGACCGGACGCTGACGGCGCTGGCCACAGCGGACGCGGCCGAGTCGGACCCCACGGACCCGGACGCGGCGTGGGAGCACGCGATGACGACCTTCGACGGCGCTCGCGTGCTGTCGGAGCTGGGCCACCCGGAGGCGGCGTACGCCCGGGCGACCACGGCGGCGGCCGAACTGCGGGCGATCGACGCGACTCCGATGATCGTCGTAGCGGAGTTCCTGTGTGGACAGTTGCTGGTCGAACTCGGAAAGTTCGCCGAGGCCCGGGAAAAGCTGACCGAGACGCTGGCCCTGCTGCCGGAAGACGCGGGCCGCAAACGGAGAGATGTCGAGGCGCTGCTGGCGGACCTGCCGGACTAGGAAGGGCCCCGCCGAAACTCCCCCCACCCTTCCCTGGGGGGCGGCCCCGAGGCCAGTCTATCGGCGCCCCCGGACAACAATGGCGTCGAAGCCACCAGCCGCCCCGGGTTGTCCACATTCCGGGGCGGCTGTGGACAACCCCGGCGGTTCACCGGTCGACAGCCTCCCGGGTTCGCACGCCGGCGAGTGTCACGAGGATCGCCGTCAGCCACAGGGCCGCCGCGATCGCGCCCGCCGTGCGCGGGCCCGTCACGAAAGTCGCCGTCCGGGTCGGTTCGCCGACCGCGCTCGGAGAGCACCTCCGCGACCGCAGCCGTCGTTGGCAGGCCACGCCCACGCCAGCCCAGGAGGGTCGGCAGCAGGCGGGATATCCGCACCAGCACCAGGTTCAGCATCCCGAGCACGCCCAGGGCCAACCCCGACAACATCAGGGACCGCGCGGACACTTCCGGCGCGGTGGAAGTGTGCCGGGGGCACCATGGACCGCATGAACGGTGACGCCGACATCGCCCGCACCGCCGCGCTGTTCGCGGATCCGGCGCGGATCCGCGTGCCACTCGGGGACGGCCGCGCCCTGGCCACGTCGGTGCCGGCCGCCGAGGCCCGGCTGTCCGCGCAGGGCGTCAGCGCGCACCTCGCGAAGCTGCGGGCGGCGGGCCTGGTTCGCCGTCACCTCGGCGCTGCCGGCCCGGGGCGCACTGGCCACCGTGGACGGTGAGCGGACCACGCGCCGCCGCGCGGGCGACCGGATTTTCGGCTCCCCTGCGCGATCACCCGTACACGCTGGGTTCCCGGGCCGCCGAGGTGTTCGCCGGGCTGGGGGTGGACGTCGACACGGCCGCGGCCGGACGCCGCTGAAGTTCTGTTCGGACTGGAGCAGCGCCACCACCTGGCGGGCGCGCTGGGCGCCGCCGTCGCGACGCGGTTCGTGGACGCGGGCTGGGTCACCCGCCGGGCCCGGGCGCACGCGCTTGACGCCGGCCGGCGAACGGGCGCTCGAAACCTGCCTCGGCGTGGTCAGCGGTGAGCGGCCACCAGCGTCGCGTCCGGGGCGCAGCGAGCACACGGGGTGAAGCCCAGCTGCCGGGCTTCGCCGATGCCGATGGGGATCGTGTCGCGGGTGCCGACCCAGGTGCAGCCCCGGACGTGGTAGCGGGGGTGCTCGTCGACGACGACGACCTCGTCCTCGAGGTCGGCCAGCACCGCGATGTCCGCGTCCGACGTCGATTCCTCACCGGGTTCGGCGTCGTCGGGTTGTTTTTCCGCCACGGAAGCCGCGGAAGCCGCGGACGCGGCCGTGGCGGCAGAAGCAACGGGTGCCTCAGGAGACTCGGAAACCTCGGCGGCGGGCTCTTCGACGACGTCGGGTTCGGGCGTGTCGGCCGGATCTCCCAGCTCACCGGCGGCGGGAATGAGGACGGTTTGTTCCTCGTCGACCGGTTTCTCCGGCTCCTTGAACAGGCTCGGCTCCGCGTCGGCCGCCGGTTCCGAAGGTTCGGCGACGGAAGCAGGCGCGGCGGAGGGTGTCGCGGATCGCCGGCGACGGCGCAGCCAGTCGACGACGAGGATCACCCCGGCGAGCACCGAGAGGCCGATGGAAACCCACGCCCACAGCGAAGAAGCCGTGATGAGCGCGGAGACGAGCAACCCCAGAGCCGCCAGTACCAGTACCAGCACGATGTAGAGCACGGTGAATTACAGCATGAACGGGCCGGGTTCGGTCCACGACCCGCCCACGTGCGGTACCGGATCGACTCCTGACCGTGGCAGAACCCCGCCGGCGCCGCAGAACTGCCGGCGCCGGCGGGGTGTGCCCGGAGAAATCAGCCCGCTTCGGCCCGGGGGCCGAAGGAGTAGCCCTGGCCGCCGCCCGACGATCCGGACGACTGCCCGGAGTTCGAGGAGGCCGAGGCCGGTGCGGCGGAGCCGCGGTCGTCGAGCTCGCGCAGCTGGGACTCGAGGAACCCGCGCAGCCTCGTGCGGTACTCCCGCTCGATGGTGCGCAGCTCTTCGATCTTCTTGCCCAGCCCGCCCTTCTCGGAGTTCAGGCTGTTCATCGTCTCGGTGTACTTGCGCTGCGACTCGCGTTCCAGCGTGGTGGCCTTGTCGCGCGCCTGGCGCTCCAACGTCTCCGCACGGGTCCGCGCGTCGTTCAGCATCGTGTCGACGCGCGTGCGCGCCTCGTTGACCATCGAGTCGGACTTCGCCCGGGCGTCCGAGAGCAGCTGCTCGGACTTGGTGCGGGCCTCGGCCAGCATCCCGTCGGACTCGGTCTTCGCCTCGGCGGTCAGCCGGTCGGCCATCTCCTGGGCGAGCCCGAGAACCTTGGCCGCCTGCACGTTGGGCTCGCCGCTGTCGGCCACCATCGAGTGGGCCTGGGTCTGCTCCATCGCGGACGCCGGCGGCGGCACCGGCGCGAGACGCCGGGACGGCTCTTCCCGCATCGGGGGCTGTGCGGATTTCGCGCTGTCGAGCTCGCCACGAGTCGATTCGAGCTCGGCGTCGAGCTGCTCCATCTGCTGGCGCAGCTCGTTGTTGTCCTCGATCAAGCGGGCCAGCTCGGTCTCCACCAAGTCGAGGAACGCGTCCACCTCGTCCTCGTTGTAGCCCCTCTTGCCGATGGGCGGCTTGCTGAACGCGACGTTATGCACGTCAGCGGGGGTCAACGACATCAGATCACCTCACGCACTCCATGGTCTGCAGGGTCCACCCAAGTCTCCCCGATCAACTTGGAGTCGCCAGTTGCATCGCGAAGAACACAACCAACAGCAGAACCATAATCGATAAGTCCAGTCCGACGCCGCCGATCCGCACCATCGGGATGATTCGCCTGAACAGGCGAACCGGCGGGTCCGTCACTGTGTAGATGGTCTCGAGCGTCACCGCAACCCCTCCGGCCGGGTGCCACTCCCGTGCAAAGGTGCGGACGAGTTCGACCACGATACGTGCCGTCAGCAACAGCCAAAACGCGAACAGCACGTACCAGACGACCAGCCACACAGCTTCCACGTACCTACTCTAACCGGGCGTCCTCGTCGAAGACGCAGTTGAGGGGGTCGACGCGGCATCGGGTCGACAAAATCACGTTTGCTTGCGCTCAGCGGTCCGCGCGACTTCAGCCGCGCAGAAACAATCCGCCCTCGGCAATCCGCCGGCGGTCTTCCGCGGTCACGTCCACATCGGGCGGTGAGAGAAGGAACACCTTGTTGGTGACCTTGTCCATCGACCCGCGCAGCGCGAAAGCGAGCCCGGCGGCGAAGTCGACGAGCCGCTTGGCGTCCGCGTTGTCCATCTCGGTGAGGTTCATGATCACCGGGATGCCCTCGCGGTAGTGCTCGCCGATGGCGCGCGCTTCCGCGTAGCTGGTCGGGTGCAGCGTCGTGATCCGGCTCAAGGGGTCACGCACCGGCTGGCGCACGACCGGCTCGGTGACCGGTCGCAGGCGCGCCACGGGCTCCGGCTGACGGTCCATGGCGAGCGCGCCGTGGACCGCGGGTCCCGCACCGGGCACGGAGCGTGAACGGGCTCGGCTGACGGGCTCGTCGTACGTGTCCTCGCTGTCGCGGTACCGTGAGCGCGACCGAGGAGCAGGCTCCTCGTAGGAGTCGTACTCGTCGTCCGCGTAGCCGCGTCGATAATCTTCTTCGACGTCGTAACCGTCGTCGTCAGCGGGCACCATCCCGAAGTAGGCCTTCAGCTTCTGCAGCGCGCTCATGCCTCTCCCTAGCCCTAGCCGCTCCCGCACCAACGCTTCTCCACGCCGTCAGTGCCCCGTATGGACGACCACTAAACGTGACCGGCATACGAGCTCCCTACGGCGAGGCTAAACCGCGCCCGCCGAGCAGTGCGGTTCCGACACGCACACAGGTTGAGCCGTGCGTGATCGCCTGCTCGAGATCATGGCTCATCCCGGCGGAGACTTCTGCGGCATTCGGGTGATCTTTTCGGAGGGTTTCCGCCGCGCGGGCGAGCTTCTCGAAGGCTTCCCCGGGATCGGCGCCGAGCGGGGCGACGGCCATCAGGCCACGAAGCCGCAGTTCACCCGTGTGAGTGACGTGCTCGGCGAGCGCCGCGAGCTCGCCGAGCGGGCAGCCGCCGCGCTCGGTGTCGTCGTCGAGGCTCGCCTGGATCAGGACGTCGAGCGGTTCGTCACGTTTACCGGCGTAACGCACGGTGTGCACGGCCTTCGCGAGCGCGTCGGCGAGCCGGGCCGAGTCGAGCGACTGCACCTCGTGTGCCCACTCCACCACGGACCGGGCCTTGTTCCGCTGCAGCCGGCCGACCATGTGCCACCGCAGCGCGGACCCGGGACGCAGTTCCGCGACCTCGGCCGCCTTCGGCCCGGCCTCCTGATCGCGGTTCTCGCCGACGTGGGTGACGCCGAGATCGGCGAGCAGCGCGGCGTCCGACGCCGGGAAGGTCTTGGTCACGGCGATCAGCTGGACCTCGTCGCGGGCCCGCCCGGCGGCGCGGCACGCGGCCGCGATCCGCGCCTCGACCTCGGCCAGGTTCGCGGCCAGCTCGGCCTTGCGGTCGGTCATGCGGTCGGTCATGCGGTCGGTCACGCCTCGATCCAGGTGATGCCGGCGAGCCGCCCGGTCGTCCCGTCGCGCCGGTAGCTGAAGAGCGTCTTGTCCTCGTTCGTGCACCGCGGGTCGACGCCGATCTTGCCGACGCCCAGGCCGGCGAGCTGCTGCCAGAGCCCGGCACGCAGGTCGAGCCCGGGCGTGCCCTTGCGGGTCTTGCAGGCGGTGCCGGGGACGTGTTTCTCGACGTCGGCGGCCATCGCGGCCGGCACCTCGTAGCAGTCGCCGCAGATCGCCGGGCCCAGCAGCGCCTCGATCCGCCGCGGCTCGGCGCCCGCGTCCCGCATCGCCGCCACGGCGGCCGGGACGACGCCGACCCGGGTGCCGACGCGGCCCGCGTGCACCGCCGCGACCACCCCGGCCTCGGCGTCGGCCAGCAGGATCGGGACGCAGTCGGCGACGAGCACCACCAGCGCGACGCCCGGCGTCGCGGTCACCAGCGCGTCGGTCGCCTCGGCGGCCCCGGTCTCCGAGCCGTCCACGGTGGTCGCCGTCCGGCCGTGGACCTGTTCCATCCAGGCCAGCTTGTCCTCGGCCAGGCCCAGCTCGGCCGCGAGCCGCTTGCGGTTCGCGTAGACGTCACCCTCGTCGTCGCCGACGTGGTCCCCCAGGTTGAACGTGTCGTACGGCGGTCGTGACGCGCCGCCCGCCCTGGTCGTGACCACTTGCCGAACCCGCATGGTGCCATCCTCCCAAACGCCGTGAAGGCCTCCTTCCCGGCCTTTAGAGCCGGTAAGGAGGCCTTCACGGACCACAGTTTCTAGCGCCGCATGAACGGCGGCACGTCGACCTCGTCGTCCGACGGGTCGTCGTGCACCGGCATGGCGCGCCCGGGCAGGCTGCCCTGGGTCGCGTTAGAGCCCATCGGCGAGTAGCCGCGCGAACCGCCGCCGGGCTGCGGGAGCCCGCCGGTGTTCTGGCCGCCGGCAGACGGCAGCGGCGTGTGCGACCGCGGCGGCGCGACCGGGTAGCCCGACCCCGAGGCCGACGGCACCGGGGTGGCCCCCGACGGCGGCCCCTGCTGGTTCGAGACCTGCCCGGCCGAAGCCGACGCCGTGCCCTGGCGCGAGCCGGAGCCGAACGTCGACGGGTCGAGCTTCTTGTGGGTCGGCGCGCCGGCGTCGAAGCCGGCCGCGATCACCGTGACGCGCACCTCGTCGCCGAGCGAGTCGTCGATGATCGTGCCGAAGATGATGTTGGCGTCCGGGTGCGCGGACTCCTGCACCAGCGACGCCGCCTCGTTGATTTCGAACAGGCCCAGATCCGAACCACCCGCGATCGAAAGCAGTGCGCCGTGCGCACCATCCATGGAGGCTTCGAGGAGGGGCGAGTTGATCGCCTTCTCCGCGGCCTGGATGGCTCTGCCTTCACCGCGTGCGCTCCCTATACCCATCAGGGCGGAGCCCGCGCCGGACATGACGCTCTTGACGTCGGCGAAGTCGAGGTTGATCAGGCCGGGGGTGGTGATCAGGTCGGTAATGCCCTGGACACCGGAGAGCAGCACCTCGTCCGCGGAGCGGAACGCGTCCATCAGCGAGACGCCGATGTCGCCGAGCTGCAGCAGCCGGTCGTTCGGGATCACGATGAGGGTGTCGCACTCGTTGCGCAGCGACTGGATGCCGTCTTCGGCCTGCTTGCCGCGGCGCTTGCCCTCGAAGGTGAACGGGCGCGTCACGACGCCGATGGTCAGCGCGCCCAGCTTGCGGGCGATCTGCGCCACGACCGGGGCGCCACCGGTGCCGGTGCCACCGCCTTCGCCGGCCGTCACGAACACCATGTCGGCGCCCTTGATGACCTCTTCGATCTCTTCACGGTGGTCTTCGGCGGCCCTCTGGCCGACCTCGGGGGCGGCGCCCGCGCCGAGGCCACGGGTCAGCTCGCGGCCGATGTCCAGCTTGACGTCGGCGTCGGACATGAGCAGTGCCTGGGCGTCGGTGTTCACCGCGATGAACTCGACACCCTTGAGGCCGACCTCGATCATGCGGTTCACGGCGTTCACGCCGCCACCGCCGATGCCGACCACCTTGATCACCGCAAGGTAGTTGTGCGGGGGCGTCATCGAAGTCCGCCTTCCTGATCGTTGTGCCCGTACAGCCCGCCGACCGGTGATCAACTCTCAACCTAAACCCCAGATTGAGAGTTATGTCAACCGCCGACGTTAGGCAGGACGGTAGGCACCAGGCAGGCTCTAATCCAGTAGGCACGCCGTGTGTCGCAAAGGTGTTTTGCCACAACACGTTCGTGCGCGCAAGAGCGAGGAGCCGGAAGTGGCCCCCGCGCCCGGTCTGCTATGGCCCGCGAACAGCCGCAGATCAGCCGCAGATCAGCCCCGGAACAGCCGCAGATCAGGCCGGCATCGGCATGACCAGCGCGATGGTCGACGACGGTGCCCCGGTCGTCGATCCCCCGGTCTGCTCGACGCTCAGCCCGACCTGTTCGGCGCCGCCGATGCCGTCCGCGACCACCAGGGAACCGTCGTCGGCGCCGGTGATCAGCCCGGCCGGGCGCGGCGGGGTCGTGCCCGCTATCAGCCAGGCCTGGTAGACGTGCCCTTCGGTGGGCGCGGGCAGGCCGGCGTCCATCACCATCACGCGGTTGAGCGAGCGCGACGCGATCACCGTGGCACCGCCGCCGAGGGGCGACGTGCCGTGCCCGGTCTTCGCGTCCGGCGCCGAGAGCAGCGCCGCCACCGGCGCGTACTGCGCCTTCGCCTGGTCGAGCTGGGTCTGCGCGGACTGCAGCTCCTGCTGCTGGGTCAGCGCGATCCCGCCGAACACCCCGCCCGCGGCGAGCCCGACGACGGCCGCGGCGGCCGCCGTGAGCACGGCCCAGCGCGGAGCGCGCCCCGACCGGCGGTGCCGCTCGGGCGAGCCGGGCCGGGTGCGCGGCGGCAGCTGGCGGGTCGCGTGCATGGCCACCATGACGCGGTCCTTGAACTCCGGCGGCGGTTCTTCGGCCATCGCCGCACCGAGGCGGGCCGCGGTCGCGCGCAGCTCGGCGACCTCCTGCGCGCACGACTCGCACTGCTCGAGGTGGCGCGAGAACTCCGCGCGCTCGATGTCCGACACGGCGTCGAGCGCGAACGCCCCCGCCAGCGTGTGCATCTCCGGTGTGCTCACGCGGTCACCCCCAAACAGTCCCGCAGGCGGATCAGGCCGTCCCGCAACCGCGTCTTGATCGTTCCTTGCGGCGTCGACAGCACTTCGGCCACCTCGCGATAGGTGTAGCCCTGGTAGTAGGCCAGCAGCACGGACTCGCGCTGCAGGTCGGTCAGGAAGGACAGGCACCGGCGGACCTGGGAGCGTTCCAGGCTCGCGGTGACGGATTCGGCCACCTCGTCGAACGGGCGGCCGCGGGCGGCTTCGAAGGTCGCCTTCTGCTCGCGCTCGGTGCTGGCGCGCGCCGAGCGGACGCGGTCGACGGCGCGGCGGTGCGCCAGCGTCATCGCCCAGTTCAGCGCGGAGCCCTTCTCGGACGAGTAGCGCGTCGCGGTGCGCCAAAGCTCGACGAGAACCTCCTGCGCGACCTCTTCGGACTGCGCGGAGTCGCGCACGATCCGGCGGACGAGCCCGAAGATCGGCCCGGAGAACTGGTCGTAGAGCAGCTCGAACGCCCGCTCGTCGCCCTTGGCGACGCGCACCATCAGCTCCTCGGCACTGGGGCCGGCCTGCCCCTCGGGTTCTTCCGAGGGCACGGGGGCCATGTGGCGCTGGCGAGCCGCCTCATCCATGCAGCTGTCCTCCGGCGTTCTGCGGGGTGCGCGGGATGACCGGCGCCTTCCGCAGCCACAGGGCGATCCCGTGGCGGCGGATCAGCGCGGACACCCGCTGCGGCAGCAGGGGCCGGGCCAGGACCAGCCGGGCCAGCCACCGCGGGCTCGCCGGGCGGCGAACTCCCCGAAGCGTAGCGACCAGCGGTGTGGTGCCGCCGCGGCGCAACGCCACCGTGAGGTCGAGCAGCGCTTCCGGGTGGGGCAGGCGCATCCGGTACTCGCCGTCCATCTCCTGGAACGGCGAGACGTAGAACTCCTTCTCCGCGCGCGCGAGCCCGGCCTCGTCCGGGTGCAGCAGGTAGGCGTGCCGGCCGCCGTAGGTGTTGTGCACCTCGGCGACGACGCACTCGAGCGTGCCGTCGGGACCGTGGCACCAGTAGACGCTGATCGGGTTGAACACGTACCCGAGCACGCGCGCGGCGGCCAGCATCACGACCTTGCCGCCGCGCAGGTCCACCCCGCGCTCCGCGAGCCACCCGTCGAGCTTCTCCCGGATCCCCCGCTCGTCGCCGGCCACGAAGTGGTCGCGGCGGTCGAAACCGGCGAACGGGCGCGCCCACCACGGCAACCGCGGCGGCGCGTCGAGATCGACCAGCCACAGGTACACGCGGTGCGCGAAGGCGTGCGGCGGGTCGATCCGCCGCACGTGCGCGACGGTGGCGTCGTAGAGCGCGGTCGTCACCAGGTGACCCCCAGGGTTTCGGCGGCCCGCGCCCCGGAGGCGCAGCCGTCTTCGTGGAAGCCCCAGCCGTGGTAGGCGCCGGCGTAGGCGATCACGCCGTCGTTCAGCTCGGGCAGCCGTCGTTGCGCCGCAACGGCTTCCGGCGTGTAGACCGGGTGCTCGTAGCGCATCTTGGCGACCAGCCCGGTCCGGCCGGCGCCCTCGCCCGGGTTGAGCGTGACGACGTACCCGGTCGGCTCGTCCAGCCGCATCAGGCGGTTCATGTCGTAGCTGACCTGGACCGCGCCGGTCGGGGCGCCGCACTCGGGGGCCCGGTAGTTCCAGCCCGCGCGGGCGTCGGCCAGCGACGGCAGCACGCTGGTGTCGGTGTGCAGCCAGGCCTCGTTCTCCGAGTAGCGGAACGCGCCGAGCACGTCGCGTTCGGCGTCGGACGGGTTGGCCAGCAAGGAAAGCGCCTGATCCGCGTGCGTGGCGATGACGACCCGGTCGACGCGGTGCGGGGTGTCGGCGTCGTCGCGGATCTCGACGCCGCCGCCCGCGGTCCGCAGCACCGACCGCACCGGCGTCGACAGGTGCACGGCGGTGAGCTGCTTGGCCGCGCGTTCGACGTATTCGCGGGACCCGCCGACGACGGTCCGCCAGGCGGGCGAGTTCTTGACGCTCAGCATGCCGTGGTTGCGGAGGAACTCGAACAGGTAGCGCGCCGGGTACCGCAGGGTGTCACTGCGGTCGGCGGACCAGACCGTCGACACCACCGGCAGCATGAAGTGGTCGACGAAGTAGCGGGAGTAGCCGCCGATGGCGAGGAACGCGCCGAGCGTCACATCGCCGGCGTCGGTCGCCTCCAGCAGCCGCTTCGCGTGGCGGTGGAACCGCTTCACCTCGGCGAGCATGCGCACGTAGCGCGGGCGGACGACGTTGCCGCGCTGGGCGAACAGCCCCGGCAGCCCCTTCGCGCCGGCGTACTGCAGGCCACAGCCGTCGCAGCTGATGCTCATCGACATCTCGGTGTCGCGCGTCTGCACGCCGAGCTCGCCGAACAGCCGCAGCAGCGTCGGGTAGGTGCGCTCGTTGTGGACGATGAACCCGGAGTCCACGCCGACGGTGCCGCCGTGGGCGCTGGGCACGTCGTGGGTGTGCGCGTGCCCGCCCAGGCGGTCGTCGGCCTCGAACAGCAGGACCTCGTACTTGCGTTGCAGCAGGTAGGCGGCAGTCAGTCCGGCCACCCCGCTGCCGATGACGGCGATGCGTTCTCCCGTGATCTCCACACCGGTACTTCGCCGCCGGGCCCGACGTGGATTGGATGAGCGCGGCACCAATCCGCCGCGCAGCAGGGAGCGAATCCCGGACATGCCGAACAGCACCGCGCACCGCCTCGCCTCGTTCGCCGAAAAGCTCCTCGGCGGGCAGCTCCCCATCGGCCTCCGGACGTGGGACGGAACCCGCGCCGGACCAGTGGACGCGCCCACCGTGGTGCTGCGCAACCGCCGCGCCCTCCGTCACCTGCTCTTCGCGCCGGGTGAGCTGGGTCTCGCCCGCGCCTACGTCACCGGTGACCTCGACGTCGAAGGCGATCTCGCCGACGGCTTCCGCCGCATCTGGTCCGTCACCCGCGCGGGTGAGCTCAAGCGGGTGAAGCTGGGCCCGCGCGAGTGGGCGGAGGCCGCCAAGCTCGCCGGTGCGCTCGGCGTCATCGGCCTGCCCCCGAAGCCGCCCGTCGAAGAGGCCCGGCTGTCCGGGAAGCTGCACAGCCTGCTGCGCGACAAGTCCGCCATCGCCCACCACTACGACCTGGGCAACGCCTTCTACCAGCTGCTGCTGGACGACTCGATGGCCTACTCCAGCGCGTACTTCACCTCCGACGAGCCGGGCTACGGCCTGGCGGAGGCGCAGTCCGACAAGCTGGAGATGATCTGCCGCAAGCTGGGCCTGCGCCCGGGCATGCGGCTGCTCGACGTCGGCTGCGGCTGGGGCTCGCTGCTGGTCCACGCGGCCAAGCACCACGGCGTGCACGCCGTCGGCATCACGCTCTCGGCCGAGCAGCTGCAGCACATCCGCGGCCGGCTCGCCCAGCACGACCTCGAAGACCGTGTCGAGGTCCGGCGCCAGGACTACCGCGAACTGCCGGACGCGCCGTTCGACGCGGTGGCGTCGATCGAGATGGGCGAGCACGTCGGGGAGGTCAACTACCCGGCCTACGCCGCGACGCTGCACAAGATGGTCAAGCCCGGCGGACGCGTGCTGATCCAGCAGATGTCCCGCGGCAACGTCGCCCCCGGCGGCGGCGCGTTCATCGAGCGCTACATCGCGCCCGACATGACCATGCGCCCGGTCGGCCGGACCGTCGAACACCTCGAAACCGCCGGGCTCGAGGTGCGTGACGTCCACGCGATGCGCGAGCACTACGTCTGGACGGTACGGGCCTGGGCCGACACCCTGGAGGAGAACTGGGCCGACGTCGTCGCGCTCATCGGGGAGTCCGGCGCGCGGGTGTGGCGCCTGTACCTGGTGGGCGGGGCGCTGGCGTTCGAGGAGAACCGGATGGGTGTGGACCAGATCCTGAGCGTGCGACCGGACGTGAACGGCGTCAGCGGCATGCCGGCGACCCGGGAGTGGAACTGATGCCCCTGGGCGGCACGTTGCTGGTCACCGCCGGCGTCACGGTCGTGGCGGTGGTGGTGACCTTCGGGATCGCGCGAGCGCGCAAGCGCTACGACACGATCGACACGTTCTGGGGGCTCGGCTTCGCGATCGTCGCGCTGGCCGCGTTCCCGTTCGGCGACGGGCCGCTGCCGCTGCGGCTGGTGGTGACGGCGCTGACCGTCGTGTGGGGCGTGCGCCTGTCGGCGCACCTGCACCTGCGCAACCACAAGCTGCCGGAGGACCCGCGGTACGTGCGGATGGCCAAGCACGCTTCGCCGGCGAAGATGTTCGTGCGCGTGTACCTGGTGCAGGCCGTGGTGCTGTACTTCGTGTCGCTGCCGGTGCAGTTCGCGCAGTACGGCACCGGGATCGGCGTGCTGGGCTGGCTCGGCGTCGTCGTGTGGCTGGTCGGGTTCGCCTTCGAGACGGTCGGCGACGACCAGCTGCGCCGCTTCAAGGCCGACCCCGGCAACAAGGGCAAGGTGCTCGACACCGGGCTCTGGCGCTACACGCGGCACCCGAACTACTTCGGCGACGCGTGCGTCTGGTGGGGCCTCTACCTGCTGGCGTGCTCGACGTGGCCGGGCGCGCTGACGATCCTCTCCCCGATCGCGATGACCTACACCCTGGCGAAGGGCACGGGGAAACCGTTGCTGGAGAAGGGAATGGCCCGCACGCGTCCGGCGTACGCGCACTACGTCGAGCGCACCAGCGGGTTCTTCCCCCTGCCGCCCAGGCGCGTCACTCCCCCGTGAGCCCGTCGGTCAGCTCGCGCAGCACGTCGAGGTGGCCGACGTGCCGGGCCGTCTCCTCGATCATGTGCGCGACGACCCACCGGACGTTGAACGTCTCGTCCTTGTACGTCACCTCGTCCGCGAGGTCGTGCTTCGCGACGATCTCGCGGCTGCGGACGCACTGGGTTTCGTAGTCGGCGAGCAGCTGCTCCACCGTCACCTCGGGCGCGACCCGGAACTCCGCGTCCGGGTCCTGCTCCAGCTTCTCCTCCCAGGTGTCCGGTTCGCCGTCGACGACCACGGCGAACCAGTACCACTCGTTGAGCGTGAGGTGCGCGAGCAGCCCGGCGACGGTCGTCAGCTCGCTCGGCAGGTGGACCTGCCGGGCCTGCTCGAGGCTCAGTCCGCCGCTCTTCCAGGCGACGGTGGCGCGGTGGTAGTCGAGCAGGCTGGCGAGGATCTCCCGCTCGCCGCCGGTGAGCGGGATCTTCGGGCGGTCCGGTCGTTCGGTCATGGCCGGGACTCTGCCAGAAGGGTCCGACACTTTCCGTTACGCGGCGCGCGGCCCCGCACTCGAGCCCCGACTTGGGCTCCCGCTCAGGACTGGGGCATGGCCGCGAGGTGTCGATGGAGGATTCGGGACGCCGGACGGCCAGAAACCTCCATCGACGAGCACTGAGGCCCCTGCCGTGACGCGACCCCGAAGGTTGGCCGATTACCTTGCGCACGATGTAATCGTGGGCTAGGTTTGCTGACGTGCCGGATGAGTTCTCGTTGGACGAGCAAGCCTGCTTCGCGCTGTACGCGGCGTCCCGGGCCGTGACGGACACGTACCGTCCCCTGCTCGGCGAACTGGGCCTCACGTACCCGCAGTACCTGGTGCTGCTGGTGCTGTGGGAGTCCGGCGACCGGCCGGTCAAGGAGATCGGCGAACGGCTGCACCTGGACTACGGCACGCTTTCCCCGCTGCTCAAACGACTCGAGGCCAACGGACTGGTGACGCGGACGCGGCGGCCCGCCGACGAACGCACCGTGGTGGTCGGCCTGACCGAGGAGGGCCGGTCGATGCGCGAGCGCGCCACCGGCGTCCCCCCGGCCATCGGCTGCGCACTGGGCCTCGACGACACCGAGCGGCGACAGCTGATCGAAACCCTGCGGCGGCTGACGACGTCGGCCGCCGCGTACCCACCTGGAGGCACCCATGCCCAGCCGTGACGCGACCACCCACTGGACCGGCGGACTGCAGAAGGGGAAGGGCGAGGTCACGCTGGACTCGTCCAACGCCGGCACGTTCTCCGTCTCGTTCCCGACCCGCGCGGGCAACCCGGACGGCCAGACGAGCCCCGAAGAGCTCATCGCCGCGGCGCACTCGTCGTGCCTCGCGATGAACCTGTCGGGCGTGCTGGAGGCCGAGAAGCTGACGGCGGACTCGATCGACGTCAGCGCGGAGGTCACCCTCGGCCCGGCCGCCGGCGGCGGCTTCGAGATCAGCGGCATCGCGATCACGCTGCGCGCGGCGCTGCCCGGCGTGAGCGCGGAGCAGTTCGCGGAGTACGCGGAGACGGCGGAGAAGACGTGCCCGGTGTCGAAGGCCCTCGCGGGCACGACGATCACCCTGGACGCGGCGCTCGTCTGAGGTGGTTTTGACTGGCCGCCCCGCTTCGGCGGGGCGGCCGTTCGTCATCAGTGGGCGGCTGTGCGCCTCTTCAGACGAGCTTCCCGCGCTCTGGACAACCACGACGACGCCAGGCTCGCCGAAGCCCGGGCCGACGGCATCGACACCAGGCAACCGGCGACGGCCTGGTGTCGAGATCCGCCCCGGCAACCTAGCCGGTCGAGACCGGTATCCCCGAGAGCTGAACCGCAGCGGGCCTGCGCTGCGGGCCGCAGGCAACTGTCGCGCGGCGGGGCGGCCGTTCGCCGTCAGTGGGCGGCTTTGGCTCGATAAGTCGACTTCTTCGCCTGGTTCCCGCAGACGTCCATCGAGCACCACCGCCGCGTTCCCGGCCTCGACGTGTCCAGGAACAGCGCCCCGCAGCGCGCACCCGCGCAGTGGCGGATCCGGTCGAACGCCGGGGAAGTCACCAGGTCCAGGGCGTCGCGGGCCAGCACCGAGCACATCGCCGACGCGGGATCCCCGGCGCGCCAGCGGAGTTCGCCCGACGGGGTCAGCGCAGGAGCCGGGACCGGCGACGCCGCGAAGCGGTTCAGGCGCTGACGGGTCGCCGGGCGGCACGATGCGGCGCCGTCCGACACCAGCTCGTGGATCGCCTCGCGCAGCACCCGGGCGTCGCGGACCGATTCCTCCGGCACGACGGCCTCTCCGAACTTGCCGAACTCCTCGATCCACGCACGCCAGGAGGCGCCGTCCGGCAACTCCTCCGTAGCATCGGACGTGCCGCGATACCGCAGCGTGCGCACGAAATCGAGGCACAACCTGCCCGCGCCCGACCGGAACCGCTCTGTCATGCACGTCACCATACCTCGGGAACCGGTTTGACTGGTACCGTCCGGGAACCGATCAAACCGGTTCCCGAGGGGTGACGATGACCGAGACGAAGCCGCAGCAGGAAGCACCGCCCGGCTGGCTGGTGCTGTTGCTGGCCGTCTCCTGTGGACTGACGGTCGCCAACCTGTACTACGCCCAGCCGCTGCTCGCCGAGCTGCGGCACACCTTCGGGGTCGGCGAGGCCGCCGCCGGCGGGATCGTCACCGCGACGCAGATCGGGTACGCCGCGGGCATGCTCCTGCTCGTCCCGCTCGGTGACCGGCTGGAGAACCGAACCCTCGTCTCGAGCCTGCTCGCCGTCACCTGCGCGGGGCTCGTCGGCACCGGCTTCGCACCCGGGTTCGCCGTGCTGCTGCTGGCTTCCCTGCTCGTCGGGGCGACGTCGGTGGTCGTGCAGATCCTCATCCCGTTCGCCGCCGACCTGGCCCCCGACGCCATCCGCGGGCGGATCGTCGGGCGCGTGGTGAGCGGGCTCGTGTTCGGCATCCTGCTCTCGCGCGTGATCGCCAGCCTGCTCGCGGAGGTCACCAGCTGGCGCGTGGTGTTCCTCATCTCCGCCGTGGCGATGGCCGTGCTCGCCGTCGTGCTGCGGTTCAGCCTGCCGAAGCGGGCGCCCAAGACCGACGTCGGCTACGGGCAGCTGATCCGCTCGACCCTGGCGATGGTGCGGAAACACCCCGCGCTGCGCCACCGCGCGCTCTTCCAGTCGGCGATGTACGGCGCGTTCAGCGCCTTCTGGACGACGATCGCGTTCGTGCTGACGGCCCCGCCGTTCAACTACTCCCAGCTGGGCGTCGGCCTGTTCGCCCTGGCCGGCGCCGGCGGCGCGCTGATCGCCCCGCTCGCCGGGCGCTGGGCCGACCACGGGCACGGCGCCCGGCTCACCACGACCGCGTTCATCGTGTGCGCGGCCGCCTTCGCGGTCGCCGGGCTCGGCGCGCACAGCGTCATCCTGCTGGCCATCGCCGCGATCGCCATCGACGCGGCGGTGCAGGCCACCCTGGTCGTCGGCCAGCACACGATCTACCAGCTCGACCCGTCGGCGCGCGCCCGGATCAACAGCATCTACCTGGCGACGTTCTTCGTCGGCGGCGCCATCGGTTCGCAGGCCGGCTCGATCGCCTACCACCTCGGCGGCTGGACGGCGGTCACCGTCTTCGCCGGTGTGCTGCCGCTGCTCGCCCTGGCCGGGATGACCCGCACCCGGCGCTGACGCAAAGTCACCGCAGCCCCGCGAATTTCCCCCGTTCTTGTCAGCGCATGGCCGCTGTCCGGGTATCGCGAAACTGCTACCGTACGCCCTTGGGCTGCTACCCAGGGGAGCGATCCATGACCCTCGCGGACCTCGGGCTCGACGCCACCGCCGAGCGCGCGTACCGCCATTGCCTGCGGGACAAGACGATGACCGCCGCCGGTCTCGCCGAAGCCCTGCACCTCGACCGCGCGGAAACCGCCGGGATCGTCCGCGAGCTCGTCCGGCTCGGGCTGGTCCGGCAGGTCGACGCGCAGACGTTCGAGGGGCTCGACCCCGCGATCGCCCTGGAGAACCTGATCTCGCTCGAGATCGCCCGGCTGCGGGACCAGGTCGGCCGGCTCGACGCGTGCCGGAGCCGGATCGGCCCGCTGTGCGAGGACTTCACCACCGCCGCGCCCCGCGGCACCCGGCCGGACGTCCAGCACGTCCAGGGTCTCGACCGCGTCCGGGAGAAGCTCGACGAGCTGGCCTTCTTCGCCCGCAGGGAAATCATGGGCCTGCAGCCGAGCGGGCCGTGGAGCCCCGAGACGATCTCGGCCGCCCGGCCGCTCGACCTGCGCTGCCTGCGCCGCGGCGTCCGGATGCGCACGGTGGTGCGGGCCGAGATCCTCGACGACGAGCGGACCCGGTCGTACCTGCTCGACCTGTGCGCGCACGGCGCCGAGGTCCGCACGGCCGAAGGCGGCCGGCTCGAACGGCTGATCCTGTTCGACCGCACGGTCTTCGTCGCCCCGATCGACGCCGAGGACAGCAAGCGCGGCGCCGTCGTCGTGTCGCAGCCGGGGCAGGTCGCGAACATGGTGAGCCTGTTCGAACGCGTCTGGCGGCAGGCGACGCCGGTGGGCGCCGCCGACCCGACCGCGCGTGCCGGCCTGAGCACCACCGAAAAGCAGGTCCTGGCGATCCTCTGCCAAGCGGACAAGGACGAGCTCGGCGCGCGCGAGATGGGCGTGTCGGTTCGGACGTTCCGCAAGCACGTCGCCGACGTGATGGCCAAACTCGGTGCGGCCAACCGGTTCCAGACCGCGTTGCTGGCCAAGGAACGCGGCTGGATCTGAGCGGGTTCCGTCAGGCGAAGTGCTCCCGGCGCGCGGCGGCCCACTCGGCGTAGGTCGTCCCCGGGCGCCCCAGCAGTTCTTCGACGACGCCGGTCGGCACCTCCGGATCGCGCGTGGTCGTTGCGAAGCCGGTCAGCAGCCAGTCGGCGACCTCTTCCGGGACGCCGAAGCCGAGCCACCGCGCGCGTTGTTCACCAGGAGTCAGCTCGTGGAACCGGATCTCCCTGCCCAAAACGGCTTCGAGCGTCGCGACCTGCCGCCGCAGACTGATCGGTTCGGGTCCACTGAGGACGTAGGTGGCGCCGACGTGCCCGTCGGTGGTCAGCACGCGCGCGGCGACCGCGGCGATGTCACCGAGGTCGATCGGGGTCTGCGTCGAATCGCCGTAGGCCATGGCGACCTCGCCCCCGCGCACCATGCCGGCCCAGTCGAGGGTGTTGTTCATGAAGGACCCGGGCCGCAGGAAGGTCCGCGCGAACCCGGCCCGCTCGACCGCCGCCTCGACGGCGGCGTAGGCGTTGCCGCTGGAAGCTGCGTGCCCATCGCCGATGCTGCTGCCGGACAGCGCGACGACCCGCTCGATACCCGCGTCGGCCGCCAGGTCGCAGAACCGCCGCACGGTCCGCGCCATCGGAGCCAGGTACACGGCGTCGACACCCTCGAGCGGCAGGGAATCCGGCTTGGCCAGGGAGCCGACGACGACCTCGGCTTCCTTCGGGAGGCCGGCCCGCCCGGGATCGACGGTCAGCGCGCGCACGTCCTCGCCGGCCGCCACCAGCTCGTCCACGACCAGCCGTCCGACGCTGCCGGTCGCGCCGGTCACCAGGATCGTCATCATGCCCTCCCGAGTTGTCGTATGCCGTACGAGATCGTACGGCATACGAGAACTCGGGGCACACGAGTTTCCGGAAGGGATCCAGCGGAAATCAGGACGTGATCGTCGGCAGCTCGGGTGCCGCGACGTCGTAGACCTTGCCCTCCTGGGTGAGCAGCGCCGCCAGGACCTTGGCCTTGCGGTCCGTCTGCTCCGCGGTCCCCCAGCGGACGATCTTCCCGCTCGACAGCGTGAACTCCACGCTCGCCGGAGTCTTGGCCGTCGCCGTTGTCACCTGCTTCAGCAGCTGCTCCGGGATCACGCCGAGGACCGCCGTCACCGCCCGGGTCACCGGGTCGTCCGCCGACACCTTGGGCAGCTTCAGCTCCGGCAAGCCCGCCGGGCGGGCCGGGACCGTCTTGAAGACGACGCCGCCGCCGTCGACCAGGTGGACGCCGTCGCCGCCCGGGCCGCTGTCGAAGAACGCGATCGCCGTGCGCTCGGTCACCGTGATGTCGACCGTGTTCGGCCACGAGCGCGACACCTCGACCGTGGCGATGCCCGGCATGCCCGCCACCCGGTCGCGGATCTCGTCGGTGCTCAGCCGCAGCAGGGGCTTGTCGAGCGGGACCGCGGCCATCGCGCGGATCTGGTCGGCCGTCACCGTGCGCGAGCCCGTGACCGAGACGTCCTTCGCGCCGAGCATCGAGCTGAAGAACAGCAGGTAGACCAGCGCGATCAACGTCAGCACGCTGAGCAGCGCGACCCAGCGGCGCCGGATCTCGACGCGCCGGTTCGGGCGGGTGGCGCGGGCCCGGGCCTGCGGACGCGTGGAGGTGGCGCGGGTCCGGCGGCGTTCCTCTTCGGACCGCCGGCCGCGCCGCTCCCGGGCCAGGGCAGCGCGATCCCGCTCGTCCTCTTCGGACGGACGGCGGCGCTGGCTGGTCGAACTCATGGCGTCAGCGCTTGTCCAGCTCGGCGAGGATCTCCGGGCCCAGCTGCGTGACGTCGCCGGCGCCCATGGTGACGACGAGGTCGTGGCCCTTCACCAGCCCGGCGACCAGTTCGGCCGCGACGTCGAAGGCGGGCTCGTAGTGCACCGGCACCGTCACCGCGTCCGCGATCAGCGCGCCGTTCACGCCCGGCTCCGGCTCCTCGCGCGCGCCGTAGACGTCCAGCACGACCACTTCGTCCGCCAGGGACAAAGCCGAAGCGAACTCCGCCGAGAACAGCTTGGTCCGCGAGTACAGGTGCGGCTGGAACACGACGACGACCCGGCCGGTCCCGGCCGCGGTCCGCACCGCGCGCAGCTGCGCGGCCACCTCGGTCGGGTGGTGGGCGTAGTCGTCGTAGACGCGGACGTCGCCGGAGCGGCCCTTGAACTCGAACCGGCGGCGCACGCCGCCGAACGCGGCGAGCCCTTCGGCCAGACCGTCGGCGGGCGCGCCCAGCTCGAGCCCGGCGAGCAGCGCGGCGACCGCGTTGAGCGCCATGTGCTCACCCGGCACCGCGACCCGGACGGAAAGCTCCGCACCGTCCAGGTCGAGGCGGACGACGCCGCCGTCCGGGGCCGGCGTGTAGTCGAGGATGCGGGCGTCGCCGTCACCGGTGACCGTGCGGCCGTAGCGCCGGACGCGGACGCCCAGCTCCGCGGCCTGGTCGCCCAGGTCGTCGGCCGCGGGGTCGTCACCGCAGACGATCAGCAGGCCGCCTGGCACGATCCGGCCGACGAACTCGGTGAACACCTTGGTGTAGGCCTCGGCGGTGCCGTGGTGGTCCAGGTGGTCCGGCTCGACGTTGGTCACGACGGCGACCGACGGCGAGTAGGTCAGGAACGAGCCGTCGCTCTCGTCGGCTTCGGCGACGAAGACGCCGCCCTCGCCGTGGTGGGCGTTGGCGCCGGACTCGTTGAGGTCGCCGCCGATGGCGAACGACGGGTCGAGCCGGCAGTGCTGCAGCGCCACGGTGAGCATCGACGTCGTCGACGTCTTGCCGTGCGTGCCCGCGATGCAGGCGACGCGGTGGCCTTCCATCAGCCCGGCCAGCGCCTGCGCCCGGTGCAGCACCGGGATGCCGGCGGCGCGGGCCGCGGTCAGCTCGGGGTTCGTCTCCTTGATCGCCGTCGAGACGACGACCGCGGACGGCGATTCGGCCAGCTCGCCGAGGTTCTCGGCCCGCTGGCCGATGAACAGCTCGGCGCCCTGGGCCCGCAGCGACAGCAGCGCGCGCGACTCCTTGGCGTCCGAACCGGACACGAAGGCCCCGCGGGCCAGCAGGATCCGCGCGATCCCGGACATGCCGGCGCCGCCGATCCCGATCAGGTGCGCGCGGCGCAGTTCTTCGGGGAGCTCAGGCACCTGCGGCCTCCAGGACGATCTTGGCGAGCAGCTCGTCGGCCTCGCGGTGGCCCATGCCGACCGCGGCGGCGCTCATCTTGGCGACCCGGTCGGCGTCGACGGTCAGCGGGACGACCAGCTCGGCGATCTTCGCCGCGGTGAGGTCGGCGTCCTCGACCATCAGCGCCGCGCCGGCCGTGACGGCGGGGCGGGCGTTGGTCGCCTGCTCGCCGTTGCCGTGCGGCAGCGGGACGAACACCGCGGGCAGCCCGACCGCCGTCACCTCGGCGACGGTCATCGCGCCCGAGCGGCACACGGCGACGTCGGCCGCCGCGTAGGCCAGGTCCATCCGCTCCAGGTAGGGCACCGGCACGTACGCCGGCTTCCCCGGGAACTCCTGCACGACCAGGGTGTTCTTCGGGCCGTGCGCGTGCAGCACGCCGATGCCGGCGTCGGCCAGCTCCTTCGCCGCGCCGGACACCGCGCTGTTGATCGACTGCGCGCCCTGCGAGCCGCCGAACACCAGCAGCGTCGGCGCGTCCGGGTCCAGCCCGAAGTGCTCGCGGGCCTCGGCGCGCAACGCGGCGCGGTCGAGCGAGGTGATCGACCGGCGCAGCGGGATCCCGACGACCTCGGCCTTGGGCAGCGGCGTGCCGGGGACGGCGACCGCGACGCGCGCGGCGAACCGCGCGCCGACCTTGTTCGCCAGGCCCGGCGACTGGTTGGCCTCGTGCACGACGATCGGGGTGCGCCCGCGCGCGGCCAGGTAGGCCGGGAGGGCGACGTAACCACCGAAGCCGACGACGACGTCCGCGCCGACCCGCTCCAGGACCTCGCGGGTCCTGCGCACCGAGTCGCGGACCTTCAGGGGCAGCCGCAGCAGCTCCGGCGTGGGCTTGCGGGGCAGCGGGACCGGCGGGATCAGCTCCAGCGCGTACCCGCGGGCCGGGACGAGCTTGTTCTCCAGGCCGCGCTCGGTGCCGAGCGCGACCACCGTCGCGTCCGGGCGCAGCCGCATGACGGCGTCGGCCAGGGCGAGGGCGGGTTCGATGTGTCCTGCGGTGCCACCACCGGCGACCACGACCACGGGTGCCTTGCCCGCGACGGCTCGCTCGGTTCCCTTGACGGGCTTACTCACCAATGACCTCTCCGGTTCGCGGTACTCCGGGTACCACGGCTCGCTGTTGTCCGCGCGGCCCCGCGAGACGTGGCCGTGCTCGTCCGTGCCGCGCTGCGGCGCACCGGCTCGCGGACCGACTTGCGCCGTTCCTGCGCCGGGGCGGGCCGCGCCGCACGGGGCGCGGGCCTGGCCGCCTTCGCACCGGCGCGCGCCGCCCCCTTGCGCGTGGCGGGCGGGCGGTACGGGTCGGGCGCGGGCAGCCGCAGCAGACGTCCGAATTTACCCGGCCCCTGTGTCCGCAGCGCGGCCACCGCCTCCGGTTCGTGCCGGGCGGCGTTCGCGAGCACGCCCATGATGAGCATGGTGATCACCAGCGAGGTGCCGCCGTAGGAGATCAGCGGCAGCGTGACGCCGGTGACCGGCAGCAGGCCGACGACGTAGCCGATGTTGATGCCGGCCTGCGCCACCAGGAACACGGTCAGCGTGCCGGAGACGATCCGGATCCACGGGTCGATATTGCGGGTGGCGATCCGCAGGCCCACGACGGCGACCCCGCCGAACAGGGCGAGCACGACGACGCAGCCGACGAGCCCGAGCTCCTCGCCGATCAGGGCGAAGATGAAGTCGTTCTGCACGTTCGGCAGGTAGCCCCAGTTGGACGCGCCCTGGCCGAGCCCCTTGCCCAGGAAGCCGCCGTCGGCGAGGGCGAGCTTGGCCTGGTTGGCCTGGAAGCCGGCGGCGCTGGTGTCCGGGTCCGGCGAGAGGAACGACATGACGCGCGCGAGGCGGTACGGCGCGATCAGCGCCAGCACGAGGACGCCGGCCAGGCCGCCCGCGAGGATGACGCCGAACAGCCGTTTCGGCGCGCCGGCGAACCACAGCAGGGCCAGCAGGACCACGGCCAGGGTGACCGTGCCGCCGAGGTCGGGCTGCAGCATGACCAGGGCGAACATCAGCAGCGCGATCGGCACCACGGGCACCAGCAGGTGCCGCCACTGGTGGATCACGTTGTACTTGATCACCAGGATGTGCGCGCCCCAGAACGCGAGCGCGACCTTCGCGGCCTCGACCGGCTGGAAGGTGAAGTCGCCGATCCGGAACCAGCCCTGCGAGCCGTTCACGGTCGAGCCGAGCGGGGTCAGCACCAGGACCAGCAGGCCGAGGCAGACGACCGTGGCGGTGGCCGACATCCGCCGGATCCGCTCGAGCTTGACCCGCATGCCCACCCAGAACACGACGCCGCCGAGCGCGACGAAGACCAGGTGCTTGGTGAACAGCGCGTACACGCCGCTGCCGGTCTTCGGGTCGTACGAGCCGACCGACGACGCCGAGAGCACCATGACGATGCCGATCACGGTGAGCACGCCGGTGAGGGCGAGCACGAGGTGGAAGGACGCCAGCGGGCGCGAGAGCCACGCGGTCAGTGCGGTCCGGAAGACGACGAAGCCGCTTTCCTTGCGCTCCCGGCGCGGCCGCTTCGGCGGTGGCTGCCGCTTCTTGGCCTGCTCAACTGCCGTCACTCGGCGCCCCCGCTGCGTCGTCGTGGAGGACGCGCACCGCGGCGGCGAACGCGTCGCCGCGCTCGCCGTAGTTGCGGAACATGTCCAACGACGCCGCGGCGGGTGCGAGCAGCACCACGTCACCTGGCCGGGCCATCGCGCTGGCCGCACTCACCGCCGCAGTCATGGGTTCATGGTCACCCGGATGGAGGCTGTTCACCGGGACATCCGGCGCGTGTCGCGCAACCGCGGCGGCGATCACGGGTGAATCCACCCCGAGTAGCACGACTCCGCGCAGGCGGCCCGCGATGCTGCTCACCAGTTCGTCGACCGAGGCGCCCTTGAGCTGGCCGCCGGCGATCCACACGATGCTCTCGTGCGCGCGCAGCGACCCGGCGGCCGCGTGCGGGTTGGTCGCCTTCGAGTCGTTGACGTACCGGATGCCGGCGACCTCGGCGACCTCGACGGCCCGGTGCGGCGCCGGCTGGTAGTCGCGCAGGCCCTTGAGCACGGCGTCGGGCGTGACGCCGTGGGCGCGGGCCAGCGCGGCCGCGGCCAGCGCGTTCGAGACGTTGTGCGGGCCGGCCGGGCGGACGTCGGCGATCGTGGCCAGCTCCTCGGCGCTGACCGCCGGGTCGGCGGTGAAGGCGCGGTCGACCAGCAGGTCCTCGACCAGGCCGAGCTCGCCGGCGAACGGCGTGTCCAGCCGGAACGCGACGCGGCGGGCGCCCTCGGGCGCGTGCTCGTCGGCGATCCGCTTCGACCACTCGTCGTCGGCGTTGTGCACCACGACCTTGGCGTTGGCGTACGCGCGGCCCTTGGCGGCGCCGTAGTCGTCCATCGAGCCGTGCCAGTCGATGTGGTCCTCGGCGAGGTTCAGCACCACGGCGGCGTCCGGGGAGAGGGTCGAGGACCAGTGCAGCTGGAAGCTCGAGAGCTCCACGGCCAGCACGGTGTAGCCCGCCTGGACGGCGTCGAGCGCGGCGTAGCCGATGTTCCCGCAGGCCACGGCGTGGGCGCCGGCGGCCCGCAGGATCGACTCGAGCATGCCCGCGGTGGTCGTCTTGCCGTTGGTACCGGTGACGACCAGCCACGACGGCGGGTGCTCGCGCAGCTGCCCGACCCGCCAGGCCAGCTCGACGTCGCCGATCACCTCGACGCCCGCCTCGGCCGCGGCCACCAGCAGCGGCGACGTCGGGCGCCAGCCGGGGCTGGTGACGACGAGGACGACGTCGGACGGCGGCTCGGTCAGCCCGGGCACCAGCTCGGCGCCCAGGCCTTCGAGCTCGGCCAGGCGCTCGGCGTTGCCGTCCGTGACGGTGACGCGCGCGCCCAGCTCGACCAGCACGGGAACGATCGACTTGCCGGTCACACCGGCACCGGCGACCAGGACGTGACGACCGTCGATCTGCACGTCAGCCCCCGAGCTGCTCGGAGTAGAACAGGCCGAGGCCGAACATGCAGCAGATCGCCGACAACAGCCAGAACCGGATGATCACCGTGGTTTCGGCCCACCCGGCGAGCTCGAAGTGGTGGTGGAAGGGGGCCATCCGGAACAGTCTTCGCCGGGTGGTCCGGAACACCGCGATCTGCGCGACCACCGAGATCATCTCGACCATGAACAGGCCGCCGATGACGATGGCGAGCAGCTCGGTGCGGGTGGTCATGGACAGCCCGGCGACCAGGCCGCCGAGGGCCAGCGAGCCGGTGTCGCCCATGAAGATCTTCGCCGGGGCCGCGTTCCACCAGAGGAACCCGACGCACGCGCCGGCCGCCGCCGCGGCGACCACCGCCAGGTCGAGTGGATCGCGGACGTCGTAGCAGGCGGCCGCCGGGCCGTTCGCGCAGGAGAGCCGCTCCTGCCAGAACGAGATGACCACGTAGGTGGCCAGCACCATCGCCGCCGCGCCGCCGGCCAGGCCGTCGAGGCCGTCGGTGAAGTTCACCGCGTTCGACCAGCCGGAGATCACGATGTAGCAGAAGATCACGAAGATCACCGACGGGAAGGTGATCAGCGCGAGGTCACGGGCGTAGGAGAGGCTCTCCGACGCCGGCGTGATGCCCTGCTCGTTCGGGAAGTTCAGGGCCAGGACCGCGAAGGCGATGGTGACGACGAGCTGGCCGACCAGCTTCGCGGTCTTGTTCAGCCCGAGGTTGCGCTGCTTGCGGATCTTGATGAAGTCGTCGAGGAAGCCGACGACGCCCAGGCCGACCGCGAGCATCAGCACGAGCAGCCCGGAGACCGTCGGCGCGCCGCTGCGGGCGTTGAACATCCAGTTGATCAGGTGCGCGGCGAAGTACCCGACGACCATCGCGATGATGATCGCGACACCGCCCATGGTCGGGGTACCGCGCTTGGACTTGTGTCCCTGGGGGCCTTCCTCGCGGATCTCCTGGCCGAAGCCCTGCCGGGAGAAGACCCGGATCAGGTAGGGCGTGAGCAGGATGGAGACCAGCAGGCCCGCAGCGGCCGCGATCAGGATGCTGATCACGCGTCACCACCGTTCGAGCGTTCTCGGTTGTCTTGGGGGGAGTTCCCGGGGTCGAGCAGAGCTTCGGCCACCCGCCAGAGACCGGCGGATTTGGAGGCCTTGACCAGCACCACGTCCCCGGGACGGAGCTGATCATGCAGCAGGGCGGCGGCGGCCTCGACGTCGGGTACCAGCTTCGCTTCCTCGCCCCAGGAGCCCTCCTGGGTGGCCCCCTGGTGCATGGCCGCCGCCTCGGGGCCGATCACGACGAGCTTGGCGATGTTGAGCCGCACGACGAGCCGGCCGATCTCGTCGTGCGCGGGGATCGTGTCCGCGCCGAGCTCGCCCATCACGCCGAGCACGGCCCAGGACCGGCGGCCGCTCTCGCGCGTCATCGCCGCCAGGGCCTTCAGGCCGGCCCGCATCGACTCGGGGTTGGCGTTGAAGGAGTCGTTGAGGATCGTGACGCCGTCGGCGCGCGTGACGACCTCCATGCGCCGCGCGGACCGCCGTTCGAGCGACGACAGCCCGGCGGCGATCGCCGCCGGGGTCGCGCCCAGTTCGAGGGCGACCGCCGCAGCGGACAGCGCGTTGCCGACGTGGTGCTCGCCGTGCAGCGGCAGCGTGACGTCGGCGTCGCCGGCCGGGGTGATCAGCCGGAAGGACGCGCGGGCCTCGTCGTCGAGGGTGATGCGCTCCGCGCGGATGTGGGCGGACGCGGTCTCGCCGACGAACACCACGCGGGCCTTCGTCCGGCTCGCCATGGCCGCGACCAGCGGGTCGTCCAGGTTGAGGACCGCGACGCCGTCTTCGGGCAGCGCCTCGACCAGCTCGCCCTTGGTCTTCGCGATGCCGTCGCGGGAGCCGAACTCGCCGACGTGCGCGGAGCCGACGTTGAGCACCACGCCGATCTTCGGCGGGGCGATCTCGGCGAGGTGGGCGATGTGGCCCGGCCCGCGCGCGGACAGCTCCAGCACCAGGTGCCGGGTGCTCGCGTCGGCCCGCAGGGCGGTCCAGGGGTGGCCCAGCTCGTTGTTGAACGACCCGGGCGGCGCGACCGTCGGGCCGAGCGGCTCGAGCAGCTGCGCGATGACGTCCTTGGTGGACGTCTTGCCCGACGAGCCCGTGACGCCGACGACGGTCAGGTTGCCCTCGGCCAGGCGCTGCACGACGTAGCGGGCGAGCTTCGCGAGCGCGCCCAGCACCGCCGCGCCGGAGCCGTCCTGGTCGCCGGTCAGCGCGACCGACCGCTCGTGGGCCTCCCCCTCCCCCAATGGAGGCACGACGATCGCGGGCGCGTCGACCTCCCGGGCGGCCAGCACGGCGACGGCACCGGACTCGACGGCCTTCGCCGCGAAGTCGTGGCCGTCGACCTTCTCCCCCGGCAGGGCGACGAACAGGCCGCCGGGGACGAGCTTCCGGGTGTCGAACTCCACGCTGCCGGTCACCTGGGCGCCCGGGTCGGCGCGGTGCAGCCGGCCGCCGACGACGTCGGCGATCTCGGCCAGGCTGAGCACGATCACACACTCACCTCGAGTTTGTTGCGGATGGCCGCGGCCAGCTCGTCGCGGTCGGAGAACGGGTGCACGACGCCGCCGGCCTCCTGGCCGGTCTCGTGCCCCTTGCCGGCTAAGAAGACGATGTCGCCCGGGCCGGCGAGCGCGACGGCGCGCGCGATGGCCTCGCGGCGGTCGCCGATCTCGACGATCTCGCCGCCCTCGGCCGGGCCGACCCCGCGGGCGCCGGCCAGCATCGCCGCGCGGATGGCGGTGGGGTCCTCGGAGCGCGGGTTGTCGTCGGTGACGATCAGGACGTCGCTGCGGCGAGCCGCCGCCTCGCCCATCATCGGGCGCTTCGCGGTGTCCCGGTCGCCGCCGCAGCCGAGCACGGTGATGATCCGGCCCTCGGTGCGGGCACGCAGCGCGTCCAGGCCCTGGGCGACGGCGGCCGGCTTGTGGGCGTAGTCGACGACGGCGGTGAACTCCTGGCCGACGTGGACGCGCTCCATCCGGCCCGGCACCTGCACCCGGGCGAGCCCGGCGACGATGTGCTCCAGGCTCACCCCGGCGGTGCTCAGGATCGCGGCGGCGAGCACGGCGTTGGCGACGTTGAACTCGCCCGGCAGCGGGATCCGGGCGGGCGCGCTGACGCCGTCCGGGCCGTGCAGGGTGAACGTCTGCTCGCCGTGCGGGGTGGCTTCGAGGTCGGTGGCCTTCCACGCGGCGTCGGTGCCGGGATCCGTCGACACGGTGACCGTCTGCGGCGTGAGCAGCGCCTGCCCCCACGCGCTGTCGACCACGACGACCTCGGTGGTCGAGCGGCCGTCGAACAGCAGCGCCTTCGCGGCGAAGTACTCCTGCATGTCCTTGTGGAAGTCCAGGTGGTCCTGGGAGAGGTTGGTGAACGCGCCGACGGTGAACCGGGTGCCGTTGGCCCGGCCGAGCGCGAGCGCGTGGCTGGAGACCTCCATCGCCACGTGCGTCACACCGCGCTCCAGCATCACCGCGAGCAGCGCCTGCAGGTCCGGGGCCTCCGGCGTGGTGAACCCGCTGACCAGGCGTTCGCCGGCGATCCGGGTCTCGACCGTGCCGATCATGCCGGTGGTCAGCCCGGCGGCCTCGAGCCCGGCGTCGACCAGGTAGGACGTCGTGGTCTTGCCGGAGGTGCCGGTGACGCCGAGCACGGACAGCCGCAGCGACGGCTCGCCGTAGATCCAGGCGGCGATCTCGCCGAGGGCGGCGCGCGGGTCGGCGTGCACGAGGATCGGTACGCCGGCGTCGCGCAGCGCGGGCCGTTCGGCGCCCGCGGCGTCGGTGAGGACCGCGACGGCCCCGGCGGCGACGGCCTGGTCGCTGAAGTCCGCGCCGTGCGCGCGGGCGCCGGGCAGCGCGGCGAACAGGTCGCCGGGCAGCACGTGCTGGGCCCGCAGCGTGGTGCCGGTGACGGTGAGGCCGTCGGCGTCGGGCGAGCCGGCGATCAGGCGGGCGTCCGCCCTGGCGAGCAGCGTCGCCAGCGGGACCGGGACGATGCGCGCCGGGCGCGGCGGTGCGGGGACCGCTTTCACCGGGCTTTCCGGCACCGGGGAACTGGACGAGGACACGGACACGGCCAAGAGGCTACCGGCGGCCGGTTCGGGGGCCCTCACGCGGTACGGCGATTGCGTGCGCGCCCGGCACATGTGCTAGACGCGCCGCCAGACCCTCTTGTGGCGCAACAGTTTCCCGCACGCGCGGGGCCGAAGTGGACGGTGAGCACGGAAAAGCCCTCTCACCGCGGTGAGGGGGCTTTCACGGACCGTGCTCGCGGTTCCGCTCACGGTTGGATGAGCGGGACCTCCGGCGCCGGGCCGTCGGACAGCGGGATCTGGAACCGCTGCGTCAGGTACGACGCGATGGTGTGGAACAGCGGCGCGGCGGAGTGGCCCACCGGCAGCGTGGTGTCCGGCGCGTCCAGCCGGATGCCGACGACGAACCGCGGGTGGTCGGCGGGCAGGATGCCGGCGAAGGTGATGTTGTAGAGGTGGTCGCTGTAGGCCTTCGTCCGCGGGTCGACCTGCTGGCCGGTGCCGGTCTTGCCGGAGATCTGGTACCCCTCGACCGCCGCCGTCGGCGCGGTGCCCTTCTGCAGGCCCTTGCCGTTCTGCGCGACCGCGCGCATCATGTCGCGCACCGTCTTCGCCGTCGGCGCGGGAACCACCTGCACCGACTTCGGCGCCGGCTCGGTCACGGTGGTGCCGTCCGGGTTCACCTTCGCCTTGACGATCCGCGGTTCGACGCGCAGGCCGTCGTTCGCGATCGCCTGGTACATCCCGGCCATCTGCAGCACGGTCATCGACAGGCCCTGCCCGATCGGCAGGTTGCCGAACGTGGTCGCCGACCACTGGCTCTGCGCCGGCACCACACCCGCGCTCTCGCCGGGCAGGCCGACGCCGGTGCGCTGGCCGAGCCCGAACTTCTTGAGCAGGTCCGAGTAGCGGTCCGGGCCGATCTTCTGCGCCAGCAGCAGCGTGCCGATGTTGGACGACTTGGCGAAGATCCCGGCGGTGGTGAAGTTCTGCGTGCCGTGGGTCCAGGCGTCGTGCACCGTCTTGTCGGCGATCTGCAGCGCGCCGGGCACCGCGGTGGTCGACTCCGGCGTCGCGACGCCGTACTCGATCGCCCCGGTGGCGGTGACGATCTTGTTCACCGAGCCGGGTTCGAACGGCGTGGTGACCGCGGGGTTGGCCAGGTCGTCGGTCGTCCACGTCGACTGGTCGTTGGGGTCGAACGACTTGTCGTTGGCCAGCGCGTAGACCTCGCCGGTCTTCGCGTCCGTGACCACGGCCTGCCCGCCCTTGGCGTGCGACTGCTGGACGTAGTCCGTCAGCTGCCGCTGCACCTCGTACTGCAGGTCGGAGTCGATGGTCAGCTCGAGATCCGACCCCGGGACGGCGGCCTGCAGGTCGCGCTCGGTGCCCGGGATGACGACGTTGTCGCTGCCGTTCTTCGTGTTGACCAGCATCCGCCCCGGCGTGCCCGCCAGGTCGTTGTCGCGGACCAGCTCCAGCCCGACCAGGCCGTGCAGGTTGTGCTTCGAGACGTCCGGGTCGTCGGAGCGCCAGTTCGCGGCGCCGACGATGTTGGAGGCGAGGCTGCCGCCCGGGTACTCGCGCAGCGCGCGCTTCTCGACGCCGATCCAGGGGAACTGCTTGACGATGTCGGCGGCGACCGACGGCTCGACGTTGTTCTCCAGGTAGGTGAAGGACGCCTGCTTGTGGAACAGGTCCAGCAGCTGCTGCTCGGTGAGCTGGCTCGGCACCTTCGCGGCGATGTACTTCGCGGCCGCGGCGGTCTCGGTGTCGAACGTCTTCTTCGTGCCGGGGGTCTTCACGGCCAGGTCGTCCATGCTCTTGTGGAACGCCTTGAGGTTCACCGACAGCGTGCGGACCTCGACGCTGAACGCCAGCTTGGCGCCGTTGCGGTCCACAATGGACCCGCGCTGGGCCGGGATGTCGATGGTCTGGGTGCGCTGCTTCTCCGCGGCCAGCGACAGCTCGCCGGCCTCGAACCACTGCACCTGCACCAGTTTCGCGCCCGCGACGACGAGCACGGCGACCAGGATGAGGCGCACCGCGGAGAACCGGCTGCGGTGGCCGCCGTTGCCCCGGCTCGCGGCCGCGCTCCGGGTCCCGGCGGCGTAGGTCCGCCGCGCGCTGCCCGCGTTGCGCGCCCGGGCCTGGCCGCCCCGGCTCGCGGCCATCACTGGCCCCCGGGCTGGGCCGGCGGCGGCGCCGGCTGGTCTTCGGCGGGCACCGCGGGCTGGTCGCCCTCGATCGGCGCGCCCTGCTGCGACTGCGTGCCCGCGGCGGGGGCGGCCGGCGGCGCGGCCGGCACCGCCGGGGTGTCCGCCTTGGCCTTCTTGGGCTCGCCGACCAGCGACGTCTTCCCGTCGGGCCCGACGAGGATCCGCGCCGGGTCGCCACCGGGCACCATGCCCAGCTGCTGGGCCGCGGGGGCCAGCGACGCGGGCGACTCGGCCTTGGCGACGTCGCGCTGCAGCTGCTCCTTCGTCTCCGCCAGGTTCGAGTTGGTGGTGCGCAGCTGCTCGAGGCGGTAGGAGTCGGCGATCGCCTGCGTGGTCAGCCACAGCGTGGTCGCCACGCCGGCGGCCAGCAGCGCCATCATGAGCAGCACGAACGACGCCCGCGACTTCGGCAGCCGCAGCTTCAGCTTGGGCACGTCCTCCCGGCGCTCCGCCGGCTTCGCCTTCGGCGCGGCACGGGGCTCGCGCTCCTTCAGCAGGTCGGCGCGCTGGGCGCGGCGGGCGTAGGCGCGCTCGGCCGCGGACGTCCGCCCGCGCGACGCGCGCCGGGGCGCGGCCTGGCCCGGCTCGTCGGTCTTCGGCTCGGTTTCCACCTCGACGGTGGTCCCGCGCGCGACACTACTGTCACGCTTGCGCGTCGCGGGCCCGCCGGCCCGGCGCTTCGTGGGAGCGGTCATCGCGGCTCTCCGATCCTCTCGGCGGCCCGCAACCGCACCGAAGCGGCGCGCGGGTTGTGTTCGGTCTCCTCTTCGCCGGCCTTTTCGGCCCCTCGGGTCAGGAGCTTCAGCTCCGGTCCGTGCCCCGGCAGCTCCACGGGAAGCCCTTCCGGCGTGCGGGACTTCGCGAGCTCGGCCAGTGCCTGCTTGACCAGCCGGTCTTCCAGTGACTGGTAGGACTCGACGACGATCCGGCCGCCGACGGCGAGCGCGCGCAGCGCGGCGGGCATGGCCCGGCGCAGCACTTCGAGCTCGCCGTTGACCTCGATCCGCAGCGCCTGGAACGTCCGCTTGGCCGGGTGCCCGCCGGTGCGCCTGCTCGCCGCCGGGACGGCGTCGTAGAGCAGCTCGACCAGGCGCCCGCTCATCGTGAACGGCTCCTTCTCGCGGGCGTTCACGACCGACCGGACGATCCGCTGCGCGAACCGTTCCTCGCCGTACTCGCGCAGGATCCGGATCAGATCGCCGGGCGCGTAGGTGTTGAGGACGTCGGCGGCGGTGAACCCGGTCGTCGGGTCCATCCGCATGTCGAGCGGCGCGTCCTTCGAGTAGGCGAACCCGCGCTCGGCGCGGTCCAGCTGCATCGAGGAGACGCCGAGGTCGAACAGGATGCCGTCCACACGGGACAGTCCCAGCCCGGCCAGTGCCTCGGGGAGCTCGTCGTAGATCGTGTGCACGAAGTCGACGCGGTCGCCGTGGCGGGCCAGGCGTTCGGCGGAGCGCTCCAGCGCGGCGGGGTCCCGGTCGAGAGCGACCAGCCGCAGGCGCGGGAAGGCTTCGAGGATGGCGTCGGAGTGCCCGCCGAGCCCGACGGTCGCGTCCACGAGGACCGCGTCGCGATCGGCGAACACGGGAGCGAACAGCTCGACGATGCGGTCGAGCAGCACCGGGACGTGCTCGGGTGCCGTCATGTCCCCTCCCCCCTTTCTCGGTGCCCGTTTTCCGTGGGCGACTCGGGGGGAAATGCAGCGGATGCCGTCAGGTCCCTGTCCGCCCGCTGCTGACCTGGTACCGGGGAAGGTGCACCAGGGCCATTGAGCGGACAGAGGCCTCACGGCATCCGGGTGGGCGTCTCCACGGTGCGCGGGCGGTGGCGTACCCCCGTCCCCCGACGACGTGGGTGCACCGCGACCACGCGCCTAGAAGACGCCCGGCAGTACTTCCTCTCGAGCCTTCGCGTAGCTGTCTTCGTGTTCCTCCAGGTACCCCTGCCACGCTTCGGCGTCCCAGATCTCCAGCCTGGTGATCGCCCCGATCACCACGCATTCCTTGCTGAGCCCCGCGTAGCGGCGGAGCTCGGGCGCGATGCTGATGCGCCCCTGCCCGTCAGGGCGTTGCTCGTCCGTCCCGGCGAACAGGTAACGCTGGTAGGCCCGGACGGCCTCGTTCGTGAACGGGGCCTCGGCGACCTTGCGCGCCATCTGCTCGAACTCGGCGCGGGGGAAGACGAAGAGACAGTGATCCTGCCCCTTCGTGAGCATCAGCCCGCCGGCCAAGGCGTCGCGGAACTTCGCGGGCAGCGCGAGCCGCCCTTTGTCGTCCAGCTTCGGGGTGTGGGTGCCGAGGAACACGGCCTCCACCTCCCTACCGCATCCGGTGGCGGACCACCGGCTGCGGCTCCGGGGCTTCCCTTCCGCCCCACTGGCCACCACCGTACCCCACTTTTCACCACAGTCAACGCGACAAAACCGCGTCTCACTCCGTCGTGTCTCCCGTTTGCGCTGGTCAGCAAGGTGGGGGTGAGTGGGGGGTGCGGTGGGGCACCGTGGCCAAGATCCCCCGCCGTGGTGGACCAAAGCAACCTCAGCTGCCCCCGGAACGTCCGCATAACGGCCGCGAAAGAACCAGTACCCCCTTCCGTGGGGCCGGGTGGGGACACGGGTGGGGCCCGGTGGGGATCCGGGTGGGGTCCGGTGGGGACGCGGGTGGCGCGAAGCGGGGAACCCGGATGACCAGCGCACCGACGTGACGGAACCCGGATCGGCGTGACCAGAGGGTCAGCACGCGTGACGGGAACGCCAACTCACGTGATTGGGGGGTCGACACGCCGTCTGCCGCCGTGTCGACCCCCCAATCACGCGTGCTGACTCTTCGATCACGCGTGATGGCTCCCGGATCACCGGGACTGCCCGTCCGGCCACGGTTCGTGCCCCTTCGGGCACCCGGGTCAGGCTTCGGGGGTGACCAGAGCGGCGACGCGGGACGCGAGGCGGGCGCTGTCGACCGGGGTGACGGTCACCCACTCCTGCCCGCCGCGGCCCGCGGTCTTCGTCGCGCAGTACGCGCCGACGTCGGTGTCGAACCACGTCAAGCCGCCCGTGCGCTCGACCCGGCCCGACGCGGCCCGGCGGCTGACGCTGAACTGGCCCGCCGCGTACACCGGGCGGGCCTGGATCGCCAGCACCTCCCGCAGCTGGGCCGACGACGCCGCCGCCGAGCGCGCGCCGCGTTCGGCGAACACCGGGTCTTCGACGCCGGAGTCGAGCGCGGCCGCGGCGAGGCTGACGCCGTAGCCCGGGCCCGCCGTCAGCTCCGGCAGGACGTCGACGATCGCCGTGCACAGCTCGCTTTCGCGGATGCCGTCCAGGCTGATGGTCTGCTCCGGCTGGACGGCCAGCACGCCGCGGCGGCCACGGACCGCCGTCACCGCGCGGAACGGCACCTCCGCCGTCATGTCGGCCAGCGCCTCGCACGCGACGAACACCTCCCCCGCCGCGAGCAGCTCCAACCGGTGCGCCAGCGCGGGTTGGAGCCGGGTCCCGTCGTAGAGCCCGCGCCCGGCGAGGTTCTCGTAGACCGCCTTGCGGACTTCGCCGCGCTCCGCGTCGGTCCCGCCGACGCTGCGCACGCCGAGCGGCTCCGGCGGCCGGTCGTGGCCGAGGTCCGTCCAGAGGATGTCGAACGCCGACGCGGAGACGCGGATCAAGCCTGCCCCAGCGCCGGCGGGGCCGCGAACGTCTCGGCCGGGACGTGCCCGTGCAGGGCCGTGTCCCGGGTCCGGAGGACGTCGATCGCCTTCTGCCGCGCGGCTTCCGCCTCGGCGCGCCGCGCCTCCATCTCGTCGGCCAGCCCGGCCAGCACGAGGATGTTGCCGGCGCCGGCGGCGTCGCGGATCATCGCCGCCGGGTCGTAGGTCACCGGCGGCGGCATGTCGGCCCGGGCCCGCGCGGCCGCGTCCGCCTGCGCGCCGACCGCGGTGCCGACCGACGCCGACACCGCGGCGGAGTCCGACAGCCACTGCGCGGCCCGGCCGAGCGAGGCCCGCGCCGCGTCACCGCCCGGCCCCTGCCAGGTCTCGTGCGTGCCGGCGATCAACGCGGCCAGGTCGGCGGTCGACTCGTGCAGCCGCTTCGCGAGCCCGTCCCAGCGGGCACCCACCTCGCCCGCGGCGACCGGGTCGTTGTCCCGCTCGACCTCGGCGGCCATCGCCTCGTGGCTGTAGGACTCGTACCGCGCGGCGGGAACGGGGGGTTCGGCGTCGGGCACGGCACACCTTCCGGTCGTCGGGTCAGGGCAGCTTGGGTTCGACCAGCCCGGCCACCGTGCCCGCGCGGCGGCACGCGAGCGTGGTGTCGGTGAAGCCGGAGTTGCTGACGTCGACCTGGACGCTGCCGGAGTCCCCCACCCCGAGCAGCACGGCGCAGGTGCCGTCGGCGGCCTTCTTGTCCGAGACGCGCAGCGCCGGGTGGGCGCCGACCGTCGTCCTGGTGGCCGTCTTCTTCGCGACGGCGAGGTCGGCCAGGCCGTTGCGCTCGTCGAGGGTCACGGTGACGCCGAAGCTCGCGGGCACCGTCCAGTCGCACGCCCGCGCGCCGGCGATGTCCTTGGGCTTGCCGAGCACGCTCACCCCGGCGCTCGACCGGTCCGCCGGCGAGAGCAGCGTGCACGGGTCGAGCGCGGCCAGCGTGCCGGGCGCGGCCGGGGGCCGCGACGTCGGCGGTGCCACGGTCGAGGCGTTGCCCGCGACGGCCGGCAGCGCGGGTTGCTGCCCGCAAGCGGCGAGCAGCAGCACGGCCGGGGCCCACAGATACTTCTTGTGCACGCTGTCAGCCACCCGTGCAGTCCACGCCGTCCGCCGCCGTCTCGTCGGCGTGCTGGTACTTCGCCAGCGCCTGGCCGATCCGGTGCTTGAGCGTCTCGAGCTCCTTGCCGAACGCGGTCAGCTGCTGCACGGCCGAGCCCTGCCCGCCGATGCCGTACTCGGCCATGAACTTCCCGATCTCCCCGGCGTACCCGCCGCCCAGCGGAACGCTGCGGCCGAGCACCTTGGCCTCGCGGACCATCTCGCCGACGACGTCCTGCAGCTGGCCGAGCTTCGCGTAGGCGTCGGTCGCCAGTTCGGGCGCGACCGCGAACCCGCGGACGTCGAACGGCGGCTGCGTTCGCACCTCGCTCATAAGCGGTTACGCCTCTCCGAAAGCGGAAACAGTCGGGCGACCTCTGACAAGAAGAGCGTACGACAGTGCAGGGCGTCAGCAGGAGCACCCGGAATCGGGTGACACTGCACCCGATCGGAGTATCGTCCCTGCTTGCGCAGTGTCATCGATCGCCATCGCGACGGTCAGGCCGGCGGCTTCGCGGGGTTCCGCCCCTCGGTTCGCCCGGGTTTGACACACTGGATGGAAGGCTGGTCGCTGCGCGGACAGCAGCCAGGGGGCCGACCGGCCCGGCTGGTGCGCACTCCGCGCCCAGCCATGCGCCACCAGGAGGTCGAGTGACGTCGAGAATCCAGTCTGCGACGCCCGGATCGGGCGAGCAGGCATCCGGGCGACCGCCTTATCCGGCGGACGCCTCGGGCAACGGCCGGGTGAACGCCCGGCCGGGCAGAGTGTCGCTTGACGAACTGCACGAGGCCGCCCGGAAGATCGCCGCCAACGTGGAACGGGTGCTGGTCGGCAAACCCGACGTCATCCGGATCGCACTGGTCACCCTGCTCGCCGAAGGCCACCTGCTGGTCGAGGACGTGCCCGGCGTCGGGAAGACGTCGCTGGCCAAGGCGCTGGCCCGGTCCATCGACTGCACGGTCAGCCGCATCCAGTTCACCCCGGACCTGCTGCCGAGCGACGTCACCGGCGTCTCCATCTACAACCGCCAGTCCGGCGAGTTCGACTTCCGCCCCGGCCCGGTGTTCGCCAACATCGTGGTGGGCGACGAGATCAACCGCGCCTCGCCGAAGACGCAGTCGGCGCTGCTGGAGTGCATGGAAGAGCACCAGGTCACCGTCGACACCTCGACCTACAAGCTCGAAGAGCCGTTCATGGTGATCGCCACGCAGAACCCGATCGAGATGGAAGGCACGTACGCGCTGCCCGAAGCCCAGCGCGACCGCTTCACCGCGCGGGTCTCCATCGGCTACCCCGACCAGCAGGCCGAGCTGGCCATGGTCGACGAGCACGCCGGGCACAACCCGATCGAGGACCTGCAGCCGGTCTCCGACGGCGAGACCGTGCACCGGCTGATCGAGACGGTCCGCGGCGTGCACCTGGCCCCCGAGGTCCGCCGCTACGCGGTCGACCTCGTCGCGACGACGCGGCAGCTGCCGGAGATCCGGCTCGGCGCGTCCCCGCGCGCGACGCTGCACCTGGTCCGCGCGGCGCGCGCCCAGGCGGCGCTGTCGGGTCGCGACTACGTCGTCCCGGACGACCTGCACACCGTCGCGGTCCCAGTGCTGGCGCACCGCCTCATGCTCACCACCGAGGCCCACGCGGCCCGCCGCTCGGCGACCGACGTCGTGCGGGCGGTCCTGCACCGCGTCCCGGTGCCCCAGGGCTCCGGCCCGCGCCAGTAGTCCCTTCGGCGAAGGTGAAGAGAACCGCATGCTGCGTGCCCTGTCCGGCCTGACCACCCGCGGCCGATGCCTGCTGGCCGCGGGGCTCGCGGCCGCGGTGTGCTCGTTCGTCCTCAACGAACGCGACCTGCTGCGGGTCGCCGTCTTCGTGGTGGCCCTGCCGCTGCTGGTCGCCGTGTTCATCTCGGCGACGCGGCTGCGGATCGGCGCCACCCGGGCGCTGCACCCCCAGCGCGTCGCGGTCGGCGCGAACGGCGAGGTGCAGCTGGAGCTGTGGCGCAGCGGGCGGCTGCCGGCCGGCGAGATCCTGCTCGAGGACGGCGTGCCGTACGCGCTGGGCTCGCGGCCGCGGTTCGTCGTCGAGCGGCTCCCGCACGACAGGCGCGTCGCGCTGCGCTACCCGCTGCAGCCGGTGCTGCGCGGGATCCAGCAGGTCGGGCCGCTGCGCGCGACGATCACCGACCCGTTCGGGCTGTGCGAGTTCGAACGCGAGCTGATCGGGCACTCGCGGCTGGTCGTCGTCCCCCGCGTGGTCGCGCTGTGGGGGCTGCCGAGCGGCGCGGGCATCGGCGTCGGCGACGACGGCACCGTCCGGCTGCACGCCGGGCAGGGCGAGGCCGACGTCATCGTCCGGCAGTACCGCCAGGGCGACGACCTGCGGAAGGTGCACTGGCGCTCGACCGCCCGCCGCGACGAGATCATGGTTCGCGTCGAGGAACGGCCCTGGCGCGGCGGCACCACGGTGCTGCTCGACAACCGCGCCGCCGCGCACCACGGTTCCGGTCCCGCCGCCAGCCTGGAGTGGGCGGTGTCGTTCACCGCGTCGGCCGCGCTGCACCTGCGCCGCGCCGGGCACCGCGTCCGGCTGGTCAGTGAGCACGGCGTCACGCTGGCCGACACCCCCGGCGACGGCGGCGACCACTACGACCACATCGTGCTCGACGCGCTCGCCGCGCTGCAGCCGGCGCACCAGCGCGACATCACGCTGGCCCGCGACCCGGCCGACGGCCAGGAGCTGATCGCCGTGCTCGGCACCGTCAGCACCGAAGCCGTCCACGAGCTGACCCAGTTCCGCCCGCGCGGCATCCGCAGCCTCGCCGTCCTGCTCGACACGCCCACGTGGTCGGCCGGGGTGAGCGCCCCCGAGCAGCGGGCCGCCGCCACCGAGGACTCGGCCGCACTGCTGCGCGCCGCCGGCTGGGGCGTGGTGATCGCCGGACCCGGCTCGCCGATGCCGCAGGTGTGGGCCGAGCTCTGCCAGGCGGGCGCCCGCCGCGGCACCCTGATCGGCGGGAACCGATGAGCACCGCCGCCTCGCCGCGTCCGTCGGCCACCCCGCCCCGGCGTCCGTCGTCCCAGCACCCGCTCTCCGCCTGGCGCGCGAGCCTGCTCGCCCCGGCCTGCGCCGCGATCGCGACGCTGTGCGCGGCGACGTCGGTGACCAGCGTCGTGGCCGGCCTGGCCTGGTTCGGCTACCTGTTCGTCGCCGTCCTGCTGATCGGCGCGACCGGGCTCGCGCTGCGCTCGCTGCAGGTGCCGACCGTGCTGGTCGGCCTCGGCCAGCTGCTGGTCCTGCTGTTCCTCATCACCGGCGCCTTCACCACGCACGGGATCCTGCTGGTCGTCCCGGGCCCGGACGCGTTCACCGAGCTCGGGAACACGCTCTCGGCGGCGGCCGAGCAGATCCGCGTCGGGCTGCCACCGGTCGAGGGCAGCCAGCCGATCCTCTGCCTCATCACGATCCTGATCGGCCTGGTCGCCGTCCTGGTCGACACGCTGACGGTGGCCGCCGCGGCGCCCGCCGCGACCGGGCTCGTGCTGCTCTGCGTCTACGCCGTGCCGGCCGCGCTGTCCGAGGACATGCTGCCCTGGTGGACGTTCCTGCTCGGCGGGGCCGCGTTCGCCGGCCTGCTCGCCGTCGACGGCAACCACCGGCACCAGCGCTGGCGCACCCGCGACGCCCCCGGGCGCAGCGGCAAGCCGGGCGTGCTGTCGGCACCGGTCGCGGTCGTGGCCGCGGCGGTCGTGCTCGGGCTCTTCGGCGGGGCGATCACCTGGGTCGGCACGGTCGGGCGGATCCCGTTCGGCAACGGCGGCGACGGCCCGGGCGCGGGCGCCGGCGGGTTCGGCATCCAGCCGTTCACCGAGCTGCGCGGCATGCTCGACCAGGGCGCGAACCGGGAGCTGTTCAAGGTCCGGGGCCTCGGCACCGACCGGCGGCTGCTGCGCGCGATGACGCTCGACACCTACTACCCCAACAAGGGCTGGGGCATCCACGACGACGGCCGGTCGCAGCAGGGCATCCCGATCACGCCGCAGCTGCCGCCCGCCCCGGGCGACGACGGCGCCGGCCCGGCCCGGCGGGTCGACGTCGAGCCGACGAGCTGGCGCGACAACTGGCTGCCGGTCTACGGCGCGCCGCGCGCGATCGACGGCGCGGGCAGCGGCTACCTCTACGACCAGGTCAGCGGCACGGTGTTCACCACCCGCAGCGAGGTGCCGCCGTCCTACACCGAATACGCGTCGCTGAAGGAGCCGACGGCGCAGGAGCTGCGCGTCACCGACAAGGTCGACGACCTGCCGCCGCGCTACACCCAGCTCGAGCGGGTCGACGACCGCGTCCGCGCGAAGACCGACCAGCTGATCGCGGGCAAGTCCAACGACTTCGACCGGGCCAGCGCGATCTGGCAGTACTTCACGGCGCAGAACGGGTTCGTCTACGACACGCAGACCGCGCCGGCCAACGACGCCGACGCGCTCGCCGACTTCATCCTCAAGGGCAAGCGGGGCTTCTGCGAGCAGTTCGCCTCGGCGATGGCCGTGATGCTGCGCGTGGCGAACATCCCGTCGCGGGTGGCGATCGGCTTCACCCCGGGCGTCCCGGTCAACGACTACCTGTCGATCACCACCCAGGACGCGCACGCGTGGGTCGAGGTGTACTTCGGCGACAAGGGCTGGGTCACGTTCGACCCGACCCCGCTGTCCGACGGCCGCGGCATCACCCCGTCGTACCTGCAGGCCGGCGGCGAGAACGGCGACCAGCCGGACGACACGCAGGTCGCGCCGAGCACGGTGCAGCCGAGCGCCGCGCCGACCGGCGTGCCCCGCGACACCGGGCCGAACGCGCAGGCCCAGGACACCCAGCAGACCGACGACGGCACGCCCGCCTGGGCGTGGATCCTGGTGTACGTGCTGGTCGGCTTCGCGATCCTGGCGACCCTGCTGGTGGTCGTCGGCGGAATCCTCTACCGGAGACGACCGGGGGTCACGCCGGAGAGCGCGCCGGCCCGGACCGGGCTCGGGGCGGTGCTGACGAACTGGCTGCCGCTGATCACCACGGTGCTGTGGGTGGCCGTGCTGGGCGTGCTGTCGTCGCTGCTGTCGTGGTGGTTCGGCTTGATCGTGGTGCTGCTGCTGGCCGCGTTGCTCGGCCCGTCGGCGGCCCGCGACGTCGGCCGGCGGCGACGGCTGCAGGAGATCGTCGGGCAGCGGCCGGGCGCGGCGGACGCGGCGTGGTCGGAGCTGCGGGCCGAGTGCGCCGACCGCGGGCTGCCCATCCCGCCGGGCGACACGGTCCGGGTGGCCGGGCAGAAGCTGGCGAAGAAGCACCACCTCGACGACGAAGGCCGCGAAGGCCTGCGCACGGTCATCGGGGTCGTGGAGCGCTCCTGGTACGGCCAGGACGGTGAAAGCGATCCGACGCTGCCCTCGGCGTTCGACCACCTGCGCCGGAGCCTGCACCGCAACGCCCCGCTGTCCTGGAAGGGCCGTCTCTTCCCGCGCTCGATCTTCCGCAACCGCGACTGACCGTTCCGGCCGACACACCACCCGGACCGGCCAACACGCCGAGCGCCGACCCAGCCCCGGCCGTGTCGGCCACTCCGGTCAGCGAGTTGGCCACTCCGGTCAGCGTGTCGGCCACTCCGGTCAGCGAGTTGGCCACTCCGGTCGCCGGCCGCTGTCACCCAATGTGATGACCGGGGCAGGCCGGTCATCCGAAGTGGGTGAGCACACAAGAAGATCCGCGTCCCACCGGGCGGGCGGGACGCGGATCTCGTGGTCTTGCGGCGCTACTGCTCTTCGAAGCGCTGGCGGAAGCGCTCCTCCATCCGCTGGGTGAACGAGCTGCGGCGGCCGCCTTGCTGCTTGCCGCCTCGTGAGCCCGGTCCACCGCCCTTGCCGTCCGATTCGGCGCCGTGCCGGATCGATGTGACGGCCAACATGACCCCGAAGAACATCACGAGGAACCCGAGCACGCTGATCAGCGGGATGTCGGCCACCCGGAACTGCGGCACCACCACGCCCAGCACCAGCAGGGCCACGCCCACTACGAACAGGGCGATGCCCTGGATACGCCGTCGGCGAGCGGGGCGACGCAACCGGGTGCCACGCACCGTGGATGCGAACTTGGGGTCCTCGGCATAGAGCTCGCGCTCGATCTGATCGAGCAGCCGCTGCTCATGCTCGGAGAGTGGCATCTTTCCTCCTCCGGCACAGCTGTCGCGGGCGCCGGGCCGCGCAACGTTCTGGACCCAACAGCCAACCCCAGGCGGGGTGGCACTGTCCAGGATACGAGGCCCGCGCCCGGACGACTACCCGATCCCGCATCCAGAAGGGATCGAATTGGGGTAAATCCGGGCCGAAGGGGGCTGACGGACCGTCACGATCGCCGATCGTGACCGGTTCAGGGCTCCCGCGGCGCCAGAAGTGAGGCCGGCCGGATGGCCGCGGAGCCGAACTTCGAGCGGGCGACGTCGGCCGCGACCTCGGCGTCCCGCCGCCGCGGCGCCGGTGAATCGAACACGAGCTGCTCGCCCGCTTCGCCGGTTTCGAGCCCTTCGACCCGGACGCCGATCAGCCGGACGGCGCCGGTCGGCGCGTGCTCCGTGAGCAACGCCACGGCGACGGCGTGGATCTCGCGGGCGACGTCGGTGGCCGAGACGAGCGTGCGGGCCCGGGTGATGGTCCGGAAGTCCGCGAACCGCACCTTGATCGAGACGGTCCGGCCGCGCACCTCCCGCCCGCGCAGCGTGGCGCCGACCCGCTCGGCCAGGCGCAGCAGCTCGAGGCCGACCTCGGCGCGGTCGTGCCGGTCGACGTCGAAGGTGTGCTCGGCGCCGATCGACTTGTCCGGCGACTCGGTGACGACCTCGCGCTCGTCGATGCCGCGGGCCAGCCGGTAGAGGTGCTCGCCGGCCGCGACGCCGAGCGACTTGCGCAGCCGGTCGGGCGGGAACGCGGCGACGTCGGCGATGGTGTCCAGGCCGAGCCGCCGCAGGTGCTCCTCGGTGCGGGCGCCGACGCCCCACAACGCCGAGACGGGCAGCGGGTGCAGGAACGCGAGGGTCTCCGCGGCGGGCACGACGACCATGCCGTCCGGCTTCGCCATGCCCGAAGCAAGCTTCGCGACGAACTTGACCTTCGCGACGCCGACCGAGCAGGTGATGCCGTGTTCGGCCGCGACGCGGTCGCGGATCCGCGCGCCGAGCTGGGCCGGCGTCGCGCCGAGCCGGCGTAGCGCGCCGCTGACGTCCAGGAAGGCCTCGTCGAGGCTGAGCGGTTCGACGAGCGGGGTGAGGTCGCGGAAGATGCCCAGCACACCGCGGGAGACCTCGCCGTAGAGGCCCGCGGTCGGCGGGATGTTGATCAGGTGCGGGCAGAGGCGTTTCGCGGTCGAGAACGGCATCGCCGAGCGGACGCCGAACTTGCGCGCCGGGTAGTTCGCGGCGGCCACGACGGCCCGCGGGCCGCCCCCGGACACGACGACGGGCCGATCGGCCAGCTCGGGCCGCGTCCGCAGCTCGACGGACACGAAGAAAGCATCCATGTCGACATGCAGCAGCCCACAGCCGGTGTCGTCCGGCACCGGTTCCCCCGGCCGGACCCGGAACCGGCCCATGCCGCCGGGAAGTTCAGCGTTTCGCCCCACGAGGGGGACGCTACCGCCCACCACCGACAGTTCCGGGCGGACGAGGCGTGCACCAGGGTGTGACCCGACCACGCCGTCCGAAACCCGCCATCGCCGCGCCCCGAGGCGTCACTTTCGTAGGGAAAGATGCGTCCGAGGGCCCTGAAACGCATCTTTCCCTACGAAAGTGACGGGGGTCAGGACGGGTGGCGGGCCAGCGCGTGGAGGCGGCCTGCGATGTTCCGGAGCGCCGGGGACGAAGCTGCCGCCTGCTCGAACGCCGCCAGGTCCTCGTCGCGGACGTCGCCCGGGACCAGGTCCGCGATCACGCGGTCGCCCTGCAGCAGGGTCACCTCGAGGCCCGCCGCTTCCAGTTGGGCGCGCAGGCCGTCGCCGTCGAAGCGGCGCAGGACCGTGTCGCCCGGGGCGATGCCGTCGACGCTCGTCAGCAGCTGCTGGGCCGCCGCCACCCGGCCCGCCAGGGCCCGGTGCAGCACCGCCGCGTGGCGGTTGGCCACCAGGACCGACACCGCTCCGCCCGGGGCGACCGCCGCCGCGAGGGCGGCCAGCACCGCGGCCGGGTCGTCGACGATCTCCAGGAGGCCGTGCGCCAGCACGAGGTCGGCCGAGCCGGCCGGGATGTGGCGGCCCAGCGCGTCGGCGTCGTCGGCGATCACCGTGATGCGATCGGAGACGCCTTCCTCCTCGGCACGGCGCTTCAACGTCGCGAGCGCGTTCGGGCTCGGCTCCACGACGGTCACCTGGCAGCCGGCCGCCGCGAACGGCACCGCCCAGCCGCCACTGCCGCCGCCCACGTCGACGACGCCGGGGTGCTCGGCGCCCCGGGCGCGGGCGGCCTTGAGCTCGGCCTCGAGCACCCGGCGAACGGCGCCCGAACCCCGGGCGGCCACGGTGTCCGTCTTCATGTCGCACAGAGTAGTGCCCGGTCCGGCTTTTCTCCCGGCTGGTCCCTTCGGGTGAACCGGAGTCACGACGCCTGGCCCGGTGGCCCCGCTGGCCACCACCCGTAGGCTGGTCGTCGTGCACACGGTCGCCGTACTCAGCCTCAAGGGGGGCGTCGGCAAGACGACGGTCGCCCTCGGTGTGGCCTCCGCCGCCCTGCGTAGGGGCACGCGGACCCTGGTGGTCGACCTGGACCCGCAGGGCAACGCCACGACCTCGCTCGACCCGCCCTACACCGACGCGACCCTCGCCGACGTGCTCGAGGACCCCACCCGCGCGACGCTCGAGCGCGCGATCGCGCCGAGCGTGTGGAGTGAGGACGTCGACGTCCTCGTCGGCACCGAGGAGCTGGAGCTGCTCAACGACCCGGACGCCGACAGCGACCGGCTGGCGAACTTCTCCCGCGCGCTCGACGAGCTGCACCGCGAGCCGCTGCGCGAGACGCCGTACGAGCTGGTGATCCTGGACTGCCCGCCGTCGCTGGGCCGGCTGACGAAGTCGGCTCTGGTCGCCGCGGACAGCGCGCTGATCGTCACCGAGCCGACGATGTACGCCGTCGCCGGGGCCCGCCGGGCCCTGGAAGCGATCGAGAACATCCGCAAGGAGCTCAACCCGGACCTGCGCCCGATCGGCGTGCTGGTCAACAAGCTGCGCGTGCGCTCCTACGAGCACCAGTTCCGGATCGCCGAGCTGCGCGAGAACTTCGGCCCGCTGGTGATGCCGACGGCGATCACCGACCGGCTGGCCGTGCAACAGGCCCAGGGCGCGTGCAGCCCGATCCACGAGTGGCACTCCCCCGGCGCGCAGGAGATCGCGCTGACGTTCAACATGGTGCTGGCGAAGATCCTGCGCTCCAACCGCGCCGGCCGCCACCGCGTCCACGGCGAGGAGCCCGAGGGCCCGGACTGGCCCGAAGGTCCGGCGCCGGAGACCGAGGCGGCCCCGGCCGAGGTGTCCGAATCCGCGGGGTGAGCCGTGCCCGAGGGTGACACCGTCTACCTCGTCGGGAAGCGGTTCGACCGGGCGCTGGCCGGGAAGACGTTGCTGCGCGGGCAGTTCCGTGTGCCGCAACTGGCCACTGTGGACCTCGCCGGGCGGGACGTGCTCGGCGTCGGCACGGTCGGCAAGCACCTGTTCACGCGCTTCTCCGGCGACCTGACCCTGCACTCGCACCTGATGATGGACGGCATGTGGGACGTCTACGCGGCCGGCGCGAAGTGGCGCCGGCCCGGGCACCACGCCCGCGTGGTCCTGACCGCGGCCGACGTCCAGGTGATCGGGTTCCGCGTCCACGACCTCAGGCTCGTGCCCGCGGCGAAGGAGCGCGACCTCGTCGCCCACCTCGGCCCGGACCTGCTCGATCCACAGTGGACGGACGACCATGCGGCCCGGGCGACGGCCGCGCTGGCCGCCGATCCGGCCCGCGAGCTGGGGCTGGCGCTGCTCGACCAGCGCGTGATGGCGGGCGTCGGAAACCTGTACAAGTGCGAGATGTGCTTCCTGCTCGGCGTGACACCGTGGACGCCGGTGTCCGAAGTGGACGCCGCGCAGACCGTCGCGCTCGGCCGCAAGCTGCTGCTGGCCAACGCCGCCTCGGGGCGGTTCGACCAGAGCACGACCGGCCACCTCGACCGCAACCGGAAGAACTGGGTCTACGAGCGCACCCGCCAGGGCTGCTTCCGTTGCGGCGGCCCCACCCTGGTGCGCACGCAGGGCCACGACGTCCGGCAGCGGCCGACGTGGTTCTGCCCGAAATGCCAGTCCGGACCCGCTCCCGCGCGCTAAGCTGAGCCCGTGACGTCGTTCAAGCTCCCGCTCTACGGGACCGACACCGAACGCGGCGACCTCGCTCCCTGAGCCGTCCGCGCGGCCACGTCACCTCACCCGCACGTCCCAGGGAGCTCCGTCATGCCCGAAATCCCGGCCGGGCCGGCGCTGCGCGCGTTCGCGCACGCCCTGCCCAAGGTCGAACTGCACGTCCACCTGGTCGGCTCGGCGAGCCTGCCGACCGTCCTGGAGCTGGCCCGGCGCCGCCCGGAAGCCGGTGTCCCCACGGAAGAACGCGCGCTCGCGGAGTTCTTCACCTTCCGCGCCTTCGACCACTTCCTCACGGTCTACTTCGCGGTCACGTCGCTGGTGCGCGACCGCCACGACGTCCACGCGCTGGTGGCCGGGCTGGCCGCGGACCTCGCCGCGCAGAACTGCCGGTACGCCGAAGTCACCGTGACGCCGTACAACCACCTCCTGGACGGCATGCCCGGTGACGACCTGCTCGCCGGGCTCGCCTCCGGCCGGGCCCGCGCCGCCGAACTGGGCGTGGAACTGGCCTGGTGTTTCGACATTCCCGGCGAAAAGGGCACCAAGGCCGGCGCGGAGACCCTCGTGTTCGCGCTCCGCGAACGCCCTGAGGGGCTGGTGTCCTTCGGGCTCGCCGGACCCGAGCTCGGCGTCGGGCGGGCGCAGTTCGCGCCGTTCTTCACCCGGGCCCGGGAAGCCGGGCTGCACAGCGTGCCGCACGCCGGCGAGACCACCGGCCCGGCCACGATCTGGTCGGCGCTGCACGACCTCGGCGCCGAGCGGATCGGCCACGGCACGAGCTGCACCGCCGACCCCGCACTGCTCGAACACCTTGCGGCGCACCGGATTCCCCTCGAAGTCTGCCCGACGTCGAACGTGCGCACGGGCCAGGTCACCGCCGTCGCCGCGCACCCGGTGCGGCGGATGCTCGACCACGGCGTCGTCGTCACGCTCAACACCGACGACCCGCCGATGTTCGGCGCGACGCTCACCGGCGAGTACGTCGCCGTGGCCGAAGCGCTGGGGCTGACCGCGGCCGAACTGGCGCGGCTCGCGGAGAACGCCGTCGACGCGTCCTTCCTCGGTGACGCGCGGAAAGCTCTCCTGAAAAGTGAGATCCGGCAAATGACGTTGCCGGGTCGCGGGAACTTCGTTTAGCGTGGCGGTACACGAGAGAGGAGGTGGTCCCAAGTTGTATTCCAACAGGACTCGTGAGGTGACTGTCCGCTAGCGGATGGCACGAGATGGGACTTTGAGCAGCGATACAACGGAGCCACCTTCGGCTCATCGCCTGCTTCCCGTGTTTGCCTGATAGCGAATACCAGGCAGTCACCGGGCCCCCAGGGTTCCCGGGCACCGGTCCGGCCCGGGCTCGAGCGTTTGACGGCGTTCGAGAGACCCCCTGGGGGCACCCCCACCACCGCTCGTTCGTGCAGGTCATCCCGCCGGTCGGCGGTCGATGACCGCCCGGCGATCCGACCTCCGCCTTCGCCGATTCGGTTTTGCCGTTCTGTCCCCCGAACGGGTCAACCGTCGCTAGCCTGGAGCCATGCTCAGGCCCGACTACCCGATCACCACGGAACGCCTGCTCCTGCGCCCGTTCACGCCCGAAGACCTCGACGCGCTGAACTCCTTCCAGTCCCGCTCCGACGTCGCCCGCTACCTGTACTGGGGCCCGCGCAGCCGGGCCGAATCGGCCGCCGCGCTCGCGAAACGGGTGCACAGCTCGACGTTGACGAACGAAGGGCAGTTCCTGGCCGTCGCCGTCGAGCTGGCCTCGACCGGGCAGCTGATCGGCGACCTGAACCTCGAGTGGCTCAGCAGCGAGCACCGCCAAGGCGAGATCGGGTTCGTCTTCCACCCCGACCACCACGGCAAGGGCCTGGCCGCCGAAGCCGCCACCGAGCTGCTGCGTCTGGGCTTCGAAGACCTGGGGCTGCACCGGATCATCGGCCGCTGCGACGGCCGCAACACCGCCTCCGCCGCGCTCATGCAGCGCCTCGGCATGCGCGAGGAAGCGCGGCTGCGGGAGAACGAGATCGTCAAGGGCGAGTGGACCGACGAGCTCGTCTTCGCGATGCTCGAGGACGAGTGGAAGGACCGCGCGTAGTGGGCTCGTTCACGTCGAGGTGACGCTCCGGTCGCGCGGTCCGGGCGATTTGGCAGCATGAGGGCGTGTTCTTCGACAAGATCGTCCGCCCGGCGCTGTACCGGCTGTCCTACCACGACCCCGAGCTGGTGCACGAGCGCACGATCGGCGTCCTCTCCCGCCTCGGCAAGGCCACCTCGGCGCTGAGCCGCGTCAGCCGCGTCGACGACCCGGTGACGGTGCTGGGCCTGCGCTTCCCGAACCGCGTCGGCCTCGCCGCCGGGATGGACAAGAACGGCCGCGCGCTGCCCGCGTGGGCCGGGCTCGGCTTCGGCTTCGTCGAGGTCGGCACCGTGACGCGGCTGGCGCAGCCGGGCAACCCGAAGCCGCGGCTGTTCACCCTCCCCGAGACCAACGCGGTCATCAACCGCATGGGCTTCAACAACGACGGCGCCGAGGCGCTCGCGGCGAAGCTCGCCCGGGAGGGGAAACCGGGCGTGCCGCTCGGGATCAGCATCGGGAAGTCGAAGGTCACGCCGCTCGAAGACGCCGTCGAGGACTACCGGTTCTCGCTGCGCGCGCTGCACCCGTACGCCGACTACTTCGCGATCAACGTCAGCTCGCCGAACACGCCCGGGCTGCGCCGGCTGCAGGACCGCGCGGCGCTGGCCGAGCTGCTCGGCGAGCTGCGGTCGACGTCCGTGGAGCTGGCCGGTGGCGCCGCGCCGACGCCGGTGCTGGTGAAGGTCGCCCCGGACCTGACCGACGACGCGCTGGCCGAGCTGCTCGAGGTCAGCCTCGAGCACGGCGTCGCCGGGATCATCGCCACCAACACCACCCTTTCCCGCGAGGGCATCGCGGCCGCGGAGAGCGGCCTGGCCGGACAGGCGGGAGGGCTGTCCGGCCGGCCGCTGACCACCCGCGCGGCCGAGGTCGTGCGCTTCGTGCACGACCACACCGGCGGGAGCCTGCCGATCATCGGCGTCGGCGGCATCCTCGGCCCGGACGACGCCGTCCGGCTGGTGGACGCCGGCGCGTCGCTCGTGCAGCTCTACACCGGGTTCGCGCTGCACGGGCCGGGTCTGGTGCGCCGCGTCAGCCGGGGCCTCGCGGCCCGGCGGTAGACGTGAAACGGACGTAGCCGCGCCAGGACTCGTAGCGTTCCAGGCCCGGCGCCGCCGTCGTCGCGTCCTTTTCGCACCGGACGGCCAGGACCCGGGACCCGTCCTCCAGCTCGACGCGAGCCAGCACGAACGGCTCCGGCAGCGTCGCGGCGAACCGGCCCAGCGCGGCCGGGGACAGCCGCCAGCGCTCGCCGTCGAGACCGCGGCCGTCGACGTCTTCGAGCACGCCCGGCTGCGGCGGTTCGGTGGCCAGCAACACCATCCGGTACCGCTCGGCGGTCCGGACCGGGCCGGTGAACCGGGCGCCGAGCTCGGTGAGCCGGGAGTTGAGCGGCTGGCCGCGCAGGTGCGCGCCGAACACGACGAGGTCCTCGCCGGGCTCCGGGTAGTGCGTCATCGGCTCGTCCGTGCAGACGGTGGCGAGGTCGAGGGCGATCTGGTCCTCGAAGGCGCGCGTGACGAAGGTGACGCCGAACGGGCGGCGGTCGCCCGGCAGCACCGGGACGGTGACCGCGGCCAGGTCGAGCACGTTCACGAACGCGCTGTAGACGGCCAGGCGGTGGCTCACGCCGATCGGGTCGGCCAGCGCCTCGGCGAGCTCCGGGTGGTCCGGCACGGTCGGCACCAGGAGCGCGTCGAACCCGTCGAGGGCCCGCGCGGCCCGGACCTTCAGCTCGGCGAACCGGCGTTTGTCGGCGGCGAACGCGTGTGCGGTGTGGCTGCCGGCCGCGCGGACCAGGGCGGCGACCGTCGGGTCGGCGTCGGCCGGGTTCCTGCCGAGGAACTCCCCGATCACGGTGTAGCTCTCGACGTCGAACGAGCCGGTGTAGACCAGTTTGCCCGCCTCGCGGAAGACGTCGAAGGGGATCGGTTCGAGGATCGCGCCCGAGACCGCCAGCCGCGTCACGGTGTCGTCGAAGGCGAGCCGGGCCGCGGCGCTCAGCGGGGCCAGGCCGGCTTCGTCCGGGATCGCGATCCGCGGGTGGTCGCCGGCGCCGAGGCGGACGTCGGCGGGCCAGGTGCGCATGCCGGGGTCGATGCCGTCCGGGCCGGTCATCAGGGCGAGCGCGCGGCGGCCGGCGGCCAGGCCGGGCGCGAACACCGAGACGCCGTCGTAGGAGTGCGACGCCGGCAGGACGCCGGTCATCGGCAGCAGACCCAGCGTCGGCTTCAGCCCGACGACGGCGTTCAGGGCGGCCGGGATCCGGCCGGAGCCCGCGGTGTCGGTGCCCAAGGCCAGGTCGACGATGCCGAGCGCGACGGCGACCGCCGAGCCGCAACTGGAACCGCCGGCGACCTTGGTCCGGTCCCACGCCGACGTCACGGCGCCGTACGGGGTGCGGGTGCCGGCGAGGCCGTAGCCGAACTGGTCGAGGTTGGTCTTGCCGAGCACGACCGCGCCGGCCGCGGTGAGCCGGGCGACGACGGTGGCGGAGGTCTCCGGGACCCGGGCGAACGACGGGCACCCCGCGGTGGTGGGCTGCCCGGCGACGTCGATCAGGTCCTTCACGGCGACGACCGTGCCCGCCAGGGGCAGGTTCTCCCCCGCCTTGACGCGCTCGTCGACCGCCTTCGCGTCGACGAGGACGTCCTCGATCGCGCGCAGGGTGGTCCAGAGCTCGGGGCGGTCGACCTCGGAGATGCGCTCGAAGGCCGCGATCACGCGCTGGGACGCGCTGGGCGGGGTGGGCGGGACGGGGTCCGGTTCCGGCGGGAGCGTGTTCACGGGGCGTCCTTTCCTCGGCGGAAAGCGAGAAAGTCCACTGTGTACGGTCGGCGCCGGCGAACCTCAGAGCACGGCGGGCCTTCCGTCGGGTGCCACCACTGCTTGCATGACAGAAACGTTAGGTCGTGCACGTTTCCGTCGCTACCGGTTTCCGATTACGCGCGTGTTTCGGGACCAAGGGGTGAACAGGCGGCGACGCCGGGGTGAAACGCACGATCACGCACGCCGCGTGACCGGACGGGTCCGGAGCCGGATGACGGCACCCGGATGGCAGAGCGGGGCACCTGAACGGCTCAGCGCGGGACGTTTTCGCGTGATCGGCGCGCCGTCCCGTGTGACGGGAGGGTCAACACGCGTGATTGGACAGTCGACACGCGTGTGTGGACGGTCGGCTCACGTACCCGGACGGTCGGTTCGCGTACCTGGACGGTCGGCTCGCGTGCTGGAACCCGGGTCTCGCGTGACCAGAGACGGGACTCGCGTGTTTAGGCCCGGAACTCGCGTGATTGGTGCCGGAACTCGCGAGTCACGGGCCTGATCACGCGAGTTCCGGGCTGGATCACGCGAGTTACGGGTTCCAGCACGCTGGTTACGGGTCTGGTCACGTGGGTTGCGCGGCGGATCACGTGGGGTGCGGGGTGTGTCCCGTCAGGAGAGTTCGCGGAGGGCCATGGCCAGGCCGGCCAGGCGGTCGGTGGCGTCGGTGAGGGCCTGCTTGGACGTGATCAGGCCGTCGCCCGCGGCGGCGACGGTGTGGCCGGCCGCGGCGACCAGGCCGCCGTAGCCTTCGAGGCCGTCGTCGAGCTGTTCGCGGAGCTTGGCGACCGCCGCGTCCAGCGCCGCGCGCTCACGGGCGGGGGCGGCGTTGCGGCCGCGTTCGATCGCCTGGATGCGGGCCGCCAGGCCGCGCAGGGCGGCCGCGGCTTCGTCGGCCGTCTGGCGGGCGTCCGCGACGGACACTTCGGACACCGGCATCGCGCCCACCGAGGACGGCACCGACAGCTGGCGCAGCAGCTCGAACAGCGACGCCTCGCCCTCGGCCAGCAGTTCCATCGGCTCGCGCGCCACCGACCCGGCGGGCGGCAGCGGCGGTGGGCCGGCCGGGGTGGCCGGCAGCTGGACGCGGTTGAGGCCGCGGAGCTTGAGCCCGGACCGGACGCCGAAGGTGCCGAACACGACGGCCCCGGCGAAGGCCATGATCGCTTGCGGCATCATCGCGGCGCCGGTGGCGCTGACCCAGCCCACACCGGCGGCCACGGCGAGGACGCCGCACAGGATCGTCAGCAGGATCCACAGCGTGAGCGCGCGCGACGTCCGCCGCTTACGGCGTTCCAGCTTCGCGGCGGGGTCGTTCCACCGGTTCCACTTGGTCCGGGCCTCGGCGAAGGCCGGGACCTGGTTCGCCACGGACGCCAACGACGACAGGTCCGGCATCCGCGACCCGGCTGTCCGCGGCCGCTGCAGCGGGTTCGGCCGCTGGTAGGACGGCCGGGCGGTCCCGGGCTTCCCGCCGGCCTGATCGGCCGGCGGGAAGTACCTCTGGACCTTCTGGAGCTTCTCCTGGGCGCGCTGGGCGTATTCGGGCAGCTTCTCGATGTGCTTGTCGAGCTTGGCGCCGAACTCGCTGAAGTCCCGGCCTCTGCCTTGCTGTCCCATGCCCGCCCCCTGGTTCGCTCCGGCTCCGGCGTCAAGCCGGGTTCTTGCCCTGCTCCGCCTGCACGCGCGCCTGGATCTCACGCTGGATGTCGGCCGAGCTGGCGGCCGGCTTCTGGGCCGCCGCCGCGCCACCGTCGGTCACCTGGGCGACCGAGTCGCCGCGCATCGACGCGCGGATCTGCTCGAGCCGCGACTGCCCGGCGAACTGCGTGGTGGAGGCCTGGACCTCCATCATGCGGCCCTGGACCGAGTTCTGAGCGAGTTCCGCTTGACCCAGCGCCGTGGTGTAGCGCTTCTCGATCTTGTCGCGGACCTCTTCCAGCGACGGCGTGTTGCCCGGCGCGGCCAGCTGGCTCATCTGGTTCAGCGAAGCGGAGACCTGCTCCTGCATCTTCGCCTGCTCCAGCTGCGAGAGCAGCTTGGTGCGCTCGGCCAGCTTCTGCTGCAGCATCTGCGAGTTGCGCTCCACGGCCTTCTTGGCCTGGGCCGCCGCCTGCAGCGACTGGTCGTGCAGCGTCTTGAGGTCCTCGATGTTCTGCTCGGCCGTGACGAGCTGCGTCGCGAAGCTCTCCGCGGCGGTCTCGAACTCGGTCGCCTTCTGCTCGTCACCCTTGCCCCGGGCCTCGTCCGCGAGGACGAGGGCCTGGCGGGTCGAGGCCTGCAGCTTCTCGACGTCGCTGAGCTGCCGGTTGAGCTTCATCTCCAGCTGACGCTGGTTGCCGATCACGGAGGCGGCCTGCTGCGTCAGCGCCTGGTGGTTGCGCTGCGCCTCCTCGATGGCCTGCTGGATCTGTACCTTCGGGTCGGCGTGCTCGTCGATCTTCGACGAGAACGCCGCCATCATGTACTTCCAGAACTTCACGAACGGGTTGGCCATCTCCTCCGCCTGCCTTCTTGCGTCCCACGGGCCTTGAGTACTCGGGGTGGTGGGGCGTCGCTCCCCTGCACATGCAACGCACCGACCCCGGCGTTGGGTTCCATCGTGTCAGGTCGGCCACGTCCATTCCAGGCGACCCCGGGGGATTTCAGGGTTCACCCCCTGATCACCCCGGTATCCCACGGGTATCCCACGCGAACGGCCCCGGGCACGTTGCCCGGGGCCGTCGTCGTGTCCGATTCGTGACTATGCGGCGATCGTGGAGGCCAGCTTCGGCTGCCCGATCGTCGTGCGCAGGGTGGTGTTCATCCGCGGCGCCGGCGAAACCCGCAGGTCGGCGAGGTCGTTGCCGATCAGCTCGGACATCAGGCGGCCACCTTCGATCCCGGCCGCCGACGCCTTCGCACCGCGGTCGGGCACCTTCTCCCGGGGCGCGCCGTCCACGATCCGCTCGTCGACCGGCGCGACCTCGACGTTGTCGAGGGCCGAAACGTCCGCTGCCACGTGGTGCAGCAGTTCGCCGAGCGGAAGGTCCAGGGCCTGGCAGATGGACGCGAGCAGCTCGCTCGACGCCTCCTTCTGGCCGCGTTCCACCTCGGAGAGGTAGCCGAGGCTGACCCTGGCGGCGCGGGAGATGTCGCGCAGCGTACGACGCTGGTTGGTGCGGGCATGACGGAGCCGATCACCGATCGCCTCACGCAACAGCACGGTCATCACGCGCCTCCCTTCCGTACAAGTACCCCCTACGTTACCCAGAGCGGCGCCCCGGGCGCAGGATTTGGGTGCCCGTACGCCAAGGGCGAACGCCCGATTCACGCCAGATGTTCCCCGAGCAGGGCAAACGCGGCGCGGACCGACTCGGTCCTGATCAAGTCCCGGTCGCCGCTCAAGGCCAGGGTACGGACTGTGACAAACGAGGCTTCGCCTCGATCCGGGGGCTCCGCCACCCGAGCCCCCGAAAGACGCGGTGTGCGCGTCCCCGGCCCGGCGAGCCCGACGTGCACGGTGCCCGGCGCGACCCCGTCCTGGGCGGCCGGGCCGGCCACGCCGGTGAGCCCGAGCCCCCAGGTGGCGCCGCAGCGCTCACGGGCGCCCTCGGCCAGCTGCGCCGCGACCTCGGGGTGCACCGCGCCGTGCTCGGCGAGCAGCTCGGGGTCCACCCCGGCCAGCCGCGTCTTCAGTTCGGTGGCGTAGACGACCAGGCCGCCGCGCAGGACCGCGCTCGCCCCCGGCACCTGGGCCAGGGTGGCGCAGACCAGCCCCGCGGTCAGCGACTCGGCGGCGGCGACCGTCTCCCCGCGCCCGGACAGGGCGGCGACCAAGGCCGCGGCCCGCTCGTCGACCACGTCTCAGTTACCGGTGGCCCGGCGCCCGGCCGCGCGCAGGCGCACCGCCCGGACCAGGTAGTCGACGCCGGTGACGACGGTCAGCACCAGCGCCAGGCCCATCAGCGCCCAGCGCACCGGATCGGCGCCGGCCGGCAGCGGCAGCAGGTACGCCGTGATCGCGGCGATCTGGGCCATCGTCTTGGCCTTGCCGCCGCGGCTGGCCGGGATCACGCCGTGGCGGATCACCCAGAAGCGCAGCAGCGTGACGCCGATCTCGCGGACGGCGATCACGATCGTGACCCACCAGCCGAGCATGCCGAGGATGCTCAGCCCGACCAGCGCGGCGCCGGTGAGCGCCTTGTCCGCGATCGGGTCGGCGATCTTGCCGAAGTCGGTGATCAGGCCGTACTTGCGGGCCACCCAGCCGTCGAGCTGGTCGGTCGCGGAGGCGACGGCGAACAGCCCGGTCGCGATCGCGCGCCAGGTGGTGTCGACGCCGTCGCCGGTGAACAGCGCCGCGATGAACAGCGGCACCAGCACGAGCCGCGAGAGCGTCAGGAGGTTTGCGAGGTTCAGGGTCGGGACCGGGGTCGCCTCCGGGACCTGTGCCGTCGTCTCCGCGGCCGGCGGGGCCAGGCCCTCGTCCGCGGCGTCGCTCGGGAGCGCACTCACCGGTCGGCGTCCGGTGCCGCGCGCACGATCAGGTCGACGCCCGCCGAGTCGACGACCTCGCACCGGAGGAAGTCACCCACCTGGGGCCTCTTTGCGGGGGTTCGGGTGGCGGAGCCCCCGGCCCGGGGCGAAGCCCCGGATGTCTCAGTCTTATCCGGCGCGTCGAGGATGACGCACTCGCCGTCGACCTCGGGGGCCTGGTGCGCGGCGCGGCCGGTCAGCTCGCCGTCGTCGTCCAGCTCGACCAGGACGTCGACGAAGGTGCCGATCCGGTCCTCGGCGCGCTGCGAGGTCAGCTCCTCGACCAGCGCCGAGATCCGCGTGACGCGCTCGGTGACCACCTGGGGGTCGAGCTTGCCGTCGAAGCCCTCGGCCTCGGTGCCGTCCTCGTCGGAGTAGCCGAAGACGCCGACCGCGTCGAGCCGGGCGCCGGTCAGGAAGCGCTCCAGCTCGGCCAGGTCGTGCTCGGTCTCGCCGGGGAACCCGACGATCACGTTGGTCCGGATGCCCGCCTCGGGCGCGTACTCGCGGATCTGCTCGGTCAGCGCGAGGAACGAGTCGGTCGAGCCGAACCGGCGCATCCGGCGCAGCACCTGCTCGCTGGAGTGCTGGAACGACAGGTCGAAGTACTCGGCGACCCCCGGCGTGGTCGCGATGGCCTTCACCAGCTGCGGGCGCGTCTCGGCCGGCTGCAGGTAGGAGACGCGGACGCGCTCGATGCCGTCGATCTCCGCCAGCCGCGGCAGCAGCCGCTCCAGCGCGGTGGCGCCGTCGCGGCCGAAGTCCTTGCCGTAGGACGTCGAGTTCTCGCTGACCAGGAACAGTTCCTTGACGCCGTGCTCGGCCAGCCACATGGCCTCGGCGACGATCTCGTCCGGCTGCCGCGACACGAAGGAGCCGCGGAAGGACGGGATCGCGCAGAACGAGCAGCGCCGGTCGCAGCCGGATGCGATCTTCAGCGCGGCCACCGGGGAGTCGTCGAGGCGCGTGCGCAGCACCCGCGGGCCCCAGCCGTGCTGCGCGTGGCCCGGAACCTCGACGTTCTCGGCCGCGGCGGGGCGCTGCACCGGGCTGATCGGCAGCAGCTTGCGGCGGTCGCCCGGCGTGTGCGAGGCGACCTTACGGCCGGCGACGACGTCGTCCAGGCGCTCGGAAAGGTCGGCGTAGTGGTCGAAACCGAGGACGGCGTCCGCCTCGGGCAGGCTGTCGGCCAGCTCGTGGCCGTAGCGCTCGGCCATGCAGCCGACGGCGACGACCTTCTTGCCCGTGTCGGAGGCCGCCAGCAGCGTGTCGACGGAGTCCTTCTTGGCCGACTCGACGAAGCCGCAGGTGTTGACCACCACGACGTCGGAGTCCTCCGGATCGGCCGCCAGCTCCCAGCCGCCGGCCGCCAGCCGGCCCGCCAGCTCCTCCGAGTCGACCTCGTTGCGGGCGCAGCCCAGGGTCAGCAGGGAGACGCGTCGGGTGGCGGCAGGTTCCGTGGTGGGAGAAGGCACGACGTTCAGGGTAGCCGCCGGTCCTCGCCGGTCCGACGACGGCGTAGCCCGGTCGTGTCATCCCGCCTCCAGGGCCGTGTGGTTGAGTTGACGCTCGTGCCGTCCGACTCGCCCCGCCCGACCGTCCGCCGTGCCCGGATCGCCGACATCCGCAAGATCAAGGCCCTGGTCGACGCGGACGCGGGCCGCGTGCTGCTGGAGAAGGATCTGGTCACCCTCTACGAGGCCGTCCAGGAGTTCTGGATCGCCGAAGCGGCGGGCGAGGTCCTCGGCGCGGCCGCCCTCCACGTCCTGTGGGAGGACATCGCCGAGCTGCGCACCGTGGTGGTCGACAAGGCCGCCCGCGGCCAGGGTGTCGGGCGGCTGCTGGTCGCCCGGCTGGTCGACGAGGCCCGTGAGCTCGGTCTCCGGCGGCTGTTCGTGCTGACCTTCGAGACCGGCTTCTTCGCCGGCCACGGTTTCGTGGAGATCGACGGCACCCCGGTGTCGCACGAGGTCTACGAGGAGATGCGGCGCTCGCACGACACCGGCGTCGCCGAATTCCTCGACCTGCCGTATGTCAAGCCCAACACCCTGGGCAATTCACGCATGTTGCTCGAACTCTGAGGGGAATTCACCGAACATCCTCCTTTCGGGCGGTGACGGCGGGACAAAGCGCACTCGAAGCTGGTCGGGCAAATCGTCCACTTGATCAGCAAGGGAAAGCACACGATGCGCACGACACTCCGGAACCTGGGGGCCACCATGACGGTGGCCGTGACTGTCGGCTTGGGGGCTCTGCTGGGCACCGGCACCGCCGCGGCCGTCGACATCCCGACGGTCACCGACCAGTACCTCTTCCACACCTCGCTGTCCGGCTTCGAGTCCACCCGGGCGCAGAAGCCCTACAACGGCCAGCTCGACTGGTCGTCCGACGGCTGCTCGTGGTCGCCGGACACCCCGTTCGGCTTCCAGTTCCTGCCGGGCTGCCACCGGCACGACTTCGGGTACCGCAACTACAAGAAGCAGGGCCGGTTCACCTCGGCGAACCGCCTGAAGATCGACGACAACCTCTACAGCGACCTGAAGAGCGTCTGCGGGTCGAACGTGGTGTGCAAGGGCGCGGCCTGGACGTACTACCAGGCCGTCCGCAAGTTCGGCGGCTGAGCCGGGTTCCTGGCCCGGACTCCCGCGGTCCGGGCCAGGATGGGGGCATGGAGATCGATCACCTGCTCAGCACCACCCGCGCCGTCCGCCGGAAGCTCGACCTCGATCGCCCGGTCGAGGCGGCGGTCCTCGAGGAGTGCCTCAACCTCGCGCTGCAGGCGCCGACCCCGGGCAACGCCCAGGCGTGGCGCTGGATCGTGGTGCGCGACCAGCGGGTCAAGGACCGGCTCGGCGGGCTGTTCCGCGAGGTCGGCGCGGCCTACCTGGCGGGCCGCGAGGCGGGCGACGCCGCCACCCGGCGGGCGCTGGCGTCCGGGCAGCACCTGATCGACGTCATCGAGCGGGTGCCGGTGTTCGTCATCCCGTGCCTCGAGGGCCGCCCGAGCGGCGAGAACGCGACGGACGCGGCCTTCTACGGCGGCATCTTCCCGGCGGTCTGGAACTTCCAGCTGGCCCTGCGCTCCCGCGGCCTCGGCTCGACGCTCACGACGTACCACCTGTCCCGCGAGACGGCGGCGGCCGAGATCCTCGGCGTCCCGGACGGCTTCACCCAGGTCGGCCTGCTGCCGGTGGCGTACACGACGGTCCCGGACTTCAAGCCGGCCGCGCGCGTCCCGCTGGCCGAGGTCGCCTACCTGGACCACTGGGGCGCGCCGCTCAGCTGATCCGGACCGTCGCCTCCCGGGCGTCCTGGCTCACCGACACCAGCTCGACGCGGCTCGCGGCGAAGCTCGTCGCCTGCGGGCCCGTGCGCGGGCCGGTGTGCAGCTCGGCCGTGGTGCTCTCGCCGCGGCCGGGCTCGCTCAGCAGGAAGGCCACCGAGGCCTCGCCCTGCCAGAAGCACTGCATGCCGGGGCGGCACCGGGAGTCCGAGACGAGGCGGGTGTACCGCACGGTCAGGTCGCGCCCCTGCACGGCGGCCTCCTGGCCGAGCCGCAGGGTGACGTCCCGGCCGAGGGCGGTCCCGACGGTCGAGGGAGCCGACGCCGCCGGCGTGGACGCGGGTACGGCCTGCCCGGAGGCGACCGAGCTCCCGGCGCTCACCGCGACGACGGCGAAGGCGAACAGTCCGGCTGCGAATCGCTGTGTGTCCACGTGCTCAGGACGGAACGGGCCCGGCCGCGGGTTGCATCGGTGCTAGCTCATCTGCTCGACGAGCAGGCCCACCTGAGTGGAGGGGTTGCAGGCGTGCCCGGCGTCAGGGTGCCGGGCTCGCTCGACCGCCGTGTCGACGCCATGGGCGAAGTCATCGAATCGCAGTGCCGACTTGTGGTAACCGGGAACGTGCCGCCGCAGCCTCTTCTCGACGTCGCCGTAACAGGTCAGCGGAGCTGCGCATGCCTCGAAGTGGAGCAACAGCCAGTATTCGAAGCAGGGGTTCGAGACCGCCAGGCGCACGTCCAGCTGCCGAGCCGCCGTCAGTGCCTTGTCGAGGTCGAACTCGTCGACGTCGACGAGTTCGACACACCAGACTTCGTCGTACGCCGCGCCGGACCGGCTTCCGAAATCGGCGGCGTACTTCACCACGGCCGCTGGATCCGCCGGTTTCGACTTGATCTTGATCGTGACGGCCGGGTTTCGCCGCGACCGCTTCAGCCCGTCGAAATAGGCGGGCTCAGTCGCCTTCGCACCGCAGACGACGAGGATCGACCGGTGCGGCTCGCGGAACGGTGCTCGGCGCCGGCTGCTGTTTTCGCGACGGTTCATCGGCTGCGCAGCGCCTCCGCGAAATCGCCCAGCACCGGCACGGCACCATAGCTGCCAGCGAGGTAACGCCGTTCGGTGTTCTGGTCCTTGCGCGGCTTGAAGTCAGTGAGCGGATAGAGACTGCTCGCCCCCTCGGCGTCCCGCTCGACGAACCAGATCTGGTCCCGGTCGAGGACCTGCTCGCCGAGCATGGTCCCGAGCAGGCTGGTGTCGTGCGTGGTGAAGACCAGCTGGGCGCCGTGGGTGTTCAGCTCGGGGTCCTGGAAGAGTCCCACCAGCTTGGCCGTCAGCAGCGGGTGCAGGCTGGCGTCGATCTCGTCGACCAACAGGACCAGCCCTTCGTCCAGCGCCGAAAGCACTTGGGGCAGAAGACCGATCCAATTGCGCGTCCCCGAGGACTCGTCGTCGAAGTCGAAGCGCTCGCGAGCGGGCCCATGGAGCAGCTTGAGTTCCAGGTCGAACGCTCCCGTGAACCGGCGATGCGAATCGAGCCGCTCCTCGACGACGACGTCCACGATGCCGACATCGGCCACGCTGAGGAGCGACACCACGCGCTGCCGGTTCTCCGGATGCCGGAGCAGGTAGTCGCCGACGGCACCCTGCACAAATTCGGAGCCGAACCAGCCGCCGCCCAAGCCGTTGACCAGTAGACCGGAGGAGAACCATCGGTAGACCGGCATCAACGGCCCGAGTTCAAGACGGTCGCACACGCTCAGGAACAGCGCCGTCGGCCGGATCAGCTCTTCCAGGACTTCCAGCTTCTGCTTGAGATCGGCCACGGTGGTACCGAACTTGATGCTGTCTCGATCGCGTTCGAAAACGACTCGCTTCCGCTTCTCCGGATAGGAGTAGAGCCACTCTTCGAGGATTTCGTCCTCGTCAAGGAGGAAGCCGTAGGTGTACGGGACGCCGTCGGCGACCAGTTCGAAGACGAAGGTCGATGGCCGCAGCTCGGCGCCGAGGTCGAGCCGGAAGGGGTCCTGCACAACGACGATGTCGTGACGACCGGCGGAGTTCGGGAGGTGCCGGTTCATGACGGCCCCCATCACCAGGGTCATGGCCTTGAAGAGGTTCGACTTACCGGAGGCGTTCGCGCCGTAGACGGCGGCCACCGGCACCGCAGGTCGCTCGTCACCGGGCATCGCCGGCATGAGCAGCAGCTCCTGCTCGTCCCGGAACGAACGATGGTTGCCCAGACGGAAGCTCCGCAACATCCTGACCGCCCTTTTCATGATACTTCGAGCTGTTCTGTACCAGTAAACCGCACAGAACGGCTCAAAGCATCAATCAGGGTGCTATCACTCGTCGTCCGGGTCGGCCGGCACCGGGTCGCCGCCGCGGATCATGAACAGGACCGACTCCAGCTCCTCCGGCTTGATCAGCACGTCGCGGGCCTTCGAGCCCTCCGACGGGCCGACCACGCCGCGGCTCTCCAGCAGGTCCATCAGCCGGCCGGCCTTGGCGAACCCGACCCGCAGCTTGCGCTGCAGCATCGACGTCGAGCCGAACTGCGAGGTGACGATCAGCTCGGTCGCCTGGATTAGCACGTCGAGGTCGTCGCCGATGTCGGCGTCGATTTCCTTCTTCTCGCCGGCCTTCTGCGCGGTGACGCCGTCCTGGTAGTCCGGCTGCGCCTGCTCCTTGGCATAGGAAACGATCGCTGAAATTTCTTCGTCGCCGACGAACGCGCCCTGGATGCGGACCGGCTTGCCGGCGCCCATCGGCAGGTAGAGCGCGTCGCCCATGCCGATCAGCTTCTCCGCGCCCGGCTGGTCGAGGATGACCCGCGAGTCCGTCAGCGACGACGTCGCGAACGCGAGCCGCGACGGCACGTTGGTCTTGATCAGGCCGGTGACGACGTCGACCGACGGCCGCTGCGTGGCCAGGACCAGGTGGATCCCGGCGGCGCGCGCCTTCTGCGTGATCCGGACGATCGCGTCCTCGACGTCACGCGGGGCGGTCATCATCAGGTCGGCGAGCTCGTCGACGATCGCCATGATGTACGGGTACGGCCGGTACTCGCGCTCGGACCCCGGCGGCGCCGTGATCTCGCCGGACTTCACCTTCTTGTTGTAGTCGTCGATGTGGCGGACCTTGTTGACCTGCATGTCCTGGTAGCGCTGCTCCATCTCCTCCACCAGCCAGGCCAGCGCGGCGGCGGCCTTCTTCGGCTGGGTGATGATGGGCGTGATCAGGTGCGGGATGCCCTCGTAGGGCGTCAGCTCGACCATCTTCGGGTCGATCAGGATCATCCGGCACTCGTCGGGCGTCGCCCGCGCGAGCAGCGAGACGAGCATCGAGTTGACGAAGCTCGACTTACCGGAACCGGTGGAGCCGGCGACCAGCAGGTGGGGCATCTTCGTGAGGTTCGCGGTGACGAAGTGGCCCTCGATGTCCTTGCCGAGGCCGATCACCATCGGGTGGTTGTCCTTGACCGTGGTCGGCGCGCGCAGGACATCACCCAGGCGGACCATCTCGCGGTCGGAGTTCGGCACCTCGATGCCGACCGCGGACTTGCCGGGGATCGGCGCCAGCAGCCGGACGTTGTCCGTGGCCACGGCGTAGGCGATGTTCTTGGTCAGCGCGGTGATCTTCTCGACCTTGACGCCCGGGCCGAGCTCGACCTCGTACCGGGTGACCGTCGGGCCGCGGGTGAAGCCGGTGACCTGCGCGTCGATGCTGAACTGCTCCAGGACGCCGGTGATCGCCTCGATCATGGCGTCGTTGGCCTTGCTGCGGGACTTCGGCGCGTCGCCGAGCTTCAGCAGGTCCGGCGGCGGCAGCTTGTAGTCGCCCTCCACCGTCCGGGTGACCGCCATCGCGGGCTCGGGGGCCTTCTTCGGCTTCTTCTCGGGCACCTCCGCCGGCGGTTTGGGCAGCGCCTTCGGCGGCTTGATCGGCGTCGGCATCTCGGCGAGGGCGGCCTCGATGTCGAGCTGCTCGGGGTTGGCGTCGGCGGCCTGACGGCGGCGGGACGGCTTGCGCAGGCGCGCGGCCTTCGGGTCCGCCTCGGTGACGGCGTCTTCTTCGGTCGCGAAGATGGAGCCCTCGTCGGCCTCGGCGAGCTCCTCTTCGTCGAGGCCCCAGTTGCGCAGGCGGTGCGGGATCTCGCGCACGGGCGTCCCGGTGAACACGAGGATGCCGAAGACGAGGGCGAGGATCAGCAGCGGCACGGCGACCCAGGTGGTGACGCCCATGGTCAGCAGCCCGCCGGAGAAGGCGCCGATGATGCCGCCGGCGTACATCCGGCCGGCGTTGGTGTCCGGGAGCGCGGTGAAGATGTGCAGCATCCCGAGCACGGACAGCACGACCATGATGGTCCCGACGACCATCCGCGGCCGCGTCTCCGGATGCGGTTCGGACCGCATCAAGGCGACGGCGATGACCACGAGCACCAGCGGCAACGTGACGGCCCCTGCGCCCAGCACCGTCCTGGTCGCGATCTCCACACCCGCGCCGATCGGCCCGGCGGCCCGCCACCAGACGCCGACGGCGGCGATGATCGCGAGCGCGATCAGCCCGAGCGCGAGCCCGTCACGGCGGTGCTCGGCCTCCAGTTCGCGGGTGCGCCCGACGGTGCGGGCCAGCGTCCCGATGCCCCGGGCCAGCAGGTTCCAGGTCCCCCGGACGCCCTTGCCGAAGACGCCCGGAGTCTTCCGCCGCGGCGCCGGCTTGCGCGCGGCCGGCTTCCGGGTGCTCCGGGTGGCGCCGGAACTCGGCTTCGCCGGAGTACGGGGCTTGCGCGCCGCTGCTCCCTTCGCGCCGCTTCCCGTACTTCGCTTCCTCGTCGCCGACCCAGCCATGCTCCAACGGTAACCGCCGACGCCGTTTCGTCACATGCGCCACTCTCAGCGCATCGTGAACTTCTGCCTCACGGTCGGGCGCGGTGGGGCCATTCGGGTGAGCGGGATGGGGCCGGTGGCGGTGCTGACGGGCCGGTCGGGCCGGGTTTCCGGGTTGGGCGGCGCGAAGGGCCCTTTCGTGCCCACAGCCGCCGGCCTGCGGCGCTGCGAACGGCCCTTTCGTTCCCTTGAACAGGGACGGCAGCGGCGCGAACGGACCGGTCGCGCCGACACCCGCCGCCCAACCGTCACGAACGGACCGTTGCTGACGCAGGTCAGCGCAGCGGCGGTGCGAACGGACCGCTCGTACCGCACTTCAGAAGGCGAAGGCGGCACGAAAGGGCCGTTCGCGCCGCGCAACCCGCGAGCCCGGCAACCGCACGAACGGCCCGTTCGCACCCGAACCGTCACCAACGGGCCGCTCGCCCCCGCCCGACCGCCCCGCCCGACCGACCCGACCGACCCGACCGACCCGACGGCCGATCCCGGCCGAGAACGTCACCAACGGCCCGTTCGTGACCCAGCCGAGCAGCCATCCGGGTGAAATCCGGCGTCTGCCATGCTCTGCGCATGTTCGCGCTGCGCACCGACGACTCGTCCCGCCGTGCCCCGGCCATCTGGCGGACCATGCTGAACATCGACCGCGGGCTGGTGAACCTGGTCGGGCGGCTGACCGTGTCCGGCCGGGTTCCGGCGCAGCTTCGGGGGCGGCCGCTGCTGATGACCGCGAACCACATCGGCGTGTTCGACGCCTTCGTCCTGATGGCCGCGTGCAAGCGAATCGGGATCAACCCGCGCTTCATGCTGGCCGGCGGCATCCTGGACGCGCCCGTCATCGGGCCGGCGCTGCGGGTCAGCGGGCACCTGCGGGTGGACCGCAAGCACGCCGGCACCGCCGTCGGGCAGTTCGCCGAGGCCGTCGAGGCGATGAAGACCACCCGCGAGCCGATCATCGTCTACCCCGAAGGCCGGATCAGCCACGACCCGGGCCTGTGGCCGGAGCGCGGCAAGACCGGCGCCGCCCGCCTGGCGCTGGCCGCGGGTGTCCCGGTGATCCCGATCAGCCAGTGGGGCGCGCACGAGGCCGTCTACTGGGGCACCGAGACCGTCAACGGCCCGGCCGACCTGCTCCCGCTGGCCCGCTCCGGGCTCAGCGCGCCGCTGCGCCGGCCGAAGTTCCGGGTGCACTTCGGTGATCCCGTCGACCTGTCGGACGTCGAGCCGGAACGCCCCGGCGCCGGGGTCCGGGCGCACGCGAAGATCATGCAGGCGATCGCCGACGGCCTGGTCCCGCTGCGCGCCGGCGAGCTCGACCGGCCGCGTTTCCACGACCCGACGCGGCCGACCGACACGGTCAGCCCGTGGAAGCCCCGGTAGCCCGGTAGCCGCAGTCCGGATTCTGGGACGCGAGGCCACCAGCCCCTAGAGTCGGCGGACGTGAGCACACGGATACTCGTCGTCTACTACAGCGCGACCGGGAACACCGCCGCCCTCGCCGAGTCCCTCGCCGCAGGGGCGAAGGAGACTGGGGCCGAGGTGCGGGTGCGGACCGTGCCGGAGACGGTGCCGCCGGCCGCGATCGCCACCAACCCCCGCTGGCAGGCCTGGGTCGACTCCGGCCCGCACCACGACCTCGCCACGCTCGACGACCTCCGGTGGGCCGACGGCCTCGCGGTGGGCAGCCCGACCCGCTTCGGCGGCCCGGCCGCCCAGGTCAAGTCCTATTTGGACAGCACGGGTGGCTTGTGGGCGAAGGGAAAGCTCGCGGACAAGGTCGCGACGTCGTTCACGACGGCGTCGACCGCGCACGGCGGCCTCGAGTCCACGCTGCTGGCGATCAACAACGTCTTCTACCACTGGGGCGCGATCGTCGTGCCGCTCGGCTACACCGACCCGCACCTGAAGGAGTCCGGCAACCCGTACGGCGGCTCGTTCGTCTCGCGCAAGTCGGCCGCGCCGGACGACCTGGCGCTCGGCGCGCTGCGCCTCCAGGGGCGGCGGCTGGCCACGATCACGACGCACGTCGCGACCGGGCTCAAGCAGGCGGAGTAACCGGGAAAACCGTTTTGGTGGTGACGCCCGCGGCCCCTAGAGTCGCGAGGGTGACCACCGAACTGCCCGTCGTCGCGCCGCCGCGGGTCACCTCCCGCGCCCGCGGGACCACGCTCGTCCTGCTCGCCGCGTTGTTCTTCAGCACGTCGGGCACGCTGGGCAAGTCGGCGATGTCCGCCGGCGTCACCCCGGAACAGGTCGCCGCCGCGCGGATCACGCTCGCCGGGGTCGTGCTGCTCGCCGGCGTGGCGCTGTTCGCGCCGCGGAAGCTGAAGGTGCGCCGGGAGCACCTCCCGGTGCTGCTCGGGTACGGCCTGCTCGGCGTGGCCGGCGTGCAGCTGCTGTACTTCGTCGCCGCCGGCCGGATCCCGGTCGGCATCGCGATCCTGCTGGAGTTCGTCTCGCCGGTGCTCATCGCGCTGTGGGTCCGGTTCGTGCGGCGCCACCGGCTGCCGCGGGCCGTCTGGGGCGGCATCGCCCTCGCGATGGCCGGGCTCGCGATGGTCGCGCAGGTCTGGCAGGGCGTGACGCTGGACGTCACCGGTCTGCTCGCCGGCGTCGGCGCGGCCCTCTGCTCGGCCGGGTACTTCCTGCTCGGCGAGCGCGCGGTGGCCGACATCGACCCGCTGGGCCTGGTCACCTGGGGCATGGTGCTCGGCGCGGTCGCGGTGTGCGTCGTCGCGCCGCCGTGGACGTGGCCGGTGCGCCTGCTCGACGTCGACGTCGAGTTCGGGGCCTGGCGCCCACCCGTGTGGCTGCTGCTGACCCTGCTGGTCCTGGTGGCGACGGTGCTCGCCTACGTCTTCGGCATCTCGTCGCTGCGGCACCTGCCGGCGTCGGTGGCGAGCGTGCTCGGGCTGGTCGAACCGGTGATCACGACCGTCGCGGCGTGGCTGCTGCTCGGCGAGGAGCTCGCCTGGCCGCAGCTGCTCGGCGCGGCGGTCCTGCTGGCCGGCGCCTACGTCGTGCAACGCAACTCGGAGATCCTCACGGCCTGACAGCGTCCACTGTGGATGGTCAGCCGCCGCCGGCGATGCGGCTCAGGGCTCCGAAGAACACTTCCGTGATCTTCGTCGGGTCCGTGGCCACGAACGCGCTGCCGCCCGTGGCTTTCGTGAGGTCGTCCAGCTCCGTCTTGTCCGCGTCCGGGCCGACGCCGACGCCGATCAGCGGGATCGGACGTCTCTTGTCCTGCAGTTTTCCCAGCTCCGTCAGCAGATCCGCGCGGTTGATGCCCTTCGGGTCCTCGTTGCGGCCGTCCGTCACGACGATCACCAGGTTCAGCCGGCCGGGCTCCCACTCGCGACGCGCGGTGCGGTAGGTCTCCAGCACGCTGTCGTAGAGGCCCGTCCCGCCGTCGGCGGTGGCCTTCAGCTGGTTCAGCTTGTCGAGCGCGCCGCTGGCCAGGTGCTGGGCGACCGGCGCCATCGGGAGGATCTCGCGGTAGTCCTTGTCGCCGTCCAAGCGGGTCGAGAACTCCAGCATCCGCAGCTGGGTCGTCGGCTTGAACAGGTGCAACGCCTTCGCCGTGGCCTCGGTGGTCAGCTGCATCCGGTTCAGGCCGGTGCCCGGCACCTGCGCGTTCATCGAACCGGAGACGTCGAGCAGCACCTGCACCCGCGCGCTCAGGTTGATGCCGGCCCACTGGTTGAGCAGGTAGTCGACGTCGACGGCGTCCGGCATGCCGAGCGTCCGGAAGCCCGTCGGTGACACGCGCGGGTCGTCCGCGTGCCCGCGCAGCGCCTGGCCGCCCGCGGCGCGCAGGCCCGTCTTCGCGATGGCGTCGCCGCCCGAGCCGTTGAGCATCGCCTCGCGCAGCTTGTCGACGATCGGGCGCTGCTCCGGCGTGATCCCGCCCAGCTCGGCGAACGGGTAGTCCAGCGTGGGCACCGCGGCCGAGTAGACGGCGACCAGCGGCGACGCCGCGTCCTCGACGTTGTGGCGCAGCAAGGAGTTCTCCGACACCGGGAACGCCGTCACCGAGCCCGTGCCGGCGCCGTCGCTCGACCCCGGCAGCCGCGCGATGAGGTCGTTCTCCTCGCCGAGCGTGTTCGTCGAGAACCGCCGCAGCTGTGCGACGTACGCCGCCGCGGCGTCGGGGTTCGACCGCACCGTGGCCCGGATCCCGAACAAGGCCGCCGCGCCGACGGCGTCGCGCGCCGGGTCGGGCATGCCGGTGACGATCCCCGCCGCGTCCGGCGCGAGGACGTCGGCCCAGCTCAAGGTGCGCGACGGCCAGCCGAGGCCCTTCGCCGCCGCTTCCGCGACCGCCAGCACCACCGGCGAGCTGGCCACCGACGCGCCGGTCTCGGGGACGTCGGCGGCGCCGAGCTGGTGGGCGCGGCGCAGCGCGAGGGTGGAGTCGGGTACCCAGACCTGCGGTCGCGGGGTGCCGTCGGACATCGCGAGCCGTTCGGCGGCCAGCGTCGCCTCCCGGGTCTGGACCTCGATGGAATCGCAGCCGAGGTCGAGGCCCTGGACGACCAGCGACAGCGCGGGCGCGATGTCCGGGGACGCGGTGACCAGGACCTTCGCCGGCTGCTCGCAGGCCGGCGCGGACCGCACCACCGAGACGGTCACCCAGGCTGCGGCACCGAGGACGACCACGAGACCGGTCGCCAGGGCGGGCACGAGCAAGCGGCGTCGTCGCCCGTCCGGCGAATGACGTCCCATCGGCGCGGCCTCTCTTCCCGAGGCGGGTGAGACTCAAGGCTAGTCCGCAGTCCACTGGCCGCACGTGGTCCGGACGGGCTAAGAAACGCAGAACGCCTTCGCACTCCCGGAGGAGGCGAAGGCGTTCTGCGTACTTTCGAGGGGTCTAGACCGGGATGACCGTCGGGACGATCATCGGGCGGCGGCGGTAGGTGTCGGCCACCCAGCGGCCGACCACGCGGCGGACCGCCTGGGCGATGCGGTGGGTGTCGGTGATGCCCTCGGCCTCGGTGCGCGCCAGCTCCATCTCCACCAGCGGCACGACGGCGGCGAGCGCCTTCGGGTCGTCGGAGAAGCCGCGGCCGGACACCGTCGGGGCGCTGACCGGGCGGCCGGTGGCGGATTCGATCGCGACACTGATCGAGATGAACCCGCCTTCGCCCAGCACCAGCCGGTCGGACAGGGTCGACTCGCCGACGTCGCCGACCGAGAGGCCGTCGACGTAGACGTGCCCGACCTCGACCCGGCCGGTGCGGGAGGCCTTGCCGTCGACCAGGTCGACGACCACGCCGTCTTCGGCGATCACCACGTTGTCCGCCGCGACGCCGGTGCGGATGGCCAGCTCGGCGTTGGCCTTCAGGTGCTTCCACTCGCCGTGGACCGGCATCACGTTGCTCGGCCGGACCGCGTTGTACAGGTACAGCAGCTCGCCCGCCGACGCGTGGCCGGAGACGTGCACCTTGGCGTTGCCCTGGTGCACGACGTTCGCGCCGAGCCGGGTCAGGCCGTTGACCACGCCGAACACCGCGGTCTCGTTGCCCGGGATCATCGAGCTGGCCAGCACGACGGTGTCGCCGGCGCGGATCGAGATCTGCCGGTGCTCGCCGCGCGCCATCCGCGACAGCGCCGAGAGCGGCTCGCCCTGGGACCCGGTGGAGACGAACAGGACCTTGCTCTCCGGCAGGCCACTCGCCTGGTCGAGGTCGACCAGCAGGCCGTCCGGCACGTTGAGCAGGCCCAGGTCGGCGGCGATGCCCATGTTGCGGACCATCGACCGGCCGACGAACGCGATCCGGCGGCCGTGCCGCTGCGCGGCGTCGAGCACCTGCTGGACGCGGTGCACGTGGCTGGCGAAGCAGGCCACGATGACCCGCTGGCCGACGCGGCGGACGACGTCGTCGAGGACCGGGCCGATGTCGCGCTCGGGCATCACGAACCCGGGGACCTCGGCGTTGGTCGAGTCGACGCAGAACAGGTCGACGCCCTCGTCGCCGAGCCGGGAGAAGCCGGCCAGGTCGGTGAGGCGCCCGTCGAGCGGGAGCTGGTCGAGCTTGATGTCACCGGTGTGCAGGACGACGCCCGCCGGGGTGCGGATGGCGACGGCCAGCGCGTCCGGGATCGAGTGGTTCACCGCGAAGAACTCGAGGTTGAACACGCCGACGTCGCGGCGCTCCCCCTCGCGGACCTCGATCAGCTTCGGCCGCTGCCGGTGCTCCTTGGCCTTGGCCGCGAGCAGGGCGTTGGTGAACCTCGAGCCGTAGATCGGCAGGTCCGGCCGCAGGCGCAGGAGGAACGGGACGGCACCGATGTGGTCCTCGTGCCCGTGGGTGAGCACCAGTCCTTCGATGTCGTCGAGGCGGTCCTCGATCGCGCGGAAGTCGGGCAGGATCAGGTCGACGCCGGGCTGGTCGTCCTCGGGGAAGAGCACCCCGCAGTCGACGATGAGCAGCCGGCCGGCGAACTCGAAGACGGTCATGTTGCGCCCGACCTCGCCGATACCGCCCAGCGCGACTACGCGCAGGGCCCCGGCGGGCAGTTCGGGCGGGGCGTTGGTGGGGCCTGGACCTGGGGGAAGTGAGCTCACCGAGGCAGGGTCCCAACGCTGGTGTGCGAGGTCGGCGCCACGTAGGCGGCCCTCGAGTCTGCTTGTGCCACCCGCTCACCATGCCAGTCCTGGGCCGCCGTGTCGCCCAGCGGCACGCCGCCCTGGGCCAGATCGGCGGCGATCATGGCGTTTTGCTCGGTGGTGGCGGCCACGATCGGGAGCCGCGGCTCGCCGATGTCGAAGCCGCGCAGCCGCAGCGCGGCCTTGCTGAACGCGACCCCGCCGACCCGCGACATCGCGCGCAGCACCGGCAGCATGCCGCGGTGGTTGGTGCGCGCGGTGGACGTGTCGCCGTTCTCGTAGGCGTCGATCATCGCGCGGATCCGGCCCGCGACGACGTGACCGATCACACTCACCACGCCGGTGCCGCCGACGGAGATCCAGGGCAGGTTCAGCCCGTCGTCGCCCGAGTAGTACGCGAGGTGGGTGTTGGCGATGACCTCGGAGCCGGCGATCAGGTCGCCCTTGGCGTCCTTGACCGCGACGATCCGCGCGTGCTCGGCCAGCCGCAGCAGCGTGTCGACCTCGATCGGGACGACCGAGCGCGGCGGGATGTCGTAGAGCATCACCGGCAGGCCGGTGCTGTCGGCGATGGTGGTGAAGTGCGCGTACAGCCCGGCTTGGCTGGGGCGCGAGTAGTACGGGGTGACGACCAGCAGCCCGTGCGCGCCCGCCGCTTCGGCCAGCTTGGCCTGCTCGATGCTGTGCGCGGTGTTGTTGGTGCCCGCGCCGGCCACGACGGTCGCGCGGTCGCCGACGGCCTCGACCACGGCGCGGACGAGCTCCTGCTTCTCCGCGTCGGTCGTGGTCGGGCTCTCGCCGGTCGTGCCGTTGACGACGAGGCCGTCGTTGCCCAGCTCCACGAGGTGCTCGGCCAGCTCCTGCGCCCGCTTCAGGTCCAGCGCGCCGTCGGCGTCGAAGGGGGTGGCCATCGCGGTGAGCACGCGCCCGAACGGCCGTCCGGGCGCGGCGGTTGGTGGGTTGGACATGCTGAGACGGTACCTCCTCCCTCCGACGAAAACCGCGCCGACCTGGTCGGGTGCGGGAAAGTGCGGAGGATTTCCGGGGTCCGGCCGCTCGTCGCGGAACTTCTACTTGACCTTGGTCACGATCGGCGCGGTGATCGGGCCGCCGTCGGCCTTGGTGAGGATGCAGTAGAAGTCGCGGCTGGGCTCCTCACCCTTCACCGGCGTGCCCGTCCACTCGGCCCCGGTGGGCACGAGCGCGCGGTAGGTGAGGCCAGTGCGCTTGGCCTCCGGCACGATCGAGGAGCGGAACGCCGTCGCGCAGGCGGCTTCGGCGCTCGCCTTCACCGCGTCCAGGCCGGGGTAGGCGGCCACCGCGACGTCTTCGGTGTTCCAGTTCTCGACCGACAGCAGGCCGCCGATCTCGTAGACCTCCAGCGAGTGGCTCTTGTCGCACTCGGACTTGTTGTCGTCCTCGCTGATGATCGCGCCGTCCTGCACCGGGGCGTTGAAGCACCGGTAGTAGCTGCCGATGGCCGCGCGGATCTGGCCGCCGATGCCGTAGGTCATCGTCGGCTGCTTCTGCGCGTCGGCCGCGGGCTTCTCGAAGGCCTTGCCCGCGAAGAAGCCGCCGATCAGGGCGGCCACCACGAGCACCGCGGCGAGCGCGATCCACAGCCCGCGCAGGTTCTTCTTCGGCGGTTGCGGCGCCATCCGTCGGCGGGCCGCCCTGCAGCATCGCCGTGCCGCCCGGCGGGGTCGGCCGCGCGCCCTGGGCCGTGGCCAGCAGGTTCTGGGCCTGGGCCGTGGTCAGCCGGGCCTCCGGCTTGGCGACCAGCAGCCCGAGGATCACCGCGGCGATCGGGCCGTGGCCGCGGGTCAGGTACGGGATCTCGGTCATGATCGCGTGCAGCGTCGCCGCCGTGGTCGCCCGCTCGAACGGCATCGTGCCCTCGACGGCGTAGAACAGCGTCGCGCCGAGCGACCACAGGTCGGACTCGGGCATGGCCTCGCGGCCTTCGACGCGCTCCGGCGCCATGAACGCGGGCGAGCCGACGATCATCCCGCTGGTGGTCAGGCGCGGGTCGTCGATGGCGTGGGCGATGCCGAAGTCCGTCAGCTTCACCCGGCCGTCCGGCGCGACCAGGATGTTCGCCGGCTTGACGTCGCGGTGCACGATCCCGGCCTTGTGCGCGGCCTGCAGCGCGGTGAGCACGCGCTCCCCCAGCTGCGCGGCCTGCGCCGCGTGCATCGGGCCGCGCTGGCGCACGAGGTCGGCCAGCGACGGCGCCTCGACGAGCTCCATCACGATGAACGTGGTGCCGCCGTCGGTGACGACGTCGTAGACCGTGACGATCGACGGGTCGTTGAGCCGCCCGCCGGTGCGCACCTCGCGCAGCGCGCGCTCGGAGAAGACGGCGGCGGACTCGGCGTCGGGCAGCCGCAGCTCCTTGACCGCGACCTGGCGGCCGATCACCTGGTCCTGGGCCCGCCACACGACGCCCATGCCGCCCCGCCCGAGCTCGCCGAGCAGGACGTAACGGCCCGCGACAACCCGCTGACCAGGCGTGGCGGGCGCCCGCGGCGGGTACGGACGGGTCTGTTCGTCGGTCACGGTGCTCCTTCAGGCGGCGGTCGCGCAGATGCTAGTCGGACCGCCGCGGAGCGCCTCGGGTTCCGCGCAATTCGTGACTCAGCGAGCCGGGGCGTACCTTTCGCCGTGGTACGGGATCCAGCGGTAGCCCGGGGCGAAGTCGCTGAAGTCGGACCGCCGCCCGGTCGCGAACCAGATGTCCTCGCTGACCACGAGACCGGGCACGAGCGTCAGGTCCTGGGCCATGAGCTGGTCGTAGCTGCGGAGCTCGTCGGTCTTCGGACCGGCGAGGGCGTAGCGGTAGACCGGCGGCGCGGTCCGGAGCTGCCAGTAGAGCCGCCGCCCGGCCGCGGTGACGGCCGTCGCGTCCTCGTCGGACTCGACGCCGCGCTCGCCCATCCCCTCGGGCGCCACTCCGCACCACCAGCCGCCGTTGGCGGTGAAGATGCGCGAAGGCCAGCCCTCGAAGTGGCGCGCGAGATCCCGGGCGTGGGTCTCACGCCCCCCGCATTCGGCGTTGAGGGCGAAGATCCAGGCCATGGTCGCGGCCTCCCTGCTCGTGGGGTGTCAGCCGGTGAAGGTCAAGTAGATCAACACCAGGTTCAACGCGATGATGACCGCCGCGATCAGCGACGCCGCCACCGTTGTCAGGCGGTGGTTGGCGTCCGCGCCCATCAGCTCGCGGTCGGCCGTCAGGCGGATCAGCGGTACCAGTGCGAACGGGATCCCGAACGACAGCACCACCTGCGAGACGACCAGCGCCGCGCTCGGGTCGGCACCGAGCGCGAGCACCACGATAGCCGGGGTGAGCGTGACCAGGCGGCGCAGGATCAGCGGAACCCGCTTGTGGAGCAGGCCCTGCATGATCATCGCGCCCGCGTACGCCCCGACGGACGTCGACGCGAGGCCGGAGGCGAGCAGGCCGATCGCGAACATCAGCGCGATGCCGGGGCCGAGGGCCTGCGCGACGGCGCCGTGCGCGCCCTCGATGCTGTCGACCCCCTCCTGGCCCTGCAGGTTCGTGGCCGCGAGCAGCAGCATGCCGAGGTTGACCGCGCCGGCCAGCAGCATCGCCAGTCCGACGTCGGCGCGGGTGGCGCGCAGCAGCCGGCGGCGGCTGCCGGCGTCCGCCCGGCCGTGGCGGTCGCGGACCAGGCCGGAGTGCAGGTAGACGGCGTGCGGCATGACCGTCGCGCCGAGCATCGCCGCGGCGATCAGCACGCTGCCGGAGCCCTCGAAGCGCGGGACCAGCCCGCCGAGCGTGCCCGACGCCGACGGCGGTTCGACGAACAGGCTGGCCAGGAAGCCGATCGCGATGACCAGCAGCAGACCGGTGACGACGCGCTCGAACGTCCGCTGGCCGCCGCGGTCCTGCACGGCCAGCAACGTCAGCGACACCGCGCCGGTGATCAGGCCGCCGATGACGAGCGGCAGGTCGAACAGCAGGTAGAGGGCGATGGCGCCGCCGACGACCTCGGCCAGGTCGGTGGCGATGGCGACCACCTCGGCCTGCAGCCAGTACCCGATCCGGGCCGGCCGGGACAGCCGGGTGCGCAGGGCCTCCGGCAGCGACAGCCCGCTGATCAGGCCGAGCTTCGCGGACAGGTACTGGACGAGCACGGCCATCAGGTTCGCCACGACGATCACCCAGACCAGCAGGTAGCCGTAGCGGGCGCCGGCGCTGATGTTGGCCGCGACGTTCCCGGGGTCGACGTAGGCGATCGCCGCGACGAACGCCGGGCCGAGCAGGGCCGAACCCGTGCGCAGGCGCGACACCAGTTTCGGCCGGGCGGCCTCGGTCACAGCCATGGCGCCTGCCTCTCGAACCGGATGTCGGGAACCCAAAACCGAAGTTTAGGCATGCCGAACTTTGCCTGACAAGGGTGATCGCTCCCACCCTCGCCCAGCCGGGTACCCCGAAAAGCCGTGAAGGCCTCCTTCCCGGCCATAAGAGCCGGTAAGGAGGCCTTCACGGACAACGAGTCAGGGGTGGGCGACCTCGTGGCCGGACTCGCGCAGCGCCTTGACGGCGTGGTCGAGCTCGGTCGCGCGGACCAGGATGTGGTCGGTGTCGAACGTGGACATCGAGAACAGCGCGACACCGGCCGCGGCCAGCTCCGAGGCCAGCGCGGCGATGATGCCGGTGAGGGTGAACTCGAGCGGGCCGCGGACCGACAGCAGCCGCCAGCCGTCCTCCGCGGCCGAGCTGCCGGCCGGTTCACGCCCGGCCGGGCAGATCACCGACAGTTCTTCGGGCGTCCGGGTCACCGAGACGAACGCGGGTTCGCCGGGAGCGAGCAGCTCCGCCGGCACCGGGGCGTCCGCGGGCAGCCGGACGACGGCGTACTCGCCGGGCCGGACGTCGATCGCGAGGCGTTTCATCAGCCTTCGAGGACCTTCGGGCTCGTGGCGATCTCGGTGCCGTCGGGCAGCGTCGAGATGGTGAAGTCCGCGAAGATGTTCGCCGCGGCCTTCTGCAGCTGCCGCAGGCATTCCACGGCCAGCTCGCGGATCTCGACGTCGGCGTGCTCGGTGGCGCGCATCGCGACGAAGTGACGCCACGCGCGGTAGTTCCCGGTGACGACGATGCGGGTCTCGGTCGCGTTCGGCAGCACGGCGCGCGCGGCCTGGCGGGCCTGCTTGCGGCGCAGGGTCGCGCTCGGCACGTCGGCGAACTTCTCCTCGAGCCCGGCGAGCAGCTCGGTGTAGGCGTCGACGCTCGCCTGGGCCGCGGCGAGGAACTTCTCGTGCAGCGCCGGGTCGTTCGCGATCACCTCGGGCTCGACGAAGGCCGCGTTGCGCTCGGGCACGTACCGCTGCGAGAGCTGCGAGTACGAGAAGTGGCGGTGGCGGATCAGCTCGTGGGTCAGCGATCGCGAGATGCCGCTGATGTAGAAGCTGACGGAACCGTGCTCCAGCACCGAAAGGTGGCCGACGTCGATGATGTGCTCGATGTAGCCGGCGTTGGTCGCGGTGACCGGGTTCGGCTTCTTCCACGACTGGTAGCAGGCGCGCCCGGCGAACTCGGCGAGCGCCTGGCCGCCGTCCGCGTCGGTCGACCACGGCACGTCCTCAGGCGGGAAGAACTCCGTCTTCGCGATCAGCTGCACCCTGGGTGACACGGTTTCGGCCACGTCCGCACTCCTTCTCCCGGCCCGACTCCACGACTCCAGCGCAGCCTAACCGCGTGAGGGCGGCCACTCCCGGGCGACACATGACACCAGCCCTGACACCGCGATCGCCTTGACCGATGTCATAAGTGACGTCATAGTGGTGTCATGGACCTGACGCCGTACATCGCCAACCTCCGCGAGGACCTCGCGAACACGGCCTCCGCCGGGGATGAGCACACCCGGCGTGCGGCCGCCCTGCTGTCGGCCGCGCTCGAACCGGCGGTCCGCCTGACGCTGATGAACGCGCTCGCGGACCTCGCCGCCGAAGTCACCGCCAGCCTACCCGGCCAAGTCGTCGACGTCCGGCTCGACGGCCGGGACGTCCGCGTGGTCGTCACCGGCGCCGCGGAGGAACCGGCACCACGGGCGACACCACGTGACACCACGCCACCACCACCGATCGACACCGGTGACATCACGCGCATCACGCTGCGGCTGGTCGACCAGATCAAGGGCCAGGCCGAGCGGGCCGCGCAGGCGCAGGGCGTCTCGCTGAACACCTTCGTCTCCCAGGCGGTCCAGGGCGCGCTGGGCCACGGCGGGCTGGGCGGCAGCGGCCTGGGCGGGCTGGGCGGCGGGCGCAAGCACCACTCCAAGAGCGACCAGAGCGGCTCCCGCCTGCACGGCTGGGTCGAGGGCTGAGGGGAAACGACCATGAGCGAAGAGCAGACGACACCGAACGAGGAAACACCCGCGTCGGAGGTTCCGGCTGAAGAGACCCACGCCGAAGAGGCCCGCACCGAGGAGACCACGGCCGACGGCCTGACGCGCGTCCAGGAGTTCGAGGCCGGCGGGCCGCTCGAGCTGGACGTCGCCGTGACGATCGGGCGCGTGGAACTGGTGCTGGACCGCGAGTCCGGCGCCCGCGTCGAGCTGCGGCACGACCAGGGCGAGCAGCAGCCGTGGGTGGAGGGCGTCAACAACCTGCTGTCCTGGGTCGGCGAGCGCTTCGGCGACCAGCTGGGCGTCGACCCGACGGCCTCCCCCGCCGAAGCGGTGAAGCAGAGCCGGATCGAGAAGCTGGGCAACCGCCTGGTCGTCCAGGCGCCGAAGGCGTGGCAGCTGCGCAACGTCGCGCTGTCGGTGACCGTGCACGCGCCGGCGGGTTCGCACGTCGAGGTGCGGGCGGGCGCGGCGGACGTCACCGTCGCCGGCTCGGCCGGGCGCGTCGACGTGCTGACCGGCTCCGGCGAGGTGAAGCTCGACCGGGCCGACGGCGCGGCGACCGTGCGCACCGGCAGCGGCGCCATCAAGCTCGGCCCGACGCTCGGCGGCCTGCAGCTGCGCAGCGGCAGCGGCAACGTCGAGGCGACGTCCCTGGCCGGCTCGGCGACCCTGGCGACCGGCACGGGCGACGTCTGGCTGGGCGCGGTGACCGGCGAGGTGATGGCCCGCACCGGCAGCGGCGACCTCTCGGTGGCCGACGCCGGCGCCGGCACGCTCGACCTGATCACCGGGTCCGGCGAGGTCCGCATCGGCATCCGCGGCGGCACGACCGCCGAGGTCGACCTGACCTCCAGCGGCGGCCGCGTCTCCAGCGAGCTGGACGTCGCCGGCGCCGCCCCCGCAGGCGGCGTGACGCTGAAGGTCCGCGCCCGCACGGGCTCCGGCAACGCCGTGGTGACGCGCGCGGCCAGCTGAATGAGGGGGTGACGGGCCGTTCCCGGTGGGGGTACCGGGAACGGCCCGTTCTTCACGTCCGGCTGCCAGGATGGCGGCATGACGACGGTGACGAGCGAGCGCGCGGTGTACCGGGCGCGGCTGCGCGGGTGCCTGCTGGGCGGCGCGATCGGCGACGCGCTGGGCAACCCGGTCGAGTTCCAGGCCCTCGCGGCGATCCGGCGGCCGGTCGACCTGGTGGCCAACGCCGAGGGCGTCGCGGAGATCACCGACGACACGCAGATGACGCTGTTCAGCCTCGAAGGCTTCCACCGCGGCTGGGTCCGCGCGCAGGCCAAGGGCATCGGCGGCGCGATGGCGCAGCTCGTGCACGACGCGTACCTGCGCTGGCTCGACACGCAGGAGCACGCCGCGCCGCCACCCGCGGAAGACCGGCGGCACCGGGCCGGGCAGCTGCGGCTGGAGCCGTGGCTCTACGCGCGACGGGCGCCGGGTTCGGCGTGCCTCTCCGGCCTTCGCGCGGCCTACACGCCGGACACCTACGCCGAGCCGGACGGCCGTCCGGGTCCGGTGAACCCGGACTCGAAGGGCTGCGGCACGGTGATGCGCTCGGCGCCGTTCGGGTTCGCCGGCGGCGCGCGGCACGCCTACGTCGTCGCGGCGAACTGCGCGCGGATCACCCACGGTCATCCGACCGGCTACCACGCGGCGGGCGCGTTCGCGGCGATGATCGCGTACCTGCTCGAAGGCGAGTCCCTGGAAGCCGCGGTGCTGCGGTCGATGCGGCTGCTCGCGCGGTACCCGGCGCACGAGGAGACGCTGGCCGCGTTGCGCCGGGCGCTGGAGCTGGCCGACGCGGGCGACGCGACGCCGGAGAAGGTGGAGTCCCTGGGCGGCGGCTGGGTGGCCGAGGAGGCGCTGGCGATCGCCGTCTACGCGGCGCTGGCGCCGGTGAGCGTGCCGGACGCGCACCCGGAATCGACGTTCCGCGCCCGGCTCCGGCTGGCCGTCACGCACTCCGGCGACAGCGACTCGACGGGGTCGATCTGCGGAAACCTGCTCGGCGCCTGGCGGGGCGACGACGTGCTGCCGTGGGACTGGGTGTCCCTTGTGGAGGGTCGCGCGACGATCGCGCGGCTGGCGGACGACTTCGCGACGGAATCGGCGCAGACGCGCGGGTACTAGGCGAGGAACCCCGCGACGTCCGACTGCACATCCGGCTCGCGATCTCCGAGGGCGAGCTGCCCGCGGGGACGGACGCGGACCAGCTGCTCCACGACCTGGCAGGCGTGATGCCGGCGCTGAACCTGTTCGCCGGCTGCACGAGGTCCCCCAGGCGGGGGCCCGGGCCCGCCACGCGGTGAAAGCCCTGTTGGGCTGACACGACGGGCACACCGAGACGCGGCCGCTCGAACTTCTACTGGGCCCATCGGTCGCCGTGGCCGCTCGGTTCACTCCAGGGTCAGCTGCACCAAGTCGATCTCCTCGCCCCGGGCCTGGGCGAAACACCGCGTCCGACCGGTCACCGTGAAGCCGCACTTCTCCAGCACCCGGACCGATCCCGCGTTGTCCGCCGCCGCGTCCGCGTGCAGCGGGCGAACCCGCTCCAGCGCCAAGAACTCCCGCAACGCCGCCGTCGCCACGCCGCGGCCCCAGAATCGCGGGCCCACCACGTACGTCACTTCGCGCGAAGACACCGGACCGAAGGCCGCCACGTGGCCGGCCACCTCGCCGTCCAGGAGGATCGTGCGCAGCAGGACCTCCGGGTCCGCGCGGACTTTCGCCCAGTGGTCGTCGAACGCGGCTCGGTCGTAGTGGTACTTCCGGGTCACCGCCGCCATCCGGTGCAGGGCCGGGTCCGTCAGCTGGGTCCGGAACTCCGGCAGGTCCGCGTCGCGCACCTCCCGCAACGTCACCGCCATCAGCGCACCAGCTTCCTCAGTGCCGGGGCCAGGTCGCCTCGCGCGCCCACCGCCACGCCCGACAGGCCCAGCCACTCCGCCATGTGTCTCAGCTCCGCCGCCAGCTCCGGGAGCAGCCGCGCGAGGTCCGCGCCCTCCTCGGCGAACGCCCCCTGGACGCGCAGGACGCCCGCCGCGCGGTCGGACTTCAGGTCCACCCGGGCCGCCAGCTCGCCGTCCAGCAGGAACGGGAACACGTAGTACCCGTACACCCGCTTCGGCTCCGGGACGTAGATCTCGATGCGGTAGCGGAACCCGAACAGCCGCTCCGTGCGGGCGCGCTCCCAGATCAGCGGGTCGAACGGGCACAGCAGCGCCCGGCCGGTGACCGCGCGGGGGGTCCGCGCCTCGAAGTGCCGGTACGCCGGGGCCTTCCAGCCCCGGACCGCCACCGGCTCCAGCACGCCGGACTCGACCAGCTCCGCCACCGCCTGGCGCGCCGGGGCCGGGCCGAGGCGGTAGTAGTCGCGCAGGTCCGTCTCCGTCGCGACGCCCAACGCGCGCGCCGAACGCTCGATCAGGCCGCGCGCCCCTTCCTCGGCCGACACCGAGATGGCCAGGATCTCCGGCGGGACCACCCGCTCCGTCAGGTCGTACAGCCGCTCGAACGACCGGCGCGTGCCCGTGGTCAGCTGGCCGACGCCGAAGAGGTACTCGCAGACGCGCTTGACCTCCGAACGCTCCCACCACGACCCCGGGCCGCGCCGCTGCGCGTCCGCCTCGACCTGCCGCTCGATGCCGCCCGCGCCGATCGGGCCCAGCTCCTTGACCACCGACAGGATCTCGTCGACCAGGCCCGGCGACTTCTCGATGAGCGGCCCGTAGTGCTTCCACCAGCCGTCCCGCTTCGCACCCGACCGGATCAGCGGCCAGTCCTCGACCGGCAGCAGGCTCGCCTCGTGCGCCCACGTCTCCACCAGCAGCCGCGGCTGCTTCGCCGAGTGCGACCACGCCGCGCTGTCCAGCAGCGCGGGGTCGTAGGAACCCAGGCGCGAGAACACCGGCATGTAGTGCGCCCGGACCGCGACGTTCACCGAATCCAGCTGCAGCAGCTGGACGCGCGAAAGCACGCGTTTCAGGTGCCGCCGTGACGGCACACCGGAGGGACGCGGGTCGGCGAAGCCCTGCGCGGCCAGGAACGTCTTCCGGGCCGTCGCGACACTGATCGTCTGCATGATGACGTCATGGTGCCAGCCACCACCGACAGTTTCCGGCGACCCGATAGATTCGGGTCCATGAGCGACGCCGCCGTCCGCCCCGCCGACCTGTCCGACGCCGCGGAGATCGCCCGCATCCAGCGTGAGACCTGGCACGCCGCCTACGAGGACCTCCTGGGCAAGCAGGCCCTGGCCGAGCTGGACGGCACCGACCTGGTCGGCACCTGGACCGAGGCCATCGACTACCCGGACAGCCAGGTCTACGTCGCCACCGAAGGCGAGTTCACCGTCGGGTTCTGCGTCGCCGGCCTGGCCCCGGACGTCGAGATCGCCGCGGCCGACGGGTCCCTGCCCGCGGACGCCGGCGTCACCGGACTGATCGCCAACCTGCTCGTCGAGCCGCGCTGGGGACGGCGCGGGCACGCCGGGCGGCTACTCGGGACCGCCGCGGCGGGGCTGCGGGCCGACGGCGCCGTGCGCGGCATCGCCTGGGTCGGCCAAGGAGACCACGCCTCCCTCGGCTTCTACCGCCGGGCCGGCTGGAACCCCGACGGCACGGTTCGCACCCTCGACACCGGCGAGCGTTTGCTGCGCGAGGTCCGGCTCACCGGCACCCTCGAGCTGTCCCTCGTCTGAGTCCCGGAAGAGCACCCACCGCATCACGGCGTACATGAAGACGCCCTCGCCGGCGCCGGCCAGCACCCGCGCGAGGTGGTATTCGACGCCGAGCGCGCTCAGTCCCGCGCCCACACCCAGCAGAAACACCGCGTAATTGACGGCGATCGCCCCGATGTAAAGCCCGAGCTGGATTCCGACGGCCGCGTGGGAATGGAAGTTGAACGTCCGGTTCAGCACGAAGCTCACCGCGAACGCGCAGCCGTACGCCAGCGTGATGCCGAGCCACACCGGCCAGCCCAGGAGCCCGTGGAAAACGGTCAGCAGACCCAGGTCGAGGCCGAAGGTGAAGCCGTTGATCAGGCAGAACCCGAGAAACGTCGGCGCCACGATCCGCGACAGACCCCAGGGGAGAAACCGCACGACGGTCCGGCACAGGGCGCCGAATCGGTCAGCGGGCGTACGAGGTTGCTCGGCGGCCACGCCGTCAGCGTTCCAGCGGGAGGTGGCCGGAAACCGTCCGGCAGGTGATCTTCTGGTGCGGACCACCGGCCGAAGAGTAGGGCCAACCCCAGTGCGCGGAGATTTCGAACTGATAACTTGGAAGACCGGGAGCAAATCAGGAGGTGACACGATGAGCTGGATCCTGCTGACGCTGGGCGTCGCGTTCGGTTCGGCCCTCGTGCCGCTGATCAACGCCGAGGTGTTCCTGATCGGGCTGTGCGCGAGCCACCCGGGCCTGCACTGGCTGTGGCTCGGCGCGGCCGTCGCGGTGGGCCAGATCGCCGGGAAGACGCTCTACTACCTGGCCGCGCGCGGCACCATCAAGCTGCCGAAACCGCTGCACGACCGGCTGCACCGCGAGCGCCCGATGACCGCGCGCAAGGTGCGCTGGGAACTGCGGACGAAGAAGATCCGCGCGCGGGTCGACGCGCTGCGCGAGCGCTGCCACCGCCACCCGCACTGGATGGCCGGGACGTACGGCGTGAGCTCCCTGGTCGGCCTGCCGCCGTTCATGGCGACGAGCGTCCTGGCGGGGCTGGTCCGCATGCGCCTGGCGACGTTCCTGACGGCCGGCCTGACCGGACGCTGGATCCGCTTCAGCCTGATCGCCGCCGCGCCCGCCGTGTTCGCGGGCTGGATGCACCACTGACGCCTGCCCGGCCGCGGGTGAAATCCGCGTGAGGCGATGCATCTTTCCTAGGGAAAGTGACGCCTCACGGGCGGCGCGGCGCAGCTTTCCTGGGGAAAGTGACGGGTCAGTGGTCGGCGGCTTCCAGCTCCAGGGCCTTCTTCATCGTCTCGCGGGCCCGGCGGCGGTCGCCCGCGATGTCGTAGGCGTACGCGAGCTTGTACCAGGCACGCCAGTTCTGCTGGTCCGCCTGGACCTCGGCGCGGCGCTGGTCGAACCAGGCGTCGGCCGCGTCGCGGTCGACCCGGCCCGAGGGGCGGCGGGGCAGGTCGGAGACGTCCGGGAGCTCGCCCTCGCTGTCCAGCCGGCGGGACAGCCGCTGGATCTGCAGGCCGTTGCGCCAAGTGACCACGACGATCCAGACGCCCAGGATCGGCAGCAGCAGCACGCCGATCCCGAGCGCGATGCCCACGCCGGTGCCCGACGCGAACAGCGCGAACGCCCGGTCCGCGAGCAGGAACAGGTAGACGACCAGCGCCGCCGTCATCAGCAGCGCGACGTTGCGCGCCTTCACAGGTCGAGCACGTTCTCCAGGCCGACCGTCAGGCCGGGGCGCGTGAGCACCGTGCGCACGCCGAGCAGCACGCCCGGCATGAACGACGTCCGGTCCAGGGAGTCGTGGCGGATGGTCAGGGTCTCCCCCTCGCCGCCGAACAGGATCTCCTCGTGCGCGACGAGCCCGGGCAGCCGGACCGAGTGCACGCGGACGTCCTCGACCGTGGCGCCGCGGGCACCGTCCAGTTCGGACGTCGTCGCGTCCGGACCCGGCGTCACCCCGGCCTCCGCGCGCGCCGCGGCGATCATCCGGGCGGTGTGCGCGGCGGTGCCCGACGGCGCGTCGGCCTTGCGGTCGTGGTGCAGCTCGATGATCTCGGCCGAGGCGTAGAACTTCGCCGCCTGCGCCGCGAAGCGCATCGCCAGCACCGCGCCCAGCGCGAAGTTCGGCGCGATCAGCACACCCAGCGACGGCTTCGGTTCGAGCAGCGCGCGCAGCGACGCGAGCCGCTCCTCGCTGAAGCCGGTGGTGCCGACGACCGCGTGGATGTCGTGCGCCACCAGGTACTTCAGGTTGTCCATCACGGCGTCGGGGTGGGTGAAGTCGACGACGACCTGGGCCTCGGCCAGCGCCGCGAAGTCGTCGCCGTCGTCCAAAGCGGCGACGACCTTCATGTCGCCGGCGCCTTCGACGGCCTTCACCACCGTCGCGCCCATCCGGCCGCGCGCGCCGAGCACGCCGACGTTGATGGTCATGAAGCGATCACCTCGTGCAAATCATCGGGCAGGTCGTCGGCGTGAGCGTACGGCCCGACGACCGCCGCCGCCGTGACCCCGCCCGGCCGTGCGAACAAAGTGCGAGCGAGCGCACACACCTCGTCGGTGGTGACGGCGTCGATGCGGGCGATCGTGTCGTCGACGCCCAGGTAGTGGGCGTAGTTGAGCTCGTTCTTGCCGATCCGCGACATCCGCGACGACGTGTCCTCCAGGCCCAGCACGATCCCGCCGCGCAGCTGGCCCTTGGCGCGGGCCACCTCGGCGTCGGTCAGGCCGTCGACGCCGACCTTGTCGAGCACCTCGCGGATCACGCCGGCGACGTCACCGAGCTTCTCCGGCTGACAGCCCGCGTACACGGACATGTGACCGGTGTCGGAGTAGCTCGCGACGGACGAGTACACCTGGTAGGCCAAGCCGCGCTGTTCGCGGATCTCCTGGAACAGCCGCGAGCTCATGCCGCCGCCGAGCGCCGCGTTGAGCACCGACAGCGCGAAGCGGCGTTCGTCGTGGCGCGACAGCGACCGCAGGCCGAGCATGACGTGCGCCTGCTCGGTGTCGTCGGTGTGCAGGGCCAGCTTCGGCACGGTCTTGATCCGCGCCCGGCCCTCGCGCGGCGCGACCGGCGTGGCGTCGCCCGCCAACCGGTCGCGAAGCGCCTTGCGCACCAAGCGGAGCACCTGGTTGTGGTCGACGTTCCCGGCCACCGCCAGCACCATCCGCGGCAGCGTGTAGCGGCGCTTGTAGAACCCGCGTAGTGCCGACGGTGTCATGCCGATGATCGACTTCTCGGTGCCGAGCACCGGGCGGCCGAGCACGTGGTCGCCGAGGATCGCGCTGACGAACGTCTCGTGCAGCAGGTCTTCGGGGTCGTCGTCGCGCATCGAGATCTCTTCGAGGACGACGCTGCGTTCCATGTCCATGTCGCGGTCGGTGCAGAGCGCCTCGAACACGACGTCGGTGACCAGGTCCACGGCCAGCGGCAGGTCCGCGTCGAGCACCTGCGCGTAGTAGCAGGTGTGCTCCTTCGAGGTGAAGGCGTTGAACTCGCCGCCGACCGCGTCGATCTCCTCGGCGATCTGCTTGGCGTCGCGGTGCGCGGTTCCCTTGAACAGCAGGTGTTCGAGGTAGTGCGCGGCTCCGGCGACGGCGACCGGTTCGTCGCGCGAGCCGATGCCGACCCACAGCCCGACCGTCGCCGAACGGGACGCCGGCACGTGCTCGGTGATCACGCGCAGGCCACCGGGCAGAACGCTGCGCTTGACGACCGCACCGTCCGGAGTGGACTCCAGCGTGCGGGTGGTGCCGACGGGCTGCTCGTGCCCGGAAACCTGCCGTGCCATGGGTTCCTTACTCACGATGCCGTGAAGGCCCCCTGCCGCCGACGGTCGTGAGTGGTAATGAGGGTTAGAACCCTCATTACCACTCACGACCCGCACCGAGCGGATCAGGAGGCCTTCACGCTGACTGGTTCTGCTCAGGCGTCGGCCTTCTCGGCGTCGGCGTCGGCGTCGGCGGCGGGAGTGGCGGCCGGGGCCTCCTCCTCCTGGACGACGATCAGGCTGATCTTGCCGCGGTTGTCGATGTCGGCGATCTCGACGCGGAGCTTGTCGCCCACGTTGACGACGTCCTCGACCTTGGCGATCCGCTTGCCGTTGCCCAGCTTGGAGATGTGCACCAAGCCGTCCTTGCCCGGCAGCAGCGAGACGAACGCGCCGAACGCGGCCGTCTTCACCACGGTGCCGAGGAAGCGCTCCCCGACCTTGGGCAGCTGCGGGTTGGCGATGGCGTTGATCAGGTCGATCGCCGCCTCCGCCGACGGGCCGTCGGCCGCGCCCACGTAGATCGTGCCGTCGTCCTCGATGGAGATGTCGGCACCGGTCTGCTCGGTGATCGAGTTGATCATCTTGCCCTTCGGGCCGATGACCTCGCCGATCTTGTCCACCGGGATCTTCACGCTGGTGACGCGCGGCGAGTACGGGCTCATCTCGTCCGGGCCGTCGATCGCCTCGGCGATGACCTCCAGGATGGTGAGACGGGCGTCCTTCGCCTGCTTCAGCGCGGCGGCGAGCACCTCGGAGGGGATGCCGTCGAGCTTCGTGTCCAGCTGCAGGGCGGTGATGATGTCCTTGGTGCCGGCGACCTTGAAGTCCATGTCGCCCATGGCGTCCTCGGCCCCGAGGATGTCGGTCAGCGCGACGTAGCGCGTCTCGCCGTCGACCTCGTCGGAGATGAGGCCCATCGCGATGCCCGCGACCGGCGCCTTCAGCGGCACACCGGCGTTGTACAGGCCCATGGTGGACGCGCAGACCGAGCCCATCGAGGTCGAGCCGTTGGAGCCCAGCGCCTCGGAGACCTGGCGGATCGCGTACGGGAACTCGTCGCGCTTCGGCAGCACCGGGACCAGGGCGCGCTCGGCGAGCATGCCGTGGCCGATCTCGCGCCGCTTCGGCGAACCGACGCGGCCGGTCTCGCCGGTGGAGAACGGCGGGAAGTTGTAGTGGTGCATGTAGCGCTTGTGCGTCTCCGGGGACAGCGAGTCGATCTGCTGCTCCAGGCGAAGCATGTTCAGCGTGGTGACGCCCAGGATCTGGGTCTCCCCGCGCTCGAACAGCGCCGAACCGTGGGCCCGCGGGATCACGGCGACCTCGGCCGAGAGCGACCGGATGTCGGTCAGGCCACGGCCGTCCATGCGGATCTTGTCCGTGAGGACGCGCTTGCGCATGACCTTCTTGGACAGCGCCTTGAACGCGGCGCCGATCTCCTTCTCGCGGCCCTCGAAGGCTTCGCCCTCGTTGATGCCGACCTTCTCCAGCACGGCGGCCTTGACCTGGTCGGTCGCGGCGTCGCGGTCCTGCTTGCCGGCGATCTGGAGCGCGTTCGCCAGGTCGTCGGTCGCGATCGCGGCGACGGCGTCGAAGGCGTCCTGCTCGTAGGCCAGGAAGACCGGGAACTCGCCGGTCGGCTTGGCGGCCACGTCGGCCAGCTTCTGCTGGGCCTCGCACAGCACCTTGATGAACGGCTTGGACGCCTCGAGTCCCTGCGCGACCGAGACCTCGTCCGGCGCCTTGCCGCCGTCGGCGATCAGGTCGAGCGTGTTCTCGGTGCCCTCGGCCTCGACCATCATGATCGCGACGTCGTCACCGACGATGCGGCCGGCGACGACCATGTTGAAGGTGGCCTTCGCGAGCTGCGACCAGGTCGGGAACGCGACCCACTGGTCCTCGATCAGGGCGACGCGCACGCCGCCGACCGGGCCCGAGAACGGCAGGCCGGCGATCTGGGTCGACGCCGACGCGGCGTTGATGGCCAGCACGTCGTACGGGTCGTCCGGGTTCAGGCTCTGGACGGTGATGACGACCTGGATCTCGTTGCGGAGACCGTCGGTGAACGACGGGCGCAGCGGCCGGTCGATCAGGCGGCAGGTCAGGATCGCGTCGGTCGAGGGACGGCCCTCGCGGCGGAAGAACGCGCCGGGGATGCGGCCGGCCGCGTACATGCGCTCCTCGACGTCCACCGTCAGGGGGAAGAAGTCGAAGTGGTCCTTCGGGTGCTTCGACGCGGTCGTCGCCGAGAGCAGCATGGTCTCTTCGTCGAGGTACGCGACGACGGCGCCGGCGGCCTGCTTGGCCAGGCGGCCCGTCTCGAAGCGGACGGTGCGGGTGCCGAAGCGGCCGTTGTCGATCACGGCTTCTGCTTCGTGCACGGTGACTCCGGTGGAGTCGGTCATAGGGTGTTTCTCCTCTTTAGTTCCTTCTATACGGCGCGAGTCTCCCACCCTGGGACCCGTTTCGCTCAAGGACGCTCGAGGAGTGATGCCGGTCTTCGATCGAAGTCCCCGGGACTCTTCCCGGGAACCACTACCGAGGACCGGCGGACGGTTCCCCGTGCGCGCTCGCGCCGTTGTTCTCTTAAACCGAAGGGGAGCGACCGGCGGCCACTCCCCTTCGGGTTCAAGCTATCGGCGCAGGCCGAGGCGCTGGATCAGCGCACGGTAACGCTCGATGTCCACCTTCATCACGTAGTTCAGCAGCCGGCGGCGACGGCCGACCAGCAGCAGGAGCCCGCGACGCGAGTGGTGGTCGTGCTTGTGAGCCTTGAGGTGCTCGGTGAGGCCGACGATCCGCTTGGTCAGCAGTGCGACCTGGGCCTCGGGAGATCCCGTGTCCGAGTCGTGCACGCCGTACTCGGCCAGGATCGACTTCTTCTCTTCGGTGGACAGCGCCACTTGTGTAACTCCTCGAGATAATCAGTGCCGTGCGGCCCCGGACGCGGAATGTACGCCGGGAAGTCGGTCACGGCCGCCACGGACTGCAGCCGGACCCGATCATTGACGTTACCATTCTGGCCACGTGTCACTCTGAGCAGGGCCTTCAGGCGCGGTTCAGCTCGAACTCGCGGGCCACCCGGTAGCGGGTTCCGCCCGGTTCGCGCTCGCTGGTCATCAGCGCCACGCGCGTGGCCTGCCAGTTCCGGCTCGTGAAGCCGGCCAGCCGCTCTGTCCAACGCCGCGCGAGCCCGGGTTCTTCCCGGGGGAACCGCGCCAGCGTCAGGTGGGCCCGGTACGGCCTCGCCTCGGCGTCGGCGTCGGCGTCGGCGTCGGCGCCCGCGGCGTGCGCGAGCGGCGTCAGCTCCGATCCGGCGACAGTCAACCACAGCACCCCGGGGAACGTCGCGGCCTTTTCCAGCCGGACGTCGACGGCGCGGCGGCCGGCCAGCCGGTCCGCGAGCCACGCTCCCCGGGTGCCGGCGTCGTCCCGGCCGTAGTAGGCGAGCGTGACGTGCCACTTCCCCGGCGGCTCCCAGGCCAGGCCGCCGGCCGGGTCGCCCAGGGCCCCGGCGACCGCGTCGACGACGTCGCCGGGCGGGAGCAGGGCGCTGAACAGGGCCGGCATCAGCCGCCGTGACCGGCCCGGCGGAGCAGGTCGGCGATCGCCGGGAAGTCGTCGTCGAGCCGCTTGGCGGCCTCGCCCAGGTCCTCGTCCTCGGCCAGGTCGCGCAGGTAGGCCAGGACGGCCTGGTCCTCGTTGACCACCGGGATGTTGTCGCGCCCGACGGTGGGCCGCGAGTCGCGGACGTCCTCCATCGCGGCCAGCATCGCGTCGCGGTTGCCGGCGGCGACCTCGGGGACCAGGATCTTGCGTTCGAGCATGATCATCCGGGCCAGCACGACCGGGTTGCCGATCTTCGCGCGCCGCCCGCTCATCACCTGGCTGAGCATGGGGGCGCTGATGCCGAGGACCTCGGCCAGGAACGCCTGCGAAACGTCGAAGGCGACGACGAGCCGGCGCACGCGGTCACCCAGGGGCTCCCCGTACCACTCGCGCTGCAGCGCGATGTTCCGCTGGACGATCTTGTGGTCCTCCACCAGTTCCGCTCCCCTAAACCGCTTCTTCGCCCGCTCAGTCTGCACGCACACTGTCCGTGAGCATCTTGCCATCACGATCACGTCCGTGAACGCGAAATCCCCCTTTTCGCCCCGGTCGAGGCGCTACCCCGCGTCCGGGAGGGCCTTTCTGGTCTCGACGACGTCCTCGTCGATCTGGGCGACCAGCCCGGCCGAGTCCGCGAACCGCACCTGGTCACGCAGCCGGGTGCCGAAGTCGATCGCGACGTGCTGGCCGTAGAAGTCCTCGTCGACGTCGAGGACGAACGCCTCGACGGTCCGCTCGCGCCCGGAGAACGTCGGGTTGGTGCCCACCGAGACCGCGGCGCGCGACCGGCGCGACGGGTCGGCCGAGCGGGTGAACCAGGCGCTGTAGACGCCGTCGGCCGGGACGGCGGCGAACCGCGGGGTCGACAGGTTCGCCGTCGGGTAGCCGAGCTCGTGGCCCCGGCCGTCGCCGCGCACGACGATGCCTTCGAGCCGGTGCGGGCGGCCGAGCGCCTCGGCGGCGGCCACGACGTCCCCGGCGTCGATGCAGGAGCGGACGTACGTGCTCGAGAACGTGATGGCCGACTGGTCCTCTTCGGACAGTTCCTTGCCCTGCAGTTCGGCGCCGTAGGCGGCGAAGCCGAAGCGGCGGCCGAGGGTGCGCAGCAGCTCGACGGTGCCGGCGGCCTTGGCCCCGAAGGTGAAGTTGTCGCCGACGATCACCGCGGCCGCGTGCAGCCGGTCGACCAGCACCTCGTGCACGAACTCCTCCGGCTGCAGCCGGGACAGCTCCAAGGTGAACGGCAGCACGCAGAAGACGTCGACGCCGAGGCCCTCGACGAGCTCCGCCTTGCGCCGCAACGTGGCCAGCTGCGCCGGGTGGCTCCCCGGGCGCAGCACCTCCGACGGGTGCGGGTCGAACGTCAGCACCACGCTCGGCACGTCGCGCTCCGCGGCCGCGGCCACGGTCCGGTTGATCAGCTCCTGGTGCCCGCGGTGCACGCCGTCGAACACGCCGATGGTGACCACGCACCGTCCCCAGCCGCCGGGAAGGTCCCCCAGCCCACGCCACCGCAGCACGTCACACTCCCGTCTTCTCGGACCACCCTAGGCGGGCAGCAACACGACCACTGCTCGGGACACGCCTTCTTCGTCGGCGGCCAGCGCCAGCACCTTGCCGTCGGGGCCGAAGAGGCCGTAGGTGCCCTCGACCCCGGCCGCCGGGATGCGCTGGCCGTGGCGGACCGCCTTGGCCGTCGCGGCGTCGAGGTCGCGCCGCGGGAAGGCGGCGGCGACGGCGGCGTCGAGGTCCAGGCTCAGCTCGGGCGCCTCTTCCAGCTGGTCCAGCGTGCGCGCCTTCGCGAGCGAGAACGGGCCGACCGTGGTGCGCCGCAGCGCCATCAGGTGGCCGCCGACGCCGAGGTCGGCGCCCAGGTCGCGGGCCAGCGCGCGGACGTAGGTGCCCGACGAGCACTCGACGACGGCGTCGACCTCGACGTGGTCGTCCTCGTGGCGGATGCCCAGGACGTCGAAGCGGTAGATCGTGACCGGGCGCGGCGGGATGACGACGTCCTCCCCCGCGCGGACCCGGGCGTAGGCGCGCTTGCCGTCGATCTTGACGGCGCTGACCGCGCTGGGCACCTGCTGGATGGCGCCGGTGAGCTTCGCGATCCCGGCGGCGATCGCCGCGTCGGTGACGCCGCCGGTCTCCGCGGTGGTGAGGATCTCGCCCTCGGCGTCGTCGGTCGTGGTGCTGCTGCCCAGCGACAGCGTCGCGAGGTAGGTCTTGCGGTCGAGCGCCAGGTGGCCGAGCAGCTTGGTGGCGCGCTCGATGCCGAGCACCAGCACGCCGGTCGCCATCGGGTCGAGCGTGCCGGCGTGCCCGACCTTGCGGGTGCCCATGAAACGGCGGGCGCGGGCGACGACGTCGTGCGACGTCATCCCGGCGGGCTTGTCGACGATCAGGAGACCGGGCGGCGGGGCGGGACGGCGGGGCGGTTTGGGGCTCGACACGCGGCAAACCCTAGCGGCCGCTGATCGTCGGCCGATCGGGTGCGTTCGGGCGGCGCGATCGGCGTCCCGGGTAGGGCAGCCGGGTGCTTGAGCGGCGGCGCGGCACAGGGCCAGGATGAGGGGCGTGGCGAAGATCGAAGTCCGGCCCGCGAGGGCCGCCGAGTTCGAAGCCGTCGCCGGGCTGCGGTGGCGGTGGGTCGCCGAGCGGGACGGCCTGCCCGGCGCCGCGCGCGCCGGGTTCGTGCGGGAGTTCGCCGCCTGGGCGCGGGACCACACGGCCAGTCACCGGTGCCTGGTCGTGGTGCGCGAGGACCAGGTGATCGGGATGGCGTTCCTGGCCATCACCGCGCGCGTGCCGACGCCGACGGCGTTCACCCGTGCGGCCGGCGACGTGCAGAGCGTGTACGTCTCGCCGGAGGCGCGCGACGGCGGTCTCGGCGGCCTGCTCATCAACGCGATCCTGCGCCTGGCCGCGGATCTCGGGCTCGAGCGCGTCACCGTGCACTCGTCGAAACGCGCCGTGCCGGCCTACGAGCGGCGCGGGTTCGCCGTGGCCCGGCACCTCATGCAGGCCGAGGTGCCGCCGGGCCGGTCAAGCGGCCACGATCGGCGTCTCCGGTAAGGCCGCGTCCCAGCGGCGGCGGGTGATCCGGACCGGGACCTCCTCGCCGCGGGCCGCGGCGAGGAACAGGTGGGTGCGCGTGCGGCGCCACCACACGAGCATCCGGGACGTCCCGATCGTCAGGAGCACCACGATCGCCAGCAGCGACCACCGGAAGTTCCCGCCGGTCCACTGCAGCAGCACGCCGACCGCGAGCGCGGCGATCGTCGTCGCCACGAAGCCGCCGACGTTGACCACGCCGGTCGCCGTGCCGACGCGGCTGAGCGGGTTGTAGTCACGGGCCAGCGCGAAGCCGATCATCGAGGCCGGACCGCCGAGCGCGAGGAAGGCGAACGCGGGCACCAGCAGCCCCACCGGCACCCGGCCGGGCCAGCTCAGCAGCACCGCCCACAGCACCGCGGCGCCGCCGATGTAGCCGCCGACCAGCGGCATCCGCAGCTCCGGGCGACGGCCGATCAGGCCGCCCAGCAGCGGGCCGCCGGCCATCGAGCCGAAGACGAACACGGTGAGCAGCGCGCTCGCGGCGGCCTTCGACTGCCCTTGGCCCTGCACCAGCCACGGCACGCCCCACAGCAGCGTCAGCGCGTTCGGCGCGAACATCGTGCTGAAGTGCACCCAGAACCCCAGGCGCGTCCCCGGTGTCCGCCACGCCTCGGCGACCTGGTGCCCGAGCTCGCGCGGGCGGACGGCTTCGCGGACCGGCACCTCGACGCCGGCCGGGACGTCGCGCACCCGCAGCGTCACGACCAGGGTGTAGAGCACGGTCAGCGCGCCGACCGCGAGGAAGGTGGGCGTCCAGCCGGCGCTGTCGAGGACGAGGGACAGCGGGACGGTGGCGGCGAGGTTGCCGATGTAGCCGACGGCCGCGGTGAACGACGTCAGCAGCGCGTACTGGCGGCCCGGGAAGTGGGCCGCGACCAGGCGCAGCACGCTGACGAAGGTGAGCGCGTCGCCGAGGCCCAGCACGCCGCGGGCGAGCAGGCCGAGGCCGTAGGAGTGCGCGACGCCGAGCAGGATCTGGCCGGCCCCGAGGATCAGCACGGCGACGGTGAGCACGCGGCGCGGGCCGTAGCGGTCGACCAGGACGCCGGTCGGGATCTGCATCGCGGCGTAGACGCCGACCTGCAGCACGGTGAACGTGCCGAGCGCGGCCGCGCCGACGCCGAAGCGCTCGGCCGCCTGCAGCCCGGCGACGCCGAAGGAGGTGCGGTGGAACACCGCGAGCAGGTAGACGGTGACGGCGGCGGACCAGATGAGCCAGGACCGGGCGGTGGCGCGGCCGGTGGCGGGCGGCACGGGGACCTCCAGTGACTAGGGGCTTTCGGTACGGGACGCCCTCACTGCCGTCCCCACTACTTGTAGCGCCTAAGCAACGGCGAAACCTAGCCGTTACCCCGGTGGCGTTCACCACACGGGTTCACCGGCTTTCCCGAATCGGATTCATGTTTTGCGCGTGGCCGGTGACCGGGACCGCGGGGCGCGCACGCGGTGATCACCGGTGACTCCAGCGGAATCGGCCTCGCGACGGCGGCCGCGCTCGCCGGGCGGGGCGCGTGCGTCTACCCGCCGGACGTCGACACCCGCAGCCGGCCGAGACGACGTTGACCAGCGGCTGACCGTGATGGAAACGCCGGCACGCGTGATCAGGAGGTCGACACGCGTGATTGAGGCGCCGACACGGCCTGCAGAGCCGACGCCCGGCGTGTCGACCCTTCAATCACGCGTGTCGACTCTCTGATCACGCGTGCCGGCCGCTCGATCACGCGGAACGAGGTCAGGCGGGGCGGATCGCGCCGGTCACCGCCCAGGTGCCCGAGCGCCAGCGGACCAGCACCGCCACCAGGCGCAGGACCATGAAGAGCGAGAGACCGGTCCAGATGCCCGTGAGGCCCCAGCCGAAGCCGAGGGACGCCCAGATCAGCGGGAGGAAGCCCAGGGCCGCGCTGCCGAGCGTCGCGTTGCGGAGGAACGCCGCGTCGCCCGCGCCCAGCAGGACGCCGTCCAGGGCGAACACCACGCCCGCGATCGGTTGCAGCGCCACGAAGAACCACCACGCGTGCGGGACTTCGGCCAGCACGCCCGGGTCGGCCGTGAACGCGCGTGGCAGCACCCACGACAGGGCCGCGAACAGCACGCCCAGGACGCACCCCATCAGCAGCCCGTAGCGCGTGATCTGCGTGGCGACGCCGCGCGCCTGCCGGGCCGAGCCCGCGCCGAGGGCGGCCCCGACCAGGGACTGCGCCGCGATCGCGACCGAGTCCAGGATCAGCGAGAGGAACACCCACAGCTGCAGCACCACCTGGTGCGCGCCGACCGCCTCCGTGGACGTCCGGGCCGCGACGGCCGCCGCCGAGACGAAGCACAGCTGGAACCCGAGGCTGCGCAGCACCAGGTCGCGGCCGAGGCTCAGCTGGGCGCGCATCACCCGGAAGTCGGGCCGCAGCCCGGCCTTCTCCTTCACCAGCGCGGCGAAGAACAGCGACGCGGAGATCACCTGCGCGACGACGTTCGCGATCGCCGAGCCCTCCAGGCCGAGCCCGGCCCCGTAGACGAGCACCGGGCACAGCACGGCCGAGATCCCGTTGCCCGCCAGCACGTACCGCAGCGGCCGGACGGCGTCCTGCACCCCGCGCATCCAGCCGTTGCCGGCCATGGTGACCAGGATCAGCGGCGCCCCGAACAACGCGATCCGCACCCACGACACGGCCGCGTTCGTGATCTCGTCGCTGCCCGAGAGCACCCGCGCGATCGGCCAGGCCAGCAACTGCCCGGCGACCAGCACGACGAGCCCGACGAACAGCGCCAGCCACGTCGCCTGGACGCCTTCGCGCACGGCGTCGGCCCGGCGGCCGGCCCCGTGCAGGCGGGCCGTGCGCGAGGTCGTGCCGTAGGACAGGAACGTCAGCTGGCTCGACACCTGGGACAGCACGACGCCGCCGAGCGCGAGCCCGGCCAGCGACAGCGCGTCGAGGTGGCCGACGACCGCCGTGTCGACCAGCACGTACAACGGCTCGGCGGCCAGCACGCCCAGCGCCGGCACGGCCAAGCCGAGCACCCGCTTCGCCGGGACCCGCTCGCTCTCCTCCACGTTGTTCACCACGAGCCGGACTCTAACCGCCGGCACCGACAAGTTCCGGCCGGCGGGAACCGGGACGCCTAGAGCAGCGGCGCCCGCTCCAGCGCGGCGCGCAGGCCCGCCAGGACGTCCTCGGCGGGGCCCGCGATCGTGCACCCCGCGGCCTGCCGGTGCCCGCCGCCGCCGAACTCCGCGGCCACCGCGGAGACGTCGATCCCGGTGGAGCGCAACGAGATCTGCCACTGCCCGGGGTTCGCCGGGTCCTGCTTGAGCACCGCCGCGACGGCGGCCTCGCGCACCGAGCGGACGACGTCGATGACCGACTCGACCTCCTCGGCCCGCACCGTGCTCGCGGCGTCGACGCCGACGATCGTGTGCACGAAACCCTTGCCCTGCGCGGCTTCCGGCTCGAGCTCGGCGGCCGCCAGCACCGAGGACAGCATCGGCAGCCACGCGAACGGCCGCTCGTCGACGATCCGCCGCACCACGGCCTCGGGGTCGACGCCCGCCGCCAGCAGCCGCGCCGCCATCCGGTGCGTCTCCGGGCTCGCCCGGCGGAACCCGCTGGTGTCGGTGACGATCCCGGCGTAGAGCCCGCGCGCGATCGGCTCGTCCGGCTCGACACCCAGCGCGTCGAGGACCCGGAACACCAGGATCGCGCTGGCCTCGGCGCTCTCGTCGACGACGTGGCAGGTGCCGTAGAAGGTGTTGGTCGCGTGGTGGTCGATCACCAGCACCTGCCCGGCCGCCTCGACGCGCCCAGCGAGCCGGCCCAGCCGCTGCGGCACCGGCGTGTCGACGCAGACCAGCAGCTCCTCGGTCGCGGGCAGGTCGTCCGGGTGGGTGAGCAGGCCGTCCTCGTCGAGCCAGCGGAGCGTCTCGGGGGCCTCGTCGGGCTCGCCGAAGGAGACGCGCACCCGGGCACCGCGCTGAAGCAGGGCCCGGCCGAGGGCGAGCGCGCTGCCCAGCGCGTCCGCGTCGGGGCGGACGTGCCCGAGCACCGTCACGTCGGTGGCCGTCGCGAGCAGTGCGGCCGCGGCCTCGATGTCCTGCGCCATAGTGGAGGTCACGGTGCGTCACGCTACGCTCTGCGGGATGTCCGAGTACGTGATCCTGGTCCACCCGTCCGCCAACCGGGTCTACGCCGCCTCCTCCCCCGCGCTGCTGCGCGCCGAGCTGGCGGTGTTCGGCACGGCCCTGGCGGCCGGGCTGTCCGGGATCGAGGACGTCGAGCTCGGCGGCGTCGGCTACGTCCGCTTCACCAGCTCCGCGCCGCTCGGCGAGCGCGACCTCGCGCTGCTGTCGAACCTGTCGTCGCTGTACGCGCTGTTCGAGCTGGACGGCGACGTGCTGCGCCCGGTGAAGGTGACGCCGCTCGCGAAGGCCGACTCGGACCTGCTGACCATCCAGAAGTACGCGGGCAAGACCAACGAGTCGTTCACCAAGCTGCTGCTGAACATCACGCTGCTGGCCACCGCGGACCCCGCCTCGGACAAGCCGCGGTACCTGCTCGACCCGCTGTGCGGCCGCGGCACCACGCTCAACCACGCGATCATGTACGGCCTGCACGCCACCGGCCTGGACGTCGACGCCAAGGACTTCGAGGCGTACGAGGCGTTCATCAAGACGTGGCTGCGGAACAAGCGCGTGAAGCACACCGCCGAGTCGGGCGTGCTGCGCCGCAACAAGGCCCGCCTCGGCCGCCGTCTCGACATCGAGTACGCGTTCACCAAAGAGGACTACAAGGCGGGCGACACCCGCAAGCTCGTGTACTTCAACGCGGACACGCTGACGACGGACGAGGTCCTGCGCGCGAACTCCGCCGACGTGATCGTCACGGACGCCCCGTACGGCGTCCAGCACGGCAGCCACCGCGACACGGGCCTGCAGCGCAGCCCGCGCGACCTGCTGGCCGCCGCGATCCCGGTGTGGACGCGGGTCCTCAAGCCCGGCGGCGCGATCGGCATCTCGTGGAACACCACCGTCCTGCCGCGCGAAGAGCTGGTCGCGATCCTGGAGAAGGCCGGCCTCGACGTCCGCGAAGGCGGGCCGTACGAAGAGTTCGCCCACCGGGTGGACCAAGCCATCCTGCGCGACCTCGTCGTAGCCGCCAAGCCCGCTTCCTGAAAGCCGCCGTCCAGGATCTGGAACCGGACGGCGGCTCGTTGACCCGGCTCGGCCCGGGTTCCTAAAGTCGACGACGTCAACGGAAAGCGCCCCTCGTTGGGGCAGGCGCTTTTCCTCCTCGTTCTTTTCCCCGAACAGGTGTCGTCATGCCCGAATCCGTCTGGGTCGCCCAGTCAGATCCGCGGGTCCGGCCGTTGCTCGCCGACCTGGCCCGTGAATATTCGACGCGTTACCACCGCGTGCTCGCCGACGTTCATTTCGAACTGCGGGAATACCCGGCGGAGCATTTCGCGCCGCCGAACGGCGGATTGCTGGTGCTGCTCCACGACCAGCGCGCCGTCGCGGGCGGGGCGTTCCGGCGCTACGACGACGACACCGCCGAGCTCAAGCGGATCTGGACGCACCGCGCGCACCGCGGCCACGGGCTCGGCCGCCGCGTCGTCGCCGAACTGGAGGCCGAGATCGCGCTCCGCGGGTACCGCCGGATCCACCTGACCACCGGCCCGAGCCAGCCCGAGGCCCGGGCGCTCTACCTGGCCACCGGGTACACGCCGCACTTCGACGTCGACGCCGTGCCGGCCACCCGGCTGCGGTTCTCGAAAGCGCTTCCCGCGCCCGTGGGATCGCGGTGACCAGCGACGTCGGCACCCGGCCCGCGCCGCTGACGGCGCCGGAGGAGTCGCTGAAGATCGTGCCCGCGCGGCACCCGCTGACCTGGGTGGCCGCCGCGATCGTCGCGGTGCTGGTCGCGATGGCGGGCCACGCGCTGGTGACCAACACGGCGTTCGACTGGCCGACCTTCTCGAAGTACCTGTTCCAGAAATCGGTGCTCGACGCCGTGCTGCTCACCCTGGAACTGACGGCGTTCGGCGTGGTCGCCGGATTCCTGCTCGGCACCGTGCTCGCGCTCATGCGCATTTCCCGGAATCCGCTGCTGCGCGCGGTCGCCTGGACCTACACGTGGATCTTCCGGTCCGTCCCGCTCATTCTCCAGCTGCTGTTCTGGTACAACCTCGCGATCCTCTACAACGAGATCTCCTTCGGCGTCCCGTTCGGGCCGTCGTTCGTCTCGGTCGGCACGATGAGCCTCATCCCGCCGTTCCTCGCGGCCGGGCTCGGGCTCGCGCTGCACCAGGGCGCGTACGCCTCGGAGATCGTCCGCGCCGGGTTCCTCTCGGTGGACGCCGGCCAGCGCGAGGCCGCCGCGGCACTCGGCATCCCGGCCGGGCGCCAGTTCCGCCGGATCGTGCTGCCGCAGGCGATGCGCACGATCGTGCCGACGGCCGCCAACGAGATCGTCGGCCTGCTGAAGGCCACCTCGCAGGTATACGTGATGGCGCTGCCGGAGCTGTTCTACCAGGTCCAGGTCATCTACACCCGCAGCGGCCGGGTCATCCCGCTGCTGCTGGTGGCCACCTTCTGGTACCTCGCGCTGACGTCGGTGCTCTCGGTCGCCCAGTTCTACGTCGAGCGGTACTACGCCCGCGGCGCGCTCCGCACGTTGCCGCCGACCCCGCTGCAGCGCCTGCGCGCGGTCTGGGGGCGGGCATGAGCGCGGAGTTCATGGTGGACGTCCGGGGCGTGCACAAGAGTTTCGGCCCGCTGACCGTGCTCGACGGCGTCGATCTCCAGGTGCGCCACGGTGAGGTGACCGTCCTGTTGGGACCGTCGGGATCCGGCAAGTCGACGCTGCTGCGGCTGATCAACCACCTCGAGCGGGCCGACCGCGGGTTCATCAGCGTCGGCGGCGAGCTCATGGGCTACCGCCGGGCCGGCGACCGGCTCCACGAGCTCAAGGAGCGCGAGATCCTCAAGCAGCGCACCCGGATCGGGTTCGTCTTCCAGAACTTCAACCTGTTCGGCCACCTGACCGTGCTGGAGAACGTCGTCGAGGCGCCGATCTCGGCGCAACGCCGGCCGCGCGGCGAGGCCGAGGTCCGCGCCCGGGAGCTGCTGGACCGGGTCGGGCTCGCCGACAAGGCGGGCGAGTACCCGCGCCGGCTCTCCGGCGGCCAGCAGCAGCGCGTCGCGATCGCGCGGGCGCTGGCCCTCGAACCGGACGTCCTGCTGTTCGACGAACCGACCTCGGCGCTGGACCCCGAGCTCGTCGGCGAGGTCCTCGCGGTCATCCGGGACCTCGCGAAATCGGGGACGACGATGGTCGTCGTCACCCACGAACTGGGCTTCGCCCGCGAAGTCGCCGACACCGTCGTGTTCCTCGACGCCGGCCGCGTCGTCGAACAGGGCTCGCCCGAAGCCGTCCTCGACCACCCCCAGCACGCCCGCACCCGGGCCTTCGTGGAGAAAGTCCTTTGATGAAAACGATGAAACTGCGCGTCCTCCTGCTCGCGTCGGCCTTCGCGCTCGCCGCGTGCGGCAGTCCCGAAGCGGCCACGGAACCGGCGGCCCAGCCCGGTGGTGTCAACATCACCGCGAACCAGAACCGCGTCCACGCCGACAAGGTCGACGCGATCGCCGCGCTCGTCCCGGCGGCGATCCGGGCCCGCGGCACGCTGGTCGTCGGGACCACCGGCAACGGCACGCCACCGCTGTCGTTCCGCGCGGACGACGACAAGACGGTCATCGGCGTCGAGCCGGACGTCGCGTCGCTCGTCGCCGACGTCCTCGGGCTGAAGCTCGACCTGCAGGCCACGTCGTGGGAGAACCTGTTCCTCTCCGTCGACAACGGCCAGTACGACAGCGGGTTCTCGAACATCACGGTGACCGAGGAGCGCAAGGACAAGTACGACTTCGCGACCTACCGCAAGGACACCATCGCGTTCGAGGTACGCAACGACAAGAACACCACGGTGCGGGAGGCGAAGGACATCGCCGGGCTCACCATCGGCGTCGGTGCGGGGACGAACCAGGAGCAGATCCTGCTGCGCTGGGACCAGCAGAACAAGTCCGCCGGGCTGGCTCCGGTGAAGTTCCAGTACTACCAGGCGACCTCGGACTACTACCTGGCGCTGCAGTCGGGCCGGATCGACGCCTACGTCGGGCCCAACCCGACGTCGGCCTACCACGTCGCCGTCGAGGGCAAGACGAAGATCGTCGGCTCGGTGTCCGGCGGCGGCACGATCGAGGCCGACATCGCGGCGATGACCAAGAAGGGCAACGGCCTCGTGAACGCCCTGCAGCAGGCGCTGGACACGGTGATCAAGAACGGCCGGTACGCCGAGGTCCTCAAGCGCTGGAACCTGACGTCGGAAGGGCTGCCGGCCTCGGAGATCAACCCGCAGGGGCTGCCCCGCAAGTGACCCGGGTGCCGCGGGCCCGTCGCCGCTCGGGCCCGCGGAACCGGTTCAGGAATGGTTCAAGACTGGGTCACTTCGCCCGGCTTCGCGGTGATGGCTTTTCCGTTGCTCTCCGGGGAAACCGCGGGCGCGGGGGCCGGCGAGGCGCCCAGCCCGCGCTTCACCGAGTCCAGGATGGACAGTCCCTGGCCGACCAGGCCCGCGGCCATCTCGCCCAGGCCGTCGGCGCCGTTGAGGATGTTGACGTTCGCGCCGGCCAGGCCGCGCCCGGCCTCCTTGACGATCAGCGGCAGCTGGTCGATGAGCATCCGGTCGAGCGCGACGCGGTTGTTCGACGCCGCCGCTTCCGCCTGCACGCGCATCTTCTCGGCGTCGGCCACGGCCAGGATGCGGATCCGCTCGGCCTCCGCGTCGGCCGGCTTGATGACCTCGGCCACCAGCTGCTGCTGGCGCAGCTCGGCCTCGCGCTCGGCCAGCACGGTCCGCGCGTCGATGACCTCCTGCTGCGCCTTCGCCTGCGCGAGCGGCCCCGCCTGCGACGCCTCGGCCTGAGCCGCCTCGACCTCGGCGCGGTACTGCGCCTGCACGATCGACGTCTGCCGGACGTACGCCGCCTGCGTCCGCTGCGACTCCTGCTCGGCCTCGGCCGCCTTCTTGTTCGCCACGGCCTGGGCGATCTGGGCGTCCCGCTGGATGGCGGCATTGTGCGGCGCGGCCATCGCGGCGATGTAGCCGAGCTTCATGTCGTCGATCGACTGGATCTGCAGCGCGTCGACGGAAAGGCCGATCTTCGCCATTTCCACCGCCGAGCCGTCCAGTACCTCGGTGGCCAGCTTCTGCCGCTCGGTGATGATCTCCTCGACCGTCATCGACCCGATGATCGAGCGCAGGTGACCGGAGAAGATCCGGCCGGTCAGCACGGACATCTGGTCCTGGTCGGAGAGGAACCGCTGGCCGGCGTTGACGATGCTCTCGGTGTCGTTGCCGACCTTGAACGCGATCACCGCCCGCACGGTCAGGGCGATGGCCTGTTTCGTCACACACACTTCGGTCACTTCGGCTTCACACATCGAAAGCGTCAGGAACCGGACTTTCCGGAACACCGGCATGACAAAAGCGCCGTGGCCGGTGACGACCCGGAACGGCGACGCGCCCTTGCTGCTCTTGCCGCCCGAAATGAGCATCGCCTCGTTGGGGGCCGGCACGCGATAACCGAACATCGACTGTCCTTAGACGAACACTAGGAAGTGGTTTCCGGCGTGGGTTCCGCGGTGCTTTCCGGGACGTCCCACGCCACGACGTCGACCGTGCGCCGGCCCCGGGTTTCGACGACCAGCACGGTCGTCCCCCTTGGCAGCGCCGTGTCGGACCAGGCCAGGAAGGTTTCCAGCCCGCCCCGGATCCGGATCAGCACCTCCCCGGGACCGTGCGGCCCGCGGGTGCCGACGAGGAGGACCCCGGTGCGGCCCGACGGGGTCAGATCGGAGTGCATGTACCGACCTCCCTCGTCTGCCCGCCTCGGCGCGGACCGAGCCCGCTCACCCCATTGTGCTCCCGGTGGCCCCCGGGCGTGGTCTGTGCGAGGTTCCGATCGGGAAGCGGCGCCGGCGGCTACACTCACCAACCGTGACGGTGGAGCAGCGCCCCTTGCGCGCGGACGCCCGGCGCAACCGCGAGGCGCTGGTGGCGGCCGCGCGGGCGGTGTTCGGCGCCAAGGGCGTCGACGCCCCGCTGGACGAGATCGCCCGCCGCGCCGAGGTCGCGATCGGCACGCTCTACAACCGCTTCCCGACCCGTGCCGACCTCGTCGAAGCCGCGTTCCTGCCGACGCTGGAACAAGCGCAGGCGATCAGCGACGAGGCCCTCGCGTGCGCGGACCCGTGGGACGGCTTCGTGCTCTACCTCGAGCGCTCGGTGCGGATGCAGGTGACCGACCGCGGTTTCACCGAAGTGTGCTCGCGGACGTTCGACCCGGCCTCGGGTCTCGAAAAAGCCAAGCGCGCCAACGGTTCCCGGATGGACCGGATCGTCAAGCGGGCGCAGGACGCCGGCGCGCTGCGGCCGGACTTCCGCACCGTGGACCTCGCCGTGGTGTTCGCGGCGGCGACGGCGACCCCGGACTGGCGGCGCGGGCTCGCCCTGGTCCTCGACGGCCTGCGGGCCCCGGCCGCCCACCCGCTGCCGTGACCGGCTGGCTCGCGGACACGCGCACGTCGTACGACACGGTGGCGTCGAGCTACGCCGGCATCGTGCGCGACGCCGTCACGACCCAGCCGTACCTGCGGGCGGCGCTCGCGCTGTTCGCCGAGCGGGCCGACGGCCCGGTCGTGGACGTCGGCTGCGGCCCGGGGCACTTCACCGCCCACCTGGTTTCCCTCGGCCTCGACGCGTCCGGCGTCGACCTCTCGCCGTCGATGATCGAGCTGGCCCGCGAGGCCTACCCGGGCATTCGGTTCGAGGTGGGCTCGATGACGGACCTGCCCCGCCCGGACGCCTCCGTCGCGGGGGTGCTCGCGTTCTGGTCGCTGATCCACGTCCCGGACGACGCGGTCCCCGGCGTGCTGGGCCACTTCCACCGGGTGCTGCGCCCGGGCGGCCGGCTGGTGATCGGCTACCACGTCGGCGACTCGGCCACGCTGAAGACCCAGGGCTACGGCGGCCACCCGATGAAGGTCCACGTCCACCGCCGGCCCCCGGAACGGGTGGGCGCGCTCGCCCGCGACGCGGGGTTCGAGATCGAGGCGGAGTGGCTGCTGGACCCCGATGATGACGTTCCGCAAGCGATCCTGTTCGCTCGGCGGCCGCCTTTGCGGTGACGCGATCGAGCGGGCATGCTGAGTGCGTGACCGGCAAATCGGACGCGCGCCTGCGCGAACTCGTGCTGCTGCGCCGCGTCCGCGACCGGATCGACCGGGACTACGCGCAGCCGCTGGACGTCGAGGCGCTGGCGCGCGGCGTCCACCTCTCGGCGGGCCACCTGAGCCGGGAGTTCCGCGCCGCCTTCGGCGAGTCGCCCTACAGCTACCTGATGACCCGGCGCATCGAGCGGGCCATGACCCTGCTGCGGCGGGGTGATCTCTCGGTGACGGAGGTCTGCTTCGCGGTCGGCTGCTCGTCGCTCGGGACGTTCAGCACGCGGTTCTCCGAGCTGGTCGGCATCTCGCCCAGCGCCTACAAGCGACTGGCGGCCGGCGACGGCGAGGGCATCCCCACCTGCCTGGCCAAGCAGGTCATGCGGCCGATCAGGAATCGAGAAGCGACGCCCACCCGCTCGCACCTATCGTGAGCAGCATGAACCTCATCATCCAGCACACGTTCCTCCCCGCCGAAGACCCGGAGAAGTCGCTCGCGTTCTACCGCGACGCGCTGGGCTTCGAGGTGCGCAACGACGTGGGGTACGGGGACATGCGCTGGATCACGGTCGGCCCGGCCGACCAGCCGCACACGTCGATCGTGCTGCACCCGCCGGCCGCCGACCCGGGCCTGACCGACGACGAGCGCCGCACGATCGCCGAGCTGATGGCCAAGGGCAGCTACGCGTCGATCGTGCTCGCGTCCTCGGACCTGGCGGGCACGTTCGACCAGGTCCAGGCGAGCGGCGCCGACGTCGTCCAGGAACCGATGGACCAGCCCTACGGCGTCCGCGACTGCGCGTTCCGCGACCCGGCGGGCAACATGGTGCGCATCAGCCAGCTGGGGTGATGCGCCGCCCGGCGAACTCCAGCACGTCGGGCAGGACACCGCGCCAGTAGGCGTCTTCGTGCTTTCCCGGCGAGAACCGCGCCACGGCCGGCGAGACCGCGTTCACCAGCTTGCGGTCGGCGCCCAGGAACGGGTCGGACTCACCGCACCACACACCCAGGTTCGCGCCCCGGACGTCCGCCGCGTGCAGCAGCGGTTCCTCCGCGCGCCAGCCGGCCTCGTCGGCGAACACCTTGCGGGCGCGGGCGTCCGGCCAGCTGACGAACAGGGCCGCGCTCGCCACGGCCGTCGCCTTCAGGTCCGGGTGGGCGCGGGCGAAGCGGAGGGCGCCGAAGCCGCCCATCGAGATGCCGAACACCGCCGCGGGCGCCTTGAGGTCGCGCTGGGAGAGCCAGGCGGGGAGTTCTTCGGACAGCATCCGCTGCGGGTCGTCGTTCTTCCCGACGTTCACCCAGTAGTGGTCACCGTCGGGTGCGGCGATCGCGAACGGCGGGACACCCGCGCGCACGGCCTTGGTGAGGGCCTCGGGGACGCCGAGGTCGAGGAACGTCCGGGCGCGGGCGCCGCGGCCGTGCAGGGCCAGGCACACCGGCAGGCCCGAGGCCGGGACGCCGCCGGGGGTGATCAGGACCAGCTCGACGTCGGTGCCGCGGGCCGCGGAGTGCATTCGCTGCACGGTGACGGGCGCGCTCAGCGGCGTCGGGCCGGTCGGCGGTGCCGTCGCGGGCGGGCCGGGCGGCGGGCCCGAGGGGGCCGACGAACAGCCCGCCAGCAGCGCGAGTGCGCTGCCGGCGAGCAGGCCGCGACGGGAGAGCACCGGGTCAGCCCCGGCTCTCCTCCGCCGCCGGCTCGTCTTCGTCCTCGGTTTCGCGGGGGGCCTTGTACGGGTCGGGTTCGCCCGCGTGCTGGGCTCCCGCCGACCGCCGCGCGACCTCCGCGTCGGCCTCACGGGCCTTTTCGAGCAAGGCCTCGATGCGCTTCGACTCTTCGGGGATCGTGTCGGCCACGAACGTCAGGGTCGGGGTGTAGCGCACCCCGGTGGCCTGCCCGACCATCGTGCGGAGCATGCCGCGCGCCGATTCGAGCGCGGCGGCGGCACCGGCGAAGTCCGGGGGGATGTCCAGCTTCTCGCCGAGCACCGTGTAGTACACCGTGGCGTCGTGCAGGTCGCCGGTGACCTTAGTGTCCGTGACGGTCACGTAGTCCAGCCGGGAGTCCTTGACCTCGTGCTCGATCGCGGACGCCACGATCTGCGAGATCCGCTTGGCGAGCTTGCGGGCCCGAGCAGGATCAGCCATGTCTTTCTCCTCGAGAAAATCAGTCGTCTGGGCCGAGCAGCCGGCGGTGGGCGGAGAGCAGTTCGAACTCCGGCCTGCTCGCCACGTAGCGCTCGCACGAGTCGAGCACGTCACGGACGTGCTCGCCACCTTCGGCGACCACGGCCACCCCGATGAGGGTCCGCCGGTGCAGGTCGGTGTGACCGGCTTCGGCAACCGACACGGCGAAGCGCTTGCGCACCTCGGCCAGCACCGGCCGGACCACGGATCGCTTCTGCTTCAGCGAATGGACGTCGCCGAGCAGGATGTCGAGCTCAAGAGCTCCGACGTACATAGGCAATGGTGGTGTTGTAAGAGTAGGAAGCGAAAGCCCCGGGGGTGCGGCCGAAACCGCACCCCCGGGACCGGACGCCTTACGCGCGGGGCTTCTCGCGCTGCTCGTACGTCTCGATCGAGTCGCCGACCTTGAGGTCGCCGTACGAACCGAGCGTCAGACCGCACTCGTAGCCCTCGCGGACCTCGACCACGTCGTCCTTGAACCGCCGCAGCGAGCTGACCGGCAGGTTCTCCGCGACGACAGTGCCGTCGCGCAGCAGCCGGGCGCGCGCGTTGCGCCGGATCTCGCCGGACATGACCAGGCAACCCGCGATCGTGCCGATCTTGGAGGACTTGAAGACCTCGCGAACCTCCGCGCGGCCCAGCTCGACCTCTTCGTACTCGGGCTTGAGCATGCCCTTGAGGGCCTGCTCGATCTCGTCGATCGCCTGGTAGATGACCGTGTAGTACCGGACGTCGACGCCCTCGCGGGTGGCCCGCTCGGTCGCCTTGCCCTGGGCGCGGACGTTGAACCCGAGGACGATCGCGTCGGACGCGGTCGCCAGGTCGATGTCCGACTCGGTCACGCCACCGACACCGCGGTGCACCACGTTCAGCTCGACGTCGTCGCCGACGTCCAGCTGCAGCAGCGACGCCTCGAGGGCCTCGACGGTACCCGAGTTGTCACCCTTGATGATCAGGTTGAGGCTGTTCGTCTCCTTCAAGGCGGAGTCGAGGTCCTCGAGGCTGACCCGCTTGCGGCGCGACGCGTTGAGCGCGTTGCGCGTACGAGCGGAACGGCGCTCGGCGATCTGCCGGGCGACGCGGTCCTCGTCGACCACCAGGAAGGTGTCGCCCGCACCCGGCACCGAGGTGAACCCGATGACCTGGACGGGACGCGACGGCAGCGCTTCGGTGACGTCGACGTTGTGCTCGTCGACCATCCGGCGGACGCGGCCGTAGGCGTCACCCGCCACGACCGAGTCACCGACACGCAGCGTGCCGCGCTGGACCAGGACGGTGGCCACCGGGCCGCGGCCGCGGTCGAGGTGCGCCTCGATCGCGACACCCTGGGCCTCCATGTCCGGGTTGGCCCGGAGGTCCAGAGCGGCGTCGGCGGTCAGCAGGATCGCCTCGAGCAGACCGTCGATGTTGATGTTCTGCCGCGCGGAGATCTCGACGAACATCGTGTCGCCGCCGTACTCCTCGGCCACGAGGTTGTACTCGGTCAGCTGCTGCCGGATCTTGTCCGGGTTCGCGCCTTCCTTGTCAATCTTGTTGATCGCAACCACGATCGGGGCCTTGGCGGCCTGCGCGTGGTTGATCGCCTCGACCGTTTGCGGCATCACACCGTCGTCGGCCGCCACCACGATCACCGCGATGTCGGTCGAGTTGGCACCACGGGCACGCATGGCGGTGAACGCCTCGTGGCCCGGGGTGTCGATGAAGGTGATCAGGCGCGGGTTGCCTTCGAGCTCGGTCTCGATCTGGTACGCACCGATGTGCTGCGTGATGCCGCCGGCCTCGCTCTCGCGGACCTTCGTCTTCCGGATCGTGTCGAGCAGCCGGGTCTTACCGTGGTCGACGTGACCCATGATGGTCACGACCGGCGGCCTGACCTGCAGATCCTCTTCGCCACCCGCGTCGTCGCCGTAGGTGATGTCGAAGGTCTCCAGCAGCTCGCGGTCCTCCTCCTCGGGGCTGACGACCTGAACGTGGTAGTTCATTTCGCCGCCGAGCAGCTCGAGGATGTCGTCCGACACGGACTGCGTCGCGGTGACCATCTCGCCGAGGTGGAAGAGCACCTGCACCAGCGAAGCCGGGTTGGCGTCGATCTTCTCGGCGAAGTCGGTCAGCGAAGCGCCACGCGGCAGCCGGATCGTCTCGCCCTGCCCCTTGGGCAAGCGGACGCCGCCGACGCTGGGCGCCTGCATGTTGTCCATGTACTCCTGGCGCTTCTGCCGCTTCGACTTGCGACCCTTGCGCGAGGGACCACCCGGACGCCCGAAGGCACCCGCCGTGCCGCCACGGCCACCGGGGCCACCACGGCCGCCGCCACCGCGGAAACCGCCGCCGCCACCGGCCGGGGCACCGGCACCGGGGCCGCCGCCACCGGGACGGAAACCACCGCCGGCACCGCCGCCGCCACCGGGACGGAAGCCGCCACCGGCACCGCCGCCACCACCGGGACCGCCGCGGAAACCGCCGCCGCCGCCGCCACCGGGACCGCCACGAGCGCCGCCACCGGGGCCGCCACGGGCACCGCCACCGGGACCACCGCGAGCGCCGCCACCGGGACCGGCCGGGCGCTGCGTACGGCCCGGCATCATGCCGGGGTTCGGCCGCGGGGGCATGTTGCCCGGGCTCGGCCGGTTGCCACCGGCGCCGCCACCGGGACGCGGAGCCGGACGGTCACCGCCGCCACCGGTCCCACCGGGACGCGGCGGGCGGGTGTCGCCGCCCTGGCCGCCGCCACCGGGACGCGGGCCCTGCGGGCGCGGCGGGGCGCCGGAACCGACACCGAACGGGTTGTTGCCGACCCGCGGGGTGCGCGGACCGGGCTTGGGACCGCCGGGCTTGGGGCCCTGCGGCTTCGGCGGGACGACCGAACCGGTGTTGCCCTGCGGAGCGGGCGCGGCCGGGGTCTCCTGCTTGGGGGGTGCGGCCGGCGCTTCGGCTTTGGCCGCCGGGACCTGCTCCTGCGGAGCGGGCGCGGCCGGCTGCTGACGCGGGCCGGGCCGGGGGCCGGGACCGGCCGGGCGGTTGCCCGGTGCGGCGGCCGGCTTCGAGGCCGGGGCCTGCTGCTGCGGGGCCGCCGCGGGGGCGGCCTGCACGACGGGTGCCTGCTGCTGGGGAGCGGGCGTCGCGGGCTTCGGCGCGGGAGCGCCCGGCTTGGCGGCCGGGGGTCCCGGGCGCGCCGACGGACCGGGGGTCGGGCCGGGCTTCTTGGCGCCCTTGGGCGCATACGCGTCGCGCAGCCGGCGGGCGACGGGCGCCTCGACCGTGGACGACGCGGATTTGACGAATTCGCCCTGTTCCTTCAACTTGGCGAGCACGTCCTTGCTGGTGATGCCGAGCTCCTTAGCGAGCTCGTGTACGCGGGCCTTGCCTGGCACAGCTCTCCTCATCTAGGGGAGGCCAGGCGGGAAACCCGCTGACCTCGTCCTTATTGTCTCGCGTTCATGGCTTCAGCTTCACGGCTGACTCATGACGGGTCGACCTGCTTCCTTCGTTCCTCGCGGAGCCGGGGACGTCCCGGCTTCGTGATGCGTGGCGTACTCGACGTACCCGCGGACCTCCCGGACGTCGAGCGCTCCCGGGGCCCGCAAGGCCCTCGGGAAAGCCCGCCGCCGTTCGGCTTTGGCCAGACAGTCCGCGTCGGGGTGCAACCACGCCCCCCGGCCCGGGAGCCGACGACGTCCGTCGACGACCACCCGTCCGGCCACCGCGACCACGCGCAGCAGCTCACCGATCAAGGCCCGCCGCTTGCAACCGACACAAGTCCGCACCGGGGATTCTCGGTGGGACTGGCGCTCGGCTACCCGCCGCGGGCTTCGAACCACTCCAGAGTCTACCGCTTCGACCTTCACTCAGCCGAACCGGTTGTCGCGGCGGGCCGCGACGGACCGGCGTGGTCTTGATCACCCTCGTCGTCCACCGGCGCGGCATCGCTGCGGATGTCGATCCGCCAGCCGGTCAGACGGGCGGCGAGGCGGGCGTTCTGGCCCTCCTTGCCGATCGCCAGCGACAGCTGGAAGTCCGGCACCACGACGCGGGCGGTCTTGCCCCGCTCGTCCATGACCCGTACGGAAACAACCTTCGCCGGGGACAGGGCATTCCCCACGAACCGGGCCGGGTCCTCCGAGTAGTCGATGATGTCGATCTTCTCGCCGGCCAGCTCGCTCATCACGTTGCGCACGCGCGCGCCGACCGGGCCGATGCAGGCGCCCTTGGCGTTCACGCCCGCCACGGTGGACTTCACCGCGATCTTCGTGCGGTGTCCCGGCTCGCGCGCCACGGCGGCGATCTCGACCGTCCCGTCGGCGATCTCCGGGACCTCCAGCGCGAACAGCTTGCGCACGAGGTTGGGGTGCGAGCGCGAGAGCGTGATCTGCGGGCCGCGGTTGCCGCGCGCGACGGTGACCACGTACGCCTTGATCCGGCTGCCGTGCTCGTAGGACTCCCCGGCCACCTGCTCCGCCGACGGCAGCACGCCCTCGGTGTCACCCACCTGGACCACGACCATGCCGCGCGCGTTGGCGCGGGCGTCGCGCTGGATGACGCCGGCGACGATCTCGCCCTCCTTGGTGGAGAACTCGCCGAAGGTCTTCTCGTGCTCGGCGTCACGCAGCCGCTGCAGGATGACCTGGCGCGCGGTGGTGGCGGCGATCCGGCCGAACCCCTCGGGGGTGTCGTCCCACTCCTCGTCGGTCTCGCCGTCGTGGGTCAGCGTGCGCGCGAGCACGCGCACCAGGCCGGACTTGTGGTCGATGTCGATGCGGGCGTGCGGCTGGTGCCCTTCGGTGTGCTTGTACGCGGTGAGCAAGGCCGTCTCGATGGCCTCGATCACCGTTTCGAAGGGGATGTCCTTGTCCCGTTCGATCGCCCTCAGTGCGGCGATGTCGACGTTCACTTCGACCCCTTCTCCGTTTTCTCGGTCTCGGCCTGACCGGCGCCGGTCAGACCGGACGCGTCGTCGTCGAGCAGTTTCAGATCCTCGGCGGGCGGCTGCTTGAACTCGATCTCGACGACCGCCTTCGCCACCTGGGCGTAGCGGACGTCGCGGAGCTCGCCGTCGGCGAGGAGGCGGGCGGCGTCCGCGCCCGCGTGACCGACCCGGCCCACGAAGGCCTCGCCGTCGACCGGGGTGACCTTGACCAAGCGGAACCGCGCGCGCCGCCAGTGCCGCTGCTGGGTCAGCGGGCGCTCGATGCCCGGCGAGGTGACCTCCAGCGTGTACGCGCTCGCGAGCACGTGCTCGTTCTCGTCGAGCGCCGCCGCCACCTTGCGGCTGACCTCGGCGACCTCGTCCAGCCCGATGCCGTCGTCGGAGTCGACGACGACCTTGACCAGCTGCCGCCGGCCGGCCTGCTGGACCTCGAACGAATCGAGGTCGAAACCCGCGGCGGTGACGGCTTCGGCCACTATCGGCTGAAGCCGGCTGGCGAGTTCTCCTGGCACGTGGGGCTCTCCTCGGTCGGGGTGGGGGTGGGGGAACGGGTCGGTGGTGGACCAGCTTATCCGGTCGCCCTGTCACCACGCGCGAGCGGCGGGCCCGCCCCGGGGCCTGGCAGGATGGGCCGACGTGACCGGAAGACCGACCGAGCTGACCCGCCGTGCCGCCCTCCGCTTCGGGGCGGTGGCCGCTTTGGCCGTGCCGCTGGCCGCCTGCGGGCCCGGCTACGACGAAAGCCCCGACCCGCTGCAGCCGCTCCTGGCCGCCGCCGACGCGGACGCCGCGGCGGCGCGTGCCCTGGCCAAGGGCAAGGACGCCGACGCCGCCGGCCAGCTCGCCGACGCGCGCGCGGCGCACGCGGCCGCCCTGAAGTCCGAAGTGGACCGGCTGAACCGGCCCAAACCGTCGTCGGCGGCGACGCCACCGGCCGCGGCGGCGCTGAGCGACCTGAAGGAGCGGCTGGCCACCGCGCGCAAGCAGGCCGAGGACCTCGTCGGCGGCCTGCCGCGCTACCGCGCCGGGATGGTCGCGGCGATCGCCGCGGGCTGCGCGGCGCTGCAGCGCATCACCCCGGCGCTGGGCCCGGGCGAGGACGCCCCCGCCGCGGCCGCCCCGCCCGGCGGCGTCCCCGCCGAAGCCGTCGACCCGCTGCAGCAGGCGCTCGCCGCCGAGCACGCCGCGGTCTGGGTGTACGGCCTGGTCGGCGCGTTCCTGCCGGCCGACTTCGGGGAGGCGGAGAAGGGCGGCGTCGCCGAACACGCGCTGCGCCGCGACCTGCTGCAGACGATGCTCGCGGGCGCCGGGGCGACCCCGGTCGCGCCCGAGGCGGCGTACAACCCGAAGAAGCCGGTGACCGACACGGCGTCGGCCGCGCTGGTCGTCGCGACGGCGGAGGCCGACTGCGCGTCGGCGTGGCTGGCCGTGGTGAACCACACCGACGACGCAGGCCTGCGCAAGACGGCGCTGCACGCGCTGGTGGCGGCCTCGCGGCGCGGGACGCCGTGGCGTTCCGAAGCCGGCGAGAAGCCGGCGGCGGTGGCCATGCCCGGCCAGGCGAGCTGACCCTCCGACGCCCTGAAGGGCACCCTCAGGGACACGACGTCCCTGAGGGTGCCCTTCAGGACATTCGAAGCAGTGCGGCTCAGCCGAAGTCGGCCGACAGGCGCAGCGCGTCCTCGGCGATCTTGTCGATCAGCGCCTTGTCCTGGTGCTTGTCGTAGAAGTCGCCCAGCACGATCGTCACGTTCGTGCCCTCGACCCGGGACGCGTACGCCGCGTCGGCGCCGCTCACGCTCGGGGTGCCGGCGCCGGCGAACGTCTTGTCCCGGACCAGGTCGGTGACGTTGCCGGTGCCGTCCTGCTCGGTCAGCGCCTTCAGCGCCTTCGCCTTCGTCGAGTCCGGCAATCCCACCAGCACCACCGACACCAGCGCCTTCGCGCCGCCCGACTCCGTCGTGTACAGCGCGCGGACCAGCGACTGGCACGGGCTGTCCTGGAAGAAGTCCTTGGTCTTGCCGTAGGACTTCGCGACGCAGTCGGTGGAGCGCACCGGCCCGGCGACGGGCGTGAACGTGTACTTCCCGGTGCTGTGGGCCGGCGGCTGTGCCGTCGGCTCGTCCGGCGTCGAGTCGTGCCGGATCAGGAACCAGAGCAGCCCGGAGATCACGGCGATCGCGACCAGCCCGGCGCCCCTGAGTGCCAGGGTCCGGGTGTCACGCTTCGGTGGTCCGGGCACGGGCGGGCGGGGCTGCGGGGGAACCGCGCCCAGCGGGGCCGTGTCGGACGGGCCTGGGGTGAAATGCGCACCAACCACGACGCCATACGGTAGTTCACGCCCGCTGAGCTGTTCACTCGAATGCGTGTAAGACGCGTTCGACGTCGTCAGCGGTGTTGTGGAGGTGGAAGCCGACCCGCACCTTGCCGTTGCGCAACCCGGAGACGATCCCGGCCGCGGCCACCCGTCCGGGGTCGGCTTCGAGCGACACGATCGCGCTCCCCCGCGGCGGCCGGCCGAGCTTCTCCAGCAGCGTGTCGGCCAGGCCGACGTCGTGGGCGGCGACCTGGGCGAGGTCGAGCCCGCCGAGGTACTCCAGCGCGGCGGCCGCACCCACCTGGGCCAGCCAGACGGGTGACAGGTCGAACGCGCGGGCGTCGCCGGCCAGCCGCAGCGGGAGGCCGTAGACGGTGGCCCACGGCTCCTCCCCCGCGTACCAGTTGGCCGCGACCGCGCGGGTGCGGTCCTGGGCGTCCGGGCGCACCGCCAGCCACGCGCAGCCACGCGGCGCGAGCAGCCACTTGTAGCCCGCCGCGACGACCCAGTCGGCCCAGGCGACGTCCAGCGGCAGCCAGCCCGCGGCCTGGGTCGCGTCGAGCAGCACCGCCGCGCCGGCGGCCTCGGCCGCGGCCCGCAGCGCGGGGAGGTCGGCGATCCGGCCGTCCGCGGACTGGACGACGCTCACCGCGACGACGTCGTGCCCCTCGACCCGCGCGGCGAGGTCGTCGAGCGGCACCTCGGTGACGGTGACGCCCGGGTTCGCCGCGAACGGGAAGGTCACGCTGGTGAAGTCGCCCTCGGCGGCGAGTACGCGGGTGCCGGCGGGCAGCGCGGCGGCGACGTTGGCGATCAGCTGCGACGCCGACGCGCCGATCGCGACGCGCCCGGCGTCGACCCCGAGCAGCCGGGCGAACCCGGCCCGCGACCGCGCGACGACCTCGTCGAAGTCCGCCGGCCGGCTCGCGCCGGTCCGCCAGTTCTCGACCGACCCGGCCACGGCCGCGGCGACCGGCGCGGGCGGGATGCCCATGCTCGGCGTGTTCAGGTACCCGGACGGGACGGCGAAGTCGGCTCCGAAGGCGTGCATGTCCCCGAGCCAAGCAGATCCGGTTCTCACAGGAACGCGGTGACGTCGGCGTAGGACGGCGGAGTGAGGGGAAGGTCACGGCCGTCGCGCACCGCGAGCGCCGTCTCGGCCGCCGCGGCCAGGGCCATCCGGTAGGGCAGCGAGCCCAGGCTGACCCGCGCGACGCCCAGCTCCGCCAGCCCGGCCAGGGTGACCTTGCCGGGCAGGAACAGCAGGTTGAGCGGCACCCCGACGGCGACGATCCGCTCGACGTCGGCCGGCGCGGCGAGGCCGGGCACGAAGACGCCGTCCGCGCCCGCCGCGGCGTACGCCCGCGCCCGCGTCTCGGCTTCGGCCACCGAGCGGTCGCCCGCCCAGTGGGTGTCGGTGCGGGCGTTGACGAACAGCCTCGGCGTCCGCTCCTTCACCGCCGCGACCAGGGCAGCCTGGACGTCGACCGGGGCGAGGGAGCCGTCGGCCCGGCCGTCCTCGAGGTTGACGCCGACCGCGCCCGCCGCGGCGAGTTCTTCGGCCAGGTCGGCGACCGCGGCCGGGTCCGCGCTGAAGCCGTCGGCGATGTCGACGCTGACCAGCGCGTCGAGCCGGGCCAGCCGGGCGGCCAGCGCGACGGTCGTGTCCCGCGTCGACGGCGCGCCGTCCGGCTCCCCCGCCGCCGCGGACACGCCGAGACTGGTCGTCCCGAGCGCGCGGAACCCCTGCGCGACGAGGTGGGCGCCGACGCCGAACTCCCAGGCGTTCGGCAGCAGGAGCGGGGTACCGGGGACGTGCAGCGCACGGAATTCGTCCATGCCCCGAACCTAGGTCCGCCACACTTCGGCCGCCGCCGAAGTCGTGTCGACCCTCCAATCACGCGAGTCGACCCTCCGATCACGTGTGTCGACGCTCCGATCACGTGTGTCGGGCGTTCGATCACACCCCTCGAGCGATCGAACGGCCGACACGCGTGACTGGGAGGTCGACTCGCGTGATTGCCGGGTCGACACGCGTGATCAGGGGGTCGACACGGCGTCAGCCGCTGCTGCCGGACGAGGCGGCCGCCGAGATCGCCGCGGCGCGGGCCGCCTTCAGCTCGCGGACCACCTTGCGCAGCGCGGGGACCGCCGCTCCCGCGCGCTCCTCCAGTTCCGCGAGCCGGGCCTTGTGGTGGCGGGCGTCGCGGCGCGAGACGACCGTGCGCAGCTCCACCGCCGCGGCCAGCGACGTCAGCGCCGCGGCGCCCGGGTCGACCCGGGACGCCGGTTCGCGGCCCCGCAGGGCGGCCGCCACGACCTCGTGCAGCCGGGCCGCTTCCGCGCGGTCGCGGACCACCGGGCGGCGGCGCGGGAACAACCCCAGCACGTGCGACGTCTTCAGCGTGATCGTGCCCGCCGCGTCGAGCTGGGCCTCCAGGGACTGGAGCGTGGCCCGGGCGTCGCGGCGGACCCAGCCGCGCCACTTGCGGTGCGGGTCCGTGGCGAGGTCGCCCAGCAGGTCGTCGAGCACGAGGTGGCCGGTGCCGGCCGCGCCGGTGACCACGGGCCGCCCGTCGCCGTCGACGACCAGCCCGCGCAGGACCAGGTCCGTCAGCGCCGCCGCGCGCACCAGTAGCGCGACCCCCTGACGGCGCGGCAGCCGGTCGCGGCCGGTGTCACACGCGAGCAGGTAAGCCTGGGCGGGCAAGGACAAAGTGCTCATCATTTCCTCTCACTGCCGGTTCAGCTGGGGCCAGATCCGCGACCACGGCGCGTTCCGGCCGTCGTAGCGCCACAGCAGCCCGTCGACCACCTGGGTCTCGTGCGCGAAGTGGGGCCGCAGCAGCCCCGGGTCGAACCCGGCGAACAGCACCGTGTCGGCCGACTCCGGCGGCGGCCCGAAGTACCAGTACGCCCGGTGTCCACTGTAGACGGTGTGGATGCCGTACGGCGCCCCGTAGAACTCGGTCACCGCCGCGAACGGGTAGATCTCGGCGTACACCGCCGTCCGGGCCCGGGTCGCCGGCGGCAGCGCGGCGTACGTCTGCCCGATCAGCTTCGCCAGCTCCTGCTGCGGCAGCTCCCCCTGCGCGAACGAGCTGCCGAGGGAGAACGGCCCGACCGACGTCCGCGCCGAGGCCGGCCACACCGGCAGCGCGACGAGCGTGACGACGGCCGAGAGCACGAACACCGGCCACGCCACGACCTTCCACCAGCGCACCAGGTTCCGCCGGGTCAGGTCGGTCGCGGCGGCCGCGAACGGCACGGCGTAGCAGCCCATCAGGTAGTAGGACCGCCCCTGCGTCGCGACCACGGCCAGCGCCACGAGGATCAGGGCGACGCCGAGGTAGCGGTACGGCCGCAGCTCCGCCGACCGCAACAGCCGCCAGACGCCGTAAAGCAGGGCCACCACGCCGACGCCGATCCCGGCGCCGAGCAGCCCGTCGCGCACCCACGGGCCGTAGCCCGGGAACTCCGCGGCGACGACTTCACTCATGTGGGTGTAGGGCCAGCCGTGCGCGGCCTGCCAGATCAACGTCGGCACCGTGACCACGGCGGCGATCGCCGCGCCCAGCCAGAGCTTCGGGCGCCGGGGCAGGTCCCTCGGCCCGACCACCAGCGCGGCGAGCAGCACCGCCGCCCACAGGGCCGGAATCAGGAACTTCGTCTCCAGCGACACCGCCGTCACGACGCCGGCCCAGACGAGCAGGCCGTCGCGGCGGGTGCGGGTCCAGCGGACGAGCAGCCAGGCGACGACCGTCCACAGGAACGGGTCCAGCACGTAGGTCCCGATCCAGTGGCTGACGATCACGATGCCGGACGTCGCGTAGCACGCCGCCGCCATCGCCTGCGCGCCCCGGCCGCCACCGAACTCACGCGCGATCAGCGCCGTGACGAGCACCCCCGCGGCCGCGGCCAGGGTCATCGGCAGCCGCAGCACGACGAGCGAGTCCGGCGCGATCCAGTCCATCGCCGCGGCCAGCGCCGGGATGAGGGGTGGCTGGTCGAAATACCCCCAGCTCAGGTGATTTCGACCAGCCACCAGGAAGTAGAGCTCGTCGAACCCGCCGGCGTAGCGCCCGCTGGTCAGCAGCAGCGCGAGCCCGGCGAGGCCGGCGATCGCCAGCACCGGGCCGCGGGCGAACGCCACGGTCGTCGCCGGCGGTCGCGTTTGGACAGTCACCACGGTTGCCTCCCTCGCTGTGGTTCGCCCACTCCACCGGATCGGGGCCCCCGCCGGAACGGGGCAAGGAAGGTGATCACGGCGACGAAAGTTGCGGCCCGCGGACCGGTGCGCAACTTTGGTTGCGCATCCGGCGCGGCGGCCTCCGCGAGCGGTTACCGTGGCCGCGTGACCAGCACCAGGCGGCCGTGGTGGCCGAGCCGCGCCGACGTCTTCTGGCTGTTCCTGGCGGCGTTCGCGTTCGCGGGCCTGAACGTCCTGCTCTACGCGCTGGGCGAGGCCACGACCGGGCCGCTCGGCCCGGCGGCCGGGCTGGCGCTGCAGCTGGTCTGCGACTTCTCCCTGGTGCTGCTGTTCCGGTTCCCGCGGCAGGTCGCCTGGTTCGTCGTCGCGGCGGCGGGCCTGATGCTGGCGTCGGACCTGTTCACCCCCGGTCTGCTCGTGCCGGTGCGCCAGCTCGCCCTGACGACGGTGCCGACGATCAGCCCGGTCCTGCTGTCGCAGCTGCCGCGGCTGCTGGACCGGCGGACCGTCCTCTGGCTGGCCGGGATCCTCACGCTGATCGCCGCGCGGCCGTGGGTGCCGAGCTGGAGCACCACGCCGTTCGCGTTGCTCAGCACCACGCTGCCGGCGATGCTCGGGCTGTACGGCGAGGCGCGGCGCCAGCTGCTGCGATCGCTGCGGGACCGCGCGGAACGCGCCGAGCGCGAGCAGCACCTGCTCGCCGAGCGGGCGCGCGCGGAGGAACGGCGGCGGCTGGCGGGCGAGATGCACGACGTCGTCACGCACCGGCTCAGCCTGATGGTGCTGCACGCGGGGGCGCTCGGCGTGACGTCGCACGAGGAGCCGGTGCGGGCGGCGGCCGAGGACATCCGCCGCGAAGGCGTCTTCGCGCTGGACGAGCTGCGCGACCTCGTCGGTGTGCTGCGCAACGGCACCGAGCTGAGCCCGCGGACGCTCAGTCCGGAGCAGCCGGGCGACCCGGCCCTGCTGGTCGAGGAGTCCCGCTCGGTCGGCATCAAGACCGAGCTCGCGGTGGACGGCGACCCGGCGCAGGTGTCGCCGACCGTCGCGCGGACCGCGTACCGGCTGGTGCAGGAGGCGCTGACGAACGTCCGCAAGCACGCGCCGGGCGCGTCGGTGACGGTTTCGCTGCGCTACCACCCGGGCGGCCTGGACGTCTCGGTCGCCAGCACCGCGGCCGGGCAGCGGCCCGATCCGGCCCTGGCGGCCAGCGGCTCCGGGGCCGGCCTGGCCGGGCTGCGGCAGCGCGTCGAACTCGTCGGCGGGCGGTTCGACGCGGGCCCGGTGCGCGGCGGCGGGTTCCGGGTCGGTGCGATACTGCCCGCTTACGTCCCGACGGCGGAAGGCACGCAGCGTGATCCCGGTGCTCGTGGTCGATGACGAGCCGATGGTGTGCGCGCACCTGCGCACGATCCTCGGTTCGGCCGACGACATCGACGTCGTGGCCCAGGCCGCCGACGGCGCCGAGGCCGTCGAGGCCGTGGTCCGGCACCGGCCGCGGGTCGTGCTGATGGACCTGCGCATGCCGGGCGTCGACGGCCTGACGGCGATCGCCCGGATCGCGGCGCTCCCCGACCCGCCGGCGGTGGTCGCGCTGACGACGTTCGACGCGGACACGTACGTGATCCGCGCGCTGCGCGCGGGCGCGGCGGGCTTCCTGGTCAAGTCGACGCCGCCGGAGGACCTGATCGGCCTGGTCCGCGTCGCGGCGGACGGCCACACGGTGCTCTCGCCGTCGGCGGCCCGCCGCCTGGTGGCGCTGTCCTCGGACAGCCGCGAGCGCGGCGACGACGCCCGCCGCCGGACGTCCGGTCTCACGGACCGGGAGCGGGATGTCTTGGCGTGCCTGGGCGAGGGACTGTCCAATGCGGACATCGCGGCCCGGCTGCACCTCGCCGAGGCGACGGTGAAGAGCTACGTGTCACGGATGCTCGTGAAGCTGGACTGCACGAACCGGACCCAGGCGGGCCTGCTGGCCCACGAAGCGGGTCTGGTCGCCCGCTGAAGCGCTAGTTCAATTCGCTTGCCGCGCGCTTGGCGACCCAGCGACTCACCGTTGCCTGGTTCAGCCGGGCGTAGGGAGCGACCTCGCGCTGCGACATGCCGTCGGCGACCAACGAGCAGGTCAGCGAATCGCGTCGCGACTTCCATTCCGCCCGGGCGGCAGCGGCCTTGCTCAGCTCTTCCAAGCCGCCTTCCTCCGTGTTGAAGGCGACTCCGATCGGAGGCCGGTCTTTGAAGGCAACCAGTCGGCTCACCTTCGCCTGACTGACTTTCGCGCAAAGAGCAATCTTCCGCTGCGGCACACCTCGCGCGGCCAGGTCGTGGATCAATGACTCCCACTCCATGGTCGCGTAGGCTTCCTGGATCACAGCTGCTTGCAGCATATGGGCTTCCAGCACCGGAACCGACATAGTGAGAATCCTAGCCTGGCACTCCTGAAGCCAGCGTCACGCGGACGCGGGTGTGTGCTCCGCGTCGTAGGCGTCGCGGGCGTCCTGGACCGACGTCATGTGCCGGCGGGCCCACCGGTCCAGCATCTCCAGCGGCTCGGAAAGGTTGCGCCCCAACGACGTCAGCTCGTACTCGACCTTCGGCGGGATGACCGCGTACGCCGTGCGGGTGAGGATGCCGTCGCGGACCAGGCTGCGCAGGGTCTGCGTCAGGACCTTCTGCGAGATGCCGTCCACGCGGCGGGCGATCTCGGTGAACCGCAGCGGGCCGTCGGTGAGCGCGCCGACGATGAGGACCGTCCACTGGTCGCCGATGCGGTCGAGCAGCTGGCGGGTCGGGCAGTCGCGGTCGTACGGGTCCGGGTGCACAGCGCGTCTCCTCACTTTCCCAAAGAGAGTAACACGCGTTTCAGGCGGTGGGAGCCATCAACGTGGCGAAGAGGATCCGCAGGTGGCGGCGCCCGCGCTCCCAGCGCGCGTCCAGCTCGCCCTGGTCGCGAGTGGCCCAGCTGGCGATGAGGATGCCGCGGACGACGTCCATCGCGGTGTACACCGCGTGCAGGAACTCGTGGTGCCCCGCGTGCTCCGGGAGCAGGGCCTTGCCGAACTCGACCAGGCTGGACGTCGCGATCGGCTCGACCACGGCCATCTGGCGGCGCAGCTCGGCGTCGGTCCGCGACGCGACCCACAGCTCCACCGTCGCCGAGAACACCGGCCCCTGGTGCATCTCCCACATCAGCTGCAGCGCGTCGCCGACCGGGTCGGTGGACGCGCGCAGCCGGTCCAGTTCGGCCATCGCGACCTCGGTGCGTTTCGCCGCCAGGTGCCGGATCGCCGAGGTGACCAGGTCGGCCTTCGTCGGGAAGTGGTGCACCTGCGCGCCGCGCGTGACGCCGGCGCGGTCGGCGACGCGGGTGGTCGTCGTGCCCGCGTAGCCGTACTCGACCAGGCAGTCGATCGTCGCGTCGAGCAGCCGGACGCGCATCGCCGCGCTGCGCTCCTCCTGGGTGCGGCCGGTCGATCCCCGTCGTGGCGCTGACATATGCCCACCTTACTGATCCGGCCAAAAGCAGGCCGCCCCCCGCGCGGCAGGTGACCGTTGCCACCAAGTCATTCGGCCGTGGCTGTGGTCGGATCAGTAACAGACAGCTCAGCTCGGGGCGACTCGCGCCTCGGTCGCGGCAACCAGCCCGGCGACGACCCGCTTGATGAACACGCCCAGGATCCGCCGGTAGAACCAGCCGGTGCCGGGGATCTTCACGGTGAACGTCGAATGCCAGTGGACCTCGGTGCCGCCGTCGGCCGGCGAAAGGTCGACGTAGGCGACGTAGTCCCGCAGCGGCAGGCCGTGCTCCAGCGCGTAGCCGAACCGGCGGCCGGGCTCCAGCGCGACGATCCGCTCGTACGAGCGGGTGCGGCCGGTGCGGAACAGCCGGACCGCGCCGAGCCCTTCCGGCTCCCCTTGCCCCTCGCTGACCAGCTCGAACGACTCCAGTGGCGACCATGTCGGCCAGCTCGCGCCGTCGCGGAGGAGGGCGTAGACGGTGCCGGCCGGCGCGGACGTCCGGCCGCGGACGGAAATGCTCTGTACCATTTGGTACGTGTACCATCTGGTACATGATCGACACAAGCCCGCGTGCCAAGCTGCTGGACGCGGCGATCGACCACATCGCCCACCACGGCGGCGCGAGCAAGAGCCTGCGCGCCCTGGCCGCCGGCCTCGGCACCAGCCACCGCATGCTCATCTACCACTTCGGCTCGAAGGAAGGCCTGCTCACGGCGGTCGCGCGCGAGGTCGAGGCCCGGCAGCGCGCGGCCCTGGCCGACGTCGGCGAGGGCCGCGAGTTCTGGCGGCGGCTGACCGACGAGGACCTGCGCGCCAACGAAAAGCTCTTCTTCCAGCTCTACGGCCAGGCCCTCGGCGGCACCCCGGGCACGACCGGGTTCCTGGACGGCGTGGTCGAGGACTGGCTCGGCCCGATCGAGGCCCTGCTCGCGCAGTACGGCGTCCCCGAGGCCGACCGGCCGGCGCACGCCCGGCTCGGCCTCGCCGTCACCCGCGGCCTGCTGCTGGACCTCGTCACGACCGGCGACCGCGAAGCCGTCGACGCCGCGATGGAGCTTTTCCTGGCGGCGTACCAGAAGTGATACTGGCGTCATGCGGCTGACACTGGGGTTCCTGCTCGCGCTGGTCACGACGGCGGTCCTCGCGCCCGCGGCGGCGGCCGAAACCGGCCCGGTCCGCGCGACGGCGTGGGTCGAAACCGGCGCCGACCTCGACCACGACGGCAGGCCCGACCGCGTCGCCGCCGACGTCGTCCGGCCCGCCGGGCGCGGACGCGTCCCGGTGATCCTCGACGTCAGCCCGTACTTCGCGTGCTGCGGCCGCGGCAACGAGTCCCAGAAGAAAACGTTTGCGCCGGACGGCACCCCCGAGCAGTTCCCGCTGTTTCTCGACAACTACTTCGTGCCGCGCGGGTACGCGGTGGTGCTGGCCGACGTCGGCGGCACGAACCGCTCGTCCGGCTGCTTCGACGACGTCGCCGACGGCAACGCCGTCGTGAACTGGCTCAACGGCCGGGCGAAGGCCTTCGACGCGCCCGACGGCGGCCGGCCGGTGACGGCGGGCTGGGCCACCGGGGACGTCGGCGCGATCGGCAAGTCCCAGGACGGCGCCACGGCGATCGGCATGGCCGCGTCCGGGATCCCCGGGCTGAAGACGATCGTGCCGATCGAAGGCGTCGCCGACAACTACGCCCAGCTCGTCGCGAACGGCGCGCCCTTGGCGACGCCGGACAACACCGGGTCGGCCTTCACCTACAACGACCGCGCGGCGCGGTTGTGTCAGCCGTTCGAGGCGGACGTCAAGGCGCGCATGGGCACGGACGGTGACTACAACGGCTATTGGCAGAGCGTGAACTACGTCCCGCAGGCCGGGCGGGTGCGCGCGAGCGTGCTCATCGCGCAGGGCTTCGGGGACAGCGTCGTCGGCCCGGACCAGTTCGCCGCCTACTGGGCCGCGCTCGGCCGGGCCGGGGTGCCGCGCAAGGCGTGGCTGAGCCAGGCCGGCCACGTCGACCCGTTCGACCTGCAGCGGGCGCGGTGGGTGGACACGCTGGGCCGCTGGTTCGACCGCTGGCTGCGGGGCGTCCGCAACGGCGTCGAGCACGAGCCCGCCGTGCACCTGGAAACCACGCCGGACCGGTGGACGGACGTCCGGGCCTGGCCGCCCGCGACCGCCGCCACGACGTTCCGGCCGGCGGCCGACGGCACGCTCGGCCGGCGTGGTTCCGGCACGGCCACCGTCGTCGACGACCCGGCGGTCGGCCGCGAGCAGTGGGCGGCCGGGACGTCGGCCGCGCGGTTCACCGGCGCTCCCCTGACCTCGGCGGTGCGCCTGGCCGGGACGCCGTCGGTGACGATCACCGCGTCGTCCGACAAGCTCGCCGCGCGGCTCGGCGTCGCGCTCGTCGACTACGGCCCGGCCGACGCGCGGAACACCGCGAACTACGGCAGCGGGATCAAGACCCTGACCACCCGGTCGTGCTGGGGCGTGAGCCGGCCCGGTGACAGCGCGTGCTTCCTGGACACCGCCACCGACCTGGTCCACGCCGACCACCAGATCGTCGCCGCGGGCTGGGCCGACCTCGGGCACCACGCGTCGCTGCGCCACGGCGAGCCGCTCGTGCCGGGGCGGGCGTACCCGATGACGTTCACGCTGAGCAGCCTCGACCACGTCGTCCCGGCCGGGCACCGGCTCGGCCTGCTGCTCGGCGGCACCGACGGGCAGCTGTTCGACCCGGCGCTGCCGGTGCTGGGCGACACGCTGACGTTCGACCTCGCGCGGACGTCGATCACCCTGGGCCTTACACAGCCCGAACATTAGGCGCACGCCGCCCGAACACCGGCCCGCCAGAGTTCTCCTCGTACCCGGAAACGTACCCGGAAACCTGTACTGAGGGAGACACCATGCGAGGACCCATCTGGACGCGGCGGCTGGCACTGGCGGGCGCCGGGAGCGCGGCCTGCTTGCTGGCGCTGGCGCCGCTGGCCTCGGCCCAGACGACGTCCCCGGCGCCGGTCGCGCCGATCACGCTCAGCCCCGAGGAGTCGCAGCAGGTCTGCGGCGACTGGGTGCCGAAGCTGCAGAAGCGGGCCGACAACCTGGAGAAGCGGATCAACGGCGGCGCCGAGGTCGCCGGCTCGGTCGCCAACCTCAAGGCCCGCGCCCAGGACCAGCGCACGGCCGGGCACAACGACCGCGCCACCAAGCTCGACGAGCGCGCCACCAAGCGGCAGGGCAAGGTCGGCGAACTGACCACCGCGAAGCAGAAGCTCGACGCCTTCGCGTCCGCCCACTGCAAGCCGGCCGCCCCGGCACCGACCAAGTGAGGGCGGCGAGGATCGCGGCCGCGGTCGGGGCGGCCGCGCTCATCACGCTCGGCTGCTCGGCCTGCCGCGACAACCTGATGGGCTCGCCGGACCCCGGCACCTCCCCGGCGTCGTCGGAACTGAGCGGCATCGAATCGACGCTCAACGGCGTCGAGTCCGACATGAACGACGACGGCTCCCCGTGACCGGCTAGCGTCTCCCCGGGGGCGACGGCGGAGACGGGAGCGGGAATGGGGTCACCGGGGCGCGGCCTCGTCCTCGTGGTCGAGGACGAGGCCGCGATCGCCGAGCTGGCGGCGCTCTACCTCAAGCGTGACGGCTTCGGCGTGCAGGTCGAGGCGGACGGCGGCCGCGCGCTCGACGCCGTCCGGCGGCTCAAGCCGGTGGCGATCGTGCTCGACATCGGACTGTCCGGAATGGACGGTATCGAGATCTGCAAGACGCTGCGCGCGGCCGGGGACTGGACGCCGGTGCTGTTCGTCACCGCCCGCGACGACGAACTGGATCGCTTGCTGGGCTTGGAGATCGGCGCCGACGACTACCTGACCAAGCCGTTCAGCCCGCGCGAGCTGGCCGCCCGGGTCCGGACCGTGCTGCGACGCGCGTCCGGCGCGGCGCCGGCGCCCTCGGCGTTCACCGTCGGCGCGGCGCGCGTCGACCTGACGAGCCGCCGCGCCTGGGCCGGCGAGACGGAGATTTCCCTGACGTCCACGGAGTTCGACTTGCTCACGCACCTGCTCCGGCACCCGGGGCAGGTGCTTTCGCGCGACCAGCTGCTCAGCGCCGTCTGGGGCTACGCCGCCGCGGCGGGCACACGCACGGTCGACGTCCACGTCGCGCAGCTGCGGGCGAAACTCGGTGCGGCCAGTCCGATCAGGACGGTCCGCGGCATCGGCTACGCGGCGGACCCGGCATGAGGTACCGCGGGACGCTCGCCGGGCGGATCACGCTCGTCTGCCTCGCCGTCGCCGGGATCGCGGTGATCGTGGCCGGGTTCGTGGCGGCGCGGCTGATCCGGACGACGGCGGACAACGTGCTGCAGGCGTCGCTGTCCGCGCAAGCCGACGTCGTCGCGTCGCAGCTCGACGAAAGCGGCATCGGCAACCGGCTCGGCGTCGGCAAGGTCGCCGACGTCGTCCGCGGCCAGGGCATCTCGGTCGTGGTGCGGCGCGCGGGCGGCCAGGCCGTCGGGGACGCCGTATCGGTGCAGGCTGCGGCGAAGGCGGGGCTCGGCGCCGCGCACTCGGAGCGGGTGCTGGTCGCGGGCGCGCAGTACCTGGTGGAGACGCGGGCGGTCGGGACGCGCGGGGCGGCGTTCGCGCTGGTCCTGCCGGCGCGCAACGCGGAGACGACGCAGCGCGCGCTGGTGCGGAACATCGCGTTCGCGCTGGGGATCGGGCTGCTGGTGGCGGCCGCGGCCGGGTTCGTGTCCGGCAGGTTGCTGAGCCGTCCGCTGCGCCGGGCGGCCGCGGCTGCCGGATCGTTGCGGGCCGGCCGGCGGGACGTCCGGGTGCCGATCGAGGGACCGCGGGAGGTCGCGGAAGTCGCGGGTTCGCTGAACTCGCTGGCCGACGCGCTCGCGCAGAGCGAAGCGAGGCAGCGGGACTTCCTGCTGTCGGTGTCGCACGAGCTGCGGACGCCGCTGACGGCGGTGACGGGCTTCGCCGAGGCGATCGCGGACGGCGTCGCGTCGGGCGACGACGCCCAGCGCGCGGGCCAGACGATCCAGCGCGAGGCGGCGCGGCTGGAACGCCTGGTCACGGACCTGCTGGAGCTGGCCCGGCTGGGCGCCGACGAGTTCCGCCTGGACGTCACGACCCTGGACCTGGGCGCGCTGCTGCGCGACTGCGCCGAGGTCTGGCAGCTGCGGTGCGCCCGCGAAAACGTGCGGCTGTCCGTTGCGGCGCCCTCTTCCCGGGTCCCGGTGCGGGCCGACGCCCGACGGCTGCACCAGGTCGTCGACGGCCTGGCGGAAAACGCGCTCCGAGTAACCCCCTCGGGCGCCCCTATGGTCTTCTCCCTGTCTTTGTCCGGCTCCGACGCCCACCTTTCCGTCCGCGACGGCGGCCCGGGCCTGGCCCCGGAGGACTACCCGGTGGCGTTCGAGCGCGGCGTGCTGAACGCCCGCTACCGCGACCGCCGCCCGGTGGGCTCGGGCATCGGCCTGGCCCTGGTCCACGCCCTGGTCACCCGTATGGGCGGAGGCCTGACCGCCGGCCCGGCCCCCGAAGGCGGCGCCGCGTTCACCATCACCCTCCCCCTGGCCGGCCCCGTCTGACCCGACCCTCCAGGCACGCGACCCGACCGTCCAAGTACGCGACCCGACTCTCCGGGTACGCGAGTCGACCCTTCAATCACGCGAGTCGACTCCCTAATCACGCGAGATGCCTCTCCAAGCACGCGACGTCGCGTCAGGACGGCGGTGCCAGCTGGGCCGCGCGGTCGGTTACGTCCATGACGGCCCAGTGCTCGACGACCCGGCCATCGCGGACGCGGATCATGTCCATGCTGGTCACGGCGTAACTGCGGCCGGTCGAGATCTGCGTGCCGGTGCTCGTGTAGCGGTTCACCGAGAACTCGCCGTCGGCGACGTTGCGCTCGACCCGCACACCGACGTCGCGGAAGTCGGCGAAGAACTCGCCGCCCAGCATGGCTTCCCACTTCGCCCGCCAGGCGTCGATGCCGTGGTGGTCGCCGCCCGCGCCGCCGCGGTGGTCGACCACGTCCGGGTCGATGTAGCGCAGGCCTTCGGCGACGCTCTCGGCCGTGAACGGCGTCAACGCGATCAGCCGGCGGTGGACTTCGGCGGCGTCCATGGTCACTCCTTAAGTGGGGACTTCCCCGGTTATGATTCGGCTACGCTAACCGGGGACATCCCCACTTGACAAGGGAGCAGCATGACGGCACGGGCCCGCAGGTCGGACGCGCGGGACAACCAGGCACTGCTGCTCGCCGCCGCGAAGGACGTCTTCGCCGAGGACGGGCCGGACGCGCCGCTCGACCGCGTCGCCCGCCGCGCCGGCGTCGGCAACGCGACGATGTACCGGCACTTCCCGAACCGGCGCGAACTGGTCGTCGCGGTGTACGCCGACGAAGTCGCGGAGCTGCGAAGCCGCGCGGACCTCGACGCGGACGACCCCGGCGAAGCGCTCTTCGCGTGGCTCGGACTGTTCGTGGAGCATGTCCGGACCAAGCGCGCCCTCGCGCTGTCGCTGGCCGATCCCGCGGGCGAGCACGAGAGCCTGTTCGCCGGCTGGCACGCCGCGATGAACACGACCGCGGCCGCCCTGCTCGGCCACGCCCGGGCCGCCGGCGCCGTCGCCCCCGACGTCACGGAGCTGGACCTCCTCCTGCTCGCGACCGGCATCGCCCTCTCCGGCGGCGACCCCGCCCGGCTGCTCGCCCTGGTCCGCCGCGGCGCGGCGGCCTCCTGAACGCGTACCGGACGGTCGGCTCGCATACCCAGAGAGTCGGCTCGCGTGATTGGAGAGTCGACTCGCGTGATTGGAGAGCCGGCTCGCGTGACTGGGGGGTCGGCAGGTGACGGGAGGGGTGGGGCGGTGGGTCGTTAGGGTCTGGGGATGGAGATGCTGCACCTGCGCTACTTCGTCGCGGTCGCCGAGGAGCTGAACTTCTCGGCCGCGGCTCGGAAGCTGCACATGGCCGCGTCCCCGTTGAGCCAGCGGATCAAGGACCTCGAACACGAACTGGGCCAGCAGCTGTTCGACCGCAGCACCCACCACGTCACGCTCACCCCCGCCGGGACCGCCCTGCTGCCGCTCGCGCGGGACGTCCTCGAGCAGGTCGGCGCGATCCCCTGGAAACTCGAGGAGGCGACGCGACCGCAGCGCAGCACCGTCTTCCTCGGCATGCCCGCCGGGGTGCACCCGGACCTGCGGGACCGCGTCAACGCCCTCGCCGAGCTGGTCAAGGCGCGCTACGAGGTCAAGCGCTGGCCCGGCACCACCGCCGACCTCGTGCAGGGCGTGCACGACGGGAAGCTCGCGCTCACCCTCGCCCGGCTGCCGGTCACCGATCCGGCGCTGGAGCAGCTGCCGGTGATGTCGGAGCGGCTCGGCGCGGTCGTCCCGGCCGACATGTTCGCCGGGCGGGACTCGGTGACGCTGGCCGAGCTGGCCGAATTCCCGTACGTCGCCTCACCCGGGGACATCACGCCCGCGTACTTCGACCAGCTCGACCACCAGCTGAGCGAATTGGGCGTCAAGAACCGCATTCGCCTGACCAACACCGGCTACGGCGGAACGTCCGAAATCATTTCCAGCGGCGAGGCCTTTTCCATTTCCATGGTGGACGACCGGAGCCCGATGCACGGCTACCGCCTCGACAACGTCATCGTGCTGCCGTTCACCGACTTCCGGCCCCAGCTGGACACCGGCCTGCTCTGGCGGCGCGATCGCGCCGACGGCGACCTGCGGGAACTCGTCGAAGCCGCGAAAGACGTCTTCAAGGAACCCCTCAGCAGCTGACAGAAATGGTATGACCGCCGTGGTCACACCATTGTGCTTATCATGATCATTCCCTTTGGTCGCCATCGCGCCTAGCTTCGTAAGTAGAGCAACGAAGCAAGGCGCGAAAGGACGAATGATGACGGACATCACCCCGACCGCCGCCGGCCCGCTGGACGGCGTGCGCGTGATCGACCTCTCGACCGTGGTCATGGGCCCGTACGCGGCCCAGATCCTCGGCGACCTCGGCGCCGACGTGATCAAGATCGAGTCCCCCGCGGACACTGTGCGGGTGGGCCAGTACCGCACCACGCCGGGCATGACCCCGCTGAACCTGAACGTCAACCGCAACAAGCGCAGCGTGGCCCTCAACCTGAAGGACGACGCCGAGCGCGAGCAGGCGCTGAAGCTGATCGACACGGCCGACATCCTGATCACCAACATGCGCCCCGGCGCGCTGGCCCGCCTCGGGCTGAACTACGCCGACGTCGCCGAGCGCAACCCCCGCCTGGTCTACGCCCACGCGCAGGGCTTCCGCGGCGACTCCGCACAGGCCGGCAACGCCGCCTACGACGAGACCGTGCAGGCCTCCTCCGGCCTGGTCGACGTCGCGAACCGCGCCTTGGGCAAGCCCGTCTACCTGCCGACGATCATCGGCGACAAGGTGTCGTCGCTGACCATCGCCTACAGCGTGCTCGCCGCGCTGGTCCACCGCGACAGGACCGGCCAGGGCCAGCAGATCGAGATCCCGATGACGGACACGCTGCTCGCGTTCAACCTGGTCGAGCACCTCGCCGGGCACACCTACGAGCCGGCCGAGGGTCCCACCGGTTTCGCGCTGTCGATGACGAAGGGCCACGCCGCGGTAGCCACGAAGGACGGCCTCGCCTGCGTGATCCCCTACAACCCCAAGAACTTCCGCGACTTCTTCGCCGCGGCGGGCCGCCCGGAGCTGGCCGCGGACCCGCGCGTCAACGGCGAGGCCATCGACCGCGCCGACAACGAGTGGCTGACCGAGCGGATCGCCGCGTGCGCCCCGGCGCTGACCACCGAGGAGTGGGCCGAGGTCTGCGCGAAGCACAGCATCCCGATGGCGCCGGTGCTCGAACTGGACCGGGCGCACGAGGACGGCTACGTCCGCGACGGCCACCTGCTCGACGCCGTCGAGCACCCGAGCGAGGGCACCATCCGCACGGTCGGCATCCCGGTGAAGTTCTCCGCGACGCCCGGCTCGATCCGCCGCCTGGCCCCGCTGGCCGGCCAGGACACCGCCGAAGTCCTCGCCGAACTGGTCTGAACCACTCGCACTTTCCCTATGAAAGTGACGTAAAGAGAGTGTGAAGTCATGAGCACCACTGAAGTACGCACCGAGCGGATCGGCAGCACCCTGCTGATCACCATCGACCGGCCGCAGGCCCGCAACGCGGTCAACGCCGCCGTCGCCGCCGGGCTGGCCGCCGCGCTGGACGAGCTGGAAGCCGACCCGGCACTGCGCGCCGGTGTCCTCACCGGCGCCGAGAACACCTTCAGCGCCGGCATGGACCTCAAGGCCGCGCTGAAGGGCGAGTCCCCGGAGATCCCGGGACGCGGGTTCGGCGGCCTCACCGAGGCCGAGCTGACCAAGCCGCTGATCGCCGCCGTCGAAGGGTTCGCCATGGGCGGCGGGTTCGAACTGGCCCTGGGCTGCGACCTGATCGTCGCCGCCGAAGATGCGAAGTTCGGCCTGCCCGAGGTCAAGCGCGGGCTGATCGCCGCGGGCGGTGGCGTGATCCGGCTGCCGAAGCGGATCCCGCACCACCTGGCGATGGAGTTCCTGCTCACCGGCGAGCCCGTCACCGGCCGCCGCGCCGGCGAGCTGGGCCTGGTCAACCGCGTCACGCCGAGCGGGGACGCCGCCGCCGTCGCGCTGCAGCTGGCCGAGAAGCTGGCGGAGAACGCGCCCCTGGCGCTCGCGGCCGTCAAGAGGATCGTGCGAGCCGCGGATCCCGCAGCCGTGCAAAGCGAAGAAATCAAGAAACTGATGCAGTCCGCCGACGTCCGCGAGGGCATGACCGCCTTCGCCGAGCGCCGCAGTCCGAAGTGGACCGGTGAGTGACATGAAGATCGACGAAGTCCGCAAGCACGTGACGACTCCCCTGACCGCCCCGGCGTTCGCGCCCGTGGTCCCGAGGTTCACCAATCGCGAATACCTGAACATCGTCTACCGCACCGACGCCGACGCCCTGCGCGCCGTCGTACCGGAGCCGCTTCAGGTCGAAGAACCGTTGGTGCGCTTCGAGGTCATGAAGATGGGCGACGTTTCCGGCTACGGCCCGTACACCGAGTCCGGCCAAGCGATCGAGGTCAGCTTCGACGGCGAGCGCGGCGAGTACCTGCACGCGATGTACCTCGACAACTTCCCGGCCACCGCGTCCGGACGCGAGGTGAGCGCGTACCCGAAGACCGTCGGCAGCCCGAGTCTGTATGTCGACAACGGCGTTCTCGTGGGCACGTTGGACTACGGGACGCTTCGGGTGGCGACCGCGACCATGGGCTACAAGCACCACGAGCTGGACGTCCGCGAAGCGGAGAAGCAGATCACCGTCCCGACGTTCATGCTCAAGACCATCCCGGGCTACGACGGCACGCCGCGCGTGCAGGAGCTGGTCCGCACCGAGATCACCGACGTCGTGGTCAAGCAGGCCTACACCGGCCCCGCGCGGCTGCAGCTGTTCCAGCACGTCCTGGCCCCGCTGGCCGACCTGCCCGTGCTGGAGGTCGTGTCCGCCAGCCACATCCTCACCGACCTGACGCTCGCCCCGGTCAAGCCGGTCTTCGACTACCTGAAGGGAGCCCAGTCATGAAGAACGCTGCAATCATCGGCGCCGGCACCATCGGCCTGTCCTGGACGGCGTTGTTCGCCCACCACGGCCTGACCGTCCGCGTCAGCGACCCGCGACCGGACCTCGCCGAGGCCATCACCGAGGCACTGGAGACGTTCGCCCCGCACCTGGGCACGACCGCCGACGACCTGGCGAGCCGGGTGCACGTCGCCGCCGACGTCACCGCGGCCGTGAAAAACGCGGATGTCGTGCAGGAGAACGGACCCGAGAACGTCGAGTTCAAAAAGGACCTGTTCGCGACGCTCGTGAAGGAAGCCCCCCAGCACGCCCTGTTGCTGAGTTCGTCGAGCGCCATCCCGTCGACGGCGTTCACCGGCGACCTGGGAGACGCGTCCCGGGTCCTCATCGGACACCCGTTCAACCCGCCGCACCTGCTCCCGCTGGTCGAGGTCGTCCCGGGCGAGCGCACCAGCGGCGAATCCGTGCAGCAGGCCGTCGATTTCTACACCTTCCTCGGCCGGACGCCGGTCGTGGAGCACAAGGAAATGCCCGGCTTCGTCGGCAACCGGCTGCAGAACGCGCTGAGCCGCGAGGCGATCTACCTCGTCGAGCAGGGCGTCGTGACGCCGGAGGACCTCGACAAGGTGATCACGAATTCGCTCGGCATCCGCTGGGCCACGGTCGGGCCGTTCCTCGGCTCGCACCTGGGCGGCGGCCCCGGCGGCTACCGGCACATGTCCGAGCACATCGGCAAGTCGATGAAGAAGATGTGGGCCGGGCTGGGCAACCCCAGCCAGAGCCCGAAAGAGCAGGAACGGCTGATCGAAGCCGTCGAAAAGGCTTACGGCTCCTCCACGTACTCGGAACTCGCCGAGACGCGCGACCGCAAGCAGCTCGCAGTGTTGAACGCAGTGGAGGAGAACTGACATGGAACCGCTCAAGGACAAGCTGACCGCCGACTTCTACGACTTCGAGGCGCTGCTGCCGGACGACGAACGCAAGCTGCTCGTCCAGGCGCGCGAGTTCATGCGGAACGACGTGAAGCCACTGGTGAACGAGAACTGGGAGAAGGGCACCTTCCCGAAGGAACTGATCGGGATGTTCCGCGAGAGCGGTCTCGCGGGCCTGCCCTACGAGGGTTACGGCGTGCACAAGCCCGCGGTCAGCCACCTGCTCACCGGCATGATGGCGATGGAGATGAGCCGCACCGACGCGTCGGTCGCGACGTTCTTCGGTGTCCACAACGGACTCGCGATGTACTCGATCTACAGCGGCGGCAGCCAGGAGCAGCGTGACCGCTGGCTCCCCGAGATGGCCGCGATGGACAAGATCGGCGCGTTCGCGATGACCGAGCCGCTCGGCGGCTCCGACGTCGCCGGCGGCATGCGCACGACAGCCAAGCGGGACGGCGGCTCCTGGGTCCTCAACGGCGCCAAGAAGTGGATCGGCAACGCGACCTTCGCCGACTACATCGTCGTGTGGGCGCGGGACGTCGACGACAACCACGTCAAGGGGTTCGTCGTCGAGAAGGACATGCCGGGCTTCGTGGCGGAGAAGATCGAGGGCAAGATCGCGTTCCGGATCGTCGAGAACGCCGAGATCACCCTGACCGACGTCCGAGTGCCGGAGGCGAACCGCCTGCAGGGCATCGACTCCTTCCGCGACGTCGCGGAGATCCTGCGCGCCACCCGCGGCGGCGTCGCGTGGCAGGCGCTCGGCGTGGCGATCGGCGCCTACGAGGCCGCGCTCGCCTACGCGCAGGAGCGGCAGCAGTTCGGCCGGCCGATCGCCCGCTTCCAGCTGGTGCAGGACCTGCTCGTGAAGAGCCTCGGCCACATCACCGCGTCGTGGGGCATGCTCGTGCAGCTCGCCCGCCTGCAGGACGCCGGGATCTTCAAGGACGAGCACTCGTCGCTGGCCAAGGCGTTCGTGACGTCGCGGATGCGCGAGGTCGTCGCCTGGAGCCGGGAGATCTTCGGCGGCAACGGGATCGTGCTCGGCTACGACGTCGCGCGCTTCTTCGCCGACGCCGAGGCGATCTACTCCTTCGAGGGCACGCGCGAGATGAACACCCTGATCGTCGGCAAGGCGATCACCGGGCAGTCCGCGTTCGTCTGATGGTTCAGTTCACGCAGCCGGCGGCCGTCGAGGTCGCCGGCTGCTTCGTGGTGCCCGAGGTGTCCGGCGTCTTGCCCGGGTCCGGCGTCGACGTGCCGGTCGCGGCCACCGGCTTGACGCCGCCCGCCACCTCGTCCCCGGACGCCTGCACCGCCGGCGTGCTGATCGCCGTGCGGACGAACTGCTGGACCTGGCCCGGGTCGACCTTCACCGCGTCGCCGTCGGACGGCGTCGCCAGCGAGAGGCTCTGCACCGGGATCGTGGCGAAGCCGATCGCGCCCGACGTCATCCCCCGCAGCTGCTGCGCGAAGCTCAGGACGTCCCACCCCTTGTCCAGGACGACCGACCCCTGCACCGCGCTGACCAGCGCGTTCAGCTTCGACGGGCTGGTGAACGTGCCGGCGTTGAGGACGGTCTTCGCCATCGCCGACAGGAACGCCTGCTGCCGCGCGATCCGGTCGAGGTCGCCGCCCGGCAGCCCGTGGCGCTGCCGGACGAACGCGAGCGCCTGCGCGCCGGACAGCGTCTGCGGCCCGGCCGGGAAGTCCGCGCCGGAGTAGGTGTCGTGCACCGGCGCCTTGAGGCAGACCTCGACGCCGCCGACGGCCTGAGACAGCGCGTCGAACCCGGCGAGGTTGATCGACGCGTAGTGGTTGACGGTCAGGCCGGTGAACTTCTCGACGGTCTGGATCGCGGTCTTCGCGCCGGCCTCGTTGGCCGCGACCTCCAGCTGCGCGCCCGAGAGGCCCTGGGCGCGCAACCCGGACATCGCGGCGTTCTTGCCGCGGCTGTACGCCGAGTTGATCTTGTGCTTGCCGTAGCCGCCAGCGATGTCCACATAGGAGTCACGCGGGATCGAGATCGCGGTCGCCGCGGCCCCGCCGGCCGGGATGTGCACCACGATCATCGTGTCCGTGGTGTCCCCGCCGTCGTCGCCGCTGCCCGCGTGCAGGGCGTCGAGAACGCTCTGCGGCAACGGGTTGCCGTACGCGTCGGTGCGCGCGTCGATCCCGACGAGCAGGATGTTCTGGGCGATCTTCAGCGGTTCACCGGCCGGGGTGTCCTCGGTGCCGATCTGCGCGGCGGGCGGGATGACGTTGGCCGTGACGATGCCGTCGTCCAGCTTGCTCAGCTGCGACCACGCGTACCCGGTGGCCGCGAGCACCAGCGTCGACACGACGCCGAGCGCGACACGGCCGCCGATGCGGCGCCCCCGGGACGACAACAGCACGACAAGTTTCCCCTTGCTTCCCTCGATGGAACCCCCTGTGTCCGAGGATCACCGCGTTAGCTGGGAATCACCTGAGAAACTTGTTGAAAGCTTGTGACGCTGCCCGAACGGCCGAGCAAAACCGGGCCCATCGGCCGATTTCGCGACGCACCGTGCCGAAGCGCGCACGGGAATGGGCTGTGGCGCCCGACACACGCGTCCCGGCTAGCGGGTCACCGCGGCATCCTGCGCCAGATCGCGCGCGGCAGCAAGCGCATCGCGAAGAAGACCGGACGGAGTACGCCGGGCACCCAGACGACCCCGCGGCCGCGGCGCAGCGCGGCGACGGTCGCGTCGGCGACCTGGTCCGGCGTGCTCGAGAACGGCGCCGGCGCCATGCCCTCGGTCATCCGCCCGATCACGAAGCCCGGGCGGACCAGCAGCAGGTGGACGCCGGAGCCGTGCAGCGCGTCGGCGAGGCCGCTCGCGAAGCCGTCGAGACCGGCCTTCGCCGAGCCGTAGACGTAGTTCGCGCGGCGCACCCGCACCCCGGCCACCGAGGAGAACACGACGAGCCGGCCGTGCCCCTGCGCGCGTAGGAGGTTCGCGGCGTGGGTCAGGACGCCGACCTGGGCGACGTAGTCGGTGTGGACGATCGCGGCGGCGTGAGCGGCGTCGGACTCGGCCCGCTCCTGGTCGCCGAGGATGCCGAAGGCGAGCACGACGACGTCCAGGGGCCCGTGGTCGGCCGCGACCTTCTCCAGGAACGCGCCGTGCGCGGCGAGGTCGTCGGCGTCGAAGTCGGCGGTTGCGACGGTTTCGGCGCCGGCTTCGCGCAGCGCGGCGACCTCCCCGGCGAGGTCCGCGCCCGGCCGCGCGGCCAGGACGAACCGCCGTGCGTCCCCGCTGACCAGGCGTTTCGCCACGGCCAGCCCGATCTCGCTGCGTCCGCCGAGCACCAGCACCGTTCCGCTCACCCCGGCAGTGTCCCAGTCCGGCCGGGAGCCGCGCGCGGCAGGTCGGAATGTCCACTTTGGACGCGCCGGTCACCGTCATGCGCGAGGAGGTCGCCGACGTCGGGGCGAAAGACCCGGCCGACCTGCGAATTCTCGGCGCCTGCCTCTCGGTGCGCTAGCTTGCCGGAGTGGACTTCGAAAGCGTCGTCGAGCGGCACCGCCGGGAGATCCAGGTGCACTGCTACCGGATGCTCGGCTCGCTCGGGGACGCCGAAGACCTGACGCAGGAGACCTTCCTGCGGGCGTGGAAGGGCCGCGACGGGTTCGAGGGGCGCGCGAGCGTGCGCACCTGGCTCTACCGGATCGCGACGAACGCCTGTCTCGACGCGCTCGCCCGGCGGCCGCGGCGGGTGCTGCCCGATCAGCTGGGGCCGTCCGGGGAACCGGACGGGCCGCTCACCACCGTCGACCAGCCGTGGCTCGAGCCCTGCCCGGACCGGCTGCTGGACCTCGAGACGCCGGACGCCGTCGTGGTCGAGCGGGAGACGATCGAGCTGGCCTACCTCGCCGCCGTGCAGTACCTGCCGCCGCGGCAGCGGGCGGTGCTCGTGCTGCGCGACGTGCTCGGCTGGTCGGCGAAGGAGACGGCGTCGCTGCTGGAGACGAGCGTCGCGTCGGCGAACAGCGCGCTCCAGCGGGCCCGCACGACGCTGCGTGAGCGGCTGCCCGCACGCCGCTCCGAGTGGACCGCGGGCGATCCGACAGCGGTGGAAGCCGCGCTGCTCAAGCGGTTCATCGCGGCGTACGAGCAGGGTGACCCGAGCGCCGTGGCGAAGCTGCTGCACGAGGACGCCCAGGCCGTCATGCCGCCGTACCCGCTGTGGTTCGCCTCGCGCGGGGCGATCATCCGGGCGCTTTCGCTCAGCATGGACCCGGCGGCGCCGACCTGCGTCGGCCGGTTCCGGATGCTGCCGATCCGCGCCAACCGCCAGCCCGCGGTGGCCACCTACCTGCGACGCCCGGGCGAGGACGGCTACCGCTGGTTCGGCGTGACGCTCCTGACGATCGAGCGCGGCCTGGTGGCGGCGATGGCGGCGTTCGAGCCGCCGTCGGCGGAGCCGTGGGGCCTGCCGGAAGCCTGGCCCGCGGACGGCACGCCCCCGCCGGTCTGAGCACGTACGCGGGTCCGGCGTGATCGAAGCCGTGCCCCGCGTGATCGACGCCGTGACTCACGTGAGTGAAGACGCGACTCGCGTGAGTGAGGACGGGACTCGCGGGATACGGAAAGTACTCGGAAATGCGGCCAATGACACTCGAAGAATGCGTCACCCACATCAGGCAATGGAAATGCCCGGGTGGGTGATTCCACAAGGGTCACCCACCCGGGCACACACACGCCCGGAATTCGTTCTCCGGTTTCGGTGTTTCGCTCCAGGCCGCCGGGAAGAGGTCACCGGGCGGCGGTCACGCCACTCGGTCCCGCTGGGGCGCCGTGCGCACCAGCCGGCGGCGTTCGACCGCGGTGGTGCCGCCGAAGACGCCGTGGTCCAGGCCGTTGTCCAGCGCGTAGCCGAGGCACTCGGCGCGTACCGGGCAGCGACCGCACACCGCCTTCGCGTGGGACGTCTGCCGGGCGCCCGGACCGACCTCGGAGATCGGGAAGAACAGTTCCGGGTCCTCGTCCTTGCAGGCCGCGAGTTCCGCCCAGCCCGTCATCGTGGCTTCCATTTCCTTCGTTCACCTCCCTAGCTCTGCTTGTTTCCCATTGTCGTGACGCGTCAACCGACTTGACCGCCGCGGGCGCGCAAGCGTATCCGCCTGGGTCAAGGGGTTTTGGCGTCGGTCCCCGGCTCACCCTCCGGGCAACCAAGACTGCAACACGTGAGAGTACGCCTTTCTTCCGGGGATCTCGATGTCGATCACGTCACCCGATCGACAGCACCGGCACCGGCGCGTCCCCTTGCACGATCGCGCGCGGACCTGGTCGCCGGCGCCGGATTTGCCGGTCCGGCAAGGATTTCCGGCTCGGCCGCGGCGGACCGCACACTGGACGCGCGGTGGCCGGCCGATGACCGGAAGTCACCGTTCGCGGGTGCGTCTCCGGCGCGAACCGGGACGCGTGGCCAGTTGCTCTCGGCTTCGCTCTCCGTGGCTCATCCCGCCCGGGTACTCAAGATCGTCAAGCCAACCCATCACTTTGCGTGACCCGGACGGCGTACCGCATTACTCCTACCGAGGAGTCGTGGCCGAATCGTTACACGTAGCGGTCACCTCACCGCACTTGTTCCTGTGGAGGCGAGGGGTGGTGAGGCGGCCGTGTGCGGTCGAGACGAGTTCGACGCGTTCTTCCGCGCCGATTTCCCGCCACTCGTGGCGTTCCTGTGCAAAGCCGGGTTCGAGGTCGAAACCGCGCGTGACGTCGCCGCCGAGGCGATGCTGCACGCGCTGGAGGCGTGGCCGACCATCGAGGACCCGCGGGCCTGGGTCCGCCGCGTCGCCGGCCGGCTGCTCGACGCGCCGGGGGAAGCGCGCGTCGACTGGGCACCGGTCGCCGACCCGCGGGACGACGAGAAGCTGGCCGCCCTGGTGGAGCAGCACGGCGACCTCATCGAGCTGCTCGCGACGCTCCCCGCCCGGCAGCGGACGGTCCTCGCGTGGTCGCTCGACGGGTTCACCCCGGCGGAGATCGCGCAGGCGCTCCGGGTCGACCCGGCGACCGTCCGGTCCAACCTCCGCCACGTACGGGAACGCCTCCGGCGTCACCGGGCCGCACCACCCGACGATCAGCGGGACAGGGGAAGGTGAGCTGAAATGCCGGCAACCGAGTACGGGGATCGCGCGATCACCGAGCAGCTGCGGGAGTCCAACGCCGCGCTGCACGACTCGCTGCGCGTCGGCCTCGACGTGGAGGGCACCCTGCTGCGGGTGCGCGGCCGCGCGCTCGTGCGGGAGATCGCCGCGGCGCAACCCGCCGGGGACTTCCCGGACCACTGGCGCCGGCACGACGAGCCGGTCGCCGCCGCGATCGCCGGCGACGACGCCGCGACCGCCCGGCTGCTCGCCACGATCCGGCCGCTGGTGGTGCGCTACTGCCGGGCCCGCGTCGGGCGCACCGAGCGGACCTTCGCCTCGGCCGACGACGTCGCCCAGGAGGTCTGCCTCGCCGTGCTCACCGCGCTGCCGTCCTACCGCGACCAGGGCCGCCCGTTCCTCGCGTTCGTCTACGGCATCGCCCAGCACAAGGTCGCCGACGCGCACCGCGCCGCGGCCCGCAACCGGACCGACCCGGTGGCCGAGGTGCCCGACGGCGTCGCCGACACCACCGGCCCGGAGCAGCGGGCCCTGCAGTTCGAGCTCAACGAGCGGCTCACCCGGCTGATGGAGATCCTGCCCGAGAAGCAGCGCGAGATCGTCGTGCTGCGGGTCGTCGTGGGGCTGTCCGCGGAGGAGACGGCGGGCGCGGTCGGCTCGACCCCGGGCGCGGTCCGCGTCGCCCAGCACCGGGCACTGGCCCGGCTGCGGCGGCTGCTGACCGGCGACGAGGCGTAGTCAGCCGGGTTTCCTGGGTCCGACCCGGTCCAGCACGAACTCCGCGAGCGCCGCGGCGGGCTCCTCCATCGACTCCCGCGCCAGCAGCATGAACTCGATGTCGCCGGGCTCGGGCAGGCCGTCGAGCTCGACGAGGTCGGCCGGGACGAGGCTGCGCGCGTGCAGGGTGACGCCGAGCCCGGCCGCCGCCGCGGCCCGCAGACCGGTGAGGCTCGAGGTCTGGCACGCCGCCCGCCACTCCAGGCCGGCGCGTTCGAGGCACTCCACGGCGAGCTGCCGGGTGATCGACGGCATCGGGTACTGCACCAGCGGCACCGGCTGGCCCGGCTCCAGCACCGTCGCGGCCGAGCCGATCCACACGAGCGGTTCGCGCCACAGCAGCCGGCCGTGGTGCGCGCCCGGACGGCGTTTCCCGAGGACCAGGTCCAGCTGCCCGGCCCGCAGCCGCTGGGCCAGGACGTCCGAGAGCTCGACGGTCAGCTCGACGTCGACCAGCGGGTGACTGCGGCGCAGCCGGTGCAGGATCTCCGGCAGCTCGCCGAGCGCGAAGTCCTCGGACACCCCGAACCGGACGCGGCCGCGCAGCCCGGCGCCGCGGAAGTGCCGCTGCGCGCGCTCTTCGGTGTCCACGATGGTCTGCGCGAACCCCACCATCGCCTGCCCGCGCGCGGTGAGCTCGACCGTGTGCGTGTCGCGGGCGAACAGCAGCCCGCCGGCGTCCTTCTCGAGCCGCCGGACGTGCTGGCTGACCGTCGGCTGGCCGACGCCGAGCCGGCGCGCGGCCGCGGTGAAGCTGCGCGTCTCGGCGACGGCGAGGAACGACCGGCACAGCCGTGGGTCCAGCACTCCCGCACTTTATCGCGATCGGCGATAACAGTCAGTCCGGTCATCGGGGTTCACAATGAGCGGCGTGCGTTCGAGAATGGCCGTGGAAGGAGATCCATGTCCCGCTTGCGTCTCGACCCGTTCATCGTCGCCATCCTCGCCACCGTCGGCGTCGCCACGCTGCTGCCCGCTTCGGGCGCCGTGGCCAGTGGGTTCAGCACCGCCACGACGGTCGCCGTCGGGCTGCTGTTCTTCCTCTACGGCGCCCGGCTGTCCACGCAGGAGGCCCTCGAAGGCCTGCGGCACTGGCGGCTGCACTCGGTCGTGCTCGCCTCGACGTTCGTGCTGTTCCCGCTGCTCGGCCTGGCCGTGACGCTGCTGCCGTCGTCGGTGCTGCCCGGGCAGCTCGCCGCCGGCGTGCTGTTCCTGGCCGTGCTGCCCTCGACGGTGCAGTCCTCGATCGCGTTCACCTCGATCGCGCGGGGCAACGTCGCGGCCGCGATCTGCAGCGCGTCGCTGTCCAACCTGGCCGGCATCGTGGTGACGCCGATCCTGGTGGCACTGCTGCTGTCCGGGGACGGCGCGGGTGTCGACGGCTCGGCCGTGCTCGGGATCGTGCTGCAGCTGCTCGCGCCGTTCGTCGCGGGCCAGCTGGCGCGGCGCTGGATCGGCGACTGGATCACGCGGAACTCCGCGCCGCTCAAGCTGTTCGACCGCGGCTCGATCCTGCTGGTCGTCTACACGGCGTTCAGCGCGGGCATGACCGAGGGCATCTGGCACCGCCTCGACGCCGGTCACCTGCTGGTGCTCGCGGTGGTCTGCGTCGTCATGCTCGCGGCGGTGCTGACGGCGACCGGGTGGGGCGCGAAGGCGCTCGGGTTCGCCCGCGCCGACCGGATCACCATCGTGTTCTGCGGGTCGAAGAAGAGCCTGGCGAGCGGCCTGCCGATGGCGACGGTGCTGTTCGGGCACGCGCAGGTCGGGCTGATCGTGCTGCCGCTGATGCTGTTCCACCAGCTGCAGCTGATCGTCTGCGCGACGATGGCGCGCCGCTACGCCCGCGACGCCGAGGGTGCCGAGGAGCTCGTCGCCGCCTGAGCGATGAGTTTCCCGGACCGCGCCCGTCAGTAGAGGTGACCCCGCAACGAAAGGCACCTCCCGTGGCCAAGCTGCTCTACCACATCACGATGTCCCTCGACGGCTTCGTCGCCGGGCCCGCCGGCGACATGTCCTGGCTCGCGGGACAGGTCTCAGGGCCGAACCCGGTCGTCGAGCGGCTGCTCGGCGAGATCGGGGCGGTCCTGCTGGGCCACCGCACCTACGCCCCGGCGACGTCGGCCGAAGGCGAGGTCTACGGCGGCCGCTGGCGGGGCCCGAAGTTCGTGCTGACGCGCGACGACCCGGCGACGGCCCAGCCGGGCTTCACCTTCGTCGAGGACCTCGGGGACGCCGTCGCGACGGCGTCGAAGGCCGCCGGTGACGGCTACGTCGCGCTGCTCGGCCCGACGCTGGCCCGGCGGTGCCTGGAAGCCGGGGTGCTCGACGAGGTGCTGGTGCACGTGGTGCCGGTCCTGCTCGGCGACGGCGTCCGGCTGTTCGACCACCCGGGCGGCACGCAGGTGCGGCTCGACCCGATCGAGCTGAGCCACGCGGGGCGGATCAGCACCGTCCGGTGCCGGGTCGCCTGACGCTCCATTGTGGACAGTCCCGCTCAGCGGAAACCCGGTGACACCGGATCACCGCGCGCCCTAGTGTTGATGTTCGTCGTGCGGGGGAGGCACGATCCGGGGGCTTCTTCGTGCTGCCCGGCGCCCTCGCGCGCATCCGGCGACGAGGGGACTCCGATGACAGGCACGAAACTCCGGAGAACAGCCACCGCGGTGACCGCGCTGGGCACGCTCGCCCTGGTCGCACCGCCGGCGCGGGCCGCCGAAACCACCGTTGCCTGTGACGCGGCCGCGCTGGTCCAGGCGGTCGCCGCGGCGAGCGCCACCACCGACGCGGACACGCTGTCGCTGGCGCCGGGCTGCGACTACGCGCTCACCGCCGTGGCGGACACCACCTGGGCGGCGGGGCTGCCGTCCGTCCGCGGGAGGTTCACCGTCCAGGGCCACCACGCGACGATCCGCCGGGCCGCGGGCGCGCCGCGGTTCCGGCTCATCGCCAACTGGGGCGACCTGACCCTCACCGACGTCACGCTCACCGGCGGCCACGCGCCCGACGGCGTCGGCGCCGGCAGCGACGGGCGCGGAAACCCGGGCGAAAGCGGGGGCGCCGTCGAGAACTGGGGGCCGCTGAGCATCACCGGCAGCACGGTCACCGGCAACACATCCGGCTCGGGCGGGCGCGGGGCCGACGGCGCCTCGCCCGGCCGCGGCGGGCCGGCCGGCTTCGGCGGCGGGATCTCCTCCTACATCGGGAGCACGACCGCTCCCCTGACCATCACCGGCAGCGAGATCACCGGCAACTCCACCGGCGACGGCGGCCGGGGCGGCGACGCGACCGGGACGGCCACCGGCGGCGACGGCGGCTCGGGCGGATTCGGCGGCGGGCTCTACACCTCCGTCGGCACGGTCCTGCGGATCACCGGCAGCACCGTCACGGGCAACACCGCCGGGGTCGGCGGCCCGGGCGGAACGGGTGGCCCCGGCGCCGGTTCCGGAGCCGGCGGCAGCGGCGGCTCGGGCGGTGGGCTGTTCGTGTCCACCCGCCAGGGTGCGCACCTGAACCCGGACGTCACGACGACCGAGCTGAGCGGAAACCACGCGGGCCGCGGCGGCGACGCGGGCGTCCCGGGCCCGGGCGGTTACGCCGGCCGGGCGGGCTACGGCGGCAGCGGCGGTGGGCTCGGCCTGTTCTACGACGCGCTCACCTTCGACGGCGGGAGCGTCACGGGCAACACCGCGGGCGAGCCGGGAGCGGGCTACTCGCCGCTGGCCGCCGACGCCGGCGGCGTCTACACACTGGACGCCCGGGTGACGCTGGCCGACGGCGCGACGGTGACGGGCAACCGGCCGAACAACTGCTCTTCGGTGACGGACGTGCCCGGATGCGTCAACGACGGGAATCCCTTGCTCCACGCGGCCGTGGCCGGATCCCGGGACGGCCGGGCCGAGGCGGCCGTCGCCGCGTTTTCGGCGGCGGCGCGTCGCTGACCGGTTCCCGGGCCCGGGCGGGACGTGTTCCGGCCGGGCCCGGGTTTCGGCGGGAAACGCTGAGAGCACAACGGAAATCGATGCACGATGGGTGCGCGCCGGCGGGAATCCGCTGGGCGGCGAGTGTGCCGCGCGAGCGGACCTCGCCCACGACCGAGTGGGGCGGGCGGGGCTCGAACCCGCGGCCAAGGGATTATGAGTCCCCTGCTCTAACCAACTGAGCTACCGCCCCCTGACCCCGGTGCGCGCAGGCGGCTCAGGGATTCACCAATGCAAAGAAGACCCAGTTCGTTTCAAGTTATCACAACGGCCATCCGGGCCCACCCGGTAGGCCAAACAGGTTGTCGTGGCTGCCGACCGGAGCACGCTCGTCTAAGTTGCAAGGACGTTGCCGCTGAACGGCCCGGCGGGAGGTGAACGATGGCCACCGCACTGCGAGCCGCACCGGCACAGCTGCTCCGGCTGGCGTTGCTCGACGCCGTGACCGCCGGCGCCGGCCTCGGCTACCTCGCGCACCAGTACCGGGAGGCGCTCGTGGCGAACTCCGCGGCCATCGGCCTGGCACTCCTGCTCCTGTTCGCACTCGGCTACGGGATCCGCACGGCCGCCCGGGTGCTGTCCCGGGCGGGTTCGCGCGTGGACGCCATCGTCGCCGACGAGCTGCGGGACAAACCGTCACCCTGGCCTCGCTGAAGCCATTGCCGGGCAAGGGTTTCGCCGCGGATTCCGTGACCTGAATCAGCCAGCAGGCGGCGTCGTGGTCGGGGGCGGCAGCGTGGTGGTCGGAATCTGTGTCGTGGTCGGCGGTGTCGCCGCAGCGCCGTAGACCGCGTAGGTGAACCAGATCTGGCCGAACGTCTTCGGCGTCGTCTGAGTGAACATCGCGCGCACCTGGAACGTCGTCGCCGTGTACGAGCTCAGCACCGTGTTGAGCGTGAACGCGTTGAACGCGCTCGGCGTGTTCGGCGAGACCACGACCGCCTCCGGCACCTTGCCGAGGCCGTGGGTGACCGTGCAGAAACCGTTGCCGTCGGTGACGCAGGTGGCCTGCGCGGCCTGGACGATCGGCGCCGGCGCCGGGCCGACGGCCGCGGACGCGCCCGCGAAGACCACCGCGCCCGCTGTCACCACCGAAGCGCCGGCCAAGGCCGCGAAAGCGATCCGTGCTCTGTTTCCCATGTGGGCCTCCCCTGGAGAACGACGCACCCAGGGTCGTCGCCGGCCCGCACGCCGTTACGCGTCCGCCAGCCACTGGACGCCGTACGCGTAGCCCAGCTGGGGGGCCGCGAAGTCCTGCACCACCTCGAACGTGCCGTCGAGCGGCAGGGGCTCGCCCGGCTGCGGCGGGTCGGACAGGACCGAGGTCGGCACCTTGTCCAGGCGCCAGACCGCACGGGGCAGGTGGTCCGGGTCGAAGCGGATCCGCACCGTGAACGACTCGCACGTCACCAGCGGCACGAACGCGTACGACGGGCGGATCGGGCGGCCGTCGCGGACCTGGTACTCCAGCGAATACGTGTGGTCTTCGCCGGCGCCGAGGGGCCGGGGCAGGTCCAGCAGCCAGCGGAAGTGCCGCTGGCCCTGGCGGATCGGCGCGCCCAGGCGGACGCCGAACTGGGCGTCGGCGGTCACGTCGCGCTCGGCGTCGGTACCGTCCTCGACGCGGGGCACCGTGAACTGCGCGGAGATGCGGCTGAGGCCGTCGCGGGTCGCGACGATCAGGCGTTCCTCGATCAGCGTCGGCACCGGGGTGTCCAGCCGCACGACGGCGGTGAGCCGCTTGACGAACCAGCCCTTGTCCGGGTCCTGCTCCCCCCGTTCGGGGTGCATGCTCGCCTCGATCTCGGCGGCCAGCCGGGCGCAGGCCCGGTCGATCCGCCGCCGGGCGGTGCGCTCGGCGACCTGCAGCCGCTCCATCAGGACCGCGACCCGGTCGCTGAGCAGCGAGTGCTGCGCGCCCGGCTCGATGCACAGCGCGATGGTGACCGCGAGGCGGTCCTCCAGGGGGAACTCCTCGATCGCGGACTCGATCGCGGCCCGCAGGACGCGCCGCGCCTCCCGGTCGTTCTTCGCCCGGTGCAGCTCGCACCAGCCGGAGATCAGCGGACCCACCCGGCCGAGCAGGCCGTCGGTCTCCAGGCCCCAGCCCCGCCGCAGCGTGGTCAGTTCGCGGCTCAGCCCGCCGTCGTGTGCCATCGGAAACCGATTGTGGCACGCGGACTTCCGCGCGATCGGACGTAGCCGCTCCACCGATCAGGTGATTCACCGGGTGGCCAGTTGCTGGCCAGTCGGCCCGGAACTCGGCCTGGCACCGACCTTTTCCCCTCCCCCGAGGGGCCGACCATTTGCCCTGTCGGCGTATTCGCGCGAGGCATCTGGAGGAACGCTTGCCCGGCACCACGCACCCGATCCGCCCGGCCGACGTCGCCGGGGTCCGCGAGCTGGCGCGCGCCGGGCGGCTGGCCCGGTCGGCTTCGGCCGCGCCGCCCCGCGACCTCGCCCGGCTGCGCGGGGCCGTGTACACCGTGACCTGGCCGCTGGTGTTCGCGCGGATCACCAAGCCGCTGGAACTGCAGCGCCGGCACCCGGACTGCCTCCGCGGGCTCGAATGGATGCGGCCCGACTGCCTCGACGGCTTCCACGACGACGTCGAAGCCGTGGTGGAGCACGCGTTGCGGCGCGCGACGGACCCGATCCAGAACCTGGAGGGCTGGCTGGCCACCCGGCTCAGCCCGGCGACGGTCGACGCGCACCGGCGGCGGCGCGGCGAAATCGGGGCCCTGCAACGACCTCGGCTCCCGGCCTGGCTGGGCGACGCCCTCGGCGGCGACCCGTGGCTGGGCGAGCTGGCCGTGCGGATCCTGCTGTGGGCCGGCGTGCCGACGACCGCGGGCGGCGAGCTGTGGCCACTGGCCGGCTGGGCCGCGCGCCGCGCCGAGGTCACCGGGGAGCCGCCGGCCGGCCACGACCACCGCGAGACGCTCGACCGCGAGGTGCGGACCGTGCTGGCGGCCATGCGGACCCGGCCGAAGTGGTACGCCGAGCACGTCGAGCGGCCGCTCGGCCACAAGCGCGCGCCGGTCGCGCCGATGCCGGCGGACAGCTCGTCCGAGCTCACCGCGCTGGAGCTGGTGCGCCCGCACGAGGTCGACGACGCCCGGCTCACCGGCCTCGCCGAGCAGGCGCTGCAAGCGATCGAGGCCCGGCTCGCCCGCGGCCAGGACCCGGCGGTCGCGATCACGGCGGTCGTGCGGGTGGTGTTCGGCACGGCCGCCTCGGCCACGCTGGACCGGTTGCCGCACAACGGTTCCGCCCGCGACGACTGGCTGTCCGCCGCCCTCGCCGACGAAGCGCGTCTGGCGCGGATCGTGGCCACGGCCTTGGCCGTCCTCGACCGCTGACCGCCTGCGCACCGGTCGTGAGTGGTAATGCGGGTCAGAACCCTCATCACCACTCACGACGGGCCGCGGCAGACCCGGGAAGCCGTCACTCACGATCCGGGCCCCGGCTGTCTTCGGCCACCGATCCCGACCGGACGTCGAGCAGTTCGGCCAGGACCTCGGGCGGGCAACCCGCCTCACGGGCCCGGGTCCCGGCGGCGGCCAGTTCGGCCACCAGCAGCTCACGCAGGGACGACCGGGTCGCGTCGGCCAGTCTCACCCGATGCTCCTCTCGCCGGCGCCGGCGCCCGCCGGTCCCGCCTTCCCCTGACGGACACGCCTCGACGCCTCAGCGCCACCACGGTGGCGGCGGTGCCGGGAGCCGCAGCGGGCAGCACGTGTGCCGGCCCACCCAGCAGTCGCCCAGCCAGCGGGTCAGCGCGACCGGGCCGAGGAGGCTGTCCTCCCACACCGGCCGCAGCTCACCGGCCCGGCGCAGGACGCGCTCGGCCGTGCGGCAGAAGCGGATGATCGTCGCGACGGCGGCGTCGGCCCGCTCCGTCGTCCAGGCGACCGCGGCTCCGGGCAGCCGGGCCGGCACGGCCAGGCCGGGCGCGACGGTGCAGTCCCGGGCCAGCTGCACGGCGAGGTCGAACTCGACCGCTTCGGCGCAGCGCTGCCGCACCTGCCAGCCGGGCGACGCCGTGGCGGCGTGCAGGCCGGCCAGCCGCGCGGCGGCCAGCCCGTCCCACACCGTCAGGAGCACCGCTCGCGTGTCGGCCGGTGGCGCGTCGGCGAGCTCGCGAGTCGCGGCGCTGAGCCAGGCACACGGGTCCTTGACGAGACGATCAACGGTGATGGTCACGGCAGCCAGTTTTGCACCGGAAGCCGCGAAAGACAGCAAGATGATCATGGATCGCGGCAGGTCCACCCGGTCGGTGGCGCACCGTTGAGCGGCGCCGTCCCCCTTTTGAGCACTCTTCGTGACCGAATCGTCACAGGTGTGCGATCATGAGCGCGCTCAACGTCGAGCACGCCCTCCTGACCGTCCCGTGAAAGGGCCACCGACGAGTGATCAAGATCAGCAAGAGTCCCGCCGGCGCCAAGCGCGTCACCTTCAGCCTGCCGATCGGCGCGCCGCCGGGGCGGGTGAGCGTGGTGGGGTCGTTCAACGACTGGACCCCCGGCCGCCACCACCTGCTGCCGCGGTCGAACGGCCGCCGCTCGACGTCGGTCGAGGTGGTGCCGGGCACCGTGCTCCAGTTCCGCTACCTCGGTGAGGACGGCCACTGGTTCGACGACCCCGACCTCCAGGACCGCGCGAACGGCAACTGCGTCTGCGAGACCAACTAGCGCTAGGACCGGCGACGCGGCTTGCCGCGCTTCGCCACTCCGCCACCGCGTCGACCGGCTCCCGGCTTCCCGCCCGCGGACTTCCCGCCGGCGGGCTTGCGGGCCGGCGGCTTCCTTTCAGCGGGAGCCGGTGCCGGTGCGGGCGAGCGGCCGCGCGTGCTGTTGACCGTGCGGCCGCGGACGATGCCGATGAACTGCTCCATCAGGTCGCTCGTCTCGTCTTCGAGCCACGACAGCGCCACGCTCGACTGCGGGGCGTCCGCCACCGGCCGGTAGGTGAGGTCGCGGCGGTGGTGCAGCCGGGCGAGCGACTGCGGGACGACCAGCACCCCGACGCCCGCCGCCACCAGCTCGATCGCGTCCGCCGTCGTTTCCGGGCGGTCCACGGCCGGGTGGCCCGGGAGCGAATCCCACTCGATCGTGTCGTCGAGGGGGTGCAGCACGACCTCGTCCGCCAAGTCCGCTGTGGACACTTCGTCGGCCGCGGCGACCACGTGGTCCTTGGGGACGAGGACGACCGTCGTCTCGGTGTAGAGCGGGATCGTGTGCAGGCCCTCGCGGTCCAGCGGCGAGCGCAGCAGCGCCGCGTCGGCGCCGTGCTCGCGCACGAGGGCGGTGGCGTCCGCGGCGGCCACGGGCACCAGCTGCAGCGGCACTTCGGGGACCCGCTCGGCCCAGGTCCGCACCCACTTGGCGGGTGTCGCTCCCGGGACGTACGCGAGCCGGAAGGAGGCGGGAACGTCCGGGCCGGTCACCGGGTCAGGTTACCGGTCGGGCGCTGGCTACCCTGGACGGCATGACGTCGCACAAGACCACCCAGACGATGAAGCCCGCGACAGCGGCGAAGAAACTGGGTGTGTACCTCGAAGCCACGCCCCCGGAGTTCCAGGAGGGCGTCGTCTCGCGCGACGAGCTGAACGCGCTGCAGACCGACCCGCCGGAGTGGCTGCGCGAGCTGCGCCGCACCGGCCCGCACCCGCGGCAGGTCGTCGCGGCGAAGCTGGGCGTGTCCATCGGCGGCCTCGCGCGCGGCGGTGTCACCGACGCGCTCACCACGGAGCAGATCGACGCGCTGAAGACGGAAAGCCCCGCGTGGCTGGAGCACGAGCGCGCCACCCAGGCCGAGGTGCGCAAGGAGGCCGAGCGCGTCAAGGAGAACGGCAAGGAAAACGGCAAGGAGCAGGGGAACTGACCGCCGCCGACACCTCCCTCGATCGCGCCGAGGCGCTGGACGCCGCCGACGAGCTGGCCGCGTTCCGGGCCCGGTTCGTGCCGATCTCCGACCCCGGCGTCGTCGCCTACCTCGACGGGAACTCGCTCGGCCGGCCCCTGCTCGCCACGGCGGAGCGGCTGCAGGAAGTCGTCGTCGAAGAGTGGGGGTCACGGCTCATCCGGTCGTGGGGCGAGCGCTGGCTCACACTGCCTGAGGAAATCGGCGACGAGCTGGGCCGGGTCGCGCTCGGCGCCGCGCCCGGGCAGGCGATCGTCGCCGATTCGACGTCCGTGTGCCTCTACAAGACGATCCGGGCCGCCGTCGCGCTGCGGCCGGGGCGTGACGAGCTCGTCACGGACACCGCGAACTTCCCCACCGACCGGTTCCTCGTCGAAAGCATCGCCGCGGAGCTGGGCCTGACCGTGCGGTGGATCGACGCCGACCCGTGGGCCGGCTTCGACGCCGAGCAGGTCGCGGCCGTCGTCGGCCCGCGCACCGCGGCGGTCGTGCTGTCCCATGTGGACTACCGCTCCGCGGCGATCGCCGACCTGGCCGGGATCACCCGGCTGGCGCACGAGCACGGCGCGCTCGTTGTCTGGGACCTCTGCCACAGCGTCGGGTGCCTCCCGGTCGAGCTGGACGCCGCGGGCGCCGACTTCGCGGTCGGCTGCACGTACAAGTTCCTCAACGCCGGCCCCGGCGCGCCCGCGTTCCTCTACGTCGCCGCCCGGCACCAGGACGCCTTCGGCCAGCCGATCACCGGCTGGATCGGCGCGGCCGACACCTTCGCCATGGCGGCGCACTACGAGCCGGCGCCGGGCATCCGCCGCGCGCTGTCCGGCACCCCGCCCGTGCTCGGCATGATCGGCGTCCGGGAAGGCGTCGCGCTGCTGGCCGAAGCCGGGATCACGCGCGTGCGCGCCAAGGCCGCCGAGCTGGGCCGGTGGGTGCTCGACCTCGCCGACGCATGGCTCGTGCCGCTCGGCTTCACGGTCGCTTCGCCCCGTGACGACGACCGGCGCGGCGGGCACGTCACCGTCCGCCACCCGGACGCCGAACGGCTCTCGGCGCTGCTCATCGAGCACGGCGTGATCATCGACTTCCGCCGCCCCGACGGCATCCGCCTCGGGCTCAGCCCGCTGACCACCGGCTTCGCCGAAGTCCGGCGGGCGATGGCCCGGATCCGCGAACTGGCCGCCTGACCGCACCCGCGTCTCCCCCGGCTTCGTCCCGGCCAAAATAGTAGCCATGTATTTAGTAGCCATGTACTGTATCGACCGTGAGCAGCACATCGAACGGCGCGACGCCGGGTTACCTCGTCTGGCGGCTGTCCATGAAGTGGCGCGTGGCCGTCGACCGCGCGCTGGCGCCGCTGGGGCTGACGCACGCCCAGTACGTGCTGATGGCGTCGCTGTACGGCCTGGAGCGCACGGGTCAGCCGCCGAGCCAGCGCGAGCTGGCCGACCGGACCGGGCTCGAGGCGCTCTACGTCTCCAAGCTGGCCCGCGCCCTCGACGCCGACGGGCTCATCGCCCGCACCCGCGACCCCGCCGACACCCGGACCGTCCGGCTGACCCTCACCGGCCACGGCCGCGAGATCGTGCGGCCGGCGATCTCCACGGTGAGCGCCCTGCTCGACCGCCTTCTCGCCCCGCTCGGCGGCCGCGACGGCGACCGCACCGACGTGCTGGTCCGCGAGCTCACCCTGCTGATCGACACCCCACTGGATCCCTCCTGAAGGAACGGCCATGCCCGAAACCCCCGTCCTCGACTCGGTCCTGCACCACGAAGAGTCCGGTAGCGGCGCCCCGATCGTCTTCCTGCACGGCAACCCCGGTTCGTCGTACGGCTGGCGCCACGTCCTCCCGCACGTCGGCGCCGGGCGGCTGCTCGCCCCCGACCTGATCGGCATGGGCCGCTCGGGCAAGCCCGACGTCCCGTACGCCTTCGCCGACCACGCCCGCTACCTCGACGCCTGGTTCGACGCGCTCGGCCTGGACAACGTCGTCCTCGTCGGGCACGACTGGGGCGGCGCGCTCGCGTTCGACTTCGCCGCGCGCCACCCGGGCCGCGTCCGCGGGCTGGCGTTCTTCGAGACGATCGTCAAGCCGATGGCCTGGGAAGACCTCTCACCGCAGGCGGCCGAGCGGTCCCGGAAGATCCGCACGCCGGGCGTCGGCGAAGCGATAGTGCTGGAGCAGGACCTGTTCATCCGGCAGGCGTTCACCGGCGGGGTGCGCACGCCGGTCGCCGATCTCGACGCCTACCTGGCGCCGTTTCCGACGCCCGGAAGCCGCCGGCCGGTCCTCGCCTGGGCCCGGCAGCTGCCGCTCGGCGGCGACCCGGCCGAGCTCGTCACGCGCATCGAGGCCTACGACGAGTGGCTGGCGGGCAGCACCGGCGTCCCCAAGCTGCTGCTGACGTTCACGGGCTCGCCGACCCTGCTCATCGGTGAGGCGATGGCGAAGTGGTGCGTGGAGCACATCGCGGCGCTGGACGTCGTCGCCTGCGGCGAAGCCGGGCACCACGCCCACGAGGACCGGCCGAAGGAGATCGCCACCGAGATCGCCGCGTGGGCGGACCGCCACGGCCTCCGGTGACGAGGCGTCTCCTCAGGCGTGGCGCAGGGGCGGGGTCGCCGCCTCGACGCCGAGGACCCGCGCGGCCACCCAGGCCAGGGCGTCCGCGGTGCGGGCCGGGGTGTCCGACGGCTGCATCACGTGGCTGAGGACGGTGCGCACGACCACGTCGATCACCACCGTGACCTGCTCCGGCGTGAGCTCCGGGCGGTAGGACAGCACCCGGTCGACCAGCATGGTCTTCGCCCCGGTGAGCAGCATGCCCGCCTGCGTGGTCAGCAGCGGCAGCAGCTCGGTGTCCGTGCCGTGCGTCGCCGAGGCGATCGCGCGCAGCAGGATGTTGTCGTCGGCCAGCTCCAGAACCGAGCGGACGGCGTCGTACATCGCTTCGACGAGGTCGCCGGGGTGGCGCTCGAACGCCGCCGAGACGACCGAGAGAAACCGGTCGAGCTCGTGCGCCACCATGGCCTCGGCCAGGGCGGTCTTGGAGCCGATCTCGTTGTAGACGGTCTGGCGGCTGACGCCCACCAGCTCGGCCAGCCGGGCCATCGTGACCGCCGACCAGCCGGCCCGCGCCGTCAGCTCGATCGCCGCGATGATGATCGGCCGCCGGTGCTGACCACCCTCGGGCGGCGCCAGTGCCCCGCTCATGATCGTCATTCTAGGCCGCGCCCGCGAAGGCCGGCGCCACGCCCGCGACGACGGACGTCATGTCAGTTTCAGGGCCAGCACCGGACAGGAGTCGACCGCGGCGGCGACGTCCTGGCGGTGGTCCTCGCCGGGGCGCTCGTCGAGGACGACGACCGTGCCGTCGTCCCCCACCTCGAAGAAGCCGGGCGCCATCGACTCGCACATGCCGATGCCGTCGCACTTGCCGCGATCCGCTTCGATGCGCATCACGCGCCCACCCGGCCCGGCGCGACGAAGTCGACCTTCTCGCGCACGCCGCAGTCGGGGCAGCACCAGGCGTCCGGGATCGCGGACCACGGCGTGCCGGCCGGGAACCCCTCGCGCGGGTCGCCGCGCCGCTCGTCGTAGACGTAGCCGCAGCCCGGGCACATGCCGCCTTCGGTGGCGTCGCCGTGGGTGTCCTGGACCTGGTGAACCCCGGTGACGCGGGTGCCGTACCGCGCGAGGATCTCGTCCCGCTTGCCCGGCCGGAGGTTGGCGCGGGAGAGGTCGCCGTCGAAGTGGGCGAGCACGCGCGGGTCCATCACGCGGCGCCACACCGGCGGGACGAGCGCCAGCACGATCATCCCGGCGTACCCGGTGGGCAGCACCGGCGACTCCGCGAAGTCGCGCAGGGTCTGGTAGCGGCGCGTCGGGTTGGCGTGGTGGTCGCTGTGGCGCTGCAGGTGGTAGAGCAGGACGTTGGTGGCGATGTTGTTGGAGTTCCAGCTGTGACTGGGATCCACGCGCTCGTACCGGCGGCGGCCGGGCACGCCGACCCGCTGGCGCAGCATGCCGTAGTGCTCCATGTAGTTGACGACTTCGAGCAGCGAGAAGCCGACCACGGCCTGGATGACCAGGTAGGGCAGGATGCCGACGCCCAGCCAGACGATCATCGCGGCCCACAGCACGGCCGACATCAGCCACGCGTTGAGGACGTCGTTGCCGATCCGGAACGGGTGCTTGTCGCGCCGGGCGTAGCGCTTGCGCTCCAGCCGCCACGCGGACTTCAGCGAGCCGAAGACCGTGCGCGGCCAGAAGCGGTAGAAGCTTTCGCCGACGCGGCTGCTGGCCGGGTCCTCCGGCGTCGCGACCCGGACGTGGTGGCCGCGGTTGTGCTCGATGTAGAAGTGGCCGTAGAAGCTTTGCGCCAGCGCGATCTTCGACAGCCAGCGCTCGTGGCTCTCCTTCTTGTGGCCCAGCTCGTGCGCGGTGTTGATGCCGATCCCGCCGATGCAGCCGATCGAGACGGCCAGGCCGATCTTGTCCACAATGGACAGGTCGCCGCGGGCGACGAGCCAGAACGCCGCCACGAAGCCGACGTACTGGACGGGCAGGAAAGCGAAGGTGATCCAGCGGTAGTAGCGGTCTTTCTCCAGCCGTTCGAGCACGTCGTCGGGCGGGTTGCCGCGGTCGAGCCCGGCGAGCAGGTCGATGAGCGGCACGACGACGAGGATCACGATCGGCCCGATCCAGAACCAGACCCCCCAGCCGGTGGCGGCGTGCAGCCCGATGGCGAGGAACGCCAGCGACGGCACCACCAGCCCGATCAGCCACAGGTACCGCTTGCGATCGCGCCACACCTCGGTCGACCCGGCGGGCACGGTCCCGGTCATTTCGCTCATCACACCCTCCTCCGTTGGCTGGGTTTACAAAACGATAGTGGATGTACAGCTTGATTGACAATAGGCATGTCGATGTCAAAAGGGTGGAGGGTCAGGCCAGGTCAGACGGGGGTGCACCCGGTCGACGGATTCCGTGAATCCGCGCGAGCCGGTACTTCCGGGGCAGGCAAGCTCTCGACGCCTGGCTTTCCGGGCATGACGCAGGGCTCTTCGTGCAGGGCCCCGATCCCGACAGCCCCCATCCCCTCCTCAACGGCCGCGTCGTCGCGCAGCCGCCCGCGACCGGGTCGCGGTTGACGCGCTGCGGCACCGTCACGGTCTGGATCACCGGCGACGGCGACCCCACCGGAGTCCGCGAACCACGTAGGCCACTGCCGGTCCGCCGGGCCGATCAGGAGGAAGCGGACCCAGCCGCCTGATACCGGACAGAGCCTGTCCGGTATCCGTGGCAGACTTCACGACGTGACGCGACCGACCGCCCGGGTGCTGGCTCTGCTGGAAATCCTGCAGGGCGGCGGGACCCGCACCGTCGCCGATCTCGCCGGCCGGCTCGGGGTGGACGAGCGCACCGTGCGCCGCTACGCCGCGCACCTGATCGACCTCGACGTCCCCGTCCGCACGGTTCGCGGACGGTACGGCGGCTACCGGCTGGCGCCCGGGTTCCGGATGCCGCCGCTGATGCTCACCGACGAGGAAGCGCTTGCCGTGCTCCTCGGGCTCGTCGCCGGGCAGCGGGCCGGGCTGGTCACGACGTCCGGCGTCGCGACGGAGAGCGCTGCCGCCAAGGTGCGCCGGGTGCTGCCCGAGGCTCTCGGGCGGAAGCTCGACGCGTTGCTCGAAACCCTCGGCTTCACCTCCCCCGCGCGGCCCGCGGCCAGTCCCGAGACGGCCGTGCTGCTGACGCTCGCCGAAGCCGCGCGGGACCGCCGGCCCGTCGCCGTCTCCTACACCGCGTGGGACGGGCGGGGCAGCGAGCGCACCGTGCACCCGTACGGGATCGTCGCGCACTCCGGGCGCTGGTACGTCACCGGCGAGGACTCGGCCAGCGGCGAGGTGCGCACGTTCCGGCTCGACCGGATCGCCGCCGCCACGCCCGGCGCCGGCTCCTTCGCCGTGCCCGACGGCTTCGACCCCGGCGCGCACGTCCTGTCGAGGCTCGCGGAAGTGCCGCACCGGCACGAAGTCTCGGTGCGGGTGCGCGCGACGGCCGAGCAGGTGCGGCCGCGGCTCCCGGCGGGAATCGCCGCCGTGACGGCGATCGCGGGCGAACCGGGCTGGGTGCGGGTCCGGCTGCGGGCCGAGCGGCTGGACTGGGTCCCGTCGGTGCTCGCGTCCCTGGACCGCCCCTTCGTGATCGAGACGCCGGACGCGCTGCGTGATCGAGTTCGCACCTTCGCGCGCGGGCTCATCGCCGGTGCGGCCGCCGATCCCGGTGAAATCGTCGAAGAACCCGAACGGCGGTAGCGCGCACCGGGGCAGCACCCCTGCCCGTTCTTCCCATTACCGGGAAGGCAACCGCGGACGACTTCACTTTCACCCGTTCGGCCCAATACACGGTAGTGCGAATTGGCGCCCGGCGCCGGTACCCGCGCAAATGGCGGTAACTGCCCCGCCGCAGACGGTAAACGGTGTTCGCGCGACGCCGGACAACGGTCCGCGGGCCGGGTCAGCTCCGCCGCGCGTCAGTGGTTCGTGGTAAAAAACGGACCCTGATCGATACTGCGGCAACACGGAGGGTGAGGCGAAGACGAGTGACGGCGACCACAATGTCCCTTCGTCGTGTCTGCTTCCTCGACCGGGTCCCCACCTATCGCCGACCGTCACTCAGGAGTTCGTGAACCCCCGTGAAGAGCAAAGCCGACAAAGACGAGTCCGACAAGCCGTACGACAAGTCGATCCGCAAAAGGCTCACCAGGACCGTCCTCATTCCGAGTGTGACGCTTCTGGTGCTCTGGACCGCGCTGTCTTCGTACTTCTTCGTGAACGGCCTTTACGTCCGCCTGGTCGCGGCTTCGGTGCGCGAAGTGTCGATCCCCGCCGCCACCGCGCTGGCCGCGTTCCAGCAGGAGCGCCAGGTCGCCCTGCAGTACCTGGACGACCCGGGCCTGGGCCAGACCCGGCTGCAGACGCAGCAGAAGGCGACCGACGAGAAGCTCGGCGCACTGCAGAACGCGTTCGCCGCGACCATCTCCAGCGCGCCCGACGAGATCGCGACCAAGGTCAACGCGCTCAAGAACCAGTTCGACCAGCTGCCGGTGCTGCGCTCGCAGATCGGCTTCCGCAGCATCGACCGCAGCCAGGTCAACACCTACTACAACGGGGTGCTGGACACGGCGTCGAACCTGTTCGACACCCAGGCCCGCGTGGTGCCGGACGCCGCGGCCGCGTACGGCGGCATCACCGCGACGTCGGTCTTCCGCGCCGGTGACATGATGTCGCGGGAGACGTCGCTGGTCTCGACGGCGCTCGCGTCCGGGACGTTCGCCCCCGACGACTTCGTCCAGTTCACCCAGCTGTCCGGGTACTACAGGACCCAGCTGACGCAGATCGCGCCGTTCCTCGATCCCGCCGTCCGCACCAAGTACCAGACGCTGACCACCGGCGCGGCCTGGAAGCAGCTGGCCGGCGCCGAGGACGCGATCGTCAAGCACGGCCCGTGGTCCGCGAGCGACCGCGACGGCCCGCCGGTGGGCGGGGCCGACTGGCAGAGCGCGACGAGCCAGGTCGCCCAGAGCCTCAACGACATGGCCATCGACCAGGCCGACAAGGTCTCCGCGGCGGCGATCGACTCCGGTGACTCCCAGCTGCGCAACGCGATCGTCGGCAGTGTGCTGGCGCTGCTCGCCTCGCTCGCGGCGATCATCGTCGCGATCCGGGTGTCCCGCTCGCTCGTCGACCGCGCGCTCATGACGCGCCTCGCGCGGCTGCGCAACGACTCCCTCGACCTCGCCCGCAACCGGCTGCCGAACATCGTGGACCGGCTCAAGAACGGCGAGTCCGTCGACCTGAACGAAGAGCTCCCGCAGCTCGACCACGGCCGGGACGAGATCGGGCAGGTGGCCGAGGCGTTCAACGTCGCCCAGCTGACCGCCGTCAACGCGGCGGCGAGCGAGGCGAAAGCCCGCAGCGGCGTGCACAACGTGTTCCTCGGCATCGCCCACCGCAACCAGGTCCTGGTCCACCAGCAGCTGCAGATCCTGGACGAGATGGAGGCCCGGGAAGAGAACTCGACGCAGCTGGCCTCGCTGTTCCAGCTCGACCACCTCGCCGCCCGGGCCCGGCGCACCACGGAGAACCTGATCATCCTCGGCGGCAAGCAGCCGGGCCGCCGCTGGCGCAAGCCGGTGGCGCTGATGGAGGTGCTGCGCGCGGCGGTGTCGGAAACCGAGCAGTACGCGCGGGTCCAGGTCGAGCAGGTCGCCGACGTCGCCGTCGCCGGCACCGCGGTGGCCGACACGATCCACCTGATCGCCGAGCTGGTCGACAACGCGACGACGTTCTCCCCGCCCGGTTCCCCGGTCGAGGTGACCAGCCGCCTGGTCGCCCGCGGCGTCGTGGTCGACGTTTCGGACCAGGGTCTGAGCATGAAGGAAGGGGTTCGACAGTGGGCCAACGCGATGATGGCCGAAGCGCCCGAGTTCGACGCGATGGCGCTGCGGGCCGACTCCAGCCTCGGCCTGTTCGTGGTCGCGCGGCTGGCGGCCAAGCTCGGGATGACCGTCACCTTCGACCCGTCGCGCTACGGCGGCCTCCGCGCCACCGTGCTCGTCCCGACCCAGCACCTGGCCGGTGACCAGCTCCCGGGCCAGGCCGAGGCCGAGTTCGTCGCCCCGGAGGACACCGCGATCCTCGCGCCGGTGGGCGGACCCGCGCCGCAGGAGCGGGAAAGCGCGCTCCGGTCGATGGACATGCCCAGCTCGTTCACCGGTCAGATCCCGATGAAGCGGGACGTCAAGCCGCGACCGTACCCGGTGCGCGCCCCGCTCGACCCGCAGCCGCCCGCCGCCGCGCCGGCCGCGCCGGCCGCGCTGGAGGAGCGGCTCGCCGCGCGCCCGGCGGAGCCGCCGAAGGAGCGGGGCGACGACCGGCCGCGGCTGCCGCGGCGGGAGCCGCAGCAGAACCTCGTCGCCCAGCTGGAGAACGAGCCGGAGGAGGACGTCACACCCGACGTGGCTCCCGGTGAAGGCACCGCGCGCACGCTCGCGGCCTTCCACAAGGGCACCCGGCGAGGCCGCGACGGCGCCGAAGACTCGTAACCCCGCGCCGCACACCCGAACGTCCACATAGGAAAGTCGTCACAGGAAAGTCAAGGTCTCTGGAGCATGAACGAGTACGGGAACGCGAAGCCCGATCTCAACTGGCTGCTCGACGACGTCGTGAGCCGCGTCGTCGGCGCGCAGAACGCCATCGTGCTGTCCGCCGACGGGTTGCTGATCGGCAAGTCGGCCGGCATGAGCAAGGACGACTCGGACCAGCTGTCCGCCATCGCCTCCAGCCTGCAGAGCCTCGCCAAGGGCGTGAGCAAGCAGTTCAACCGGGGGCCGGTGCTGCAGAACATGATCGAGATGGAGCGGGGCTACCTGTTCGTCTCCGCGGCCGGCCTGGGCGCGTGCCTCGCCGTGCTGGCGGCGGACAGCGTCGACGTCGAGATGATCGCCTACGAGATGAACCGGTTGGTCAAGCGCGTCGGGGACTACCTGGCGTCCGCGCCGCGCGACGCGGCACGCGTACTACGGGAGGCCACATGAGCACCGACGATGGCTGGTACGACGAGGCCGCGGGGCCGCTGGTGCGGCCCTACACGATCACCAGCGGCCGGACGCCGGGCGAGAGCGCGCGGCTCGACCTGTCCACCCAGGTGATGACCCTGCGCTCGGAGCAGGAGCCACCGGGGCTGGGCCCGGAGCACCTGGCGATCGTGCAGCTGTGCCGCAACCCGGTGTCCATCGCCGAGATCGCGGTGTACGTGAAGATCCCGCTGGGGGTCGTCCGGGTGCTGTGCGGCGACCTGATCGAGCGCGGCCTCGTCATCACGCGGTCCCCCACCCACAATCCGGCCCAGGCGCCGGACCTCGAAACTCTCCAGGCGGTTCTCGATGGCCTCATCAAGTACTGACGGCTCCGGCGTGGACATGGTCCCCACCCCCGTCAAGATCATCATCGCCGGCGGGTTCGGCGCGGGGAAGACGACGATGGTCGGCTCGGTGAGCGAGATCCCGCCGCTGACGACCGAAGAGGTGCTGACCGAGGCCAGCGCGGGCATCGACGACCTGTCCGGCGTGGAGCGCAAGAACACCACGACGGTCGCGCTCGACTTCGGCCGCATCACGATCTCGCCGCGGCACGTGCTGTACCTGTTCGGCACGCCGGGGCAGGCCCGCTTCTGGTTCATGTGGGACGACCTGGCACGCGGCGCGATCGGCACCATCGTGCTCATCGACACCCGGCGCCTGGAGACCAGCTTCGCCGCCATCGACTTCTTCGAACGCCGGAAGATCCCGTTCGTCGTCGCGGTCAACTGTTTCGACAACGCGCCGTGGTACACCCCGGACGAAATCCGGGAAGCGTTGGTCATTCCCGACCGGGTGCCCATCGTCATGTGTGATGCACGTGACCGGGATTCCAGCAAACTGGCCCTGATTCGTCTGGTCAAACACGCGATGACCGTGATACCGGCGACGGTCTGATGTCTTGATCCTGTCCGGCCGAGACAGTGCCGTTTCCCTGCGTGGCCAGGGGGAACGCCGGCAAACCCACATGGCGCAATTGGTTGGACCACCCGGGTAGAGCTTTTTAGTTGAGGGTGCACTCAACTGATAGCATCCGGTCGTGACCAGTCGATTGCCGTGGTTTCCCGAATATATAAGGGAAAACTACCCCGCTCGGGGACGGCTGTTCGGAGATTTCCTGGGTGGTCTCTGGGCGACGGCGTGCGACGCGCTCGAGATCCCGGTCGAGCACGCCGTCCGGACCACCCGGATGCTGCGCGGGTTGCTCCCTTCGTGGAGCGGCGACGCGATCGGCCTGAAGCCCGCCCGGCCGTCCTACGTGGCCGGAGACGGGTTCCCGGCCGAGCTGTCGGTGAACTGGTCCGGGGACCACCCGGAACTGCGCGTGCTGTTCGACACCCTCGACGAGGAGGACCCGGATTCTCCTGTGGACACGGGGGAAACGCGGTACTGGGGACGGATCCACGAGCTCTTCATGACCCACGCCGGCCGGCCGTCGACGGCGCCGCTGTGGCACTCGGTCGCCTGGCGGCCGCCGGCGCGGCTCGTCCACAAGTCCTACTTCGGCCTGTACGGGTGGCCGCCGGCCCACCGCTACGCGGCGGTGGCCGAAGCCATGGACCGGCTCGGCCTGACCACCGCGTGGGACGACGCGCGCCGCCGGGTGGAGAGCGCCGACGGCGACCGGGAGATCGAGTTCTTCGCCGTCGACGTCGCCGACGGCGCCGACGCGCGGGTGAAGATCTACTACCGCAACCACGGCGCCGACGTCGCCGAGCTGAACCGCGTCGCGGCCGCGGCGGGCCGCCACGACGCCGAAAGCGCTCTCACCGCCTACCGGACGTTGGCCGGCGGCGCGGAAAGCGCCGGGGAAGCCGCGTTGAGCTGCCTGGCGTTCCGGTCCGGGCTGGACCGGGCCGCCGAGGCCACGACCTACCTCCGCCTCCCCTCGCTCGCGGCCGGCGACGCCGAAGCCGTGGACCGCACGGCCGAGCTGCTGCGCGGCGAAGGCGTCGATCCCGGCCGGTTCCGCGCGCTCGCCGCCGCATTGGCGCCCGGGCCGCTCGAGGAGAGCCGCGGTCTGCTCGAACTGGTCAGCCACCGCGCCGCGGGCCGGCGCGGCGACATCACGACGTACTTCCGGTTCCCCGTCTACGACCAGACCCTTGCCACTGTCGATCTTGGGTAGTTTCGCCGGAACGATGATCACCCAGAGGGCCCACCGCACCACCGGAAGGAGCCGGCCATGACCCAGCAGGACGTCGAGCGCGTCGCCGCCTACAACCAGGAGCGGCAGCGCGAGTACGAGTCGTCGGACCTGATCCGGCTGCTGACCGACGAGACCACGTCGGACGAGACCAAGAAGGCCGTGCTCACCTACCTGCAGCCGTGGTCGAACGCCTTCCAGCGGATGATCAGCGCGCGCGTCACCTTCGAGTCCGACCCGCAGCTGCGGGCGCTCGCCCTGGAGCACCAGGAGGAGGAGATCGGGCACGACAAGATCCTGGCCCGCAGCCGCGCGGACGACCGGGAGCTGGTCTGGGACCCGGTCATCGAGGCGGGCGCGTCGTGGTTCGTAGACCAGTTCGCGGTGCTGCCCGGGGTGCAGCGCGCCGTCCTCGCGCACCTCGCCCTCGAAGCCGGGAGCCTCGTGTTCAGCCAGGCGGGCACCCTGGCGTTCCCCGACGACGAGTACTTCGAGCTGCACGACGAGGCCGACGTCGAACACCTCGAAATGGGCTACGAAGTGTTGCGGCAGCGCAGCGACTGGACGGTCGAGGCGCTCGTGACCGTGCTGGACCGGGCGTGGCAGGTCATCGTCGTCGTCTCGAACCGCATCGCGGAGCGCGCGCTGCGCGATACCGTCGCGGCATGACCACGACCGAACCGGCCACGGCGGCCCGTGCCGTCGCCGTCGAAGCCGCGCGCACGTACCAGGAAGCCTTCGGCGAGCGCCTGATCGCCGCGTACCTCCTGGGCAGCCTGTCCTACGGCGGCTACTCGCCCGCCGTCAGCGACATCGACCTGGCCGTCGTCCTCGCCGACCGCCACGACGACGACCCGGCGACGTTCGAGGCCCTCGGCGAGTCGCTGCGGGAGCGCGGTCCGTTGCACCGCAAGCTGTCCGTGTTCTGGGGCTCGCTGCCGGCCCTGAGCCGCGGCGAGCAGGACGGGCGCTTCCCGGCGATCGACCGGCTCGAGCTGGCCGAGCACGCCACGCTCCTGTTCGGCGAGGAGGTCACCGCGAAGGTGGCGCGCCCGGACAGCGAGCAGCTGCGGGTGGAGAGCGCGCGGTTCGCCGTCGCCGTCTTGGCGACCGACGAGGTGCTCGGCGAGTTCGCCCGCCCGAAGCGGCTGCTGGCCGACCCGGTGTGGTTCACGAAGGCGGTGTTCTTCCCGCTCCGCTTCGGTTACACGGGCACGACGACGACCGGCCGCGCGGCGACCAACGACGAAGCGATCACGTGGTACCTCGGCCGTCCCGACGCCTCGGCGGCACCGCTGGTCCACCTGGCCCGGCAGGTCCGCGAGGGCCGGCCGCTGAACCCCGCGGAGGCCGAGCCGGAGCTGCTGGCCCACCTGCGGCCGCTGTACCGCCAGTACGTCGAGGAGGAGACGAGCCGGCTGCGCGACGCCGGCGCTCCCGAGGACCTCGTGGCGGCGTTCACCACCTGGCACGAGCAGCTCTCGGCCTGACGGGGCCGCCGGGACCTGCCCCCGAACAGGTCCCGGCAGACTCGGGGGCCCTCAGGTCCGGTAGCGCGGGTTGGTGGCGTGCCACTCGTAGCCGCCGCCCATCCAGGATCGCACCCCCTTCAGGAAGCGGTGCAGTTCCGGCGCGGGCACCGCGAGCAGCTCCCGGTGCCCCGCCTCGAACTCGCGGACGAGCTTGTTGTGCAGCTCCACGGTGGCCTCGGTGGCCTCCTCGAGCGAGCAGCCCCGGTCGGCCGCGATCTGCAGGACCATGTTGCACACCGGGTTCTCGTCGGCGGCGTCCTTCGCCACCGAGTACAGGTCGTTCACCAGCACGCAGGCGGTGCCGGCGCGCATCATCGCCCGGCGCACGCGCGGGTCGTAGTAGTGCGCGGCGGGCAGTTCGTAGCCGCCAACCGGGTCGCAGAGCGTCATCGAGGTGTAGAAGCTGTCGTGCTGGCGCGCGGCGAGGTACTCCCACGCCGGCGGGTACTTCGCCGTGTAGCGCCACGCCGCGTACGCGTCCCAGCTGACGAACATCGAGAACGTCGCGTAGCAGACGCGCTGGACCTGCGTCGGCGTGCCGTGCCGGCCCAGGTGCCCGATCGCCGAGTTCAGCCCGACCAGGATCGGGTCGGCGCGCAGGGCTTCGTCGAGCGCGCCGGTGAACTCGCCCGCCGGTGCGACCGGGTCCATCGCCGCCATCACCAGCGCCAGCCGCGGCGGGAGCTCGGTCGGGGACGCGCCGAGCGCGCTGTCGTCGGCGTAGTAGTCGTCCGCGGCCCACCACACGGCGTTGAGCTGCGCGGCGATCAGCAGCAGGTCCGGGTCCGCGCTGTCGGGGTGGGCCAGCATCGCCAGGCGCCCGAGGCCCGCCTTGGCGATCTGCTCGAGCCCCGCCCCGGTGAACCCGCACTCCAGCGCCCACGCGACGAGCCGCCGGTCGACCTCCTCGGCCAGCGGCCCGTCGACGCGCTCGACCACCGGGACGTACAGCGGCGACGCCGTCCCGTCACCCCACTGCCGCTCGACGTACACCGGGTCGTCGGTGAGCTGCGCCGAGATCCGGGCCGCGGACGTGCCGATCCCCGACGGGCCCGCGGAGAACGCGAGCGCGTCGTCCAGTATCCACAGAGGACACTCGGGAACGGTGCCGGTCATCGGGAATCCCCTCGCTCAGATCCGGTCGGCGGCGATGAGCAGGTAGTGGAAGCTGCCTTCGCGGTAGGCCGTGAGGAACGGGTCCTCGATCCCGGTGGCCACCGACGACCGCGCGCGCAGCTCCCAGTACGGGATCGTGGCCGCGGTGAGGTCGACGACGTTGATGGGCACGAAACCGTTGGCGGACAGGGCCTTGAAGTAGTCACCGCGCGCGTGGATGTTGCAGATGTAGTGCTGGTCGATCTGGCTCACCGCGCGCGACCGGCCGCCGGTCACGTCGTTGTAGCACCCGGTGATGGTGACGTACCGGCCGCCCGGCGCGAGCTGGCGGGCGTGCTCGGCGAAGAGCTGGTTCAGGTCGACGTACATCGTGCTCTCGTTGTTCCAGATACCCTTGAAGGCACCGGTTTCGAAGCCCGTGTCGAGCATGTTGCGCAGGTGGTACCGAACCTGGTCGGCGACCCCGCGTTTGGCCGCCTGCTCGTTGGCGAACGCGACCTGCTGCTCCGAAATGGACACGCCGTCGACCCGGCAGCCGAAGCGGTGGTTGGCCATGATGCTGCTGCCGCCGCGGCCGCAGCCGGCGTCGAGCAGCCGGTCACCGGGGCCGATCGCGCCGAGGTGGTCGAGGAGCACTTCGGCCTGCGCGGTTTCCAGCCGGTGCATTTCCGCGATGATCGTCGCGTCCCGGACGTCCTCGGGTGCCTCCAGCACCGCGGGGTCGTATTCGCCGATGCCGTAGTGGTGGTGGTAGAGCCCGTCGACATCGCCCAGCCGGAGGTTCACCGGATCCTTTTCCCGGTTCCAGTAGTCGGCGATCGACTGCTGGTACGCGCTGCGGATCACGGGCTGGTCGGTGGAAATCACGGGCGGCTCCTTCTTCTCCCACGCCGGAAAGAATGGGCCGGACGATTTCCCTCGGCCCGATGAGCAACGCTAGCGGCCCGTTGTCGGGGGTCACAAGAACGTTCACTCCGGTAAACGGAAGACTTCGGTTCCGCGGCCTGATCGGCCTATCGGACTCCCCGAGCGGACCGGATCGCGGCGGTGGGAACAACCCGGGCGGCCGATTGCGTTCCCTGGTCGGATGACGCCGGACGACAGCGGGTGAACGCGCCGCCGTCGGCTTGGCGGACGGCCAACACCGGTTTCGGGTTTCCGTGCGCCGGCCGGCCCGTTCGGGTGGCGACGAGCAGTGGCCCCCTTTCAGTCCACAGTAGACGGAGCAGACGCCGACCGGAGCGGCCAACACACCGACCGGAGCGGCCAACACACCGACCGGAGTGGCCAACACACCGACCGGAGTGGCCAACACGCCGACGATGGAGTGCCGCCGTCGGCGTGTTGGCCGTTCGGGGCGTTGTGTTGGCCGTTCCGGACAGCGTGTTGGCCGTCGCGGTACGAACGTGACCAGCGCTTGGGCCGGACCCTGGCGCCCTCGCCTCCACTGTGGGCGGCCGGATCCCCGGCGAGGTGCGTGCTTTCGGCGCCGGTTCGGCAGGGTGGGCGGATAGTCAGCCGAGCCGAGCGCACCGCGACGGGCCCCGATCCGGGCGTCCTGGCGGGTCGGCTCCTGATCCGCCCCACCGCCCGCGGGCTCGACCAGATGCGCACGGCGGACGCGATCATGGCGGACATGCCGCGCGTAGTCCTCGGCGCCGAGGACTACGCGCGGTTCAAGCGGATGTTCGCCGACATCACCGAGGAGCAGCGCGCGCTCGTCGCCGGGTGACGCCTCACCGCGGCACCCGCAGCCCCGCGATGAGCAGCTCGACCAGCCGGCGCGCGTCGTAACCGGCGTCGGTGTCCGCGCCGATGCACAGGTTCCCGACGCCGCGCATGAGCTGCAGCGCCGCGACGTCGGCGCGGACCTCGCCGGCCGCCACCGCGGCGTCGAGCAGCTCGGTGCACACCGGCACGAGCCGGTCGAGGAAGTACGCGTGCAGCGTCTCGAAGCCGGCTTGGTCGGACTGCATCGCCCCCGCCAGGCCGTGCTTGGTCACCAGGAAGCCGACGAACAGGTCGATCCACTGGGCCAGCGCGGCGTGCGGGCTCGAGGTGGCCGCGAGCAGGGCCGGGCCGGCCTCCGCGCAGGCTTCGACCTGGTGCCGGTAGACGGCGATGATCAGGTCCGCGCGGGTCGGGAAGTGGCGGTAGATCGTGCCCATCCCGACGCCGGCCTCGGCCGCGATGTCGCGCACCGGCGCGTCGACGCCGGAGGCGACGAAGACCGCCGCGGCCGCGTCGAGCAGCGTCTCCTGGTTGCGCCGGGCGTCGGCCCGCTTCGGCCGTACCGGTTCCTGGACCCGCTCCTGGGCCCGCCCCTGGGCGCCCTCGTCCACCACGCCGTTCCTCCCGTCGGTTGCGAAACGGAACATTGCTCCGTATCGTTAGTGGAGCAACGTTCCGCTTATCCATGATGCCATGGAGGACCAGTCTCATGCAGTACCGCACGATGGGCCGCACCGGTGTGCAGGTCAGCTCGCTCGCGCTCGGCGCGATGAACTTCGGTGCCATCGGGCGCACCACCCAGGACGAGGCCACCGCGATCGTCGACGCCGCGCTCGAGGGCGGGATCAACCTGGTCGACACCGCCGACATGTACGGCGACGGCGAGTCGGAGGTGATGGTCGGCAAGGCGATCGCCGGCCGCCGCGACGACCTCGTGCTCGCCACCAAGGCGACCATGCCGATCGGGCAGGAGCGCAACCACCGGGGCAGCTCCCGGCGCTGGCTGGTCACCGAGCTGGACCACAGCCTGCGCCGGCTCGGCGTCGACCACGTCGACCTCTACCAGATGCACCGGTGGGACCCGGCGACCAGCGACGAGGAAACGCTTTCCGCGCTGACCGACCTGCAGCGCGCGGGCAAGATCCGCTACTTCGGCTCGTCGACCTTCCCCGCGTACCGGATCGTGCAGGCCCAGTGGGCCGCCCGCGAGCACCACCTGAGCCGCTACGTCACCGAGCAGCCCGGTTATTCGATCCTGCAGCGCGGGATCGAGACCCACGTGCTGCCGGTGACCGAGGAGTACGGCCTCGGCGTGCTGGCGTGGAGCCCGCTCGCGTCGGGCTGGCTCTCGGGCGTGGTCCGCGAGGGCCGGGAGATCACCACCAGCCGGTCGCGGGTCCTGCCGCAGCGCTTCGACCTCGGCCGGCCCGCCAACCGGGCCCGGCTCGACGCCGTCGAGCGGCTGGTGAAGGTCGCCGACGAAGCCGGGCTGACGCTGATCCAGCTCGCGCTCGGGTTCGTCACCGCGCACCGCGCCGTGACCAGCGCGATCATCGGCCCCCGCACGCTCGAGCACCTGCACTCGCAGCTCGCCGCCGCCGACACCGTGCTGCCCGCCGACGTGCTCGACGAGATCGACGCGATCGTCGCGCCGGGCCTCGACCTGGCCCCCGACGAGAAGTTCGACACCCCGCCCGCCCTGCTCGACCCGACCCTGAGGCGCCGCTGACATGTCCGCTCCGCGATTCGGCATCATGACCGCGCCTTCGCAGGTCTCCTACCCCGAGATCCTGCGCGTCTGGCGTGAGGCGGACGCGATCCCCGAGATCGAGCACGCCTGGCTGTTCGACCACCTCATGCCGATCTTCGGCGACCCGGACGGCCCGATCTTCGAGGGCTGGACGCTGCTTTCGGCGCTGGCCGCGCAGACGTCCCGGTTGCGCCTGGGCCTTTTGGTGACCAGCAACCGCTTCCGGCCGCCGGCCGTGCTGGCCAAGATCGCCACGACGGTCGACGTCGTGTCCGGTGGCCGGCTCGACTTCGGCATCGGCGTCGGCTCGCGGCCCAGCCATCCCCTGGCCCGGCGCGAGTACGCGGCCCACGGCCTGCCCTTCCTGGAGACCGCGGACGCCGTGGCGAGCTTCGCCGAGGCCTGCACGCTGATCAAGCGGCTGTGGACCGAGGACGAGCCGTTCGACTTCGACGGCGTCCACCACCGGCTGACCGGGGCGTTCGGCAGCCCGAAGCCGGTCCAGCGGCCGCACCCGCCGATCGTCGTCGGCGGGCGCGCGGCCGCGACGCTGCGCGTGGCCGCCGAGCACGCCGACGTGTGGAACATCCCCGGCGGCGACCTCGCGGACGTCGTGAGCCGCAGCGCGCTGCTGGACCGCTACTGCGGCGAGATCGGCCGCGACCCGGCGGCCGTCACCCGCTCGATCCACCTGCCGGTGTCCTACGACGAGCCCGGCACCACCCGGGACGCGATCCGCGAAGCGCTCGACGCGGGGTTCGGGCACTTCGTCCTCAGCGTGGCGTCGCCGTACCCGGACGGCGTCGCGCAGTGGCTGGCCGACGAGGTGATCCGGCCGGTGACGTCGGCCTGACGGCCACGGCGGTGTCCACAGCAGACTCATCGGGCACCGCCGCGGCCCTCAGTCCTTCGGGACGAAATCGGCGAACATGCCGGCCTCGTAGGAGCCCGCCGGGATGCGGGCGATCACGTTCATCCGATTGGCCGCGTTGATCAGGCCGACCAGGCAGACGAGCGCCCCGAGCTGCTCGTCGTCGAAGTGCTTGCGCGCCCGGGCCCAGGTCTCGTCGGACACGCCTTCGTGGGCGTCGGCGATCCGGGTGCCCTCTTCGGTGAGGGCCAGCGCGGCCCGCTCGGCGTCGGTGAACACGGTGGCCTCGCGCCAGGCCGCGATCAGGTTGAGCCGGACCGGCGTCTCGCCGTCGGCCGTGGCGTCCTTGGTGTGCATGTCCGTGCAGAAGCCGCAGCCGTTGATCTGGCTGGCGCGGATCTTGACCAGCTCCTGGACGACCTTCGGCAACGGCGACCGGTCGATGATCATGCTGACGCCGGCGAACCGCTTGCCGAACTTGGCGGCGAACTCGTTGTTCAGCATGTCGAGTCGGGCTTCCATGATGTGTGTCCTCATCTCGTGGAGTCACGTTGACGACCACCAGATGCCGGTGCCCCCGGCGGTTGTGACAGTGACCCACGCCACAGCGCCGCCCTGTCACAGAACGGCGTGGCCCGGTATCTGATGGGGGACGCAGCCGACCGCGAAGGGGGACCACATGACCGGGGACGATTCCACCGAGGTGTTCCTCGCCCACCGCAACCTGCTGTTCACGGTGGCCTACGAGATGCTCGGCTCGGCCGCCGACGCGGAGGACGTCCTGCAGGAGACCTGGCTCAAGTGGGTCGGCGTCGACCTGGCGACCGTGCAGGCGCAGCGCGCGTACCTGGTCCGGATCACCACCCGCCAGGCGCTGCAGCGGCTGCGCACGCTCGGCCGCCGCAAGGAGTCCTACGTCGGCTCGTGGCTGCCCGAGCCGCTGCTGACCGCACCCGACGTCGCCGAGGACGTCGAGCTGGCCGACAGCGTGTCGATGGCGATGCTGCTGGTGCTCGAGACGCTCGCGCCGACCGAACGGGCCGTGTTCGTGCTGCGTGACGTCTTCGACCTGCCCTACGACGAGATCGCGGACGCCGTCGGCAAGTCCGCGGCCGCCGTCCGCCAGATCGCGCACCGGGCCCGGTCGCACGTCACGGCGCGGCGGCCGCGCGGCGACGTCTCGCGCGCCGCCGCCCGCACCGCGCTCGAGGCGTTCCAGCGGGCGATCGAGACGGGTGACCTGCAGGGCCTGCTCGACGTCCTCGCCCCGGACGTCGTGCTGGTGGGCGACGGCGGCGGGGTCAAGCAGGCCGTCCTGCGGCCGGTGGTCGGCGCCGACCGCGTCGGCCGGGTGCTGGCCGGCGGGCTGGGCCGGGTCGAGGGCCGGGCGACGCTGCGCCCGGCGCAGGTCAACGGCCACCCGGCGCTGGTCATGTCGCTCGACGGCGAGCTCGACACCGTGCTGGCGCTGCGGATCGACGGCGGCCTCGTCACCGGCGTCTACGCCGTGCGCAACCCCGAGAAGCTGTCGCGGATGGCGGCGGAGACCACGCTCCGCCGCTGACCCTGGTCACCCGTTCGTGGCGAGCAGGGTCCCGAGACACTGGACGTTCCTCGCCTCGTTCGAAGGGATCCCTCGATGGCCCAGACCGCGTCCGACCGGCAGCACGTGCACGAGTTCCTCACCGGGCGCGGCTGGCGCGCCGACGAGCGCACCGCCGACGACCCGGGCTGGGAGTTCCCCGGCAGCTTCGGCGGCGTGCGGTGCAACGACGTCGCCGACGCCACGCCGGTCCCGCTGCAGGCTTACTTCAGCTACGGCGACGGCGGCTCGGAGGTGTTCTGCGTCCTGCCCGCGGGCAACCTCCACGGGAGCGGCTGCGCCGAACACGACACGGCTGAGCAGGTCGTCTCCGTCGACGGCGTCGGCCCGCTGCTCGACGACCTCGAACCGCGCGCCGCGGCGCTCGACCTCAGGGCGCTGATCGAGTGCCGCTACTTCGGGCCCTGCTGAGCTCGACCCGGGACAGCGGCAGCCGGACGGCGGGCGGCAACGGCGCCAGGACGGGGTCCGCCCGGAACGACTGGATCATCAGGGCCGCGAACCGCCGGGACGCCGCCACCCGCAGCTCGGGCGTCTCGGCGCGGATGCCCTCGTTCGCCATCAGCGCGAGGCTGACGTCCTCCAGCACGAAGTCGTCGCGCAGGTCGCCGGCCTCTTTCGCTCGCCGGACCAGCCGGAGCAGCAGGCGCAGGGTCCGGTCGCGGTCGGCGGCGAAGTGCGTGATGCCGGGCAGCCGCGAGGTGAACGCGCGGGCGAAGCCGCGGTCGAGGGCGTGGACCTCCATGAGCCGTTCGATGACCAGGCAGAACCCGCGCCACGGGTCGGCCGCCGCGAGGCCGTCTTCGACGACCGCCCGGCACGAGGCCAGCTGCTCGGCGAAGGCCTCGGCCAGCAGGGCTTCCTTGGTCCGGAAGTGCCGGTAGACGGTCGCGACGCCGACCCCGGCGCGCCGGGCGATCTCGCGGATCGGCACGTCCAGGCCCTCGGCGGCGAAGGCCGCGCGGGCGATCACCAGGATGCGCCCGCGGTTGTCGCGGGCGTCGGAGCGCAGGGGCGCTCTCACTTCGGCCGTCACCGCTCTCACTTTAGCCAACCGGACGGGGTGCTCCGTTACGTTCGCCCGTATGAGAGCTGTCCAGTTTTCCGCATACGGCCCGCCGAGTGTGGTGGCGGTCGCCGAGGTTCCGCCGGCGCACGCCGGCTCGGGTGAGATCCGGATCGCCGTCAGGACTTCCGCGATTTCGCCCGGCGAGATCAGGGTGCGCTCGGGCGAGCTGCGGGACGTCGTGCCGGTGCGGTTCCCGTTCCGCACCGGGTTCGACGCCGCGGGCGTGGTCGACGAGATCGGCGCCGGCGTCACGGGGGTCTCGATCGGCGACGAGGTGTTCGGCATGGCCCCTTCGGCGACACGCGGGGCCAACGCCGACTTCGCGGTCTTGGCGGCGTGGGCACCGAAGCCGTCGGCGTGGAGCTGGGCGGAGGCGGGCGGCGCGGCGGGCGCGGTCGAGACGGCCACCCGCGTCCTCGACCGGCTCGCGGTCCGCGCCGGGCAGACGGTGCTCGTCCACGGCGCGGCGGGCGGCACGGGCACGGTCGCCGTCCAGTTCGCGACCGCCCGCGGCGCGCGGGTGATCGGCACGGCGAGCGCCGGAAACCACGACTTCCTGCGGTCACTGGGCGCCGAACCGACGACGTACGGCCCGGGGCTGGTCGAGCGGGTCCGGGCCCTGGCGCCGTCCGGAGTGGACGCGGTGTTCGACTGCGCGGGCGGCGCGTTGCCGGACCTCGTGGCCCTGGCGGGCGACCCGGCTTCTGTGGTGACGATCGCCGATTTCGCGGCGGCGGCGCACGGGGTGCACATGTCGCACGGCGCTCCGGACACGCCGGGCGCGGATCCCGTGGCGCTGCACGGACTTCCGATCGCGGTCACGCTCGCTTCGGAGGGGCGGCTGCGGATTCCGGTGGCCGCGACGTTCCCGCTCGCCGAGGTCGCGGCCGCGCACGAACTCAGCGAAAGCCGCCACGCACGGGGGAAGATCGTGCTGCAACACTGATTGCGCGGCAGCAGGTCGCGATCTCTTGGCGCCGCAGGGACTTCCGTTCACGATCACGCGCGCCGGGCGGGTACGGCCGCAGACACGGCCACCTTCGCAATCCACGGGGGCCGCCTCCGCACACGAACCCAGCGAAGCCGTCACGCGCGCGGAAAGGTCGCGCTGCGGCTCTGACCACCACGCGGCGCTCCGGCCGCCGCACCCGCGCGACAGGCGACGATTCTGGGCGCGGCAAGGTCTTCCGCTCACACTCACACTCGCCGAGCAGGCGCGGCCGCGGCCGCGCCTGCTTCGCGCTTCGCACTCGACGCTCGGCAGGAGATCGCCGCCTGTCCGGAGCGCCCCAATGTGGCGTTGGGTGCGTTAGACGCACCGAACGCCACATTGGGTGCGTTAGATGCACCCAACGCCACATTGGGGCGCATTGCCCGGCCCCGTCAACGAACCTCAGACGCACGACACTGGACGCACCCAACGCCACATTGGGTGCGTCAGATGCACCCAACGCCACATTGGGTGCGCTGGATGCACCCAACGCCACATTGGGGCGCTCGGGGCCGGGCTACTCGGACAGGAGGTCGAAGTCTGCTCGGCCGCTTCTCACTCCGTTGATCTGTGGTTCCAGTGCGTGTGGGCCCGGGTGGTAGCGGCGGGTCGTGATCAGCCGGAACGAGTGCTCGCGGGCCAGCTCGTACGTCTCCCCCGGCGGGATCACCTGGGTCGTCAGCTTGAACGTCTTGGTCGTGGAGCCGCCGTTTGCCTTGTGGTGGTGGACCACGTAGTCGATCGCCAGGCGGGCCGGTTCCGGTTCCAGGTTGCGGACCGAGGCCGTGAACGCCAGGGCGTCGCCGATCAGCACCGTGTCCGAGACCAGTAGCGGGCCCGTCACGTCGACCCGGGCCGGGGTGAAGCCCAGCAGGGCCAGGGCACCCGGGTGGCCTTGCTTGACCAGCGTGCGCAGGGCGTGGCGGACCAGGCGGGTAGTGGCCGCCGGGTCGGCGCCCGGGGCGGCGAGCCACGCCGACGCCGTCTCGACCACCAGGTCCGGCTCGCGGCGGCTCAGGTCGTTGAGGTGGTTGGCCACCGAGCGGCGGACGTATTCGCTCTCGTCCTGGTAGAGCGCGTCCAGGATCGGCAGTGTCGACTTCGGCGACGCGAGGATGGCCGGTACGCGCACGGCCCACGGCAGCATCGGGCGGGTTCCTTCGGACGCCAGCCGGCGCACGTCGTGGTCGTCCGACGTCGTCCAGCCGGAAATCTTGGCCAGCGCGCGGTCCAGGTCGTGGTTGAGCAGCACGCGCAGTGCGAACTCGGCCGTCAGCCGTGGGGTCAGCTCCGCCAGCAGCGCGAGGGCGTCGTCGAAGGCCTTCGTGCCGCCGTCGGAGACCGCCTTGACCGCGATTGCGCTGGTCACCGGCCAGATCAGCCAGCCGGTGAACGTCGGTGCGTCCGCCGCCGCAGTGCGCATCACCGCCGCCAGTGACGCGTAGTCGCCCGGCAGGTCTTCGAGCAGGGCGTCCCGCAGCAGGTCGCTGCGTTCGCGCAGCGACAGCGGCCCGAGCGCGCCCTCGGCCGCGCGCACCCTCGTCAGCCGCGCTTTCGGGGCGGCGACGCGCAGCGACGCGACGAGCGCGCGCACCGCGGGGGTGCCGATCAGTTCATCGGCGAAGGGCATGGGGTCCTCCGGTCTCGGGCGATCGGCCGTCCTCGACCGACAGACCAGACCGTACGCACCACCACCGACAAAAACGTTCTGGCCAATCCGGCTCCGGGAGACGAGGATCGGCGGATGCCCGATTTCAAAGGTTTCACCCTGATCGCCCGGATCGGGCTCACGTGCTACGCGATCGTGCACCTCGTCGTGGCCTGGCTGGCCGCCCAGGTCGCCCTGGGCGACAACGAAAAGGCCGACAAGGCCGGCGCCCTCCAGCTCGTCGCCGAGGGTACCGGCGTCTGGCTGTTGTGGCTGGTCACCGCGGGCACGACCGTGCTCGCGCTCTGGCAGGTGACCGAGGTCCTCACCGGTCACCGGCACGCCCCGCCCCGCCGCCGGCTGCTGCGCCGGGTGACCAGCGGGATCGAGGTCGTGCTGTACGGCCTCGTCGCCTACAGCGCGGGCAAGACCGCCCTCGGCGCGCCGAGCCAGGGCAAGTCCCTGGTCGCCGGCCTGCTCGCCCAGCCGTGGGGCGCGGTCGTCGTGATCGCGGCCGGAATCGCGGTGATCGGTGTCGCGGCCTTCCTCGTCCACCGGGGCATCCGCAAGACGTTCCTGCGCGAGCTGGAGTTCGGCGAGGCGCCCCGGACGGTCCGGCGCTCGACCGAACGCCTGGGCCAGATCGGCTGGTGCGCCGTCGCGGTGGCCTACGCCGCGGTGGGTGTGATGTTCGTGCTGGCCGCGGTGAACTACGACCCGGCGAAGGCGGCCGGCTTGGACCCCGCGTTGAAGACGCTGGCCGTGCAGCCCTACGGGCAACCACTGCTGCTCGTCCTCGCCGCGGGGATCGCCGCCTTCGGGGTGTTCGCGCTCTTCGACGCGCGGTTCCGCAAGATCTGAGGCTCAGAAGCCGGGGTGCTGCTGCTTGTTCACCACCCGCAGCACGAGCCACTGGTCGAACCAGGCCCCGGCGGTGGTCAGCACCAGCATGGTCAGCCCGAGGATCAGGTGCGTGTAGCTGTGCAACGGCGCCACGCGGTCGGTCAGCGCGGTCAGCCCCAGCTGGAGCAGCAGCCGCGCGGCGAACAGCACAGCGACCAGACCGAGCGCCTGCTTGCTGCGCCACACCGCCCGCAAGTACTGCCGGCGCCGGGAAAGCATCGTGAACCACAGGACGACGTGCACCGCCACCAGCACCAGCGGCAGCAGCGAGACCCACGAATAGCGGTCCGCGAACTGCTGGGTCAGGTCGTTGCCGGCCACCAGCAGGCCGACCAGCAGGAAGTACCAGCCCGGTAAGCCGGCTATCTTCCCGTTCACGGGCCGCGGGCCGGGTACGAACGCGGTTTCCTGCATCGGATTCCCTCCGTCTCGCCTCGTCTTCCGTCCCGAGTCTGGCGAACTTCACCGCGGCCGCGATCAACCGGCGGTACGAGATTCCCCGGGCGTCTCGTACCTGGGGATGAGATGTCGCCGTGGCGGAGCGCGCCGACTTCGGGTGAGGCACGATCGGGAGATGACTCCCGGAACGAGCACGTGATCCTCCTGCCGGGCCGGCGCGGGCTGCTCGTGGCCGAGTCGGTCGTTCTCGGCGCGCTGGTGGCGCTCGACGTGACCCTCGCCGTCCGGCCCGGACCGGCGCCGGGTCAGCTCGCCACGATCACCCTGGAGTTCGCGCCCGGGCTCGGCCCGGTCGTCGCGCTCCTGGCCGTGCTGCGCCGGCGGTTCCCCGACCACACGGCCGCTCTGGCCGCCGCCGTGTCCGGGCTTTCCCTGCTGGGCACGGGGATCTCCGCCGTCATCGCGGCGACGGCGGGCCGGCAGCTCCCGCCGCAGCCCAGCGCGGCCGAGGCCCTCGCCATCGCGCTGATGGTCGGGGCCTGCTGCCACCGGCTGGCCCCGCGGGCGGCGGCCGCGCTGGCGATCCTCGGCGGCGCCGCCACCACGCTCGCCCCGATCCTGCGCTACGGCGCCGAAACCCCGGCCGCGCTCTTCGCCGCCGGGGCCGCGCTGCTCTGGGGCGGCGCGCTGGCCGTCGGGCTGATCCTGCGCGACGCCGAGGTCCGCAGCCGCGCCGACGTCCTCGAAATCCGCACCACCGAACGACTTCGGCTGGCGCGCGAGCTGCACGACCTCGTCGCCCACCAGATCACCGGCATCGTCGTGCGCGTCCAGGCCGCGCACCGCGTCGCCGAACGCAGCGGCGGCGACACCGAGACGTTCGCCGAGCTGGAAACCGCCGGTGCGGCCGCGCTTTCCGCGATGCGCCGGCTCGTCGGCGCGCTGCGGACCGACGGTGAGGACCTCTTCGTCCCGCCCGCCGACCTCGCCACCGCCGTCGACCGCGCGGTGCCCGACGACACCCGCATCCACCTCGACGTCAGCGACGACCTCGCGGTCCTCCCGGTCACGCCCGAGGTCGTGACGACCACGCACCGGCTGCTCACCGAATCGCTCACCAACGTCCGCCGGCACGCACCCGACGCCGTCGAGGTCCGGGTGCTCGTGCGCCACGAACCCCGCGGTGAGCTGCGCGTCGAGGTCGTCAACGACGGCGCCGCGCGGCCCGCCCGCCGCGGCGGTTACGGCCTGCTCGGGATGGCCGAGCGGGTGGCGGCGGTGGGCGGTACGGTGCAGGCCGGACCGGCCGCCGGACAGCGCTGGCGGGTGGCCGCACGGCTGCCGCTCGACCCCGGCTGAGAAGGAGAACCCGTTGCCCACGCGAGTGTTGATCGCCGACGACCAGGCGATGGTCCGCGCGGGATTCCGGCTGATCCTCGAAGGCGAACCGGACATCGAGGTCATCGGGGAGGCCGCCGACGGCGAGCAAGCCGTGCGCGCGGCCCGGGAACTGCGCCCGGACGTGACGCTGATGGACATCCGGATGCCCGGGGTGGACGGGCTGCGCGCGACGGAACTGCTGGCCGGCCCGGACGTGCCCGACCCGCTGCACGTCGTGATGGTCACGACGTTCGGTCTCGACGAGAACGTCCACGCGGCGTTGCGCGCCGGCGCGTGCGGCTTCCTGCTCAAGGACGCCGGGCCCAACCTGCTCATCGAGGCGGTGCACGCGGCCGCCCACGGCGAAGCGCTCGTGTCGCCGGCGATCACGACCCGGCTGCTGGCGCACTACGCGCGGCGCGACCCGCGGCAGGCCGTCGCGCCCGAAAGCCCGCTGACACCGCGCGAACTCGACGTCGTCCGCGCGGTCGCCCGCGGCGCGACGAACGACGAGATCTGCCGCTCACTCGTGGTTTCGCTGCCCACCGTCAAGACGCACATCGGCGCGGCCAAGCGCAAGCTCGGGGCCCGCAACCGCACCGAGATAGCCATCTGGGCCTGGGAAAGCGGCCTCGTCCACTGACTCTGGGGAGTCCACTGGGGAGTCCGCTGGGCTGTGCTTTGGCACCCGGACGACGACCGTGCGCGCCACGACGTCGCCGAACCGCTGACGCCGGCGGGTGCACAGCATCACGACGACCCCGGCGAGACCCCACGCGAAACCGTCGATGAGCATCAGCACCTGGCGCACCAGGAACAGCCGCAGCGGCGGGTGCGAGCCGTCGAGCATGACGACGCGCAACCGCAGCCAGCGCATCGCCGGCGTCTGGCCGCCGTGCCGGTAGGGCCACCACGTCGTGACGAACCACAGACCGACGAGGTCCAGGGCCAGCATGGTGTAGACGACGACCTTGAGGAACGGCAGGAGTGACACCCGGCCGCTCGGGTGGAACAGCACGATCACCAGCACGGCGAGCAGCAGCATCGGCACGAAGACGAGCATCTCGTCCAGGAAGAACTGCACGAGCCTGCGCCCGATGATGCCGGGCCCGGGGCGATCCTCGGGCGGGGAACCGGTCATCGTCCTATGATGTCGGCCCCGGCGGCCGGGCGCACGCCGGGTCGCGGTTCTTGTCCCTTGTGGACAGTTCGGTGAGCACCGCCCGGATCGCCGGGCTGGCGTCGGCGCTGCGCCGCCACGCCGCGTGGACCTCGCGTTTCGGGGGCCGGCGCAGCGCCCGCGCGACGAGGTTCTCCCCCAGCGGCGGGCGGGCCAGCCGCGGAATCAGCGCGAGGACGTCGCCCGCGGCGACCAGGGCCAGCTGCGTGGCGAAATCGTCGACGAGGTGCCGCACGTCGGGATCGCCGGGCACGAGCCGCCGGAACCACTGGTGGCAGACCGTGCCGGGCGGGCTGGTCACCCACGCGTGCCCGGCGAGGCCGGCGTCGTCGAGCGGCTCGGTTCCCCGCGCGAGCGGGTGCGTGCCGCTCAGGACGACGTCGCCGACGTCGGTGTGCAGGTGCCGCCGGGTCAGGGACGGCGGCAGCGGCGCGGGCAGGCCGTCGGCGTCGTGGACGAGGGCGAGGTCGGCGGTCCCGGCGTCGACGCTGTGGAGCGCATCGCCGGGGTCCTGCTCGGTGACGCGCAGGCTCAGGTCCGGGCAGCGCGCCGCGAGGCTCCGCAGGACAGGTGCGAGCAGCCCGCGGATGCCGGTCGAGAACGCCACCACGCGGAGCACGCCGCGCGGCGCGCCGGCTGAGACCGACTGGGCGGCCTCGGCGCAGCGTTCGAGGGCCTGGAACACGGCGGGCGCCGAGTCGACGAGCGCCTGCCCGGCCGGGGTGAGCACGACCCCGCGGCCGGCCGGCGCGAGCACGGGCACGCCGAGCTGCCGTTCCAGCCGCTTGAGCTGCTGCGACACGGCCGAGGCCGTGAACCCCAGCTCATCGGCCGCGCGCGCCAGCGTCCCGAGTGCCGCCACCGACCGCAACGCCCGCAGGGCTCCGACGTCAATCATGAAGCCACGCTACGCAATACCGCGAAGAAAGCATCGCTGGACCGGGGTAGTCGGGCCGCGGCAGGCTCGGACCATGACGCTCTTCGGCACCAACCTCGTCGCCATGGTGACCCCGACGCACCCCGACGGCACGCTCAGCGAACCCGGCCTCGCCGGCCTGGTCGACCACCTGCTGGCCACCGGCTGCGACGGCCTGGTCGTCGGCGGGACCACCGGCGAGTCGCCCACCCTGACCGACGCCGAGTCGGCCGGGCTCGTCCGCGACGTCGCCGTACGCGCGGCTGGTCGCGCCCGGGTGATCGCCGGGATCGGCACCTACGACACGGCCACGAGCGTCCGCCGCGCCCGCGAAGCCGAGGCGGCCGGGGCGGACGCGGTGCTGCTGGTCTGCCCGTACTACTCGCGGCCGACGCAGGCCGGGATCGTCGCCCACTGCACCGCGGTCGCCGACGCGACGTCGCTGCCGGTGATGCTGTACGACGTCCCCGCGCGCACCGGCGTCGCGATGGAGCTGCCGACGCTGCTCGAGCTGGCCGAGCACCCCCGCATCCGCGCGGTGAAGGACGCGAAGGGCGACCTGTTCGAGGCGATGACGGTCATGTCCCGCACGTCGCTGGCGTACTACTGCGGCATCGACGAGCTGAACCTGCCGTACCTCGCGAGCGGCGCGACGGGGGTGGTGAGCGTCGTGGGCAACGCGTTCGCCGACCGCAACGCTTCGCTGATCGACGCGGTCCGCCGCGGCGACCTGGAGGCGGCGCGGGCGATCCAGGGATCGCTGCTTCCGTTGGTGGAGGCCATCATGCGGACGTCCCAGGGCGCGATCATGGCGAAGGCCGCGCTGGCGGAGCTGGGAGTCATCCCGAGCGCGGCCGTGCGCTCACCGTTGCTGGAGTCCCCGCCGGCGCACCTTCAGCGGCTCCGGGAAGCCTTGGCGAGCATGGCGGTGTCCGTTTGAGCGTCAGCCGATGGGGACTCCGGCGGCCACCTTTCCGAGGTTCGTCCAGCCGCCGTGGCCGTCGCCACCTTGCCAGGCGTAGACCGTTGCCGCGTTGGTGGACGGGTCGGCCAGGACGTAGTCCGCGTTGCCGCCGCCCGTGAAGTCGGCGAAGGCGACCTGGCTCGCCGTCGTCGTCAGGCCCGTGGCGACCTGGCCGTACGGGAGCCAGCCGCCGTGGCCGTCGCCGCCCCGGTTCAGGTACAGCGTCATCGCGCCCGAACCGGCCAGTGCCGCGTAGTCGGCCGCGCCGTCACCGTCGAAGTCGGCGAAGCGGACCAGGGCCGGGTCCGTGGTCGTGCCGGTCGCCACCTGGCCCTGGCCCAGCCAGCCGCCGCGGCCGTCACCGCCGCGGTTGAGGAACGCCGACACCGCGCCGTTCGCGGCGATCGTCAGGTAGTCCGCGCGGCCGTCGCCGTCCAGGTCGGCGAACCGGACCTGGGCCGGGTCCGTGGTCGTGCCCGTCGCCACCTGGCCGAGGCCCAGCCAGCCGCCACGGCCGTCGCCGCCGCGGTTCAGGAACGCTGTCACCGCGCCATTCGCGGCGATCGTCAGGTAGTCCGCGCGGCCGTCGCCGTCGAAGTCCGCGAACCTCGCCCGGGTGGGGTCCGTGGTCGTGCCCGTCGCCACCTGGCCGAGGACCGACCAGCCGCCGTGGCCGTCGCCGCCGCGGTTCAGGATGGCCGACACCGCACCGTTCGGAGCCACCGTCAGGTAGTCCGCCCGGCCGTCGCCGTCGAAGTCGGCCCAGCGGACCTTGCCCGAGCCACCGGCTTCGGTGGCCGCGCCGAGTGCGGGGCGGGACGCGATCCAGCCGTCGGTGTAGGCCTGGTCCAGCGGCCCGTACAGGCTCTGCGCCATCCGCTGGTAACCCGCGTCGTTCGGGTGCAGGTTGTCCGCCATCTCCGCGGACGTCAACGCCGGCGGGTCGACGTAGCGGAACCGGTGCCGCGCCTGCTGTTCGCTCCCCTGCATCGCCTTCACGCCGCTGTTGAACGACGCCGTCGCGCTCTCCAGCCCCGGCGTCGTCGGGATCAGGCCCAGGAACAGCACCGCGACTCCGGGCCGGTCCGCGAAGATCCGGTCGGCCAGCGTCCGCAACCGCTGGGGCGCACCGGCGACGTCGATGCCGCGGGCCAGGTCGTTGATCCCGACGTGCAGCAGCACCACGTCCGGCCGGTCGAACGCGAGCCAGCCGTCGATCCCCGCCGTCAGCTGGTCGATCGTGTAGCCGCTGTGGCCCTCGTTGGCCGGGCCGGGCAGGCTGCCCGACGCCTGCGTCCCGACGAACCGCGCCGAATACCGCGACTGCGCGGCCAGCAACCGGGACAGCGGCGCGCGGTAGGACGACGTGGTGGCACTGCCCACGCCCCAGGTGATCGAGTCGCCGAGCGGCATGACGCGCACGGCGGGGCCGAGCGCGGCGGCGGACGCCGCGGGCACCAGGACGACGCCGGACGCGAGCAGGGCGATGACGACGAAGAGACGGCGTACCAAGGGAAACCTCCGTGAGAAACAGAGCGGGCGTCACCCAGCCGGCCTGGGTACGATCCCGATGACCCGGTCGTTCGTGCACTCGTGATCCGGAGGCACCCGTGAACTTCAGGAAGATCCTCGTCACCGCGGCGGTCGTCGTCGCCGCGCTCGGCGGCCTGGCCGCGCCGGCCACCGCCGCCAACGCCAAGAAAGGCGTCAGCGCCGCCTCTTTCTCCGGCGTGACCACGGCGTTGAGCGACGTCGGCGCGAAGTGGTTCTACACCTGGGCCTCCGACAAGCAGGGCATCACCGCGCCCGCCGGGACCGAGTTCGTCCCGATGATCTGGGGCAGTGGTTCCGTCACCGCGGCGCAGCTCGCGCAGGCGAAAGCGAACGGCAGCACGCTGCTCGCGTTCAACGAGCCGGATCTGGCCGGGCAGGCGGCCATGTCTGTCGACACCGCGCTGAACCTGTGGCCGCAGCTGCAGAACACCGGGCTGCGGCTGAGCGCCCCGGCCGTGGCGTACGGCGGGGACGTCGCCGGCGGCTGGCTCGACCGGTTCATGAGCGGTGCGGCGGCGCGCGGCTACCGCGTCGACTTCATCCCGCTGCACTGGTACGGCGGCGACTTCTCGACGGCTGCCGCCGGGCAGCTGCAGTCCTACGTCCAGGCGGTCCACAACCGTTACCACCGCCCGATCTGGGTCACCGAGTACGCCCTCATCGACTTCTCCGGTTCGACGCCGCGGTACCCGTCCTCGGCCCAGCAGGCCGACTTCGTCAGCCGGTCGACGGCGATGCTCAACGGCCTGTCGTTCGTCGAGCGCTACGCCTGGTTCTCGCTGTCGACGTCGACCACGCCGACCGGGCTCTACACCGGGACGTCGCCGAACGCGAGCGGCGTCGCCTACCGGTCCGCGTGAACCGTCCACTCAGGACGCCGCGTCGAGGAGGTCCAGCGCGCTCTGCTGGCGGGCCGCGTCGAGCTTGTCCAGCGGGCCGTACCAGCGCAGGCCGTACTGGTCGAGGGGGTTGCGGTCGGACGCGTACGCCCGATCCGCTTGGCGGCGCAGGTAAGTCGTGTACGGGTGGTCGGTCAGCGCCGCGTTGAGGGCGGCCAGGCCGCGGGCGTCGGCGCCCTTGAACGACGGGCCGTCGCCACCGCAGTCGCCGTTCTCGCACGGGTCGCGCAGGATGCCGTCCGCCGTGTTGAGCGACGTCGACGTGACGTTGGCGTCGCCCAGCCGGCGCGCGGTCGTGAGCAGCCCCGCGTCGCCCGTCGCCCGGTTCAGCTCGGTCAGCGCGTTGATGAGCACGCCCTGGTTGTACGACCAGACCGTGCTGCCGTTGTTGCGGCAGGAGCCGAGGTCGACGCCGTCGTTGACCAGGGACGAGCCGTTGACCATGCCGGTGCCCTGGAACCACGTCCAGCCGCTCTTCGCCCGGTTCAAGTACGTGCTGTCGCCGGAGATCCGGTTGTGCAGCGCCGCGCTGAGCTGGATGTAGAGAGAGTTGGCGATCGCGTTCTTGTACGTCTTCGCCGTGCTCCACCAGACCCCGCCGCCGCACGTGCCGTCCCAGTACGCGGCCATGTGGTCGGCGTCGGCGCGAGCGGTGTTCAGGTAGCGGCTGTCGCCGGTGACGTCGTAGGCCAGCACCCAGGCGAGGCCCCACCACCCGGTGTCGTCGATGTACTCGTTGCGGAACTGCCCCTGCGCCGCATTGATGTTCTTGTCGTAGGTCCGCGCGATGGCGTAGCGGTAGCTGGGCATCCCGGTGACCTGGACGTTGCGGATCACCGCGGTGAGCGCGTTCGCCGAGTTCCACCAGCCGGTGGTGTCGAACAACCCCGTGGAGTTGTTGTAGAACATCATTTCCGCGGTGGCCGCGGCCGTCCGGCGCTCCCCGGCGTTCCAGGTGGTCCGGGCCCACGTCGTGCAGGCGATGTCCGCGCGGTCCACGGCTTTCCCGCACGCCCGCAGCGCGCCGACGCCGGTGTTGTTCCAGTCGTCCACGTTGTACATCAGGGTGCGCCAGCCGCGGTTGTTCGCCGGGACGGCGGTGGCGCCGAGCCTGCTGCCCGAGGCCCACGACCGGCCGCCGTCGAAGGAGCGGTCGAGCCACACCTCGTCGCCCGGGCTGCCGTTCTCGATCGACGCCCAGCCCATCGCGTCCGCGTCGTCGAAGTGCAGGGCGATCGTCCGCGAGAACAGCGTCGAGGTCACCGGCCGGCGGTCGGCGGGCGAGCTCGCCGGATCGGCGGCGTCGCAGAGCTTGTTGCAGATGGTGGCGAGCGCGGTCGACGGCGTGGCGGACGGGGGTGGCGTCGCGGCCGGGGCCACGAGCGCGGCGGCGGTGAGGGCAGCGGAAATCCAGATACCGGGCATGACGAACTCCTCGCTGAACACGGGATCCGCGTGAAGATCACTGGGAGCAGGGAGAACCCGCCCGGGCCCGGCGGTGAACCGGTTTCAGGTTGAGCCCCGAACCGGGGGACTGTCAACAGATTGTCCCGTTTTTGGTCCAGACAACTTTGCGGACAGCGTGCTCAGCCGCGGGACCACCGCTGGCTGCCGGCGCCCGAGCAGGCCGCGATGACGAGCGGGCTGCTCGCGCTCGTCGCGCCGCCCGCGACGTCCAGGCACTTGCCCGAACCGGTACCGACCACGCTGCCGTCGGAGCGGACCCGCCACTGCTGGCCGGGAACGCCGGTGCAGTCCCAGATCTGCACCGGCGTGCCGTCCGCGGTGGCGCCGCCGACGACGTCCAGGCACTTCGTGTCGAAGACGGTCAGCCGGCCGGTCGTGGTGGACGTCCAGGCCTGGTTGCCACCGCCGTTGCAGTCCCACAGCGCCGGCCGGGTGCCGTTCGTCTGGTCCGCGGCGGGGACGTCGGCGCAGCGGCCCGACGCCTGCCCCTTGAGGACGCCGGTGCTCGCGCCGCGGTCCCAGCGCTGGTTGAGCCCGCCGTTGCACGCCCAGGTGGTGAGCGCGGTGCCGGGCGACGTCCCGTGCGCGACGGCGTCCAGGCAGTTCCCGGAGCCGGTGTTCACCACGCTGCCGTCGGGGTCGAGCCGCCAGCTCTGGGCGGGGGTGCCCGCGCAGTCCTGGATCCGGACGGCGGTGCTGTCGGCCGCGTCGAGGCACTTGCCGCCGTAGACGGTCAGCTGCCCGGACGGGGTCGCCGTCCACTGCTGGTTCGCGCCGCCGTTGCAGTCCCACAGCGTGATCGCGGTGCCGTTCGCCTGGCTCAGCGCCGGGACGTCGGCGCAGAGCCCGGACTCCCGTCCTTTGAGGACACCGCCGAGGTTGCCGGGCGGGGCCGCGACGACGGACAGGTTGTCGAACATCGTAGTCTGGTAGCCGACGACGCCGAGGCCGACCTGACCCGCGGTGAACGAGGTGTCGGTGACGGCGCCGAGCGGGGCGCCGTCGAGGGTCGCGGTGACGCTGTTGCCGGAGAAGCCCAGCCCGAGCCGGTGCCAGGTGTTCAGCCCGGGCGCGGTGGCCGTGCCGGACGCCAGCGTCGTCAGGACGCCGCCGCTGCTGTTCTTCGCGATCGCCCAGCGGCCCCGGTCGTCCAGGCGCAGCTGGTAGGCGGCCTGCCGGCTCTGCGGCCGCGTCTGGGTGTTCGCCCGGCCGAGCAGGGTGACCGTGCCGGCCTGCTGCAGGTCGACGTCCACGCTGACCGTGTAGTCGCGCCAAGCCGGGTCGCCGAGCAGGCCGTAAGCGTCGCTGTCGTCCTGCCATTCGATCGGCTTCACCGGCGCGACCTGCTGCAGGCACTGGCCGGTCCGGCCCGCCGCGCACGGGCGCGCTTCGTAGGAGCCTTGCATGTCGGCGAAGTACTTCGCCTCGGTGCGGCTCGGGTAGCCGTCGAAGTTGTCGGAATACGGCAGCGCCAGCGCGTGCTCGGCCGGGCCGGCCGCGGTGCCCTTGCCCTGGCCGGACGTCGTGGTGACGGAGTAGATCCGGCCGGGCTGCAGGGTCAGCGCGTACGCCCCGCCCTGCGGCGTGACGTCGGCCTGCCGCACGAAGGAGTCCGTGCCGCCGAGGTCGGTCGACCACACGTGCACCGTCCCGGTGCCGAGCCCGCCGGAGACCTTGACGTTCACCGTCTGCGCGGCCGTGGCGCCGGTCGTCTCGTAGATCGTCGAGTAGTCCGTGCCGGTAGCGGACTTCAGGCTGACGTAGCTGCCGTTCGCGCGGTTGCCGCCGAGGTAGCCGCTCGCGCTGCCCGTGAGGAACTTCCAGCCGGGCTGGGTGACCTGCGTGACCTGCGCGGTGGCCCAGAGGCTCTTCCCGAGCTGGTAGGACCCCGACCACGGCGACCCGGCCACCGCCAGCCCGACCGTGCTGTAGGGCAGGTTCGGGGTGATCGCGGCGAGCAGCGGCCAGTTCATGAACCCCGTCAGCTGCCCGTCCAGGTAGCCCCGGGTGATGCTGCGGATCAGCGGAACGGCGCCCGCGTTGTCGTCCTGCGACCCGAACTCGCTGGCCCACAGAGGTTTCCCGGTCGCGACGGCGTTGGCCGACGACCCGCACGACGTCGCGTCGGACAGGTAGCCGCACGGGTAGTGCGAGCCGACGACGCCGACCGCGCGGCCGAACGCCGGGTCGGCCAGCATGTCGTCGGCGGTGTTCCAGCCGGTGTCGTCACCGACGATCTGCACCGCGCCGTAGCCGTGGGAGTCCAGGGCCGAACGCAGGTTCTTGTACCAGGTCGTGTCGTGCCCGCGCTCGTTCCAGCCGCCGAGGTAGCCGATGGTCAGGCCGTGCTGCTTCGCGCAGCCGAGCCACGAGAGGTCGTAGTCGATCATGTCCTGCGACCAGAAGTTCCCGCCGCCGATCCAGCCCGGCGCGGCCCACGGCAGCGCGACCAGCTTGATCCCGGGGTTGCGCGCGACGGCCTGCTCCCCCAGCCAGAACTCGTACCCGACGTCGCAGTTCACCTCGCCGCGCACGTGCTCGTGACTGGGTTCGGCGCCGTCGGTGGAGTTCGCGTCGCCGCCGATCTCCAGCTTCAGCAGCTGCACCGCGGCGCCGTAGCCGGGCTTGAAGAGGTAGTCGAGGATCTGCGCGCGCTGGGCGGGCGGGTAGTCGACGAGCAGCCGCGAGTTCCCGCCGCCGCCGCTGATCGCCCCGACGCCGTCGAACGTTCGCCCCGCCGCGGCGCCGTTCACCGCGACGTCGGTCGTCACCGCCGACGCCGCCGTCGCCGGGACGACCAGCGCGGTGACGACCAGGAACGGGACCACGAGCAATCGGGCGAGGCGGGCCATGTGTGCTCCTCCAGCCGAAGCCGGGCACCCCGCGACGGGGCGCCGCACCTCAGGGAAGCGGCTCACCGCAAGGAAAGTCAACGGACCGAAGTCGCGTGTGGCGAGATCCGTCCGATTCCTGTCCGGTTACCCTGGCCTCGTGACGCGCTTCGGCATCGACGCCCTGACCGCGCTGCGCCTGGCCGAAGACCAGGTCGTGGTGGCCCCCGAGCACAAGCTCGTCGCCCCGAGCGTGCTGCGGTCGCACGCGATGGCGCACCTCTACGAAAGCGTCCGCCGGGGCGAGCGGACGGACCGCGAAGGCCTGGTCCTGCTGGAGCGCCTGGCCGGCCTGAAGATCCGCCTGCTCGGCGACCGCGTCTCGCGCTCGACGGCGTGGCAGATCGCCGCTCGGCTGGATTGGCCCGGCATCGGGATGGCCGAGTACCTGGCCGTCGCGAAGCTGCAGGCCGACCGGTTCGTCACCCTCGACCCGGCGCTCGCCGCGGTGGCGGACGAGTTCGTCCCCACCGCGGCGATCACCGAGCTGCTTCCCGGGTGACTCAGCCGGTCGTCGAGATGTCGTCGAGCTGCTCGGCCGCGGGCCGGACCGGGTAGAGGTCACCACCCGGCGGCGCCGGGACCTTCGGGAGCGCGGCCCGGGCCAGGCGGTCACCGGCGTCGGCGGCGGCGTGGACGCTGTCCAGGGCCGCGTACTGGGTGAAGTTCAGGTCCGGGTAGTGCCACTGCGCGGCGCCGCCGGTGGCCGCCGGGAGCAGGAAGTCGACGGCCTTGGTGATGCTGCCGCCCTGCGGGTTCCGGTAGCCCCACAGGTCGACGCCGGCGTGGCCGCCGATCTGCGCGAGCCGGGTCAGCGCGACCAGGTTGAACGTCGAGTAGTGGAACGTGCGGGTGCGCGCGATCTCCTCCAGCTGGCTGCCGTCGGCGGCGATCTGGTGGTCGATCCGGCCCGCCTTGGCCTTCTCGAGGATGTCCTTGGTGACGCCGCTCTGCCCGGTGTAGAGCGCGATCCCGGCCGTGAGCATGTCCATGAACGTGCCGTGGTTGTTCTGGGCCGCGGCCTCGTCCTGGCCGTACTGGCTGGTCCGCAGCCAGGTCAGGAACTCGCTCGACCAGCCCTTGAACGCGCCTTCGTCGGCCTTCGACCAGCCCGGCGCGCCGGTGCTCAGGATCGCGGCGGCGTCGAGCACCTGGGTGAAGGTGTAGGAGAACTCGATGATGCCGATCCCGCGCCCGTCGTTCTTGCACGGGATGCCCTGCGCGAAGTTCAGGTTCGGGTTCATCTTCGTGGCGGCGTCGAGGAACCAGGTGCGCAGGTCGAGCGCCGCGCGGCGCGCGTAGTCGGCCTTGCCGGTGTAGTACCAGGCCAGCGAGAGCTGGTAGATCGAGCTGAACGCCTTGAGCCGCTCGGCCTTGTCGGGCACGGCCGTCGTCTCGGGGTTGAGGACGCCGTCACGCTGCACGTACGGGCAGCCGAGCGGGTTGTCCGCGGTCTTCGGCCGGCTGGGCCACCAGTACGGGGCGAGGCTCAGGTAGTCGTGCTTGTCGCCGCTGGGCGGCACCCGCTCCTTGTCGGCGACGGTCCACGGCCCGGCCGTGACCGCGACGTCGGCCTGCTCGACGAGGTTCCCGAGCGACGTCTTGACGGTCCGGTCCCCGAGCAGCAGGGCGAGCTTGTTCAGCAGGAGGCGGTTCCCGTCGAGCACGACGGTCCTGGGCGGGCAGAGCCGTTCGATCCCGGGTAGCGAGCACACCCCGGCGGTCGTGGCCGGTGCGGCCGCGGCGATTCCGGACAGCGACCCGCCGAGGGTCGCCGTCACCACGGCCAGGACACCGAGACGGCGAAGGTTTCCGAGTGGCGACACTGCTACTCCGTTCACGTACATGAACTGATGACATACATGTGACGCTTGATTGGATACCTGAACGCCGGGCGTTGCACAAGGGTCCCCGTGCCAGGGTGTGGCTCGGGTTCGCCGGAAGCTCGACACTGGAGCCATGGACGGACGACGGCAGCTCGGTGAGTTCCTGCAGACCCGGCGCGCCCGGCTGCGGCCCGAGGACGTCGGGCTGGCCGGGTACGGGGACCGGCGGCGGGTGCCGGGCCTGCGCCGGGAGGAGCTCGCGCTGCTGGCCGGCGTGAGCGCGTCGTACTACGCGCGGCTCGAGCAGGGCGCCTCGCTCAACGCCTCCGCCGAGGTGCTGGACGCGATCGCCGGGGCGCTCGGGCTGGACGACGCCGAGCGCCGGCACCTGCACAACCTGGCCGGCCCCCGCCGCCGGCCCGGGAACCGCCGGCCGGCGCCCGAACGGCTCACCGCCGCGACGCGCCAGCTGGTGGCCGCGCTCGCGGACGTGCCGGTCGTCGTGCTCGGGCGGCGCGGCGACGTCCTCGCCTGGACCCGGACCGGGCACGCGCTCCACGCCGGGCACCTCGGCCACGGCGACCCGGACCGGAAGGGCGCCCGCCCCAACATGACGCGGCTGGTGTTCACCGACGCGCACACCCGCGAGCTGTACCCCGGCTGGGCGGCGAAGGCCCGCGACGTCGTCGGCAACCTGCGCCTGGCGGCCGGGCAGCACCCGGACGACCCGCTGCTGGCGTCGCTGATCGGCGAACTCTCGATGAAGAGCCCAGAGTTCGCCGCGCTGTGGTCGGACCACCGCGTCCGCGCCTGCGACGTCGGCGTCTACGAGATGCACCACGCGATCGTGGGCGCCATGACGGTCACCCAGCAGACCCTGCACACCGAGCAGGGGCAACGGGTCGTGGTCGCGACGGCGGAACCGGATTCGGCGTCCGCACACGCGTTGCAGCTGCTCGCCCAGGACGTCACCGCCCGGGAACCCGCCCGGCACTGAGTTCGGTTTTTCCCCGCACCGCACGGTTTTCACCCACCGCGCGTTCCTCGAACGCGCCGGAAAACGAAGGAACCATGAAGAAAACGCTCGTGACCCTCACCCTGCTGGCGACCCTCGCCACCGCCACTCCGGCCTTCGCCGCGTCGCGGAACGTCGTGCACTTCGACCTGACCGCCGGGCAGCAGCCCGAGAACGTCGCCCTGGAACCCGACGGTGCCGCCGACGTCACCTTCGCCGGCGCGCGGCAGGTCGCCCGCGTCGACCGGGCGGGCCGGACCCGGATCCTGGCGACGCTGCCCGCGCCCGCGACCGGCGGCGGCGCTCCCGCACTGGGTTTCCCGCTGACGACCGGCCTGGTCCGGACGCCCGACGGGACCCTGTTCGTCCTGTACGCGACCGGTACCGACGACCTGACCGGCCTGTGGCGGCTGCGCCCGGGCGGCACCCCGCAGCGGATCGCGGCGCTGCCCGGGAACGGGCTGCCCAACGGCCTGGCGTTCGACGGGCACCGCTTCTTCGTCACCGACTCGGTGCTCGGTACCGTGTGGACGGTGCCTTTCGGTGGTGGAGCGGCAAAATCCTGGTCTGATGCGGCCGAACTGGCCCCGAACGGCTTCCTCGGCGCGAACGGCGCCAAGCTCCACGACGGCGCCTTGTGGGTGACCAACCTCGACCGCGGCACGGTGCTGCGCATCCCGATCCGGCCGGACGGCCGGGCGGGCACCCCGCGGATCACGGCCACCGGTCTCGCGGGCATCGACGACTTCACGTTCACCGGCCGCGGCGACGAGATCCTCGCCGCGCTCGACAGCCCGAACAAGGTCGTCCGGATCGGCGCGGACGGAACCGCGTCGACGGTGCTGGACGCGACCGACGGACTGCAGAATCCGACGTCGATCTCGGTGCGGGGCAACGAGGTCTACGTGCTGAGCGCGGCTTATCTCACGCAGCAGGACCCGAACCTGCTGCGGACCGCGCTGCCGCGCTGCTGAGTGTCCCGGGCCGCGCCCCCGATTCCCGGGGGCGCGGCCCGGCTACGCGATCGCCGCCATCGCCAACCGGCGGGCCGCGACGTCCTTCGCCGTGCGCTCGAACGCCTTCACCTCGGCGCCGACGTTCCCGGCCAGGCGGGCCAGCACCACCCGCGTCGGCGGGCAGTCCGCCACCGGCACGCCGACGACGGCGTCACCGGCTCGGCTCACCGCGCCGTGGCCCACGACCGCCAGCAGCTGGCCGACGGCGACCCGGTCCACGATCTCGTCGAGCGGCAGCTGCGGGCACTCTTGCCGGAACGCGTCCTCGTGGCGGAGGTCGGCGATCGAGACCGCCGTCCGGCCGGCGAACGGGTGCGACGCCGGGACCAGGGCCACCGGCAGCTCTTCGGCGACGTCCGTCGTGACGAACCCGGCGAGGTCGTTGCTCGCGCAGAGCAGGGCGACGTCGGCGGCGCCACCGCGGACCGCGCCGACCTGGTCGGTGGTGAACAGCAGCTCCACCGGGTACGCGCGGGCGAACGCCTCGATCAGCTCCGACAGCACGCCGGCGGCGGTGCCCGAGCGCACCGCGACCGTCAGCGGCGACGAGCGTCCCGCCCGCCGGGCGCGCCGGGCCGCCCGGTCGACCGCGGCCAGCGCCGACCGGCTGTCGGCCAGGAAGACGCGGCCGGCGTCGGTGAGCGAGACGCGGCGGCTCGTCCGGTCGAACAACCGCACGCCGAGGCGCCGCTCCAGCCGCGCGATCGCCCGCGACAGCGGTGGGGCCGCGATCCCGAGCCGCTCGGCCGCGCGGCCGAAGTGCAGCTCCTCGGCGACCGTCACGAAGTAGGTCAGCTCGCGCGTCTCCAGTCGATCCATACCTCCAAGGTAATGATCAGGGGCCCGGACGGCATCGTTCCGCCGGTCACGTCGCGGTTGGCTGGAAGCACAGTCACCACCGACGAAAGGTCACCCCCGTGTCCGACGAACGCGCGGTCCAGGAAGTCCTGGCCCGGTACGTCCGCGCCACCGACCGGCGCGACGGCGCCGCCCAAGGCGCCCTGTTCACCGACGACGCCGTCGTCCGGATCTTCCAGAAGGCCGGCCCTGACCGGTACGAGCCGGTCGGCGAGCCGCTGACCGGCGGCGCCGGCGTCCGCTACGCCGTCGAGAACTTCATGGCCCCGCACCCCGAAGGCGGGTCCAGCCACCACGTCACCGCCGACCACCTGATCACCGTCGAGGGCGACACCGCCCACCTCAACGCCCAGTTCGTCGTGTTCGAGGTCCGGACCACGCCCGAACGCACGATCCAGGCCGTCGAGTCGGGGTACTACGACACCGAGCTGCGGCGCCTCGACGGCGAGTGGAAGATCGTCCGGCACCACGCGCTGGGCGACCTGCCGATGCGGGTCGTGCAGCCGTGAAAGCCGTTGTCCACCACCGGTACGGCGGTCCCGAGGTGCTGGAGATCGCCGAGCTGCCCGAGCCCGTGGTCGACCTCGACGGCGTGCTCGTGCGGGTGCGGGCCGCCGCGCTCAACCCGGCCGACCTCGGCGTGCGATCCGGGGCGCTGGCCGGGTTCCGCGCGTCCTACTTCCCGGTCGTGCCCGGCTGGGACGTCGCCGGGGTGGTCGAGCGCGCCGGCCCCGCGGCGCCCGAGTTCGCGCCCGGCGACGAGGTGATCGGCTACGTCCGCGGCGAGGTCGGACACCGCAACGGTGCCTACGCCGAACTGGTCGCCGCCGACGTCCGGACCCTGGTCCACAAGCCCGCCGCGGTGCCCTGGGCCGAGGCGGCGGGCCTGCCCCTGGCCGGGCTGACCGCGCTGCAGGCCGTCGACACCCTCGCGCCGAAGCCCGGCGAGACGCTGCTGGTGCACGCGGCCGCGGGCGGCGTCGGCTCGCTGGCCGCACAGCTCGCCGTCGGCCGCGGCGTCCGGGTGCTCGGCACGGCGTCCGAGGCCAACCACGGCTACCTGCGTGCCCTGGGCGTGGAGCCGATCCGCTACGGCGACGGTCTCGCCGGCCGCGTCCGCGCCCTCGCCCCGGACGGCGTCGACGCCGTCCTGGACACGGCCGGCCGCGGAACGCTGGCGGCGACCCCGGGCCTCGGCACCCGGGTCGCGTCGATCGCCGAGTTCGACCTCCCGGGCGTGACGCCGGTGTTCGCCCGCCTCGTCCCCGCCGACCTGCGCACGGTCGCCGAGCTGGCGGCGGCGGGAAAGCTCCGGGTGCGGGTGGCGCGGACGTTTCCGCTCGAGGAAGCCGTGGCGGCCCACCAGGTGCTGGCGGAGGGACACGCACCGGGCCGGCTCGTCCTGATCCCCTGACGTCGCTCACTCGGGCTACCTCCGCGGTCCGGTTCGGGCCGGGTGACGGCGCACCGGGGACCGGTCCCCGGCCTGGTCGGCTACAACGGGGTGCACCGGCGTGCTCCCGGTGGGGGGTTCCGACGGCGTGGGGTTCCGACGGCGTGGGGGTCCGCCGGAGCCGCGCCGCAGGGGGCACCCTGACCGGCGTGTCCCACCCTGTACCCCAGCGGGGCGGGACCGCCCGGCGCGGGACCGCCTGCCCTTCACCCGGCAGGCGGTCCCAGCGCTGACTCCGGGCTCAGCCGCGCGGCGCGGCGCCCGCTTCCCGGAGCCGGCGCAGGCCCACGGTGACGACCGCCGTGGCGACGACCAGGTGCATGAGCATCAGCCCGACGACGTTGGCCGCCGTCGCGCCCGCGGTCAGCAGCAGGACGTCCGGGATCCAGGTCAGCACGAGCGCGCCCGGCACGATGACGCGCAGGGCCCGCGGGAACCGCTGGGCGAGCACGGTCCAGCCCACGACGCCGAGCACGAACCCGGCGATGGTCGCGGGCAGGTAGGCGGCCGGGCTGAGGCCCATGCCGATGCCGCCGTCGTCGAGGGCGGCCGCCGTGAGCCCGATGGCCGTGTTGAGGGCCGCGGCGGCCAGCGCGGCGAGGCCGTACCGGAGAGCGACGGCCGAGGTCAGGGTGGCTGCGGTGGTGATCATCGCTTCTCCTTGGGTTGCGTGTGCAACCCAAGGTAGGTTGGGTTGCGTGTTAAAGTCAAGCGGTGACCGAGCACGAAGACGCGGTGGAGTGGCTCGACGACGACCAGCACCGCGCGTGGATCAACCTGGTGAAGGTGCTGCTGACGCTGCCGGGGGCGCTGGAGAGCCAGCTCCTGCGCGACGCCGACCTCACGCTGCTCGGCTACATGATCCTGGCCCGCCTGTCGGCCGTCCCCGACGAGACGCTGCGGATGAGCGAGATCGCGGAGATGGCCAACGGGTCGTTGCCGCGGATCTCGCACGCGGTCGCGCGGCTCGAGGACCGGGGCTGGGTGACGCGGACGGTGTGCACCGGTCAGGGCCGGCGGTTCACCGTCGCGACCTTGACCGACGCGGGCCGCGCGCACCTGGGAGCGTCGGCCGCCGGGCACGTCGCCACCGTCCGCCGGCTGGTCGTCGAGCCGATGGGCGCGGACTTCGTGGGGCTGGGCGAGGCGGTCGAGCGGATCGTTCAGGTGCTCGGGCTGCCCACCGCGTCGCTGAAACCGTGATGGCGCATGGCGATCTTGTGCGGCCGCGGCCGGCCGGTCTCGCGGAAGCCGAGCCGCTCGTAGAACGCCCGGGCGCGCGGGTTGACGTCGAGGACCTCGAGCACCACGCCGCGGCCGCGCGACGCCGCTTCGGCGACCAGGGCCGCCACGACGTGCGCGCCGACGCCGCGGCCCTGGTGGTGCGGCTCGAGCTCGATCCGGCCGAGGACGACGTCGGTCCCGGTGCCGTCGACGACCAGCACACCGGCGTCCTGCCCGTCGACGGTGATGATCTGCGTGCGGTCCGCGTCGAAGGTCTTCTCGTGGTAGGCGCGCTGGACCGGCTCGTCCCAGCCCCAGATCGCCTCGACGTACTCGCCGAGCGCGCTGCGGTGCAGCTGAAAACAGAACTCGTCGTCGCCCGAGCGCACCTGGCGCAGCCCGGCCTGGCGCGTCTTCCGGCCCATCACCGCTCCCCGAGGATCCGGCGGGCCCGGGCCAGCACCGGCTTGTCGACCATCTTCCCGTCCACAGTAGACACCGAATCGCCCGCGGTGACGACCCGGCGGGCCCAGTCCACCTCGTCGCCGGTCGGGGCGAACCCGGCGCGGACCGGCGCGACCTGCTTCGGGTGCACGCAGAGCTTGCCCGCGAAGCCCATGCGCCGCGCGTAGCGGACGTCGGCGGCGAGCCGCGCTTCGTCGTGCAGGTCCGTGGTGACGCCGTCGACCGGCGGCGCGAGCCCGGCCGCGGCCGACGCCACGACCAGCCGCGAGCGCGCGTAGGCGAACGGTTCCGGGTCCTCGGGCGCGACCCCCAGCTCGGCGGCCAGGTCGACACCGCCGAACGCCAGCCGCGTCACCGACGCCACGGCGGCCAGCTCACCCGCGCGTTCGACGCCGAGCGCCGTCTCGACCAGAGCGACCACCTCGCCGAACCCGGCGAGCACCCCGGGCGTCTCGGCCTTCGGCACCATGACCGGGACACCGTGCCCGGCCACCAGAGCGGCGTCGGCGTCGAACCAGGGCGTGCCGGGAGCGTTGATCCGCACCATCGCCCGGCCGCCGCCGGCGAGCCAGGCGGACACGGCGGCGCGGGCGTCGGCCTTGTCCGCCGGGGCCACCGCGTCCTCGAGGTCGAGGACGACGACGTCGGCGCCGCTCGCGACGGCCTTGCCGAAGCGGTCGGGCCGGTCGCCGGGCACGAACAGGAACGTCGTCGCGGCCACCTTCGCCTCCCGTCGGGTGCGGTCCGGCGAAACGCCGGCCGACCGTGTCTCACTGGTCGTGACGACGATATCCCGACCGCGGAGGACGGCCGGCTCGCGCGTCGACGACGGCGCCACGACCGGGTGGGTCCGCCGGTTCCACGACGCGACCGGCCTGGTGTGCTTCCCGTACGCGGGCGGGTCGGCGAGCTTCTTCCACCCGGTTTCCGCGCGCTTCTCCCCCGGCACGAGCTCGCCGCGCTGAGCGCCAAGCCGACGGTGTTCGGCCACGACGAGCTTCCTCGCCGACCACCAGGCCGACGTCGACGCGGAGCTCGCCGGGCACCTCGACGCGCTGCGCATCAGCCGACCGGCGCGATCGTCGCCCCGGCCACCGGCGGGCACGTCAGCAGCCGGTGCACCGACGGGTCGGCCGCGGCCGGGTCGAGCAGGGACGCCAGCAGCCGCACGGCCGCCCGCCCCATCTCGCGGCGCGGTACCTCGAAACCGCTGATCTCGAGGCCCGGCGGGTCGCCGGGCGGGCGGCCGAGGACCGCCAGGGAGACGTCGCCGGGAACGGAAACCTCGGCCTCGCGCAGGGCCCGCCACGTCGCGTGGAACACCGCGCCGGTGTCGGTCTCTTCGACGACCAGCGCCGTCACGCCGTCTTCGAGCCAGGCGGTGACGTCGGCCGCGGTGAGGTCCGTGCCGTCGGTGCGGACGACCGTCAGCGCCGCGCCCGCGTCGGCCGCCGCGGTGCGGACGCCGCGCTCGCGGTCGTCCGACGACGGGGCCTCGTCCGGCTCGCGCAGGTAGCGCAGGCGCCGGTGGCCCGCGCCGACCAGCCGCGTCACCACCTCGGCCGAGGCCGACACGTAATCCGCGCCCACGTAAGGGATCGTGCCGCCCAGCTCGGTCCGGCGTCCGATGTAGACGATCGGGAAGCCGCTCGCCATCAGGTCACCGACCGCGGCCACCGGGACGTGCCGGCCGAGGAACAGGCAGCCGTCGGCGAGCCGGGTGCGGCGGATCCGCGTGTGGTCGGGCACCGCGCTCGACGCGGTGAACATGATCAGGTCCTGGCCGAGCTCGGCCGCCTCCGCCTCGACGCCGGCCAGGATCGGGTAGTAGGAGTCGGCGACGTCGATGGGGAACGCCGGGGTGAAGGTGTAGACGCCGAGCAGGTTGTTGCGCGCCGACGCCAGCCGCGTCGCCACCGGGTCCGGCACGTACCCCAGCCGTTCGGCGGCTTCCAGCACCCGCAGCCGGGTGCGCTCGGAGAGCCGGACGCCGGTGCGGTTCCCGCCGAGCACCACCGAGACCGTCGCCTGCGAAACCCCGGCGACGCGCGCGATGTCGGCCTGCCTCGGCGTCCGCCGCGCCCTGCTCATCGGTACCTCGCTCGGTTCGCCTCACCTCGGGTCAACTGACTCGGTTCAGTTGCCAGCGTGCGGCGCGCGCGAAGGCCCGTCAACGGTTTTGCCCGAAACTCCAGCGAACCTGTCCCGACCGTACTAATACGTATTACTCCATTGACTTCGCCGTTCGGCACGTGCCACCGTCGCCGGACGCGAACACTTCGAAGGCGAAGGAGCGGCACCATGTCCCTCACTCGACGCGGCCTGCTGGCCGGTGCCGCCGCACTCGGCGCGGGCGCCCTCCTGCCGGCGCCCGCCCTCGCGGCCCCGGCCGGTTTCCCCGACTACCGCTACCAGCGGCTCGCGCTGGTGAAGAGCAAGCTCAAGTACAACCCGACCGGCGAGCTGATCTTCCCGTGCATCCGCGGCACCGCGGGCCGCATCCCGAACGCGCTCGCCGCGTACTACCTCTACTACGCCCCGCACGACGCGCCGGGCGGGATCTGCCTGGCCTACGCGAACACCCTCGACGAGGAGTTCACCGAGTACGCGGGCAACCCGATCATCAAGAACTCCTGGCCCGGCGAGTACTCGGTCAGCCACGTCTCCTCGCCGCACGCCCTGTGGAACGACGACGTCAAGCGGCTCTACCTGTACTTCCACGGCGAGAACACGGTGACCCGCCTCGCCAGCTCGGCCGACGGCATCCACTTCACCTACGAGAAGGAGGTCCTGTCCACCCGGCTGCAGCCCGCCGGCACGACCGAGACGTCCTACGCGCGGGTGTTCCGCCAGGACGTGCCGGCGAAGAACGCCCGCTACGTCATGGTCTTCATGCTCAACAACACCACCAACCACCGCGACATCGGCTGGGGCTGGTCACCCGACGCGCTGAACTGGACGTTCTCCCAGACGCCGCTGGTGAAGCACACGGACGTCGGCGCGAACGACATCGGCGGCCCGCACCTGCTGAACCGCAACAACAGCACGTACGTCGTCTACAACACCGACATCGCCCACGGCGGCAACCTGATGATCACCGAGGTGGGCAACGACTTCTCGAAGCGCAACCACCTGGGCGTCTTCCACGATTCGCTGAGCGGAGCCCCGGACAACGGCCGCAGCGCGGCCCCGAGCTTCGGCACGTACCAGGGCCACGAGTACATGATCTACGAGGCGGGCGAGCGCCTGGCGGGCAACATCGCCATCGCCCGCGCGATCTGACCCGAACCGGTGACCGCCGTCCACCGTTGACATGCGGTGGACGGCGTTCCCGGGCGCCTAGCTCGGCTGCTGTTCCTTCTTGTCCTCCTCGGCCCACGCGGCCTCCGCCTGCATCTGGATGTCGGTGAGACCGCGGTCGACCTGGACGATGTCCTTGCCCGCCCAGCCCACGAAGTTCTTCGAGCTCTTGGCGTCCGACAGCGCCTTCAGCATCGGGTAGTAGTCCGGCGCCTTCTTCTTCAGCCAGTCGTCGACGAACTTCATCTTGCTGTAGCTGTCGCCGAACTTGGTCTTCAGCCAGTCCTCGTGCTTCTTGATCGTCGAGATGTCCTGGTCGCTCAGCTTCGACTTCGGCGACGGCGGCTTGGGCGCGGGCGGCGGGTCCGCGGGCTTCGGCAGGGGCCGTGAGAAGTTCGGCGTGGTGCCGTCGCCCGGGGGCCGGGTGCTCGGCGTGGCGCCGCCTCCGGGCGGGCCGTCGTGGGTGACCGCGGTGCCCGGCGGCGGCAGCGGCCGCGAGAAGTTCGGCGTGGTGCCGTCCCCCGGGGGCCGGGTGCTCGGCGTGGCGCCGCCTCCCGGCGGGCCGTTGTGCGTGACCGCGGTGCCCGGCGGCGGGGGCAGCGGCCGCGAGAAGTTCGGCACCCCGCCACCGTGCGGCGGCAGGTTGCTCAGCTCGTGCCCCGCACCGGACGAGCCCGGCTTCCCCTTGACCAGCTTCGACAGCCCGGTGAGCCGGGCCAGCGTGCGCCCGGCGTAGGCGACGACCTTGGCGAGCTTCGCCATCATCGCCGCGACCTGCACCGAGACGGTCGCGACGCACTTGGTCACCCCGACGGCGATCGACGCGCCGAAGGTGGGGATGGCGAGCGCCAGTGCGATCAGCATCGTGGAGATGATGTCGCCGAGGATCGTCGTGATGATGTCGCGCAGCAGCGAGCGGACCGCGCCGATCAGCGCTCCGGTGGTCTCGACCATGTAGCCGGCGACGTCGGCCGCCTTGGCGTTGGCGTCGATCCAGCCCTTCCGGTCGTTGATCGACTTCAGGAAGCTGTCGTAGCCCTTGCCTTCCCACTGCGTGATCGTCGCCTTGAGCGTGTCGTCGAGCGAGGTGCCGGTGTTGCGCAGCGACTCGCCGATCTTGTGCAGCTCGTTGGCGACCTTCGTGACCTCCGCGGGGTTGCCCGCGACCTGGTCCAGCGGCCACTTCAGGAACGAGACGTGCTCGATCAGCCAGCCCAGGCCCGCCGCGATCAGCTTCGCCAGCGGGTCCATGACGAACGCGACGGTGTCGAGCGCGGCGCTGATGACGTTGATGCCCAGCTCGACGCTGACGGCCGCGAGGTCGCCGCCGTGTTCGGTCTGGACCTTGCCGATCGAGTCGCCCACCTGCTTCCAGCTGTCGAAGACGCCGGCCCCGGTCGTCGAATTCGATGCCGTGATGGGAACGGTCACTTGCCCAGCTCCGTTTCGAAGGTGCGCAGCCCCTGCGCCGTGTTCGCGTCGTGGGTCGCGTACGTTTCGGCGGCCTTCTTCACGTCGTCGGCGGACTTCCCGATGTCACCGACGAGCTTGGTGATCTCGCCCGTGATGACGCCCATCGTGATCCGCGAGGGCACGGCGAGCACCTGCGCGAGCAGGATGCCGAACGCGGCGTTGTCGAACCCGTTGGCCGCCTGCATCCGGTTCGCGGCGTCCTGCACCGCCGGCTGCGTGGTGCCCGACAGGAACTGGCTGAACTTCTGCAGCTCGGCCGGGTCGACCGAGAAACCTGCTCCGGAAACCACTGGTTCTCCTCCGTACTACCAGGGATTGCTCTCGCCGTCGTCCTCGTCCGGCGTGGACCGGGGACGACGACGCGGCGGACCTTGCTGCGGCGACTGCGGTGGCGGCGGAGGTGGCGGCGACGGGCGCTGCGGCGGCGAGACCGGCCGCGGCGGGCGGGGCTGGGCCTCCTGCTCCGGCATGAACTTGCCGCCGTTGCCCGGTTGCGCCCCTTCGTCCGGCTCGGGCGCCGGCAGGAACTCGTCCAGCAGCTCGCGGGCGGCCGAGCTTTCGCCCACCATGCCGCTGAACGCGTCGGCGACCTCGGCCGACACCTTCTGCTGCGCGCGGCCGATCAGCTGCATCACCAGGCCGGACAGGGCTTGCGGGGGACGCTCGTACGCGCGGGGACCGAACCGGAGCTCCTGCAGCACCCCGCTCGGGCCGACGGTCACCGAGACCGCGCCGTCCGGCGACCGCACGGAGGCGACGGCGGACTGGAGCCGTTCCTGGGCCGCCGCGGCTTTGGCCTGGAGTTCCTCGAGATCGGCGTTGAACGCGGCCAGCGGGTCGCCGTCGCCGGGGGGCACTGACTGGGTCAATTTGTCCTCGTCGCGAGAAAGTTCGTGAACGAGTGAAGTCAATCAGTGCTCATTTAACGTCAGGTGACACGGACAGAGCCGCCAGCTGAACGCAGGAAGTGAGGCTCACTCAAGAGAAGACGTGCCGCACCACCACGCCGACCAGCCGCTCCCGCGGCACGAACCCGTAGTGCCGGGAATCCCAGCTGGTCGGCCGGTTGTCGCCCAGGACGACGGTGCAGCCGGGCGGCACCACCGCGCCGGCGAGGCCGTGGACGTCCGGGTCGGCCCAGCCGGCCGGGACGCGGTCGCCCGCCACCGCCACCACGCGCTTGAGCAGCAGCTGCTCGCCCGCCGGCGCGCCGCTCGGCAACCGCGGGTAGCGCAGCAGGGCCACCCGGCCGCGCCGCGGACGGCGGGTCCGGCGCACCAGGACCCGGTCGCCGGACGCCAGTTCCGGGGCCATGCTCGCACCGTCCACTGTGGTCAGGATCAGCAGCAGGCGGGCGGCGACGGCGCCGCCCGCGGCCAGCAGCACGGCGAAGACCAGCGCTTTCACGGCACGGCCTGGTAGCCGTCGGCCTGCAGGCGGAACAGGCGCGCGTAACCGCGGCCGCCGGCGAGCAGGCTCTCGTGCGTGCCCAGCTCGCTGACCCGGCCGTCCTCGAGCACGGCGATGCGGTCGGCGTCGCGCACCGCGCTCAGCCGGTGCGAGATGAGCAGGCTCGTGCGGCCGTGCCGGTGCTCGCGGATGCGCGCGTGCACCTCGTGTTCGGCCTCCGGGTCGAGACCCGAGCTCGGCTCGTCGAGGATCATCAGGTCCCGGCCCTCCCGCACGAGCGAGCGGGCCAGCGCCAGGCGCTGCCACTGCCCGCCGGAGAGCACCACCCCGGTCGACGCGTCCTCGGTGTCGGTGCCGATCTCGAAGATCCGGGTGAGCGGCGTGTCGTACCCGCGGGGCAGCGCGGCGATCCGGTCGTGCGCGCCCGCCCGCGTCGCGGCGGCCACCAGCCGGGCCCGGTCGGTCATCGCGGCCGGCTCGCCGAGCCCGATGTTCTCGGCCGCGGTCATGTCGTAGTTCATGTGGTCCTGGAACACGGCGCTGATCCGCTCGCGCAGCGACGCGGGCGGGATCTCGCGCAGGTCGACGCCGTCCCAGAGGATCCGCCCGCGCGTCGGGTCGTACATGCGGCACAACAGCTTCACGAGCGTGCTCTTGCCCGCGCCGTTGAGGCCGACGAGCGCGACCGCCGCGCCGTGCGGAAGGGTGAGGTCCACCCCGCGCAGCACCCACGGGTGGTCGTCGCTGTAGCGGAACCAGACGTCGCGCAGTTCGATCCCCTGCCGCAACGCGGGTGCCGGGCCACCGGAGCCGCTCGGCAGATCCGGTTCCGCGCGGACCACGGCGACGTAGTGCGCGAACGACAGCAGCCGCGCCTGGCCGTTGGCGATCGCCGACGCGAGCGTGCCCAGCGCGGCCTGCACCCCCGCGACGGCGGCCACGAACATCGAGACGTCGCCGGCGCTGAGCGACCCGTCGCGCGCCGACGTGATCGCCCACCAGAGCCCCGCACCGGCGACCGCCGCGCTCAGCGCCGTCAGGCCGCCCATGGTCCGCAGCTCCCGTTCGTCCATCCGGCGCCGGTCGGCGTTGGCGCTGCGGCGCTCGTCCATCAGCCGGGCGCGCAGGAACGCCCCGATGCCGAAGAGCCGGATCTCGGTCGCGGCGGGGATCCCGGTGAGCAGCTGGCTGTAGAAGAACTCGCGCCGGGCGAACCGCTCGACGCGCCACTCCACCGCGGCGCGGCGCCGGGCCAGCAGGAGCTCGGCGAGCAGCGCGGGGATCGCGGCGGCCAGCACGACACCGGTCATCGCCGGGCTCAGGATGAACAGCGAGCCGAGGAACCCGGCCAGCGAAAGGGTTCCGCTGAGCGTGCCGCCGACGCCGTCGACGATCTCCGGCATCCGGCCGCAGCTCTCCTGGGCCAGCCGCAACCGGTCCTGGTAGGCGGGGTTTTCGAAGGTGCGCAACCCGACCTGACGGCCCAGCGCGGCGAACAGCCCGTCGGTGGCGACGGTGCTCGCCGCGCGGCCGATCTGCGCCCGGACGTAGTGCACGACCACGGGCAGCGCGGCGACGGCGAGCCCGGCGCACGCCAGCGCCACGGCGAGGCCGCCGACGGCGCCGGTGCGCGAGACGAGCCGGTCGAGGACGAGCTTGGTCAGCCAGGCGGTGGCGATCGGCGCGGTGGCCGCGGCCGCCGTCATGACCAGCAGCCCGGCCAGCCGCGCGGGGCCGGACCGCCACAGCAGCACGGCGGCGGCCGCGGCCGCGTCGCGCAGCCGGCCCGCGACGATCCGCCGGTCGGGTTCGCGCACCCTCACCGCCCGGCGGGGACGGTCAGCTCGGGCACCCGGCCCGCGGTCGCGACCACCCGCCCGTCGGCCACGACGTACAGCGCGGGCGTCCAGGTGTTGCGGAACGCGGCGGCGACCGGGCCGCCGTCGAGGTCCGCCGGCACCACCCGGGCGACCTCGGCGAGCGCGCGCACGGTGTCCGCGTCGTCCCCGCCGACGACGGCCAGGACGCGGTCGCGGCCCTGTTCGCGGGCGTAGGCGAGGAAGTCCGGCAGGGTGTCGTGGCAGGCGGGGCAGTCGGCGGAGAAGAACGCCACCGTGCCGTCCAGCGTGGCGGTGGTGAGCGGCTCGCCGTCGGTCGTCGTGGCGGCGAACTCGCCGATCTCCGAGCCGGGGCGCAGCGCGAAGGGAGAACCCGTCGTGGCCTGGGCCCGCATCCGGCGCAGGATCCCGACGGTCAGGAGCAGGTTCACCAGGCACAGCAGGCCGAGCAGCACCAGGGCGGCGACGACGAAGGGCATCAGGAACTCCTTGCGAACACGACGGCGATGTCGTCCATCGCGATGACGAGGACGGCCAGCACCCCGCCCGCCGCGACCGCGAGGGCGGCCCCGGCGACGGGGGGCAGGTGCTCCGGCGCGAAGGCGCCGAGGACGGCGAAGCAGAGCAGCACGGTGTTGCGCGCCAGGTGACGCGGGCCGACCGGGGTGTCGGCCGCGCCGAAGCAGCGGCACGACGCGGGCCGCCCGCGACGCAGCGCCGTGCCGATGGCGGCGGCGAAAGCCAGTAGCAGCAGCGAAGCGAGGACGAAGCCCGCCGTCGCGGTGGCCGGCACGACCACGAGCACCGCGGCGCCCGCTTCGGCGCCCACGACGGCCACCGCCACCGGCACCACGGCGTTCGCGGGCATCGGCACCAGCGCGGGCACCGACCGCGCGAACCCGCGGAAGTCCCGGAGCTTCGACACCGACGAGGCGGCGAACACCACGGCGATCAGCGTCGCGCAGGCCGCACGGAGGTACTCCACGCCTCTCCTTTCCCATGGGCGGTGCCCGCTCGCGCGGACACCGCCCGGTACGTTCGGGACCGGTTCAGCAGGTGCTGCGGATCTTGGACCATTCGCAGCCGGTCTGCGGGCAACAGAACCGGTACCAGTACCCGGGGTGGCCCGCGCTGTTGCAGAAGTAGCCGCCAGCGCAGGCGGAGGCCTGGGCATTGGGCACGATCCGGTCGAGCACGCGGTCAACGAGGCGCCGCATGGTGTCTCCCTTCGACGGTGGGTGTCCGGCGTGGCGCGGAGCCGCTTTCCGTGGTCCCGCACCGGCCGCGAGCATCGCCGCCACGGGCGACCCGGGCAGCAATCCCGGACGAACCCGGACGCCCCCGCTTCCCCGACCGCCCGGCGCGTTGCGGCCGGGGCTTCACCGCTTCCCCCACCTGCAGCCAGCTCCGGCCCCCGAGCCGACCCGTGGGTGCGAGAGCCGACCCCGCAGGCACGCGAGCCGACCCCCTGGGTACGCAAGCCGACCCTCCGGGTACGCGAACCGACCCCGCAGACACGCAAACCGACCTTGCCCCGGCGCATGTCTCGCGCGAGCGGGGACGCATCTCGCGTGATTGCGCGCGTGTCTCACGTGATCGGGGGCGTGACTCGCGTGATTGGGGGCGGATCTCGGCCGCCCTGAACCTTGGTGACCTCTGCCTCGGACGGTCGGCCGAGCCGCGGCGGCGGGTGGCGAGCGGGCGTCAGCCGCCGGTGGGGACCGGCCGACCCGTGGCCTCGGTGATCTCCGCCGGTTCCGGCAGGCCCAGCTCGCGGTGGTGGTCACGGGCGGCGAGCCAGTGCTGCCGGGCACACGATGGGTCGCCCATCGCGGTCCAGGCCCGGGCGAGGCCGAGGTGCGCGCGGGCCGCCTGGTGCAGGCTGCCCAGGTCCACCGCCATCGCGAGCGCGGACTCGTGCGACACCCGGGCCTGGCCGGTGCGGCCGAGGTCCAGGGACACGTCCGCGAGGCACAGCAGCGCTTCCAGGTGCAGGTCGCGGTCGCCCGCCTGCTGGGCGATGGCCGTCGCGCGGCGGAAGAAACCGCAGGCTTCCTCCGCGCCCCGGCCGGACCGCAGGTGCGTGTCGCCGATGTTGAGCAGGGTGCGGCCCATGTCGCTCAGGTCGCCGGTCTGCTGGTCGATGGCGAGCGCCTTCAGGTGGCTCTCCAGCGCCTCGGCGTAGCGGCCCAGCCGGCCGTGGACGTAGCCGAGGTTGGTGAGCGCGGTGCGTTCGCCCGCCCGGGCGCCGATCTCGCGGGCCAGGGCCAGCGCCCCCTGCAGGAACCCGGCCGAGCGCGCGAAATCGGCGTTCCAGGAGGCGATCGCGCCCAGCGTGCCGAGCGCGCGGCACTCGCCGGAGCGGTCGTCGGCCCCGCGGAAGCAGTCCAGCGCCTGTTCGGCGAACCGCGTCGCCACCTCGTAGCGGCCGACCTGGCTGTGGGTGGCCCCGAGGCTCACCAGCGCGTGCCCGCGGGCGACCGGGTCCGCCGACTCCGTCGCACTCGTGTGCAGGGCCAGCGCTTCCCTGATGTAACCGCCGGTCTGCAGGTACCGGAACAGGATCCGCGACAGCAGTCCGGCGTGGCCCGACGCCACCCCGTGGAGGCCGGCGCTGACCAGGTTGGCCCGTTCGGCTTCCAGCCACGCCGCCGCCGACGCCCGGTCGGTCACCGGCGGGATCGGCAGGCCCGGGTCGGGGACGTGCGGCCGGTGGTCGCGCACGCGCGGCGCGTAGTGGTCCATCGCCGTGACGGCGGCGAACGCGTAGTAGTCGAGCAGCCGCGCCAGCGCGGCCCGGCGGCCGGCGGAGACGTCCTCATCTTGCGCCCGCGCCATCCCGAACGCGCGGATGAGGTCGTGCAGCTCGAACCGGTCCGCCTCGCGGCGCCGGACCAGGCTCGCGGCGGCGAGCCGGTCCGCGGTCCGGGTCGCCTCGTCCAGGCCGGTACCGGTGAGCGCGGCGATGCCGTAGACGTCCAGGTCCGCGCCCGGGTGCAGGGCGAGCAGCCGCAGGGCCCGCTGTTCCGGCTCGCCGAGGTGGTCGTAGGACAGGCTGATCGACGCGTCCACGGCGTCGTCCAGGCGCAGGTGCGCCCGCCGCTGCTCGAGCCGCTCCAGGTGGTCGGCCAGCAGCCACGACCGGTGGGCCGGCGCGGTCATCCGCAACGCGGCCAGCGTCAACGTGAGCGGCAGGTGGCCGAGCTCGGCGGTGATCCGCCGGGCCACGCCGGGTTCCTGGTCGACCCGCTGCGCGCCGACGGTGCGCCGCAGGTAGGCCAGCGCCTCGTCCGGGCTCAGCACGTCCAGCCGCACCTGCGCACCGGCCGGCCCGGGCAGGGCCAGGCGGCTGGTGACGAGCACCGGGCCGCCCCGCGCGTCGGGCAGCAGGGGCCGGACCTGCTCCTCGCTGTGGGCGTTGTCGAGGACGACCAGCAGGCGCCGCCCCGCGGAGCGTTCCCGGTAGACCCGTTCCTTGCCCGGCAGGTCGGCGGGGACGGCGTGCCCGGGCACGCCGAGCAGCCGCAGGAAGGAGTCGAGCACCGCGGCCGGGTCCACCGGCGGCCGGTCGAGGTCGGGGTGGAACCCGCGCAGGTTCACGAAGAGCGCGTTGTCGAACCGGCCGGTGCGCAGCAGCTCGTGGCCGACGTGCACGGCCAGCCCGGTCTTGCCGACCCCGGCCATGCCCGCGATCGCCGACACCTGCCCGCCCGCGGCGGCGCCGAGCACCGCGCACAGCCGCGCGAGCTCCGCCCGGCGCCCGGTGAAGTGCGGGATCGCCTCGGGCAGGCCGAGCTCGGCCTGCACGAAGGTCGCCGCCTCCGCGCGGCTGCGGACGACCCGCAGCATGTCCTGCCACTGGGCGACATAACCCGGGTCCGGGTGCAGCACCTCGACGACGGCCAGCACCAGGTCGGTGTTGGGCCGGGCGCGGCCGGTCTTGAAGCAGTCGGCGACCGTCGTGCGGGCGGTGCGCTCACCGGGCGGGCGCCCGGCCGCCGTCCAGAGCCGGTTCACCCGCTCGGCGATCTGCGCGTACGACGGGTCGCCCGCCCACGTCTTGAGCAGCCGCAGCCGGGCGATGAGCTCGGCCAGCGTGCGCGCGTGGCCGGGATCAGGTGCTTCGGTGAACGCCATGGCGCCCAATGGTGGCCGCGATTCGCCGCAGCGGCCACGGATTTGCCGCAGGGTGTCTGTCCGCAAGCGACCGGTTACGCAGGCCCGGCCGCCCATCCGAGATCAGTGTTCTCGCCTTCTCCGGAGAAGGAACGATCCCCATGACCACGACCACTTCCACCACGTTCGCCGGCGTGGCGGCTCGTCCGGCGTGGACACCAAGGTCGGCCCATGGTGACCCCGCGGCAGTCGGCGCGTGAACAGATGATGCGCGACGTCGTGCGCGTCGGCCGGGAGCACCTGAAAACGTTGCTCCCGGCCGATCTGAGCTCGCCGACGAGGTAGACGCCGCCATCGAAGCGGCGACGCGCCGATCGCACCGGAAGCGGCTCGAGGCGGCGGTGCTCGCCGCGCGGGCCTGGGCGGTGCGCGAACCGTCCCGGTTCGCCCTGCTCTACGGCACGCCGGTGCTCGGCTGCCAGGCGCCCGGCGAGCAGGCGGCGGGGCCGGGGACTCGGGTCGTCGCCGCGCCCGGCCGGCTGGCCGAGGACGCGTGGCGCACGGGCAAGCTGCGCAAGGTGGACGCCGCGCTCAGCCGGCCGGTCCGCAAGGAAGCGTTCCTCCGCGACCACGTCGCCGGCCTCGCGGACACCATCGGCCTCTGACCGAACCCCGCCGGATCCGGCGGACCTGGCCACCGCGCCACAGGTGAGGCACCATGCGACGCTGCCCGGCCGGCGCGGGGCCACCGGGCGGCTGGTCCTGGTCGTCGACGACGACCCGCGGGTGCGGACCGTCGTGACGTGGCAGCCGGAGGCCGAGGGGTTCCGGGTCGCCGAAGCCCCCGACGGCACCGGCCTTACTTGAGCACGCTGACCGCGCGGGCGATGACCAGCAACGACGTCAGCAGCGCCGCGACGCTCTGCACCGCCATCAGCACCTTCGCGCGCGAGGACAGCGGCATCGTGTCGGTGGGACTGAACGCCGTCGAGTTGGTCACCGACACGTACAGGTAGTCGAGCAGGGCCGGCACCCAGTCGGACTTGACGCTGGAGCCTTCGGCGACCTCCTCGACGGTGTCGGCGTTCTCGTCCTGCGAGAAGCGGAAGTCGGCCAGCGGCAGGTCGGCCCGGCCGGACTGGGTGCGCTTGACCGGGCCGCCCCGGTCCAGCTCCCAGTAGGCCAGGCCGAACGCGATCACGTTCGTCAGCCACACCTGCAGCGCGCCCAGCAGCAACGCCTTGCCGTCGCCGGCCGTGCCGGCGACCAGGTCGTGGATGAGCAACCCCAGCGCCCCCAGGTTGCTGAGCGCGACGACCGCGACCAGCGCCAGCGACAGCACCCGGGAGAGCCGGGTCTGCCGCGTGACGCGCCGCGGGTTGATCGCGATCAGCGGCACCAGCAGCGCGATCTCCAGCGCGGGCACCACGAACCGCGGCGCGACCAGCAGCTGTTCCGGCAGCGCCAGGTAAAGCGCGATGGCCACGAGCGTCGCGACGGCGGCGGGCAGCCGGGCCTCGCCGCGGCGCTGGTGGCGGGGATGACGGGTATGGGCCTCGGCACGGTCGGCTGACATGGCGGCGGCTGCTCCTCGCGGACGGCCGCTGACCGGCCCTGTTCGTCGGGGCGCCAGCCTAACCTCCGGAACGCCCTTACACCGCACAGACCGCGAGGTCACCACACATAGGGGACGAGCCGGGCGCGGTCGGCCGCGAACTGCCGGTAACGGCTGCCCAGCGCCTCACCGAGAGCGTGCTCCTCGATCCCGATGCGGTGGATCAGGGCGATCAGCAGCACCACGACCGGGCCCGCCGCGCTGACCCAGTTGTCCGCGATCAGGCCGCCGCCGGCGAAGATGAGCAGCAGGCCGGTGTAGCTCGGGTGCCGCAGGACCCGGTACGGACCCCGGTCCACGACGGGCTGGTCTTCACTGGTCTGCACCGTCACGGTGAAGTACTTTCCCAGGCTGTGGAAGGACCACCAGCGCAGGAGCAGGCCGAGCCACCCGAGCACGAGCCCGACCGTGACCAGCCCCGCGCCGCCGCCGATGCCGGCGGCCGGGACGACCGCCCGGCCGATCGGCCACAGCAGGATCGCGCCGAGGAACAGCACCCGGAAGCCGAGCTCCGCGGGCACGTTGACGAGTTTCGCGCCGCCGCGCGTGCGGAACGCCTGGACGAGTTCGCCCGCCGCGAAGGCGGCGACGCCGACGACCAGGACTACCCGGGCCACGTCCGGCAGCTCTTCGAAAGGCGCGCGCACACCGCCATTGTCCCCCCGGAGAACACGTCGCGATCGACCATCGCGCTCCCGGTTTTCCCGCGGCCGCGGGTGGCTGGGGTGCCCCTGGTCCGCGGTGCCGGTGGCCGACCTGGCGTGCTCGTCGAGCTGATCTTCCTGCTGCTGTGGTTCCTGCTCTTCACGCGTCTCGACGCCGTCGTGGGCCGAGATCTCGCGGCCGCCAACGCCCACGCGCTGGCCCTGCAGTCCGCGGAACACGCGCTGCACATCGACGTCGAGCGGAGCGCGAACGGCCGGCTGGCCGGGCATCCCCTCCTCGCTCAGTCGGCGGTGTACCTGTACCGGCTGTACTACGCGGTGGTCGCCGGCACCCTGCTGTGGGTGTTCGTCCGGCACGCCGAGGTCTACCGCCGGGTCCGCCGGACGATGGTCGCGATGACGGCCCTCGTGCTGCCGGTCTACTGGGCGGTGCCGATGTCGCCGCCGCGTTTCGCACTGCCCGGCGCCGTCGACATCGTTGCCGGGTACGACATCCTGGGCCAGGCCGGCCGGGAGAGCTGGACGAACCCCAGCCACTACACGGCCATGCCCAGCATGCACGTCGGCTGGGCGTTGTGGTGCGCGTACGCCGCGTGGTCCGCGCTCCGGGGCACGCATCCCCGCCTGGCGCTGCTGTCGTGGTCGTTCCCGCTGCTCATGACGGCGGACGTGCTCACCACGGGGAACCACTACGTCCTCGACGTCGCGGGCAGCGTCACGCTACTGGCCGTCTCGATCGCCGCCGCGGCGCTGTGGGGCCGCCTCGCCGGAGCCCGGCAGCCGGACCGGTCCTGAAGCCGAGACGGCTCGACGAGGTGGACGAATGCCCCATCGGCGTAGGCAACGGCCCTGATCGGCGTGCTCGACCTGCGCTCGACCGGCCGTCCGGATAGCTTCGGTTCCGTGCTCAGATTCGCTGCGGTAGGTGCGCTGTCGCTGGTCTCCCTCGGCGTCGCCGCGCTCGCGCTGTTCGTCGGCCCGTGGTGGTGGTTCCTCGCCGCGCCGCTGCTCCTCGTCGCCGGTCCGGGGTGCTGGGATCTCCTCCAGCGCAAGCACTCCGTCCTGCGGAACTACCCCGTCCTCGGGCACCTGCGCTTCCTGCTCGAAGCACTGCGGCCCGAGCTGCAGCAGTACTTCATCGAGCGCAACTTCGACGGCCGCCCCTACGACCGCGACATCCGCAGCATGGTCTACCAGCGCGCCAAGGGCACCGACGCCGAAGCGCCGTTCGGCACCGAGCGCGACGTCTACGCCGACGGCTACGAGTCCCTGGTGCACTCGATGGCGCCGATCGCGACGCCGGACGACCCGCCGAAGATCCGGATCGGCGGTCCGGACTGCACCCGGCCCTACGACATGGCCCTGCTCAACGTGTCCGCGATGAGCTTCGGCTCGCTGTCCGCCAACGCGATCCTGGCCCTCAACAAAGGGGCCGCGCTCGGCGGGTTCGCCCACGACACCGGCGAAGGCGGGCTCTCGGAGTACCACCTGCGCCACGGCGGCGACCTCGTCTGGGAGATCGGCACCGGCTACTTCGGCTGCCGGACCGCCGACGGCGGCTTCGACAAAGGGGAGTTCGCCGAGAAGGCCGCCCACGATGCGGTGAAGTGCGTGTCCCTGAAGCTGTCCCAGGGCGCCAAGCCCGGGATCGGCGGCGTGCTGCCCGGCGGCAAGGTGAACGCCGAGATCGCGCGGGTCCGCGACGTCCCCCAGGGCGAGACCGTCATCTCCCCGCCCTACCACCGGGTCTTCGCCACCCCGCGGGAGCTGATCCGGTTCATCGCCGAGATGCGGCAGCTGGCGGGCGGCAAGCCGACCGGGTTCAAGCTGTGCGTCGGTTCGCGGCGCCAGTTCCTCGCCGTCTGCAAGGCCATGCTGGCCGAAGGCGTCACCCCCGACTTCATCATCGTCGACGGCGCCGAGGGCGGCACCGGCGCCGCACCCCTGGAGTTCGCCGACCACATCGGCACGCCGCTGACCGAGGGTCTCATCACCGTCCACAACGCACTCGTCGGCACCGGGCTGCGCGACCGGATCAAGATCGGCGCCAGCGGCAAGGTCGCCACCGGCGCCGACATCGTCAAGCGCCTCCTGCAGGGCGCGGACTACACCAACGCGGCACGGGCGATGATGTTCGCGATCGGCTGCATCCAGGCCCAGCGCTGCCACACGAACACCTGCCCGGTCGGCGTCACCACCCAGGACGCCCGCCGCGCCCGCGCACTGGACGTCGCCGACAAATCCCTGCGCGTGGAACGGTTCCAGCGCTCCACCGTGACCGGCGCCCAGCAGATCATGGCGTCGATGGGCGTCCGGTTCCCCGCCGAGCTGCGGCCGCACATGCTGCGCCGGCGCGTCGATCCCCACCGGGTGCGGTCCTACGCCGAACTCTACGACTGGCTCGAGCCCGAGCAGCTGCTGTCCGGCCCCCCGCGGGACTGGGCGCAGGACTGGGCCGCGGCCGACCCCGACCACTTCACCATCTGACACACCCCAGGAGAGCTCCGTGACCCGCACCGTCGCCCAGGTCGTCATCGACAGCCTCGTCCAGCTGAACGTCACCCACGTGTTCGGCGTCGTCGGAGACGCGCTCAACCCGCTGACCGACGCGATCCGCCGGGCCGACGGCATCGAGTGGGTCGGCTGCCGGCACGAGGAGGCCGCCGCGTTCGCCGCCGGCGCGCAGGCCCAGCTCGGCGACACCATCGGCGTCTGCATGGGCACCGTCGGCCCCGGGTCGGTGCACCTGCTCAACGGCCTCTACGACGCCGCGAAGAGCCACGCGCCCGTGCTCGCCATCGCCGGGCAGGTCCCGCTCGCCGACGTCGGCACCGACATGTTCCAGGAGGTCGACAACGACCTGCTGTTCAAGGACGTCGCCGTCTTCCGCGCCACCGTGACCTCCGCCGAGCAGATCCCCGGCCTCCTGGAGATCGCCGTCCGCACGGCCGTCAGCCGCGGCGGCCCCGCCGTGCTCACCGTGCCCGGCGACATCGGCGACAAGAAGGTCGACGCCGACCGCGAGCCGCGGTTCTCCCTCGCCGAGCGCAGCACCCGCCCCGACGACCCGGCGCTGGACGCCGCCGCGCAGCTGCTCAACGCGGCGGAGAAGGTCACCCTGCTGGTCGGGCGCGGCGCCCGCCAGGGCCGTGACGACGTGCTGGCGCTGGCCGACCGCCTCGGCGCCCCGATGGTCCTCACCCTCAAGGCCAAGGAGGGCTTCGAGGACGACAACCGGTTCCAGGTCGGGCAGACCGGCCTGATCGGCAACCCCGCCGCCGCGCAGGCGATGGACGACGCCGACCTGTTGTTGCTGCTGGGCACCGACTTCCCGTACCGCGCCTGGTACCCGACCGGGAAGAAGGTCATCCAGGTGGACGCCGTCGCCGAGCACATCGGCCGCCGCGTCCCGGTCGAACTCGGCTTGGTCGGCGACGTCGCCCCCACGGTGGCCGCGTTGCTGCCGCGGCTGTCGCCGCAGGCGTCCCGCACGCACCTCGACGACGCCCGCGCGCACTTCGAGCGCTGGCGCGCCGGGCAGGCGCGGCTGGCCGCCCCCGGGCACGACAAGAGCCTGGTGGGGAAGGTCCGTTCGGTCTTCGACAACCAGGACCACCAGATCCGCCCCGAGGCCCTGGCCGCGCTGATCGACGAACACGCCGCCCCGGACGCCGTGTTCACCTCCGACACCGGGATGGCCACGGTGTGGCTCTCGCGGTTCGTCCACATGACCGGATCGCGCCGGCTGCTCGGCTCGTACAACCTCGGGTCGATGGCCAACGCGATGCCGCAGGCGATCGGCGCCCAGCTGTGGGACCGCGACCGCCAGGTCGTCGCGTTCTGCGGCGACGGCGGTCTCAGCATGCTGCTCGGCGACCTGATGACCATCCGCACCTACCGGCTCCCGGTGAAGCTGGTGGTCTTCGACAACCGGCGTCTGGGCATGGTGAAGCTCGAACAGGAACAGGCCGGGCTGCCCGAGTTCGGCACCGAGCTGGACAACCCGGACTTCGCGGCGGTCGCCACCGCGCTGGGCCTCACCGGGATCCGGGTCACCGACCCGGACGAGCTGGCCGAGGCCGTCCGGCGCGCGCTGAGCACCGAAGGCCCGGTCCTGCTGGACGTCCTGACCAACCCCGAGGAGATGTCCGTGCCGCCGAAGCCGACGGTGGATCAGGGCTGGGGCTTCGCGATCGCCAAGGTGAAGGAGCACCTCCGCAGCACGGGCGACAACAGCTGACCTGCCCGAGCCGGCGCGGCGGCCGGCGCGTGACCACGGGTCCGCAACCCGCGAGACATGACCAGGACCGCCCGGCGGCCACGATGGGCTGGAGCGCCGGACGCTCGCCCGGTCACGCGCACGATCTCCGGCAGGGGGCGTCGATGTCCACTGTGGACAACCGGCAGCTGTGGGTGCGGCCGACACCGGTTCACACGACGGAAACCGGCACGACCACGTGGACCGGCGGCCACAAACCGAAGTTCACGGTCCGCAGCACGTACACGGCCCGGCCGCGCTGTCGGGCTGGACGACATCGTCCACGACGGTGGCGCGCCGGGCACGGGACCGGCCCGCGCACCGCCGCACCACCGTCCGGGTCACGACCTACCGGTCCGCACCCCGGCCGTCCACATCGGACGCCACCGCGGACCAGTCGTCGATGCGCCACAGGCAGCCGGTGGCCGCCTTGGCCTGGACACCCTTGTCCGACATTTCGAACTCCCCGAAGTCGACGACGTAGAGCGCGCCGTCCGGGCCGAACGCGACGTCGATCGGCCGGTGCAGGGGAATCCCGAGGGGAATCCGGTGCGTGGTCCAGTCCGCCGGGTCCACCCGCAGGAGGTACCGCCCCACGTTGGGACCGCCACCCGGCAGGCACATCGGGGCCTCGTCGCCGAACAGCGGGACGACGAGCTGGCCCGCGAAGCGTTCCGCGGCCGCGGGCACCACGGCGAACTTCGTCGCCGCCGCGTGCGGCTCGAACTCCACCAGCGGGCGTTCCGGCGGCGGCAGCTCGTCGTGGTTGGCGAGCAAGAACGTCGGCGCGGCACCGCGTTCGGGCTGGAACCGGGGTGCGGTGACCGGTTCGCCGCCGACGAAGTCCGGCCAGCCGTACCAGGCACCGGGCCGGATCTCGAACAGCAGGTCCGGCACGTTGCCGATGGGCCTGCTGCCGCGGTCGTCCGCGCCCTGGTCCAGGGCCAGCAGCCGCCCGTCGGGCAGGAAGCCGAGGCCGAAGCCGTTGCGCACCCCCCAGGCCACCAGTTCGAGCCCGCTGCCGTCGAGCTCGCACCGCAGCACGGCCGCGGTGCACGGCAGCCCGGCGGCGATCCGCTGCCCGGCGGTGGTCGGCGTGCCGAACTGCACGAACGCGCCGGTGGTCGCCTGCTCGCCCGGCAGGTCCGGCAACGGGTTCGGCGTCACCGCGTCCTGCCCGGTCAGGACGATGTCCAGGCCCGGGACGTCGTGGGCGTGCGGCAGCCGGCGCAGCCAGCCCATCTCGTAGGCGTCGAGACCGATGACCGCCAGGTTCGCCATCGCGCCCTGGCTGAAGTAGAGCTTGCGGTCCGGGCCGACGACGGCCATGTTCGTGTGGTAGTTGCCGGGACCGGGCATGCCGTCGACGATCGTGGTGCGCGAGCCGTCCGGGTCGATGCGGGTGATCCGCCCGGCGCCGCCTTCGGACACGTAGAGCCGTTCCTCGTGCAGGCACAGCCCGGTGACAGGTCCGGCGAGACCGTCGGCGACCAGTGTGCGCCGCGGCCGGCCCGGCCGGGTGTCCAGCCGCCAGACGCGGCCCCCGGCCGGGGCGCCGCCGAACGGGAGTCCCGATTCGGCGACGTAACTCCGGCCCTCGTCGTCGAAGACGACGCTCGTCGGGAACTGCAGCCCGTCGGCGACCGCCGTCGCCGAGGGCGCCGTCCGCTCCGGGGTGACGGTCATCGCTTGCCACCCTTCTGGGTCGGGAGGCGGTAGGCCACGATCTCCGCGCGCTGGTCCGTGGTGAACGGCCAGCCGCTGCCCGCGATGACGTAATCACCGTTGATCGCCACCGGCGCGTTCACCGCGGCGGGGAGAGTGGCCGTCCAGACCTCCTTGCCGGTGGCGGTCTGGAGCGCGTGGACGTTCCCGTCGAACGTGGTGGTGAACACCAGGTCGTTCACGACCGACGCGGCGCCGTAGGCCGAGGTGGGGAACGGGTGGCTCCACTTGATCCGGCCGGTCACCAGGTCGAGGGCGACGAGCTCACCCGTGGCCTGGTCGAACGGAGCGATCTCCGGCGAGCCCTCCTGGGCGACCCACGTCGCGCTCTCGTTGTTCACCGCGGCGTAGATCGTGGTGTCGTCGACCGCGATCGGGGAGATCACGCCGCCGAGGACGCCGGGGTACACCTCGAACGGCAGCTGGGGCAGCTTGTCGAACTCCCCGTTCATCGCCAGCACGCCGTCGTTGTCGTGGCCGTTGTGCTTGCCGACCGGGGTCTTCCACAGCATCCGGCCGGTGGCCGCGTCGAACTGGTAGACGTAGCCGGTCTTGCCGGAGCCGATGACGACCGGCCGGCCGGCCGCCTTCGTCAGCACCGGCGAGTTCTGGAGGTCCCAGTCGTAGAGGTCGTGCGGGAGGACCTGGTTGTACCAGAGCACACGACCGGTCGTGTGGTCCAGCTTGACGACCGAGTCCGTGTAGAGGTTCGGTCCGGGCCTGCTCGAGCCCCAGGGGAACTTCTCGGTGCCGAGGAACGGCGCCGGGTTACCGACCGAGATGAACAGGTCGCCACGCTCGTCGAAGCTCGGCGGGTTCCAGATGCCACCACCGGAGTTCAGCTCCGGGTGTCCCCACAGGTCGAGCGGGACGGAGTTGAACTGCCACTTCGTGGCCCCGGTCTTGGCGTCCAGCGCCCAGAGCACGCCCGCGCCGCCGCCGCCGAAGAACGCGTCCGCGTTGCCGGGACCGGTCGAGATGTAGACGGTGCCGCGGTCGACGCCCGGGGACATGTTGATGCCCTCGTTGTCGTTGCGGATGAGCTTCTTGCTCCAGAGTTCCGTACCAGTTTTCGCGTCCAGCGCGAAGGCGGTCGAGGTGGTCGCGGCGTAGACCCGGCCGTCGACGACGTTGACCCCGTTGGGGCCGTTGATGGCCGAGTTGTACATCTTCGTCCACAACAGCCGGCCCGTCCGCAGGTCGATCGCGTAGACGTTGGAGTCGAGGTCCTGGGTGTACACGGTCCCGTCGACCACGACCGGGGTCGTGGCGTACACGCCCGGCCACCGGTCCGGCGGTGCCGGGGTCTTGTTCGCCACGGTCCACGCGACCTGGAGCGACCCGACGTTGCGGGAGTTGATCGGACCGCTGACGTGACGGGTGTTCGACTTGTCGGCGTTCGGGGCCGACCACGTCGAACTCACGGGGTAGTGGCGCGGGTGCGCGCTCGATTCCGGTGTTCCGCTGAGCACGAAGAGCGCGCTGACGGCGATGGTAAGAGATAATCGGCCTGCGGACCGACCGCGGCGGTTCCGGCTCGAGCGCATGGCAAGACCCTCCAGTAGTGGTGTTTCAGCCAAGCCGGAAACCCGGCCCGCCCCCCCACCACAGGGACCGTACTCACGCGCACTCTGCCATGGTTCTTCCGTCGTGCCCCGCTGCGGGAACGCGACAGCCCGGCCGGACCCGTACTGCACGGTCCGCCCGGATGACACCGTTGTGCCGCGCCGCGAACCTACCGCGGGCGCGGGCAGGTCACTCCTCGCCGAGCAACGGGCGCACCTCGGCACCGCCTTCGACGACCGGCACGAACTTCGCGATCTCCACGGCGTGGTCCAGGTCGCGGGCCTCGACCACGAAGAAGCCGGTGAGCTGCTGCTTGACGTCGTGGAAAGGACCCTCGGCCACCGAGTCCCCGCGGACGGTGCGCGCCTGCGCCGTCGGGGCGGCCGCGTAACCGGTCACGATCTTGCCGCCGGTGCCCTCGACCTTGCCCTCGACCGCGCCGTGCTGCTCGAGGACCTCCGGCGGAATTTCCTCGAACGGAATCTCCTTGTCGAAAATAAATACGGCGAACTGGGCCATGACCGGTTTTCCTTCCCGTTCGACGACTCGGTGAATGAGCCACAGACAACATACAACGAACGACACCGGACCAACCGCACCCGGAGGCACTTTTCGCCGAAATGGGTGCATCGCAATGGCGGGCCATTACCGCCGAATGCACCGGTGTGCATCTTCGGAATTGCTCTCGTCCGCGGCCGATCACTGCTCGCGGACGAAAGCCTGTCGCACTGGCGGAGAGGACAACGACCGGGCCCGGGGCCCATCGTGGATTTCGGCCCCGTGCCCCGGAATCGCGACCCGGGAGCGACATCGTGGCGAAAGAGGATTGACACGTGACCGAGCAGCGAGACGTCTTTTCCGATCTGGCCGGGACCGCCGCCACGAATCCGGAAGCGTTCGCCGCGGCCGCCACGAACTTCGACGCGGCCGTGAACGCCGCACCCGGGAGTTCCCGCCCGGCCCGGCCGAGGTGCTGTTCGCCCGGTGGCGCGACGAACGCGACACCGCGATCAAGGCCCTCGCCGCGGTGCCCGGCGACCGGCCGGTGCCCTGGCCGGTGCGCCCGCTGCCGCCCGCCGCACCGGCCCGCGCCGGGTTCATGGACCTGTTCGCCCACGGGCCGGACGTCGCGGACGCGCTCGTCGCCGGAGGCGCGGAGGCCGACCACCGACCGGACATCGCGCAGGCCCACCGCGGCCCGGCACGACCGATCCTCAACCGGTTCGACAAAGGAATGTGGGGTACCGCAACGATGGTGATCGTGATGGCGCCGGACGCTGCGGCCGCGGATGTCGACGCGGTCGTCGCGCTCGTGGAATCGACCGGTGGCGAAGCGTTCGTCAGCCGCGGCGTGACCGGGGCCGGCGGCCGGGAGCAGGCCCGGGGCAGCCGGGTCGTGATCGGCCTGGTCGGCGACGTGGACCGGCTCGAGGCACTGAACCTGCAGGAGATGCGCGGCGTCGCCAAGGTCAAGCGGATCTCGACCCAGCACAAGCTCGTCAGCCGTGAGCACCACCCGGAGCGGTCGGTCGTCCACGTCGGCGGCGTGCCGATCGGGCCGGACACCGTGACGTTGATGGCCGGGCCGTGCGCGGTGGAGACGCCGACGCAGACCCTGGCCGCCGCCAGGATGGCCAAGGTGGCCGGCGCCGCGCTGCTGCGCGGCGGTGCCTTCAAGCCACGCACCTCGCCGTACGCCTTCCAGGGGCTCGGCGAACGCGGGCTGCGGATCCTGTCCGACGTGCGGGACGAGGTCGGGCTGCCGATCGTCACCGAGGTCGTGGCCGTGCAGGACGTGGCGATGGTCGCGTCCTATGTGGACATGCTGCAGATCGGCACCCGCAACATGCAGAACTTCTCGCTGCTGCAGGCGGTCGGCGAGGCGGGCAAGCCGGTGCTGCTCAAACGCGGGATGAACGCCACCATCGAAGAGTGGCTGATGGCCGCCGAGTACATCGCCCAGCGCGGCAACCTCGACATCGTGCTGTGCGAACGCGGCATCCGCACGTTCGAGACCGCGACCAGGAACACGCTGGACATCTCCGCGGTGCCGGTCGTGCAGCGGCTGTCGCACCTGCCGGTGATCATCGACCCTTCGCACTCCGGCGGCCGGCGCGACCTGGTGCTGCCGCTCAGCCGGGCCGGCGTGGTCGCGGGCGCCGACGGCCTCATCGTCGACGTGCACCCGCACCCCGAGCTGGCTCTGTGCGACGGACCGCAGGCGTTGACGGCCGACGACCTGCAGGAGCTGTCCCGCAGCGTGGCGGAGCTGACCGCCGTCATGGGCCGCCGCTTGGCCATCCCCGCCCAGCACGAGCGGCGGCTCGCCGGCTGACGCCCGCCCCGGCCGGGGCTTTCTTCGTCACTCCGCCCGGGGCCTGGCGCCCCGGGCGTTTCCGTGCCCCGGCGACGGGCTCACGGACGACGCGCGGCCCGGATCGTGGCCCGCACACGCGGGAAGGCGCGTCCGGGACGTTTCACCGTCCTGAACGCGCCTTCCGGCTCACCCGCCGCCACGTCAGCCCGCGAGGCCGTCTTCCGCGACGTCGAAGTGGGCCTTGGTCAGCTCCCGTTGCGCCTTGGCCGCGAGGAACACCGCGAAGCCGGCGTGGGTGTGCAGCATCGACAGGTCCCGCCACGTGCGCTCGAGGCGCTCACCGTGGCGGACCGAGCTCGACCCGGCGGTCGGCAGCAGGTGCCCCTCCACGGCGTGCCAGCACAGCTGCACCGACTGCCTGCTGATGCCGGCCAGCCGCATCTCCATCTCGGTGGTGAACGCGCCGGGACCGGCGGCGCAGGCTTCCTGCCACTGCCCGATCGCGCCGAGGACCGCGGTTTCCGCGGTGGCGATCATTCCGGTGGCCTCGCCGTACCAGTACTGGTAGTCCGAGTCGTGCACGCGTCCCACGACGGGCGGGAACAGCGTGGTCCGGGTCCGCATCAGGTGCTCGTACGCGTCGAGCGCACCCTTGGCGATGCCGACGGCGAGGACGGCGCTCTCCAGGTTCATGAAGCTCAGCGGGCCGCCGCCGTACTGCGGGTTGCCGTGCAGCCGCAGCCCGGGAGTGCCGTCGGCCACCGAGAACTGGCTCAGATGCCCGGGAATGGTGAAGTGGTCCGGGATCCACCCGTTCTCGATGGTGATGCTGTGCGACCCGCTGCCGCGCAGGCCCAGCTGCCCGCCCCAGTCGTCGAGGCGGCGCCACACGCTGCGCGGCGCGATGAACGCCATCGGCTCCGGCGGCGCGCCGTCGCCGCTCTTCACGAGCGTGTGCCCGACGAAGTGGGTGGCGTACGGGGAACCGGAGCAGTAGCCCCAGGTGCCGTTGATCACCCAGCCGCCCTCGGCGCGCTCGGCCGTGCCGGACGGCATGATCGTCGACGGCGCGATGAAGTCGCCCACCGCGAAGACCTCGTCCTGCGCCTGCTCGGGGAAGATCGTGGCCACCGCCAGCGCGTGCGCGGCACCGAGGGTGTACATCCAGCCCGTCGACGGGCAGCCGCGGGTCAGCGCGACCGCCACCCGCATGAAGGTGTCCGCACCGAACTCGTAGCCGCCGTAGCGCCGGGGCACGAGGATCCGGTAGAAGCCGGCCTTCCGGAAGGCTTCGTGGGTGTCGAGCGCGTAGAAGGTGCGCTGCTCGGTCTCGGCCTGGCGCTCGACAAGGGCGGGGGTCATGGCCTCCGCGCGAGCCACGACCTCCGCCGGGGTCAGCCCCGGTTCCGGAGGAGGCGGAAAGCCGCGCCCGGGAAGACTCGCCGCGACGAATGCCATGGGATAGCACGCCCTTTCCCTGTCATGCGGATGCGAGGTCAGCGTCCCATTCCGGCGTCGGCGACCGCATCTCCGGAATTGCCGGCCCCGGCGCGCCGAGCGCGGCACCAAGCACGGCGTGAGATGTGCCCGCCTCCGCCCAGCACCGACGATGAAACCGATACCGACGCGCGCCCGCGCCGGGTGCTCCCGCACGACTGGAGGTCCCATGGGGTCCAGCGCCGCAGACCGTAACCCGCGCACCGTCATCGACGTCCTGCTGTCCGAATATCCGTTCCCGGACTTCCTCGGCCCGGTCCGGCAACGGGCCGCGGAGTTCGAGCGCGCCCACCCGGAGTACCAGGTCGTCATCCGCGGCTGCTACTACGAAGACCTCCCCGCCCAGGTGTCCACGGAGGCACTGGCGGGGAAGCCGCCCACGATCGCGTCGTACTACTCCGGCGCGAGCCAGCAGGCGATCGACACGGTCACCGCGGACGGCAGGCCGGTGTTCACCCCGGTAGCCGGGCAGATCGGCGACCGCACCGAAATCCTCGGCGAGCCGGTCGTCCTCGACGACCTCCTCGACGCCTGCCGCGACTTCTACTCGATCGGCGGCGAGATCGCCGCCGTGCCGCTCACGCTGTCGACGATGTTGCTCTACACCAACACCGCGATGCTGCACGCCGCCGGCATCGGCACCGTGCCGTCCACGTGGGACGAGCTGAGCGCCGCGTGCGCCGCGGTCGCCCGGCTCGACGGCGGGCCCGCTCACGCCATCACCTGGCCGATCGACGGCAAGCTGTTCCAGCAGGCGATCGCCCAGCAGGGCGGCCTGTTCCTCGACAACGAGAACGGTCACGCCGCCAGGGCGACCACCGTCGACCTCACCTCCGAGGAGGTGATGGCCTACGTCGGGTGGTGGCAGGGGCTGGTGCAGCGCGGGGAGTACGTCTACACCGGGCAGTTCGAGGACTGGCTCGGCAACGGCGCCGCGTTCGCCGAGCAGCGCGTGGCGTTCCGCGTCGACTCCTCGTTCGCGATCAACTTCATGTCCGGCGACCCGGCCGAACCGCACGTGACGGTCAGCATGCTGCCCTACAACGGCCGCACCGCGCCCGCGGGCAACTGGATCGGCGGGGATGCCATGTGGCTGGCCGACGGCCTCGACCCGGTCACCCGCGACGGCGCGCTCGCGTTCATGCAGTACCTGAACAGCCCGCGCAACGCCGCCGAGTGGCACAAGGCGAGTGGTTCCACCCCGGTGACCAAGGGCGCCGCCGCGGTGCTGGAGGAGGAGGGCTGGTTCGCCGCGAACCCGGTCCACCGCGTCGCCGTCGAGCAGCTGGAGCGGACCGACCGCTCCCCCGGCTCCAGCGTGCCCGTGTTCCCCGGCTCCCACGGCATCCAGGTCGCGATCATGGCGGCCATGGAGGACGTGGTGGTCCGCGGCGCCGAGCCGCTGGCCCGGTTCACCCGCGCCACCGCCGAGGCCCAGAAGGCCCTGGACCACTACAACGCCACCTGCCTCGGCGAGGGCCCGCGCGACCCCGGCTGGCTGGTCGTCGGCACCTGAGCGGCCGGCGCTCCTTGCGGTACGACGAAGAAGCTCCTCCGGGACCGGGTCCCGGAGGAGCTTCTTCGTTGTGGGCCACCGCTACCGGACGGAGGCCACCCACTGCCGGGCGGGACCCTCGACGGGGCGCTTGGCGGTGTGGTAGAGCCACCACTGCACCAGCATGAGGTCGACGACCCAGCCCACCCAGCGCGCGAACTCCGCCAGGTACGTGAAGTCCATCTGGATCTGGTAGCCGATCACGATCTGCGCGGCGAAGACACCCCACACGTTGTTCATCACCAGCGCGAAGCTGTACAGCATGAACTTGCGGTGCAGCGCGTAGCGGCCGGAGCGCACCGCCCAGAACGCGACGACCGCGGTGATGATCCACAGCGTCGTGGACATGGTGACGCCGACCTTCCCGACCGGCGGGGCGAACGGCATGATGATCAGCCCGCACACGCCCCCGGCGACGGTCGCGGCGACGTAGACCCGCCCGGCCACCCGGTGCACCGCCGGGTGCTGCCGGCGCAGCCAGGGCCACACCGTCAGGTTCACCGTCACCATCGCCACCGTGCCGAAGACGATGTGGGAGATGAGCAGCGGGTAGTAGGCCGCGAAGCCGTCGTGCGGCGGGACCGGCGCCATGCTCTCCGGGGTGCCGACGAACGGTTTGACCTGCAGGTACAGGAAGGCCGCGGTGACCACCCACAGCGGGATCATCCAGGGACGGCGCCAGAACGGCTTCGCCGCCTCCGCTGTCCCCGGCCGCTGCCGGGATGGGTCGTCGGGCTCCGATACCGGGGTGCGTACGTGCTCCATTTCCTGCGTCACGATGTGCTCCTAGAGTATGAGGTTCGGGAAGTGGGCCAGTTTCGTCTACTATGGACTGAAAACCTCGGCGACCGCCGGTGACTGCGATCCGTCGAGCAGAGCGCGGAAACCGGCCGCGATCGCCTCGGGACCGCGCGACGGCCGGACGGTCAGCCAGGCCGCCGTCCCGGCGAGGAACCGGTCTTCCTCGCTGTGGTAGCGGTCGTAGAACCGCTTCTCTCCCTCGGCGGCCACCGCCTGCGCCTCCACCGCCGGGGTGAAGAAGAACTCCGGCTGCGGGTCGGCGAGGTCCGGCAGCTCCGGCACCACGGCGGTGTGGGTGTAGCCGACGAGCGCGAACGGCCCGAGCTCGGCGGCGAACCGCGCGTGGACGGCGCCGATGAACCGGTTGTCGCCGGTGAAGTCCACGCACACGGCCGGCGCGAGGACCGCGGCCGACTCGAGCTCGTCGTAGCCGGCCACCGCGTCGTAGCAGCCCAGTTCGCGGGCGAACCCGACGTTTCCGGGCGAGGTGAGCCCGACCGTCGGCAGGCCGGTGTTCCGCGCGAGGTGGGCGAGCCCGATCGCCGTCTTGGCCGACGCACCGGTCACCAGGAGCGACTTGGCCCCGCGGCCGACGTGCCCGGCCACGAAGTCCGCCAGGTTGAACGACGCGGGGAACACGGGCCGGAACACCGCGCGCCGGTCGTCGAGCGCGTCCGGCTCGCCCACGCGCTGGAACGTCCGGTACCAGGTGGGCAGGAACTGCCGGCGCGGCTCGGCGTCGAGGAAGCCGCGCGCGGTGGGTGCCGCGGGCACCACGTGGTGGGTCGCCATCGGCACGAAGCCGAAGAACCGCGCACCCTCGGCGACGCCGGGGTGGCGCGACTCCACGACCCGGACGAACGCCCAGACCGGGACCCGCCCGTAGCCTTCGGGCGCGGGGAACGCCGACCAGAACGGCAGTTCGGCGTCCCCCAGCCGTGCGTAGGTGACGTTGTTCATAGTCAGCGCGAACTTCTCGACCGCGAGCCGCACCTCGCCCGCGGCGAGCGCGCCACCCGGCGCCTGCCGCAGCTCGCTCACCGCCAGGTCGGCCTTTTCGGTCAGCAGGTCCCAGCTGTCCACTGTGGTCATCTCAACTCCCTCAGGGGACGATCTCCAGCTGCGCCATCATCCCGAGCGAGGAGTGCTCGAGGAAGTGGCAGTGGTACACGTACTTGCCGAGGAACCCGGCGAACGTGGCCTGCACCCGCACCGACCGGCCGGCCGGCACGATGATCGTGTCCTTGCGCCCGGCGTCCTGGGGCAGCGCCGGATCGCCACCCCGGTCGAGCACCCGGAACTGGGTCATGTGCAGGTGGAAGTTGTGGTCGATCGGGTCGTTGTTGACCACGTGCCAGATCTCCGTCGTTCCGTGCCGGACCTGGAAGTCGACGCGGTTCGGGTCGAAGGGCCTGCCGTTGACCTGCCCCTGGGGGTAGCCGGTCGAGTCGGCGCCGAAGCCGAGGGTCACCTCGCGGGTCACCGTGGCGGGCGGCAGCGCGGGCAGCGGCCGCAGCCGGTCGGGGACCCTGCTGGTGTCGGCCGCCGTGCGCACCACGTCGAACCGCAGCACCGGACCACCGGTGGTGTCGGCGAGGACGAGCTGGGTGCCGACGGGGTACCGCGCGAAGTCCACCACGACATCGGCCCGCTCGCCGGAGCTGAGCACCAGCTCGGAGCGGTGCAGCGGGGCGGGCAGCAGGCCGCCGTCCGTGCTGATCTGGACCAGGTCGGCTCCGTCGAGGCCGAGCCGGAAGATCCGCTCGTTCGCGGCGTTGAGCAGCCGGAACCGGTACTTGCGCGCGGCGACCTGGAAGTGGGGCACCGGCTTCCCGTTGGCCAGGAAGGTGGTCCGCTCGGCCGGGTCACCGTCGCCGAAGAGCTCGCCGGTCGACTCGAACAACGCGTCGCGGAGCATGATCGGCACGTCGTACTGCCCGTCGGGCAGCCGCAGGGACTGCTCCCGCGGGTCGTCGATCACGTAGAACCCGTGCAGGCCGTGGTAGACGTGCGTGGCCTCGAGGTGGTGGCCGTGGTCGTGGTACCAGAGCGTCGCACCGGGCTGCTGGTTCAAGTACTCGTACGTCCGCGTCCCGCCCGGCTCGATCACGTCCATCGGGTAGCCGTCGTGCTGCGCCGCGACGTGCCCGCCGTGCAGGTGCACGTTCACCGGATCGGTGGTGGTGTTCCGGTAGGTGATCAGCACCCGCCTGCCGCTGGTCGCCCGGATGGTCGGGCCGACGAACGAGCCGCCGTAGGTGAGCGCCGGGGTGGAGAGGCCGGGCATGATCTCGACATCGGCGGGCTTGATGTCCTGCCGGTAGACATCGGTGTCCACTGTGGATGACACCGGCCGCAGGACCGGCAGCAACGGCATAGTGGCCGCGAACCGGTCCACGCGCACCCCCGCGGTGGAGAGCGACGCCCCCTGCTGGGAGCTCAGGTGGCTGTGACCGTGCGGGTGCGGCACCGGTTCCTCCGCGTCGGCCAGTATCCCGCGGGTGACGGGAAAGAGCACTGCGCTACCCGCGGCCGCGCCGCCGATCGTGAGGAAATGCCGTCGTTTCATCGCTGCTCCTGTTCGTGCACCAGGTCCCCGGTCGCCGGCGCGGCAGGCTCGCCGGACGGTCACGAGAGCAACGGCACCAGCTCGGACACGAGATCGGCGAACTGCTCACGCGACGGGACGACGGCCTCGGACACCCTGTGCTCCATGGGAAAGTGACCAGGTCTGAGTTCCCCCCACTCTTGCACCGGCGATCCGGGCGGACATCTTGTCGATTGCCTGGTCAAGGCACGCCGCGAGAAACCGTGACCGTTTCCCGATGGGACGATTGTCACCTCGAAACGAGACAGCTGCCCGGAGCAAGCGACGATAAGGAAGTAACCGATGACTGATCGGGACGTTCCGAGCGAGGGGGCCGGCGCGCGGCCGAGCACCCGCCCGCTGACGGGCGACGAGTACGTCGAGAGTCTGCGCGACGACCGCGAGATCTACCTCTATGGCGAACGGGTCAAGGACGTCACCACGCACCCGGCGTTCCGCAATCCCACCAGGATGGTCGCCCGGCTCTACGACGCGCTGCACGACCCGGCGAACCGGGGCGTCCTGACCGCGCCGACCGACGCCGGTGGGGGTGAGGGCTACACCCACCGCTTCTTCACGACCCCGCACAGCGCGGAGGACCTCGTCGCGGACCAACAGGCGATCGCCGCGTGGGCGCGGATGAGCTACGGCTGGCTGGGCCGCAGCCCCGACTACAAGGCGTCCTTCCTCGGCACGCTCGGGGCGAACTCGGAGTTCTACGCGCCGTACTCCGACAACGCCCGGCGCTGGTACAAGGAGTCGCAGGAGAAGGTCCTGTACTGGAACCACGCGATCGTGCACCCGCCGGTGGACCGCGACCGGCCGGCCGACGAGGTCGCCGACGTGTTCGTCCACGTCGAGAAGGAAACCGACTCCGGCCTGATCGTGAGCGGCGCCAAGGTCGTCGCCACCGGGTCCGCGCTGGCGCACTACAACTTCATCGCGCACTACGGGCTGCCGATCAAGGACAAGAAGTTCGCCCTGGTGGCCACGATCCCCATGAACGCGCCGGGGATGAAGCTGATCTGCCGCACGTCCTACACCGCGCAGGCCGCGGTGATGGGCAGCCCGTTCGACTACCCGCTGTCCTCCCGCCTCGACGAGAACGACACGATCCTGGTGCTGGACAAGGTTCTCGTGCCGTGGGAGAACGTCTTCATCTACGGCCACCTCGGCAAGGTGCAGCTGTTCACCGGCCGCTCCGGGTTCCCGGAGCGGTTCACCTTCCACGGCTGCACCCGCCTCGCGGTGAAGCTGGAGTTCATCGCCGGGTTGCTGGCCAAGGCCGTGGAGATCACCGGCACCAAGGACTTCCGCGGCGTGCAGAGCCGGCTAGGTGAGGTGCTGGCCTGGCGCAACCTGTTCTGGGGACTGTCCGACGCCGCGGCGCGCAATCCGGTGCCCTGGACCAACGGCGCGGTGCTGCCCAACCCGGACTACATGCTGGCCTACCGGTGGTTCATGCAGATCGGCTACCCCCGGGTCAAGGAGATCATCGAGCAGGACATCGCCAGCGGGCTGATCTACCTCAACTCCAGCGCGGAGGACTTCAAGAACCCGGAGATCCGGCCGTACCTCGACAAGTACGTGCGCGGCTCGAACGGTGTCGAAGCGGTCGATCGCGTGAAGGTCATGAAGCTGTTGTGGGACGCGGTCGGCACCGAGTTCGGCGGGCGCCACGAGCTGTACGAGCGCAACTACGCGGGCAACCACGAGAACACCCGCGTGGAGTTGTGGTCCTCGCAGCTGGCGAACGGCAAGGTGGACGGCTACAAGGCGTTCGTCGACCAGTGCCTGTCCGAGTACGACCTCGACGGCTGGACCGTGCCGGACCTCTCCTCGTTCGACGAACTGCGTGACCGCCGGAATGACATGCTCAACGGCTGAGACGGGAAGAGACCCGGAAAGCCACCGCCCCCGCCGGAATCCGGCGGGGGCGGTGGCTTTCCGGGTGGTTCCGGGGCGGTCACGCGAAGGCGGAGACGACCTTGTCACCGATGACGGCCACCTGGCGGACCGGGTTCGACCCGGACACGATGCCGATGGCGGTGTCGATGCCCGCCTCGCCGAGCCGGTGCAGCTCGTCGGTCAGCTCGCCGGCACCCGTGCCGTCCTGCCCGACCGCGAACGGGAAGATGCAGGTCTTCTCGAGCGTGTCGTAGTCGCGGCCTTCCTCGGCGCAGAGCGCGCGCAGCAGGTCCAGCTTCTCGGCCAGGTCCGGGCCCGGGTAGACGTTGCAGGCGTCGGCGTAGCGCGCGACCAGCCGCAGAGTCTTCCGGCCGCCGCCACCGAGCATGATCGGCGGGTGGGGGCGGGACAGGCTCTTCGGCGCGATCAGCGGCCGCGCCAGGGTGTGGTGCTGTCCCTCGAAGGGCCGCTCGTCGCCGCTCCAGAGCCGCAGGCAGATCTCAAGGGTCTCCTCGAGCATGGTGAACCGCTCGGTGAGCGACGGGAACGCGAACCCCATGCCCGCCGCCTCGTCGGCGTCCCAGCCCGTGCCGACACCCAGCATCGCGCGGCCGCCGGAGAGGACGTCCAGCGTCGTGACCATCTTGGCGAGCAACGCGGGAGCGCGGAAGTGCACGCCGGCCACGACCGGCGCGAGCCGGCACCGCCGGGTGTTCGCCGCGATGACGCCGAGCGTGGTGAAGCACTCCAGCTGGGGCATCTCCGGCCCGCCCGCGTGCGGGCCCTGCCAGACGTGGTCGCCGACGCCGATCAAGTCGTAGCCGGCGTCGTCGGCCACCGTGGCGATCTCGGCGACGGTCCGGCCCATCTCGGCCGGCCCACCATCCCAGACGAACTCCCCGAGCTCCAAACCAACCTTCATGGCACTGCCTCCCAGCGTGAGCCGACCTCCATGGTGGCAGCGGCGGGACCGTCGCGGCTTCTCCGCTCGTGCGCCACTCCCCGCCCGGCATGGGTCTTGTGCTCGACGCCACCCCGCCGGAGGAGGCCGGGGCCGCGTCGGCAATGCCACCGGCCGGCAACGAGATCGGGGCCGCGCCGGGATCTGCCGTCCTGGGGACCGCCGCCGGTTACGCAGCCGGATGAGCGACGCGGTACCGGCCTCCAGCGCCCGCACCACGCCGCAGTACTGCCCGTAGGTTCGCGGAGATGGTCCGCCCCACGGCGGGAACAGTCCCGTCCTCCCCGCAGCCGAAGAGCCGCACACGAAAGCGGGCCCGTCCGGTTCGGACGGGCCCGCTTTCGTGTGCCGGGTGGTGACGATCAGCGCGGTCAGTGGTCCTCGGCCGGGGGGATGTTGTTGTTCACGCGGAACACGTTGGCGGGGTCGTAGGCGCGCTTGACCGCACGCAGCCGCGTCCAGGTGGCCTCGGGGTACGCCTCGTGGATACGCCCCTCGCGGACGTTCTCGAGAAAGTTCACGTACATGCCGGGCACCCCCTTCTGCAGCGCGACGGTGAGCTCGTCGACCCAGCGGTGGTGTTCCTCCGCGGTCTCGAGGTCCTCGAAGATGGCCGCCAGGTTGATCATGACCTGGCGGTCGCGGTGCGCGAAGGCCGTGGCGTCGGCGGGCACGCGGGACGCCGCGCCGCCCAGCACCCGGATCTGCACCGCGGCCATGTCGGCCGAGGACGCGGCGATCCGGTCCAGCATCAGCTCCGCGTCGTCGAGGTCGACGGTGTCCGTGAAGAGGTTGCGGGCGGCGGCGATCGGGTGGAAGTCGTCCTCCTCCGGGTACAGGCCGGGCAACGGGATCGTCTCGATCATGTCGGCGATCGGGGTGTCCAGCGCCCGGAACGGGGCGATCGCCTCGTCGGCGGCCGGTCCCTCCCCCGCGTAGACCATCGTGGCCAGGATGACCGGCGTGCCGACCAGCTCGTCGGGGATGAACGGCATCGGCGGCGCGGCGAAGATGTTGAGGATGCTGGTCAGCTCCTCCGGCGCCTCGTGCGAGAGCTTCACGAAGCCGGCGATGTTCTCCGGCGTCGCCCGCAGGACCAGCAGGCCGCTCACGATCGTGCGCAGCTCGGTCAGCTCGAATCGCAGCCGGGTCACGACCCCGAAGTTGCCGCCGCCGCCGCGCAGCGCCCAGAACAGCTCGGGCTCGTGCTCGGCGTCGACGTGGTGCAGCTCGCCGTCCGCGGTGACCAGCTCGGCGGCCAGCAGGTGGTCGATGGTGAGGCCGTACTTGCGAACGAAGTAGCCGATCCCGCCGCCGAGGGTGAGGCCACCGAGGCCGACGGTGCCGGTGTCGCCGAAGCCCAGCGCGAGGCCGTGCTCGTGGGCCGCGGTGGTGAACTCCCCCGCGGTCAGGCCGGTCCCGGCCCACGCCGTGCGCGTCTCGGGGTCGATCTCCAGGTCGCGCAGCGTCGACAGGTCGAGCAGGATCCCGCCGTCCCAGACGGCGAACGGACTGTGCCCGCCGCTCTTGACCGCCAGCGGCACCCCGCTGTCGCGGGCCGCCAAGACGACCCGCGCCACGTCCTCGACGCCCGCGGGCCGCACGACAACGGCCGGGTGCCGGTCGAGGCCGCCGAGGTAGATCGCGCGTGCCTCGTCGTAGCCCGGGTCGCCGGGCAAGAGCACCGCGCCCTCGACCTCGGCGCGCAACCGCGCGATGGGCACGGCAGCTTCCGCGCCGGCCGGGTTCGTCTTCTCCGCCATGTGAACAATCCCCTCAAATCCTGGTGCGGCGATGGTGGGGCCGGAGCACGCCGGACATCGCCACCGGCTCGAACCGGTCTCCCAGTGTGGGGGCGCCGGAGCGCCGGTGTCTTCTCGGAGCGTGCTTACCCGCGGCGAGCGCGCCGGTCCGGAACGGGTTTCACGCGGCCGCGCGGTGACCCGCCTGCCCGGCGCCGTCGTCGAAGCCGCGCAGCACGTGGCGGGTGGCGGCGGCCAGGTCCTGTGCGAGCCGCCGGATCTCCGCAGGTCCTTCGGCGGTGCCCGGCCCGCTGCTCGTGGCCAGGACGTGGACGGCGTCGCGGACCAGCCCGCACGCCGCGGCGAGGTCGTCCCTCGCCCGCCCGGAGTCCGCCTCGGTCCAGTCCGCGCCGGCGTGCCCGTCCACCAGCGACGCCAGCCGGTCCGCGTGGTGCTCGGCCTCGTCGATCATGGCGAGCGCGTCCGCGGTCCGGACATGGACCGTCTCGTGGCCGGTCACCAGCCCGTCGAGGTACCGGTCCCACCCGTCGAGGGCCATGCCGAGGACGACCCCCACCGACGACGCGGCCCACGCCGCCACCGCCGAGGACCATTGCGCGTCCACAGTGGACAATTCGACGACCCGGTGCGCGGGCACGAACACCCCGCGGGCCGCGGTGGCGGCGCCGCCGGTGCCGGCCACCCCGGCCGGCGGTCTGCCCGCCGCGACCCGCAGGTCGGACCGCGGCAGCAACGCCGCCACCGGGAACGGCGCACCGACGGGCGGCACGACCACCGAGACGACCACCTGCCAGTGCGCGTGCCACGCCCCGGCGGCGAACTCCCACTCGCCGTCGACGACAAAACCGTCCGCCACCGGCGTCGCCGTGCCGCCCGCGGCCGGCGTCCCGCACACCCGGACGTCGGCCGTGCCGAACACTTCCTCGCGCGCCCGGGCACCGAACACGCCGGCGAGCCGCATCGACGCCCAGTGGGCGGCGGCGGTCCACGCCACGGCGGCGCCCGCGCGAGCGAGCTGGGCCGCGACGCCGACCAGCGTCCGGCTGTCGCACCCGTACCCGCCGTGCCGCCTCGGCACCGGCGCGCGGAACACGCCGGCCCCGCTCAGCACGGCCATGGTCGCGGCCGGCACCGGCCCGGTGGGCGGGAGCCGGTGGCCGCGCAGCACGGGCACGAGCCCGGCCACCCGGTCGACCAGCTCCGTGCGCGTCGGCACGTCCGCGTGGGGCGACCCGGCCTCCCGCGCTCGATTTCCCGCCACCGGTCAGGGCCGTTCGACGGACAGCCCGTGGTGGAACTCGTTCCGCGGGTCGTAGCGACCCTTGATCTGCCGCAGCCGCGGGTAGTTGTCCTTGTAGTAGAGCGTGGACCAGGGCACCCCCGAGGTGTTCCAGTCCGGGTCGGCCAGGTCGACGTCGGGGTAGTTGATGTACGACCCGTCGCTCGCCTCGCCGGGCACCGGCACGCCGCCCGTCTTCGCGTACACGTCACGGTAGAACTCGCGCAGCCGGGCGATGTGCTCGTGATCCTCCGCCTCGTCGGCCCACACCGCCATGAACGCCGCCTTGAGCACCGAGTCACGCTGAGCGGTGGCGGTCGCGTCCGGGGCGACGGTGTTCACCTGGCCGCCGTAGCCGATCAGGATGAACTGGTTGTGCTCGCAGCCCTCGCGGGTGAGGTGGTCCCAGACGGTGGACAGCTGGTCCTCGTCGTACCCCTTGCGCAGGTAGGCCGCCTTCAGCTTGGCCCGGCGGATGTCCTGCGTGCCCGGGTCGCCCCAGTTCGGGTAGGCCGCGACGTAGAGCCACGGCTTGACCGACTGCGTACGCACCGCTTCGATCCCGACGCCTTCGCACACCGCGTCGAAGTACTCGTCGAGCAGGGCGGCCGCGTCCGGGATGTCGTCGTCCACCATGGCCTGGAGCAGCAGCGCCCCACCGGAGCGGTGCGAGGCGTAGAACGACGCGGAGTGCTGGGCGTGCCGCGAGCCGGGCGCGCTGTTGTGCTCGAACCACGTCCCGACGTTGCGCAGCACCGTCGTGAACGCCTCCTCCGTCATCGCCTCCCACGACCACATGCAGTAGGCGACGCGCCAGCGGCTCGGCGCCCGGGGCAGCAGCTCCGCGGGCTCGGCGGACGTGGCGCCGGGTGCGCGCACCCAGTAGCGGGTCACCACGCCGAAGTTGCCGCCCCCGCCACCGGTGTGCGCCCACCACAGGTCGCGGTGCGGGTCGTCGGGCTCGCGGGTGGCGACCACGGCGTGCGCGGTGCCGTCCGCGTCGACCACGACGACCTCGACCGCGTACAGGTAGTCCACGACCGCGCCCAGCCGGCGCGACAGCGGCCCGTAGCCCCCGCCCGCGAAGTGCCCACCGACGCCGACCTCGGTGCACTCGCCGCCGGGGATGGTCACGCCCCAGTTCTTGAACAGCACCCGGTAGACGTGGCCGAGGGTGGCGCCCGGTTCGATGGCGAACGCGCGGCGGGACGGGTCGAAGTGCACGGCCGTCATCTCCGACATGTCCAGCAGGACACCACCATCGCCCGCGGTGAAGCCCTCGTACCCGTGCCCGCCGCTGCGCACCGTGACCCGCAGCCCGGTCGCCACGGCGTCGGCGACCACCGCGACCACCTGCTCGGTCGTGGTCACCACGCACACCCGGTCCGGTTTGGCGACGAACCGGTGGTTGGCCCCACGCAGCAGGCTCTCGTAGCGCGGGTCGCCCGCTTCGATGGTGGCCGGCCCGAACTCCGGCACGGGTGCCGCTCCGTTCACGTCAAACACCTCATTCTTCCGTTTTCGTCAGAGCCGCAGCGGTGCCTGCGGGTCGAGGACCGTGTCCTTCAGCACCTGGGTGAACTCGTCGGCCATGGCGCGCATGGTGACCTCGGTGAACTTGTGGGTGTTGAAACCGAGGTAGGCGCTGATCTCGCCCTCGGCCGAGATGTCCAGCTGCCACAGGGCACCGTCCGGGATCTCGGTGGCGCGTTCCTGGGACAGCCGCCGCGGCACGGTGCGCAGTTCCAGGTCACCGACCGTCTCGCCGTCGAGCGTGAACGGCAGCTGCAGCACCTGGAACGCGACGAGCGCCTGGTCGTCCTCGGCCGCCGGGGCCATGACGGCGGGCGCCGCGCCGAGCACCTCGAGGAACGGGATCTCCCGGGAGTACGCCTCGAGGAAGGTCGCCCGGGTCCGCTGGATCACGTCCTGGAACGTGGCGGCGTCCGCGACGTCGGTGCGCAGCGGCAGGAAGTTGGTGAAGTTGCCGACCGCGTCGTGGAACTGGGCCTGCTTGCGGTGGGCGCCGATGGTCGGCACCACCAGGTCGGTGCCGCCGGTCCGCCGGGCCAGCAGCACGTAGTAGGCGGCGAGCAGCACGATGAACGGCGTGCTGCGGTTGGCCCGGCCGGCCGCGCGCACCGCGGCGGTCAGGTCCGAGTCGATGGTGTAGCGGAGCACCGCGGTGTTCTTCGGCAGGTCGGCCGAGCGCGGGAAGTCCGTCGTCGCTGTGGCCATCCGCGCGCCGTCGAGCTTCTGGCGCCAGAACGCCAGCGCGGTCTCCGGCACCACCTCGGCCACCGACTCCCGCTGCCAGACCGCGAAGTCGCGGTACTGGCCGGGCTCGGGCCGCTCGGCGACGTCGTGCCCGCGGCGGCGAGCGTAGGCCTCCGCGGTGTCCCGCGCGATCACCTGCGCGGACCAGCCGTCGACCGCCGCGTGGTGCATGATCAGCACCAGCACCGAGTCCTGCTCGTCGAACCGGCCGAGCACCGCGCGCAGCAGCGGAAGCGGTTCCATGGGGAACGGGCTGCCCTCGAGCTCGATGATCAGCTCCTCGGCCCGCCGGTCCCGGTCTTCCGGCGCGACGGCGGACAGGTCCACTTCGGACAGTTGTGCCGGGCTCGCCGGGAGGACGCTCTGGTACAGGTCGTCACCGTCGCGGACGATCCTGGTGCGCAGCGCCTCATGGCGGACCACCACGTCGCCCATCGCCTCGACCAGCGTGGCGGTGTCGACCCGGCCGCGGACGCGCCAGCTCCAGGTGATGTTGTGCCGCGGCCCGAACGGCCCGGAATCTTCCTCGCCGGCATCGAACAGGCACAGCATCTGCTGCGCGTAGGACACCGGAAACCGCTGCGCCGACGTCGGGTTGCTCATGTCTTGCCCATCTCTCGTGCTCAACGGGTCAGCGCAGGTCCACGCCGGCCTGGCGGACCGCGTCCAGGAACTTGCCCTGGCGAAGCGCCACGGCGATCGTCTCGATGTCGTCGGCCATGTACCGGTCGCGCTCCAGCGTGGGCACCAGCGAGCGGACGGCATCGTAGGTCGCCTTGCCCGCCGGGCTGAGCCCGTCGTAGCGGCCGGACACGTCCACGGCCTGCGCGGCGGCGAGGTACTCGACGGCGAGGATGTAGTTGTTGTTCGACTCCACCCGCCGGGCGTTGCGCGCGGCGATCAGGCCCATGCTGACGACGTCCTGGTTGTCGCCGTTGGACGGGACGCTCTGCGTGCTGGCCGGGCCGATGGTCCGGTTCTCCGCGACCAGCGCGGTCGCCGGGTACTGCGCGCCCGCGAACCCGCTGTGCAGGCCGGGCTCGCCGGAGCCGACCAGGAATTCCGGGAGCCCCGAGAGGTACCGGTTGAGGAGCCGGTTGGTCCGCCGCTCGGAGAACACTCCGAGCTGGGTCAGCGCGATCGTGGTGAAGTCCATGACGAACGCGACGGGCTGACCGTGGAAGTTCGCGCCGTGGAAGACTTCCTTGCCCTCGAAGAACAACGGGTTGTCGTTCGACGAGTTGAGCTCGGTCTCGACGGTGCTGATGGCGTGGTAGACGGAGTCGCGGACGGCACCGAGCACCTGCGGGATGGCACGCAGCGTGTAGGCCTTCTGGATCCAGACGTCGGTGCGCGAGACGTCGCCGTCCTGCTGAGCCTTCGCCTGCTCGCGCAGGTCGGCGTGCTCGACGGCGAGCCGGGTGCCCGCGAGCAGCGCGCGCATGTTCGCCGCGGTGTCGATCTGGCCGCGGTGCGGCCGGGCGATGTCGTGGCCCTCCGCCTGGAACGGGCTCAGCGAGCCGTGCAGGGTCTCCACCACCAGCGCGGTGACGATCTCGGCCTGGCGGACCTGGGTGAGCGCGCGGCCGAGCACCAGGCAGCCGAGACCGGTCATCGCCGAGGTGCCGTTGATGAGCGCGAGGCCCTCCTTGAACCGCAGCTGCAGCGGCTCGATGCCGTGCTCCTGCAGCACCTCGGCGGTCTTCGTCTTCGTGCCGTTCTTGAGGACGTAGCCCTCACCGATCAGCGAGGACGCGATGTGCGCCAGGGGGCCGAGGTCGCCGCTCGCGCCGAGCGAGCCGATCTCCGGGATGGCCGGGGTGATCCCCAGGTTCAGGTAGAGCGCGATGCGCTCGAGCAGCTCGGGCCGGACCGCCGAGTAGCCCTTGGCGAGGGCGTTCAGCCGCGCGGCCACGATGGCGCGGGCCTCCTCCTCGGAGAACAGCGGACCGACGCCGGCGCTGTGGCTGCGCACCAGGTTGGTCTGCAACTCGACCTCTTTCGAGGTGCCGACCAGCATGTAGATCATCTCGCCGTAGCCGGTCGTGACACCGTAGACGGGGACGCCGCTGCGGACCGTGTCCTCGAACTGCCGGCGGCTCTCCGCCGCCCGTTCCAGGGTGCCGTCCTCCAGCTTCACCGGTGCCTGGTTCAGGGCAACGCGCCGAACGCTGTCGATATCCAGCTTGTCCCCGTTGAAATCAATCGACTCGTCGTTATGGACCAGTGTCACTTCTTCACCCCGTAAAATGTCGGTGTGGCGTTCGAGGCAACCGATTCGTGTCGACCTCAGCCACCGGGTTCGGTGAATTCGGGACACGTGGGTCACGTAGCGGCTCGCCCAACAGTGCCGAACCGAGTGGCGAACTTCTACTCCGCACGTGCGGAGTGGGGGCGCACACCGGGAGTTGAACACGAATACGGCGCCCGGTGATGATCGGCGGAATAAAGCGCCGCTGGCGCGATCCCGGCCGCTTCGGCACGCAGAAAAGGACCAAACCATGAAACCGTTCCGGATTGGTGTTCCCCAGGCCAGAGTCGACGACCTGCGCGACCGGCTGTCGAACACCCGGTGGCCGTCGGAGGTAGCCGGTTTCGGCTGGGAGCGGGGCGTGCCGCTGCGCTACCTGCAGGACCTGACGGAGTACTGGCGCACCTCGTTCGACTGGCGCGCCGTGGAGGCGGAGTTCAACCAGTACCCGCAGTTCACCACCGAGATCGACGGCGAGGACATCCACTTCCTGCACGTCCGGTCACCGGAGCCGGACGCCACCCCGCTGCTGCTCTCGCACGGCTGGCCGGGCGGTTTCCTGGAGTTCGCCGACGTCATCGGCCCGCTCACCGACCCCGCCGCGCACGGCGGCGACCCGGCGGACGCCTTCCACCTGGTCATCCCGTCCATCCCCGGCTACGGGTTCTCCACGCTGCGCACCACCGGCTGGAACGTGCCGCGGATCGCCTTCGCCTGGGCGGAGCTGATGCGCCGGCTCGGTTACGAGAAGTACGTCGCACAGGGCGGCGACGCCGGCTCGGTGATCTCCCTCGTGCAGGGCCTGGTCAACCCGGAGCCGCTGCTCGGCATCCACGTCAACATGCTGATGACCTTCCCCTCCGGGGACCCGGCCGAGCTCGCCGACCTCTCCGAGACCGACCAGCAGCGGCTGCAGAAGCTGGCCGAGTTCGACGTCGACCAGTCCGGCTACATGAAGATCCAGCAGACGCGGCCGCAGACGCTGGGCTACGGCCTCACCGACTCCCCCGTCGGCCAGCTCGCCTGGATCATCGAGAAGTTCCAGGCGTGGACCGACGAGTCGGCGAAGGTGCCGGAGGACGCGATCTCCCGTGACCGGCTGCTCGCGCTGGTGTCGCTCTACTGGTTCACCGCCACCGGTGGCTCCTCGGCGCACTTCTACTACGAGGGGGCCGAAGACGTCCGGGCCGCCGCCGCCGGCGCGGTGCCGCCGCCGCAGACCCGTCCGGTCGGCGTCGCCGTCTTCCCGCACGACGCGTTCCTGCCGATCCGCCGGATCGCCGACCGTGACATTCCCACGATCACGCACTGGACCGAGTTCGAAAGCGGCGGCCACTTCGCCGCACTCGAGGAACCCCGGCTGCTCGTCGAAGACATCCGCGCGTTCGTCCGCACACTCCGGTGAGCAGCGCACGACCGAGCAAGTCCGGAGATGACCTCCGCCCGGACCGTCGTCTTGAATTCTGGCGATCCACGGTCCCCCGTTCTTGAAGAGAAGGAGCACGCTGATGGTTGCCGAGTTAGTGGGGCCACCCACAGCAGAACCGCCGAAAACACCAGAAGCCACGGTGAAGGGGAATCCGCCGCGCCGGGCCCGGGTGCCCGTGCTCGACGGCATTCGTGGTCTCATCGCGATCGGTGTGTTGTTCATGCACACCGCCTACTTCGCCGGAATCATGGACCTCGGGCCGGTCAAGGGCGTACCGGTCATCAACTGGCTGACGGTCGGTCTGACCATCATCCTGACACCGTTCTTCCTGCTGTCCGGCATGCTGCTGTACAAGTCCTTCGCCAAGGCGACGTTCACCGGCACGAGCGGGCCGCCGGTGAAGGCGTTCTTCGCCCGGCGCCTGCTGCGCATCGTGCCCACCTACTGGGTGGTGGTGGCGGCCGCGCTGCTGCTGATCAACTTCGCGAGCATCAACAGCGTCTGGTACGTGGTGGCACCGGTGCTGGGGCTGCACTACTTCAAGAACACCGACTCCTCGGGGCTGATCCCCGGTCTGGAGATCACCTGGAGCGTCGTCACCGAGGTGCTCTTCTACCTGCTGCTGCCCGTCGCCGCGGCCTTGATCAACCGGTACGCGCGGAACGCGGCAGGGGACCCGGCCCGGCAGCTGCGCCGGATGGTCTGCTGCCTGCTCCCGTTCGTGCTGATCGGCCCGGCGTGGGAGATCTACACGCACCTGCCGTCCATGGGCCAGTACCCGATCGAGCTATTCTGGCCGCCGATGTTCTTCGGCGTCATGGCGCTCGGCATGGTGCTCGGCGCCCTGAACGCCTACCACGACGTGACCGGCAAGGTGCCGGGACTCTACCGGCTGGCCGCCAAGTCGCCGCTGTCGTGGTGGGCGCTGGCGTTCACGCTCTACATCGTCAACTGCATCCGGCCGTTCGACAAGGCGGGCAGCAGTGACTACCCGCCGATCAGCCAGGCGCTGCTCGACCACGTGCTGACCGTCGTGTGGGGCGTGCTGGTGCTGGTCCCGCTGATCGCGCCGACGGCCCGGTCCCGGGTCATGGATGTGGTGCTGGGCAACAAGCTGAGCGTGTTCCTCGGCCGGATCTCCTACGGCGTCTACCTGTGGCACTTCCCGGTGCTGTACTTCGCCTTCCGCGCGGGCAGCCTGTTCGGGACCGCGCCGATGATGGAGCCGGGCACGATCGCCCCCTGGCTCCTGGTCGGCGAGGTGCTGCTCGGCACGATCGTCCTGGCCACACTGACCTACTACCTCGTCGAGCGGCCCGCGGGCCGGCTCGGCGCCCGGATCGCCAAGTCGAAAGCGGCGATCCCGACCGCGTCCCTCTGAGGGACCGCGGCGACGAGCCTGGTGGAGCGTCCACGTCGGACGCTCCACCAGGCTCAGCCGTCTCCGGGGGCGGGTGTCCCACCGCGTCCGCTGTGGACCTCTGTGCCCCGGCACCAGGAAGCACAGCACGAGACGATTCTTCCGGCGCCGAAAGACACGATGGGATCGTGGGGTTCCTTCCACTCCCATCCGGATGATTCCACGCTATTCCACCTGACAGTTGGAGGTAAGGCATTGAGCAGCGACATCGCGCGGAAGGTCGAGCAGATCTGGCGGGACGTGCTCGACGTGCCCAGCGGGCAGGAGGACGCCACCTTCTTCGAGCTGAGCGGTAACTCCATCACGGCCGTCCGGCTCGTCTCGCGGCTCGAGGAGGAGCTCGGTGTCTGGATCGACGTCGGCGACATGTTCGAGGACCCGAACCTCGCGGCGCTGACCGAGGTCGTCACCGCCAGGGCCGGCGAGGCGGCGGCCTGAGGGACGAGGGAACCGCGTTTCCGGTACCGACCGCGAGATCCGGCCGGCGGCTGAGGCCACCGGCCGGATTTCTCTTGGGTGCCAGGAGAATTCGTGCCGTCCCCGGCAACGACGTCCGGGCCGGTCCACCCGTGGGTGAACCGGCCCGGAGACGTTCGCGCGAACGCCTCAGGAGGCGAAGAACTTCGTCACGACCGGGGCGAGCACGGCGCCGGCGACATCGTGCGTCTGGCCTTCGAGGGACTGGACGTCCACGGCGCTGGGGAGCACCTCGTTCAGCGACTTCGCGGCGTTGTGCATCCACTGCTCGCTCGCGCCACCGTAGATGATCAGCGTCGGCACGGTCGAGGAGTTCCACCGGTCGGCGGGCAGCGGCTTGCCGGACATGAGACCGTCCATGATCGCGCCGTCGTAGGGGACGGTGGGGCCGACGGCCTCCATGATCGGCCAGAACGGCTGGCTGCGCATGCCGTCGACGACCTCTTCGGGAAGGAAGACCGTCTTGGTCAGCGCGTAGCCGACCGCGTCACCGTGGCGGCCTTCCGCGACCAGCTGCTGGGCGACGGTGAGGTAGTCGTCCGGACGCGGCGGGTGGGTGTCGTCGACGATGAACGGCGGCTCGTACACGGCCAGCTTGGTGATGGGCAGGCCGCTGGCCGCCGCGTCCAGGGCCAGCACGGCGCCCGACGAGAGAGCGACGACGTTCGCCGACCCGCCGGCTTCCTCGATGACCGCGCCGATGTCCTCGATCTCCCGCTGGATGGCGTAGGGCTGGGTGTCGCCGCTGTTGCCGCGACCGCGCCGCTCGAAGGTGTAGACCGTGTGCGTCTCCGCGAGCAAGGTCGCGAACTCCGGGGTCCACGGGTCGAGGGGCGAGCGGTACACGAACGCGCCGTCGACCAGCACGACCGGTGGCCCCTGACCGACCTTCTCGTACGCGATCGTGGTGCCGTCCTTGGACGTGACTGTGCTCATGGGAAGGGTCCCTCTTTCCGGGTCTGATACGGGTTACCTCGGCGTCGAATCCTCGTCCGGTCGGACCGGCGCCGCATCTTCTCACTTGCTCCGGTAACGGAAACCGGTACTTCGGTCGCAGGCGGTCACGACGCCAGGCGGGTGACCGCCGGCTCGCCGGAACCGGTGGTCACGGGCAGGGTACGCAGACCCCGGATGACCCACCGGTCACGGTAAGCCGCCTCCCCGGTCGGCGCGAGCCCCGGGAAGCGGCGGAACAGCATCGGCAGCGCGATCCGGGCCTCGAGCCGGGCGAGCGCGGCGCCGAGGCAGAAGTGGATGCCACCGCCGAAGCTCAACGGCTGGCTGTTGACGCGTTCCGGGTCGAAGCGGTCGGGTTCCGGGTAGCGCCGCGGGTCCCGGTTGCCCGCCGCGAGCACCACGACGACCCGCGCACCCGCCGGGATGCGCGTGCCGGCCAGCGTCACGTCCTCGGCGGCCCACCGGCTGGTGACGTGCACCGGCGGCTCGACCCGCAGGACCTCCTCGACGTAGCGCTCGGCGAACGCGTCGTCGACGCACAGCCGTGCGGCGTACTCCGGGTTCCGGATCGCCGTGAGCGCGCCGTCCCCGGTGAGGAACGCCGTCGTCTCGAACCCGGCGGTCAGCAGCAGCATCATGTTGCCGACGAGCTCGCCGTGGCTGAGCCGGGCCGGGTCGGTGTCGTGCAGCCGGACGAGCGAGCTGACGATGTCACCGGCCGGGCAGCCGCGCTTGCGGGCGATGAGCTCGCCGAAGTGCGCCGCCAGTTCGTCCATCGCGGCGTCCGCGGTGGCCAGCGCGTCCGGGTTGGTGAACCCGTCGGTGGCCACCGCGATCGCCGTGGCGAGGTCGCGGAACCAGGTCACCCGTTCCTCGTCGAACCCGAGCATGGCGCCGACCACGGCGATGGGGAGCCGGGTCGCGAACTCCTCCATCACGTCCACCTCGGCGCCACCCGCCCCGAGACCGGCCATCCGGTCCAGCAGCCCGGTGATCGTTTCCTCGATCACCGGGCGCAGCCGGCCCACTTGCTGCGGCGTGAACTCGGTGTTGACCGCGCCGCGCTGCCGGGCGTGGTTGGGCGGGTTGCTGTAGAGCATCGAGTCGGTGAACGCGCGCACGGACGAGTGGTCGCGCCAGTCCGGGTACACCCGGTCGAACGCGGTGCCGTCCTGCACCTGGAGCCGCGGTTCCCGGAGGGCCTGGGTGCACTCGCGGTAGCCGACCGCGACCAGGGTGCCCTCCTTCACCGGGACCAGGCCGCCGTGGGCGCGGATCGCCTCGTAGAGCGGGTAGGGCGCCTGCCTGCCCTCCGGCGTGGCCAGCGCGCGGAACGCGGCAAGCGGATCCATGGTCAGGCCACCCGCAGCTCGATGACCGCCGACGGGCCGGCGGAGTACACGTCGGTACGGCGCAGACCCGCTTGCCGGGCGAGCTCGGTGAACTCGGTGACACCGCGCTCCTTGGCCGAGTACAGGACCAGCATGCGCAGGTCCATGCCGGTGTGCTTCTCCTCGCCCTCGCCGATCGACTCGATCACGAGGATCCGGCCGTTCTTGCCCGCGGCCTCCGCGCAGCGGCGGAGGATGGCCACCGCGGACGCGTCGTCCCAGTCGTGCAGGATCAGCGACAGCAGGTAGGCGTCGGCGCCCGAGGGGATCGGGTCGAAGAAGCTGCCGGTGACCGTGTCGGCGCGGTCGTCGATGCCGGCCTCGGCGAACGTCTCCTTCGCCGACGCGGTCGCGTCCGGCTGGTCCAGCACGGTGCCGCGCAGCGCGGTGTGCTCGGTCAGGATCGCGGTCAGGAGCGAGCCGTCCCCGCCACCGACGTCGATGACGTGGTCGAACGAGGACCAGTTGACGCCCGTGACGATGCCCGGCGAGCGCGAGGCCATGTCGTAGCCGTGCAGCTCGTGGAACGACGCGGTGCGCACCGGGGAGTCCGCCATGTGGTCCCAGTACGGCTTGCCGTAGCGCTGGGGGAACGCCGCCTCGCCGGTGCGCACGCTGTGCAGCAGCTCGACGAACGACAGTTCGCCCCAGCCCATCCCGTCGATGTCGAACCAGGCGCGGGCGCGCGCCGGGTGGTCCTCACGCAGCGGCTGGCCGAGCGGGGTGAGCGAGTACCGGCCGGCCTCGTCCTGCTCGAACACCCCCCGCACGGTCAGGTACCGCAGCAACCGGTCCAGTGTGGCCGCGTGGGCGCCGCTCGCCTCCGCCAGCTCCGCCGCGGTCTGCTTGCCCGCGACGATGTGGTCCGCGACGCGCAGCGTGGCCGCCACCCGGAGCGCCATCGGCGTGCCCAGGCCCGCCATCGCCCACAACCGGGCCGCATTCCCGTCAAGATCGCCGTGCATGCCGGCCTCCTTGTTCCCAAAATTAGTGATGGACTGTTTCGGCACGGCGCCCGCGCGCTCTGCTCCGAGCGTGCGCTGTGTACGTATCGTTGAGCCGCAGAGTTTTCGGTTACGCCTGCGCACGCTCGTGCGGCGCCAGTGCGGCACGCAGGGAGTCGGGGACCGGGGCGGGGCGGCCGGAGCCGTCCAGGTGCACGGCGGTGTGCCCGCCCTCGACGCACACCTCTCCCCCGGACACCACGCGCCACCAGTAGGTGATCGAGGTGGAGCCGATGCGTTCCACGCCGAGGTCGACGGTGTACGTGTCACCCGCGCGCAGCGGCCTGCGGTAGGACGAGTTGACCACCCGCCGCGGGAAGGAGCCCGGCGCACCGCCGGCGGCCCGCAGGAGCGCGTGCTCGGCGTCCTCGGCCCACCGCAGCGGGGCGGTGAAGTGGAAGCTGCCGGACGCGTCGGTCTCCGACCAGGCCACGACGGCCTCCGGGCCTGCGGGCGCGTGCTCAGGCGATGGCGTGGTCATGGCGTTCCTTGTCGCTCGAGTGGGAGTGGCCGAGGTCGTCGCGTCACCGGCGTCAGGCGGCCTCGCGGCGGGCCGCCTGCTCGCCGGCCGGCCTGATCGCCTTCAAGTCGTGCACGGCGCCGGCGGCGTCGTGCCCGTTGCTTCCCGCTACCAGGAAGGTCGCGAGCGCGGCGAGGAGCGCGGCCCCGGCGAAGATCTGGAAGTTCACCGCGAAGCCGGCACCGAGCTGCGCGAGGTAGCCGCCGACCAGCGGGCCCGCCATCGCGCCGAGCCTGCCGAACCCCGAGGTGAAACCGACCGACGTCGCGCGCATCTCCGGTGCGAAGTGGATCGCGATCCGTCCGAAGAGGACCAGCTGGGTCCCGACGGTGCTGGCGCCCGCGACGAAGATCAGGCCGTACAGCGCCGCGATCGGCAACTTGGTGCTCAGCGCGAAGATCGACGCGGCGGCGACCAGGAACGCGATGGGGGTCACGTACTTCGGGCCCAGCCGGTCGGACAGCGACGCCCCGAACAACCCGCCGACCACCGCGCCCGCGTTGAGCACCAGCAGGAAAACCAGCGCGGGGCCGACCGCGTAGCCCGCCGCCCGCATCAGCTGGGGCAGCCAGGTGTTCAAGCCGTAGGAGACGAGCAGGCCCGCGAAGTTGGCCACGGCGAAAAGCACGATCGGCACCGCGAGCCGGCTGCGCAGCGCCCGGCCGAGCGCGGTCAGCCGGTGGCGCACCGAGGGCGCGCCGAGGCGCCGGTCGAACACCGGCGACTCAGGCAGCAGCCACAGCGCGAGCGGTACGACCGTGACCAGCGGCAGCGCGCCGACCGCGAACATGAACCGGAACCCGAGCGGCTCCAGGAAGACCAGCGCGAGCACCGCGGCCAGCATCCCGCCGAGCGGGAAGCCGGCGCACACCAACGCGTTGTTCAGGTTGCGCCGGTGCGCGGGCGCGGACTCGACGGTGAGCGCGATCACCGTCGGTGCCACCCCGCCCAGCCCGATCCCCGCGATGAACCGGAACACGCCGAACGCCTCGGGGCCCGGCGCGAGGGAACACGCCAGCATCGCGACGGAGAACAGCGACAGGCAGCCGATGACGGTGCGCCGCCTGCCGATCAGGTCGGTGATCGTGCCGGCCGTGACACCGCCGATCAGCATGCCCAGCAACGCGTAGCTGCCGATCAGGCCGACCTCGGCGGGGGTGAGCCCCCATCCGGGGTCGGCGAGCAGCTTGGGCACCACCGATCCGTAGACGATCAGGTCGTAGCCGTCGAACACGATGGTGAGCAGGCACAAGCCGATGACGAGCGCCTGTCGGCGCGGACCACTTCGGACAGACAATCGGCTTGACATCGTCACTCCCTCGAGGTCGAACTCGGCCGGTGTCCCGGTTCCCCGCTACCGAAGGGGACTCGCGGCCACTTCCGGCTGTCAGGCGGCCTTGCGCTCGACGACGAGAACCGGGATGCGCCTGCTCGTCTTGGACTGGTACCGGCCCAGCCTGCGGTTGGACGCGACCAGCTCTTCCCACAGCCGCTCGCGCTCTTCGCCGTCGATCTCCCGGGCGACCGCGGCGTACTTGTCCGGGCCGATCTCGACGGTGAGGTTCGGGTCGGCGCAGAGGTTGAGGTACCACTGCGGGTGGTAGTCCAGGCCCGCGTTGGTCGCGGTGACGACGACGCGGTCGCCGTCGGGGATGAAGGACACCGGGCTCACCCGGTCCTTGCCCGTCTTCGCGCCTTTCGTGACGAGCAGCGCGAGGGGAAGACCCTCGTAGTCGCCGCCCACCACGCCGTCGTTGGCACGAAACTCTTCAATGATCGGTTTGTTGTACGACAGGAAGTCGATAGCCATGGTCACCACCCGGTCGAAGGGTTCTGGTCCAAGACCACCTTGGCCCAGTAGTTCGTGTACTGCATCTCCTCGCTTGCCGAGGGGTTGCCCCACCTCAGTCGAGCGCTCGCAAGGCATTGCGGTCGATCTTGCCCGTCGGCGTCTCCGGCAACGCGGCCACGAAACGGAACTCCCGAGGGCACTTGCGCGGCGCCAGCCGGTCCCTCACGTGCCGGCGCAGGTCCGCTTCCCCGACCGGTTCCCCGGCCACCACGAACGCGCGCGTGATGGTCAGACCGTCCGATGTGGAGTGTCCGACGACCGCGCACGCCCGCACCGCCGGGTGGGTCGCGAGACAGTTCTCGACCTCCGTCGGCGACACGTACAACCCGCTGACCTTCAGCAGATCGTCGGCCCGGCCGTGGTAGTGGAAGCAGCCGTCGGCGTCCCGGCTGAACAGGTCGTAGGTGCGCAGCGTCCCGCGCGCCGGAAAGGTCTTCGCCGACTTCTCCGGCGCCTTCCAGTAGTCGATCGCCACCGTCTCGCCCCGCACCTCCAGGACGCCGACCTCCCCGTCGGGCACCGGGTTGCCGTCGTCGTCGGTGATCGTCGCCTCGTACGGCGGGATCACCCGCCCGAGGCTGCCGATCCGGGCGCGGCCGGGCCGGTTGCAGATGACCGCGTTGAAGGACTCGGTCGAGCCCACACAGTCGAGCACCTCGACGCCGAAGGTGTCCAGCCACCGCCGGTGCAGCTCGGCGGGGAGCTGCTCGCCCGCCGAGAGGCACATCCGCACCGAGCTCAGGTCCGCGTTCGGCGCGTCGGGGTGGGCCAGCATCGCCTTCATCATCGTCGGCACGTTGACGAGGACGGTCGGCCGGTGCCGCGCGATCAGCTCGAAGAGCTTCTCCGGCGTGGTGCGCTCGGGGAACAGCACCCCGGTCGCGCCCACGCCCATCGTGTAGAGCGCCACCAAGTCCCTCGCCCAGCCGGAAAACAGCTTGGGGATCGCCAGCACCACGTCGTCCGGCCGCAGGTCGAGCACGCCCTTGGCGAACCACAGGTGGCTCAGCCACGGGCTGCGAGCGAGGTGCCGGGCCGCCTTGGGCTTGCCGGTGCTGCCGGTGGTGAGCTTCCACATCACCACGTCGTCCGCACTCGCCGGGGTGGCGGCCAGCTCGGTGGACCGGCCGGCGACCAGCTCGGCGAAGTCGTACTCGCGCGGGCCCAGCCGGTCACGGGGATCGAGGACGATCATCCGGGGCGCACCCGCCGCCCGCAACGCCCCGGCGACACCGCCGTCGGTGACCACGATGGCCGGTTCGAGGTAGTCGAGGTGGTAGCGGTGCTCCTCGGGTGTGAGCAGGCTGTAGACGTCGACGGTGATCGCGCCGATCCGCTGCGCGGCGTACCAGGTGGCCACGTACTCGACGCCGTCGCGCATCGCGATCAGCACCCGGTCGCCCCGGCCGATCCCGAGATCGCGCAGGGCGTTGCCCACCTGGTTGACCAACGCCCGCAGCCGCGCGTAGGTGACCGGGCCGTCCGGGGTGATCAGTGCGGTGCGCTCGCCGGGGACCGGGTCGAGGAACCGCCGCGACAGGTTGTGGTCCGGTTCCGGGCTCACCTCGGCCGAGGTGAGCGCGTTCGCGGTGGTGACCGTCATCTTCTGGGTAGTCCCTTCTCGTACCCGTCCGCGGACCAGCGGTGGGTGTACATCTCGAACTCCAGCGCCTGCCCGTCCAAGGCCACGTGCACCTCGGCGACCGCGGCGCGGGCCGCGGCCCGGACCGCGGGAACCCCGCAGGACGCCGCGAGCTCGTGCAGCGTGGCGTAGCACTCGCGCAACCGCTCCTGCTCCCGCTCGGTCAGTTCACCGTTCGTCATGGAATCGCGCCGCCTTCGCCTCGAATCGGGGTAGCACACCGGGTGCCACCAGCTCGACGCGTGGCTGCAGCCCGATCGTGCGCTTGATCTCCGCGCCGATGTGCTCGGCGAGGTCCGCGGGCACCGACGCGGGGTCGGCGGGCTCGATCCGCAGCACCATCACGTCCAGCCCGCGGTCGGCGCGCAGCACCGTCTGGAACTCGCGCACGGCGGTGAAGCCGCGGACGACGTCCTCCACCATCACCGGCGTCACCGAGATACCGCGGATCTTGCGCATGTCGTCGGAGCGGCCGATGATGCCGCCCTCGTACCAGTCCCAGGTGCGCCCGCACGAGCACTCGTGCCACGGGCGCTTGATCACGATGTCCTCGGTCCAGTACCGGAAGATCTGCCAGCCCTCGCGGCCGAGCCCGGTCATCACCCGGACGCCGCGTTCCCCGTAGCCGACCGGTTCCCTGGTCTCGGGGTGCAGCACCTCTTCGATGGCGGCGGGCTCGATGATGTGGCTCACGCCGGCCCGGGCCGGGCACTCGAAGGTGAAGACGGTCGCCAGCTCGGTCATGCCCGCGACGTCGAACACCTTGGCGCCGAAGCCTTCCGCGATCGCGCGGACGGTGGCGGGCGGGCGCGGCTCCGCCCCGGTGATCACGGTCTTCAGGTTGCCGTCGACGGCCAGGTCGATCCCCATGTCCTTGGCGACCTCCAGCAGCCGCAGGGCGTAGGTCGGGGTGCAGCCCATGACCTCGATCTGGTAGTCGACCAGGAGCCGGACCCGGGCGGCGGAGTCCATCGAACCGGTGGGCAGGACCGTGCAGCCCATCCGCATCATCGCGTCCTGCATCCCCCAGAACCCGATGAACATGCCGTAGCCGAAGGCGACGATGCCGCGCTGGCCCGGCCGCACGCCGACGCCGTGCAGCACGGTGCACCACTGGTCCACCGCCCACGTCCAGTCCCGCACCGTGTCGAACGTCCGCAGCGGGGTGTGCCCGCTGGTGCCGCTGGTCTGGTGGAACCGCATGCCGGCCACCGGGTCGATGGAGGGCAGCAGGCCGAACGGCGGTGCCATCTCCTCGGCGGCCACGAGGTCCTTCTTGGTCACCAACGGCACCCGCCGCACGTAGTCCTCGAAGGACGAGATGTCCTCGGGGATCCGGTCGGACCAGAACTTGGAGCCCCTCGCCTGCGCCAGCGCCACGCGCAGCTTGCGCCACTGCCACGCCGCCAGCTCCTCGCGGGGCATCGTCTCGGTCCGCCGGTTCCAGAACGGTGAGTCGGGCTCGCTGCCCGGAGCGTTCATCGCGTCTCCCCAGTTTCGATATCAGTTGAGCCGAAGTGCAGGACGCACAGGTCGGCCCGGCCCGTCGCGATCGCCGTGTCCGCCGCGTCGAGCGTGCGCATGCCGTCGTCCACGACCACGACGAGACCGGTCTCGTTGCGGACGGCGTCGGCGGCCTGCAGGACCTGCCCGGCCGGTGGCGGCTCCCCTGCCGCGGGTCCGAGCAGCACGACGGCCATCCCGGCCGCCTCGAGAGTGCGGGCGAGCGCGACGGCCGCCGCGGTGCCGGGCTCGGAGTCGCAGCCGGCCTCGAGGCCCAGCACCACGCCGACGGGGTGCTCCGCGGGCCACTGCGCGCGCAGAACGCTCAGCGCGTCCCGCGGCGGGTCGGCGAGCAGCCCGGCGACGGGGTGCGCGGACAGGTCGAGCAGGGCGAGCTGGTGACCCGTGTCCCGCGCGGCCGCGAGGCCGGCGGCGAGCCGGTCCGCGGTGACCACCGCCGCGGTGAGCGTGCCCGGCGCGGGCGGACCACCGAGCACGAGTCCGGCGCCGGCGCCCTCGGCCGGGCCCGTGGTGACGACCCGGTTCGCCGTCCGCAGCCCGCCGATGTCGGCGGGGGCGAACACCGGCGACGGGGCGATCCTGGTCGGCGTGCCGGTGGCGCGGGAGTGGAACCACGCGTTGAACCGGCGGATGAAGTCCGGGTCGCGCCGGGCGATGTCGGCGAAGCCGATCCGCCAGGACCGCGCCGTCAGCTGGTAGGCGAACTGGATGGGCGCGTAGTCCAGGTAGCGCACCACGTTGTCGAAGTACCGCTCCGACAGGCGGCCCGCAACCTGGAACTGCTCGACCCGGTCCCGGCGGACCTTCTCGTACATCGCGAGGGCGTCGGGGATCCTGGTCGGCTGGGCGCGCAGCTGGGCGGCCAGCGCGATCGCGTCCTCGATCGCGAGGCGCGTGCCGGAACCGATGGACCAGTGCGCGGTGTGCGCGGCGTCGCCGATCAGCACGACGTCGTCGGTGTGCCAGGTGTCGCAGCGCAGATGCCGGAACCGGGACCACACCGGACCGCGGCGCAGGATCGGCTTGCCGTCGAGGTGATCGGCGAACACCCGCTCGCAGAACGCCGTCGACTCCTCGACGGACATGCCGGACAGGCCGGAGCTCTGCCAGGTCTCCTCGGACACGTAGATGATCAGCGAGCTCCAGGACTGCCCGGACGGGTAGACGTAGCCCTGGAACAGTCCCCACTCGGTGTCGACGAAGATGTAGGCGAAGGTGGGTGCCGCCGCCTCGACGCCGAACCAGCCGTACCAGAACGACCCGAGCTCGACGCGCGGGCCGAACTCGGCCTCCCGCTGGCCGCGCACGAACGAGTTCAGCCCGTCGGCGCCGACGACGAGGTCGGCGCCGGAGTGGTCGGCGAGGTCGCTCACCCGGTGGCCGTAGTGGAGCCCGACGCCGAGCGCGGTGGCGCGCTCGCGCAGAGTGGACAACAGCGCGTCGCGCCCGATGCCGTGGAACCGGTTGCCCTCGACCAGGTACCGCGCGTCCCGGTAGCGGATCTCCACCTTGGACCAGCTCATCCCCGCGCGTTCGATCGCCTCGAACGCCTCGGGGTCCACTTTGGACAGCTCGTCGAGCGACCCTTCGGGGAAGACCACCGCCCAGCCCGCGCTCGCGTCCGGCTCGTTGCGCTCGTAGACCCGGACGTCGGCTACACCGTCGCGGCGCAGCAGGGTGGACAGGAACAACCCCGCGGGGCCGCCACCGATGATGTCAACGCGCATGCGCACTCCTCGACCGTGCTGATCCGGAAAGAATGGTGGCGGCTTTCCAGCGGCGCACGGTGTCCCCGGCCGCGGCCACCCGTGCCGCCGGAGCGGTCCTGGCCAGTCCGCGGTACAGCTCGCTGCCGACGACGACCCCCGCGACGTGCGGGGCGACCGCGCGGATGTCGTGTTCGTCGCGCAGCCCGAACCCGCCGAGGAACGGCTTGGTGGCCTCGCGCGCCGCTGCCTCGGCGAACCGGCCGGCCTCGACGGGGTCGAGCCGGACGCCGGTGCGCTCCGCCAGTGCCTGGTAGGTGAAGTGGCGAGCGGCGTCCTCGAGCTCGCGGCGGCGCGCGGGGCCGGTGGCCGCGGTGAGGAGCGGGACCGCGCTCAACCCGGCGGCGGCCACCCGGTCCGCAGTGAGCCGGCCGGCCGGGTCGGTCAGGACCAGTCCGTCCAGTTCGGACTTGTCGCTCCACTCCAGCAGCCGGTCCGCGCCGAGGTCGGTGACGGTGCTCGGGTACACCAAAGCCAGCAGCGGCACCTGTGGCAGGCGCGTGCGCAGCTCGCCCACCAGTTCCCAGGCCCGCTCGGGCGCGCACGACCGGGCGCGGTCGAACGACGCCGCGATGTCGGCACCGCGCGGCCGCGTCCCCGCGGTCGGGATACCGAACTCGAGCACGTCCGCGCCCGCCGCGACGACGGCCTCCGCCAGTTCGAGGGGGTCGGCCGGCGAGCCGGTGACCGGGTCGCCGAGGGTCAGGTAGACGACCAGCAGCCGCTCGCCGCGCGTCTCCGCGCGGCGCAACCGGTCGCCCACCCGGTCTAACGTAGGCACAGCCAGGCTCCTTCGCGCATGTCGCGGAGCAGTCCCGCGGGATCGTCGCTCTTGGCCAGCGCGGTGCCGACGAGCACGCCCTCGGCACCGGCGGCCGCCGCCCGCGTGACGTCGTCGGCGGTGAAGAAGGCGCTTTCGGAGAGGATGAGCACCTCGGAGGGCACCTCGGGGGCCAGCACCTCGGTGACGCGGACCGTGCCGGGATCCAGCTCCAGTGCGACGATGTCGCGGTTGTTGACGGCCACGGCCACCGGGTCGAGGGCCAGCGCCCGGCGCAGGTGGCTCCGGGTGTGCACGCCGAACAGCACCTCGAGGCCGAGTCCCACCGCGTAGTCGCGCAGCCGTTCGAGCTGCCCGGCCGGCGTCGTGTTGATGGACAGCTGGACCGCGTCGAACCCGGCGTCCACCGACTCCTCGAGCTGGGTCGTGGTGCAGAAGAACTCCTTGCGCATCAGGGGGAGGTCGGTCCGGGCGCGGATCTTCGCGGCCAGGTCGACGCCGCCGGCGAAGTACACGGAATCGGTCGGCATGGTCAGGGCGGCCACCCCACCCTCGATGAGGGTGTCCAGAAAAAGGTCCAGCCGGTTCAGGTCGATCAGATCGCCGTCGCGGGGTGAGCGGAGCTTCACGTCGGCGAGCACCGCGACCTTCCCCGTCCGGCGCGCGGATGCCAGGACCTCGTAGACACTGCGGCAGTCCATGGTTCTCCTCCTTCTCCGACGACAAGGCGTAGCTTCACACTGCGCGGGAGACGTGACGTCTTCCTCAGTGCTGGGTGCGGACGCCGTCGAGCAGGTCCACCCGGGACTCGACGCGGGCGGCGAGACCCGCCGGCGTGGGGTCGGCGAAGAACTCCGGGACCGAGACGGTGACGCCGGTGCGCTCACGCAGGAGGTGCAGCACTCTCGGCACGAGCGCCGAGTGCCCGCCCGCGGCGAAGAAGCCGTCCTCGGCGCCCGCCGGTTCGACCCCCACTTCCGACCAGATCAGGGCCATGTCGCGCGCCGCCCACGACTGCGGCTCCGTCGCGGTCTCGGTCCCGGGCCGGCCGGGGTCGGGCAGCCGGCTCCGGTCGACCTTCCCGCCGAGGTTGCGCGGCAACCCGAGCAGCGTCCGGAACATGACCGGCGGCATCGCCTTGCCGAACCGGGCGCGCAGGGCGGCGCGCCAGTCCTTGGCCGCGCCCGCCGCCACGCCGTCGGTACCCCGCACGGGCACGACGTAGGCCACCAGCCGCGCCACGAGCCCGTGCGCGCCGGGCACGGCCACGACCGCGCACTCGGCCACCGAGTCGTGCGCGGACAGCGCCGCCTCCAGATCGCCGAGCTCCAACCGGATGCCGTTGAACTTGACCTGGAAGTCCTTGCGGCCGAGGAACTCCAGCGTGCCGTCCAGCCGCAGCCGGCCGCGGTCGCCGGTCCGGAAGCAGGCGCCGGACAGGCCCGGACCCGCGTCGTCGGCGAGGGGGCGGAACGCGGCCCGTTCCCCGGCCGCCGTGCCGAGGTAGCCGGCCGTGGCGTAGGGGCTGCGGACGACGATCTCGCCGGGCACCCCCGCCGGGCACGGCCGGTCCGCCTGGTCGAGCACGAGGACCTGCCTGCCGGGGATCGACCGGCCGATGGGAACGATGCCGTGACCGTCCGCGGTGATCTCGTGCCACGTGGCGAGGATCAGCTCGGTGGGTCCGTACAGGTTGACCAGCCGGACCGACGGCAGGGCCGCGCGCAGATTCGCGGCCAGCTCCCCGGGCAGTGCCTCGCCCGCGAGCAGCAGGTGGCCGAGGTCCGCCGGGACGCCGCCACCGCTGGTGACCACGCGGAGCACCTCCCGCGCGAAGCTCGGCACGGTCTGGAAGTGGGTGATCCGCTCGGCGGCGAGCCAGCCGACGAGCTTCTCCGGGTGCGCCCGGATCCGGTCGGGCACCGGGCACAGCGTCGCGCCCGCCACGAGCGCCGCGAACGTCTCGCAGAGGGCGGCGTCGTAGCCGGGGGCCGCCCACTGCGCGAGGCGGGCACCGGGGCCGATGCGGAACTCGCCGGAAAACCAGGTGACGAACTGCGCGAGCGTGGCGTGCGACTGCGGGATCCCCTTGGGACGGCCGGTGGAGCCGGACGTGTAGGCGACGTAGGCGCGGTCGGCGGGGGTGACGGGCACGGGTTCCGCGCCGCCCCCGGTGAGCGCGGCGACGTCGACGACCACACCGGACAGTTCCCCGGCGTACCACTGGGCCAGCGGGTCGCCCTCGGCCGGGCCGTCGAGCACCAGCCGCGCCGGCCGGACGTCGGCGAGCACCGCGCGCCCCCGCTCGCCCATCTCGTCCGCGCCGAGGCAGACGAGGTGCGCGCCCGCGTCCAGGACGCCGAGCACGGCGGCGACTTGCCGCGGTCCCGCGGCCATGCGCACCACCACGGGTTCGCCCGCGACCGCGCCGAGCGCACCGGTGATCCGGGCGGCGCCGGCGCCCAGCTCCGCGTACGACACGTGCGTGCCGCCCGCGGACAGCGCGGGGGCGTCCGGTGTGCGCTCGGCGACCTGCCGCACCAGCGCGCCGGCCGTGTCACGGGCGGGGCCGTCCGCCACGCGGTCGGCGTCCCGGACGGTGGCGCGCAGGCGGTCCCCGTCGGCCAGCGGCAGCGCGGGCACCGGGGTGTCCGGTGCCGTGACCGCGACGGTGAGCAGGGTGCGCAGCTGTTCGAGGAGGAGTTCCGCCGACGACGCCTCGAACACGTCGGTGCGGTACCCGAGGGCGCCGGTGCCCCCGCCCGCGTCGACGGTGAGCGTGAGGTCGGCACGGGACCGTCCGCCGCGGTCGGGGTGCCGCACCGCCCGCGTCCCGGCCAGCCGCAGCGGCGGTGCGGGCTCGCGCACCACGAACACGGCGTCACAGAAGGGGACCCGGTGCGGCACCCGGTCGACCGCCAGTGCGGCGACCAGCTCGGCGAACGGCAGCGCGCGGTGGTCGAGTGCGTCGGCGAGCGCGGCGCGCACCCGGCCCACGAGTTCGCGGAACGTCGGTGCGCCGGTGAGGTCCGCGGCCACGACGAGGACGTTTTCGAACGTGCCGACGCTGCGCGCGAACTCCTCCGGGCGGGTGGACACCGGCAGCCCGACCGCGATCCGGTCGGCCGGGTCGTAGTGGTGCAGCAGGGCCTGGAACGCCGCGAGCAGGACGACGTGCGGTTCGCCGAGCTCCGCGGTGGCCGGGACCGCGAGCAGGCTCGTCCAGTCGAACGGCAGCGTGCCCGCCGGGCCGGTCACGTCCGCCGCCCGGAGGTGGTCGACGGGGAGCGCGGGTGGCGCGGGCGGCGGCGTCAGCGCGGCGCACCACCAGTCCCGCAGGTGCTGGTGGTGCTGTGCGGACGCCTGCCTCGCGTAGTCGGTGTACGGCCGGGGCGCCGGCAGGTCCACAGTGGACGCGTACACGGCGGAGAGCTCGTCGACGACGATCGCGAGCGACGCGTCGTCGCACACGGTCTCCGGCACGACCAGTGCCACGAGGTGGTCGTCGGGGCCGAGCCGCGCGAGGACCAGCTTGGCGGGCACGCCGTCCGGCTCGAGCCGGGCGCAGAACACGTCCGCGGCGCCGTCCGGGTCGGCCACCCGGATGATGCCGGCCGCCGTGAGGTCGGCGAACAGCCACGCGTCGTCCTCCACGTCGCGGGCGACGCGCAGCACGGGCCGGCCCGCGCGATCCACGATGGTGGTGCGCAGGCTCTCGTGCCGGCGCACCACGGTCTGCCAGGCCTCGCGCAGCGCGGCCCGGTCCAGCGGGCCCCGCACCCGGTAGGCCCGGCACAGTGCGGGCTCCGGGGTGCCGGGCGCCAGCTCCCCCAGGAGCCACAGCCCGGCTTGTGCCGGCGAAGCGACGGCGAACGTGGCCGTGCCGTCTTCGGTTCCCATGTTTCGGCCTCCCGTCACAGTGCGGTCGCGTCGGGGGCGGTGTCCGGCACGATGTCGGTCCGGAACAGGCCGTCGGGGTCGACCCGCGCACGCACCCGGTCGACCGCCGCGCGGTCGGTCTCGCTCAGGTGGCCCTGCGGCTGGCGGTGGCTGTCCACGAAGGTGGGCACCGTCCGGCCGGTGTCCCACGGGCCGAGCGCGGCCCGCACCACCGCGCAGTGCGCGGTGATCACCTCTTCGGTGACCGGCCCGGCCAGCGCCGCCGAGCCGGAGTAGGCGTAGCAGGCGCTCACGCGGTCGAACACCCCACCGGCCCGGTCCGGGCCGGCGAGCGCGCCGCCGAGCTGACGGAGCCCGGCCATCACCAGCGGCGACCCGGAGCCCTCGCCGAGCACCCGGACGAACTCGGTGACGCCCGCGTCGTCCAGTTCCCGCAGCAGCAGGTGATCTCCCACGTACGGCAGGGGGTCGCTGGGGTCCATGTGCGTCTCCAGCACCGCGCCGGCCGCGGTGACCTGCCAGTCGTCGATCAGCGGCTCCGCGACCGACCGCAGCGGCGCGAGCAGGTCCGCGGTCTGCCGCCGGGCCCGCTCGACGTCGCCACCCGCGGCCAGTACCACTCCGTCCACCCCGACGACCGGACCGTTCCGCAGCTGCGGCGGCACCTCCGGCACCGGCGGGAGGTTCAGGATCCGCAGCGACGTCGAGGCCTCCTTCGGCGCGTCGAGCGTCCACTTCTGCCAGGTCCGCAGCAGCGCCTCGGCGTGCGCAGCCGGCCAGAAGGTCGTTCCGGTGACGACCGACGTGACCGGGAACAGCGCGACCTCGATCGCCGTGACCACCCCGAAACCGCCGCCACCACCCCGCAGCGCCCAGAACAGGTCCGGGTTCCGGTCGGCGGACACGCGGTGGAACTCGCCGTCCGCGGTCACCAGCTCGATCGCGCGCACGCTGTTCGCGGCCACCCCCACGGCACGGCCGTAGAAGCTGATCCCGCCGCGCAGCAGGTAGCCCACGGCGCCGACGGTCGCCGCCGAGCCGTGCGGGGGCACCAGGCCGTGGGGTGCGGTGGCCGCGACCACCGCACCCCACCGGACACCGGCGGGGATCCGCGCCACCCGCTCGTCCACGTCGACCTCGACCCGCCCGTCGAAGGCGGTCCTGATCAACAGCGCCTCGTCCATCGGCGCGGCACTGCCCGCCGCGTGGCCGGTGCTGTGGACCCGCACCGGGAAGCCGCCGCTCCTCGCGTAGCGCAGCGCGGCGCGCACCTGCTCGACCGACCCCGCCGTCACCGCGACCGCGGGCCGCGCCGGCGCGGCGAGGTTGAACACCCGCGTGGCCTCGTCGTAGGCCGGGTCCCCCGGCACGGCGATGGCAATGCTCATGACGCCCTTTCCTTCCTGCCGTCAGGCGGCGCGTGCGCCCTGGACGTCTTCGCCCCCGGCCGCGGCCGGCGGCGTCACCCGGGCGCCCGCGTTCGCGTTGCGGAGAACGCGGAGCATCGTGCTGGGCCGCATGATCGCGGCCGGCGGGTCGACCAGGCCCGCGACCCGCATGAACCGCCGGGTCAGCTCGCCGTCGCGGGTGGCGGCGGCGTGCAGCTTGCCGAGGTAGGCGTTGCCGATCCGGATCTTCGCCGTGCGGATGCCCTCGACCCCGGCGTAGCCGAGGTCACCGCTGACCGCCATGTCCCAGCACACGTCGATGACCTTCGCGATCGCGCGGTGGAAGGCCGCCGCGTCCGGCGCGCCGGCCGCGAGGTGGTCCCGCAGCGTGATCGCCTCGATCGCGGCGACCGTCATGCCCTGCCCGTACAGGGGGTTGAAGCTGCAGGCGGCGTCGCCGAGCACGAGGTAGCCGCCGGGGAACCGCGTCAGTCGCTCGTAGCGGCGCCGGATGCTGGCCAGGTAGCGGTAGGCGGCCGCGTCGGTGAGCGGGTCCGCCACCTGGAGCACGTCGTGGATGTCGGGCACGCGCAGCGACTTCGCGAACGCGAGGAACCCCTCGGGGTCGGTCGGCGCGCTGTCACCGAGCACGCCGTAGAGCGACACCACCAGCTTGCCGTCCTCGATGCGGGAGAGGAACGCACCCCGTGGCGCGTCGGGGACCGCCACCGGGTTGATCGACAAGTCACCGTTCAGCACGGACTCGTCACGCAGGCGGTAGATCCGCGTCGTGTAGCTGACGTTGATCTTGACGCGGTCCTCGTCGGGCCGCCCGTAGCCCAGCTCCTCGAGCCAGACCGGCGTCCGCGAGCCGCGGCCGGTGGCGTCGATGACGAGCTCGGCCTCGATCTCCTCCGGGCGGTCCGCGCCGCGGCGGTGAATGCGCGCACCGGTCACCTGTGCGGCGTCCCGGGAGGTGGTGATGCCGAGGATGTCGGTCCGCTCGACCAGTGTCACGTTGGGCAACGCGGCCACCCTGGCCCGCACGTGCGACTCCAGCACCGGCCTGGTCGCCGACACACAGGTGAGCCCCGTGGTGGCCGGCTGCAGCCGGCCCGAGCCGAAGAACCAGCGGAGCTCACCGAGGTCGCCGGTCGGGATGCCGGCGGCGATCGCGCCCGCGGTGAAGCTGGGGAACAGCTCTTCCAGGATCTGCTGGCCGCGGGCCAGCAACCCGTGCACGTGCCGGCCCTGCGGCGCACCGCGCCGAGGCGTGGTCACGCCGGTCAGCTCATCGCGGTCGACGACCAGCACCTCGTCGAACGACTCGGCCAGCACCCGGGCCGCGAGCAGCCCGGCCACGCTTCCCCCGAGCACGATCGCGCGGCGTCCTACGTCTTGTCCCACCGGGGGCCTCCTCGATGTCCGGGATGTAACAACTACTTGCACGAGATTCACGACGGGACAGCGGTGCGGATCGAGCTTCACCGCCGGTCACCGCCGACGCATCTTTCGGAATGCCGGCACCCGGGAGGCGCCGGCACGGTCACCGGCGCGGTTTGCGCGCCGAGACGATCACATAGCCGATCTGGTCCTTGCGCGGGGCGAAGAAACCGTGGTGCAGCCGGGAGAACTCGTCGACCGCGGCCGCGCCGAACTTGGCCGTCACCGTGTCGCGCACCTTCAGCGCTGCCTCCAGGTACTTGCCCTTCATGCCGAAGACCCGCGGCCCGCACTCGGTGTGTTCCTCGATCTCGAAACCCGCGTCCCGCGCGTGCTCGAGCCACCTCGGCAGTGTGGGCAGCCGCGGCAGCTTGAGGGTTTCCATGAAGGTGGCCAGGCGCGCCGGGTCGCCTTGGGCCCCGAGACTGAAGTCGGAGAACGAGATCCGCCCGCCCGGGCGAAGCACCCGGTAGAGCTCCGCGAGCACCGCGTCGAGGTCCGGCGCGTTCTGCAGCGACTCGAGGGCCAGCACGGCGTCGAACACGCCGTCCGGATAGGACAGTGCCGTGAAGTCGCCGTACTCGAACGCGACCGCGTCCCCCACTCCGCCGGCGAGGGCCCGCGAGCGCGCCCGCTCGATCTCGAATTCGCTCACGGTGATCCCGGTGACGCGCACCCCGAACCGCGTCGCGAGGTGGATCGCGGTCTCCCCCGGGCCGCAGCCCGCGTCCAGGACGTGCTCACCCGCACGCAGACCGAGGGTGTCGGTCACCTTGCGGGTCATCCGGTGGACGGCCTCGGTCAGTGACGCGTCGTCCTCACGGTCGTACCAGTACCACATGTGCAGCTGGCCGTCGCGCAACTCGTCGCCGATGGGCGAGCGCTTGTCGTAGTGCTCGCCGATCGTGGCTGGCTCAATCATGTACTCACCCGATTCCGGTGTCGACGGGGACCATCGTCTCCGCCCGGCCGCGGTCGCCACGTCTCGCAGATTGCGCTGCCCCGGCCCGCGCATTCCCGAAGACGTCCGGCGCTCTCGCGGCGATGCACCATTCTTCTCGGCCATCCCGCTTATCCGCCTTCACTGGGAGGAATCCCGTATGAGTGCCTCTGACACCGGCTCGACAGCCACCGGGCTGGTGCGTGCGTTCACCGCCGCACCCCACGACGGCCTGGACGCGGCGTACCAGCGACTCGTCGGTGCGTTGTGGAGCGAGGGGAAAGCCACCGACGTCGCGCTCGACACGGTGCCCGCCGTGGTGGCCGCGCTCGACGAGACCGGTCCGGACCGCCAGGGGTACCTCGCGATCCTGCTCGGCCTGCTCGCCGAGACCGAGTACCCGAGCCTGGACGGCAAACTCGCCACCGCGGTGCGCGCCGGGCTCGACCGCTACCTGGAGCTGGTGCGCGGTGGTGCGAGCGGGCAGCCGCTGACCCTCGCGCTCATCTACCTGCTCGCCCACTTCCCCGGCGACCGGGACCGCATCCTCGCCGTCACCGGCGAACTTGCCCTCTCCCCCGAGGAGCGGACGAGGCTGGAGCGCGGGCTCACCGAGCTCGACCCGGCGCACCCGGTGCTCGGCCAGGTGTGGCCGGCGCCGTCGGTGTGGACGATGGACGAAGAGAACGCGGCCCACGCCGAGGCCGCGGTGCGCGGGCTGTCCGCGGAGCAGATCCGCACCAACTGGGACAACGACACCCTGACGGTGTGGGCGTTCAGCGGTCATATCGCCTACTGGGCGGTGCGCAACGGTCCGCCCGTGCAGGTGCCGACCCCCGCCGTGCCCGACTGGACCATCGAGCACGGTGAAACCCGCCCGACCGACGTGATGTTCGGCTCGCGGGCCGCGCTGCTGCGGTGCCCGACCTGCCACGGCCCCGTCGAGCTGCAGCACAGCGGCGCCCGGTGCACCCCGTGTGCGACCACCTACCCGAGTGCCAACGGCATCCTCGACCTGTCCGCGGGCATCCGTGACGGCGCCGAGGCCCACGACGCCACGGCGGACCTGCTGCAGAAGCTCTCCGAGATGCCCAAGATGGGCCTGTACTACGAGACCTTCCTGCGCCCGAACTACCTGCGGCTCGCGGGCACCAACATCGGCTACGAGGTCACCCCGGCCGACGAGGACGCCTATCTCCTGGAGCACCTGCGCGACACCGAGGGCCCGGTCGTGGACCTGGCCGCGGGCGCGGGCCGCTGGACCGAGGTCGTGGCCAAGGCCGTCGGCCCGGAGCGGCTGACGGCCGTGGACATGCTGCTGCCGATGCTCAACGTGCTGCGCAGCAGGCTGCCCGAGGTGCCCGCGATCATGGGCAGCGCGCTCAACCTGCCCTTCGCCGACGGCACGGTCGGCGCGGTCAACCTGTGGAACGCGCTGCAGGCCTTCCCCGACGACGCCGAGCAGGCCATCGCCGAGATCGGCCGGGTCCTGCGGCCGGGGGGCATCCTCACGATGATGACCTTCCGGTGGAGCAACGACCCGGTCGCCCGCTACTTGCAGGCCTCGCACTTCTTCCCCAGCCGCCCGGCGGGCCACCTGTTGTTCGAACTCGAGCAGCTCCGCCAGTGGCTCACCGCCGCCGGCCTGGAGGTGCGCGAGGAGAAGGTGGACACCGGGACTTTTGTGTTCGTGACGGCCGAGCGCACGGCCTGAGCCGTACTTCGACCACAGGAGCGCAACGTCGGCACCTGGTTCGGGAACAACAGCGCGGCCGGGCGTCGGCGTCGAGCGACCCCGGCACGCCGGACGTGCGCCGGATCAAGATCAAGGCCGCGTACCTGCGCAGGGGCTACACCGACCCGCAGCCGGCAACCATCTGGGAGCACCTCACCCGCGAGGGCGGGGAAGGCGACCAACGGCCTGTCGATCGAGCTGCCCCGACCGGGTGCGCGGTGCGCGGTCGCGCACTCTGGAAGATGCCGCCTCGGGCCATCCGAGGCTAGTAATGGCTGGGATACCCACCATTTCCGGATGATCACCAGCTGATCGACGACAGAGGGAGGACAGCACGATGCCTCAGTTCGCGGTGCTCGTGTACGACAAGCCGATCGCCTTCGAGGACATTCCGCCGGAGGTCATGGCGGGCCACGAGGCCGTCCCGGGCAAGGTCGAGGAGGCCGGCGGCCAGTTCGTCACCGGCTACGCCATCGCGCCGGCGTCGGAGGCCAGGTCGGTCCGCGGCGACGACGTGGCGAAGGGCCCGTTCCACGACACCGTCCAGCAGCTCGCCGGGTTCTTCGTGATCTCGGCGCGCGACGTCGACCACGCCGCCGAGCTGGCGAAGTTCGTGCCGGCCATCGACGGCGGCGTCGAGGTGCGCCCGTTGTTCGGGGACCCAGAAGCGGAATGAGCCGGCGGGCTGGTGCCCGCCACGACCCACGCCGAGAACCCGGTGGAGCCAGCTGGCCCACCGGGTTCTCGGCGTCGGGCCCGGCGGCACGGGTTCGGCGACGACCGCCGGGACCGGCCGGCGCACCGTCCACTGTGGTCGGACCGCGGCCGGGGCGGGTCCGGTGTCCCGGACCCGCTCGCCCCCGGGGCTCGGCCGCCGTCCGGCCGGACCGGCCACGAGTGGAGGCCACCCGCGGCGGGTGCCGCGGGTGGCCCGATCGGCGCGTCGGTGCGCTACGCGGCGCTGCTCCGCGACGCGTCGGTGGTGTCCGTCCGGTCGTCCGATGCGGTGCTCGGCAGCGTCACCGCGGCCGCCGCCCGGCGCGGCCGGGAGAAGCGGCGCATGATCGGTCGCTCGACGAGCGAGTACTGCAGCCAGGCCACCACGACGACGGCGACGAGCAGCCCGGCGCCGATGGCGAGGATCGCCGCCGTGCCGAGCCCGGTGCCGGCGATGAGCCAGTAGTAGCCGCACTCCAGGACCAGCACGTGCCACATGAAGAAGGAGAAGGAGATTTCGCCCAGCCAGCCCATCGGGGCGCTGGCCAGCCAGTTGCGCCGTTGCCCGGTGTCCGACAGCGTGCCGGCCACGATGAGCATGCCGAGCGGAACCACCATGACCGCGACGATGCGGTAGGTGGGCGCGACGGCCATGGTCAACGCGAACCCGGCCAGCGTGGCCAGCCCGGCGAGGCCGAGGCCGGTGCGCCGCCACTGCCCGGTGAGCACCAGGCGGGCCAGCACCATGCCGAAGACGAACTCCAGCATCCGCACCGGCGGGAACTGGTAGACCAGGTAGAACGACCACATCGTCACGCCGTCCTGCAGGAACGGCTCGTTCGGCGCGGCGGTGAGGGCGGCGATGCCCGGCATGGCGGCGATCAGCGCGACCAGCGCGGCCGCGCTCACCCACAGCCGGTTCACCCGGATCCGGTTCACCAGCCGCAGCAGCAGCGGGAACAACAGGTAGAAGGTCGCCTCACAGGACAGCGACCAGGCCACCTGGTTGAAGCCGGCCCGGACGTAGATGTCCGGCGAGTAGGAGTGCACGAGCAGGAGGTTGGGCAGCCAGCTCCAACCCCCGATCGACTGGCCGACGACCAGAGTCAGGACGAACATCGCCGCGACGAACGTAACCAGGTGGTTCGGATAGACTTTGAAGAAGCGGCGCCGCCAGAATTTCGTTGGCGTGTCACCGGTCGGTGCCGACCAGGTGAGGATGAAGCCGCTGAGAATGAAGAAGTAGCTCACTCCGGTGGCGGCCAGCTGGAAGGTGATCGCCCACGCGGTGGGGTCCGGCTGGGCGAACAGAAAAACCGTGAAGTGCAGACTGCACACCATCAACGCGGCGATGAACCGCATTCCCGTCAGCGACGGTAACCGGGTGGCGACCGTCGCGGCCCGGTTGTTCGTCTGTGTCATGGTCTCAACCTTCGTATCGTCGACGACGACCCACCGGCCAACGTCCCCCCAGGCCCGTCCTCGGCCTGTCGTGGGTTCGAAGGTGGGTCACCGCCCACGTTCGCGCGACATGATCGTCGAGCGCACCTCGGGTGTTGCCGACTTTGTCCCGCTTTGTCGGGGACACTGTGAACTTTGACCGGCCGACACCGTCGGTGACGGGGATGAGCACGCTCGAAGAAGACGGAGCGGGGACATTCCGGGCATGCTGACCCAGAGCGACGAATTGCATGCGGAGGGATCCAGATCATGACCACCATCGACACAACCCCACCTCGCGCGGGGCGGCGAGAGTGGGCCGGTCTCGCTGTCCTGTCCCTGGCCGCCATGATGGTCACCTTCGACCTGCTCGCGCTGCTGCTCGCGCTGCCCGGCCTGTCCGCCGACCTGCGGCCGAGCACCGTGGAACAGCTGTGGATCCTCGACATCTACGGGTTCCTGGTCGGCGGGTTCCTGGTCACGATGGGATCGCTCGGCGACCGCATCGGCCGGCGGCGGCTGCTGATGATCGGCGCGGTGTGCTTCGCCGTCGCCTCGCTCGTCTCCGCCTACGCCACCAGTCCCGCCATGCTCATCGCCGCGCGGGCGCTGCTGGGCATCGCCGGCGCGACCCTGGCCCCGTCCACGCTCGCCCTGATCAGCAACATGTTCCGGGACCGCACCCAGATGGGTCAGGCGATCGGCATCTGGGCGAGCGCCTTCGCACTCGGCGCGATCCTCGGCCCGGTGGTCGGCGGCTTCCTGCTCGCGCACTTCTGGTGGGGCTCGGTGTTCCTGCTCGCCGTGCCGGTCATGGTGCTGCTGCTCGTGTTCATCCCGATCCTGGTGCCGGAGTTCAAGAACCCGGCGGCCGGCCGGCTCGACCTGGTCAGCGCCGCGCTGTCGGTGGCCGCGATGCTGGCCGTCATCTACTGCATCAAGGAGCTCTCCCGGCACGGCATACACCCGGTGCCGCTGGCACTCGGGGTGGTCGGCGTCGTGCTCGGCGTGCTGTTCGCGCGCCGGCAGCTGCGGCTGGAGAACCCGATGCTCGACCTGGCCATGTTCCGCAACCGCTCGTTCAGCGGGATGCTCACCGGGCTGCTGATCTACGGCCTGGTGAGCGCCTCCTGCATGCTGTTCATCACGCAGTTCTTCCAGTCGGTGGCCAACCTGACCCCGCTGCAGGCCGCGCTGTGCCTGCTGCCGGGCACGGTGCTGACCACCGCGGCCTCCACCTACGCCCCGATCCTCGCGCGCCGGGTGCGGCCCGCGTACCTGATCGGCGGTGGCCTGGTCGCCGTGGCCGTCGCCTACGCCTCGTTCGCGTTCGTGGACGCCGGCTCCGGTCCCGCCCCGCTGATCATCGGCTTCGCCGTGATCGCGCTTGGCCAGGCGCCACTGATGTCGTTGGGCACCGGCCTGGTGATCGGCGCGGTGCCGCCGGAGAAGGTCGGCCAGACCTCCTCGGTGGTCCAGGTGGCCAACGAGGCCGGCGCCGCGCTGGGTGTCGCTCTGCTGGGCAGCATCGGCGCCGTGGTCTACCGGAGCCAGCTCGCCGACGCGGTTCCGGCCGGCGTCCCCTCCGAAGCCGTCGACGTGGCGCGGGAGAACGTGGCCGGTGCCGTCGCCGAGGCCGCCACCCTGCCGGCACCCACCGGCTCCGGCCTGCTCGGCGCGGCGCACGGGGCGTTCGCCGCGAGCCTGAACGTCTACGGCGTGATCTGTGCCGGCCTGGTGGTCCTGGTCGCCGGCCTGGTGATCGCCACACACCGGCGGATGCCGCCGACCGGCCAGGCGAGCGCGCCGGCCGACAGCGAACCGGCCGCCGACGTCCCGGCGGTCTCGGCTCAGTAGCATCGCGATCTGGCCCGGCGCGCCCGCCCGGCCGACCCATCGTGGTCCACACGCGACGATCGCGGACCGCTGTCCCTTGTGGACTGTTCACTCGACGTTCGGCACGTGAGGAGAAGGCAGCCCTGTCACACGCGGGTAGCGCCCCGGCGTGGCAAGGCTGTCATCTCCCTCGTCTCCATCCGACCCGTCACAGTGAACAGGGGAAGATTCCTGTAGACATCGATCGCCGTGGCGTCGCCGATGTTCTGCAGGCGATAGCCGGACCCGGACAAGTGGGTCAGCTCGAATTTCGGCTGCCGGTTCGTCTGCTCATCTCGTCGCTCGCGCCTCCGGTCGAGGGCCTTCGTGACGCGTCCGAGCACGAACCTGCCAACGAGCGTGAACGCAGGAACGGCAACCGTGTTTCACCAGCACGCCACGCAAACCAGCGTGGTCAGTGCTCTTTGCCCGGCGGGGCGGTGCAGTGCACCCTTCGGACTCCGCCATCTCGATCGAGTCCGTGGTCCGGCTCTCGGCTTCAACCACGACGAGTCCGGCAAGGCGATCGCCATCCACGAAAGACGGGTCGAGATCGCTTACGCGCCGGAGGGCGAACCGTTCGTCAATCCCAAGCTCGCGAGCATCTGGCTGACCAGCACAAGCTGAAGCTGGTGTACGACTTCCTCGTTCAGGAGCGGTACCGGTTTGGCGCACGGCCACCCGAAATCGGCGAGAACATGGACTTGCTGGCAGAAATCGACGAGTGGGCCGCAAGCACAACAGCTTCAAGCAGCGCGGTTTCTATGTCGAAGTCGATCGAGCAAGCACGGAGCAGGTACATCAGCGTTCCCGGCATCGATGCCACTGTCGTCGAGGAGATCGTCGGCTCCCTCCGCGCGGGCAAGGAGGGAACTCGCCTCAACAACGACGTTTACCGGCTTCGGCTACCGAGCCCGGGAGCAATCCATTTGCAAATATGGGGAAACCCGGCTACGAAACCGAAACACGTGAGCTCCTGAGATTCGCCGAAGCGACTGGTCTTGTCTCCCAGACGGAATCAGCATCGCCTGCTGCTCGCCTGGCTCGGTCTTGGGGTCGACCAGAACCCCGGGGATCCCGGGTGCGAACGCTTTGTCGATCAGCTTGGTGCCCAGGTCCGAGTCCGACGCGCCGGCGAGGTCTCGGACGCGGATCTCCACCTCTCGCATGGCCACGAACACGGCGACGTCGTACTCACCGAGCAGGAATTGCCGACGCCGTACCGCAGCGTCTCCTCGCCCAGGCGACTGGCGATATATGCGTCTGCAGACGGCTGCGACGGATCACGTACGACCAGACCGTGAGTCATCAACCAACTCCAGCCTTCTGACAGCGCGCGGCCGATTTCACGATCCCGGGCGGTACCCCCGTTGCTCGGCGTCTCTCGTCCAGTTCTGCCAGTTCCAGCCGTCTCCAGTCTTGTAGTCGTGCAAGATCAACAAGGCGAGCGCGTCGATCGGCAGGGCCAGCGTCTCGGCTCTGGGCCGCGTCCAGGTCATCGGAGTTCGGCGTCCTAGATCACTCGACAGCACGACGGCGGCACCAACACCGCAGCCGGCCAGGCCTCCGGTCACAGACATCAACTTCAAGGCCCCGAGCTGAGCAGTGCCGCGGGCGCACGCTCGACCGAGCACACGGGCCAACGTCACGGCTTCGACTCTGAACTCCATAACCACAGAGAGGAGCGGGTCACCGCGCCACATGCGGCATGGCGCATCCCGGCAGCCGCCGAGCCCACAGGGTTGCGTCTTGATGTCGACGCGGCCAGCTAGCGGACCATGGCAGCCCGGTCCCGCAGGTCAGCGGGCCAATCATTGGACGATCGTCAAATGGACACCAACGCCGCTGACTCCGGACACAAAGAAGCCCAGGCCTCTGGCCTGGGCTTTTGCTCCCCCGCTTGGACTCGAACCAAGAACCCTCCGGATTATTGGTTCGAGTCGTTTCGAGTCGACGTCAGTCGATCTCGCTGGGATTTTGCAATCGTTCATGCCCTCAATCGACGTCAATTGGTCTCGCTCGACCCGCAATATCGCCCTTAAATCGCCCCTAGTTCGACAGGTAGGCACGCTGCGCGTCCGCCCTGCGGTCGCCGACGACGTCATCGGCGCTGCGCAACGCGGTCAACCAGCTATGTCCGAGTTACACCCCGTTCATCGGGGTCATCCTTTGAAGTTTGGTCCCGAAGTCACTTCTGATGCACGACGCCTGACAAAGGCCATAGATCGTCGTCGGCGCAGACTAACGTCTTGCCTTCTTCGACCGCGACAATCCACATATTCAGCCAGCACGCTATTCCTCAGACGGCCGAAAAAGGCCTCCGTTCCAGCACAACGAGATCCCAGCCGCTCGCGATGACTATCTCACAAGTGGGGCCGAACGCGACCGGGCCGACGCACTGGTGATCGAAGATGCCAATCTCAACCGCTGTCGCCAGATCCCAAAGCCGTACTGTCTGATCTGCGCCGGTGGTGACAGCGACTGCGCGGCCGTCGATCGTTCCGCAGGCCACCGCGGCTACTGAGCCCGCATGCTCGCCGAAACTGACGAGTTCTCTCGCTGTCACTACATCCCACACTTTGGCCGTTCGATCACTACTTGCCGTCACCGCAACTGGTCGCCCGTTTAACACTCCACAGGTCACAGCGGTCACCGAACCGTGATGCCCCGCGAATGTGACGACGTTCTTCCCCGTCGAGAGGTCCCACACCTGGGCTACCCGGTCGTCGCCACCGGTCACGACAATCGAGCGTCCACCGAACATCCCGCACCCCACCGCACCCACCGAACTTCCGCCATTTCCCAAGGTGAGGAGTCGGCCACCGGTCATTGGATCCCACACCCGCACCGAACCCTCATATGTACCCGTGGCCACGACCAAGCGACTACCGAGCCTGCCGCAGGCGACTGCTGCCACCGCCCCGCCGCAGTCCTCAAAGACGATGATTTCGTCGCCGGTGACCGGATCCCACACCCGTGCTGTGCCGTCGTAGCTGCCTGACACCGCGACCGGCCGGCCGTCGAGATCCCCGCACGCCACGGCGTCGACCGGACCATTGTGCCCGCCGAAATTCAACTTCTCCTCGCCGGTTGCAAGATCCCGTACTCGTGCGGTGCCGTCGTAACTTCCGGTCACCACCACTAGATGACCGGCGTCCTGCCTTACCCCCAGGGCGACAATGTCGCCGAGGTGTCCATGCCGGTTCGGCCGGTCGGAGCTCGGCATAGCAAGATGCCAGACGCGGGCGGTGGCGTCACCTCCTCCGGTCACCACGACAGGTTGGCCTTCGAGTACGCCGTACGCCACGGCCATCACCGAGCGGGAATGCCCGGTGAAAGCGACGATCTCCGAAGCGGTCTCCAGATCCCACACCCGTGCGGTGAAGTCGCGGCTTCCGCTCACGGCCACCGCCCGGCCGTCGAGTTCACCGCAGGCGACGGCATCCACGTGCCCGATGTGCCCGGTGAACTTGATGATCTCTTCGCCGGTCTTCGGGTTCCACACTCGTGCGGTGTAGTCCCGGCTGCCGGTCACGACAACAGGCTGGCCTGCCAGTAGACCCCAGGCGACGGCATCGACTGGGCCATCGTGTCCGGTGCAGGCGCTGATCTCCGAGCCCGTCGTGAGGTCCCAGACCCGCGCCGTACGGTCCCAACTGCCGCTCACTGCGACCGGCCGGCCATCGAGCACACCGCAAGCCACAGCGATCACTTTCCCTGTGTGCTGCGTGAACTGGGAGATCTCTTCACCGGACTCGAGATCCCATGCGCGCGCGGTCTGGTCCCTGCTACCGGTTACTACGCACGGTCGGCCGTGGAACGTGCCGCACGCCAATGTCTCCACCGTGTGAGCGCGCTCGCCGAAGGTGCTGATCAATTTCGCGGTCGCCAAGTCCCACACGCGGACTTCTCCAAGCTGCCCGCCGCTCACAGCAACCGGCCTTCCGGCGAAACCTTCCCAGGAAACGGCAAGTGCCGAGACGAATCCGGCCGATCGGACGATCTCCGTACCCGTCGCCAGGTTCCAGACCCTAGCGCCATCGGCGCAGGCGGTGACAGCAACCGAGCGGCCATCGAGTGACCCGCAGGTCACCCAGCTGACCGGGCCGGTGTGTTCGCCGAAACTGGTGCGAAGGGCGTGGTCGGTCTGCTGTCCGGTAGCCCACCGCGGCGGCCAAGCGAGCGAAGCGGACAATTGCCGGTGAAGCCGGGTAGCGGTGAATCGGGCGGCATCGACGCAAAGGACGTGGCATCGCCGTTGCGGTGGAAGCGTTCGGTGCAGGTCTGCGGAGCAGCGATAGATCGCGGCGATGAGCATGCTCTCCGTGCTCGTTGTCAGGCGGAGAGCATGAAGGAGGGTTTCTGGCTCGGCGTTGACGAGGTAGTCAGCGTCGGTGATGAGATTGTCCAGTTCGCCGGCGGCCGCGGCGTGGCTGGCGAGGTGGCGCAGCGTGTAGGGATGGGCGCGAGCCCAATCGCGCAAGCCGTCCAGGTTGCGGGGGACCTGCTTTGCCAGAACCGCGGCGATGGCGCGCTGCATAGTCGCCGGGTCAGTTCCAGATCGGAGGTGATCGGCGAGGGCCTGGTGGTAAAGGCGGTAGGTGGACCGACCGGATTCGATGGCTTCGACGACGTAGGAGCCGGCGGTCCGGCGAAGCCAGAGCAGGTCGTCGTCGCTGTATGCCGTTCCGGTGGCTTCGGTCGCAACGGCGGCCCAGATGTCCTCCCAGGGCAGGCCCTGGCCCTCGGCGAACGCGAGTGGACGGAGCAGGTCGCGGGCTCTCCCCGCGTTGTCGCCGAGCCGGATCTGCAGATCTCGACGCATCGCCTCGCCCGGATACCGCGGAAGGCTCGATTGCCAGCCCGGCTCATGAGGATCCGCGACCCGCTCCTGCGCAGCGAGCGTGGTGCTGGTGATGCGGGCGACGAGAAATGACGGGTGAGCCGATACGGCGACCGCGTCAGCTACGGCTCGAAGTAGCTGCGGTGATTCGTGTCGGTAGGGGCTGCCGGAGTTGCTGTCGAGGAGACCTCGAGCGGCGTAGGCAGTCAAGGCAACGAGGTCGGCATATCGGTCGGCGTCCAAGTCGACCAGATTGGCCGAGCTTTCGCGCCGCTGACCAAGCCGATCGAGCAGGTAGGGACGGGTACCCAAGAGAAACCGCAACCTGCCCGCGGCGTATTCGGCAAGTGGGTGAAGCAGGCGGCGGGCAAGGTGGTCGGGGTCGGCTGCCTCGTCGACCGCGTCGATCAGCACCGTCAACGGGGTCTGCCTGCCGGAGAGCTGGTCTAGAAGCTGACCAGGGGACGCCGCGTGCACCTGGGCAGCAGCCGCGATGCCCCGCAAGACCTGCTCAGTAGTCAGGCTCTGGGCGTAGATCGCCACGTCGACCGCGCCAACCGCCGGCACGGCTCCCGGGGGAAGCCTGAGAGCGTGCAGCGGGACGGTGTTGCGCCGGTCCGGTTGGGTGACTGCGGCGATCAGGCCGAGGACCGCGGTCTTGCCAGACCCCGGGTCGCCCGTGACTGCCAGTAGAGGCCGGTCCGGCGAGGGCGCGTGAAGCCAGGCTGTGATGTCGCATAGGGCCTCGTGCCGGCCGGCGAACCACCAGCTGCGTCCGTCGTGGCCCCCCATGGCACGGACCAGCAGCCGGGTGCGAAGCTCGGCGTCGCGGCGTTCACCTTGAGCTTGCCATTCGGCGGCCTGCTGAATGGCCAGATCGACCTCGGTCATCTGCCTGTCCCGGCGCGGGTTGGGTAGAAACGGCGGGATTTCGCCGGTCAACCCGACCAGGGTGATACCGATGTGCTGGTGGCTGGGTTTGTCGGCGTTGGCGTTCATCGCCTTGACTACCGAGTCCAAGGGCAGTGAGTCAGGGTTGTGACCGGCGACGGGCAATCCGTCTACGGCCGTCTGCAACAGCCGGGGGAACGCACCGGTCTCGGCCTGTTCTGCAGGGTGGGCCGAAGCGATCACGACCAGGCCAGACTCGTCGCCGTGGCCCCAGGTGCTCGTCATTGACGTGAGCGCGGCCGCGGTCAGTTCGTTCCCGCCATGCGCGGAGTAGCAGGTGTCCAGCATCAGCAGTACACGCCGGATCCCGGTATCCAGGAGCATGCTGCGCGCTAACTCTGCTGTCGGCAGAGCCCGTGCGAGGTCGTCCGGGGCCGTGTCCGAGGTGAGCAATACGTGTTCGTGGGTCGCGTCGAGAACCTCGCCGTGCCCGCCTATATAGACAGCGACCAAGTCGTCGGAACGGCGCGCAGGGTCGCGACAGAAGTCCCGCAGCTGATCAGTCAACTGCACCTTGCCGGGGTTCAGGCCAAGGCCGCTAACGTGCTCGTAGCCGAGCTCTTGTGTGAACAGCCTGATGATTTGCTCACGGGCCTCGACCAGTCCGGGCCGGTCCCACTGAGGTGCTTTCCAATACCGTGCGAACGCCGTCGCGATCAAGTAACGGCGCGGCTGGTCGTGGTCACCGCGCACCTCGACCTCCCGTGTCCGCGCCCATCCTTTGCCGTCTGAACCGCATGCAGCGATCGCCTGTGCACGCGCTTCAGCTTGTGGTCGTGACTGTGGCCGCACTCGTTCCGGCTCCATACCCCAACCACACGAACGGACTAATCAAACATCGTCAGGTTCACTCGCAGCCAATAGCGGACCCTGCAGCCGCCGCTTCAGATAGGCCAAGCGAGGTTGGCAGAACCTTCGATCGCGTCGGACCAATGGGCCATTCGGGTGGTCAGCAGTCTGCGGCGGAACGACGCCAGCGTGACTGACGATCACTAGCCGTAGTGCTCCCTTCAGGGGTGTGCTTTCGTGTGAGGAGACATGGTGGGGCGGATCGTCTGCGTGCACGGCATCGGCCAACAAGCCGCCGGCGAGGAATTTCTGCTCCGCGATTGGAGGCCTGCGCTGCTGGACGGACTCACTCGCGCCAATCACCACGGCGCTGTCAGCGCCGGCGATGTCGTTATGGCGTTCTACGGGCACCTGTTCCGCCCAGCCGGGGAACGCCTGGCCGTCGGCGATCCGATCTTCACCGCCAATGACGTCGACGCCGGTCTGGAGGAGGAACTCTTGCTGGCGTGGTGGCGGGAGACCGCGCGGGTGGATCCGAAGGTCGCGCCGCCGGCGGCGGACACACTCGTGCGAGCGCCCGGCTCGGTCCAGGCGGCGCTGCGGCAACTGTCCCGTTCCCGTTTCTTCGGGGGCCTGGCGTTGCGAGCGATGGTGTTCGACCTCAAGCAGGTCAGCCGCTACCTGCAGGACCCGAACCTGCGGAAGGCAGCGCGAGCCACGGTCGCGGAGTTGATCACCGAGGACACCCAGGTGGTGGTGGCGCACTCGCTCGGGTCGGTGGTCGCGTACGAGACGCTCGCGGCGATGCCCGGCCATCAGGTGCGGGCGCTGGTGACGCTGGGGTCGCCGCTGGGGATCGCGAACCTAATCTTCGAGCGGCTGGACCCGGCCCCTCGTGACGGGCTTGGCGCCTGGCCCGGCTCGGACGAGCTGGCCTGGACGAACATCTCCGACCACGGCGACATCGTCGCGTTGGAAAAGGACCTGCGACCCCGGTTCGGGCGGGGGGTGGGAAACGCCGTCGTGCACAACGGCGCCCACGCCCACGCCGTCACCGCCTACCTCACCGACAAGCTCACCGGCGCCGCCATCGCAGGAGGCTTACATGCCGATTGATGAGGAGGGGCCGCGGCGGTACCTGATCGCGACGGCCATCGCGCACTACCCAAATCAACCGAGCTGGGACCGGCCATGCCTGGCAACCGCGCGCGACGAACTCGTCGGGCTGTTCACGCGGGATCTCGGATACGAACATATCAGCGATCTCGGCCTAAACCCGACTCGTGGCCAACTGACGAAGCTGCTGCGGGACTTCTGCCGCGACAACGATCGTCGCGAGGACGACTTGCTAGCGGTCTACATCGGCGGCCACGGCGAAGTACTCGACGCCACCCACGAGCACGTCCTCCTCACCACGGACACGACACCAGACGACATCGAAGACGCCTTGCCGACCGCGGAGCTGGCTCGGAAGCTGCTGCTCGGTACTAAGGTCCGCAGAGTGCTGCTGATGCTGGACACCTGCTACTCCGGCCATGGCGGCAACGAACTCACCGCGGCCGCGATCACCTCTATGACCAGCAACTGGGGCGACGACCACGGTTCCGGACTGGTCGTGATCACTTCGGCGCAGCCAGCCGAGCAGGCCGAGACCGGCGCGTTCCCCCGGCTGCTGCACGCCGCAGTCCACAGCCTCCCCACCGCCGGCACCAACCCAGACACTCTTCCCCTTGACTCCGTGATCACCGCAATGAACGCCAGCGCGGACAAACCTGGCTACCAGACAATCGGGTCCAGCATCGCCGGCCTCACCGGGCAGATCCCACCGTTCCTGCCCAACCCGCGCCACAACCCGGCCATGACCGAGGTCGACCTGGCCATCCAGCACGCCAGCGAATTCGACGTCCAAGCCGACCGCCGCGACACCGAACTCCGAACCCGGCTGCTTGTCCGCGCCATGGGCGGCCACACCGCACACAGCACGCACGGGTGGTGGTTCTGTGGCCGACACACCGCTCTGCTGGAAATCACCACTTGGCTGCACCACCCCGACCCGGCCCGATCACTACAGGTAGTCACCGGCAACCCCGGATCCGGGAAAACCGCCGTCCTCGGCCTCGTCGCCACCCTCACCCACCCCGAACGCCGCGTCACCGTACCCCTGCACGCCCTCGGACTCCCCGCCGCAGCCGTACCCGACCCCGCCGCAGTGGATGTCGCGATCTACGCCCAGAGCCTGACAACCGACCAGGTCCTGACCGGCATTGCCGCCGCCGTCCACTCCCACGCCAGTACACCCGGCCAACTGCTAGAACACCTCAGCGATCGAGACCGGCCGCTGACTGTACTCATCGACGCCCTCGACGAAGCCGGCGACCCCGACCACCTCATCCGCCGCTTGCTGCAGCCCCTCATCGAGCACGCGGCGGGACGGTTACGGCTGCTGTTAGGTACCCGAGACTTTCTCCTCGATCGCCTTGGCCTCGACCGCGAGGATGCTGTCGACCTGGACTCCGACCGTTACGCCGATCTGCAGGCACTGACCGCTTACGCCGCCCGCGGCTTGCTCGAAGCTGCCCCGAATAGCCCCTACCTCCATGAACCGCCCCAGCTGATCCGTGCTGTCGCGGACGGTGTCGCCACAGCCGCCGACCCGTCTTTTCTGGTCGCACGGATCACTACCGCCACCCTCGCCGCCCAAGACCGCGTCGCCGACCCGAACGATCCCGCCTGGCGCAGCTCGTTGCCGACGTACCCCGGCGAGGCGATGCGCCATGACCTCGAAACGCGCCTCGGCCACAACGCGACCAAAGTCCGGAATCTACTGCGCCCACTGGCGTTCGCCGAAGGCCAGGGCCTGCCCTGGGAAGACATCTGGGCTGCCGTCGCGTCCCACGCTGCCGGCACTGACTACACCGACGAAGACCTAATCTGGCTGCGCAAGCACGCTGGCTCCTATGTGGTCGAAGCCACCGAGGACGGCCGCTCCACCTACCGGCTCTACCACCAAGCCCTCGCCGACCACCTGAGCAACGGCGTCGACACTACTGCCATGCACGCGGCCATCGTCGAGGTACTGGTGAGGCGGGTACCGCGCACGCTCGACGGCTACCGTGACTGGACTCGCGCCCATCCCTACACTTTGCGGCACCTTTCGACCCACGCCGCGCTCGCAGGGCAGATCGACGCGCTCATTGCCGATGCTGACTACCTCGTCCACGCCGATCCCGACGCTCTTCTTCTTGCTCTGCACAAGGTATCGACCGAAGACGGCGCCCTCACCTGCGCTGTCTATCGCTGCTCTGCGGCACGACATCGACAACTGCCAGCGCCGCGCCGACGCCAAATCCTTGCCACTGACGCTGCGCGCTTCTCCGCAACTCGCCTGCAACACGAGCTTGCCGCACCTTTGCTCTGGCCACCACGCTGGGCTACTGGCCAACAAACCACCAGCGCCCTGCGCGCCACAATTAGCGGTCACACTGGGTTCGTAACCGCCGTCGTATCCGGCCATCTCGATGACCGCCCGGTCGCCATCACCGGCAGCACGGATGGAACGGTACGGGTCTGGGACATCTCGACTGGAGAGGAGATCACTGCTTTCACGGACCATACGAACGCGGTGGAAGCAGTCGCCTACGGCAAACTCAATGGCCACCCGGTGGCGATCACTGGCGGCGAGGGCCAGACGGTGCGGGTCTGGGACCTCGCAACACGTGAGCAAATCACCACTTTCACTGGCCACACCGACACGGTGTACGCCGTCGCGTGCGGCGAGATCGGCGGCCTGCCGATCGCGATCAGTGGAGGCAGCCCGGATGGAAGTGTCCAGGTCTGGGACCTCGCAACCGGCAAACAGATCACCACCCTCGCCCGCCACACCGGCTCGGTGACTGCGGTCGCATACGCCCAACTAGATGACCAACCGGTCACGATCACCGGCGGCGCCGATGGAACAGTGCGAGTCTGGAACCTCGCAACCGGCAAGCAGATCACCACCCTCACCGGCCACACCGGCACAGTGACTGCGGTCGCATACGCCCAACTAGTGTCCTGCGCCGGAAATTCGTGAGATATATCGGGCGAGCGAGTCGAGGATCTCTTCGGCAGTCTTCTTCCACACGAACGGCTTGGGGTCCTCGTTCCAGTCCTTGATCCACTCGCGGACGTCC